>NZ_CAKMSB010000001.1 GCF_928381405.1 Rothia nasisuis
GGCCAAGGGGGTGGGCTCACTGGGGCTTGTCATAGAAGTGGAATAAAAGGAGGGTTTATTGAACAGTGTTCAAAACCTGTTTATAGTAGTGGGCATGACCTCATCACAGACTTCCTCCCGCCCGGCACGCGCCGCTGCTCATCCCGGCCGCGACCTGGCCCTCATCGCTGTTTTTGCCGCTTTTATTGCCGTGTGCGCTCTTCTGCCTGCTATCCCGGTTGGCCCGGCTGCCGTTCCTATTACCCTGCAAACCCTGGCTATCTACATTGCAGCCCTGACCCTGGGCGGCAACCGCGCAGCCCTGGCCGTCACTCTTTACGTCATTGCTGGCCTGATTGGCCTGCCTGTCTTTGCTGGCGGACGCGGCGGGCTAGGAACCATCGCCTCCCCCTCCTTTGGCTACCTGCTGGGCTTCATTCCCGGCGCACTTATCACCGGTAGCCTTGCCTATGCCGCCCTGCGCCGCCGCCTGAGCGGGACTAGTCTTTTTGGTGCTTTTGTCATAGCCGTACTGGCAGGCTTTGCGGTGATTCAGGTCTTCGGTGTTGCCGGCATGATGATTAACGCTGACCTTGAGCTAGGTGCTGCCGTTGCTGCCGCGCTGATCTATGTTCCCGGCGACCTCATCAAGTGCCTGGTTGCCGTGCTGATTGCCCTCGCTGTGCACCGCGCCTTCCCAGCCCTGGCTCGCCGCTAGGTACTACAAAACCCGTGTTTTTTTCTCGCTCTTCACGCACAAGCACTGCAAGCCCGTCGGCCCAGTTTACGGACGACGGGCTGCTTGCCGTCCGCTCCGCCACCGTCACCGTTGATACTGGCGCCAGCGAACGCACCCTCCTGCAAGGCATCACCGCGGAGCTTTCTGCCCCGCGTACCGCCGTACTCGGCCTCAATGGCTCGGGTAAATCCACCTTTCTGCGGCTTTTCAACGGGCTTTCCCCTCTCACATCGGGCGAGGTCACCGTACACGGGGTGAGCATCAGCGAGCATTTATCGGCAGTGCGCTCGCGGGTGGGTATGCTCTTTTCCGATCCCGGTGCCCAACTGGTGATGCCGACGGGCGTTGAGGATGTTGAGCTGTCTCTCCAGCACATCAAGGGTAAGGAGGCCCGCCGCGCCGCCGCGCTGGAAGCTCTTGCTGAGCGCGGGGTTGAGCACCGCGCTTTTGACTCTGTCTATAACCTCTCCGGCGGCGAGAAGCAGCTAACCGCTCTAGCTGCTGTCCTGGCAGTTAACCCTAAGGTTCTCCTTTTAGATGAACCCACCACCCTTTTAGATCTTAAGAACAGGTTGAGACTATTTGACCTGCTCGACACCCTTCCCCAGCAGCAGGTTGTCTCTACCCATGATCTTGACCTGGCAGCTACGTGCGATGAGGCCATCGTGATCCACGAGGGTCGACTACTGGCACAGGGACCGGCGGCCAGCGTCCTAGCAGACTACCAGCGCTGGTGTGCCACGGACTTCCCCACCCTGCCAGAACCGGCTGGCCCCGGGCGTCCTGACGGGAGCCGGGCATGAACATTGCCAACCAGCTCTTTGGCACCTACCAGCCCCTCAATACTCCGGTGCACCGGGCACCCCTGTGGGCTAAAGGCGTCTTCATTCTTGTTCTGGGTATGTACCTGGCAGTCACTAGCCACTGGGCTTTCGGCCTTGTAGCCCTCGTGCTGATGCTGGCCCTCGGGGCTCTGGCAAAAATTCCGGGGCGCACCTGGTTGCAGGCCCTAACCTCCCTCACCTGGCTACTGGTGATTCTATCGGTCTACTACCTGGTGAGCGGCAAGATAGTGTCGGGGGCGGACGTCCTGCTGACCCTGCTCACCATGATTGCGGTTTCTAAGGTGCTCCTGTGGTCTACGCCCCTGCCGGTGCTCATTGACGGCTTTATCTGGCTGTGCGCCCCTCTCAAGTGGGTAGGGGGCTCTCCTGAGCGGGTGGGGCTAGCGCTGGCCCTGATGGTGCGTTCTATTCCGGTGATTATGGATAGCTGGCGGTTGATTCAGGCGGCGGTGGTTGCCCGCGGGGTTAAGGTGGCACAGTTTCGGCTCTTTATCCCCCTGGTGATTGCCACGGTGGCCTACGCCCACGAAACCGGCGATGCCCTTGCCGCCCGAGGCCTTGATACCCCGTAAGTCTTGTAGCCTTTCAACAGAGGTGGCGAAAAGTACAGCCCTAGAGGGCTCTGGCAGACTCCCCGTACCTGCCGTAGGTGGGCATAATAGAAAGGACGAAGGTGCAGAGATGCACCTTTTTTCTTTGACGAAAACGCCCTAGGATTCCATGAAAATTACCCGCTTCATTCACCGGCGAGAATGGTTACTCGCCCTGGTGGCGGTGCTGTCTATCGTGGCTCAGGTCTACCTTGACCTCAAGGTTCCCGAGTACATGGAGAACATCACCCTCACCATCTCATCCCCCGGGTCAGAACTGAAGGACGTCACCTCAGACGGCACCCTCATGCTGGCTGCAGCGCTGGCCTCCATGGTCTGTGCCATTATCACCGGCTACTGCACCGCTATTTTCGGCACAACCCTAGCCCGGCGTATGCGGGCCGGGGTCTATAACAAGACCTTTGACCTCTCCAGCGCTGAGGTCAACCAGATCGGCACCGACAGCCTGATTACCCGCTCCACCAACGATGTGACCCAGGTGCAGATGTTTGTGGTGATGGGCTTGCAGATGAGCATCAAGGCCCCCATCATGGCGGTGTGGGCCAGCTCCAAGATCGCTACCCAGTCGCTGACCTGGACCATTCCCACCGGCATCGCCGTCCTAGCTACCCTGCTGGTTCTGGGCGTCGCGATGGGCCTGGCGATTCCCCGCATGATGCGTATGCAGAAAATCACCGACCGCCTCAACCGGGTTACCCGTGAGCACCTGACCGGCCTGCGCGTCATTCGGGCCTACACCACCGGGGATTTTCACCAAGAACGCTTTGAAGAGGTCAACACCGACCTGCGTAACACCACCCTCTTCGTCAACTCCACCACGGCCTTCATCATGCCCCTGTTGACCGCCATTATGACCGGCCTGTCGCTCTCGATTTACGTGTTGGGTGCTGTGCTCATCAACGGCACCGCCAACCTCACCGACCGCGTCACCCTCTTTGGGCAGATGGTGGTCTTCTCTACTTATGCTCTGCAGGTGGTCACCAGCTTCATGATGATGACCGTAATCTTTGTGATGGGCCCACGAGCACTGGTTGCCTGGCGCCGTATCCGCGAGGTGCTTTCGACTCCGGCTACGATTGTGGACGGCGGGGTCAGCGCTGGTACGGCCCCGGCAGGTTCCCTGGAGTTTAGGAATGTCAGCTTCCGTTACCCCGAGGCGGACGGGGACGCCCTGCATTCGATTTCCTTTACGGCAGCCCCGGGTGAGACGGTGGCCATTATTGGTTCAACCGGCTCGGGTAAGTCGACCCTGGTGAATCTGATTCCGCGTTTTGCCGATGTGCGCGAGGGTGCGGTGCTGGTGGACGGTGTTGATGTGCGCAACTGGAACCAGAAGGACCTGCGGGCCCGCTTAGCCTATGTGCCTCAAAAGAGTGTGCTCTTCTCGGGCTCGGTGGCCTCTAACCTTGCCCTGGGTGAGGGCCTGCAGGCAGTGACCGCCGAGGACGTGGTGGCGGCAGCTCATGCAGCTGCGGCAGCTGAGTTCGTGGGCAAGAAAGAGGACGGCTATGCCTCGGTGGTTGCCCAGAACGGTAAGAATTTCTCTGGTGGTCAGAGGCAGCGCCTATCCATGGCCAGGGCCTTTGCCCGTGGCGGGGAGATCATGATTTTTGATGATTCCTTCTCGGCCCTGGATTATAAGACTGAGCGGGATATCCGCAGTCAGCTCAAGAAGACCGCCAAGGGGGCGACCATCGTGGTGGTGGCCCAGCGTATCGGTACGGTACGGGAGGCCGATAAGATTCTGGTGCTTGATAAAGGCCGCCTGGTTGGCTCCGGCACCCACGAGGAACTTTTGGCCAGCAACGAGGTCTACCAGGATATTGCCCTGTCCCAGCTCTCTGAGGAGGAACTTCGCTCATGAGCCAGTCACCAGTTTTTACCCCCGAAGAGCTAGAGTCAGCCCGCAGGGGCCTAGAGTCTGCAGGCCAGCTGCGCGATAGCCAGCTCAAAAGCGATAAGGGCTCCCGCCCCGGTGGCTTCGGTGGCCCCGGTGGTCCGCCGCGCCACACCCTGCCGGGGCAGGCGTCCGCCCCCTTCAAACAAACTATAGGTAAGTTGCTTGCCTACCTGCGCCCGGTGCTGCCCGGCATGATTGTTGCCATTGTGGCTGCCATTATCGGGGTTGTTCTTACCATTGTTGCCCCGCAGTTCCTTTCGGCGATCACCGATGAGATTCAGAAGGGCTTCACCGGCCAGCTGGATATGGGCGAAATCTACCGCCTGATGTGGATCTCCATCGGCATGTTGGTGGCCTCCCTGCTTCTAAGCCTGGTGGAGGGGCAGATTATGGCCCGCTCAACGGTCTGGGTATCGCGCTCCATGCGCCACGATTTGGATCGCAAAATTGACCGGCTGCCTCTGGCCTACATGGATAGGGGCTCAACCGGCGATACACTCTCGCGCGTGACCAACGATGTGGATACCCTACAGCAGACCCTCAACAACTCCCTGGCCACCACCATCACCGGTGTGGTCACCCTGGTGGGCTCAACCATCATGATGATTGTCACCGACTGGCGCATGGCCCTGGCTGCCATTGTTGCCTCCCTGCTGGGTATCGTCGCCTCCGGCTTCGTGCTGGCCCGCAGCCAGAAATACTTCGTGGCCCAGCAGCAGCTACTCGGTAAGCTCAATGGCCACATTGAAGAAACCCTCAGCGGTCACTCCATGATCCGCGCCTACAACGGGGAGGCAGGCGCCCGCGCCGAATTTGCCGACCGCAATAGCGACCTCTACCGGGTGGCCTGGAAGTCTATGTTCTTCTCGGGCCTCATGTTCCCCCTCATGGGCTTCATCGGCAACCTGAGCTATGTGGTGGTCTGCGTGGTTGGTGCTGCCCTGGTTCTGAACAACAGCATCACTTTCGGCGTGATTGTGGCCTTTATCGTCTACGTCCGCCTCTTCACCAATCCCCTGGGCCAGCTGGCCCAGTCGGCAACCTCCCTCCAGTCGGCGGCAGCTGCGGGTTCTCGCGTCTTTGAGTTCTTAGAGGCAGAGGAGCTGGAGGACGAGTCCGCCAAGACCGGCGCTCTGCCCCAGCCGGTGCGCGGGGCAGTGAACTTTGAGGACGTGCGCTTCAGCTACGAGCCGGGCACTGAGATTATCCACGGCTTTACCGCCTCGGTAGCACCGGGCCAGAAGGTAGCCATTGTAGGCCCGACCGGAGCCGGCAAAACCACCCTGGTCAACCTGCTCATGCGCTTCTACGAGCTGGACTCGGGCCAGATTCGTATTGACGGGGTGCCCACCACCGACCTGACCCGCGAACAGGTGGACTCCCTCTTTGCCATGGTGCTACAGGATACCTGGCTCTTTGAGGGCACCCTGCGGGAGAACGTAGTCTATGGGGCCGGAGAGGTCAGCCAGGAGCGGCTAGATGAGGTGATGGCCTCGGTGGGCCTGGACGAGCTGGTCACCCAGCTGCACGATGGCTACGACACCGTGTTGACCGATCAGACCCAGCTCTCAGCCGGCCAGAAGCAGCTGGTCACCATTGCCCGGGCTATGGTGGCCAATAAGCCGCTGCTAATCCTTGATGAGGCAACCTCATCGGTTGATACCCGCACCGAGCTGCTGATTGCCCGAGCCCTGGGCCAGCTGGCGGTTGGCAAGACCTCCTTCGTGATTGCCCACCGACTCTCCACTATCCGGGACGCCGACGTCATCTTTGCTATGCGCGATGGTGACATCGTCGAATCCGGCTCCCACACCGAGCTGCTGGAGCGCGGCGGCTTCTACGCTGAGCTCTATAACTCGCAGTTCGCGGGGGCTAACGAGTAGATCAAGAAAGAAGGAGCGGGCTCCAGCGTGTTGTGCCCCTCTCGCTCGGCTCGCTTCGCTCTCAAAGAGCGATTCACGCCCCGCCTTGCGGCGGATTCCGTGCCCTGAGGGCGTTGCATCTTCGCTTCGCTCAGATGATTCGCACCAGTTTCTTTTGTCACCTGGGGGCGGAAACTGGTGCTCATCCGGTCACTCCATCCGAGCCAGCAGCTTCGCTGCGAGCCCGCTCCTTCTCTATTGGTTGCTGAATAAAGGCACCTAAACCTGCTGACCAGGCTAAAATATGTGTGATTGCACCTACACCTTCTCGCACAGTCACGAGGCGCTATGTCTAACTTTGCTTTTGTTTACCAGGCCCTGCCGGAGCTCTACCAGGATTGCGCCAAGGCTGAGGGTTATTTGGTGACGGACGCACCCACCGCCTGCTTCTACGCCCGGCGGGCTATCGAGGGCTTGGTGGAGCACATCTACCGAGCGCGGGGCATCTATCGCCCGGAGCAGGCCACTTTGGCAACCCTGACCAGCAATGAGGCTTTCTCGGTATATCTCGACAATGACAAGCGTCTGAAGTTCAAGACCATCCGCCATCTGGGAAACGATGCGGCCCATAACTCCCGGAAGGTGCTTTCTGGGCGGGACGCCGAGCGGGCTGTTACCGACCTGTATCACCTGATGGTCTGGGGTGTGTACAACCATTCGGCGACCCCAGCTCTAGCTCCTATGGGTAGGGCTTTTGACCGCCAGCTTATTCCCACGCTACGCCGTCAGGCGGAGCAGCGGGCCCTGACCCAGCAGCGCATGGCTGAGGCTGAGTTGGCGCTGAGCTTCATGCGCAAGAAGCTGCGAAGTGTAACCCACCTGCTCGATAAGGGTCAGAAGAAGCAAAGTTCGCAAAAATTCTTGACACAATTAGATTTTAATACCCCGAGCAATGAATCTTATTCAGTCGCCTGATTACTTTTGAATAGACCTCAGTTACTGTCTTTCCGTGAAACCTGGTTCTGAGTACTCAGGATTGTGAGTAGCGTGAACCCATTACGAATAAAATCTAATTGACCTTACAAGTGTTATCAAAATTTATGGGTTTGTGTTCCAACCAAATTTGTGTTCAATGTGTGAAGGTAATAGGTTCCATTCCCTGGGCTTATAAATTTGCCACTCCACTCTTTAAATTTGTGCTTCTTAAATCTTTTAGTTACTTTCACTGAGTAAAGTGAAGCGTCCCAGAGTGATCGTGCATTTTTACTGTGCACTATAGGGTCAGCGGAAGGGTTGCCCCAAGGTGTAAAATTAGCAGGTTTTGGCTTTTTGTTATTTTTACTGCCATGCAGTTCCCATCCTAAGTCATCTTGTGTTTTAGAAGAATCGAAGAGGAATCTGTAGCCATAATGTCGATTTTTCTGATCTATGGGGTGTATATGATACCCGCTGTCTGTGGAATTATGGGTTTCGGTGACAGCTTGATGAAATTTTAAGAAAAATTCAATTTTATCATGTCCTGCTATTTTATTTAGTTTTCCCATGCTTTGAAACTCTTCTAAAATATCATTTTTTCTTATGATGGTAGTTTCGACAATTTCGATGCCTATGTCGTGTTCTATGTCAGATAGACAATTTTCTCGAATTTCAGAGCTTGAAATTCTTCTAATTGTTCTCGAAAATCTAAACAATGGGAGGAGGCGTTGTAAGTATTCTTTTTTATCCAAAATCCGTCGAGCATCCTCTGGATTTTCGATTTCTTCTAGTAGTAAGAAGAGTAAAAGGATTACCTCCCTTTTTTTGGTAGTTTTCCAAGAATCGTCACAGCAAGAAGTTTTGCTTTGTAAATCAAAAATATCGAGCTGTTGTGATATTTTGCCATATTGAATCGAGAATATACCAATAAGATGGTTTAGGGAAGAAGTAATAGATGGCATGTCTGTCTCGTGGTTAACAATATTTTGTATCATAAATATTAACTCCGAATTAGGTGGGACTATAAAGCTTGGCTGCTGGTAGAGAGGTGATTGAGGTTTTATTCAAAGTAATCAGGCAACCCAGGCTCGCAGCGAAGCTGCTGGCTCGGATGAAGTGAGCCGCTGGGCTCCATCCAGCGCGAGCCTGGAGAGCTGTAACGAAGGGGCTTTTGAATAAGCTTCACCATCTGCCTCAGCCAGTGAACCACCCTCAAGTGGTGTGACAGCAATAATCTGAGCTGCAATCGCAAACATATCGCGTCGTTCGTCTGCCTCGCGCTCAGTCATCAGCACCAGATTTTCACCATCACGACGGGTCACAAGAACAGGCTGAGACTCAGCCGCTTCAAAAACAGGTTTGAGGTTAAGGCTTAGCTCAAAAGAGTTGAAAGTTCTAGTATAGGTAAGAGTAGACATATCATCAGCCTATTCAGAAATAGTTCTGAAAACAAGAGTTATCAAAAGCTTCTAAACCCTACTGAATATCAGCAATATCAGGGAACAGAAACGGAATAATCGGTTGCGGTCGGTAGTGGAGAGGGTTATTGCTCATATCAAGACGTGGCGGGTTTTGCATACTGGGTTCAGGCGGCCGTTGAGGTTGTATCAGCGGGTGTTCTCGGTGGTGCGGGGGTTGGTGTTTTATGCCGGTGGTAGGACTTTTGAATAAGCCTCTTTAGTTGCTCACTACATGGGAGTCCACAATAGAAGTAGGAAAGACAGGACACCCTACGGAGGACCACATGGCCCACAAGAAACCCACCCTCACTGAGGCTCATTCATAAGGTCTTTCTCGAGGCACCCCCGGGCTCGCGCTCGCTGCCGACCTTCTCGCCCGGTTCGCTTCTGGCTGGCAAGCTCGCCAGATGCGCAAGGCTTTCTTTTTCGCTGCGCGAAAAATCCTTGCTTATCCAGGCGATTGGTGCCCGCCTTGCGGCGGATTCCGTGCCCTGAGGGCGCTGCATCTTCGCTTCGCTCAGATGATTCGCACCAGTTTCTTTTGTCACCTGGGGGCGGAAACTGGTGCTCATCCGGTCACTTCATCCGAGCCAGCAGCTTCGCTGCGAGCCCGGGGCACCTCTACCCTTATGAATAAGTCTCACTGACACCGGCGAAATCCTCGATGACGCCAACTTGGCCGACTACCAGGCCGAAGCAGAACACACCGGGGTAAATCTAGCTAGCCCACCAGCTCCCCGAACCGAGCGTGCGTCATATCGCTGAGCGTGCGTATGGCGGGTGCACGCTCAGCGATATGACGCACGCTCGTTGTGTCGCCGGTAAACTGAGACTATGAAAACCCCTTTCACTGACCCGCCCCTGACCGGCTCCGAAAAGGAGCTGGTGCTTGGCTATATCCGTTTTCAGCAGGAGGTTTTCCTGCGCAAGCTCCAGGGAGCGGACGGCACCTGGTTGAGCGAGAGCGTCCTTGCTACTCCCCTGCACCCCACCAGCATGACCTTAGCCGGTATGGCCGGGCACCTCTGGTTCGTTGAGGACTACTGGCGGGAGGAAATCCTGCTCGGCCGCAGCCTGCCTGAGCCGTGGGCGTCCTTCGACTGGCAGCAGGAAGCGGACGCCGACTGGTACCTGCCCCTCCCCCTGCCTCAGGTTCTAGAGAACCTGCAAGCCAGTATGGAGGAGACCCGGCAACTCCTGGTGGAGCGCGACTGGGATGATCTCAGTGACGGCAGTCTCAAGGACGGCACCCGCTTCAGCTACCGCTGGGTCGCCCTGCACCTGATCGAAGAGTGGGGCAGGCACCTGGGCCACGCTGACCTGCTCCGTGAAAATATCGACGGAGAACAAGGAGATTAGACATGGATCTCACCACCTTCACCTGGACGCGCCCACCCCGCCACTACACCGTCACCCGCGACCAAGTAGAAATCACCACCGAACCCGGCACAGATCTGTGGCAACGCACCTACTACCACTTCCGCAACGACAACGCCCCAGTCTTGCAAACCAGAACCCGGGACCAGTACTTTTCCTTTATCGTCAAGGCCAGCTTCGATACCGCCCAGCACCGTTTTGACCAGTGCGGTGTAGCTGTCTACCTGGACAGCAACAACTGGATTAAGGGATCCATCGAATACGAAAATAAGGACTTCCAGCACCTGGGTTCAGTCGTCACCAACGGCGGCTACTCAGATTGGGCCACCACAGAGATACCGGCAGCAACCGGCTATATGTGGTACCGGCTCAGCCGCAGGGGCCAGGACTTCCGCATTGAAAACTCTCTCGATGGCACCACCTGGCATCAGATGCGCATCTGCCACCTGGCGGATGCGGGTGAAGAGATCAGTTTTGGGGTGTACGCCTGCTCCCCCGAAGACTCATCGTTTACCGCTGTCTTCACGAATTTCGAGCTAACAGACTGTGCCTGGCAGCCCCACGAGGGGCAACAACCTGACAAAAAGTAAAGACGCCCCGCACTCCCCTGCCCCGGGGCAAGGAGGGTGCGAGGCGGCGTCCTTATGTTCTTACCCAAAGGCTAGATGTTGAAGCCCAGGGCTCGCATCTGGTCGCGTCCGTCCTCGGTAATGCGCTCGGGCCCCCACGGGGGCATCCAAACCCAGTTCACGTGCCACTCGTCAATCATGTTTTCCAGGTTCTGCTGAACCTGCTCCTCGATGACGTCCTGCAGGGGGCAGGCGGCGGTGGTCAGGGTCATGTCGAGCACGAGAGCGCCTTCGTCGTTCCAGCGCATACCGTAGAGCAGACCCAGATCAACGATATTGACACCCAGTTCGGGGTCAATCACGTTCATGAGGGCCTCTTCGATGGCCTCTTGGCTGGGGGCACCAGCGGGTGCTTCTGCCATGGTGGTGTCCGTCCTCTCGGTTGAGACAGCTAGCCTTACTTGGCTGCCAGGTAACGCTCGTAGCCTTCTTCTTCAAGACGGTCAGCGAGCTCGGAGCCGCCCTGATCTACCATCTTGCCGTCCACGAAGACGTGAACAAACTGGGGCTTGATGTAGCGCAGGATGCGGGTGTAGTGGGTAATCAGCATAACGCCCATGTCGTTAGCCTGGTGGGCGCGGTTAACGCCTTCAGACACAACCTTGAGGGCGTCAACGTCAAGACCGGAGTCGGTCTCGTCAAGAATACCGAACTTAGGCTTGAGCAGTTCCAGCTGCAGAATCTCATGGCGCTTCTTCTCGCCGCCTGAGAAGCCTTCGTTGACGTTACGTGAGACGAAGGCGGGATCGATGGCCAGGCTCTCCATAGCTTCCTTGACGCCCTTGGTCCAGGTGCGCAGGGCGGGTGCTTCACCGTCAACAGCGGTCTTGGCTGAGCGTAGGAAGTTGCTCATGGTGACGCCGGGGATTTCAACGGGGTACTGCATGGCCAAAAAGAGACCAGCGCGGGCACGCTCGTCAACGGACATCTCGGTCACGTCTTCGCCGTCGAGCAGGATCTCGCCAGAGTCGATCTGGTACTTGGGGTGGCCTGCGATGGTAGAAGCCAGGGTTGACTTGCCGGAGCCGTTGGGGCCCATGATGGCGTGGATTTCACCGGAGTTGATGGTGAGGTTGACGCCCTTGAGGATGGGCTTGGTGTTTTCGTCGTCCAGAATAACGGAGACGTGGAGGTCCTTGATTTCAAGGGTTGCCATAGTTTGTTTCTCCTGTAAAAAGGTAAAGCTTTAGTTGTTGGAAATCGCGAGTTCAGCTTCGAGGGCATCGGTGAGCTGCTCTTCGAGCTCGGGGATGCGAATCTGCTGAATAATCTCGTTGAGGAAGCCGCGGACGACCAGGCGGCGGGCTTCAGCCTCGGGAATGCCGCGAGCCTGCAGGTACCAGAGGTGCTGCTCATCGAGCTGACCGGTGGTGGAAGCATGGCCGGCGCCTTCAATCAGGCCGGTTTCGATTTCCAGGTTGGGCACGGAGTCGGCACGGGGGCCGTCTTCGAGAATCAGGTTGCGGTTGAGCTCGTAGGTGTCGGTGCCTTCTGCATCCTTACCGATGAGCACATCGCCCACCCAGACCGAGTGCGCACCCTTGCCCTGCAGGGCACCCTTGTAGGTGACGCGGGACTTGCAGTTGGGTTCGGTGTGGGCCACGAAGAGACGGTTCTCAATGTGCTGGCCGGCATCGACGAAGTAGAGGCCGTACATCTCGGTTTCAGCGCCGGGGGCGGTGAACTTGGTGGAGGGGGTGACGCGCACCAGGTCGCCACCCAGGGAGATGTTGACGTGCTTGAACTTAGCGTCCCGTCCCAGAGCAGCGTACTGAGCTGAGGCATGGATTGCGTCATCCTCCCAGAGCTGAACGGTGATGATGGTCAGGGAGGACGAGTCACCCACCTTGAACTCTACATTCTGGGAAAGCACAGCTGAGCCGGTATGGCGCAGTACAAGCACGGCCTTGGAGAAGGGCTTGGTTTCGATGAAGAGGTGCTGGGCTGCGGCGTCCTTGTGGGTGCCCTTGATTGCAACCTCAATCTGGCCTTCCAGTTCGGCTTCAGCGGGAACGGTGATGGCGGTTGCCTCTGAGAAGGCGCTCCAGGCGTTAGCCGCTACACGGTCCTCGGGAATGCCGGCGGAGCCGATGCGGGCGTCGTCGCGGGTGATGGTTTCAACCTGCACGCCTGCGGGAGCATTGACTTCTACAGCGGGGGCAGTACCGGTGAGTTCATCGGTGTGTAGGCCACCTAGGCGCTTGAGGGGGGTGAAGCGCCAGTCTTCCTCGCGGCCGGTAAGCTCTTTGAAATCCTCCAGCTTGTAGGAGGTCTTGCGCTCGGCACGGGAGCCGTCGATCTCGACCTTATCAGTGTTGTGTTTAGAGACACGGATAGTGTCGTCGGTGGCCAGCTCGGTTGCCAGCTTTTCGCCTTCCTGGTCCATACCGGGAATCGCGGGGTTGTTGTGACCCTGGTTTTCTGTCTTAGCCATAATTTAGCCTACGGATCCTTCCATCTGGAGTTCGATCAGGCGGTTGAGTTCAAGGGCGTATTCCATGGGCAGCTCGCGGGCGATGGGCTCCACGAAGCCGCGCACAATCATGGCCATGGCTTCGTCCTCGGGCAGGCCGCGCTGCTGCAGGTAGAAGAGCTGCTCTTCTGAGACGCGGGAGACGGTTGCCTCGTGGCCCATAGTGACGTCGTCCTCGCGGATATCTACGTAGGGGTAGGTATCGGAGCGGGAGATAGTGTCGACTAGCAGAGCGTCACAGACGACCGAGCTCTTAGCGTGGGAAGCGCCCTCGCGTACCTGGACCAGGCCGCGGTAGGCGGCGCGTCCACCGTTACGGGCCACTGACTTGGACACGATGGTGGAAGAGGTATTGGGGGCGATGTGAACCATCTTGGAGCCGGTGTCCTGGTGCTGGCCCTCGCCAGCGAAAGCGATGGAGAGGGTTTCACCCTTGGCGTGCTCACCGACCATGTAGACAGCGGGGTACTTCTGGGTGACTTTGGAGCCGATGTTGCCGTCAATCCATTCCATGGTGGCACCCTCATGAGCGATAGCGCGCTTGGTCACCAGGTTATAGACGTTGTTGGACCAGTTCTGGATGGTGGTGTAGCGAACGCGGGCGTTCTTCTTGACCACAATTTCAACGACTGCTGAGTGCAGTGAGTCAGTCTTGTAGATGGGGGCGGTGCAGCCTTCGATGTAGTGAACGTAGGAGCCCTCGTCAGCGATGATGAGGGTACGCTCGAACTGGCCCATGTTCTCGGTGTTAATGCGGAAGTAGGCCTGCAGGGGGATCTCTACGTGAACTCCCGGGGGGACGTAGACGAAGGAGCCACCTGACCATACGGCGGTGTTGAGGGCTGCGAACTTGTTGTCACCTGCGGGGATGACGGAGCCGAAGTATTCTTCGAAGAATTCGGGGTGTTCCTTGAGGGCGGTATCGGTATCTAGGAAGATAACGCCCTGATCCTCCAAATCCTCACGGATCTGGTGGTAGACAACCTCTGATTCGTACTGGGCGGCAACGCCGGCGACCAGGCGGTTACGTTCAGCCTCAGGAATACCGAGCTTCTCGTAGGTGTTGCGGATGTCTTCAGGCAAGTCTTCCCAGGTTTCTGCCTGGCGCTCGGTAGAGCGGACGAAGTACTTGATGTTGTCGAAATCGATATCTGAGAGGTCTGCCCCCCAGGTGGGCATGGGCTTGCGGTCAAAGAACTTAAGAGCCTTCAAACGGAGGTTCAGCATCCATTCGGGTTCGCTCTTCTTGGCTGAAATGTCGCGCACGACATCTTCGTCAAGACCACGCTTTGCAGCCTGGCCTGCTTCGTCGGAGTCAGCCCAGCCGTACTCGTAGGTACCGATACCTTCAAGTTCGGGGTTTGCCTCCAGAATTTCTGAAATGACGGTGTTGTTGGCGGTGCGCTCAACCTGTTCAGTCATTACGGCCTTTCTTGATGGGTTGGGGTTCACGGTCCTTCCGTTCACAGGCGGGGCTCGTGAATTCTTCTTCTGTGGTAGCTGCACGGACGGGCTAGCTACCGGTAGAAAATCTAGGGGGTGGCAGGGGCGTCCTGCTCGGTCACCGGCTCAGCCGTTGCCGCGCCGAACACCTGCGCGGGCGGTGTCTGCCGAGCCAGGGGCACGTGGGTGGTGCACACATGAGCACCGTTTGCCATGGTTGAAAGCCTGCGCACGTCAACACCAAGCAGATCTGAGATAACCTCGGTTTCTTCATCGCAGAAGACCGTGAAATCCTCGGCAAGGTCACGTACGGGGCAGTGGCCCTGGCAGAGCTGAATCGAGGCCAAAAGGTACTCGGGGGTCTTGCCCCGTGAGCGCTCAAGGGTCGGGAGCATCTCGTGGGCGCTAGCGACGAAGCCGTCCTTATTCATCGCCTCCGCGAGGGCCTCTGCACGGGCGGCGACATCCGAACCTGCCGCCTCAACAACCGGGCGGTAGCGCTCGGCCATCTCCTGGGCTCGGGCCGAGGCAAACTGCCTCAGGGCGTCGTCGCCAACTACCTGCTGCAGCATTGTGAGTGCATTACGCGCAATATCGAGGTAATCGTTCCCCAGCTCACTGTGCCCTTGCGGGGCAATGACGTAGCGACGAGCCGGGCGGCCAGCACCGGCACCGGGCTGACGATGGGAGGCAACCTCAATCAGGTGCTTCTTTTCAAGTACGTCAAGGTGGCGGCGCACCGCTGCCGGGGTAAGCGAGAGCAGTTCACCGAGTTTGGCCGCAGAAACAGGGCCGTGAGTGAGAACTCCCTGGAGCACCCGGTCGCGGGTGCGCTCCTCTGTTTCTGCAGAGCGAGCGGTCTTGAGGGACACTAAGCTACCTTTCTCTGCGGAATACACAAATAAAGTATGTCGTAATTGTCTCGTGATTGGCTAGTAAGGGCAACCTATATAAACCCGGGTATCGCCCAAACTTTGCCCACAGCGCAACCGAAGGGACTAGAATAGACGGGTGACTACCGCCCCATCCACACCGCACCTTTCAGGAGAGAACGCCACGTCACCAGTAGCTCCCTACGCTCTGACGATTCGCAACCTGGTGAAGGATTTTGCCCCCTCTAAGGACTTTGCACGTAAACACCCAGAAGCCCTGACTGAGGCCGGGCTCAAACGTGCCGTCAACAACCTCTCACTTGATATTGCGGCCGGCCAGGTTACTGTGTTGCTTGGGGCAAACGGAGCAGGTAAAACCACCACGCTCACACTAGCCCAGGGGCTGCTTAAGCCCGATGCCGGTGAAATCTTCCTGCTGGGGCATACCCCCTGGGGCGCTGGGCCTGATGTGCGCGCCCGCGTAGGTATTATGTTGCAGGACGGCGGCCTGCCCCCGTCCGTGAGACCCCTCCCCCTGCTCCGCCACATAGCTAAGATGTACGCCATCCCCCTGGACGTTGATGCGCTGGCTGAGCGGCTGGGAATCCATACCTTTGACAACACTACGATTCGCCGCCTCTCAGGCGGTCAGAAACAGCGGGTGGCTCTGGCCGCTGCCCTGGTGGGGCAGCCTGACATTCTCTTTTTGGACGAGCCCACCGCCGGGCTTGACCCTCAATCCCGTGCCGTTGTCTTCGACATCATCAAGGAGCAGCGAGACGCCGGCGTTGCGGTTGTACTCACCACCCATCTACTCGACGACGCCCAGCGTATCGCCGACTACGTCTACATGATTGAGCGAGGTGCCGTGGTACTCTCAGGCACGATGAGCGAGGTGCTGGCCGCCGGTCAGCGGCCCGAGCGATGCCTCACCTTCACCGCCCCTGCGGGGCTGGATCTTACCCAGGTTTTTAAGGCAGAGGACGCAGCCCAGCTGGTTCTCAAAGAATTGCAGCCGGGCAGCTACCGACTAGCCGGTGTCCTTGAGCCCCACCATCTAGCGGCGCTCACCACCCATTGGGCACGGCAGGGCATCATGCCCGGCGAGTTTTCACTTGCCAGCCGCACCCTCGAAGATATCTTCCTCGACCTAGCAGGACGTGACATCCGATGACCGCAACCCAACCCCGCGAATACCGGTCAGCCGCAGCGTCACCGCTCACCCGCGTCCTGGCGCAGGGCATTTTCGAAACCGTCACCATGCTCAAGAACGGCGAGCAACTTATGCTCAACATCGCCTTTCCGGTGATGGGTTTACTGGCCCTGTGCTTCACCGGGTTTCTCGACCCCTGGGCACAGCAACACGGGGTCTCTCGCGTGGATATTGCTGTACCCGGCGTGCTCGCTCTCTGCGTGCTCTCAACGGCCCTATCTGGCCAGGGTATCGCCACCGGCTTTGACCGCCGTTACGGGGTGCTGCGTTTCATCTCAACAACCCCTCTCGGCAAGAGTGGGCTGATTGCCGGCAAAGTGTTGGCAGTTCTCTCCGTCCTGCTCATTCAGTACCTTCTTGTTGGGGCCCTCGGGCAGTTACTGGGTTGGACGGCCACCGTGCCCGGCGTGCTCATGTCACTACCCACACTTGTGTTGGGAGCAGCCTGCTTTACCTCCCTCGGGCTTCTTATCGCGGGAACCGTGCGGGCTGAGGCAACCCTGGCTATAGTCAACATGGCCTGGGTGGTTCTTGCTGCGGCCGGCGGAATTTTACTCCCCACCGACCGGTACCCCACATGGCTGGCCCAACTAGTTGATATGCTACCCTCCGCTGCCCTAGGCAACGCCCTGCGCGGGGACTTCATCGACCACACCTTCCTCCTGATTCCACATCTGATTCTTGTCATCTCAACTGCCCTCTTTGGCAGCCTGGCACTCAAATTTTTCAAGTGGTCAGCATAGGCTGGCTCGCACCTGACAGACACCATGAAAGATAGCACCGTGAAGGAAAGTCCAATTCCAGCAAACGCCGCACCACACTCCCCTCAGCCTCATGACGAGGCCCACAGGCAGGCGTCCTCCTCCGGAAAAAAGCTGATGCCACGCCGCTACACCCCCTGGATTAAGAGGACCGCGTGGGCCGTAGCGATTGCCAATATCTTTTTGATTATCTCCGGCGGCATCGTTCGCCTCACCGGCTCAGGGCTTGGTTGTGATTCCTGGCCGCGCTGCACTTCAGACGGCTCCTGGACCACCACCCCCGAAATGGGTATTCATGGCCTGGTGGAGTTCGGCAACCGTCTGCTCACTTTCGTACTGGTTGCCGTCACCGTCACCGCCTTTCTGGCAGTACTGCGGGTGGTCTTCCCGCAGCGGGTGCCAGCAGGTTTCTTTTTTAAAAAACTCCTTGTGGGCGCACGAGCGAACGAAACCCGTTACGCCGACCTTTTTAATCTAACCCTGCTACTACTTTGGGGGATTCCCGTGCAGGCAGTGGTTGGCGGTATTTCGGTCTGGCAGAAGCTCAACCCTTGGATGATCACCGCCCACTACATGCTCTCGGCCCTCATGATTATGATTGCTGGCATCTACCTGAACCGCGTCTACCGCTACTTTGAGGGCACAGCCGAGCGTGAGGGGCTAGTGACGGCAGCCCAGTCAGCAGACCTCAAGGACGCTATCGCCCCCGCGTCCGCACACCTGATGCGGGTGCTCGGTTGGGTTGGTGCGGCACTGGTCATTGCACTGATGTTCATGGGTACAGTAACCACCGGCACCGGCCCCCACGCTGGCGACGCCGAAACCCACAGGCATGCCTTCAACCCTGTGTGGGTGACCCGTATACACGGTACCCTGGTGTGGGTCTACTGTGCCTCGGTACTGGGCTTCTTCCTGGCCTGGCGGTCTAAGGGCTGGGCTCCAATCTTCGGCAAGTCAATGGTTTTTGTGTTGATTGTGCTGACCTACCAGGCCGTGGTCGGTTATACCCAGTACTTCAACGGCCTGCCCATCTGGCTGGTAGAAATGCACCTGATTGGGTCGGGCGTCTTCGCCCTGGCGGCTTCCTCACTGTTTGAGAGGCAGCTGACGCTCAGCTCACCGTCAGCCCGCGCCAAAGCGACCCCCCGCGTCCTTGCACCTCAGCCCTAGCCCCCTGCAGTAGGTACCATCTAAATCAGAATTACCCACCTAGTTCGTGGGTAATTCTGATTTAAATGGTCTTTTCCACAAGCTCGCACAAGGGCTTCATATAAGCGTTATCGCTGCACCAATTTTCTGCTGAGTCGGGCCACAACCTCATGAATTTTCTCACCTCATACGCTCTCTAGTTATCCACAGGCTACTCTTGCTCTAGAAAAACTAAGGTTGCATCGATAAGTCTAGAGCCATGTCAATGCATGAATACACCAACTCAATCTACACAACCCGGCAGCTTCTGAACCAGGGCTACACCTTTGACCGAATCAATCGAGACGTGAAAGCTCAAAAACTCACACGTATCAGAAAGGGTATCTACTGCCCAACAGCCTGGTGGGGCTCCCTGAAGCCCCACGAAATCTACCGAGCCCAAATTGCCGCAGTGCACGTAGCAGAACCGTCTACCACCTTTTCACATGCCGCAGCTGCCTGCCTACACGGGTTAGCTCTAGCAAAAACCCCGCCCTCAGTCGATATTGTTGGTCCGCCAGATTCACGCGGACGGGCTGCCGGAACACGCAAACATTACACCTATAAGCCCATAGAAGAGCACAGGACGCTTGTGGGCGGTTTTAGCGTGACGGGCTTGGTCCAGACGGTTGTAGATTGCGCACGTTATCTTCCCATAGAAGAGGCAACTGTGATCGCAGATAGTGCCTTGAATCAGAAGCTGGTCGGTGTAGAGGAACTCTCGCATGAACTTTCCCAGATAGCTGGGTGGGGTTCCCAAAAATGCCGCAGGGTTGCAATAAGTATGAGCCCCTTTGCCGAAAGCCCGGGCGAAACCTTGCTTCGCCTCATCCTCATCGATGCGGGCCTGCCAGCACCGGCAGAGCAGGTAGAAGTAACTGCTGGTGGGCTGCGGTTCAGACTTGATTTGGCCTACCCTGATCGGATGATTGCCCTTGAGTTTGATGGCGAAGTGAAGTACGAGAATTCGGCCCGCGGTATGAGGCTGAATGGTCCGAACGCAGGCGGGAGTCACTTCTCCAAAATTTGGGGTGGACAGTACGCCGGTATCGGTGGGTAGACCTTGTAACGCGCCGGGCAGAAATCGCTGCAGAGATCCGTTACCTTCTAAACCGCTAGCATCCAGAAGAAAAGACCATTTAAATCAGAAATACCCACCTAATTAGTGGGTATTTCCGATTTAGATGGTACCTACCTGTTTAGAGCGGGAGTACCGGGCCACCCACGAAGGGGTCTATCGCCAACGCAATGAACAGCACGGTCAGGTAGGTGATGGAGCCGTGGAAGACCACCATAGCGGTGCGGCTGGTTGCCTGCTCGGCCAGGGCCAGGTGGTGTAGCTTGTGGCAGTGGTAGAGGAACCAGGACCCGATTAGCATAGCGGTCGCGGTATAGACCCAGCCAGCCCCGCCAAGCGGCACCAGTAGTAGCGAACACATCACCATAGCCCAGCCGTAGAGAACCACCTGAACGGAAACCGACTTTGCTGAGTCGGTCGCACCCAGCATGGGAATGCCCGCTGCCCGGTAGTCTTCGGCGTATTTCATAGATAGGGGCCAGTAGTGGGGCGGGGTCCACAGGAAGATCACTACAAAGAGCACTACAGCGGCCCAGGAGATGGTGTTCTCAACGGCAGCCCAAGCGATAAGGACGGGCATGCAGCCAGCCAGGCCACCCCAAACAATGTTCTGCTTGGTGCGCTTTTTAAGCCAGAGGGAGTAGAAGACCACGTACAGGAAGATGGCCACGACGCCTAGGCCAGCAGCCAGCGGGTTAACCAGGAAGTAGAAATAGATAATCGAGATGACCGCCAGCGCCCAGGCAAAGATCAGGGCTTCACGGTCAGTCAGCTCACCGGTGACCAGCGGGCGCTTCTCTGTGCGCTTCATGAGACGGTCAGCTTCGCGGTCAATATAGCAGTTGAAGGCACCAGAGGCACCCGCAGCCAGAGAGCCACCAATCATGGTGTGAAGTACCAGCCAAAAGTTGGGGAAACCTCCGGCCGCAAAAATCATAGTGGGCGCAGTAGTGACCAGTAGCAGTTCGATAATTTGCGGCTTGGTCAGGTGAATGTAGGCCTTGATTTTGCGTACCAGATTCATACGCTCCGGGGCGGACGGCTCAGGGGTGCGCGAACCCGGCTCGCTACGGTCAATCACGGTGCTGATGCCATGGCCCTTCACGTATGCTGACTTCCCTTGACTGTTGTGTGTGAGGCTCTTAAGGCTGGCTCCCGGCGATTCACTATGTGAAATTGCAGGATTTTTAATGATTTTATCTGGGGCAGGACGCCGGCGGGCAACGCACCCCAGAGCACACCATTTTTGTGCCAACAGTCACAATTTTGTGAGTTAAATTGGTATGAAAGCACGCCAAAAGAGCTTTTGGTCAAATTACATCATATATCGCCAGCTGTACCCCCGCCAATACGTTAAGCAGGCTCATCTGCTGTGAGACAAAGTAGGGGCCACGCGGGCGCAGGTGAACTATCCTTGAAAGTAGCGTCTTGTGCCGCAGCGTCCTTGTGCCTACGTGGGGTTACCACGTTAGCCAACGCACCGTGCAGGGCAGTTTTGTTGCGAATATTTCTGGGTAGCCAGATTGAGAGAGGATGGCTGATGCCTAACCTGAATCAGAAGCTTGAATGGACCGAGAAAGATCAGCGGGCGGTAGACACAGCGCGTGTTCTTGCCGCGGACGCCGTTGAAAAGGTTGGCTCGGGCCACCCCGGTACCGCGATGAGCCTGGCTCCAGTAGCTTACTTGCTCTTCCAGAAGATTATGCGACACGATCCTTCAGATGACCGCTGGGCTGGCCGTGACCGCTTTATTCTTTCTCCGGGTCACACGTCTATGACTCTGTATAACCAGCTTTTCTTGGGTGGTTTTGGCCTGGAGCTTGACGATATCAAATCGCTCCGTACTGCTGGCGCCAAGACTGCCGGGCACCCTGAATACGGTCACGCCAAGGGCATCGAAATCACCACCGGCCCTCTGGGCCAGGGCCTGGCCTCGGCCGTGGGTTTCGCCTACGCCCAGCGCCGCATGCGCGGACTCTTCGACCCTGAGGCCGCTCCCGGAACCTCACCCTTTGACCACACTATTTTCACTATCGCCTCGGAGGGTGACGTGCAGGAGGGCGTCACCGCTGAGGCCTCCGCCCTTGCCGGCCACCAGCAGCTGGGCAACCTGGTGGTTATTTACGACCGCAACCACATCTCTATTGAAGATGACACCGACGTAGCCTTCACTGAGGACGTCGCTGCCCGCTACGAGGCTTACGGTTGGGACGTCACCAAGATAGACTGGACCGCCACCGGTGAGTACGTTGAAGATATTGAAGCTCTCTACGAGGCTATCGTTGCGGCAACCAAGGTCACCGATAAGCCCTCCTTCATCGAGCTTCGCACCATCATCGGCTACCCTGCCCCCACCAAACAAAACACCGGAGGTATTCACGGTTCCAAGCTGGGCGCTGAAGAAGTAGCTGCTACCAAGAAGGTTCTAGGTTTTGACCCCGAGCAGCACTTCGTGGTGGAACCCGAGATTCTTGAGCACACCCGAGAGCTGGTGGAACGAGGTGCAGCTGAGCGCGATGAGTGGCAGAAGTCCTTCGACGCCTGGGCAGCGGCCAACCCCGAGCAGGCCAAGCTCTATGAGCGCCTGGTAGCGGGTGAACTGCCCGAGAATCTCGATGCGGCCCTCCCGGTTTTTGAGGCCGACTCCTCGATTGCGACCCGTGCAGCGTCTGGTAAGGTCATCAACGCGCTCGCCCCCCTGCTACCCGAACTCTGGGGTGGTTCAGCTGACCTGGCTGGCTCAAATAACACTACTATCGACACCGAGAAATCCTTTAACCCCGTCTCCCGCTCCACCAAGAACTGGGCGGCCCACCCCTACGGGCGGGTTCTCCACTTTGGTATCCGAGAGCACGCGGCAGCGGCCATCACCAACGGTATTGCGCTCTCTTCTCCCACCCGCCCCTTCTCTGGCACCTTCTTTGTCTTTACCGACTATCAGCGCCCGGCCGTCCGCCTGGCAGCGCTCATGGGTGTGCCCAATATTTTTGTCTGGACCCACGACTCTATCGGTCTGGGAGAGGACGGCCCCACCCACCAGCCCGTTGAGCACCTGACTGCCATGCGCGCGATTCCCAATCTGGACGTGGTGCGACCTGCAGACGGTAACGAGACCGCCGTTGCTTGGCGCAGGATTCTGGATATCAAGGATCACCCCGCTGGCCTGGTGCTTTCACGCCAGAACCTGACCAACGTAGCTCGTGAGGATCTGCACCCCGACTACGAGGGCGAGAAGTTTGCCTCTGCCACCGGTGCCGCACGCGGCGGCTATGTGCTCGCTGATACCGAAGGTGCCCCCGACGTCATTTTGATTGCCACCGGCTCCGAGGTTGAGGTTGCCCTGGCCGCCCGTACCCAGCTTGCGCAGGACGGCGTCGCTGCTCGTGTGGTCTCTATGCCCTGCCGCGAGTGGTTCGCCGCCGAGTCTGACGAGTACCGTGAGTCGGTCATCCCCTCGTCTGTCAAAGCCCGTGTGACCGTTGAGGCCGGCTTGGCCATGCCCTGGATGGACATTCTGGGTGAAGCTGGCCGCGCCGTTTCGCTGGAGCACTACGGTGCCTCAGCATCTGCCGAAGAGCTTTTTGCTGACTACGGTTTCACCGCCGAAAATGTTGCAGCCAAGGCTCTCGAATCCATCGAAGCTACCCGCTAACCGCACCTGACTAAAGGAAAACACTATGACTACCCCTACCCAGAAACTCTCAGACGCAGGAGTTTCCATCTGGCTTGATGACCTCTCCCGTGAGCGTTTGACCAGCGGCAACCTGCAAGAACTCATTGACACCAAGAACGTGGTCGGTGTGACCACCAATCCCAGCATTTTTGCCGCTGCCCTAAGCAATGGTGCCGCATACGCCCAGCAGATGAAGGAACTTGCCGCTACCGGTGAAAGCGCCGAAAGCGCCGGTTTTGCCGCCATGATTGATGATGTGCGTGATGCCTGCGATGTTTTTGCCCCTATCTACGAGGCAAGTCAGGGCTTCGACGGTCGTGTATCCATTGAGGTTTCTCCCCTACTTGCGCACAGGGCTCAAGAAACCTTGGCTCAGGCCAAGGAACTCCACTCCATCGTGGGCCGTGAGAATGTCATGATTAAGATTCCCGCCACCGAAGAGGGCCTGGAGCCCATTGCGGACGCCTTAGCTGAAGGGATCTCGGTGAACGTCACCCTGATCTTCTCGCTGGAGCGCTACCGCGCTGTCATCAACGCCTACATGCTGGGACTTGAGAAAGCTCTAGAAAACGGCAAGGACCTATCAAAGATTCACTCCGTCGCCTCCTTCTTCGTCTCCCGCGTAGACACCGAGATTGACGCCCGCCTTGAGGCTGTGGGCACCGATGAGGCGCTTGCTCTTCGAGGTAAGGCCGGTGTAGCCAACGCCCGCCTGGCCTTTGAGGTCTACGAACAGGCTTTTGCTTCTGAGCGCTGGGCCCGCCTTGAAGCAGCTGGAGCCAACCGCCAGCGTCCGCTCTGGGCATCAACCGGCGTCAAGAACCCAAACTACCCAGACACTCTCTACGTCACCGAGATTGCGGCTCCTGGCACCGTCAACACCATGCCAGAGGCGACCCTGAACGCAACCTTCGACCACGCAGAAGTAACTGGTAACGCCATTGCAGGGACCTACGAGGAAGCCAACGAGACTCTCAATCAGCTTGAAGCGGTGGGTATCTCCTACAAGGACGTGGTTGAAAAGCTCGAAACCGAGGGCGTTGAGAAGTTTGAGGTTTCCTGGAAGGAGCTACTCGAAACCGTCAACACCGCTCTGGCTGAGAATAAGTAGAACCAGTCAGTTGTGAGGGTGGGGGCATTTCTTCCCTGCCCTCACTGCACCCTAGCGCACGGTGAAGGCGCCTTCTTCCCCTGCCAGCACGAGTACACTAGACAAGAGAACCGCGGCAGCCCATGAGACCTTGAGAGCTGCCGCCCAACCAATCTGTGAAGGATTCACGGCGGTGGCCAACACTCACGAATCAAATCCCCTGCGAGACCCTCGCGACCGCAGACTCACCCGCGTGGCAGGCCCGTCCTCGCTGGTCTTCTTCGGCGTGACCGGTGACCTTGCCCGTAAGAAACTACTCCCTGCCGTCTACGACCTGGTGAATCGCGGTCTGCTCCCCCCTAGCTTTGGCCTGGTGGGGTTTGGGCGCCGCGAATGGAGTCATGAGGACTTTCGCACTGAGGTTCGCGGGCACGTTGAAGCTCACGCCCGCACTCCTTTCCGTGAGGACGTCTGGAACCAGTTTGCTGCCGGTATCCGTTTTGTCACCGGCACTTTTGACTCTGACGAGTCTTTCGAAAAGCTCAAAGCGACGCTGACCGAACTTGATGAGACCCGCGGTACTCGTGGCAACCATGCCTTCTACCTGTCGATTCCGCCCAAGGACTTTGATCAGGTTCTGCAGAAGCTAGCCGACCATGACCTAGCCAACCATAACCAGCACGAGGGCTGGCGCCGTGTGGTCATTGAAAAGCCCTTCGGCCACAACCTAGAGTCAGCACGCGAACTCAACGCTATCGTTGAGCGTGTTTTTCCGGCTGACTCGGTCTTCCGCATTGACCACTATTTGGGCAAAGAGACCGTTCAGAATATCTTGGCTATGCGCTTTGCCAACCAGATGTTTGAGCCACTATGGAATGCCACCAACGTAGATCACGTACAGATCACTATGGCTGAAGATATTGGCATCGGCACCCGAGCTGGCTACTACGACGGTGTGGGTGCAGCCCGTGACATTATTCAGAACCATCTGCTGCAGCTGCTGGCTCTCACCGCTATGGAAGAGCCGATTAGTTTTAACGCAGACCACCTGCGCGCTGAGAAAGCTAAGGTGCTTGAAGCGGTCAGGGTGCCGGACGACATCGCATCCGCTTTCGCTATTGGCCAGTACTCTGCCGGCAACCAGGGCGGTGAAGAGGTCAACGGCTTCTTGGATGAGAACGATATTCCAGCAGATTCACGCACTGAGACCTTCGCTGCGCTTAAGCTGAACATCAATACCCGCCGTTGGTCCGGCGTCCCCTTCTACCTGCGCGCGGGCAAGCGCCTGGGCCGCAGAGTTACAGAGATTGCTGTGGTCTTCAAGAAGTCACCCAATCTGCTCTTTGGAGGTAAAACTGACCAGGCTGGCCAGAACTCCATCGTGATTCGTGTTCAGCCCGATGAGGGTATGACCCTGCGTTTCGCGTCCAAGGTTCCCGGCACCCAGATGGAAATTCGCGATGTCAACATGGACTTTGGCTACTCACATTCCTTTACCGAGGAATCCCCCGAAGCCTACGAGCGTCTTATCCTCGATGTACTCCTGGGCGAGCCCCCGCTGTTCCCCCGACACGAGGAGGTTGAGCTTTCCTGGAAGATTCTAGACCCCTTCGAGGAGTACTGGGAGGAACACAAGATTCAGCCCGAAGCCTACGCCCCCGGCTCCTGGGGCCCGGTTTCTTCCCATGAGATGCTAGAACGTGACGGCCGTGCTTGGAGACGCCCATGATAAAGAAACTTAAAGATACCACCGTTGGCGAAGTCGCCAAGGAACTGTCTCGCCTGCGCAACGAAGAAGGTGCGACCACGTCCTCACGAGTACTGACCCTGGTGATTCTAGCAGAGAAGGGCCATTCAAAGACCGCGGTTGAAGCTGCTCTCAAGGCCTCCTACGAGCACCCCTCCCGCATCATCGTTCATATTGACTACGGTCGGGATGCCGGTGATCGGTTGGACGCTCACATCTACGTGGGTGGCGACGCAGGTGCCTCAGAACTCATCATTCTGCGCGGTTACGGTTCCGCTGCGATTGCTACCGAATCCCTCATTTCTGGCCTGTTGCTACCGGACTCCCCCATTGTGGCCTGGTGGCCTCATTCGGTTCCCGAGAACCCTGCTGAACACTCAATCGGTAAGATTGCCCAGCGCCGCATCACCGACTCAGCTCGCGCCTACGATCCGCTCGGGGTCTTAGAGAAACTAGCTACCAGCTACCGTGACGGTGACACCGACCTGGCCTGGATTCGGCTGACGCTTTGGCGTATTCAGCTCGCGGCCGTCTTTGACCAGATTGAGCCGGCACCGGTTACCAAGGTAGTTGTCTCCGGTTCATCTATGAGCCCATCGGTGGTCCTCCTTGGTGCCTGGCTGGGCGACCGGCTGGGAGCAGAGGTGCACCTTCGCACCACTCGCGTGCAGCGTGGCCTTTACCGTGTTGAGCTCGTCCGGGAAGATGGTTCAATCGTCATCCACCGCCCCGGCCGCTCAATCGCCACGGTCTCTTCCCCTGGCGTTCCCGATCAGCAGCTTTCTCTACCTGCACGGTCGCTGGCAGACTGCCTGGCCGAAGAGCTGCGCCGCCTTGACCCTGATGAGGTCTACGGCGAAGTGCTACAGTCTGTGGTCACCAGCGGCAACATCGTCGTTGACATTAATTCAGACGATACCGCCAATGAAAAAGCCGACTACACGGAGGTCTACGATGCCTAAACCCGTCCTTGTGCCCCATCACGATAAGGCCCAGCTGCGGCTGGCCGGTGCAACCCGTATCATCAATGTGGCTGCCACCGCTGTTGCTGCCCGGGGTATCGCCCATATTTCTCTGACCGGCGGCACTATGGGTATTGCTGTACTCGCCGGTATTGCTGAGCACCCCCTGGCTGAAACCGTGGATTGGTCTAGGGTTCACTTCTGGTGGTCTGATGAACGCTTTGTGGCAGCTGGCCACGCTGACCGGAATGAGCAGCAGGCACGGGATGCCTGGCTCACCTCCCTGAGATTACCCGAGGGTAACCTGCATGTGATGGGCGCTACGGACGTCTTTGATACGGCTGAGGCAGCTGCAGCGGCCTACAGCCAGGAGCTGGCCCGCTTCGCGCCAGCCGGTGAGCTCAGCCCGCTCTTTACCCTAACCCTGCTGGGTATGGGCCCAGATGGCCATATTGCTTCGCTCTTCCCAGCTCGCGATGAGATTCTACACGCCGAAGGGGTTGCTCTTGCGATTCATGATTCGCCCAAGCCCCCGCCCACCCGTGTGACCCTGACCCTGCCCGTGATTAATTTTTCGGAGCGTATCTGGTTCCTGGTTGCTGGCTCGGATAAGGCCGAGGCAACCTCTCGGCTACGGGCAGCGGCCGCTCTACCCGAAAGCGAGCTGACCGCGCAGATTCTGACCGAGACTCCGGCGGCCGGTGCACGAGGGCTACTCGAAACCCTGGTACTCGTCACCGACGATGCACTGGGCTAACATCCAACTGCCTCCCGCGAACTATCGCTGAACACTAAAATCCCGCCTCATCATGGTGATGGGCGGGATTTTTGGGTTTCCTATCGCTCTAGGTGAGCTGATTAGATGACTGCTACCTCAGAGAAGCGCATCACCAGTGCATAGCCGATAATGGCAAAGACCCACAGCAAAATCACCGTTACGGTCAAACGAATCAGGTTTTTAGAGGCCATACCCGATGAGCTCAGTGAGGTGGTCATGCCACCACCGAACATATCTGAAAGGCCGCCGCCCTTACCGCGGTTCAGTAGAACCAGCAGAATAGCAAGAACGCTAGTAATGGCGATGACGACCATCAGGATTATCTTGAGGGTTTCCACGCAAAACCTTTCAACGGGGGTTGGTATGGTGCTCCGGGCACGCTACCTATCAACTATACGCGCAACTCAGCCGGTAAGCACAATGGGCTGGCCCACAGGTTAGGCATCGAAGCGTGCAATGTTCGCGAATTCAGCAGCATCAAGTGAGGCGCCACCCACGAGCACGCCGTCAACGTCTGCTTCTGCCATGATTTCAGGGGCAGATGCTGCCTTGACGGAGCCTCCGTAAAGTACGCGTACCTTATCTGCTACCTCTGCGGAGTAGAGTTTGGTCAGTTCCTCGCGAATGGCCTTGCTCATCTCCTGGGCATCAGCGGCAGTTGCGACCTTACCGGTGCCGATAGCCCAGACGGGTTCGTAGGCAACGACCAGGGATTCGGCCTGCTCGGCGCTGAGGCCCTCGATGGAGCCGCGCAGCTGTTCCAGGGTGAAGTCAACGTGCTGGCCTGCTTCACGCTTGTCGAGGCCCTCACCCACGCAGAGTACGGGGGTCAGTTCGTTACGGTAGGCAGCCTGTACCTTAGCGGCGCAAACCGCGTCAGTTTCACCGTGGATGGTGCGGCGCTCTGAGTGACCAACCAGAACGTAGGTAGCGCCTAGCTTCTTGAGGAAGGCACCGGAGATGTCGCCGGTGTAGGCACCGGAATCCTGGTCAGAAAGATCCTGGCCGCCGTAAACAATGTTGAGCTTATCGCCGTCGACCAGGGTCTGCACGGAGCGGATGTCGGTGAAGGGCGGAAAGACTGCCACTTCGGCTTTGTCGTAGTCGAAGTTGGTGTCGTCCAAGGTCCAGGCTAGCTTTTGGAGCAGGGTCACGCCTTCGGTGTGATCCATATTCATCTTCCAGTTGCCTGCGATGAGGGGCTTGCGAGTCATGGGCTCGTTCCTTTCGCTGAAGTTGAGGGCAGGCAGGACGCTGTGACTCGGCGTCCTGCCCATTGGTGGCACCTGCGCGGCGCCGTTGAATCTGTGTTTAGGCTCCGAGTGCTTCGAGGCCGGGCAGGGTCTTGCCCTCCATGTATTCGAGAGAGGCACCGCCGCCGGTGGAGATGTGGCCGAATTGGTCATCGGAGAAGCCCAGGTTGCGCACGGCACTGGCTGAATCGCCACCACCGATAATAGAGAAAGCATCCGACTCCACGAGAGCTTCTGCTACTGCCTTGGTACCTCCTGCGAAAGCTTCGATTTCAAAGACACCAACAGGGCCGTTCCAGAAGACCAGCTTGGCCTCCTTAATTTTCTGAGCAAAAAGTTGGCAGGTAGCTGGGCCGATGTCGAGGCCCTCCCCCTTGGCGCCCAGCCTACCGCCGGCCAGATCCTCGACGGGGCGAATCTCGGTGTTAGCGTCGTTAGAGAAATCATCAGCCCAGATAATGTCTGAGGCGATGATGAGTTCGGTGCCTTTCTTGGGAGCTTCTTCCATGTAGCGCTTGCAGTTCTCAACCTGATCTTCTTCAAGCAGAGACTGGCCAACCTCGTACCCAAGGGCTTTGGCGAAGGTGTAACCCATACCGCCACCAATGAGCAGGGCATCTGCCTTGCCGATAAGGTTATCGATAACCGCCAGCTTGTCTGAAACCTTAGCACCGCCCATGACAACAACAAAGGGGCGGTCGGGGTTCTTGATGACCTTCTGCAGAACATCAACTTCAGTCTTAACCAGGTCGCCCAGGTAGGCGGGCAATTCCTTGGCGATGTCATAGACCGAGGCGTGCTTGCGGTGAACGGCACCGAATGCGTCATTGACGTAGGCACCGTTCTCGCCGGTCAGGGCTGCTAGCTCTGCTGCAAATTCGGCACGCTCGGCGTCGTCCTTGGAGGTTTCGCGGGCGTCGTAGCGTACGTTTTCAACGACCAGCAGTTCGCCGTCTTTCAGGGCCTCTGCCTTAGCCTTAGCGTCGTCGCCAACCAGGTCGGTTGCGATGACAACGGGGAAGTCTGCCAGTTCAGCCAGGCGCTCAGCGGCGGGTTTAATGGAGTATTGGGGGTCAACCTGCCCCTTGGGGCGGCCCAGGTGGGCGGTGACGATGACGCGGGCACCTGCCTCGGTCAGCTTCTTGAGCACGGGCAGGGAGGCACGGACGCGGCCGTCATCGGTGACGACGCCGTCCTTGAGAGGTACGTTCAGGTCTGAGCGGACGAGGACGCGGCGGCCTGCTACGCCACCGTCGATGAGCTCTGCGAGAGTCTTAGCCATGGGAGTCTTCTCTCCATTGTTTGTCAGGGTGGATGGGGTGGGCACCTGATGAGTGCTGGGTATAGGTAAGGGTTAGCGAATCGCGCGTGAATCCGCTAACCCTATCCTATTGCTGTCTCATGAAAGACCGGTGGATGTCAGCTTAGAGAGCTGCAACAACCTTGTTGGTGAACATGACCAGGCGTGAGACGTAGCCGTATTCGTTGTCGTACCAGGCGATAACCTTGACCTGGTTGCCGATAACCTTGGTCAGGGGGGCATCGAAGACAGTGGAGACGGGCTCACCTTCGATGTCCTTGGAGACGATGGGCTCCTCGGAGTAGGTGATGATGCCCTTCATGGCACCCTCAGCTGCTTCCTTGACGGCTGCATTGACTTCGTCAACGGTGACCTCGCGTGAAGCGGTGAAGGTTAGGTCGGTGATGGAGCCGGTGGGGGTGGGTACACGAACTGCGAAGCCGTCCAGCTTGCCCTTGAGTTCGGGCAGAACCAGGCCAACAGCAGCAGCTGCACCGGTTGAGGTGGGAACCATGTTCAGTGCTGCGGCACGGGCGCGGCGCAGGTCTGAGTGGGGGGCGTCCTGCAGGCGCTGGTCAGCGGTGTAGGCGTGGATGGTGGTCATCAGACCGCGCTCAATACCGAACTTGTCGTTCAGTACCTTTGCCATGGGAGCCAGGCAGTTGGTGGTGCAGGATGCATTTGAAACGATGTTCATGGTGGCTGAATCGTACTGGTCGTCGTTGACGCCCATGACGAAGGTGCCGTCGATGTTCTTGCCGGGAGCAGAGAGGATAACCTTCTTGGCGCCAGCTTCGAGGTGAGCCTTAGCCTTCTCGCCGTCAGTGAAGAAGCCGGTGGATTCGAGAACAACGTCGACGCCGAGGTCTGCCCAGGGCAGGTCTGCGGGGTTGCGCTCAGCCAGAACCTTGATTTCCTTGCCGTTGACGGTCAGGCCGTTTTCTGAAACAGCAACTTCGCCGTCGAAGCGACCCATGATGGAGTCGTACTTGAGCAGGTGTGCCAGGGTCTTGACGTCGGTCAGATCGTTGATTGCAACGATTTCGAAGCCTTCGCCGTGCTGAGCAGCTGCGCGGAAGAAGGTACGACCGATGCGGCCAAAGCCGTTAATAGCTACGCGTACAGTCACTGAAATCAAACTCCTAGATACAGTTAGTGACGTTGGTGGACGAGACGCCGGTTCTGGCGTTTCATCGCCGAACATTCGGGGAAGTCTCTTCCCGTCAGCTCAGCCAGTGAGCTCTCGTCCGGTTCATTCACCATCTTACCTGAGTTTATGTGAGTTTTGGTGTGTTTTTGTCGGTTTTTTAAGTGGATTTATTTGCGTTTTGGGCACGCCTTCCCGAATTGACCTCAGAAATCAGCCATTATCTCTCACCCAACATGAGAAAGACCACCCAGTAAGGGGTAAACCAACAAAAACCCACATGAGAATATGTGCCGGGCTCAGTTAAGACCAGCAGAGCTGATACCGGCGTCAGTTCCGGGGATACCGCGCTCAGCTGCGCGCTTATCAGCCATGGCAATAAGGCGACGAATACGGCCAGCAATGGCATCCTTGGTCATAGGCGGCTCAGCCAGTCGGCCCAGCTCATCTAGCGAAGCCTGCTTGTGAGCCACGCGCAGTTCACCAGCGTAACGTAAATGTTCAGGGACCTTGTCGCCGAGAATTTCCAGCGCCCGCTCCACGCGGGCACCGGCAGCGACCGCCGCCTGGGCAGATCGACGCAGATTAGCGTCGTCAAAATTGGCCATACGATTGGCAGTGGCACGCACCTCTTTACGGGCCCGGCTCTCGCGCCAGTGGCCCAGGGCCTCCACAGCTCCCATGCGTTCCAGAAGCAGTGAGATAGTTTCACCGTCGCGCACAACCACACGATCCACTCCACGTACCTCGCGAGCTTTAGCGATAATGTCTAAACGGCGGGCCGCACCGACTAAAGCCAGCGCGGCTTCGGGTCCGGGGCACGTAAACTCGAGGGCGGACGAACGGCCTGGCTCAGTTAAAGACCCGTGCGCCAAAAAAGCGCCGCGCATGACCGCTTCAGCATCAGCCAAAGAACCATTCACGACCGCCGGGGGCAGACCGCGCACGGGGCGGCCACGCCCGTCCAACAAGCCGGTCTGACGAGCTAGCGCCTCACCCCCCTGGTCGATACGCACCACAAAACGCCCACCGCGCCGTAGCCCACCACCCGATATAGAGGTAATCGAAGCCTCATGACCGTACATCTCTGCAATGTTAAAGCGTAAACGCTCTGCTGTGGATTCGAGGTCAACCTCGGCCTCCACCACGATACGGCCCTGCACCAGGTGCAGGCCGTTGGTGAAACGCAGAATCGTAGCAACCTCAGCTTTGCGCACCGACGAACGGGTTGCCTCGAACTGAGCCAGTTCTTCTTTGACCGATGCCGTCAGGGCCATGCGGGTCTTCCTCCAAATATATGTGGTCACGTAGTGCGTGATGTGGCCGGCGATACGGCCGGGCTATCCCTTGAAAACCTGCTTGTAAGCGGCAGCCAGTTTGAGCGGGTCATGTACGCCGGGTTGGTCGCTTTCTGCAACGCTAGCCCAGAGCACGGTGGCACCGAGCTGCGCAGCTACGTCTTCAAAGGTGCCTCGCTCCCCCACCGCGGTGGGGTCAGCAATGACTGTATTAACCCTAATTTCTGGAACGTAATCACGCAAAACGAGCAGGTGGTCTGCAGCACTCATGCCCCGAGTTTCATTGCCATCAAGCTCTAGATTCATGACCAGGCAGGTTTGAGCGGTGGTAGCCAACACGGCATCTCTCAAACCGGGTAGCAGAAGATGCGGGAGCAGGGAGGTGAAGAAGGAGCCTGGGCCTAGCACCACCCAGTCCGCCTCATGAACTGCGCGTACGGCGTCCGGGCAAGCCACCACGTCTTCTGGGAGCAGTCGCACCTTGTCAACCCGCCCTGCCTGAGCTAGGCGGGCCTGGCCCTGCACGGTATCACGAAAGGTAACACCGTGTTCATTCTTGCTTACAATATCGCCCTCAATGATGAGGGGGTCAGTTGCCATGGGGAGCACACGGCCGCGGGCATTGAGTAGGGCCCCGGCCCAGTCGAGCCCCGCGATGGGGTCTTGGAGCAGCTCCCAAAGGGTCACAATCAACAGGTTGCCCAGAGCGTGGTTTTCTAGAGCGGTGGGGCGATCTGCGCTGCTTGAGGTGAAGCGGTGCTGCATGACATCGCGCCAGGTACGGCCCCAGTCGGTATCGTCGCACAAGGCCGAAAGAGCCATGCGCAGGTCACCGGGTGGCAGTACGTCTAGTTCTTCGCGGAGCTTACCCGAGGAACCGCCGTCGTCTGCCACGGTCACAACTGCGGTGAGGGCGGTAGTGATGAGCTTGAGCGCCGAAAGCGACCCATAGAGCCCGTGACCGCCACCCAGGGCGGTCACACGAACAGGCCGTCTCTCGTGGCCCTGCGCCACAAGAGGTAGCAGGCCGGTTTCTGGAAAGCGGCTCATACGCGAAGTCTCACTCATTATTCACGCCCCATGTCACGGTGATGAACCGAGATGGTGACGTCCTCAAGTTCTGCTAGCCGTTGGGCAATTTCTTCAGTCACAGCAACCGAGCGATGTTTACCACCGGTACAACCAATAGCGAAGGTTGCATACAGCTTACCCTCACGACGGTAGCCCTCAATGACAGGTTTGAGAGCCTCAATAAAATTGGCGATAAACAGCTCTGTTCCCTGCTGCGCGAAGACGAAGTCTCGCACACCGGCGTCCTGCCCAGTTAGAGGGCGAAGCTCAGGAACCCAGTGAGGGTTAGGGATAAAACGCATATCAGCCATGAAATGCGCGTCGGAGGGAGTGCCGTACTTGAAGCCAAAACTCATGAGAGTGATATTGACAACTCGCTCCCTGCCCGGGGCGTAGGTTTCACGCACCTTCTTGGCCAGCTGATGAACGTTCATACCGGTGGTATCGATGATGTGGTCAGCGGTATCGCGTAGCTCAGCAAAAATTCGGCGTTCCTGGGCAATGGCCTCGGCAACCTGACCCCCCTGTTGCAGAGGGTGTGGGCGCCGCTGAGCCTCATACCGGGCGATGATGTCCCTATCAGAGGCATCCATAAAAAGAATGGAGAAGTCAACATCAGATGCTCGAAGCTCATTAATGGCTTCGGGCAGATTCTGCAGCTGGCGGCGGGCCCTAATGTCAATACCCACAGCAACCTTAGGGAGGGTTGCAGGTGACTCTTTGACTAGTTGGGCCAGAGCACCGAACATCTGCGGCGGAATATTATCGACCACGTACCAGCCCTCATCTTCGAGGGTATTAGCAGCAGTGGAACGCCCGGCACCTGAGATGCCGGTAATTACCAGAATTTGGGGTCGGGCGGCCTGTTCAACGGTGTGAGGTGACATGGGTGGGGGCTCTCACTTCTGATAGGTCTACGTGTTACCTCTAGCTTAGTCCACCCCGGCGGAGTCAGCACTGGCTTTTGTGTGGCTGGACTCATTTGCTTTTTCTCGCGGCGCAGCCACCGGAGTGGAACCTGCGGCAAAGTGCTCTTGAATTTTCATGGCCATGGCCAGGCCAATGCCGGGAACCTCAAGTAACTCTTCTTGGCTGGCCTCGGTCAGGCGCTTAAGAGAACCGAAATGCTTGATCAGCGCCTCACGTTTGGCTGGCCCTAGCCCGGGCACGGAATCGAGAGCTGACTTGACCATCTCCTTGCCCCGCTTTGAACGGTGAAAGGTGATAGCAAAACGGTGGGCTTCGTCTCGAATACGCTGAATCAGATAGAGCGCATTTGAGGTACGGGGCAAAATCAGAGGGAAGTCCTCTCCCGGTAGCCACACCTCTTCGAGTCGTTTAGCGATACCAACCACATAAATATCGGTAATTCCTAAATCCTCCAGGGCGCGGCTAGCGGCGCTCACCTGGGGCTGGCCACCGTCAACCACCACCAGGTTGGGTGGGTAGGCAAATTTAGCGGGCACCTTAGCTTCTACCTCTTGAGCCGGGATTTGCCCGGACGCTAGGGGCTGCGCCCCGGGGGCCTCGTCAGTGAGGTAGCGGCGGAAGCGCCGGTAGATGACGTCGTACATGCTGGCAGTGTCATCGCGGGCAGCATCACCCGTAATGGAGAACTTGCGGTAGTCACTCTTCTTGGGCAGGCCGTCCTCAAAAACCACCATGGAGGCCACCACATTGGTTCCCTGCACATGCGAGATGTCGTAGCATTCGATGCGCATAAGAGGCTCAGGAAGTTCAAGAGTTTCTTGTAGCTCTACCAGGGAGGCAGAGCGAGTGGTGAGGTCACCCGCCCGGCGAGTTTTATGGAGGGCCAGGGCTTGTTTGGCATTTTCTGCTACGGTGGCCATCAGCTCAACCCTATCCCCGCGCTGAGGCACCGAGATGGTGACCTTGGCTCCGCGCACGCCGCTGAGCCACTCTTCAAGTTTCCGGTGATTCTCTGGGAGCACAGGGACGTTGATATGGCGGGGAATCTCGTTGAGGTTGTGGTTGATTTCCTCTTCGGTGACACCCGCAGCGAGAGCTGCAACTGACTCACCGTAGACCTGCACCAGCAAGTGATCCATGAACGACTCGGGGCTAGAATCTTCCACCTTTTCAACAATCCAGCCACGCTGGCCCCGGATACGCCCTCCGCGCACATAAAAAACCTGCACAGCAGCTTCAAGATCGTCTTCAACAAAGTTAAACATATCGGCGTTAACAGAATCAGGAAGAACCACGGTGTTGCGTTCAAAGGCCTTAGTCAGGGCTTCGATGTCATCGCGCAACCGAGCCGCCTTTTCAAAGTCAAAGCTGGCAGCGGCGTCCTGCATCTGCCGGGTAAGATCAGCGATAAATTTATCAGCCCCTCCTGCCATAAAGGAGCAGAGATCTTCTGCCATTTTATGGTGCTCCTCGCGGCTGACGCGCTCCACGCACGGGGCTGAGCACTTGTCGATATAGCCCAGCAGGCAGGGCCGGTCAGAGGCCTGTGCCCGATTAAAAACGCCCGTGGAACAGGTACGTACCGGGAAGACCCGCAGCAGGGCATCCAAGGTTTCACGGATTGCCCAGGCCTGAGAATAGGGCCCAAAGTAGCGCACCCCTTTCTTCTTCTCACCGCGCATCACCTGGGCACGGGGGAAGCGGTCCTTGAGGGTCACAGCCAGGTAGGGGTAAGACTTATCATCGCGGAAGGCAATATTGAAACGCGGCTTGAACTCCTTAATCCAGGTGTACTCCAGCTGGAGTGATTCCAGCTCACTGCCGACCACCGTCCACTCCACCGACGCCGCCGTATGAACCATGGCATAGGTCTTGGGGCTGAGCGAATCCACTGTAGCGAAGTAGGAGTTCAGGCGGTTGCGTAGGTTCTTGGCTTTACCCACATAGATAATGCGCCCCACCTCGTCACGGAAACGATATACGCCCGGACTAGTAGGGATTTCACCGGATGTGGGGCGGTAAGAAGCGGGGTTAGCCAAGACTGGTCATCCTTTGTAGATAGAACTGAACACCAGGCCCAAAACCAAGCAAGCAGAAGGCACGGGGTGTCACGTCAAATTGCTACGCTCCCCCATCACGATCTGCCGACGGGGAGACGTTATATTCGTTTTTGCGGGGCTGGCCAGAGAGCTGGGCAATAGCATTCATAATCCGGTCAGTAGTTTCACGGCGCTGCTTACCGCTCATCTTCTCTCCCAGCTTTTCAAAGGTCATGGGTTCACCCACGCGCACGGTGAAGCGGTGGGGGTAGACCATGTTCGAGCCGGGCTTTTGCAGCCTATCTGTGCCGATAAGTCCGACGGGAACCACCGTTGCACCGGTCATATGCGCTAGCCAGGCGACTCCAATTTTCCCCTTATACAGATGGCCATCACGGGAGCGCGTACCCTCGGGGTAAATACCGAAAACCTGACCGGCATTAAGGTGTTTGAGAGCAACGTCAAGGGCCTTTATCGATTCTTTTTTATCGGTACGATTGACCGGAATAATGTCGATAGCCTGAAAGAGAGCCCTCATCGCCCTGCCCTTAAAACCGGGTGAGTTCACGTACTCACTCTTAGCGAGGAAGGCAACCCGGCGGGGCATGAGGGCTGAGATAATCACAGAGTCAAGGAAGGCCAGATGATTGGAGGCCACAATAACGGGACCTTCAGCGGGAAAGTTTTCAAGGCCGGTGACTCGTGCGCGAAAGACGGTCCGAAGCAGAGCTTCGACAGCTTTCTGGGTAGCCTTGTACTGCAGTGACATGCTGACTCCTGACCGGGGTGGGACCCGAGAGTATGGGATATGAGGTTATTGACCTACTTTTTACCTAAAAATCATACCCCCGGGTACGGGTTCCCTGTGGGTTTCGGCATGAGATGAGAGGCTAGGAGAGCATCTCGGCCAAGAAACGCCCGGTGTGCGATTCGTGAACGGCCGCCAGCTGCTCAGGGGTGCCAGCTGCCAGAACAGTTCCGCCGCCGTCGCCCCCTTCAGGGCCCATGTCGATTAGCCAGTCAGCGCTCTTGATGACGTCAAGGTTGTGCTCAATGGTAATGACGGTATTGCCCTTATCGACCAGGCCCTGCACCACCCCAAGGAGCTTGCGAATGTCTTCAAAGTGTAGGCCCGTGGTGGGCTCGTCGAGCACGTAGATGGATCGGCCGTTGGAGCGCTTTTGTAGCTCGGTGGCCAGCTTGACTCGCTGGGCCTCACCGCCCGAGAGGGTGGTGGCTGACTGCCCCAGGCGTACGTAGCCGAGGCCTACATCCACCAGGGTATTGAGGTAGCGGGAAATCTTGCTAAAGGCGGCAAAGAATTCGGATGCCTCTGAGACCGGCATTTCAAGCACATCGGCGATGGTCTTACCTTTGTAATGCACCTCTAGGGTCTCACGATTGTAGCGTTTGCCTTTGCAGACCTCGCAGGGCACGTAGACATCGGGCAGGAAGTTCATCTCGATCTTCAAGGTGCCGTCGCCCGAGCAGGCTTCGCAGCGGCCGCCCTTGACGTTGAAAGAGAAGCGGCCGGGCTGGTATCCGCGCATCTTAGCTTCGGTGGTTTCGGCAAAGAGCTTGCGAATGTGGTCGAAGACGCCAGTGTAGGTGGCAGGGTTAGAGCGGGGGGTACGGCCGATGGGCGACTGGTCTACGTGAATAATCTTGTCGAGATGCTCCAGGCCGATGATGGTCTTGTGGCGGCCCGGCACCTGCTTGGCCCCGTTGAGCTTATTGGCCAGGGAGGTGTAGAGAATATCGTTGACCAGGGTGGACTTACCGGAGCCACTCACGCCGGTGACGGCGGTGAGCACACCTAGGGGGAATTCGACGTCCACATTTTTCAAATTGTTTTCGCGAGCTCCGACGACCTTGACAGTGCGCTTGGGGTCGATGGGGCGTCGGGTAGCGGGAATATCGATAGAGCGGCGGCCAGCCATGTAGTCACCGGTTACGGACCTCTTGTTTTTGAGTAACTCGGCAAAGGTACCCGAGTGCACAATCTGCCCGCCGTGTTCGCCAGCGCCGGGGCCAACGTCCACGATCCAGTCGGCCTCTTTCATGGTGTCCTCATCGTGCTCCACCACGATCAGGGTGTTGCCCATATCGCGTAGCTTGGTGAGGGTCTCGATTAGGCGGCGATTATCGCGCTGGTGCAGGCCGATGGAGGGTTCGTCAAGAACGTAAAGCACACCGACCAAACCTGAACCGATTTGAGTTGCCAGGCGGATGCGCTGGGCCTCACCACCCGAGAGGGTACCCGCTGAGCGGGCCAGGTTCAGGTAATCTAGGCCCACATCCAGCAGAAACTGCAGCCGGGCATCGATTTCTTTGAGCACCAACTCGGCGATTTTAGCCTCGCGGTCGGTCAGGGCCAGCGAACGTACAAAGGCCAGGGCCTCACGCATAGGTAATTCGGTAACCTCGGCGATAGATTTTCCGCCGACGGTGACGGCCAAAATCGTCGGGTTGAGGCGGGCACCCTTGCAGGAGGTGCAGGCGACCTTGCGCATGTACTGTTCGTAGCGGTCTTTAGACCAGTCTGATTCGGTTTCTTCATACTTACGTTTGATGTAGGCAGATGCACCTTCAAAACCTGAGGTGTAACGGCGTTCGCGGCCAAAGCGGTTTTTGTAGGCGACGGTGACCTTGTAATCCTTGCCGTTCAGAATGGCTTTTTTGACCTTGGCGGGAAGATCTTTGAAGGGGGCCCCCAAATCAAAGTCGAGTTCGTCGGCTAGACCGGCAAGTAGGCGGAGCCAGTATTCGCTCGTAGCCTTGCCCGTAGCCCACGGGGCAACCGCACCCTCTGCCAGGGAAAGATCGGGGTTGGGCACGACCAGGTCGGTGTCAACCTCGAGAGTGGAGCCAATACCGTCGCAAGCAGGGCAAGCGCCGAAAGGAGAGTTGAAGGAGAAGGCGCGGGGCTCGACCTCGGTTACAGCCAGGGGGTGGCCGTTAGGGCAGGCCAGGTTCTCACTGAAGGAACGGGTGCGGGTAGGGGCGCCCTCGTCCTCGTCTACAAAGTCAATAAGCACCTTACCGTCGGCCAGGGAGAGGGCGGTTTCGACGGAATCGGTCAGGCGCCGGTGTACGCTCTCTTTGATGGCAATACGGTCAACGACGACCTCAATGGTGTGCTTGAACTGTTTTTCAAGCTTGGGCGGGTCGGTCAGCTGAATAACCTCGCCGTCGACGCGGGCGCGGGAGTAACCTGCGTTAGTTAGTTCCTTGAAGAGGTCGACGAACTCACCCTTACGGGCTGAAACGACCGGAGCCAGCACCTGTAGGCGGGTTTTCTCGGGGTAATCCATGAGAGTGTCGACGATTTGCTGGGGAGACTGCTTAGAGATTTCCTCGCCGCATTCGGGGCAGTGGGGGTGGCCCACGCGCGCCCAAAGCAGGCGCATGTAGTCGTAGATTTCGGTAATGGTGCCGACGGTTGAGCGGGGATTCTTGCTGGTTGATTTCTGATCGATAGAGACGGCCGGCGAGAGGCCCTCGATGAAGTCGACGTCGGGCTTGTCAACCTGGCCTAAGAACATGCGGGCGTAGGAAGACAGTGACTCCACATAACGGCGTTGCCCCTCAGCAAAGATGGTGTCAAAGGCCAGGGAGGATTTACCGGAGCCTGAGAGGCCGGTGAAGACGACCATGGCGTCGCGAGGGATATCGAGGTTAACGTTTTTGAGGTTGTTTTCTCGGGCGCCCTGCACGCGAATGTGGGTGAGGTCGTTGCCGAGGGGCTGGGTGGCTGAGCCTGCCATGAGTCACCTATCTACGAAGAAGTTTCGAAGATATATTCTATCGGTTTTGGGCGTGAGGTGAAAGCGTGCCACCGGGCGGGTCAGTTCATCACCCATCACACTATGGACCACTCCATTCTCATGTTGTGGGTAAATTAACACGCACAATGAGAATGGGGTGGTCCATGCAAAGGGCTGAACAGTAAACTGGGCTTATGTTTTCCCTGGCCGACACCCTAATATTTGAGTCTGATACCCTGACTGTCCGATCAATTTCAGTCTCTGACATGGCGAATAACGTCTACCTCCTGACCAACCGCGCCACCGGCGAGCAGGTGCTGATTGACGCAGCCTACGGCTTCCCCGCTATCAGACGGTTCGCGGAGGCGGCCCTGGCAGCAGACTCCCCCGCCAATACCGACCGGGCGGGGGCAGGCGTCCTCGCAATCATTACCACCCACGCCCACTGGGACCACATTCGTGCCCTACCCGATGCGATAGAAACTTGGGATCCGGTTACCTACTGCGGAGCACCCGATGCTGCCGCCATTGCCGAGCAAGAAGGTGTGAGAATCGAAGAGCACCTGACTGGCGGTGAGCACCTCACCCTGGCCGGTATTGAGCTGGAGGTCATCACCCTGCGCGGGCATACGCCCGGCTCGGTGGCGCTAGCTCTGCGGGTTCCTACTGATGAGGGCGCGGACGCTGGTGAGCGGGTTTCGCTCTTCACCGGGGATTCGCTCTTTCCTGGCGGGGTGGGCAAGACCAACTCTTCCCGGGACTTTGAGCAACTCTTTACCGATGTGTCTGAGCGGATCTTCGACCGCTTCGACGATAACACCCTGGTGCTACCGGGCCACGGGGATTCCACCACCCTGGGCAAGGAACGCCCCCACTTACCAGAGTGGAAGGAGCGGGGCTGGTAAAAGCCCCCACTAGTAAAACCGGTGGGAATGTAATACACAAGGTATACCTTGTCGCTCACCGGTCAACTTGTTAGCATGAACCTTACAACTGGTTTGGGGTGCTTCTACTCCCGATTCTTTTCGGGCGTACGGGGCTGAGAACACACCCACTGAACCTGCTCTAGTTAGAACTAGCGAAGGGAAACCCATGCAGGAGCATGCCTCTATTTCCGCGCGCCTCAACGCGCCCTCTGACTCAACCACCGACGTCCTTGCAGCAATTACAGCGGTGCGAACCGGCACTCCTTTGGTCCAGTGCCTGACCAACGCTGTCGTCAGTAACATCACGGCCAACGCCCTGCTGGCAGCGGGTGCAACCCCGGCTATGTGCGATACACCGGCAGAATCCTATGATTTTGCTCGGATTGCCACCGGTGTGCTGGTGAACGGTGGCACCCCCAGCGCCGAACAGTACGAGGGAATGCGCCGAGCCATTGCCGGAGCCAACGACGCGGGAACCCCCTGGGTGCTGGACCCCGTTGCAGCCGGGGCCCTCACGGCCCGCACCGACTTCTACCGGGAGGTAGTGCACCTCTCCCCCGCCGTGATTCGAGGCAATGCTTCAGAGATTGGGGTGCTGGCAGGTAGCAGTACGGGCGGACGCGGGGTAGACGCAACCGATAAGGCTGAGGACGTACTCGCCGCCGCTCGCGCGCTGAGCAAGCAGAACGGTGCTACGGTTGCTATCAGCGGGGAGGTTGACTATGTCGTCACCGGTGACCGGGTGACGGCTGTGGAGGGCGGCCACCCCACCATGGCGCAGGTCATTGGAACCGGTTGCTTCTTAGGGGCCTTGGTCGCCGCCTATGCCGGGGCGGCACAGGCAGAGGGTCTAGAGCGCCACGATGCTGTGGTCGCAGCCCACGCCCATACGGCAGCTGCCGGTTCAGTTGCCGGCGGTCTCTACCCCGCCAAACCAGGCTCCTTCGCGCTAGCCTGGCTAGATGCCCTGGCAGAACTGAGTGCTGAGCACATTCTTGAGCGGGTCAGCCTGCGGGAACTAAAGGCAGGTGGGCAGGCATGACGGTTCCCCCTACCGACCGCGCATCTGTTGACTGGTCACTCTACCTGGTCACAGACCCGTCCTTCCACCCTGCCGAACACCTGACCAACCACGTTCTGCGGGCCATCAAGGGTGGGGTAAGCGTGGTGCAGCTTCGCGATAAGCAGGCCAGTGACGAGCAGCTGGAAGTTCAGGCCCGTGCTCTAGCCCGCGCTGTGGGCGGACGGGTGCCGATTTTCGTGAACGACCGGGTGCAGCTTGCTCACACGCTGGGTCTGCACCTGCATATTGGGCAGTCCGATATGCCCTATGTTCAGGCCCGTCAGCTCCTACCGGAGTATCTGATGATTGGTCTGTCAATTGAGAACCTCGACCAGCTAGAGCGCTGTATCGCCCAGTGCGCAGCGGCCGGGGTGCGGCTACCCGATGTTGTGGGCCTTGGCCCGTTGGCAGAGACACCCACCAAACCCAATGCCGCACCGGCTCTGGGAATCTCGGGTATCACCGAACTGGCCCAACGGGCGTCCGAAGCGGGCATCGCAAGCGTAGCTATCGGCGGTATTCAGGTTGAAAATGCGGCCGAACTTGCTGCCACCGGGGTGAACGGAATCTGCGTGGTCTCTGCCCTTATGGGAGCATCTGATCCAGAGCAGACAGCTGCTCGGTTGCGCAGGCTCTTTACGGGGGTAAGTTCCCAGCACTCCCGCCCCGTTCCCAATATTCTTTCTATCGCCGGTACCGACCCCAGCGGCGGGGCAGGTGCATCAGCCGACCTGAAATCCATTGCAGCAGCAGGTGGCTATGGAATGAGCGCTATTACCGCCCTAGTGGCCCAAAATACCGTGGGGGTCCGAGTCATTGAGGTTCCGCCCACTGACTTTTTACGGGCCCAGCTTGATGCGGTAAGTGACGATGTGCGCATTGACGCCGTCAAAATTGGCATGCTGGGGTCGGTGGACATTATTGATACGGTAGCCGCCTGGCTCGACGATAACCCCCAGCAGGCTGTGGTCCTTGATCCGGTGATGATTGCTACCAGCGGCGACCGACTTCTTGAGACCGCCGCAGAACAGGCCCTGCGTGACTTCTCCCACCGGGCCACGGTGCTCACCCCTAATACCCCGGAGCTTGCGATCCTGGCTCAGGAGCAGCCACCGGCCACCTGGGATGAAGCCTGCCACATGGCTCGGCGGGTTGCTGCCCGGTATGGGGCTGCCCTTATCGTCAAGAGCGGGCATTTAACCGGTTCTGAGGCCGGGAACGCGGTGGTCACAGCTGACGGGGTACAGGCGGTCTTTAGCAGGCAACGCCTTGCCACCGCTAACACGCACGGCACGGGCTGCTCCCTATCGTCCGCGTTGGCCACTCGCCTGGGGGCGGGTGACACCCTCGAAGAAGCGCTCTCCTGGGTCACTGCCTGGTTACACGGGGCTATCGCTACCAGCGACCGCTTGCAGGTGGGGGCCGGTCACGGCCCGGTCAACCACTTCTGGAACCTGTGGGCAGGCTCCGCTGCCGATACCACCCCGGTTCCTCTGGGTGCTTTTGCGGACGCCACCGCCCCGGCTCCCCTGATTCCGGCAGCTGGCCCGCACACCGCAGCCCTCTGGGAACTGACCGGCGGCATCTGGGAGCGCATCACGGCCTTTCCCTTTATCCGCCAGCTAGCCGATGGAACGCTATCGGCTGAAGATTTCACCTTCTATCAGGATCAAGATGCCCTCTATCTGCGGGAATACTCAAGGGCCCTGGCCCTCCTGAGCGCCAAAGCTCCCACCTCCGAGCAGCAGGTCTTCTGGGCGCGCGGGGCAGCAGAATGTATCACGGTCGAATCCCTGCTCCACGGGGACTGGCTGGGCGCTGACTACGTTTCTGCAGGCCCGTCCCCGGTCACGCGAGCCTACACCGACTTTCTTACAGCCGCTGCCGGGGTACAGGACTATGCTATCGCAGCAGCAGCCGTCCTACCCTGCTACTGGCTCTATGCAGAAATCGGTGAACTTCTCGCAGCTGCCAACACACCCAACCACCCCTACACTGCCTGGTTAAGCATGTACGGGTCAGCAGACTTTAGGGCCTCGGTCGAACAGGCCCTAGCCTACATAGAGGCAGCTCTCGAAGTAGCATCACCACAGGTCCGTTCTCTCGCTACGCAGGCCTACCAGCAGGCGTCCGCCCACGAACTGCATTTCTTCGACCAGGCACACCGCCGCACACTTTCTGTTTGACAGCTCTAGGTCAGCGACGGATGATGACTATGGGCCCTACCACGGGGCGCGGCCCCTCCCGCACCTTGCAGTTTTGCCGCTGGGCGGGAGTACGAAACCGACAGAAAGATGTGAGATGACCTCCCCAGCAAACCCAGGAGCCCACCAGCAGGCCCTCGATGCTTTCAAAGGCATTGTGGGGGCAGACAACGTGCTGACTTCAGAACGCGCCACCATGCCCTACAGCAAGGGCTACCGCTTTGGCGGCGGGCCTCTCCTTGCGGTGCTACGCCCCACAACCCTGGTGCAGATGTGGAAGGCTCTACAGGTCTGCGTCAATCACAACTTTATGGTGATTCCCCAGGCCTCCAACACCGGTCTAACCGGCGGGTCTGGCCCGGGCTTCCAGGACTACGATCGCCCTATCGTCCTGATGTCCACCCATCTCATCAACCAGGTTCACCTGATTAATGACGCCTACGAGGCTATATCCCTAGCCGGTGCTACCCTGACCCACTTGACTGAAGAACTCACCCCGCACGGCCGTGAGCCACACTCAGTCATCGGGTCAACCTCCATCGGTGCTTCGGTCATCGGCGGCATCGCCAACAACTCCGGTGGCAGCCAAATCCGTAAGGGCCCGGCCTTCACTCGCGAAGCCATCTACGCCCGCGTCACCGTAGAGGGTAAGGTCGAACTGGTCAACTATCTGGGGATTGCCCTGGGCGATGACCCGGAGGTAGCCCTCGATAAGCTACAGCGCGGCGACTGGTCACCGGCGGACGTCACCCCCGCCCCAGAAGACACCAGCGAGACCGAATACGCTGAGCACCTGCGGAAGGTTGAGCCCACCCCGGCCCGGTACAACGCAAACCCCAAGTACCTTTTCGAAGCCTCCGGATCAGCAGGTAAGATCCTTATTTTTGCAGTCCGAACCCGCACCTACCCGCTGGAGAAGAATCCCACCACCTTCTATATCGGTACCCATACCCCGCAGGAACTTGAGGGAATCCGCCGCCTCTTCCTGAGCGCTGATATGCCCCTGCCGATTGCCGCTGAATACATGGGTCGCACCGCCTTTGACCTGGCAGAAAAGTACGGCAAGGACACCTACGTCTTCCTCAAGCATCTGAGCCCTAAGGTTCAGACCCGCATGTTTGCCTTCAAGACCTGGGCCAACGGGGTCTTTGGAAAGGTTCCAGGCCTCGGCCCCACCTTTGCCGATACCGTCTCACAAAGAGCTTTTGATCTGGTCCCCAGTCAGCTACCCCAACGCCTGTTGGACTACCGCAACCGCTTTGAGCACCACCTCCAGCTCACGGTGAGCGCCGCTCAGGCAGCCGAGAGTGAGGCCATGCTCAAGGCCTTCTTCGGCCAGGAAGGCCACACCGGCGATTTCTTCATCTGCACCGCGGACGAGGCCAAGAGCGCTACCCTCAACCGTTTTGGTGCTGCCAGTGCCGCCACCCGCTACGCCAGCATGAAGCGCAAGGAGCTGGGCGAGTTGATTCCCATCGACGTTGCCCTGCGCCGGGACGACTGGGATTGGCTGGAAGTCCTGCCCCCAGAGATCGCTGACCAGCTCGATACCGCAGCCTACTACGGTCATTTCTTCTGCCACGTCATGCACCAGGACTACGTTGCGAAAAAGGGCGTTGACCCCCATAAGCTGCACGATGACATCCAAGAACTGCTCGAGACTCGCGGTGCCAAGCTACCGGCTGAGCACAACTACGGGCGTCTCTACCGCATGCCCGAGGCCATGGTGGAGCACTTTAAGGAGCTTGACCCCACCAACACCTTCAACGCCGGTATCGGTGGCACCTCCCCCAAGAGGGACTGGGCCTAGCAGCCTCGTATCCGCCTGTAGGAGGTGGCAGGTTCACCCTGACGGCTGATTTCTTAAGACAGGTGTGAGACTACAGTGGTTTTTACAGACACATAAAAACCATTCTCACCTAATCGGTTGGTGAGCCTGCGTTTGTTACAGCGCAGGCCCGCACAACCGGTCACAGAAAGAAGACAACCGTGACCACCCTAATCCCCCGCTCCGGCCGCCGTCGTTCCATCTACCTGACCACGGCCGTCCTCACCACCAGCGCCCTGGCACTGGCAGGCTGTAGCCTCAGCGTCCCTTCAGACCAGCAACCCTCAGACCAGGTTATCGCCCCAGCCTCTGATCGTGCCCACGGGGCCACCTGGCAGCGGGAAAACTTTGAGAACTTCTACGAGCAGACCATCAGCTGGGGTGAATGCACAGCCGAGCACAGCGGATTCTCACCCGAGAACGAAGAGTTACTGAAAGAAACCGGCTTTGACTACGCCAACTACCAGTGCGGTACCGTCACTGCTCCACTGAACTGGGGAGAGCCCGACGATAACCGCACCGTCGAGCTGGCCGTCAGCCGTACTGTGTCAACAGGCGGCCAGCAGATGCCCCTCTTTACCAATCCCGGCGGGCCCGGCATCGGTGGAATTCAGCACGCTATGTCGCTGGCAACCGACCCCTCCTTTGCCCCCGTGCTGGAAAGCCACCAACTCTGGGGTTTTGACCCCCGCGGTATAGGGGCCTCCTCCCCCGTCACCTGTGAGTCTGATTCTGAGGTGGCTGCTGTGCAGCTAGCCGAGTGCGCCGCCAGTTCGGAGGTTGCCAACTACATGGGCACCTCCCAGGTGGCCCGCGACATGGAACTTCTGCGCTCCCTGGCCGGTGGTGAGCGCCTTGACTATCTGGGCTATTCCTACGGAACCATGCTGGGGGCCACCTACGCTACTCTCTTCCCCGAGAAGGCCGGACGCATGGTGCTCGACTCGGCTGAAAACGCCCAGTGGGGAGCTCTGACCCACAACTACGACCAGATGGTGGCCGTGTCTAAAGCTGTGGGCGCTCTAGCAGACCGTTGCTCTGAGCTCACCACCGCAGAGGGGCAAGCGGTGACCTGCCCCTTCACCAGCGAGCGCCAGATGCTGGACTATCAAAAGTCCCTGACTGATAAGCCCCTGGTCGCCAGTGACGGCACCGAGATTGCCGGTTCTGAGCTGCGGGACTACCTGACCAGCCAGCTCTACGGGCCGGACGTAATGCAGGGTGACGGCCTGGACCTGCTGGGTAAGGCTAAGGCTGGGGACAAAGAGTCCATTGATACCCTGGCTGAAATGATTGCCTCTAATAGCGCTGAGATTGATACAGCGGGTCAGCTGGTGGTCTGCCCTTCTAAGCCCAAGACCCCCGATGTGCAGGCCCTGCTCGCCCACATGAAGGAGGTGGGCGTACCCGAGTTCATCGGCGGCCCCGAGATCACCGATGAGGTGCTAACTGAGTTGACCGAGTTCGACTGCGCGGTTTTGCCCGCGACCGGCACCGATATTACGACCTCTTTTGATGCTTCCAAGGTGTCAACCGACCTGCTGGTCATTGGTATTACCGGCGATCACGCCACCCCCTACCAGCACGGCAAGGAGCTGGCCCGTCAGCTGGGGAAGGCGTCCTTCGTAACGTTAGAGGGAGCGGGGCACGGGGCGTCCTTCTCGGGTCGCTCTACCTGCGTCGATGAGCTGGCAACCGCCTACCTGGTGGAGGGCACCGTACCCAAGGACGGGACGGTGTGCCAGCCCGATGAGTTCGGGGCTGAAGGTTCTGAACAAGAGTAAATAAAGCCCTCAACAGGAAAGGTACCAGCTAACTCGGTTATACCCACCTAGTTCGTGGGTATAACCGATGTAGCTGGTACCTACCTCTTTAAGACCGGGTTAGAAGAGGCCGACCATGGTTCCGTTTTCGTCAAAACCGATACGCTCGGCAGCCGGAGACTTAGCCAGGCCCGGCATGGTGCGCATGGTGCCGCAAATAGCGTAGGCGTAACCAGCACCAGCTGCCAGGCGCACCTCGCGCACGGGCAGGGTCCAGCCGGTAGGGGCCCCCTTGAGCGACGCGTCAGCCGAGATGGACAGGTGGGTCTTGGCAATGACTACCGGCAGGTTACCGTAGCCCAGTTCCTCGTAGCGGGCCAGTTGCTTGGCAGCTGCCGGAGCGACCTCGATGCCGTCAGCCCCGTAGACCTTAGTTGCGACCTTCTCGATCTTGGTGGTCAGACTGTCCGTATCCTCGTAGGTGTAGGTCAGCTCACTGACGTCATCGCAGGCAGCGGCTACGGCGTCCGCCAGCTCGGTCACGCCAGCCCCGCCCTCAGCGACGCCGCGGTGAATTGCAACGCGGGCGCCTGCCTCCTCGGCAATACGACGGATGGTCTCGTGCTCTGATTCAAAGTCGGTCGGGAAGGCGTTAATAGCAACGACCGGCTGCACGCCGAAGGAGCGCACAATGTCGATGTGCTTGAGCAGGTTGGCTGCACCTGCCTCTACGTCCTCGGTGTTCTCGGCCAGCAGACCCTCGGGCAGGGGCTTGCCGGGCACGATCTTGTAGCGACCCGAGTGAGACTTGAGGGAGCGGACGGTGACCACCAGGACGGCGGCGTCCGGCTTCAGACCGGAGACGCGGCACTTGACGTTGAAGAAGCGCTCCGCACCCATATCAGCACCGAAGCCGGCCTCGGTAATGACGTAGTCAGCGTGCTCCAGGCCAACGTAGTCAGCCACAACCGATGAGTTGCCGGTGGCGATATTACCGAAGGGACCGGCATGGATCAGGGCGGGGGTCTTTTCCAGGGTCTGCAGGAGGTTGGGGTTGATGGCGTCCGCCAGTATGACGGCCATGGCCCCGTCAGCCTTGAGGTCAGCGGCGGTGACGGGGTCCCCGTCCACGTTGAGGCCAATCACGATCTTAGCCAGGCGTTCCTGCAGGTCGGCGAAGCTGGTGGAGAGGGAGAGAATCACCATGATTTCGCTAGCTGAGGTGATGTCGAAGCCGGTTTCACGGGGGACGCCGTCCATGCGCTCGCCCAGGCCAACCACGATGTTGCGCAGGGCCCGGTCGTTCATATCGATGACCCGGCGCCAGGTGATGGCACGGGTATCGATACGCAGTTCGTTGCCGTGATGCAGGTGGTTGTCAATCATGGCAGCGAGCAGGTTGTGGGCTGCCGTGACAGCGTGGAAGTCACCGGTCAGGTGCAGGTTGAGCTTCTCCATGGGGACGATCTGGGAGTAGCCGCCGCCCGCTGCTCCACCCTTGATACCGAAGGTGGGCCCCATGGAGGGCTGGCGCAGGGTCAGCATGGCCTTACGTCCGGTAGCCGCCATGCCCTGAGCCAGGGAGACCGAGGTAGCGGTCTTGCCTTCACCCAGCGGGGTGGGGGTCACTGCGGTGACCACTATGTACTTGGAACCACGGGCCAGGGCTTTTTCTGCGGTGGTATCGTCGGTCAGCTGTACCTTTGCAACATACTTGCCGTAAGGTTCAAGGCGATCTTCGTTGATGCCTGACGCTGCGGCGATCTCAGTAATCGGTTGCAGGGTCGCTGCTTGGGCGATTTCGAGGTCAGAAGGGAAGGGCTGGTTCATGGTTTCATTCCTTTTATATAGGCAAGATGAAGGCCGTTTTATAGTTTATCTCTTTCTAGCCTCACTGAATCCAGCACGGCGGGTTAGCCGGTAACCCCTCAAGAATAAGGGCTTGAGAGGGGAACCATCTATGAGGAGCATAGAAAGAGAGGGGAGGGTAACCCTCCCCTCTTCAGCTATGAAAATTTAACCTCGGGGTTACCCCGGGTTGCAGTGTTTACCCTAGTAGAGAATGGAAATAGCCCCGTGGTTTCGGACACTGCGAGCAGTACCGCCGTTGCTTCCTAGGGCGATGGTTGCCCCCAGAACCTGGCTGGAAACATAGTTTCCACCGCCACCACCAGAGGCTCCCACCTGGCCGGTGGACTTTGATTGTTCAGAAATACTAGCAGCACCAACAATCCCGCCAGAGCCGCCACCGCCGTAGCCGCCACCGCCAGCTCCTGAGCGCATAGCGTTGGTGTAGCCAGAGTTGTGGATGTAACTGATGTTGCCATCTGCCCCCTTAGCCTTGAAGCCGTCCTGCCCAGGGTTACCTGGTAGCTGAGCAAATTCAAGAATTTGGACTGAATCAATCTGGTTGGTCATTGTCCCGTTGGCTCCACCAGCGCCTCCCTTACCGCCTGTAGCTCCACCGCCGCCATAGGTAGTGGCAGTGACCCGCTCAATGGACATGTAGACAGAGTTCAGCCCTACGCTTTGACCGGCACCACCTGCTGAGGGTCGGCTACCCACAGTCCATTGGCGGGGGGTGATGCCTGGCTCCCTGAGGGTCCACCAGCCTGCAAAGCCACCGCCTCCACCACCACCTGCCACCACGAGAGGGGTAGCGGAGTCTCCGGCCCCTAGGAGGATAGCGGAGCCACCGCCACCGCTTGCTGCGTAAGAGTTCAAGCCGCCATTGATGGTTTCAGTCTCTGGGGCCAGGACGCTACCGCCGTCCCCGTAGCCACCACCGCCTGTTGCTGGCAGGCCGGGGGAACCAATGCCGCCGGCTGCTACTACAAGGGTCAGTTGCTGGCCGGGGGTAACCATAAGTTCTCCGGTAATGATTCCGCCTGCCCCACCTTGCATGTAGGAAAGGTAGCTTCGGCCACCACCGCCCCCTAATACGCTGAAGCAGATCTTTGAGACCCCTTCTGGAACAGTCCAGGTGGTGGTGACGGCCTGGTCTGAATCTGCAGCTGGTGCTGGTGCAACGAAGGTCCCATTAGCGCAGGTCTGAGAGGCGGCATAGCTTGGAACCATACTGGTTCCTAGAATGACAGGCACGGACCAGCTCGCCCCCTGGACTAGATGGCGGCGGGTCATCTGATTACTGGGCATAAATATCTTTCTTGTCCCTGTTGATTCTGGTTCAAATCGGACATTTGCCACCTTTTATGGGGTCATTTGTCCTCTATTGTTCCCATAAGTATAGAGTGACACACATCAAGGAGGCGAAAGGGGGTGATGTAAGAATCGTCACATATCTTGTAGCTTCTTAGCTCAGGGCAGACCGGCACCCAGCTTAGCTTTTGGCAAAGATATCGGCCGGGCTTGCTTCTGCCACCAGTTCACCGTTTTCCAGGAGCACGGCCCGGTCTGCCAGAGAGGCAATACGGGCATCATGGGAGATGATGATGACAGCCCGCCCCTGCATCACGGCAGCCAGAGATTGGCGGGCATCGGCCAGTTCAAGCTGGGTGGTTGATTCGTCCAGAATCACTGCGTGAGGATTAGCTACCACAATGCGGGCTAGACCCAGCTGCTGAATCTGGTCGCGGGTGAGCTCTGTGCTACCGCCGCCGACCCGGCTCTCCAGCCCCTCGGGCAGGTCATCGACCCAGGTCGCGCCGACCGCCCGTAAGGCGGTGAGCATCTGCTCGGTGCTAGCGTCGGGGGCTGCCACGGTCATGTTCTCGGCCAGGGAGCCGACAAAGACGTGGGCCTCCTGGGTGCAGATGAGCAGGGCGGGGCGTCCGCTGGCATCGGGCTGGGTGGGGTACAAACCGTTGCCCACTAGCTGACTGCCGACCTGCACGGTGCCGCTATCTGCGGTGAGCGACCCGGCAATCAGGCGGGCAAGGGTGGTCTTACCCGAGCCGGAGCGCCCTACCAGGGCAAGGCTCTCCCCCGCCGCCAGCTGCAGGTCAACCCCCTTAATCACGGGGGCGTCCGGGTCGTACCCGTAGGTCACGCCCTGCAGACTAATGACCGGGGCGGACGCGCCCTGCCCGGGCAGGTGCGCCGGGGCAGATACCTGCCCGGCGGCACGGCGGGCCTGCTGCTGGTTCGACAGGTCAATAACACCAAAGACACGCCCCATGGTGACGGTCATTTCGCGCAGGCGGTCGAGCCAGAAGGTGAAGATATCCGAGTTGTCGCGCATAGTGAAGAGCATGATAGAGGCGGTTGCAACGTCGCCCCAGGTAGCCCACCCCTGCTCCACGCAGTAGGCGCCCCAGACCATGGAGAGCACCAGGGGTAGGAAGGAGTTGAAGGCGTCCACGGCCCAGAAGATGGAGCGCACCACAACCATGCGATCGCTGACCTCAAAGGTTTTCCAGATGCGCTCATCCTGCACCCGGGCACGGGCCTCACTGATCCCCAGCTCTTCAACGGTCCCAGCACCGCGAATGTTTTCGGTTGCTACCACGGTCAGGTCGCTGACCGCCTCGGTCTTTTCCCGGGTGAGCTTGGCAATCCGGGGTAGGAAAATCGAAAGCACGATGGTCATCACGATAAACATGGGCACGGTCACCAGGCCGATGGCCGGGTTGACGGTGAAGATGGTAGCTGCGGTAATCAGCATGTAGATGCTGATATGGGCGAATTCCGGCAGGCCGGTGGCCAGCACCTGGCGCACGCTATCGACGTCGTCGGTCAGGCGGGCTACCAGGTCGCCGGAGCCGGCATCCTCAACGGTTTGGGCATCCAGCTGCAGGGAGGCCCCAACCAGGTCTATGCCCAAATCGCGGTTGAGCCGCACGCCCATTTTCTGGCCCTGGAAGGTCCAGGCACGGGCCAGCAGGGCCCCGGCCAGCACAGCAACACCAATGATTGCTAGCTCTGCCCAGGGGTAGCCGGTCAGCTGCCCGGTGGTGGCCCGGTCAATGAGCTGCCCCACCATAATAGGGGTCACCAGGGTAGCCACGGAGCTAGCCACAAACAGAACCACCAGCCAAATCAGCTGCCAGGGGGTTTTGAGAATCGAGCGGGCCAGTAGCCTCCAGGTAGTCTTACCGTCAGTAATGGGGAGGAGGTTAGCCACGGGCCTCACCTGCTTTCAGTCGTCGCTCAACCTCCATGGTGGTTGAGACCAGGTAAATCTGGCGGATATGTTCGAGGGGGCCGGGTTTGCCCGTCAACGCTTCGAGCTGGTTGAGGATGAACTTCTGGCTGGGTTCGTCCACCGAGTTCAGCGGTTCGGTGAGCACCAGCACGGACGCCGGCTGGGCTAGTGCCCGGGCTAGGGCAAGGCGCTGCCGCTGGCCGCCAGAGAGGTTGGTGCCTTCTGAGGCCAGGGTGCTGGCCAGGTACTTTTCGGGGTCGCGGCCACCGAGTCGGAAGGCGATTTCTTCGGAGTCGGTGAGCTTCAACAGCTCAATCATGCGCTCCCGGCTCAGCCCCTCGGTGCCCATCTGCAGGTGGTCAGCCAGGGAGCCGGCAAAAATCATGGGGTTGGGTTCCGAAAGAAGCACACGCTCACCCCCGGCGAGGACGCCCGCCGCCTGCTCCCTGCCCGGGGCAGGTTGAGTTTGGCGTAGGGCTTCGGTCAGAGCTTCGGCGTAGTCCTGGGCTGGCAACCCGGCTTCGCGCGGGTTGATGTAGTGAACCGGGGTGCTGGCCCGGGGAACCTCAACCAGCGCCTGCCCTGCTGCGGCGCTGGTCGCCGGGGCGGGGGCGTCCTTACCCTCTACCTGAGAGTTACCCTCAACCTCAGCCGCAAGTCTATCTACACGCTTGAGGGCAACACGGGCATTGCGCCAGTCAAAGAGCAGCATCTCCACCGACCAGATGGGGCCGGTTAGGGTGTTAATCAGACCAACCACTGTGACCAGCTGACCCGCGGGTACCTCTGTTATCCAGGTGCCCTCAGGGGCAGCCCCACGCAGGGCCAGGGCGATTACTACCCAGGTTACGGTACCTACCAGAAAATTACGCACTGCATAAGACCAGGTCTGCACGCTCTCCAGGCGGATCTGGGAGGTGTAGACATCCTGGGCCGTTGCCCCGTAGCGGTCCATCATGCGGCGCTGGGCGCCCAAGCCCAAAATAGTGCGAATCGAAGAGGCAATATCTGAAGCCCGGGAGGTAGACACCCCCACCTTGTCACGGAAAATATCCGCGTGCTTTTCCAAGAGTTTGGAAATCCAGGTGAGGGTCAGCATGGTGAGAATCAGCCCGCCCAGAGCCACCACCGCAATCGCCGGGCTAATGCGCCAGAGCTGCCAGGTGCCCAGGGCGGTCACGCCCACCGCAGAAAAAGCCATAATCATGGGCTCCCACATCTCGGCCATTGCCCGGGCGTCCTTATTCAAAATCGCAATGAGGGCACCGGTATCGCGGTTGGGGCTGCGGGAGATTAGGTGGGCGATGTAGAGCCGCCAGTCCCTCTCGATGCGGGCTACTACCCTAAAGGTGATGCCCCAGCCCACGAACTCGACGACCGACAGGTAAACCACCACACCCACTAACAGCCAGACCAGCCGCCAGGCAGCAGCCTCATCACCAGAGGTGTGCAGGTCGATAATCGTGCCCACCAGAACCGGCAGAAAGACGAGGGCTAGAGAGGTCAGAATATCGAGGGGGAAGGGCAGAAAAAAGAGGGGACGCCAGCGGAAGCCCGGCGGTGCGATACGGAACTTAACTTTTTCTTTCGGTGTTTTCGTCTTTTTCTCGTCAGCGTTCTCAGCCATCTGGCTACTCTTTCAGCGTGTGTGCGTGCAAGTGTGAGGGTTGTACGTCGAACCCGCAGGGGCATAAAAATACCTACCGGGTTTGTAAGCCCCAGTAGGTCGATAGAAAGGTTAGGTTGCCGGTCTCGGCCAACCAGCTAAAGAGCTAGCGGCGAGCACACCATTGAGCATCTACCCACGGGAGGCTATTGAAGGGAATAGGGTGGTTATTTATTTCAGGGCCTCCTTTCGCGAGATAGATATACGGTTAATTTCTGCCCTTTACCTTAGAACATTCTAACCGTGCTTGACAAGAGTCACACCCGCCTCTGTCTTGACCGGTCTATTAAACTAGAAGGATCATGAAGATTCTTCCCTTTCTTTCCCCCTCTTTAGCCGATAAGGCCAAGCCCTATTTCCGCGGCGATTTTGCCTCAAACCCGCTCACCGGCGACGAAGCCTACGAAGCATTTACTGACTGGATTACCAGCCGCGGCATGGAGCTCTACCCAGCCCAGGACGAGGCTGTGCTGGAGCTGGCAGCGGGCAACAACGTCATTCTGGCTACTCCCACCGGCTCCGGCAAGTCGACCGTGGCAGTTGCCGCCCACTTTATGGGGCTGGCTGCTGGCCAGCGCTCCTACTACACCGCACCTATCAAGGCCCTGGTCTCTGAGAAGTTCTTCGATCTCTGTGAGATTTTTGGGGCTGAGAACGTGGGGATGGTGACCGGCGATTCCTCTATCAACGCCGGTGCGCCTATTGTCTGCTGTACCGCCGAAATTTTGGCTAACATCGTACTACGCGAGGGTGAGGGAGCCGACCTAACCCAGGTCATCATGGATGAGTTTCACTTCTACTCTGACCCCCAGCGCGGCTGGGCTTGGCAGGTGCCCCTGCTGGATCTACCCCAGGCCCAGTTCCTGCTCATGAGCGCGACCCTGGGCGACACCAGCCGGTTTGAACGCGAGCTGACGGAACTGACCGGGCGCGGCACGGCCCTGGTCACCAGCGAGACCCGCCCGATTCCGCTGAACTACACCTACTCCCGGGAGCCCCTGGTCGAGAAGGTGGACGAGCTGGTGTCCACCCACCAGGCCCCGGTCTATATTGTGCACTTTTCACAGTTGCAGGCTATCGATACGGCCGCGGCCCTGATGAGCCTGGCTATTGCGTCCAAGGAGGATAAGGCCCGCATCAACGAGCTGACCGCGGGCTTCCGCTACTCAGCGGGCTTCGGCAAGCAGCTGCAAAAGTACATCAAGAATGGCATCGGTATTCACCATGCCGGCATGCTGCCCAAGTACCGCCGCCTGGTGGAGCAGCTAGCCCAGGCGGGCCTGCTCAAGGTTATTTGTGGCACCGATACGCTGGGTGTGGGTATCAACGTCCCCATCCGTACTGTGCTGGTGACCGCCCTGTCAAAGTTTGACGGGCAGCGCACCCGCCGCCTCAAGTCCCGTGAGTTCCACCAGATTGCTGGACGCGCGGGCCGAGCCGGCTTTGATACCGCCGGTTACGTGGTGGTCCAGGCCCCCGAACACGACATTGAGAACAACCGGCTTGAAGCCAAGGCCAGGGAGAAGTTCAATGGGGATGAGAAGAAGATAGCCCAGTCTCTACGCGGTAAAAAGAAGAAGCCTCCGCAGGGTTTTGTGGCCTGGAGTGAGAAGACCTTCGAGCAGATTATTGCCGCTGAGCCTGAGCCGTTGACCTCCTCCTTCCAGATGACCCACTCTATGATGCTCAATATGTTGCAGCGCGAGGCTGACCCCTTTGAGACCGTCATGCTTTTCTTGACCGCCAACCACGAGCCACCTATTAAGCAGCGGGCCCTCAAGCGCAAGGCGCTCGGTATCTACCGGGAGCTTCTGAACGGGGGTGTGGTAGAGCGTCTGCCAGAGCCCGACGAGTTTGGTCGCACCGTGCGTCTGACTGTCTCATTGCAGGAGAATTTCGCCCTGAACCAGCCTCTCTCCCCCTTCGCTCTGGCTTCGCTGTCTCTGCTCGATCAGGAGTCAGAGTCCTACGCCCTGGATGCCGTTTCGGTCATTGAGGCTACCCTAGAGCGCCCCCGACAGGTATTAATCGGGCAGGAGAAGCGAGCCAAAACCGAGGCCCTGGCTGAGATGAAGGCCGAGGGGATGGACTACAACGAGCGCATGGCTGAACTCGATACCATCACCTACCCGCAACCCTTGGCCGACCTGCTGGAACAGGCCTTTGAAACCTACTCTGCCAGTGCCCCTTTCATGAAGGAGTTTGAGGTTGAGCCCAAGAGCGTGGTACGCGATATGTACGAGCGGGCTATGGGCTTTGGCGACTACATCAAATATTACGGACTAGAGCGCTCCGAGGGTATTTTGCTGCGCTACCTTTCGGATGCTTATAAGGCCCTGCGCCAGACTGTGCCACTGTCTGCTCTGACCGATGAGCTCACCGATGTAATCGAGTGGCTGGGCGAGGTTATCCGGCAGACCGATTCCTCCCTGGTGGATGAGTGGGAGCGTCTGGCCGCAGGTGAAGAGGGAGCTCCGGTGCAAGACTCTCTCGAGGAGCTCGTTGCCGAGTCGGCACCCAAGGTGACGCGCAACGTCCGTGCCTTTAAGGTGATGGTACGCAATGCCCTCTTCCGCCGGGTGGAGCTGTTTGCGGACGAGCGGGACCGCCTGCTGGGCGAGCTGGACGGCGAGCGCTCGGGCTGGGACGCTGACCGCTGGGGGCAGGCCTTGGATGACTACTTCGATGAGTACGAGGATATCTATACGGACGCGGACGCCCGCTCCCCGCGTCTGATTGAGATTGATGATGATGTGGCGGCCCACCCCGGTTTTTGGTTGGTGCGCCAGGTCTTTGCTGACCCGGAGGATAACCATGACTTCGGCATCAGGGCCAGGGTCGATTTGGATGCCTCGGATGAGGAGGGCGCGCCCGTGGTGCTGATTGAGAGTGTAGGGGCCTTCTAACGCAGGTTGATTGCTATCAGGGCGCACCCCGCAGCCCAAAGTAAGGATACGAAGGTACCGACAATAAATTTCTCAGCTGTCAGATGCCCAGCTTTAATATCTGGGTAACGGGCCAGGCCCTTGACCGCGACAATCACTGCCAACAGGTTTACCTGTGATGTCATCAGGCAGAGTATGACGGCAAGGCGTTCGCAGATGCCGATGAGGCGGCCTCCACCGGCCACTCCAACTTGCTCTGGAGATTTCATTATTTTCGCCTTGAATCGAAATGGCCCGATTCTACCTTTCACAAGTTGGTGTGTTGGATCTGCGCCTCCTGGCTGGGCCCCCAGCAGTCCTACGCAGTATGCTGCGGGTACAGAGCCGCCTAGCCCCCCAGCCAAGAGAGCTACCGGGCCAAGATATTCTATTGCCGGTGATTCCACCGGCGGTAAAAGGGTTGCGCTAAACACCGTAGCAACGAGTAGAGTCACCAGAAGATAAACTTTGACACGGCTAGGCCTGGGTGTCTTGAACCAGCTAAGAGATAAGACCACCAGCAATCCCAGTAGGCTATACACTACAAACGCCATTTATAGCTCCTCCTCTAACAGGTGTGCCAGCTCTTTGAGGATTTTTCGTGTTTCATGCCAGCGCCCCCGCTTGAGCGCCCGGCTTACTGCGGACTGGTATGTTCCACATTGTTCTGCAATAGCCTGTTGAGACAGGCCCCGATCGTATAGTTCACCCATGCTTTGCCAGGTATCGTTGCGATCTTCTTCAAGTCCCATGACCAGCTGGAGGCTGGCTTCGATGAGCGGAGCAAAGCGGCTTCTTCCTTCGAAAGCGATGTGTCCGGGCGACTTTTTAGATCGCTCAACTGCGTACCTTGCGTTTCTATAAGCCTGACCGCTACCGGCACGGGCCTCGCTGGGCAGGGGCTGATTGACTATACCTGAACCGATGCCTATATGCCAGCTACCCTGGCGGGCCAGTACCCGGGTGGTTGTGAGTAGGTTATGTGGGTTATCAAATACAGCCTGCACTTCATCGCCGGCAGTTCTCTGAAATTCTCTGAGCGGAGCGGTGATTGAGCTGTTGTTTGAAAGGTCTCGGTGCAGCTGAGGGATGAGGTCAATCCCTGTCTGCGTTGAGTTGCGCTGGTCTACGGTCATCACAAACATATATAACACTATACCGTTATATTTATAGATATAACAATATAGTGTTATATCCTTCGGTTGGGCTTTAGCCTGCCCAGTCAGGGCGGTCACCGCCCACCACTAGGTTACTCTGCCAGGCTAGCAGTGCCACATGCTGAAGTTACCCACCCGCTTAAGCAGGTCTAATCAAAGACGGCCAACCAAAGATGAGGCGGTGCGGTAGCGTTAATCCAAAATGCATCAACCTGTAACGAAAGATTGAAGCTTATGCCTGCCCACCCTCAGCTCCCCGCGCCAGCCTATCGAGTCGGGGCCACTCACACCATCGGTTCTCTCACGCTCATCGATCACTGGTTTACCGTGCCCCTCACCCACGGCCTGATTTTTGGTAAGGATGAGCGAGCTGCCCTTGATTCCCGCTTCGCTTCTGAGACCATCACAATCTTTGCCCGGGAGGTCATCGATACCTCTGACGCGCTGACGAGCTCCGTCGATGAGCGCCCCTACATGGTCTACCTTCAGGGTGGCCCCGGCGGTAAGAGCCCCCGCCCTATCTCTGAAGGTGGTTGGGTGCAGGAGCTGGCCAAGACCCACCGCCTGATACTGCTGGATCAGCGCGGCACCGGCAATTCCACCCCGCTCTCTGCCCGCGTCATCACATCCCAGGGCACCCCCGAGGTGCAGGCTGAGTTCTGTGAGCTCTTCCGTGCCGATTCCATCATTGCCGACGCCGAGGTCGTCCGTGAATTCCTGCTCGCTGATCGTACAGACAAGCGCTGGTCGACCATGGGCCAGAGCTTCGGCGGCTTTTTAACCCTGGCCTATCTCTCCTTTGCCCCCGAGTCCGTCAAGGACTCCCGCATGACCGCCGGGCTCGCCCCCGTCCGCGCCCACGTGGACGAGGTCTACCGCTCCACCCTCGACCGCATGAAGGAGCGCACCGAAGAATACTACGGTTGGTACCCCGAAGATAAGGGCCTGGCCGTCCGTATCTGCGAGCACCTGACCAAAAACGAGGAATACCTGCCCACCGGCGAACGCCTGACCCCGCACCGTTTTCAGATGCTGGGCAATATTCTGGGAGGCAACTCCTATAAGCATTCCCTGCACTTCATCTTGGAATCAGCTTTTGCTGAGTCTGAGCGGTGGCTGTCAGATCAGTTCCTGGCTGCCGTGGGTGGGCAGGTGAGCTTTCAGGCTGGCCCTCTCTATGGCCTGTTGCACGAGACGATTTATGCGGACGGCCCCGCCCAGGAGCTGGGGGGCACCTCGCCGTCTGCGTCGCCGACTAACTGGTCTGCTGCCCGCATGTACGCTGAGCGCCCGGATTTTGCCGAGGACGCCTCTCCCCTGCTGCTGACCGGCGAGCATATCTTCCCCTGGTACTACGAGGAGGACCCGGCCCTGCGCCCGCTGGCTGAGGTTGCCCAGCTGCTGGCTGAGAAAAAGGACTGGGGCCGCCTGTATGATCACGATCAGCTGGCCCGCAACGAGGTTCCCCTGGTTGCAGCGGCCTACGTGCCTGATGTGTACGTGGATTATGCCCACTCCATGAAGACAGCCGAGTTTGTGGGGAACACCTGCGTGTGGACGTCCATGACCCACCACCACGACGGCCTGGGCGCTGACGGTCCCCTGATCCTGGGCCACCTGAAGAATCTGCTGGCTGATATGCGCTAACGGGGTCTGCTCAGACAAAAAAGGCCGAGGGGTGCGGGTGCACCTCTCGGCCTTTTGTTCAGGTATGGGCTGGGGAAACCTACTGTTCCTGTTCCCAGGCCAGGTGGGCTTCATTGGCCGCGGACTTACCTCTTGTCATGGCGACTACCACCATAGCTATAGTGGGAAGAATCAAAAAGGCTAGACCAACCGGAATCACGAAAGCAGTTGGAGCAGCCAGCGCAAGGCCAAGAACGATAACCGCCCCAGCCATGTAACCCCAGGCGCAGGCCCGCAGGCTGGGAGCAATCGCCCTATGGGCCGCATACCAGGCGGCATCCGACTGCATGGTTGCATTGGTACGAATCCCTATGAGCCCATTACGGCTCAGGGTACCGGCTCGCCCCATACGCGCTATGATCAGGAAAAGACCGCCTACAATGAGAAGGCTCACGGATAAGGGCAAAAGAGCAAGAGGACTCACGGGACTCCTTGATTAAACATTCAAGATAAGGTCAACTTTACATAAACCCTTGAAGGAGCGGAAGCTGCGGGCATAAAACCGGCAGGTTTTCCCGCTATTCCTCGGTAAAATAGCCTTATGGCTCTGACTGATGAAGCAATCCTGACCATCAAACAGATGATTATTGATGGTGAACTCAAGCCCGGCGATAGGCTCCCCCCTGAGAAAGAACTCGGGGTGCACCTAGGGCTCTCCCGCAACTCCCTGCGCGAGGCAGTCAAGGCCCTCGAAGTTATCGGAGTTCTGGACGTCCGCCGGGGCGACGGCACCTACGTGACCGACCTGGGCACCGACTACCTGACCGACGCCGTCTCCTTCATTCTTGACCTGCATCAAGAATCGTCCCTACTTGAGCTCTTTGAAGTTAGAAGAATACTTGAGGCCGCCGCCGTCGAGAAAGCCGCTGCCCGCATAACCGACCAAGACATCCTTGAGCTCGAAGAACAGATGCAGACCATCCGCCAGGCCCTTCAACAGGGTGGGGCCACCGATACAGATGTTTCAACTATCAACACTCTCGTTGAGCACGATATCGCCTTTCACCAATTCGTCCTGAATCTAGCCGATAACTCCTATTTGGCGAGTCTGACTGACAGCCTAGCTTCCCACACCACACGAGTTCGTATCTGGCGTGGCCTCACAGATTCACAAGCGGTAGAACGCACCCTTATTGAGCACCAGGCCATTGTTGATGCCCTAACTGAGCGAAACCCGGCTCTTGCCCGAGCCGTAATGACACACCATATCTGCGGGGTTGAACGGTTTATCAAAGAAACCTCTAGCCTCTGGGCATAGCAGAAGGCGGAGCAGCCCACGCAGGTCTCTTCCGCCTTCTTTTTGTAAACCATTACTGGGGCCGCAGTCGTAGCCCCTGCATACCGCCGTCGACGGCCAGGGCTACGCCTGTGGTGGAGCCGCTGAGGGGGCTAGCCAGGTAGCAGACTGCCTGGGCAATTTCTGAGGGTTCAACCAAACGGCCGTGGGGTTGCCGGGCGTTGAGGGCTGCCCGCTCAGCGTCCGGGTCGTCGGCCTTGGCTAGGAGGTTAGCAATCCAGGGGGTGTTGGCTGTACCGGGGTTCACACAGTTGACCCTGATACCTTCACGAATATGGTCTGCCGCCATAGCCAGAGTCAGGGAGTAGATGGCTCCCTTACTGGCTGAGTAGAGGGCGCGCTGGGGAAGACCTGCGGTAGCTGCTATGGATGAGGTGTTTACTACCGCAGCGTGCTCTGACTGCCGCAGGTAGGGCAGGGCTTCGCGGGTCACGCGGGCTACCGAGGTGACGTTGATGCTCAGCACCCGCGCCCACTCGTCATCGTCGTTAGCGGCAATATCGCCCTGGGCACCAATGCCGGCATTGTTGACCACAATATCAATACCGCCCAGCTCACTCGCTGCCTGCTGTACGGCGGTAGCTACGGCCGTAGCATCCGAAACGTCGCACTGAATTCCCAGCGCTCCTTCGGGTGCCCCCTCAGGCCGCAAATCCAGTACAGCAACAGCTGCACCGCGGCTCAAAAGCTCCTGGGCTGTAGCCTGCCCCAAGCCAGATGCACCGCCAGTCACAATAGCTTTGAGTCCGGTAAATTCACCCATGACTTAGGCTCCTCGGCTCTCAAGACGGCTACCTTCAACTTCAACCTGGTAGTAGGTCTGCTTCTGGGCACCCAGGCCCTCAATTTCAAGGTCGGTGGTGTCCCCCGCAGTCAGGTAGGGGAAGCGGCCCGAGAAGGCCACCCCCTCAGGGGTGCCGGTGGAGATAATGTCACCGGGTTCCAGACGCATGAACCAGGAGAGTTCGCGCACAATGTCTTCGACCGAGAAAATCATGTCTGAGGTATTGGAGTCCTGGCGGGCTTCACCGTTGACCCAGCTACGCAGGTTCACGGCGCGAGGGTCAAAGTCGTCGGCGGTGCGCAGAACCGGCCCCAGGGGCATGGATTCGGGGAAGCACTTACCCTTAGACCACTGGCCGCCTGAGAGCTCAATCTGGTATTCACGCTCTGAGAGGTCGTTGGCTACCATGTAGCCGCCGATGCAGGCAGCGGCTTCTTCGTTGGACTTCAGGTAGGCGGCAGGCTTGCTGATTACCAGAGCCAGCTCAACCTCCCAGTCAGTCTTGAGTGACTGCGGCGGAATACCCACCTCATCATAGGGGCCGGTGATGGTGTTGGGGCTCTTGAAGAAGACCACCGGCTCGGTAGGCGGTTCAGCTCCCGACTCAGCAGCGTGGGCGGCATAGTTCTGGCCGATGCAGATAATCGAACCGGCTGCGGCGACGGGTGAACCCACACGCAGGTCTTTTGCCCCTGCCAGCTCCTTCAGCTCACCGGCGTCCGCAGCCTGCCGAATAGCATCGAGCTTGCCCCAAATTTTCTGATCAATATCCCCCACCAGCTCGGTGAGATCGTAGTAGGTCTCCCCTCGTTTGAGAACGGGGGTTTCTGAGCCCTTGGCTCCTAGACGCAGTAGTTCCATGGTGTTTTCCTTCCTACCGGTGTGAGGTGATGTAGCCAAGCTCGTGGGCTTCTTCCCAGAGCTCGGCGGGGACGTTCTGGGCTTGGGTGTGCATCTGCACGTTGGAGGTGACCTGCTCGGCGGTACGCATGCCAATCACGACGCTGCACACAGCCGGATGCTGGTAGGGAAAGGCCAGGGCCGCCTCGGGCAAAGTAACCCCGTGCTTCTCTGCCAAATCTGCCAGCTGGTTGGCGCGGTCAATGAGCTGGGCAGGTGCAGGCTCATAGTTGTAGGTGGCATCCGCAGCCGGGCGCGGCTTAGAAAGCAGACCAGAGTTGAAGACGCCCACATTCACAACCCCCACATTATTGGCCAGGCAGGCAGGTAGTAACTCCTTCTGGGCTCCCTGTTCAAGCAGGGTGTAGCGTCCTGCCAGCATGATGAGGTCGGGGTTGGTTTCGGTGACGAAGCGGTGGAGCATCTCAGCCTGATTCATGCCGATGCCCCAGGCCCTCACCACACCCTCATCTTTAAGGCGGTTGAGGGCCTTGACGGCCTGGGTCGAGGCCTGCTCCCAATGGTCATCGGGGTCGTGAATGTAGACGATGTCGATGCGATCAAGGCCGGTGCGTTCTAGGGACTCTTCGATGGAGGTAAGTACCCCGGTTTCGGAGTAGTCACGTACGCGGGTAAGGTCATCGGCTACCGCGAATCCCTCAGCGTCCTGTCCCTGGGGTTCGGGGTTGGGGCGTAGTAGGCGGCCGACTTTGGTGGAGACAATAAATTCGTCGCGGGGCTTGGTGGCTAGTACAGCACCCAGGCGGGTTTCAGAAAGGCCCAGCCCATAGTGCGGGGCGGTGTCAAAGTAGCGGATGCCCTGATCCCAGGCGGCTTCTACGGCCCGGTGGGCGGTCTCATCATCGATGGGACGGTAGAGGTTGCCAATTTGAGCGGCGCCGAAGCCGAAGGAGCCTCGGGCTTTGAGGTCGTCGATGATGTTCATGGTTAGTCCTCCTTCTGGGGTATGCCGTAGACAGTTCGCATGGTTCCCTGGGAAATCTGTTCTACCTCGTGGTCGGTAAACCCCAGGGTAAGCAGTGAGCGGACGAGCGAGCGCCAGGATCCGTAGCCGCCGGGCACGCGGGAGACCGGGTAGTCTGAGCCGATCATGAGCCTCTCAGGACCGAAAAGGAACATGGCGACCTTGAGCGCTGGAATGATTTGTTCGATGAGGGGACGGCCGGGGTCGGCTTCTGCGGGTAGGCCTGAAAGTTTGCCTATAACTCCGGGGAGTTTGACGAAGACAGCTAAGGCCTTGGCCCAGTCTTCGAGGTCACCAGTGGCGATGGGCGGTTTTCCCAGGTGGTCAAGCACCAGGTAGCTTTCAGTGGTGCGAGCCCGTACCGCAGAGAGAAGTCGGTAGAGTTCGTCAAACTGCTGGTGGCGAATGCACACATCAAAGACAACCCCGGCGTTGAGTACCTCAACGATGAAGTCTTCGATGATAGGGGTGTGTATCTGGCCGGGTGCAAGGCCTTCGAGGTTGTAACGGATGCCTACGACGAAGGGGTCGGCCGCTGCTTTTTCAATGAGATTTCGCCAGTTGGGGGCGTTGGGGTCTGCTGCCATGACGAACCCCTTAATCCAGGGGTGGGTTTGAGCATGCTCGTAGACCCAGGTGCGTTCGGCCCATTCGCTTCCCTGTGCGACACCCGCTTCAACGACGACGGTGGCGCTGGTGGCTAGGGCCGGGAGCTGGGCGGGCTCGGCGAGCTCAGGTAGGCCGCGGACGCTGCCCATCCAGGGATAGGTGAAGCGGCTGGTGTCCCATAGGTGTAGGTGGGCGTCGCTCACCGCATACGGTGTGGTGCTCACGGTTTATTCAGCTCCTTCTGGCCTCACCCCGACGGTGAGAAGCAGATTGGCGTACTGGCGATCGTCCCCGGTGGCAATCACCAGGGCGACGTCCTGCTCCTTAGCCGCGGCATAAAAGTCAAACCGCTCATGGCCAATAAATTCAACCGTCTCCCCCAGCTGCTGGCGGTAGTCTGCAATCACGGGCCGCTCGGTGAGGTTCTCATCGAGCATGATTTCGGCCTGTTCACAGTTGAGCAGTGGTACAAGCCCGCTCAGGACCTGGCTGACGGTGAGTAGACCGCGGCTGAAGTTGAGGTAGACCCGCTCAGCCTCTGCCGGGGCTCCGGTGATATGCGGATAGTTACCGTCAGAGATAAGGATTTTAGTGCCGTGGCCGCAGCGGGCCAGGGCCGCTAGCAGCTGGGGGTGGATGATGGTTGAGTTCAGCAAGGACGCCGCCTCCCGGGAATCGCGGTGGATAGGGTTAGTTAGGCCTTGAGGTTGCCTGAGGCCAGCTCGCGCTCAATTTCTTCGAGTGACTTACCGGTGGTTTCAGGAATCAGGAAGATTACGTAGAGTACACCCGCAACGGAGAGGATGCCGAAGGCCAGGAAGGTGAGGGAACCGAACTGGGTCATCCAGGTGGGAACCATGTTGGCGAAGATGGCGTTGAAGAGGTACTGGGTGAAAGTAATAACACCCATGCCGATAGCGCGCATCTTGAGGGGCAGAATCTCGGGCACGTAGAGCCAGAAGACCGGGCCTAGACCAAAACCGAAGGCGAAGGTGTACGCAAAAACCGCGGCAACGGTGAACCATCCTGATTCGGGGAAGAGCCAGAGCACGGTCATGGCAACGGCCTGACCTGCCATAGAAATGGCCAGGAGCTTGACGCGCCCCATACGTTCGATGAGGGGCAGGGAGACAGCGGTTGAGATAACCAGCGCAAAACCCACGGAATAGTTGGCGATCATGCCCGCCCGGTCGCCCAGGCCTTCCATGGTGCCGAAGATAATCGGGGCGTAGTAAACCACAGCATTAATACCGGTGTAGACCTGGAAGAAGGTCAGGCCAATCAGCAACACAAGGGGTTTGCGGGCCTTGGAGAAGAGTTCGCCGATGCCGGCGTTCTTTTCTGAGGCAATACGCTGGATTTCGAGGGCTTCAGCATCTGCGATGTCTTCGGTGGCGCGGAGCTTGCGCAGTACGTCACGAGCTTCTTCAAAGCGGCCCCGGGTAATGAGGAAGCGGGGTGAGGGAGGGGCGATCCACATACCGATGAAGAAGATAACAGCAGGTACAACGCCCAGGCCCAGCATCCACTTCCAGCCGTGCTCTACATTCTGGTAAACATCGCCCACGGTAAAAGCACCGAGAATACCGAAGTTAACGGCCAGCTGGTAGAGGGCTGTAAGCATACCGCGAATGCGGGTGGGGGCTAGCTCAGAGAGGTAAATCAGGCCAAACATGTTGGCAATACCGATACCAAAGCCCAGGCCGAAGCGGGCTGCCATGAGCACCTCAACAGTAGGAGCTACCGCACAGACGATAGAACCCACGATAAAGATAACACCGGCAATAAGCAAGAGCTGACGGCGATCGATGTAGCGAGAGGCCAGGGTGGCACCCACGATTGAGGGTAGCGCGCCGTAGAGGAGCAGGGCAGTGACCAGGCCGACCTGGCCATCGGTCAGTCCCCACAGGTCAATGAGCTGCGGCAGAGCACCAGAGATAGCCCCGGAGTCAAAGCCGTAGAGCAGGCCGGAGAAACCAGCGAGGACGGCGATCATAATCACTTTGCCGGTGATGGGCTCTTTAGAGTGGTCAAGAGCATCGGCAGTTGGATTCTGTACTACAGAAGCCATGGTAGTAAACCTTTCACTTTCGGTGGGCAACACTGCCCAAGGAGCCTACTGGGCCCACACTGGACCAGTTGGGTAGGTGTATTCAGTCACGGTCGATTCAAGAATTTCAGCGCCGGCACCGGGAGCCTCGGGAGGCCAGTAGCGGCCGTCGTGAACATTAACCGGGGTGATGAAATGCTCGTGGAGATGATCAACGTACTCAATCATGCGGGGGTCAAGTTCCGTTGAGACCGAGATAAAGTCGAACATAGAAAGATGCTGGACCAGCTCGCACAGGCCCACGCCACCGGCATGGGGGCAGACTCTAACGCCAAACTTTGTAGCCAGCAAAAGAATGGCGATATTCTCGTTGACGCCTGCTACACGGCAGGCATCCATCTGATAGATACTAAGACCCTTGGCCTGAAAGAACTGCTTGGCCAAAACCCGGCTCTGGCAGTGTTCACCGGTCGCTACGGGTACCGGAGCGATAGCCTCCGCTATGGCTACGTGGGCAAGGACGTCATCGGGGCTGGTGGGTTCTTCGACCCAGGCCGGGTCAAAGGGCTTGAGCGCCTCGATCCACTCAATCGCCTCCGAAACATCCCATCTCTGGTTGGCATCAACAGCGATGGGGTAGCCCTCACCGCAGGTTTTGCGAGCAATGCCCAGACGGCGGACGTCATCCTCAAGGCTTGCACCGACCTTCAGCTTAATCTGAGGGAAGCCCTCCTCCTGCGCCTCCTTGCAGAGGCGGGCCAGCTTCTCATCGGAGTAGCCTAGCCAGCCGGGTGTGGTGGTGTAGGCCCCATAACCCTTGGCGCGCAGCTCCTTGATGCGGTCTGCGCGGCCGCTCTCTGCCCGGGTCAAAATATCGAGGGCTTCCTCTTCGGTCAGGGCATCGCTCAGGTAACGAAAGTCCACCAGGTCAACAATCTCCCGGGGCGACAGTTCTGCCAGTAGCAGCCAGAGGGGCTTCTGCTCCCGCTTTGCTCGCAAATCCCACAGGGCGTTAACAACAGCGCCAATAGCCATGTGCATGGCACCCTTTTCGGGGCCGAGCCAGCGAAGTTGGGAGTCCCCTACCAGTTCCTTCCACACCCCACCAAGATCAGCGAGGGCTGCCTCAGCGTCCCGCCCGGCGATGCAGCCTGCAACCAGTTCAATAGCCTTACAGACCACGTCATTGCCGCGGCCAATGGTGAAGACGAAGCCGTGGCCGCTATCGCCTGCATCGGTGTGCAGTGTCAGGTAAGCGGCGGAGTAGTCGGGGTCGGGGTTCATGGCGTCCGAGCCATCGAGGTGCTGCGATGTAGGAAAACGCAAATCGTGGACTTTAAAGGTAGTAAAGGTGCTCACTTGACATCCTTGGTTCGTGATTCCAGTTACAGATTTTGTCTACAGGTATCTAAACATAGGATGTCTTGATGGGTCAAGCGTGATTTGAGGGAAGAATCCTCAAAATATTCCCCTACAGGTCGGACCAATGAAATATTAGTAAAAAATTGAAGCTTTCTGGAGCGAGGAACTACAATCATGCCGCCCCGCTCCAAAGGCAGAGAAAAACCGCCGCCTCTCCCCTACTCGGGAAGAGACGGCGGCTTATTTTATAAGCTAGGCAGTGCGCTCAGCGTGAGCGCTACGAGCGCGGCGCACCAAATCCTGGTACTCGTTCTCAGACTCAATCAACTCATCGCGGTACTTCTGCGGAATCTCGCGGGACTTAGCAACCTGCTCATCCAGCTGGCGCTGAATCTCAGCGCGCTCAGCCTCAGAAGCATCGGCGGGCAGGTTCAGATACTTCTCAGACAGAGTCTGAACCTTCTGAATAGTAGCCAGTGCCTTGCCCTTGGGTGAAAGCAGGGACGCAAGCACGGTAACAATCAGGACGCCCACGATGACGGTTAGTGAGAATCCGATGGTCACTTCAACAACGTGAACGGGCTGGCCGTCGTTGATGAAGGGCAGGGTGTTCTCGTGCAAGGCGTGCAGCAGCAGCTTGACACCGATGAAGGCCAGGATGATCGATAGACCCCATGAGAGGTAAATCAGGCGATCCAGCAGGCCGTCAATCAGGAAGTAGAGCTGACGCAGACCCATCAGTGAGAAGGCGGTCGCGGTGAAAACGATGTAGGCTTCCTGGGTCAGACCGAAGATCGCGGGGATGGAGTCCAGGGCGAAGAGAATATCGGTACCACCGATAGCAACCATGACCAGCAACATGGGGGTCATAACCTTCTTGCCGTTTTCAACGGTGAAGAGCTTGTCGCCGTCGTAGTAGTCAACGGTGTGGAACATCTTCTTAGCCAGGCGCACCACGATGTTGTTGGCTTCGTCCTCTTCTTCCTTATCGGTGATTTCACCCTTGATGAGGTTACCGGCAGTGTAAATCAGAATCAGACCGAAGAGGTAGAAGACCCAGCTCCAGCGCTCAATAGCAGCGGCACCGAGGAAGATGAAGACAGTACGGGCAATAATTGCGAAGATAATACCGAAGAGCAGAACCTTTTGCTGGTCCTCACGCGGCACGCGGAAGGAGGCCATGATAATCAAGAAGACAAAGAGGTTATCAACACTCAAAGCCTTCTCAGTGATATAGCCACCATAGTATTCGGCCGCGTACTGGGTACCGTCCCAAAAGAGGATGACCAGGCCAAAGAGCAGGGCGATACCCACGTAGACAGCCGACCAAATCGCGGCCTCTTTGATGGTGGGTTCGTGTGCTTTACGCACGTGGAAGAAGAAGTCATAAGCAAGCAGTGCCAGGATGAACGCAATCGTCACACCCCACTGCAACCCAGTGATATGCATTGGGAGCCTTTCTTGTGGTTGGGGTTTGCCAAAATCCACAAGTCTCTCCCACCACCCGAATGAGTGGTTTCCTGCCCCGGTTGGGCGCCTTCGATCAACGTGCTGACGATGCAGGAATTAGTGGGATACTCCCTTGCTCGGTCTACAACTATAACCCATCTTCTTACTTTTGAACAGACGCACGGGCGTCCTTAATCCCGAGCACAAGGGCACAGACCAACAACAGGACGGCGGCACCCACCCAGGCTACGGTGAAGCTGGTCGCCTGGACGGCGGCACCGATAGCAAGGGCACCCAAGCCGGTACCGATGTCAAAGTGAGAGTTCCAGGCGACTGAGGCACGCTGGGTCGTCTCGAGCCCGCCGGCGTCCGTCAAAGCCCGTACCATGGTCACGGATTGAAGGAAGCCATAGCCAAAACCGATGACTGTGGCACCAACCAGCAGGAGGAACACAGACCCTCGATCAGCTCCATCAACCCAGGCTATTGCCGCCACACCCAGAGAAGTGACCGCTAGCACCGGGGCCATGAGCAGACGGGTGCCGAAGCGGTCGGTCAGCGATCCCCCGTACAGACGGGTGGGAGTTGCCAGGGCACAAAGCAACAGCAGGGCACCGGTTGCAAGGGTGGCGGTGGGAGCGATTTTGGTGGAGAAGGTCATGAAAGCACCGCCGACGCTAGTGACCAGGGTGAGCGTCAGCAGGGCAGGCCAGATACGGGCAATTATGGTGGCTGTTGAGGTGAGTGAGGTAGGTTCGCTCCCCCGCTGCTCACTGCGCTGTTCGGCCATGAAGTGGTCAACCAGTCGCCCCAGCTGTAGGGCAAAGGGGGCTGCAATGGCGGAAATTGCTCCGGCTGAAATCACAGAACGGTAGCCGAAGGTTTCAAGAGCCCAGGGGGCAACGGGCGTGAAGAAGAGCTGAGCACCGGATGCTGCCAGCCCGTAAAGCCCTACGGCTCGCCCGCGGTATTCGACCGGAATGAGGTAGGACATAGCTGAGGAGCAACAGACGGTGACGATGCCGAAGCCAATACCGCGCAGGCCCGAAGTAACAAGGACGTTGAGCAGGTCTGGGCTAAGGGCCTGTATCAGGGAGGGTAGCCCCATGAAGAGGGTGCCCACCGGCAGTACGAGTGCCCAGGAGAAACGACGAGTAAGAGCTGGGACGCTGAACTGGGTCAGCACCGTGACGGCCATGAGTACCGCGTTTGTAGCACCTGCCCCCAGGGAGCCGCTCCCACCTGCCAGCGCCCAGGCCGGGGATGCAGGGAGCAGAAGCGAGAGGCTACAGATACTCAGCCCAAAGGTGAGCAGAATCTGGGGCATACCCGGCATACGGGCAACGCTAGTGCGCGCGGTCTTCTGGCTCATTGAAGCTCCTGCGGTGGTTCGGACGCAAACTTGGCCAGTCTACACCACCAGCTGTGGGATGCTCCTCACTACTCCCTGCCCGCTAGGCGTGCCCTGCTTCTTGCATAGCGCGAAGCTCCTTTTTGAGGTCGGCAATCTCGTCGCGCAAGCGGCCAGCCAACTCGAACTTGAGCTCCTCAGCAGCCTGCATCATTTGAGCGTGCATCTCTTCAATTAACCCCATCAGATCCTCAGCGGGGGCCGCAGCCAGACCGTCCTGGCGTACACGCGCCTCAACCTTTCTAAAGAGCTCCTCAGCTTCAGGGCTGGTTGAGGCGTACTTGGTACCTTTTTTGGTCGGTGCCAGCTTGCCCGATGCCCCCTTACGGGTGGCTAAGAGTTCGGCAGTATCTTCAGACTCACGAGCCAAAGCGTCCGTGATATCGGCAATTTTCTTGCGCAGGGGTTGAGGGTCGATACCGTGCTCACGGTTATAGGCCTGCTGGATTTCGCGGCGACGATTGGTCTCGTCGATAGCGGTGCGCATGGAGTCGGTAATTTTATCGGCGTACATGTGTACCTGGCCGCCCACGTTTCGGGCGGCTCGGCCAATTGTCTGAATCAGCGATGTAGTCGATCTCAAGAAGCCCTGCTTATCGGCATCCAAAATAGCAACCAGGGAGACCTCGGGGAGGTCCAGGCCCTCACGCAGCAGGTTAATACCCACCAGTACATCAAAGACGCCTTGACGCAGTTCGCTCAGCAGCTCCACTCGGCGCAGGGTATCGACATCGGAGTGCAGGTACTGTACCTTGACCCCGTGCTCCAACAGGTAGTCGGTGAGATCCTCAGCCATACGCTTGGTCAGGGTGGTGACGAGTACGCGCTCGTTACGCTCAACACGCACACGGATCTCTTCGAGCAGGTCATCAATCTGCCCTTCCGTAGGCTTGACCACGATTTCTGGGTCAACTAAACCGGTGGGGCGAATAATCTGCTCCACCACTCCATCAGCCTGAGAGAGCTCGTACTTACCTGGGGTAGCTGAGAGGTAGACGGTCTGCCCAATGCGGTCGAGGAACTCCTCCCACTTGAGTGGGCGGTTGTCCATGGCAGAAGGCAGACGGAAACCGTGCTCCACCAGGGTGCGCTTGCGGCTCATATCCCCCTCATACATGGCACCAATCTGCGGGATAGTCACGTGAGATTCGTCCACAATCAGCAGAAAGTCGTCGGGAAAGTAGTCCAGCAGACAGTGCGGAGCGGTACCGCGAGCGCGGCCATCAATGTGGCTGGAGTAGTTTTCGATGCCGTTGCAGAAGCCCATCTGCTCCATCATTTCCAGGTCGTACTGGGTACGCATGCGCAGGCGCTGGGCTTCAACCAGCTTGTTCTGGGATTCGAGTTCTTGCAGGCGGTCGCGCAGTTCGTCCTCGATGGAGGCAATGGCTCGGGCCATGCGTTCAGCACCGGCAACGTAGTGGGAGGCCGGGAATACATACATTTCGGTCTCTTCGCGGATGACGTCACCGGTGAGCGGGTGCAGGGTGTAGATAGCTTCGATTTCGTCGCCAAAGAACTCGATGCGGATGGCGTTTTCCTCGTACATGGGGATGATTTCTACGGTGTCGCCGCGCACGCGAAAGGTGCCGCGGTGGAAATCTAGATCATTGCGGGCGTATTGCATCCCCACGAAGCGGCGCAGTAGCTCGTCGCGATCTATTTCTTCGCCCTGGCGCAGGGTGACCATTTGGGCGACGTATTCTTCGGGGGTGCCCAGGCCGTAGATGCAGGAGACTGTAGCGACGACGACGACGTCGCGGCGGGTCAGCAGGGAGTTGGTAGCGGAGTGACGAAGGCGCTCAACTTCTTCGTTAATGGACGAGTCTTTTTCGATGAAGGTATCGGTCTGCGGAACATAGGCTTCTGGCTGATAGTAGTCGTAGTAGGAGACAAAATATTCCACCGCGTTGTTGGGCAGTAGCTCACGGAGCTCGTTGGCCAGCTGGGCAGCCAGGGTCTTGTTTTGCACCAGAACCAGGGTGGGGCGTTGCACAGATTCGATGAGCCAGGCGGATGTAGCCGATTTACCGGTGCCGGTCGCGCCCATGAGTACGATGTCTTTTTCGCCGTTCTGAACGCGCTCAGTCAGTTGCGCAATTGCCTTGGGCTGGTCACCGGCGGGCTGGTATTCGGAGATGACCTCAAAGGGAGCGACGACTCGTTTAATTTCCTGGGCAAGACTCATGCCCTCTACCCTACCGAAAAACCCCCAACAAAACTAGAACATATGTACTAGTTTTGTTGGGGGGTGACGAATCGCCTACCGCGGCGCTACTTCTTGAGATCAATGCCGGTGGCAGGCAGCTCACCTGTCACCACCGCGGTGTGGGTTCCCTGCTCTTCAGCCGGCTTTGAGGCTGCTTTCTTGGCGGCGGCGTCCTCGGCGATATCTTCGGCTGTTACCACGGGGATCTGCCCGGTATTGGGTACTAGACCCTCAAACTCGGGTTCGGTACCCAGCTCGTATTCGGGGCGAATAGTGACCTCCTCAATGGAAGAGAAGTCCTCCTGGGCTCGGCGGTGGTACTCCTCGAGGGGGATAACCTGCTTCCACTGGCGAGTGCGCATGGGAGGCAATTCGCCGGCGTCCTCACGCAGAGCACGCACCAGCATCCACATTTGCATGAAGCCGATGAGCCACACCGGGAAGCCAATCACAATAATGACGTTCTGCAGGGCTGTCAGGCCGTTATCTCCTGCCGCTACCAGAATAGAAGCTGCCACAACGCCGATTGAAGCAGCCCAGAAGATGCCCTGTTTCTTAGGGGCCGGATCCTCATGGCCGTTAGCGATTGCGTCCATCACCAGGGCCGCTGAGTCAATGGAGGTGATGAAGAAGATGGTAATCACCACGAGGGTAATTGCAGCTACCAGTTGATAGAGCGGGAAGTGGCCCAGGAATTCAAAGAGGGCAGCAGGAATATCGCCTTCGACCGCTACGGTTTGGACCAGGGTACCGTTCTCGTTGCGCTCGATGTTGAACGCGCTCAGGCCAAAGACACCGACCCAGATGAGGGTGAAGGTGGTGGGGGCAGCCAGCACACCGACAACAAACTGGCGGATGGTGCGGCCCTGAGAAATCTTGGCGATAAAGAGGCCGACGAAGGGGGCCCAGGTCACGGTCCAGGCCCAGTAGAAGACCGTCCAAGAGCCAATCCAACCGGTATCAGCAAAAGTATCGTTGAAGAGCATCATCACCGGAAGCTTCTGCAGGAAGTAACCGGCGGACTCGATGGTGCCGAGAGTGACGAAGCGGGTTGCGCCGGTCATCAGAATAAAGAGCATCAGGGCAATAGCCAGCAGGATATTGATATAGGAGAGGCGCTTCACACCCTTGTCCATACCCATGAGAACCGAGGTAATACCGGCAGCGGTAATAACAGCGACAATGGCAGCCTGAATCCAGCCGCCCAGGGGGACACCGTACATGATGCCCAGGCCTGAATTGATCTGCAGGGCGCCCAGCCCTACCGAAACAGCAATGCCAAAGACGGTTGAGATAATGGCTACCGAGTCAATGCTCTTACCGATGGGGCCGTGGATACGCTCGCCCAGTAGGGGCTGGAAGGTGGAGGAGACGCGCGGGGGTAGCTTGCGTTTGTAGGTGAAGTAGCCAAAGGCCAGGGCCGGGACGGTCATGATAATCCAGACGCCCAGGCCAATGTGCCAGTTGGCGATGGAGAGGGCTTCAAGGGCTGCCCTGTCTGACTGGGGTTCTACCCCGTCGTAGGGCGGGTTGGCGTAGTGAGTGATGGGTTCTGCCGCGCCCCAGAAGAGCAGGACGGCGCCCACACCGGCTGCGAAGAGCATACCGAACCAGGCCAGGCCGGAGTATTCGGGTTCTGCGTCGTCGTCGCCAATTTTTATTCGCCCGAACCGGCTCATCGCCATGTAGATCAGGAAGACAAAGAAGATGACGATACCCAGGGTGTAGACCCAGCCCAGGTAGGTGATGATGAAGTCGGAGACAGCCCCGATTCCGTCGGACATGGCGGTGGGGAAGGCCATCATCAGCAGGGTAAAGACGATGATAAAGAGTGCAGATGAGAAGAAAATGATGGGGTTGGTTCGCAGCCCCAGTCTGTCGTGTAACTTGTTCAGCACAGGATTATCCCGGTGGAAATAAGTGTATTACTGTGTGGGCCCCTTGCATCCACCGCCCGCACAGCGGCTGCCCGGTCTCTGGGCAACGTATCAACAATAAGAGGGCTTGGAATTGTTTTCCAGGGGAGATAGAACTACTTGATTTTTCTGCAGGCTCTTGTTCTCACCCGTTTTTACAGGTCACAACAAATTTTTTAAACCGCTAGTTCAAATATCAGCGATTTAAAATTTATTCATGTAAAGAACCTGCTGTGATTTTGGTAAACACCTCGTGCACCTGCGCAGCAGTGTGCTCTTCGCTTCCCGAATTATCAATCACCCAGGTGGCAATCGCCCGGCGCTGCTCATCGCTGGCCTGCGCGTCAATGCGGGCGCGGGCGTCTGTTTCGCTCATACCCCGTACCTGTATGAGGCGCCGTAGGCGCTCCTCCAGCTGTGTTTCAACCACTATCACCCCATCAAAATCTGCTGCCTGGCCAGTCTCTGTTAGTAGCGGGATATCCTCGACGATTACCACGCCCTGCCCCCGCTCTTGTACGGCTACCTCTCGTAGCCGCGCCGCTTCAGCCCGTACTGCGGGGTGCACAATGGCGTTGAGTTTTTCACGGGCATCTTCATTAGCGAACACTAGAGCCGCAAGAGCAGCGCGGTCAAGTAATCCGTCGGGGGTCAGTATCCCCTCGCCAAAGGTGCGGACGGTTACCGCCAGTACCTCCTGCCCCGGCTCCATCAGCTTTCGTGCGATAGCATCAGCGTCAATCAGCACAGCGCCGCACTCCACCAGCATCTTTGCCACCGTCGATTTACCCGACCCAATACCGCCGGTCAGGCCAATGCGCGTTACCACAAGCGTCCTTTCGTCTTTTATCGCCGGGCGGCCGCCCGCTCCCACCAGCCTACGCGGGCTAGGCTCCGCACACTAGAATTGACACCATGACCGATGAAACCCGCACCAACCGCTACACCGTGCTCGCCACCCGTGACGAGACCCGGCATCTGCTAGAAATTAAGCGCAGCGAATTCATCGGCTACATTCAGCGCGTGGAAACTGAAGAAGAGGCCCGCGCCTTTATTGAATCCAAACGCAAGACCTACCACGATGCCCGCCATATCTGCTCTGCTTTTATCATCGGGGGTGATCGGCAGATTCAGCGCTCTAACGACGACGGTGAGCCCGCTGGCACCGCCGGTATTCCCATGCTCCAAGCACTGCTAGCCCGACGCACCGAAGGACGCGACGGCGAAACCACCGATCTCTCCGATATCTGCGCTGTGGTGGTGCGTTATTTTGGCGGTATCAAGCTAGGGGCAGGCGGGCTGGTGCGCGCCTACACAGATGCGGTTGTTGCAACCCTGGACGCCGCTCCCCTGGTGCCCCGCGAACGCCTGCGGCTGGGCACAGTTACCGCCTCCCACGCTGAGGCAGGACGCTTCGAAAATGAGCTGCGGGCCCTGGGCTATACGGTGCTGGGGACCGATTACACAGCCAGCGGAGCCGATATCACCCTGGGTGTTTTTGACGACCGGGCAACCCGGGCACAGACAGAAACGGCCCTGGCCGAGCTGACAGCCGGCGCAGGGCACATTTCGTGGGGTGAAACCCAGTGGGTTGATTTAGCCTAGAAGATTGCTGAAATAGCCAGCACACCTACCGAGCCGATAGCGGCTGAGATGGGTAGGGTAATAATCCAGGCAAGAGCAATGGGGCGCATGAGCCTCCAGTTGGCTGAGTGGTTGACGATTCCCACACCGAGCACAGCACCAATCAGAATATGGGTCGACGAAACGGGTAGACCTAAAACCGAAGCGGCCATGACCACACCCGCTGCAGCTAGTTCTGCAGCGAAGCCAGAGGATGGGTGCATCTTGGTCAGCCCGTGCCCCACGGTTGCGATGACGTTACGGCCAACAAACCAGAGACCCACGATAAGAGCGATACCGAAGGTGATGAGCGCGGGCATAGGAACTATCGCTTCGTCACCGATGACGCCGGTCTTCAGCACATCGAGGATGGCAACAAAGGGACCGATAGCGTTAGCAATGTCGTTCGCTCCGTGTGAGAAAGCGAAGGCTGCTGCGGTAAAGACCTGCAACCAGGCAAAGATAGTGAAGGTAGCGCGTGAGAGCTCCTGCTTCTGCAAGCTTCGGGCAAAGACTGATACGCTCACCCAGGCAATAGCGGCTACCATGACCATAATCATGATGTTACCCATGGTGGAGATACCCAGTTCGAGGTTATCCAGGCCCTTGAAAAGGAGCATGGCAGCAATGAGAGCGGCGCCAAAGGCAGCCAGGATTGGTACGTAAACCTCCAGGGCACGATGGGAGTCACTACGCTTTGCCTGCTGGTCAAGCTTGTATACCTGGCGGTAGTACTCGCTCTCGGGAGCCTCGGGGTCCAGTTTCTTGAGCTTAAACTTCTTCTTGCGTAGCATGGCGTTGGCATAGGCGTCAGCCTGCAGGTCGGTGATACGTTGAAAGCCGTCGTGTGGGGTGTGTGCTGCTCGTTCCTGCTCCTGAGACTTCTTGATTTCAAGCATGGCCGCGTCGACCTTCTCGTTATAGCCCAAGATGTACTTCTTGATAAAGCCGAATAGCAGCCAAGCGAACAGACCGCCTAAGACCGGTGAGAGTACCCAGGAAATTGCGATCTGGCCGATTTTGTTCCATTGCACCATCTCCATACCGCCGGTGCCGGTGGTAAAGCCAATGGTTAGGGCTGCGCCCACGATGCCACCAATGATTGAGTGGGTAGTTGAGACGGGCCAACCCATGCGGGTGGCGACCAGTAGCCAGATAGCTGCACCCAGGAGGGCTGCCATCATGATGTAGACGAACTGCATGGGGTCCAGGTCGATGGCACCCAGATCGACGATGCCTGAGCGCACGGTATCGGTCACAGAGCCGCCTGCGATGACAGCGCCTGAGACCTCAAAGACGGCTGCAATGAGCAGGGCTTGTTTAATGGTCAGCGTACCTGCACCTACGGAGGTACCGAAGGAATTAGCGACGTCATTACCACCAATATTGAAAGCCATGAAAAGACCAAGTAGCACTGCCGCCACTAGAATGATGACGTGCTGGGATTGGTCAACATAGTTGAGTGACCAGACGGTAAAGAGAGTAAGTGAGGCGGCCATGAGGACGCCAAAGGTAAGGTGCCACCATCGATCGGTGGTGTCTCGTTGCAACGCGGGGGTTGCGAGCTGTGAACCGGAATCCGCGCTGGAATTCACGAGTCCCCCTTCGGTTGAGTTCATACGGTCTTAAGGCGCATTTTGGGCCCTGTTAATAATCTGAGAAAAAGGTTAAGTTTAGGTGAACTAACGCTATCGCCCGCATGAACTATGAGCATGACGGATTCCACAGCTCTCTGGCCTTGCCGTAGCTTGCTATCGGGCGCAAACGGGCCCTCCCATGTAGTGGGAGGGCCCATTATGGACTAGGAATGAGCAACGCATGAGCGCCGCGCATTCTTTAGTTGCCGGTGAGCTTCTTACGCAACTCAGCCAACGCCTCATCTGAAGCCAGTGTGCCGGTTTCGGCGGGCTTCTCAGATGAGTAGGAGGTGGGTGCGGCTTCGGCGGGAGCTGCTGATGCGGGAGCGGCAGCTGCTGCTTCTGCATCGGCTTCTAGCGCCTTAGAGACCTGTGTCTTGTGTGCTTCCCAGCGAGCCTGGGCGTCAGCGTACTGCTGCTCCCATGCTGCGCGCTGTGTTTCGAAGCCTTCGAGCCATTCGTTGGTCTCGGGGTCGAAGCCCTCGGGGTACTTGTAGTTACCCTCGTCGTCGTACTCTGCGGCCATGCCGTAGAGGGCCGGGTCAAACTCGGTGGACTCGGGGTCCACACCTTCGTTAGCCTGCTTCAGTGACAGAGAGATGCGGCGGCGGTCCAGGTCAATGTCGATGACCTTGACGAACAGCTCGTCACCGACGGAGACAACCTGCTCTGCCAAATCCACGTGGCGAACAGCGAGTTCGGAAATGTGGACGAGGCCTTCGATGCCGTCTTCGACGCGAACAAATGCGCCGAAGGGTACAAGCTTGGTGACCTTACCGGGTACAACCTGGCCGAGGGCATGGGTGCGGGCGAATGCCTGCCAGGGGTCTTCCTGAGTGGCCTTCAGTGACAGTGAGACGCGCTCACGGTCGAGATCAACTTCGAGGACCTCAACGGTGACTTCGTCGCCAACTTCAACGACCTCTGAGGGGTGGTCAATATGCTTCCAGGAGAGCTCGGACACGTGGACGAGGCCGTCGACGCCACCGAGGTCAACGAAGGCACCGAAGTTGACGATTGAGGATACAACACCTGAACGGACCTGGCCCTTTTCGAGCTGGTTGAGGAAGGTGGAGCGAACCTCTGACTGGGTCTGCTCAAGCCAGGCGCGGCGGGACAGAACAACATTGTTACGGTTCTTGTCGAGCTCGATAATCTTGGCTTCGATTTCCTGGCCAATGTAGGGGGCCAGGTCGCGGACGCGGCGCATTTCGACGAGTGAGGCGGGGAGGAAGCCACGCAGACCGATGTCGAGGATAAGACCGCCCTTGACGACCTCGATGACGGTGCCGGTGACGACGCCGTCTTCTTCCTTGACCTTCTCGATGTCGCCCCAGGCGCGCTCGTACTGTGCACGCTTCTTGGAGAGAATCAGGCGGCCTTCCTTGTCTTCCTTAGTGAGGACAAGAGCTTCAACGGTGTCACCAACAGAAACAACTTCGTCGGGATCTACGTCGTGCTTGATGGAAAGTTCACGTGAGGGGATGACGCCTTCGGTCTTGTAACCGATGTCGAGTAGTACCTCGTCGTGGTCAACCTTGACAACTTCGCCTGAAACGAGATCGCCGTCGTTGAAGTACTTGATGGTTGCGTCAACTGCTGCGAGGAATTCTTCTTCGTTGCCGATGTCGTTGATTGCAACCTGGGGAACGTTGGTGCTCATAGAGAGTAGGGCTCCAATATGGATAGTTTTCTAGGTCAATACAGGCGGCATCTTAGTCTGACCCGGCCAGGCGCGATGTCATCACGTTCTGCCGGGGTGAGGTACCGCGTGGTTCTCTGTATTGAGCGTTGATACGGACAATAACTGTGCGCTTACTCGACCGCACGGGAAGAGGGCAGAGCTCACGCACCGTTTCAAGTCTAGGGGCCACCGGACTGCCGGTCAACGATTTGGTGGGCGATTTCACCGCGTGTTCCTTGGCTGACCGGGTGATTTTAGTCTTAGCCTCACCGCAATGTAGCTCAGTGGCCCGCATCGTGCCAGGAGTTACCCCAACCAACCTGCACGTCCAGCGGGACGCGTAGCGAGGCTGCTCCACTCATTTCGTCCACAAGAATCTTCTCGGCAGCCTTTTCTTCACCGGCTGCCACCTCGAGTATGAGTTCGTCGTGAACCTGCAAGAGCATGCGGGTAGCGAGGTTTTCACGGCGCAGGCGTTCATCCACATTGATCATAGCGATCTTGATGATGTCTGCTGCGGTGCCCTGGATAGGCGAGTTGAGAGCGGCGCGCTCCGCGGCCTCACGGCGCTGACGATTGGAGGAGGCCAGATCGGGTAGCAGACGGCGACGGCCGAACATGGTTTCGGTGTATCCGGTCTTATGGGCTTCACGCACAATGGACCGTAAAAATTTGCCCACTTTACCGAAACGTTGAAAGTAGTTGGCGCGCAGACTAGTAGCTTCGTCCACACTGATACCCAGCTGTTTGGAAAGGCCGAAGGGGGAAAGGCCGTAGGCCAGGCCGTAGCTCATGGCCTTCACCTTGGAGCGCATCTCTGAGGTCACGTCCTCGGGATCAACACCAAATACCTCAGAACCCACGAAACGGTGAAGGTCTTCACCAGCCTGATAGGCGGCGATGAGGTCCGCGTCATCCGAGAGGTGAACCATGATACGCATTTCAATTTGGGAGTAGTCTGCGGTGAGCAGGCTGACGTACTCCACACCGTTGAGGGGCTCAGGGGCAACCACAAAAGCATCCCGAATCTTGCGGCCCTCCTCGGTGCGGATGGGAATGTTCTGCAAATTGGGGTCAGTGGAGGAGAGACGGCCGGTGGCGGCAACATTCTGCTGGTAGGTGGTGTGAATACGGCCGTCTGAGGTTCTAGCCTTACGCAAACCTTCAACGGTTTGCTGCAACTTTGTGTAGTCGCGGTAGGTCTGTAGCTCCTTTAGGAAGTCGGCGCCACGAGAATCGGGGGCTACCTGGGCTAAGATACCGGCCAAAGAATCGGCATCGGTGGAGTAACCGCTCTTGAGTTTACGAGTGGTAGGTAGCTCAAGCTCTTCAAAGAGGACCGTTTGTAGCTGCTTGGGCGAGGATAGATTGACTTCGTGCCCCAGTACCCTATAAGCGGCCTCGGTGGCCCGAGCAATATGTTCACCGTAGTAGTCTTTGAGTTCAGCGATAGCAGAAGCGTCTATGGCTACACCTGCAATTTCCATGCGCGCCAAAACGGTCGCGGTAGGCAGTTCAATTTCCTCGTAGAGACCCAGCTGGCTTTTGGCCACCAGGTCTGTGTGCAGGGCGTAGGCCAGCTCTTGTACGTAGCGGGCGATAAGACCCTGGTGGGTGAGATCAACCGAGGATTCAAGTGAGAAAAGTTCGCCCTGGTCTGCCTGCTCTGGCTCGGCAGGAAGCGACTGACTCAGGTAGTCTCGGGTCAGGTCTTCGAGCATGTCGCGGTGGCCACGACGGCGAGCGGTGGGAATAAAGCCACAAACATAAGAGGAAAGTACCGGATCTTCTATCACACCGGCCAAGGGCAGGCCCGCTGCTGTTAAAGATTTAAAATTCTGCTTAACGTCAAAAGTGATTTTGGGAGCCCCTGCATCACCCAGCCACTCTGCTAAGGCTTCGGTGACGCCTTCGCCTGCACGGGTCAGGGATACGTAGGCTGCCTGCGCACCGGCGACCAGCATCAAGCCTTGCAGGGCACTTGCCCTTCCTTCATTTTCATCAGCAACAGGGTAGATCGTGACAGCTGTTGCCAGACGTTCAGGAACCGGAGCAGGGCGCTCAGCTGCTGCAACAGTCTCGCCAGCCTTCCCCAGGAAGGCAGCCAGAGCGTCCGGCGTCTCTATTCTTTCCAGGCCCTCAATCTCAACACTCACCGCAGGGGTTGTCTGCCCCATGCCGTCAAACAGTTCAGCCACGCGCTTGCGGATAGAGTTGAATTCTAGGTAGTCAAAGAGCTCTTCAAGCTCCTCTGCCTGAGGCCCATAGCCATGAGCCTCATCCAGGGCCACCGGCAGGTCAAGGTCATCAACCAGGCGGTTGAGTCGGCGATTGCGCAACACGTCGTCCACGTGCTCACGCAGAGCCTCCCCTTTCTTACCCTTAATATTCTCTGCGTTCTCAAGTACCCCGTTCAAATCTCCGTACTCGTTAATCCACTTGGCAGCGAAACCGGGGCCCACTCCGGGCACACCGGGCAGATTATCAGCCTGCTCACCGGTGAGGGCAGCCAGATCAGGGTACAGATGAGGGGCGACCTTATATTTCTCTTCGACCGCCTCGGGAGTCATATAGCGGATGCCCTTGGTGGGGCCAGTGGTCACAGGGTATAGCACCGTAACTGTATCGGTGACCAGCTGGAAGGCATCGCGGTCACCCGAAACAATCTGCACCTCAAACCCGGCTTCACGCCCCTGACGGGTGTAGGTGGCCACGATATCGTCGGCCTCGTAGCGGGGCAGGGTTACCGACGGGATCTTCAGCGCAGCCAGAGCCCGCTGAATCAGGTCAATCTGCCCAGAAAATTCCTCAGGAGTCTCGTTTCTGCCACCCTTATACTCGCCGTATTCCTCGGTGCGGAAAGTACCACCGGCAAGATCAAAGGCCACAATAATATGGCTTGGTTGCTCGCTCTTAATCAATGAAATCAGAGTTGAAAGAAAGCCGTGAACAGCATTGGTATGCTGGCCCTCTGAGTTAACAAACACGTCCACTGGCGTGCCGTAGAAAGAACGGAAGGCCAGGGAATGCCCGTCAATGAGCATGAGTTTACGTGGGGTTTCTACTGAGGTTTCAGGTGTAGTCATCACAGCCACCATCCTACCGCTTCGCCCCCCACCAGACCTAGCGGGTCATCTGCCTCCTGACCTACCATAGAAGCCGACCGCCCAGTACCCTACTGTGAAAGACCCATCACCATGACCGAAAACTCTCATGACCACTACCAACACGTCCTTAAGAAACTCGGAACAGGTGCGCTGAGTGAAAAGCTCGGCATAAGGGTTCATGAAGCCAGCCCGGAGTATCTAGTTGCCACGATGCCGGTAGAAGGAAACACACAGCCAGTAGGTCTGCTTCACGGCGGTGCCTCCGCCGCCCTTGCCGAAACCGCGGGTTCACTCGCCGCCTTCCTATCCGTTGCTGACAAGGGACAGGCCGCTGTGGGAGTCGACCTCAATATCACGCACATGCTCCCAGCCCGTGCTGGCACCGTCACCGCAACCTGCCGCGCCGTCAAGCTGGGCCGCACCGTTACCGTCCACACCGTTGACATCACTGACGATGCTGGCAGGCTGGTAGCCACCGCCCGAATCACCAATAACATCATCACCCCACCCGCATCAGCCACAGCCACCGGGCAGTGATACGGGGCATACTTCGGCTATCAATTGCCCCGTAGGCCACTAAAAATACTCGTCATTGCATAAACTAGCAGTCATATGCACATTCACCCACACAACCCACAAGGAACCCTATGAAAAAGATTCCTCTGCTCGTGTGGATTATCGTCGCCATCATCGGCGGTATCCTCATTGGAGCCTACACACCCGGTCTTATCTCGGGCATCAACAGTGCCCTAAGTTCGTCCCTCCCCACCGACCTCATCGTCCAGCTCTTCGTCTCTTTCTCCACTATTTTTAGTGCCTTCCTCAGCTTTGCTATCCCGCTGATCATCATTGGTTTTATTGTGCCCGGTATCGGCTCCCTGGCCAGGGGCGCAGGCAAGCTGCTGGGCACCACCGTGGGGTTGGCTTATGTCTCCTCTATTACCGCCGGCTTCCTGGCGCTGAGCGTGGCTTATTTTCTCTACCCCATCATTCTCAAAGGCCAGCAACTCACTGCCTTCGACAACCCCGAAGAATCACTCTCAGCTGGCTATCTGACGTTCACCCTTGATCCCATCATGTCGGTCATGAGCGCCCTGGTGCTGGCTTTCATTATGGGTTTAGGTATCACCGCTCTAGGTGGCACAGCCATGCTGAATCTGTTTCAGGATTTTCAGACCATCATCGAGAAGCTACTCGGCTACGTCATTATCCCCCTGCTACCGGTCCATATCGTCGGCGTCTTCGCTAATATGACCCTGGCAGGGCAGGTCGGCCAGATTCTTGCGGTCTTCGGCAAGGTTTTTATCATGGTGATTCTGTTGCACTGGACTATGCTGGCCATCCAGTACACCATCGCTGGCACTGTGACCCGCCGCAGCCCCGTCAGGATGTTGCGCGGAATGCTCCCTGCCTACTTCACCGCTATCGGAACTCAGTCATCAGCCGCCACTATTCCCGTGACCGTAGCTTCTGCTAAGAAAATTGGTATCAAGAGCAAGATTGTGGACTTCGCCATCCCGCTCTGCGCCACCATCCACCTTTCCGGTTCGATGATTACCATCACCTCCTGTGCGGTGGCTGTGGTCTTCATGACCAGCGGTTCCCTCAGCTTTACCGCTATGATTCCCGTGGTTCTGGTTCTGGGCGTCATGATGGTTGCCGCCCCCGGTGTACCCGGCGGCGCAGTCATGACTGCGATAGGCCTACTTCAGTCGATGCTGGGCTTCGACGACGCCATGATTGCCCTCATGATTGCCCTCTACCTGGCTCAAGATTCCTTCGGCACTGCCACCAACGTCACCGGTGACGCGGCCATCGCGTCGCTCACTGAGCGCCTAGCTAAGGTCTTTGGCGCGGACGTTGACGACGAACCTACCGAGATAGCTCAGGCCGAGGAGGCCGCAGCGAAAACCGTCTAGCCCTCCCTGTTTTCAACAAGCCCGGCCTATCCTGGCCTGACCTGCTCCCCACGAGTTGGATACTGATGTCTCAGCCCAACCGGTGGGGAGCAGTTCTCTTGGGTCATTGGCACGCGCCTACACTCACGCGGTCAGGCCGGTGGCGGTAAAGTTAGAAGGCCAGCCCTCTCAGAAAGGAAAGCTCGTGACCTCAGGCCGCCGCAAGCTCATCGGCAATATTTTTCTTGTGCTCACCCTCCTCTTCACGGTCACCGCTCTGGCCCAGGGCGGCCTCTGGTGGGTTGGCGTCACCGTCTGCGCCGCGGTTTCACTCTGGGGCATCGGCACTAAATCCCAGCATAAGGATGGGCTCTAGCCTGCCCTGGCGCGTACCTACTGAACCTGTTTGACGATGGTTTCGGCAACCTCACGCATGGAGAGCCGGCGATCCATAGAGGTTTTCTGAATCCAGCGGAAGGCCTCAGGTTCACTCAAACCCATCTTGGTCATGAGCAATGATTTGGCACGATCCACCAGCTTGCGGGTTTCGAACTGATCTTTGATGTTTGCCACTTCGTTCTGAAGCGCACGAATCTGCTCGTAGCGGCTAATAGCTACCTCAATTGCGGGAATCAGATCGTGAGGAGTAAAGGGCTTGACCACATATGCCATGGCACCAGCTTCGGTTGCGCGGTCGACGAGTTCCTTCTGGCTGAAGGCGGTGAGCAAGACGACGGGTGCCAGTTGCTTGTCGCTGATAGCTTCGGCAGCGGCAATACCGTCCATAACGGGCATCTTAACGTCCATGAGCACCACATCGGGGCTGTGCTCTTCAGCAAGCTCAATTGCTTTTTTACCGTTGTCGGTTTCAGCCACAACCTTGAAGCCGTGGTCTTTGAGGATTTCGACGATGTCAAGACGAATCAGTGCCTCGTCTTCAGCGACGACAACAGTGCGCTCGGGCTGCTGATCCTGGTTCTCGGGCTCCTGGGCGGTCTGCTCTGACATACCCTTGCCTCCTTTTCGGCTGGTTTGAGGTTCTCACTCTATTTTCGCACGCGTCTCACCCGGCATACGCCCCTGCAACCGAGAGCTGGCGCGTGCACTCAATCACTCCTAATAGTAACGACATTTACAGTCAGCATCTAGAGAGCCGGGAGTAGTTTGGTACCGGGACGCCTGCCGCCCAGGGTCGTTTTAGCCACCGAGTGCCGATTGGCGTGAATGGCAGGTGGGCGTGTATTGTATGAAGAGCTTTCGCACTTGCCCAAGTGGCGGAATTGGCAGACGCGCCGCACTCAAAATGCGGTTCTTCGGAGTGTGGGTTCGAGTCCCACCTTGGGCACCATAAAGAGGCTAGTCAAAGCACGGTAAACCCTCTCTCCTGTCAACTAGCCCCAAAAAAAGTTGGACTGGTTTAATTTTAAACGGTGAGAACCTCAAGGGCCTGACTCCGATTCTGCATCGGAGTCAGGCCCTTGAAACGTTCCTGGAGCCGGTCATTGTTGCACCAACCGGTCAGTAAGAATTGAGGTGACCTGATTTTTAGCTCACCTCGTGGGAAGCTGGCTAGGCTTTAGCTGAGCCAGGCTGCAAGGCTTAGAAAGAATCAACATAGGTGCAGGTAGCAGAGTTCTGATCTGAGGCTGTGACCTCCTCAAGCACTTTGCCGTCTGAATCGGTGATAGTACAGGTAATTTCATTATCAACCGTGACATCGCCAATTACAGTCATCGTGAATACATCGGCTTCATCGGTAAGTTCAACCTGCTCGGTCCACTCACCTTCAAAATCATCGGAGCCCACGGAGGCACCAAAAGTCCAGATTACAGAAGCTTCGCCGTTATTGGTTGCGGTCACGGTCAGAGTTTCGGTGGAGTCATCGCTGGCTGTTCCAGTCGTTGACTCAGAGGCTCCGCCGGTCGCCACCGTAGCCTCGCTCGTCGACACGGTGGCGTCGTCAGAATTTATCCAGATATTTTTCAAGCAAAGCTAGCCCCTGTCACCCGTCAAGCAGTCTTATCCCCGGCCCGCCCCCATGGACCACTAGGTGGATGAGTTGGACGCTCCTGGGCTAGCGCGGCTCACCGAGAGTTCTGTATAGAAGAAGTTGGTAGCCTACATACAAAACCCGCTCACTCTTCTTGGAGAGTGAGCGGGCTGGTGCGGAGACAAGACCGAAGCGAGGCTTTGATCCTGTGGTTCCTGCGGTGGTTCGATTCAAAGACCAAATCTCCGGCCCTGAATCACCGCAACAAGTCTACACCTGTCAGGCAGGTTAAAGTTCATTCCTCAATCACAATAGGCAACTATGACCCCTATATGACGAAGAACTTTCCCCAGGCAACCGGGTGAGGCGGGCGTCCTAACCCTCTGCTACCGCCTTCAGGCGGGCCAAGCCGCGCTCAAAATCAGCACCGATACGCTTTTGCATATTAAAGACCTTGAACATCACCTTCATCATCAGGTTCTGCTCACCGCTCATCGACCAGGCAACTGCGGTACCACCCTCGGTAGGCTGTAGCTTGAAGTGGCTACGGTTCTTAGCGGCCCAGGGCTTGATGAATTCAATATCAATCTCAACCAGATCGTCCTGCACAGTGACCACAGTCATGCGGCCCTCGCCGGCCTTCTTATTACCAGCCCAGGCCATCTTTGCGCCGACGCCCCTCTCGGCACCCGAGTAGGCCTGACGCATAGCGGGGTCAAGCTCCTGCCAGGGGGACCAGCTCTCCCAGTGGTGCAAGTCAGCAATCAGGGGCTGTACTACCTCAAGCGGGGCCTCAATCAAAGTGGAGCGAGTGAGTAGAGTATTCAACATACGGTCAGTTTACCACCCCGTATACCCCTGAAATGAAGCGCTCCCTAACCACAGCAATGGCCCAGTCCCGCCACTTCAACCGTGGCAGGGCTGGGCTATTCACCACTCTAAAAGTGAGCACCCGGGGGCGCGTGAACGTCCTAGTCTGTGAAAGGGCGAACCTGCTCGCGAGCCTCGGGGAGAACCGCACCAGCGTCATCCAGGTCTCCCACACGGTGCACCTTGACGGTGTTGGTCGAGCCAGCAACACCGGGAGGTGATCCAGCAGCCATGACGATGAGGTCATTAGCTTCAGCCCAGCCGTTAGCGAGCATGTAGCGATCAACCACGGCGGTCATCTCGTCAGTATTCTTCGCTGCGGGCGCCACAGCAGCTTCAACACCCCAGAGCAAGGAAAGGAAGGCACGCACAGAAGGCTCCGGTGTCAGCGCCAGCACGGGCTTGGCCGGACGCAGACGGGCCAGACGGCGGGCAGTATCACCGGACTGGGTGAAAGTCGCGATGTACTTGACATCCAGCTGATCAGCGATGTTCACCGCAGCGCGGGTCAGTGCACCGCCACGAGTCTTGGGTGAGGTACCCAGTTCAGGAACTCGGAAGAGGCCGCGCTCTTCGGTTGATCTAATAATACGGGCCATAGTCTGGATGGTGATGATGGGGTACTTACCCACCGAGGTTTCACCGGAAAGCATAACGGCATCAGCACCATCAAGGATGGCGTTGGCACAGTCCGAAGCCTCTGCGCGAGTGGGGGTGGGGTTCTGAATCATGGTTTCTAGCACCTGGGTTGCCACAATGACGGGCTTGGCCCAGCGGCGGGCCAGCTCAATGGCACGTTTCTGAACCAGAGGAACCTCTTCGAGGGGGAACTCCACGCCCAGGTCTCCACGGGCCACCATGATGCCGTCAAACTTGTCGACGATGTCCTGCAGGTTTTCAACGGCCTGAGGCTTTTCAATCTTGGCGATGACGGCGATCTTACGGCCTTCTTCTTCCATGATTTCGTGAACACGCTGGATGTCGTCGCCGGAGCGAACGAAGGAGAGAGCGATGATATCGACACCCAGGTTCAGGGCGAAACGCAGGTCGCGTTCGTCCTTCTCGGTGAGGGCGGGGATGGAGACAGCAACGCCGGGTAGGTTGATGCCCTTGTTGTTGGAGATGGGGCCGCCGACGATGACGCGGGTGGTCACGGTGGTCTTGTCAACCTCGATAGCTTCGAGACGAATCTTACCGTCGTCAATCAGCAGGGTATCGCCGGGCTTGACGTCGCCGGGCAGGCCCTTGAAGGTGGTGCCGCAGATTTCCTTGGTACCCTCTACATCCTCAGTTGTGATGGTGAAGGTGTCGCCGGGTTCAAGAACCTCTGCGCCGTTCTTGAAGGTTTCCAAACGAATTTTGGGGCCCTGGAGGTCAGCAAGAATCGCGACGTTCTGGCCTAGCTTCTCAGCCTGCTCGCGGATGGTTGCGTATGAGTTGGTGTGAACCTCGTGATCGCCGTGGCTCATGTTCAGGCGGGCAACGTTCATGCCCGCCTCGATAGCCGCAGCAATCTTCTCTGGTGCAGAAATTGCGGGGCCAATAGTACAAACAATCTTTGCGCGTCTCATCAATCAACCTTAGGTCTGTAGGGGCTGAGAACTCTGGTGAAGCGAACCGCCTGAGCCACCGGGCGTAACCAACATATACACAAACAGCCAGGCGAATTCCAACACTTTCGTACCCCATTATACGTTGTTTTTGGGGGTTTTGGTGAAGGTCTCAGGTACTTTTACTGTCAAAACACAGAAAAATCCCCACCAAAACACACATAAACAGTAATAAACAAATAGAAATATTAAGGGGTGGCCTGTCACATCGAGGTTCTCCCACCAACCCGGCGTATGCTGTTGCTTGACCAAAACTCAATTCTAAAGACACAACCTCAGAAAGTAACGAGATGCCAGCCCCTCACGTCCTCATTCTCTTCGGCTCGGCCTACGGCCACACCGAACGGTATGCCCAGTGGATCGCAGAAGACCTGCGCGCACTACCTGCTGCCCCAGAAGTGACGCTCTCCCCCATCGCTGAAGCCACTGACGAGATAATTGAGCAAGCCGACGTGCTCATTGTGGGTGCCAGCTACCTGGGTGGCTTCCTGACCGGCGCTCCTACCCTACGCAAGCGCCGCGAGGCCATGCTCAAGGTGCCCCACCGCCTCTTTTACACCGTCTCCTTCAACGGTACTGAGGTCTACCCCCGCTCCTACCTAGACGAGCGCGTGATGAAAAGCTTTAAAGCCGACGTTGCCGGTGACCGCCCCGCCTACCATTTTCGCGGTGGCCTCAAGATGAGCGAGATGTCTAAGCTCCACAGGACCGCACTAACCGGCGTCAAAACTGCCTATAAACTCAAGCCCAAACAGAACGAGTACGATAAGCAGCTCATCGAAGCCTTCGAAAACGGCGGCGCCGACCACATGGACCGCTCCTGGGTTGCCCCCCTCGTCGAGCAGGTCAAGGGCTATCTACCGGCCTAAGTCTAGGCGCTCCCCACCGAAGCGTCCTTGCCTACGAACGTCCCCGTGACCCTGCTTCAGGGGCACGGGGACGTTACTAGGTGTAGGCGGCTACCCAGCTGATTTGGGCTGGAGATTAGATGGTCAAGCCTATTGCTCGGTCTGATGGGGCGACCGGCGCAGGCAACAGGGTCGATCCCGTCAGGTATTTTTCCACGGCAGCCGCACAGGCACGCCCTTCGGCGATAGCCCAGACCACCAGCGACTGGCCGCGGCCCGCATCACCACACGAGAAGATGCCGGAGACGTTGGTCATATAGTTCTCGTCGCGGGCCACGTTGGTGCGGCTGTCAAGCTCGGCGCCAGCTTGAGCGGTGATGGCATCGTTTTCTTGGCCGGTGAAGCCTAGGGCCAAGAAGACCAGGTCAGCAGGGATCACGTGTTCGGTGCCCGCCTTGGGTACGCGACGGCCGTCGGGCAGGTATTCGGTTTCAGCCACCTTAAGACCGGTGAGCTTACCGTTTTCACCTACAAACTCCACGGTAGAGGCCAGGTACTTACGTTCACCGCCTTCCTCATGAGATGAGGAGACCTCAAAGACCTTGGGGAACATGGGCCAGGGCTCGTGGTCTGCGCGGTCGGCTGGGGGCTGAGCACCAATAGCCAGGGTGGTAATGGAGGCTGCGCCCTGGCGCACTGCGGTGCCGATACAGTCTGAGCCGGTGTCGCCGCCGCCGAGCACGATGACCTGCTTACCTGCTGCGTCAATAGTGGGGGCGGTGAGGTCACCGGCCACGACTCGGTTGGCTTCGGTCAGGTAGGGCATGGCATAGTGGACACCGTCCAGGTCGGCCCCGGGAATGGGCAGGGCACGAGGGGCGGTGGCACCGGTGGCAACAATGACGGCGTCGTAGCGGCGCTTGAGGTCATCCCAGGTGATGTCTTTACCGATGTCAACGCCGGTACGGAAGCGGGTTCCTTCGGCCTTCATCACCTCGATACGGCGGTCAACGATATCTTTTTCCAGCTTGAAGTCGGGAATGCCGTAGCGTAGCAGGCCACCGATTTTGTCATCGCGTTCAAAGACAGCAACCGTGAAACCGGCCTGCGTCAGCTGCTGGGCAGCTGCCAGACCTGCGGGGCCTGAACCGACCACAGCCACGGTCTTATCGAGCATACGGTCGGGCATAATCGGCTCGATATAGCCACCCTCAAAGGCCTGCTCAGCAATAGAGTATTCAATCTGCTTGATAGTCACCGCAGGCTGGTTGATACCCAGCACACAGGAGGTCTCGCAGGGAGCCGGGCAGACACGCCCGGTGAACTCGGGGAAGTTGTTGGTAGCGTGCAGACGCTCCACAGCCTTCTCGGTCTGTTCACGCCAGGTCAGGTCGTTCCATTCAGGAATTAGGTTACCCAGGGGGCAGCCGACGTGGCAGAAGGGCACACCGCAGTCCATGCAGCGGGAGGCCTGGGTCTTGAGCACAGCCGAGTTCTGGGCGACCTGCACCTCGTTCCAGTCAAGGATGCGCACGGGCACGGGGCGCTTGGGTCGGTCTTGACGGGTGGTTACTTTCAGAAAACCGCGGGGATCAGCCACGAGCGGTCACCTCCAAAATCTTGTTCCAAACCTGCATGGATTCAGTGTCTTCGCCAGCGGCTTCAGCCTCGGCACGGATTTCTTGAACAGCTGCGAAGTCGCGCGGTAGCACCTTGGTGATGCGGGCGTAGGTGCCTTCCAGATCGGCTAGCAGGGCGGAGGCCAGGTCTGAGCCGGTCTCGGTACGGTGGCGGGTCAAAAGCTGGGCAACCTCGGCGCGGTCGTCCTCGCTCAGTTCAAGGAAGGTCAACTCGCCAGACTCACGGGACTGCTTATTAACTTTTGCCATATTGAGATCGAGTACGTAAGCCACTCCACCGCTCATACCGGCTCCGAAGTTACGGCCGGTTGAGCCCAGAATCAGGGTCTTACCGCCGGTCATATACTCACAGCCGTGATCACCAATGCCTTCAACCACGGCAGTTGCGCCGGAGTTACGGACTAAGAAGCGCTCACCGACGATACCGCGGATAAACATTTCGCCGCTGGTGGCGCCGTAGCCGATGACGTTACCGGCAACCACATTCTCTTCGGCTACCAGGGGGGCGGCAGCGTCCGGAGCCACGATAATGCGGCCACCGGAGAGGCCCTTGCCTACATAGTCGTTGGAGTCACCGGTCAGGCGGATGGTGATGCCCTGCGGCAGGAAGGCACCCAGGGACTGGCCGGCGTGGCCGGTCAGATTCAAGGTGATGGAATTGTGCTCCAGCAGATCGGTGCCGAAGGTCTTGGTGACGTGGTAGCCCAGCATGGTGCCCACCGACCTATCGGTGTTAACCACCGGCGAATCAATACTCACAGCCTTGCGACTACTCAAGGTAACAGCTGCGGCCTGGATGAAGGTGTTGTCGATGTGCTTCTCTAGCTCGTGGTCCTGGTCCTTGAGGTGGCGGATGCCCTGCCCCGGGTACTCTACGGCGGTGGAGGTCAGCACCCTCGAAAGATCCAGCCCGTCAGCCTTCCAGTGGTCGATAGCCCGAGACATATCGAGCGCTTCAGCGTGGCCGATGGCCTCGTCCAGGGTACGGAAGCCGAGAGCCGCCAGGTATTCGCGCACCTCTTGGGCAATGAACTCGAAGAAGTTGACCACGTGGTCAGCCTGACCGGTAAAGCGGGCACGCAAATCTGGGTTCTGGGTGGCAACACCGACCGGGCAGGTGTCCAGGTGGCACTTGCGCATCATAATGCAGCCCTCGACCACCAGCGGGGCAGTGGCAAAGCCGTATTCTTCTGCGCCGAGCAGGGCGGCGATGATGACGTCGCGGCCGGTCTTAAGCTGACCGTCCGCCTGCACCACCACACGGTCGCGCAGACCGTTAATCATGAGGGTCTGCTGGGCCTCAGCCAGGCCAAGCTCCCAGGGAGCACCTGCGTGTTTGAGGGAGTTGAGCGGGGCTGCGCCGGTGCCGCCGTCATGGCCCGAAATGAGCACGACGTCGGCCTTGGCCTTGGTCACGCCAGCCGCCACAGTGCCAATACCGATTTCAGAGACCAGCTTGACGTGCACGCGGGCAGATGGGTTGGCGCGCTTGCAGTCGTAGATCAGCTGAGCCAGATCCTCAATGGAGTAGATATCGTGGTGAGGCGGAGGCGAAATCAGGGTGACGCCGGGGGTCGAGTGGCGGGTCTTAGCTACCCAGGGGTAGACCTTGGCAGCCATAAGCTGGCCGCCCTCACCGGGCTTTGCACCCTGGGCCATCTTAATTTGGATATCGTCGGCGTTGGTTAGGTAAAGGGAGGTGACGCCGAAGCGGCCGGAGGCAACCTGCTTGATAGCGGAGCGGCGCTCGGGATCCAGCAGGCGGTCAACGTCCTCGCCACCCTCACCTGTGTTGGACTTAGCGCCCAGGCGGTTCATGGCAATAGCCAGGGTCTCGTGAGCCTCCTTAGAGATAGAGCCGTAGCTCATAGCACCGGTCGAGAAACGCTTGACAATCTCACTGACCGGCTCAACCTCGTCAAGGGGAACCGACTGGCGGCCCTCGGCAAAGGTAAAGAGGCCGCGCAGGGTCATCAAATCCTTGGCCTGGTCATCAACCAGCTTGGTGTAGGACTTGAAGATGTCGTAGCGGCGGGTCTTGGTGGAGTGTTGCAGGCGGAAAATGGTCTCGGGATTGAAGAGGTGCGGTGGGCCCTCCCGGCGCCAGTCGTACTCACCGCCGGTCTCTAGGGCACGGTGGGGCACGGCAACACCGTCATCGGGGTAGGCGTCGTGGTGACGCTTACGGACCTCAGCTTCGATGACGTTCAGCCCCACGCCGTCCATCTGGGAGTGGGTGCCGGTGAAGTACTGGTCAACGACCTGCTGGGAGAGGCCTAGAGCTTCGAAGGTCTGGGCACCGCAATAGGAGGAGACGGTTGAGATGCCCATCTTTGACATAATCTTCTGCAACCCCTTGCCCAGGGCCTTAATGAGGTTGTAGACGGCCTCAGACTCGGTAACACCGGTAATTTCGCCCTGGGCAACCAGCTCTTCAACAGATTCCATAGCCAGGTAAGGGTTGACCGCTGAGGCACCGTAACCAATCAGGGTAGCTACATGGTGGACCTCCCGCACATCGCCTGCTTCAACGATGAGGGCAACCTTGGTGCGGGTCGCAGAACGCAACAGATGGTGGTGGACGGCGCTGGTCAAGAGTAATGAGGGGATCGGCGCCCAGGCTCCGTTAGAGTTACGGTCAGAGAGAATCAGGAAGTGCACACCGCGTTCCACGGCCGCTGAGACCTTCTCACAAATTTCAGCGATGCGGGCACGCAGGGCTTCCTCTCCCCCATGCGCGGGGTAAAGACCGGATACCTTGAGGGCGGCGGGCATACCGTCCTCATCTTCGATGTGTACGATTTTGTCGAGTTCATCGTTGTTGATAACAGGAAAATCCAGGCCCACGTGGCGGACCTTCACCCGGCCCTTGCGGAGCAGGTTGCCGTCAGCGCCAATGGAGGTCCTAAGACTGGTGACCAGCTCTTCGCGGATGGAGTCCAGGGGCGGGTTGGTCACCTGCGCAAAGGACTGTACAAAATAGTCAAAGAGCAGGCGGTGACGGGTGGAAAGCACTGCAATCGGTGTATCAGTGCCCATGGCGTAGATAGGCTCAGCCCCGGTCTTAGCCATAGGAGCCAGAATCTTGCGCAGCTCTTCCTCGGTATAACCGAAGGTCTGCTGGCGCTTGAGAATAGACTTGCGGGAGGCACGGATGTGCTCGCGCTCGGGCAGGTCAGCAAGGTCAACGATATTCTCATCAGCCCACTGCTTCCAGGGCTGTTCGGCGGCAACTGCGGCCTTGACCTCTTCGTCTGGAACCAGACGCCCGGCCTTGGTGTCCACAAAGAACATTGTGCCAGGAGAAACGCGGCCCTTCTCAACAATCTTCTCTTCGGGCATGTCAACCACGCCCACCTCAGAGGCAAGAATAACTAGGCCATCATCGGTGACCCAGTAGCGGCCGGGGCGCAGGCCGTTGCGGTCAAGCACGGAGCCAACATTGTCACCGTCGGTGAAGGCGATAGCGGCGGGGCCATCCCAGGGCTCCATGAGAGAGGAGTGGTAGCGGTAGAAGGCGCGGCGGTCCTCGTCCATGGTCTCGTGGTTTTCCCAGGCCTCGGGAACCATCATCATCAGCACCTGGGCAGCCGAGCGGCCCGAGAGCATGAGCAGTTCGGCTACCTCATCAAAGCTCTGCGAGTCTGAGGCACCCACCGAGCAGATAGGGAAGAGCTCTTCGGGATTGCGGCCCAGCACGGGTGACTTGAGCTGGGACTGGCGGGCGCGCATCCAGTTGCGATTACCCTTGACCGTGTTGATTTCGCCGTTGTGGGCGATGGTACGGAAGGGCTGGGCTAGTGGCCAGGAGGGGAAGGTATTGGTTGAAAAACGCGAGTGGACGATGGCCAGTTTGGTAGCAAAACGGGGGTCTGAGAGATCGGGGTAGAAGGGTTCCAGCTGAGCGGTGGTCAGCATGCCCTTGTAGACGATAGTGCGCGATGAGAAGGAGGGGAAGTAGACGCCGAGTTTGTGCTGGGCACGCTTGCGCACACGAAAGGCCTTCTGGTCAAGCTGGTGACGTTCCGAGTCTTCGTCCAGGTTGATGACGGGGATGTGCCCGGTAAAGGGGGCGTTGACGGCGTCCAGGTCTTCGCCAGAGGCTTCGGCAATGAACATCTGCACAAAGTAGGGCATAACCTCGCGGGCAGCCTTGCCCACAATGTCTGCTTTGACCGGCACCTCACGCCAGCCCAGGACGCGCAGGCCTTCTTTTTCAGCAATCTGGGCTAGACCGTCTTTGAGTTCGTCGGCGTTAACTCCGCCGGTAGGCAGGTAGGCGGTGCCCACAGCGTATTTGCCGGGTTCAGGCAGGTCGAAGTCGACCACTTCGCGTAGGAAGGCGTCGGGAATTTGCAGCAGGATACCGGCACCATCTCCAGTCCCCTCGTCCGCACCCACAGCACCGCGGTGTTCGAGGCGGCGCAGGGCGGTCAGGGCGTGATCGACGATGTCATGACCGGGGGTGCCTCGCAGGGTGGCAATCATGGCCAGCCCGCAGGCGTCTTTTTCGTTGGCAGGGTCATAGAGCCCGGTTGCCCCAGGAATGGAGGCGAAGGTGGTGAAAGGTGAGGGTGCCTGCCCAAGGGTCTGGGAATCTTGGGCAAGGTTCTCTGCAGCTTCTGTTGTACCGCCAATCGGTGTGTGACTCATGGCCATTCCTACTTACGTTATTCCGGTGTTGCTGGGGGCTAAACGGGTAGGCGTGTGCGGGAGAGGGTAGGACGCCGGTGGTTTAGCCGCTCCCTTGCAGCACGAGTGGTCAGTGGTCGCCTCGCTGATTCGGTGAGCGCGTAATTCTGGTGGGTCACCCGGTGGGGCCCCTAACTTACTGTTCCTCGCGCCGGGTTGTGGCGTACGAGGTTACTGTGCTCAGTTTTCTGCGACTTCGTTACGTATGTGTAAATTTATACGCGCCTGCATGTAAAGATTCAATAGGTGCTCAAAGAGGTATACGCATCGTTCTCCCATGAGTCTGGGTCTCTTGCGATACAAGGCACGCTCTACATTAGGGCAGAAAGCAATTAGATAATGAATATTTATCGTTATTCTCCTCTGCGAGCCGTAACGAGAGTGGCGATAAATTGAAACACGAGTGAAACGTGGAATCTCATATTTTGACCAAAAGTCTCATACTTCGGTTCATTGAGACATTGCCTGCCCACAAGTAGCCCAGACACCAGCATCCGGCGGGCCCATCGCATGATGGGCCCGCCGGAAAATAATGATTCCTATATGGTTACTTGGTTTGACCGGTAAAGTCGAGCACCATGCGTCCATTAATGAGGCCTGCGTGCATTTCGTCAAAGATGGCCTGGGCATCCTCAACGGGGCGAAGCTGGACGACAGGCTTGACGCGCCCCTGGGCACCAAACTCAAAAGCCTCTGCAAGGTCTTGACGAGTACCCACCAGTGAGCCCTGAATCCTGATTCCATCAAGGACCAGACGGGGAATATTGAGGTCCATCGATTCGGTGGGCAGGCCAACCGCAACCACGGTTCCACCAGCACGTACCGACTCAACAGCCTGGTTGAAGGCAGCCTTGGCCACAGCCGTTACAACCGCTACGTGAGCACCTGCCCCTTCGGTGATGTTCTTGATCTCTCCGACTACGTCCTCAACATTCTGGGCGTTGATGACCACGTCAGCACCGCTATCTTTTGCCAGAACCAGCTTGTCTTCGTTAAGGTCAACTGCAATGACCTGAGCGCCAAAGACATTCTTGGCGTACTGCACAGAAAGGTTACCCAGACCGCCGGCGCCGAAGCAGACAATCCACTGGCCGGGGCGTACACCGGACTCCTTGACCGCCTTATAGGTAGTTACGCCCGCACAAGTGATGGAGGAAGCCTCAACGGGGTCAAGAGCATCAGGCACTTTGACGGTGTAATCCGCGTAGAGCAGGGTGTACTCGCTCATACCACCGTCTGCGGTGTACCCTGCGTTGAGGACGGTACGGCAGAAAGTCTCACGGCCGCTGGTGCAGTATTCGCAGTAGCCGCAGCCCTTGAAGAACCAGGGAACACAGACGCGATCCCCCACCTGTAGATGGTCAACACCGGGGCCAACCTCGGTAATGACACCAACGCCCTCGTGGCCCAAGATACGGCCGGGCTTTTCGCCAAAGTCACTGGCTGCAACGTGCAGGTCAGTATGGCAGATGCCTGAGTATTCAATTTTTGCAAGCACTTGGCCATGCCCAACTTCAGGGATGGGCACGTCTTTAATATCTACGGTGCCATCAAGGCGGTCAGATACAACAACTGCTTTCATGGTTGACATAAGGTGTCCCCTTACAACATAGGCCGGATACGTGTTGTGGCTCACTTAAAGCCTAGGGGTTTCCATCGCTCATGGCTAGGCCTACCCATTATTTTTTGTTAAGTGTCGAGGTGTCTGCCACTCCCTAAGACCGCTATCTCAAGGTTTCATTACCCCTAAGATAGGCTGGGTGACTACACTAGAGCCATGTCACGTGCCACAACATCACAACGGCTCACCTGGGCTGAACTCCCCCAGCAGATTCAGGACTGGGTCACGCAAGCACTCGGCGCGCCCGTCATATCCGCAGTAACCCAGCAAGGCGGGTTTAGCCTGGGCACCGCTGACCGCCTGATTGCCAATAACGGGCGTAGGGCTTTTCTCAAGGCTGTCGACGCAGCTGTTCACCCTCAAACAGCTACCCTGCACCGCAAGGAGGGCAAAATTACCTCAGCCTTCCCCCGTAGTGCCCCAACACCGGCCGTCCTTGCCACCCGTGATTTTTTAGAGGTGGACGGCACAGGCTGGGTTGCCCTGCTCCTGGAAGATATCGAAGGGCGGCACCCAGAATACCCCTGGCGAAGAGAGGAACTGGCCGCCGTTTTTCGGGCCCTGGACGGTATAAGCCGGGTTCCTGTGAATGCGGAGCTCAAGCTGCCGGCCACTGAAGCGGACCTGACCGAAGAACTCGTTTTTTGGCACAGGCTCGCCCAGGGTGTGGCCCTAGAACAGCTGGCCTACATTCGGGGAACCGACTCCTACCAGGAGCTGGTAGACCTGTTGCCCTTTGTTAACCAGAAGGCTGCTGATTTTGCCGCCTTTGTCGATGAGCACCTGGTTGCCCACCTGGCAGGAAGCTCCTATGTACATACGGACCTGCGGGGCGACAATATTCTGATTCGCCCCACTGGTGAAGCAGTTTTGATTGACTGGCCCTGGGCAACGGTGGGCAATCCCCACTTTGACGTCGCTTCTGTAGCGACGGACGCCCTGATTGCCGACCCTAGCCTGAGCCTCACCGAGGTGAGGGAGCTGATCCCGGCGTCCTTGCGCCCTCCGCTTGAGTTTTTGAAGGCCAATGTCGTCGCACTAGCGGGCTACTATCTGTACGCTTCAACTATGAAGCCCAGCGAATCGACCAACGCGTCGCTGGTGAATATGCGGGCCCACCGAGCCTCCGCCCTATTGACCAGACTGGCCCGGGGCGAAAAGTAATCCGCACTTATTCTGATGTACCCGCAACTAGTTGCGGACTTTTCAGAATAAATGCGGATTAGGCGCCCTGGTTAGGTGTTACCACCGCGAGCCAGGTTTCGGTTGAAACCAGCAGCGGCAACCGGAAGCGCTGCCACCAGCCCCAAGAGCGCCGTGACCCAGGTAAAACCTACTCCAACCATTGACGCGATGACATATACAGCACCATTGGCAGCACAACCATATATAAGCAGTGCCGCCACAGCTTCAACAGGGTTACCCGGCAGCCAGGAGTCGAAGTTTCCACGGCGCTTTGCACCATCTGCTTGTTCACGCTCAGCTTTGACCCGGTGGTGTAGAGCCAAGAACGCCAGCGCGATACCACACCAGGTAACGAACAAAATCGTTAGCCCGGGCTGGAAAAATCGCGAAGAAAATACTGTTCCAAGCGAGACAAGCAGCCCGTAACTTGCCAGCGCCCACAGGGTAGAAGACAGCAGATACGCCGGAACCGTTGTGAGATTTGGGAAAGATGAATACCTCATGATTACCTCCTCTGTGAAGCTGACTACCTCTACCCTACCATTTAATAAGTAGCCATATCAATCTTGTGCTGGCCCAGAGCAAAAAGTAATCCGCACTTATTCTGATGTACCCGCAACTAGTTGCGGACTTTTCAGAATAAATGCGGTTTCTGCTACTAATCACCGCCTTCAACAATACTTGCATACGAATTAAAGGTGGGAGTGCTCTGGTTGCTTAGAGGAAGAAATCTCATAACAATTCGTTACCCCCATTCACTTCGAAAGGCTCATGCATCTCCTGCGGGCACTGCAACCGATAGTCATCAATAGATTTGCCATCCTCATACGAAAAAAATTAGTTTTGAAACCACCTAATTTCCCATTCAACATTGGTTATTCAAAAGTCACAGTAGATTCTCCTGCTTCGCACTGAAATTTCTCTTTTGTACCCTGACGCTTACAACTATGCAAAACAATAACTCCTTACAACTGCCAGAGATTCACCGGCAGGTTCTGATTTATCCACTTTCTTTATTATTCAAAATTAATTGATTTCGCACATATTTGCCAAATCCCAATTAGGGTGGAAAATTTGACTAAAGAAATATGCTGCAAACAATTTCTGCACACATAAATAACTATACTATTTCCAAGTACAACCAGGAGGGAAGGACGTGATAAGAGCATCCAATTTACTTAAACCACAACAAGCGGTTTTTCAACAAATAACTACAGCTGTGAACACTGAGGGTTATTCATAAGGAATGCAACCACTAACTAGACAACAGCCCCACCAGCGGCAAAAAAATTGAGGATCCCCTTATGAACAACCCTCACTACGGAAGTAATTTTGGGGTTATATCCTGACATTCAGCACATCAACCTTACACTATAGTATGATTTATCCCGGAAACCAATCCGCAACAAAGGACTTATATGTCAAATCCAACATTTATTGCCTCAATTATCATATCGCTACTTAGTGGACTTTTGGCTTCAATCGTTGTACACATACTCACAGCCTGGAACGAACGAAAGAAAGAGAGGCGTGACCAAAGAATTGAGTTCCTAATTTCAGCCTACCGAAAATTGAGCGATGTAGCCAATAGGGAAAACAGATCCCTCGAGCAAACGCAAGGACTGGAAGAAGCTTTATCCGACATCATGCTTCTTGGAGAGCAGGAGGAAATTGAAGCCGCAAGACAATTTATGTTACAAATTTCCTCCAGTCAGAACAGAGAAGGCGGAGATTTAAAAAAGGTAATTATTGCACTCAGAAATAGTCTCCGAAAACAACTAGGCCTCAGCGAATTGAATGTGACCGACGACCTTTTACTTCTAAGAATGTCGAGTTGATATATATTTCAACCCACAACAGCGGTTTTTTCGAATTCTAATGAGTGAGTTCTATCAACCAAATACTCACAAAATTCCACAAGCACCGGAAGAACCCCGTCCTTTGGGTAATATCCCACTCTAGAGTGGGATATTACCCAAAGGACGGGGTTAGTATTACTCCCCGGAGCGGACGGACGCCGGGGCGGGCTCGTCCGCGCTGGGCACGACAGCACCCTGCATATAGGCGCCCGGGAGTTCACCACGTCTGCGGGCCCGTAGCCCCATGATCGCAAACATAACGATGCCCAGCAGCATAATCAGGCCAGAAGTCCATACGTGGATACGAACCCCCAGCAGCATTTCAGCGGTATCGATCCGCAGGAAAGTCTCAATCATCAGGCGGCCGAAACCGTACCAGACAACATAAGCCCAAAAGACCTGGCCCAGCTGGAAAATGCCGCGGCGGCCCAGGGCAATCAGCAGGGCTGCACCAAGTAGGTTCCAGAGGGATTCGTACAGAAAAGTTGGGTGAAAGAGCGTACCGGCCGGGTACTGGTCGGGAAAGTTGGGTGAAGAGGCCGAAATCTCCAGGCCCCAGGGCAGGGTGGTGGGCTTGCCAAAGAGCTCCTGGTTAAACCAGTTACCCCAGCGGCCCATAGCCTGGGCAATCATGATGCCGGGGGCTGCGGCGTCCGCGAACTTAGCCAGCGAAATGCCGTAGCGGCGGCAGGCGTACCAGGCGCCCAAGCCACCGACCGAAATGGCGCCCATAATGCCGATGCCGCCCTCCCAAATCTTGAAGACATCAAGCGGGTCAGCGCCAGCACCAAAGTAGGAGCCGGGGTCGGTAATGAGCACGTGATAGAGGCGGGCACCAATAATACCCGAGGGAATGGCCCACATGGCAACGTCCCAGACGCATTCGGGGTCTTCACCCCAGGCAGCCCAGCGGCGGCCAGTCAGCCACATGCAGACCGCGATACCCGCCAGTATGCAGAGGGCATAGAAGTGGATGGTCAGGGGGCCCAGCTCAAGAGTGGAGATAGACGGCGAAGGAATAGAGGCAAGGACGGTAGCTGTCATGGGCGACTTCCCCTACTCGCGACCAGCCAGCTGGCGGGTCAGGGCGGCAACAGCGGACGGTCCACCCTCAGCTAGAGCCTTAACCAGGGCGGTACCCACAATCACGCCATCTGCATAGGCACCGATTTCTTCCACGTGTTCGCGCTGAGAAACGCCCAGCCCCACGCAGGCAGCGGGAGCGCCAGCGGCCCGCAGGTCAGCGACCAGAGTCTCGGCGGCGGTATTGACCGATGACCGGGCACCGGTCACACCCATCACCGAGACAGCGTAGACAAAGCCGCTGGAAGCCTGCGAAATCAGGGAAAGACGCTCGGGGCTGGAGGAGATAGCTGCCAGGAAGATACGGTCCAGGCCGTGCTTTTCTGAGGCTTCAAACCAGTCGGCGGCCTCATCGGGTACCAGGTCGGGGGTAATCAGACCGGCGCCACCGGCAGCAGCTAGCTCCTCGGCAAAACGGTCAACACCCCGGCGTAGTACAGGGTTCCAGTAGGTCATGACCAGAACTACAGCGTCGGTGGCGGCGGTAATCTCGCGCACGGCCCGGAAGAGGTCATCGGTGCGGAAGCCCTTCTCAATCGCCTCAACGGTGGCCCGCTGAATCACGGGGCCGTCCATCACCGGGTCCGAGTAGGGCAGGCCCAGCTCGATAATATCGACCCCGTTCTTGCCCATCTCGATGGCAGCCTCAATAGACTCGTCCACGCTGGGGTAGCCCACCGGCAGGTAGCCAATCAGGGCCGCACGGCCCTCAGCCTTACACGCGGCGAGGCGGGCGGCCAGCTTGGAATCGGGGTTGGGGGCAGGGAAGGTGCCCTTGCGCACCGAGTAGCGGGTTTCGTCCTGAAAATCGATGTGGCTCATTAGGCACCCTTGCTTTCGTTCTGCATAGCCTTGTCGTTCTCTGCGGTGGTCTCTGCCGCCGCTTCCTTGTTGCCCACGTTCAGGCTGGTGGAGGGAATGGCCTTGCCCAGGCCGAACCACTTGAGCGCGGTTTCCATATCCTTATCCCCTCGCCCAGAGAGGCAGACAATCATGGACTTTTCGTGCGCGGTGGCAGGGTCTTCATCTGCCCACTGACGGGCAACGCGCAGGGCACCTGCCAGGGCGTGGGCTGATTCGAGGGCTGGGATGATGCCTTCGGTGCGGCAGAGCAGGCGTAGGGCGTCCATGGCTTCGGTGTCGGTGACCGCCTGGTAGTCCACGCGGCCGATGTCTGAAAGGTAGGCGTGTTCGGGGCCGACGCCGGGGTAGTCAAGACCCGCTGAGATGGAGTGGGACTCGATGGTCTGGCCGTCCTCATCCTGCATGAGGTAGGTGATGGCCCCGTGGAGCATGCCGGGGCGGCCCAGGTTGATGGTGGCCGCGTGTCGGTCGGTGTCGAGCCCGTCACCGCCTGCTTCGAAGCCGTAGATTTTGACGTCGGCGTCGTCGAGGAAGGCGTGGAAGAGGCCGATGGCGTTTGAGCCGCCGCCGACGCAGGCGGCAATGCCGGTGGGCAGGGTGCCGGTGGCTTCGAGGAACTGTTCGCGGGCCTCAGAACCGATGGCGTCGTGGAAGTAGCGCACCATGGCCGGGAAGGGGTGGGCACCGGCTGCGGTACCCAGCAGGTAATGGGTGGTATCGACGTTGGAGACCCAGTCGCGCAGGGCCTCGTTGATAGCATCCTTGAGGGTGCGGGAGCCGGTCTGCACGGCAATGACGGTGGCACCCAGCAGCTGCATACGGGCGACGTTGAGGGCCTGGCGCTCAGTGTCTTCTTCGCCCATGTAGACCACACATTCCATGCCGAAGAGGGCAGCTGCGGTGGCGGTGGCGACGCCGTGCTGGCCTGCGCCGGTTTCGGCAATCAGGCGGGTCTTGCCCATGCGCTTAGCCAGTAGGGCCTGGCCGATGACATTGTTGATCTTGTGGGATCCGGTGTGGTTGAGGTCTTCTCGTTTGAGGAAGAAGCGCACTCCCCCGGCTGCTGCCGAGAGGCGGGGCACCTCGGTCAGCAGGGAGGGGCGGTTGGAGTATTCGGCTGAAAGGCGGCGGAATTCATCGATGAAGTCGGGGTCGAGCTTGGCCTTTTCAAAGGTTTCTTCGAGCTCGTCCATGGCCGCGATGAGAGATTCTGCCATGTAGCGGCCACCGTACTGGCCAAAGTAGGGGCCGGGGGCGTTCTTCAGGCTCTGGCCTGCTGCCAAGAACTGGTCTGCCAGGGTTTCAGTCACGGGTTTTCCCTTCGAGTGGGTGGTCATAAAGTCTATTTATCTGCTGGGCTGGTTGCTGTGGCAGGCATGTTTCACCGAGGACGCCGACGCCCGGCGTGGCCCGCTTAAACTGCTTGCACAAGGTAAAGTTCAGGCTAGTGAGAGGCCAGCCAGCTAGAGCGGGCAGCTTCACCCGCTGCACGGAAGTCGCGCAGAGTCTCGGTGGGGGTGCCAGATTTGACCAGGGCCTCACCCACTAACACAACCTGCGCTCCGTTCGAGGCGTAAGCGGCAACGTCCTCAGGTGAAGCTACACCGGATTCAGCCACAATCACAGCATCAGCAGGGAGCAGGGGGGCCAGCTTGCTGAAGTTGGCGTTATCGACCTCAAGGGTCTTGAGGTTGCGCACGTTCACACCCACGATGCGGGCCCCTACATTGATTGCCCGCTCGATTTCTTCGGGTGTGTGGGTTTCGACCAGGGCGTTCATGCCAAGTTCGTGAGTCAGGTCGAGAAAGCGGCGCAGGGTGGCGTCGTCCAGGGCTGCGACGATGAGCAGGATTAGGTCAGCCCCGTGGGCGCGGGCCTCATAAATCTGGTACTCATCAACGGTAAAGTCCTTGCGCAACACCGGAATAGACACAGCGGCTCGGACGGCGTCCAGGTCAGCCAGGGTGCCCCTAAAACGGCGCTCCTCAGTCAGGACCGAAATGGCAGCTGCTCCCCCAGCTTCGTAGGCAGCAGCCAGGTCAGCGGGGTCAGGAATATCAGAAAGAGCCCCCTTAGAGGGAGAGGACCGCTTGACCTCAGCGATAACCTGCACTGTGTTCTGTGCCAGGCCGCGCAGAGCCTCATAGGCGTTGAGAGCTGGGGCGGCAACGTCAGCCTGCTCCTTCACCTTGTCGAGGGGCAGAATCTGCATGCGTGCCTGCATATCTTCGCGCACGCCTACAATGATGTCATCAAGTACGGTCATGGTGCCCCTTATGGTGCTTCAGTATATGGTGCCAGCGGAAGGCGCTGGTAAAAACTCTTTCTAGTATCTCGTAGCCCGGGGCCTGTGCGCCAGGCGGGTTCACCCGGTGAGAACAGGTCGTTCAAGCAGAAAGGGCACCCGGCTGATTCAGCTGGGTGCCCTCACTGGCATGAGGCCCGGGAGCGGGCTTAGTGGTGGTACTTGGTGTGCTTGCCGCCTTGGCCGTAACCAGCAGAACGTAGCACAATACCGGCAACAACGCCGATAGCAATCACAGCGACGCCCACGATAAAGATGGGAGTGTTCGCGATGCAAAAACCAACGGCAGCGACGATAGAACCCAGAATCATAATCAATGTCATGGCCCAGGAGGCTGTGGTGTTGCCGTGGTTATTGTAGGGCAGGTCGGGAATCATCTCAACGGTCTGCTGAGCCATGTGAGTCTCCTTGTAGTGTGTGGGCGTGCGCTTGCCGGTGTATGGGGTGCCGAGCACACAGATACTTATCTCTATCTTAGAAGATAGGGGGCTCTTTGGCCCAGTTAGGTGCCCGTGTGCCTTTTTATTTCCTTAGGCAAAGCTCCCGGTGACACTCTCGACTGCCGCTAGTAGCTCACCGTTGGCGACCAGTTCGACGGTCTGCTCAATTTCGGGTGAGAGGAAACGGTCAGGGCCGGGGCCCGCCACGTCCTTGCGCAGGCGCTCAATCACAGCGGCAGTTGCCGGTGAGGGGGTCTGCGGGGCGCGCAGGTCGATACCGCGGGCGGCGGTGAGGATTTCGATGGCAAGGACGCGGGTGAGCCCATCCACCGCCTTGCGCAGCTTGCGGGCAGCCGACCAGCCCATGGAGACGTGGTCCTCCTGCATAGCAGAAGAAGGAATGGAGTCTACCGAGGCTGGTACGGCCAGGCGCTTGAGCTCGGAGACGATAGCAGCCTGGGTGTACTGGGCAATCATATGGCCTGAGTCCACGCCGGGGTCATCGGCTAGGAAGGGCGGCAGGCCGCGGTTGCGGGCAACATCCAGGAAGCGGTCGGTGCGGCGCTCCGAAATGGAGGCTGCGTCAGCCACGGCAATAGCCAGGAAGTCCAGCACGTAGGCCACCGGGGCGCCGTGGAAGTTACCGTTTGATTCTACGCGGCCATCCAGGGTCACCACGGGGTTATCGACGGCCGAGGCCAGCTCGCGCAGGGCAACGGTGCGGGCGTGTTCGATGGTGTCGCGTACAGCGCCAGCGACCTGGGGTGCGCAGCGCAGGGAGTAGGCGTCCTGCACGTAGGTGGTGACGTTCTCGGCGTGGTGCTGAATAATACCGGAGCCTTCGAGCACCTTCTTCATGTTGGCAGCGGCAGCCCCCTGGCCGGGGTGGGGGCGCAGCTGGTGCAGCTCGGGGGCAAAGACGCGGTCGGTACCGGCGAGCCCCTCAACACTCATGGCCGCAGCCACGTCGGCCAGCTTGACCAGGGCGTCCAGATCGGTCAGGGCCAGTACCAGCATACCCAGCATGCCGTCGGTGCCGTTGATCAGGGCCAGGCCCTCCTTCTCAGCCAGTTCGACCGGGGTCAGCCCGAACTTCTCAAACGCCTCGGCGGTCTCGTAGAGCCTACCGTCGGTGTCCCGCACCTGCCCCTCGCCCATAATGGCCAGGGCGCAGTGGGATAGGGGTGCCAAATCCCCGGAGCAGCCCAGGGAGCCGTACTCGCGCACCACCGGGGTCAACCCAGCCGAGAGCATGTCGGCGTAGGCCTGGGCGACAACCGGGCGGACACCGGTACGGCCGGTTGCCAAGGTTGAAAGACGCAGGAGCATGAGGGCGCGGATGACTTCGGTTTCAACCTCGGGGCCAGATCCTGCCGCATGGGAGCGGATGAGGCCGCCTTGCAGGGCCTGGCGCATCTCCAGGGGAATGTGCTTGTTGGCCAGGGCGCCGAAACCGGTGGAAACCCCGTAAACGGGGCGGTCCTGGTTAGCCAGGTCGCGGATGCGCTGGCTAGACTTCTCGATTTCGGCCAGGGCTTCGCTGCTGACGGTGACGGCTGCGCCGTGGCGGGCAACAGCGATAAGGTCAGCGAAGCTCACGGGCCCGGTGCCGACGGTGACGGTGGTGGTCATGATTTTCTCCTTTGAAAGTGTACGAGGTGAAGCAGGCTCACAGCCAAGCTACTGGCTTGGATGAAGTGCCCGGGTGCGAGCGCGCGAGCACACAAGAGAGCACGGAATCCGCCGTAAGGCGGGGCGGGCGTGAGCCTGCAGAACCTGTAAAGTTCCTTACCCCGGCAAGGGCGTGTGCCGGGTCAGGACGGTGTGTATCAGGCGGGCTGCGGTTTTGGCGGTGCGCCCGTCGATATCCAGGGAGGGGTTGAGTTCGGCAACGTCAAAGACCGCAAGTTTGCCGGAGGCGGCTACCTGCCCCACGATTCGGTTGATGATGGCCGTATCAACCCCCAGGGCGGCCGGGGCGCTGACGCCGGGGGCAACGGCTGCCGGGAGCACGTCTAGGTCCAGGGTCAGGTACACCAGGTCGACGCTAGCAAGGAAAGCTGCCAGGAACTCGTCGAGAACGGCTGTGTTCGCCCAGGTCACTTCTTCGTCTACCAGGTAGGCGACCCCCTGGGTGTTGGCTGCGTCAAAGAGCACCTGGGTGTTGGCTGCCTCTGAAATACCGATGACCGCGTAGGTGATTTGCCCGCCCTGTTCGGCTTCTCGGGCCAGGGCCTGGCTAAAGGGGGTGCCGCTGGTGGCCTGCCCAGCAGCCCTCAGGTCAAAGTGGGCATCTAGGTTGAGGATGCCCAGGTGGCTGCTCTTACCTGCCTGCTGGCGGAGGGCTGAGGTGGCTACTCCCAGGTAGGTTCCGTAGGCAACCTCGTGCCCGCCCCCGAGCACCACCGGCAGGCTCCCAGCGTCGAGGACGGAGGCGACAGCCTGGCCCAGGCGCTCCTGGCCGGCTTCGAGGTGGTCGTCTTCAACGAGGACGTCACCTGCGTCGGCTAAGACCACATCAGCACGCCGGTCACTCCCAAAGGCCCGTGCCAGGGCCAGGGTTCCCAGGGCCTTGCGGAGGGCAGCTGGCCCCTCTGTTGCGCCGGGGCGCCCCTGGTTGCGGCGCACGCCCTCGTCGGAGGCAAAACCGATGAAGACGGCGTCCGGCTGCTGGTTCAGCTGACTGGCCGGCTGCACCGCCTGGAAGAGCCTGCGGTACTCGGTGCCGGGCCCGTCGTTGCGTCCCTTCCAGGCCGGGGCTGGGCGGTCGGTCTGTACCTGTATCACTAGATCTCCTCCCGGTGCAGGGGTACGACTGTCTGGCCGTCCTTCCAGACGCCGGCGACCAGGGGCACGCCGGGCCGGTAGGCCAGGTGCAGGTGGTTGGGGGCGTCCAGGGCCAGGACGTCGGCGCGGGCTCCCACGGTCAGGGCACCGATGTCGGTGCGACCCAGGGCTGCCGCTCCCCCGGCGGTTGCTGCCCAGATAGCTTCGTCCGGGCTCATGTGAAGATCCCGCACGGCCAGGGCAATGCAGAAGGGAATGGAGGTGGTGAAGGAGGTGCCGGGGTTGCAGTCAGCCCCCAGGGCCACGGTAGCCCCGGCATCCAGCAGGCGGCGGGCATTGGGGTAGTCGCCCCGGGTAGAAAAGTCTGCACCGGGCAGCACCGTAGCCACCGTAGAACTGTTGGCCAGGGCGTCCACGTCCGCGTCCGACAGGTAGACCACGTGGTCCACGCTGGCAGCCCCCAGCTCCACTGCCAGCTGCACACCGGCCCCGTAGGTCAGCTGGTTGCCGTGCACGCGAGCCTTCAAACCGGCAGCCATTCCTGCCTGCAGAACTGCCCGCGACTCGTCCTCACTAAAAGCCCCGCGCTCGCAGAAAACATCGATCCAGGAGGCGTAGGGGGCGCACTCGGGAATCATGGTGTCGACCACCATCTGAACGTACTCGTCCTGCTTATCCCGGTACTCCGGCGGAGCCACATGGGCAGCCAGCAGGGTGACCTCGTCGGTGCAGGCAGCGGCGACCTGCACCGACTTCAGCTCAGACTCTGCTGACTGGCCGTAGCCGGTCTTTACCTCAATCGTGGTTGCCCCGGCCCGGGCGTACTCCTGCATGAGAGAGCGGGTGTTGAATTCTAGCTCGGCTGCACTGGCGGCCCGGGTGGCCTCGATGGTGGTGCGGATGCCACCGGCCTCATAGGGCTTGCCCTCCATACGGGCAGCGAACTCGTGGGAGCGGTCCCCGGCAAAAACCAGGTGGGAGTGGGATTCCACGAAACCCGGCAGCACAGCTCGCCCGCCCAGATCAACGCAGCGGTCGGACGCCGGTGCCTGGCTGGCAGGGCCAACCCAGGCAATACGGCCCTGCTCCACCACAAGGGCGGCCTGTTCCAGCACGCCCAACGGCCCCCGGCCAAGGGTGGGGTCATTGGTGACGAGCGACCCGATATTGGTCAAGAGACGGCTGGTCATGACTAGCGGTTTTCCTGCATGGGAATACGAACACCGCGCTCAGCGGCAACCTGCTGGGCGTACTCGTAACCGGCGTCCGCGTGACGAATCACGCCCATGCCGGGGTCGTTGGTCAGCACCCGCTCCAGCTTGGCAGCTGCCAGCTCAGAGCCGTCTGCGATGGAGACCTGGCCCGCATGGATAGACCGGCCCATACCTACGCCGCCACCGTGGTGAATGGAGACCCAGGAGGCACCCGATGAAGTGTTGACCAGGGCGTTGAGCAGGGGCCAGTCAGCAACCGCGTCGGTGCCGTCCTTCATGCGCTCGGTTTCGCGGTAGGGGGAGGCTACCGAACCGGAATCCAGGTGGTCACGGCCAATGGCGATGGGGGCAGAGAGCTCACCGTTTGCCACCATTTCGTTGAACTTGAGGCCTGCCTTGTGGCGTTCGCCGTAGCCTAGCCAGCAGATGCGGGCGGGCAGGCCCTCGTAGGCGACCTTTTCACCGGCCATGGTGATCCAGCGCGCCAGGTGCTCGTTCTCGGGGAAGAGTTCGAGAATAGCCGCATCGGTCTTCTTGATGTCCTCGGGGTCACCGGAAAGAGCGCACCAGCGGAAGGGGCCCAGGCCCTCTTCGAAGAGGGGGCGGATGTAGGCGGGCACAAAGCCGGGGAAGTCGAAGGCTCGCTGGTAGCCTGCCTTGCGGGCCTCATCGCGAATAGAGTTGCCGTAGTCGAAGACCTCAGCACCGGCGTCCATAAAGCCCACCATGGCCTCAACGTGGGCTGCCATAGACTGACGGGAGCGCTGGGTGAAGAGCTCGGGGTCGCGGGTAGCCTCTGCCTTCCAGTTTTCGAAGCTGACCTCGGTGGGCAGGTAGCTGAGCGGGTCGTGGGCGCTGGTCTGGTCGGTGACGATGTCGATGGGGGCCTTGCGGCGCAGCAGCTCGGGGAAGATCTCGGCGGCATTGCCGACCACACCGATAGACAGGGCCTTCTTGGCGTCGCGGGCCTCAACCGCCAGTTCCAGGGCGTGGTCCAGGTCGCGGGCCTTGACGTCCAGGTACTTGTGGTCGATGCGGCGGTCAACGCGGGACTCGTCCACGTCCACACAGATTGCGACGCCCTCGTTCATGGTCACAGCCAGGGGCTGGGCCCCGCCCATGCCGCCCAGACCTGCGGTGAGGGTAATGGTGCCAGCCAGGGTGCCGCCAAAGCGCTTGCGGGCAACCGCGCCGAAAGTCTCGTAGGTGCCCTGCAGAATACCCTGGGTGCCGATGTAGATCCAGGAGCCCGCGGTCATCTGGCCGTACATCATCAGGCCTTCGGCTTCGAGCTTGCGGAAGTGCTCCCAGTTGGCCCAGTCACCCACCAGGTTGGAGTTAGCCAGTAGCACGCGAGGTGCCCACTCGTTGGTGCGGAAGACACCCACGGGCTTACCGGACTGCACCAGCATGGTCTCGTCATCTTTGAGAGTCTTGAGGGTGGCGACGATGGCGTCAAAGGCTTCCCAGGAGCGGGCTGCGCGGCCGGTGCCGCCGTAGACCACCAGGTTATCGGGGTGCTCTGCAACCTCGGGGTCAAGGTTGTTCATGAGCATGCGCAGGGCACCTTCCTGCTGCCAGCCGAGGGTGTTGAGTTCAGGGCCGCGAGGGGCGCGGACAGGGCGGGGGCCGCTGGTGGTCATGCCTACTCCTTTGTACATGATGGTCTACTTCGCCCGGCTTCTGGATCTTTACTTTTACCTGACCGCACCGGGGCGGTACAGTGGGAAGATGAAGGGGGTCACACACCCATCTTCTTGTATATACAACTACTTGTCAATGGAGTAGGCGTGGAAAAAATCACCGACTTGTCCCAGCAGTTCGCTGACCACAAAGACCGCAAGGCACCCTCCTACCAGCTCCTCAAAACCATCATCACCGAGCAAATCAACAGCGGGCACTGGGACGCAGGTGAAACCATCCCCTCAGAAAACGAAATAGCCAGCGCCCTAGGGCTCTCCCGCATGACCGTCAACCGCGCTATTCGCGAAATGACGCTTGAAGGTCTGCTGGTGCGTACCCGCGGAGTGGGCACCTTCGTGGCAGAGCACAAAAACTCCTCAGCCCTCTTTGAGGTACGCAATATTGCCGATGAAATTACCGAACGCGGCCACACCCACAGCAGCCGGGTGCTCACCCTCGAAGAGATAACGGCTAACCAGGCCCAGCGCCGCCTAGCACCCGAGCTGGGCGAGAGGGTCTTTCACAGCGTGCTGGTGCACTACGACGATGGGCTACCCATTCAGCGCGAAGAGCGCTACGTGAACGCTCAGGCTATCCCCGACTATCTCCAGCAGGACTTCACCAGTATTACCCCCAACTTTTACCTGGGGCAGTGCTCCCCTATTACCCGGGGCACGCACACCGTTGAGGCTGTGCTACCTACCAGCGCCCAGGCGTCCGACCTGCACATCACTCCGGCCACCCCCTGCCTGCGCCTGCTGCGCAGCACCTGGTCAGGCGATGAACTCATCAGCCAGGTGGTGCTCCTACACCCCGGCTCCCGCAGCCGCCTCGAAGGCTCCTTTGGCAGCTAACCCCCAATAGGGCGGATACAGCAAGCAAAAAGCCGCAGGCCCGGCAGTATCACAGCGGGCCTGCGGCTTGACTCGTTTTAGACGGTGCTCCCTACTGGGTGGGGTCCTTACCCTCGGTCAGCGAGTCCCAGGTGTCAATCTCATCGGGGTTCTCATCGGTGGCAGCAAGGCGGGCAGCACGAGCAGCTGAACGGTCATACTTCTGCCTGAACTTCCAGTGCCTCGATGCCAGCAGCGCCCAGAAACCGGCGAGACAGACGAGAACGCCGGCGGCAACAGCTAGCAGGGGAAGGGCGGTCACCCTATAGGAGTTGGCGGCAGCGTTGGTGCCGGTTACAGCGCTCACCTGAGCCAGTGAGGCAGCCTGCGGGTCAGCTTGAACACCAAAGGCCGCAAAAGCGACACCCACACCCACACCCACTATCAATACTGCCAGTAGCTTGCGGAGCTTAGGCCCCGCAATCCGTAAAGCAACCGAAGCAACCAGGGCGACCAGGGCAAGAGCTGAAACAGCAGGAGCCGCATCTGCCCCCGATATTTCGATTGTTGAGGTTTCAAGAACGGTAGACACCTCAGCCTGAATCCACGTGGGCAGAGTTGCCAGGAAGGCGGTAGCGGCGGCGGCAGCTGACCCCAGCATAACCGTGCCTGGGCGCGCCCACCTAGGGGCCGAGCCTCCCCCCGTGAGACCGCCCTGGCTACCACCTAAGGGCTGGGCGGCGTCCGTGTGCTCTGCTGGCTGTGACATCTAGTCAATCACCTCGGTTGACAGAGGGGCCAGGCCCGAAGCGGTGAGCACAGCGCGCAGGGGGGCTGCCGCCTTGTTCACGGTTTCCTGGGCTTCAGAGGCAGGCACCGAGTCCATGACGATACCGGCTCCTGCCTGAACATAGGCCCGCCCGCTCTTGAGCACGGCGGTGCGGATGGCAATGGCCATGTCCATATTGCCCGCAAAATCGAAGTAGCCGCACACACCGCCGTAGACGCCGCGGGCGCTGACCTCGTACTCGTCCAGTAGTTGCATGGCGCGAGGCTTGGGGGCACCGGAGAGGGTGCCTGCGGGGAAGGCCACGCGCAGCACGTCGTAGGCATTCATGCCCTCGGCCAACTGGGCCTGCACCTCGGATGAGATGTGCATGATGTGGCTAAAGCGCTCGATTTCCATGAACTGGGTGACATTGACAGAACCGGGTACTGCGATGCGGGAGAGGTCGTTGCGGGCCAGGTCGATGAGCATGAGGTGCTCGGAGCGTTCCTTCTCGTCGGCCAGGAGTTCTTCGGCCAGGGCCGTATCTTCTTCGCGGGTGGCACCGCGCGGACGGGACCCGGCGATGGGGTGGGTGGTGGCGGTGCCGTTTTTGAGGGTGACCAGGGCTTCGGGTGAGGAGCCGACAATCTGGAAGGGCTCGCCATCGACCGTGGACTCGAAGTTGAAGAGGTACATGTAGGGCGAGGGGTTGGACTGGCGCAGTACCCGGTAGACGTCCAGGGCGCTGGCGCGGTTCTCGGCTTCAAAGCGGCGGGAGATAACAATCTGGAAGACGTCGCCGTCCAGGATGTTTTTCTTGGATTTGTCGATAGCATCCAAGAAGCCCTGTTCAGCCCAGGTGTGCTTGACCTGGGCGACTTTTGCTTCGACGTTTGCTGTGCCGGTGAGGGTTGAGACGGAGTCGGGGGCGGGCTGGGCCAGCTTGTCCATCATGGCGTAGACGCGGGAGAGGGCGTCGGCGTAGGCGGCGTCGATGTTTTCATCGGTGCCGTTGAAGTTGATGGCGTTGGCAATCAGGGTGACGGTGCCGTCGGCGTTATCGTGCACTGCCATGTCTGAGACGATGTTGAGGGCGAATTCGGGCAGGTTGACGTCGTCCGCTGGTCCACCGGGCAGCTTTTCCCAGTGGCGCACCACGTCCCAGCCCATGTAGCCGACCAGGCCGCTGGTGAGCGGGGGCAGCCCCGCCAGGGGCTCGGTGTGGAGCATCTCTAGGGTCTGGCGGATAGCTTCAACGGGGTCCCCCTCGACGGGGGCACCGGCAGGAGTCAGACCCTGCCAAACAATCTTGCCGTCCTTGGTGGTGAGGGTTGAGCGGCTTGAGGCACCGATAAAGGAGTAGCGAGACCACTGCTTGAGTTCGTTGGCTGATTCCAGTAGGAAGGTGCCGGGGGCGGGCACCCCGTCGGCAGCAACCAGGGCACGGTAGATGCCGATGGGGGTCATGGCGTCTGCAAGAACCTTGACACGCACGGGGATGACGCGGCGGCTGGCAGCTAGTTCACGGAACTCTTCTAGGGTCGGTTCTACGATTCCCAAGTCGTGCATGGTGTCCTCTGGTTGTGGTGTGTCTGGGGTGCTATTCGGGGCGGACGCCGGTGGCAGCTGGCAGGGCGCCTCCGGCGTGGAAGCAGGTGGTGGTGCCGGTATGGCAGGCTGCCCCTACCTGATCAGCTTCGATGAGGAGGGCGTCGCCGTCGCAGTCGATGCTGACGCTTTTGACGTACTGGTAGTGGCCGCTGGTGTCTCCCTTGCGCCAGTATTCCTGGCGGGAGCGGGACCAGAAGGTGACCCGCCCTTCGGTGAGGGTGCGGCGCAGGGCTTCGTCGTTCATCCAGCCGAGCATGAGCACGTCGCGGGTGTCGTACTGCTGGATGATGGCAGCAAAAAGGCCGTTCTCGTCGCGCTTGAGGCGGTCAGCAATATCGGCGGGCAGGGTTGCGCCGTCGGTGGCGCTTGGTGCTGGTGTAGTCACCTTTCCATCCTAGCTGATGGCGGTAGCGGGGCTGGGGCGGCTCTCAGCATCTGGCTACGAGCTGGTAGCTGCGCCGGTGGTGGCGTCCGCGCTGATGTTCTCTGCGCTGGTGTTCTCTGCGGTCGGGGCTGCCTGCCCGTAGGTTGCTGCCTGGTGGGCTACCTGGTTGGCGTAGGCTACCGACCGGTTGTAGGCTAGCACTCCGCGTTGCCAGCCCTCATCGGTGCTGGTATCGCGTTGGCCCTGGCAGAGGTAGACGGCGGTGGTCAGGGCCGCGTCGTCGATGTGGTGGGGGTCGCGTTTACTGTCGGCGTTGCCGTCCTGCCCGATGTAGTCCCAGGTGGAGGGGATAAACTGCAGGGGCCCCACCGCCCGGTCCCACTCGGTGTCGTCATCAAGTTGACCCTGATCGGAGTCTTCGATAGCCATGACTCCGGGGCTGCCGTCGAGGGAGGGCCCAAAAATCTTGGGGGTTACATTTCCATCGTGGTCAGTGCTGGAACCCCGGTAGGTGCCGTGCAGGGTTTCGACCGCACCGATACCCGCGATGGTGTTCCAGCCCAGCTGACATTCCGGGTAGGTTTGGGCCACGCGCAAGGATGCCCCGGCGTAGGCTGCCAGCACCCGCCGGGGAATATCGGTGGCCTCAGCGGTGGCATCAAGCCAGGAGCTATCTGCCAGTTCAATGATGGGGGTCTGGTCTGAGGGGCTTTCCTGCGCGGACGCCGGCAGCACCTGCTCAGGCGCGGCGGGCAGCGTGGTGGGCAGATCCTCCCGGGATGCTCCTTGGAAGGATGCCGAACAGCCACTGACGGCAAGGGCAGCCAGGGCAAACAGGGGGCTCAGGCGGGCTTTGGTAGAAACTGGCATAGAACCTTTCACGGTGGGGCTGATAAGAGCCTAGCTGGCGCAGGTCAAGAACCGGTGCGTGAGAGCTGAATGTTTCCTGCATGTCGTAACCTGCGCCCCAAGCCCTGCGGCTCCTGCTCCCGGGCCTGTCATCGGGACTAGACTGGGAGCTATGACCTCTTCAGCCCTTGTTACCTCCGAACGATCCGCTCTCGTGCAGGCTCTTGCCGACGCCGGGCCGTCCGCCCCCACCCTCTGTGAGGGCTGGGAAACCCGCCACCTGGCAGCCCACCTGCTGCTGCGCGAGTCCAAGCCCACCCTGGCAGCCGGGGTTATGGGCGGCCCGCTAGGAGCCCGCACCGAGCGCTCTACCAACCAGCTGGCCGATGAACTGGCCGGCCAGCGCCGCTACGAGAAGGCCCTGCGCGACTTTGAGGCCCTGCCAGGCTACCTGCACATGCGCTCGCACTTTCCCGGCCTGGATGAGGCCATGAACCTGATTGAGTATTTTGTGCATACCGAGGACGTCCGCCGCGCCTCCCCCGCTGACGGCGAGGAGCTGGCCCCGCGCGCGCTGGCTGAGGGCGTGCAGGAGAAGATCTGGCAGGTGCTGCGGGCGCGGGCCCGTATGATGGCTGGGAAGAAGTACACTGACGGGCTGGTGTTGGAAGCCCCGGGCTACTCCCCCGCTGTTCATACCGTGCTCGCCCCGCCTGCTGGCCGGGTGGCAACCGTGCTAACCGGCGATCCGGGCGAACTGGTGCTCTACCTCTTCGGGCGCGAGGCTGCGGCCCGGGTTGAGGTGGGCTAAGGACCTCATAAAGGGAGGAATCTGGCCCCTAGTTGCTAAATATCCTCGGCGGTCAGGTAGCCCGGCAGCCAGCACGGTACCTGCCTGGTCGGGAACCCTGATCACTAGCGAATCCGTTGACGAATCAGCCGAAGAACTAAGAAAAGCATTATTGCCCCTGTGGCTATAGCCCCACAGCCGATTACCACCTGCTGAGGTTCGCCTAAGAGATACGGGGTTCCCAGCATCTTGCCTAAACCGGCCAGAAGTGTAAAGCTCACACTCACCATAGCCCATACCTGGCCAGTATGCTCTTCAGGAACTTGCTCATAAACAGAAGAACGCACCCCCACATTATGCACGGCATTACCTATTCCCCCAATCAAAAAGGCCACAGCAATCACAGGTGCATAGGGAAACATTCCTTCCGCCAAAATAGCCAAGGATATAACCAGACCACCTACTATCAAAGTTTGATAGGTAGACAGTGAAAACCAGCGCCGATTGGGTATAGCCGAACCAAGTAGAAGCCCCAGCGACCAGAAGGCGGTTAGGGCAGCATAGCCTGCTGGCTCTGGGTTTTCTACCATGCCAGGGAAGGATCCGTCGATAAAGTCGCCACCCACCTGCTGGAGGTAGATAAGGCCAGAGAGGTCTTCTGCTGACGTTGCAATCACAACCAAGTACATCACCGGAAGGTAGGCTAGAAGCCCTAAACTCTTGCTCAAAGCCCCCAGCCCGAGGGCAGCGTCTTTGAAACTGAGTTTCTTAAGTTGAGGAGCCTCACCCTTCGGAGCAACCTTAAGTAACAGTAGTACTGCCGGGACTTGTAAGGCGAAGGCAAGCAAGAAACAGGCGTGGGGTGCTACTACGTAGAGCAAGGCCGCACCGGCCGGAGTGACCACACCAAGCACAGCTCCCATCCCCACAAGGAATGAACTTGCAGAAGTCTGTGTCATACCGGGAGTCTTAGGAAGAGCCTTGAAAATAACAGTTCCACTGACCACCTCAGCAGCAGTTATACAGGCTAGGAGTACTAGCCAAAACCACGGAGTAGAAGTTAGGTGCAACCCCAGGGTCAAAAAGGCACTCGTGCTAGTAGAGCCAATCCACAAAGTTCTTAGGTTGCTCCGGTCAACCCATGCTCCCAAAGGTGCAGCGCAGACTGCGCCGGTGAGCATGCTGACTAAAGCTACAGCTGTCATCCCCCAAGGGCTTGAATCCTGGGCGAAGCGGAAAAGAAGCAGAAAATATATAGTTGCACTGGCAAAGGCATCGAGAAAGATAACCGTTTTCACGGTTGTTTTCAGCCCAAACATGGATGCCTCACCTTCTTAGCTTGTCAGGTAACCCGGCAGCCACATAGCTTCCCAGGCCGGAGCCTCGGCAGCCAGCACGGTACCTGCCCGGTCGGGAGCCCGGGTTGCCAGGCAATACGCGGAGGCGTCAGCGGTTCGCACCAGGTAACCGTACTCGACCATTTCCCGACGCATAAAAGCATAGTCCTGCCAGAGGGCGGCCAGAATCTCGTTAACCTGTTTCTCGGTGTAGGTGCGCCCTGGCTCAAAATAGGTCACCCGATGCAGCAGCAGGTGGGCGCGGGTGCGGCGCTTGGAGGGCCAGGAGGTCAGGCGTCCGCCCTGCAGAAAACGGTCAACGACGGTGCGGTGCTCTGCGTAGGCTTGTTCGCGGGGATCGGTTAGGACGTCGGTCGTCGGCCTGGTCTTGAGCAGGGCTGCTCGGGCGGTGGTGTAGTTTTCGCCGGTTTCTTCCATGCGGGCGCGCACGAACTTTTTGAAGTTTGATTGGGCAGTCACGGGTATCGACTTTCTTCGCACTCTAGCTGCGGTATCAATCGACGGTTCGGTGGTGCCTGCCTCGGCCATGGTATGCCGGTGCAACCCGAGAATTCTCTTCCCTTCGCACTGGAGGCCTGCTTGCTAGAGTCACAGGGGCAAAGCGCTGGGCGGTGGGTGACGCCACACACCTTTATATCACAGTTGCTCCCGAATGTAACCAAAAGACCTAGAGGCTAATCTCTCCCCTGATGAGAGTGTGGGTTGTCCCGCCAACCCAAATGTCGGGTGTGCCGGTGGGGCCGGCGTCCTGCCCTACCGTGATGGTGAGTCTGCCGTCGCGGTGCAGGCAGGTGCCCTGGCGGACGGTGTAGGTTCCGGCGACCCGGTTTTCGCGGGCGAGCCACTGGGCGACGGAGGCGTTGAGGGAGCCGGTGACCGGGTCCTCAGAAACACCGATACCGGGCGCGAAGGCACGGATGTCGTAGGCGATATCTGAACCTTCCGGGTGCATGGCGAAGACGCCGAGTTTGAGGTCTGTGCCGCGGGCGAAGTCCGGGGTGAGGGCGAGCAGGCGGTCGGGGTCTGCGATTTCGACGGCGGACCAGCCGGGCCCGTTGTCGACCCACTGGTGGGAGAGAATCTGGCTGCGCTCTAACCCTAAGGCGGTGGCGATTTCTGCAAGGGTTGCCTCGTCGAGGGCACGGGTGCGGACGGTTGCCGGGGCGGCGAAGGCGAGCTCTTGGCCGCTGCGGGTGATGTCGATGAGCCCGGCGGCACATTCTTGCACGATGACGTCGGGGCGCTGCGGCTCGCCACCTGCTTCTAGCCAGGCGTGGGCGCTGCCCAGGGTGGGGTGCCCGGCGAAGGGCAGTTCTCCGCCGGGGGTGAAGATGCGGACGGCGTAGTCGGCCCGAGCGTCAGTCGGTTGGGTGATGAAGGTGGTTTCGGAGAGGTTGGTCCAGCGGGCAAAGTCCTGCATTTGCACATCGGTGAGGCCGCTGCCGTCGAGCACCACGGCGAGGGGGTTGCCATTGAGCGGAGCCGAGCCGAACACATCGACCTGGGTGAAGGGGCGGGTTTTCACTTTGCGGTTTCTTCCTTCTAGTGAAGTTTTATTTTTCAGCATTAACATATAATCCATATAGAATTCAACGTTTTATCAAGTAATTAAACCAAAAATTAGATACGTGGAATGTAGTATTTGACATATTTTAATAAACCTTTTAATTAATGAAAATTAAATTGGATTCAAAAATCTAACAGCAAGTCAGAAAAACCGCACGCCCCTTGTAGGTTAGTCCAACCTTGAAATTGATTGAATTATATTAGATATTACAAAGATTCAAAATTTTCATATTTCCAACTTGTCCGAACCAAATCTATAATCAAAGCGAACTGGGGCATCATTTTCCCGAGTATAAGCATTAATATTAAATATGATATCCACATCTTTTTGGGCGTTAATAATAAATGTTTTGGTATCTTCGGTATCCCACCCTTGAAAATTAGATTCCTGACCAGGAGTAACCTGCACTGCCTCGCCCGGGAGTACATATGTCTCTATCGGGTCCCTGAAGCCTCTACCAGATGAATAATTTGAATAAAAATTAACATAACCCAACGGGGGCCCCAGAAGAGTTAATTTTACGCTTCGCTGATCACCATCAGTTTCTTCTTCCTCAACTGAAAACCATTGTTGAGGTACTGTAATTGAAGATAGATTCAAAGCTGATTCTAGTGCGCAAGCGGTTCCTTGACGGATTACCTTTAGACGAAGTGAATATGCTTCCATCAAATAATTCCTTGCAGACTTTTCTTTACCCCAAGCGTTTGCATACATCGGAAAGCCTGGGTCGATTACTGCAATAGAACGGGACTTGTCGCCCTCCAACCAGGCAAAAATAAGATTATTGATATGTTCATCTGCAAACGAGTAACCTGCAACGACAAGATGGTCTGCACGTTCCAAAGCTTCTTCACCAGCTCGCAGCAAGTCTAACGTTGGACCCTTCGTCGATAGCTTTTCTTTGTCACCCAGAACGATCCAAGGCCGACCAGAGACAGGAGCTAAATTAGTTTCGGCTGTAACATGAGGAAGGAAATAACGTTGAGATGTTTCGTGCCAGTTTAAAGAGCCGTGCATTTTGATAAGGTTGATATTTCCTGGCGTGTGATTCCACTTAAGCTGAGTTCCAGGGCGCCATTCATCAAAACCATAATTTACATTGACCTCAAGTTGCTCTGCCATTGATTCAACGGCTAAATCATAGTTAAGGGTTAGAATGTCCAGTCCTTCTTCTTGAATTTCAGCAAGTTTAGCAAGAGGACGTAAATACTGCGTGTCCTTGAGCTCATTCAGGATATTTTTTACTAGGTCGAACACATTGTATTCTGCTTCTTCAAACGATTTTCTGAGCTCAGGTCTAAATCCGATGAGGTTACGAACTTCTTGATATAGCTCGCTAGTTCCATGTCGATTGTTACTGATGGAACCTGCAATCGCGCTATTGAAAGCTCTTTCAAATGAGTGTGAGGACGTGTCAGGCCTAGTAGACGACGAAAAGCCAGCTGAACCTGGCTTCCAGCTCATAATAAAGGGAGCCGATTCATGGTTATCTGGATTCTGCAAAAGGCGAATTGCAGATACCAATCTTTCAAAATCAACTGCCTTTAGAGGATTTCCACCTTCCCTTGATTCGAAATCAACCATAGAACCATATATAAAATTGAGTGATTGAACCCAAGCTGCAGGCAAGCCAGATGCATGTGTCCTACTTTGGTTCGCTCTTTCTAATACCATTTGAGCTAACTTTTGTGTTTGGTGAAGACCCGCGTCGACAGACGCACCAGCTCCAAATAAAACAGCTATACGCTTTTTGGATTTTTCCATAGTTTGGGTTCCTCTCCACCTTTATACTAAAGAAAATATCTGGTTATTATGACCTAATTATCATAGAAAAATAGCAAGTCTATTTTAGCATCTCCCAAAAGTTATGGTGGCTAAGCAATTCCTTAGCCACCACCCCTTGTTCTTATTCGGTTACCTCAAACTTCGGCAGAGAATTGACCAGCCTCTGAGTCTCTAGTGAGACCGTCATGATACGTTGCAGCAGGTCTGCAATGTAGCGGGGATTGCCTACTTCACGCGAGTAATCGTTCGGGTCATTCGTAATCTGAGAATCCTTATGAGTCTTCACCTGATAGCTCTCTATAATCCACGCAAGAGCAGAACGACCATTCACCTCATATCCATAAGCCTCATCTGGAATACCCTCAAAAGTGATGTTCTCGTTATAGATAATCTTGCTCTGGTCCTTGCCCTTGCCGAAGCTCATCTTCTTCACCCTGAAGAAGTCATACTGCGCATCTTCGGAAGTAGGAACATCCTTCTTATAAACAACCTTCAGAGGGTAAAGTGCAGCAGACTCATAATTCAGGTGTAAGTCAGTCAGATCTTGACCGACTTTTACATACTCTGAGAAACCCCGTGCCAAAGGAATACGAGGCAACATTTTCTTCAAATCAGCTTCGTATTTTTCGCGGTAGTCAGAGTGGTGCAAAAGAGCATAGATATAGTAGAAAATATCTTCCTTAGCAATAGAAGAATCTTCGTAGTGTTCCTGATACTTCTTCAACGTCGCGTCAGTGATGTTATCTTTACGAACATAGTCACCAATCACTTTGCCATCAGCGACTTCTAGGTTAAAACCACCGTCTGAAGCTAATACTGGTTCATAAGTGTATAGGCTCATCCACTGAGCCTTTGAAATCATTTCCAGGTCTGGCAAGGTGCTGGTTACCAAGCAAGACCAGTTTTTACGCCTTTCTCCGCTAACACCAATCGCTATATTTTTATGTTTCGAGGTGGGAAACAGCTTTGGAAGCTGATAAATCATATCGTTGAGTTCACGATTGAAATATGCGGTTTGCTTACAGAACGGACGATAGTACGATGCTCTGACGGAATCCTGTTCGAAAGCGAGCTCTTTCCCTTGCTCACGATACTTAAGCAGTGATCTGTTCCAGCTAATCTGTGTTGAATCTAGTACAGGCTCGGCTAGTCCAATCTGGCTTGCATAGAAATCAATCATGCTTCGCATATTTGATTCGAGTTTGTTCTTAGAAAAGTTATATGCCCAAGCATCACGGTTAGTTTTTAGACCGCTAGAGTACAGCTGGAATACGGCTGGTGTATCTTTCTTACCCTTGGTTGCCTTATCACCAATTGGCTGATAAGAGTCATACTTCTCATCACGCTGATTAATCCAGTCGCCAGCTTCGTTGGGGACAACAGTCTCCCAGCTCGTACCGCGAATCGATTCCTCACTCGTGATAATGTCAAGCTTTTCTTCGCGAGAAAGATACTCTCCAATATCAGCATAGTTCAATTTAGCTGCCCCTGTATGCGAAGAGTCCTTGACCAAAACACAAATCGCTACTGGGGTCATAATATTGAAAATATTCTGTCCCTCCCGCTTAGCATTTTCACCAGATCGACCCCGAATTCCGCCTCGCAAGTTATAGACGTAAATCTTCGAAAACTCATTCACAAAAGTCTTACGAATACCATCAGCAGTATTGCCATCGATAAAGGAACCATTGGAGATGAACCCAATGACACCATTACCGTTAATACGGTTTGAAGCCCAACGGATACCACGAACATAGGAATCATAGAGACCATTTTTGTTAGTTGCTGTCGATAATTTAACGTACGAATTCGCGATAGTAGCATCCAGAGCTGGGTACTTATTATTTTTATTGTCGTCGTTAGCGCTACTTTGGCCAACCGAATAAGGCGGGTTCATCACCACCACCTGAATATCCTGCTCCAACTCACGAGCCGCACGCTCACTATTCGCCTTAAAACCAGGCACATCCAAATGACGCGCAGACTCCGACAGCTGGAAAGTATCAGTCAGAACCATACCCTCAAAAGGTAGGTACTCGCCGCCAACACCAGCTGCATCAGCCGCCTCAGCATAAGCAGTCTCAATATTAATCGCCGCAATATAGTACGACAGCAAAACCAATTCATTGGCGTAGAGCTCACGAGTGTACTTACGCTGCATATCCTCCGGGCGAATCAAACCCAGCTGGAAGAGACGAGTCACAAAAGTACCCGTACCCACAAAGGGCTCAATAATCGAAACGCCCTCATCAGACAGGGACTTACCAAAGGTATCCTGCAAGACAGCATCAGCCGAACGCAAGATGTAGTCCACCACAGGAACCGGCGTAAAGACAATACCCAAGCGGTCAGCAACTCGCGGGAAGGCATTCTGGAAGAAACGGTCATAGAGATACTTAATGGTCTCCTGCTTACCGGCAGCACTATCAAGACCAGCAACACGCTTCTGTACCGACTCGTAGAAAGGCTCCAGGGACTGACGCTCACGCTCAAAAGCAGCGTTAGAACCCAGATAATCCACCACATTCTGCATAGACATGGACACAGGGTTCATCTCGGTGAACTTATGACCAGCGAACATCGCGTCAAAGACAGGCTTAGTAATCAAGTGCTGAGCCAGCATCTCAACCGCCTGGGCCCGGTCAATGGCCGGGTTTAGAATAGTCTGCAAGCCCTCAACAAACTCAGAGAAACCCCTCTCGAGTTCAGCATCAGCATTTTCTAGCAGGCTGTTAATCAGGGAGATATGCTTGCCCGCGATAGAAGCAATATCGTTCGACCAGTCGTCCCAGTATTCACGGGTGCCGACCTTATCAACAATCTTGGCGTAAACGCCGTCCTTCCACTCCTCAGCAGGAAAGTTCAACAAACCCTGAGTACCCTGGGGGCTACTGCTAGTCGGAAAATCAGAATCGCCAGCATCTGAAGCATCAGCAGAGCCAATGCCCTCAGAAGAACCGGTGTTCTTACGCAGGTCAACCATCTCAACCACAATAGACTCAGGATTCTTATCATTGAGCAGAATCTGGTTAATAGCTGCATCCATACGCTCATCGTGAGCACGCAAAGCTTGAAGAACCTGCCAGACCACCTTGTAACGCTTGTTATCAGAAAGAGCCTCAGCCGTGGACACGCCTTCAGGGATAGCTATGGGCAGAATAATGTAACCGTACTTTTTGCCCTCAGCCTTACGCATCACGCGACCGACAGCCTGAATCACATCAACCATAGAATTACGCGGGTTCAAGAAGAGAACCGCATCAAGGTTGGGAACATCCACGCCCTCGGTCAGACAGCGAGCGTTAGTCAGAATACGGCAGACCGGATTCTCAGACTCAATATCTTCTTTCAGCCAGTTCAAACGCTCAGCACGAGCCTGAGCATTGAAGCCACCATCAATATGCTGAACCTGGACACTGAGATCATCGGTCGGGTCTTCATTATCGAGGTTACGCAGGTGCACGCGGACAAGTTCTTCAAACTCATTGGCAATGTTCTGCGAAGCCTTGATGGATTTGTTAAAGGCAACCGCACGCTTCATAGGTGCTAAATCATCACCGAAACTGGTTTCGAAGGCTCCACCACGACGCTTAGCCAGACCATTCCAGCAACCAATAAGTTTCGCAACATCATCAATGTTTAGCTCATTATCTTCATCAGCAAGAATGCCTTGGAATGACGACGTAACCTGGTTTTCATCAACACCGAGAACCAGAACTTTGTAATCAGTCAATAGCTTCTGCTCTACAGCTTCACCAAAACCAATTCGGTGGAAAACCGGGCCGAACATCGCTTCATCGTCCATTGAGGTCAGAACAGCGTCTGCTTCTTTTGCCTTGTTCTTCACATTGTCATTGAAGAGACGTGGGGTTGCTGTCATGTAGAGGCGCTTATCACCGCGCACCAAGTCGTTATCATGAATCTTAACGAAATGAGACTGATCTTCACCAGCTAGAGTAACGCCCGTGGTGCGGTGTGCTTCATCGCAGATAATGAGGTCGAAGTCAGGAACACCAGCGTTTTGAGCAGCGGTCACCGCATCAACAGATTGGTAGGTAGAGAAAACAACGGTGAGTCCTTCATCAAGTTCGTTGTTTTCCATAGCTGCTGCAAGGGTCAGACCGTCTGTGGTTGCTGGGATCTGGAGGTCCTCAATCTTGGTGTCTCCGGTGTCGTTGGCGGTGGCGCGGCGTCCTTGCCCCACCTTAGTATCGGAGCAGACCGCGTAAGCGTGCAGGGGTAGCTCGGTATCGTCAGAGAAAGCCTTAATAGACTGCGACATAAGAGCTAGTGAAGGAACCATGAAGAGGACTCGGGCACGGCCGTCGTTCTTCTCTGCAAACTTTTCAGCGATCTTGAGTGCGGTAAATGTCTTACCGGTACCACATGCCATGATGAGCTTGCCGCGGTCTGCTTCTTCAAAACCTTCGATAGTTTCTTTGACTGCCTTGTGCTGGTGCGGAAGCAGAGACTTCTTCTGCACGGTTTCAACATCTTGTTCAGGGCGGTCGAAGTTGAAAGTAGACCAGTCGATGTTGGATTCTTCCATCTGGCTTAGACCGATACGCTGAACAGGCATCAGCTGGGAATCCAGCATTTCCTCTGCGTTCTTAGACCACTTCGACGTGGTAGAGACAAGAACGCGGTGGGTGAAGGGGCGGCGCGATGATGCAGAGAGGAAGGAGTCGATGTCGCCCTTGACAATGGTGTGGTCTTCTTTGTAGAACTTGCACTGGATTGCAGAGAGTCCGCCGTCCAGTCGTTGTGCTACTAGGTCGATACCGATGTCGCCGAAGTTTTTACGTTCAGGCCATTCGTTCCAGAGCCAAACTTTAGAGTACTGTTGGGATTGAACACCATCATTGACTAGGTACTGACGAAATAAAAGTTCCAAGCAGTCACCGAGGTCGCGAGGGCTAGTCGAGCTGTTACGGTAATGGTCCAGTAAATTTTCGAGCGTGGTAGACATGATGTTCCCCCTTGTGTGTGGAATGAGCAACTACCGCAATCCTACCCTTAGCAAGCCACCGCACTTTAATTTTTTGAGGTGTTAATTAGGTTCTCACCATCTGAAGGAAAATTATTACTAGTAGTCCCAAAAGGGCTATAGAAGGTTGAACGAGCAACCCGTAATCATAATGATATATTCCTACCGAACTTCGTGCCCCGCCGCTTGGATTGCGTCCTTGACTTCCCCAATGCTGACTTCGCCGAAGTGGAAAATTATAGCTGCAAACTAGGCTTCCGCGCCGATCTGAATGGCGGGCGGGAAGTACCAGGCCAAGGCAGTTCTCGACATGGTCCATGACTACTAGCCCTCTTCCCAGAAATAGAGTAAGAACGATAGGCTCTACGTTAGAGAACAAATATGTCATATCTAGGATAGTAGGGTAGGAAATGACTATCAGCGCTGTGATTTCTGCGATGTATAGAGCAGCCAGAAAAGCTAAAAAGGTACTAAAGACCAGTAGCAAAACTACAACTCGTAGCTCACACACCGAACATACGCGTGGCACAGATGGGCTGACAGACGCAGAGCGTGTTGTCTATGCACAACGGGCAAAATCCATCCACAATAGTCTGCCTGCAGAAGACCTAGAAAAAGCTTTCGCCCGTCTATCTCAGTGAGGGAAGCTATGAGTACGGTAGAGTTCCCTCTGCCATCAAGCTATCAACAGCAGATAGAAGAATGGGTCTGCACTCAGCCAGAAAAACAGGCTTATCTGCCGGGTAGAGGTAGATTCCATCCCGCGCCATGGGAGCTAGCGGTACAGTCACTCGTCAGGACTACTCGCATTTCAAAAGTTGCTAGAACTCCCCATGAAATACTTGTTGGGCTTGTTGCTGAAGGTCATCTTCTTGCAATTGCCTACATTGATTACAACTCTTCGCGCAAGGCATTTCATATTGCCTACTTGTCAGTTCGCATAGACCACCAAGGGTACGGGTTATCTCAGCATTTGCTCAATGCTTGTGTAGGTGCAGTTCAGAGCACCTATTTCTCAGACACAGTGACGCAGGGTAACAACGCCGTTAGGTTCTACTGTGAGATTGATTCCCGTAATAAAGCATCAATATCTGCACTCCATGCATTTGGGTTTAGATTGGCAGGGGCTGTGACCACAAGCCGTGAAGAAATCCAGACCTTTATTTATCAGGTACCTTTATCTGACCAGCTATAGCAACCCCTACTGAACTTCGTACCCGGCCGCCCGGTTTGCGTCCTTCACTTCGCCGATGCTTACTTCGCCGAAGTGGAAGATGCCCGCAGAGCAGTTCGTGGAGTTCATGCTCGAAATGGGACTCTACGAACTGCTGCGGGGCGAGAAGGTGGAGGAGCTGAGCCACTAGATATTGTGGGACATCTTAGAGAGCAAGCTCTCCGCCACCTGCTCCACACCCAGGCGGTACTGTGCGGAATCACGATCTGCACGACGCACATCCGATAAATCAAGAACAGCCCTACTCTGTTCCTCTGGAATCTTAGAGTTAGCAATCCATAGAACCGGCACAACATTCTTACCGTCTAACACAGACAAGTCACTTATCTGCTTCACCCAACGAGGCGTCACCAAAGCCAAGCTAACAAGGGGCACCTGCTCGTCAGCGTCCGCATCCAGCGCATAAGCAAAATGTGCCGGATCATCATCAAAAACAAGCTCAACGCCCAACCCAGACAGACCCTCAATAGCATCAGCAACGTCTTCAGCAAAGCCACGAATATTCCCTGCCAACACAGAACCCTCATCAGCCGCAGCGAAACTAGCAACTACACGCACATCAACATCGCCAGACTTCTGAGAGGACTCAAGCTCTTCACGGGACTCAATCGCAGTTACGCGCGCTCTGTTCATCAGCCCCTGCCACAAACTAGCGTCCCACAAGGCAGCCAAGGGGAGTGCCCAAAGATTCTCACCTAACGGCACAGGCCGAGTCACATTACAAACAACGAACCCCCGAGCAACCCGGTCACCATACAATTCTTGAAAGCTCTTTAACCCCTTCAAGAATTCAGGCTTTACACGCGCAGAAGCTTTCACTTCCACAGCAATGAGAGAACCCGCAGAATCACGCAAGACTACATCGACCTCAACGTCCTTGTTCTTAATCCGCTGTCGCCAATGGAATATCTCCACGCTACGCTCAGCCCAACCAGCATGGGAACGTATCTGCTGCATCACCAGCGTCTCGACCAGACGCCCTCGTACATCTGCATCAACTAACTGTGCGTCACTCGTACTGACCAAAGACCGGGCGGATAAAGCCACGTCTGCAGGGAAAAACTTAGCTGAAGACCGTAAAGACCTCTTTGGAGCCCGATGTAGATTAGGAACCTCATATATCAAGAAGCGTTTTTCGAGAGCGTCGAGGTATGAGTCAACTGTACGGCGGTCCATTGAGAGTTCCCTACCCATTTCAGAAATATTTAGCTCCGAAGCAGGGTGCCTTAAAACATAAGCCAAAATCTCGTGTGCACGCACCTGATCAAACGACTCACCAGGCCTCACCCGCTGAGTTAGGATGCTTCTTATACCCTCGTCAATAGCCAGCCCTAAAGTAGAGGTTACTGAATTACCAGCAAACCGACGATACTGGGGCATACCCCCTAAAACAATCGCGTCAGATTCAATATCCAGAGGTTGTACTTGTTCCCCTGTAACTGGATTTGCATCAAATAGAGCATCTACCACAGACCACGGCTGCTGATGGGGAGAGCTGATTTCTGCCTCACTCAAAGGCTCTAACGACACTCGTAAAGCCCTGCGTGCCAGGGGGTCAGTGCCACCAAAGCCGCTTTGCCCAATGCTTGAAGAACCAGTAAGAACCAGACGAATTGAGTCCTGGTTCTCATCTAGAACCTGTTTCAAAGCAACCGGTAGCTCAGGAACCAACTGAGCTTCATCAATTGCGCAGGGCCACTCTAAACCACGGAGCCAACCCACTGTATCAGCCTCAACCACTGCTCGCAGACCGGTATCAGCCATCGAATAAACTGCCTTCAGATACCCCTCATGAGCCAGCTTGTTCACCAAGCTTGTCTTCCCCACCGCACGAGCACCCTCAATAATCACGACAGGCGCAACAGCAAGTAGGTCAAGTATCTTGGGCTCAAGGAATCTGGGATAGAAGGTCATAGGTCAAATTGTACATTCTATGTACAAAATTTTGCACATAGAATGTACAAGTTGTTAAAAGCACTCGGTGGTTTAGCTAGTTCACCACGGAAGCTCTGCGCTGCCTTCGTCTAAAGGTTCTAGCCGAGCCTGCACAATACTCTCACGTACTTCAGGGATAGAACTAAGGTAAAGAGTTTCCTGAGTTGCTAACCAATCATCTTCAGTAGTCATCATCAAGACGCTTTCCTACCGCACCTCGTACCCAGCCGCCCGGATTGCGTCCTTGACTTCCCCAATGCTGACCTCGCCGAAGTGGAAGATAGAAGCGGCCAGCACCGCGTCCGCCCCTGCCTCGATAGCGGGAGGGAAGTGCTCGGCTGCGCCCGCGCCACCCGAAGCAATCAGGGGCACAGAGACAACGGAGCGCACCGCCCGAATCATGGGCAGGTCAAAACCGGCTTTGGTGCCGTCGGCGTCAATGGAGTTCAGCAGAATCTCGCCCACCCCGCGCTCCTGGGCCTCAGCAACCCACTCCAGCAGGTCAAGGCCGGTGGACGTACGCCCGCCGTGGGTGGTCACCTCATAGCCTGAAGGAGTAGCGTCCGACTTCTTGGCGTCGGCTGAGAGCACCAGAACCTGGGATCCAAAGCGCTCGGTAATCTCGTTGATCACCTCGGGCCGGGCAATTGCGGCGGTGTTGATTGAAGCCTTATCAGCCCCGGTACGCAACAGACGGTCAACGTCCTCAGGGGTGCGCACTCCCCCGCCCACGGTCAGGGGAATAAAGACCTGCTCAGCGGTGGAAGAGACCACATCAAAAGTAGTCTGACGGTCAGAGGACGAGGCCGTCACGTCAAGAAAAGTCAGCTCGTCAGCGCCCTCAGCGTTGTAGCGCTTAGCCAGTTCCACCGGATCCCCTGCATCGCGCAGGCCCTCGAACTTGACGCCCTTGACCACGCGGCCGGCGTCCACATCAAGACACGGAATAACACGAATGGCAACACCCACGGGCGCGCCCCCTTTCCTTGAATCAAAAACTAAAGCGGCGGCGTCCGCCCATATCAAGGGCAAGGACGCCGCCGGGCAAGACTACAGGCGGGCGGCCTGAATTGCGGTCACGAGAATGCCACGGCCCCCAATGTCATAAAGGGAATCCATGACCTTATTAGCAGCCTTACGCGGCACCATAGAACGCACAGCAACCCAGCCCTCACGCGAGAGCGGTGAAATAGTGGGGGCCTCCAGGCCGGGCGTCAGTTCCTTAGCCGCGCCCAGGTTAGCCTCTTCGATGTTGTAGTCAATCATCACGTACTGGCGGGCAATCAGCACACCCTGCAAGCGGCGCCGCAGGCGCTCAAGCCCTGCGTGGTCCTCAACGCCGGGGCGCTTAATGAGCAGGGCCTCAGAGCGCATAATCGGGTCGCCGAAGGGTTCAAGGCCGGCAGCGCGCATGGTGTTGCCGGTTTCTACCACGTCGGCAATGGCGTCGGCAACGCCCAGGCGAATCGAGGACTCGATAGCCCCATCAAGCCGAACCACCGAAGCCTTAATACCGGAGCGTTCCAGGTAGTCGGTCAGCAGACGCTTGTAGCTGGTGGCAATGCGCTTGCCCTCAAGTTCGGACGGGTCAGCGTAGGTACCGGCAGGGCCAGCCAGTCGGAAGGTGGAGCGGGCAAAATCGAGCCTAAGGGCTTCTTCTGCGTGGGTGCCAGAATCCAGCAGCAGGTCCCGGCCGGTGATGCCGACGTCCAGGGTACCTTCGCCTACATAAACGGCAATATCGCGGGGGCGCAGGTAGAAGAACTCGACCTCGTTCTCCTGGTCAACGAGCACCAGCTCACGGGAGTCGCGGCGCTGAAGGTAGCCCGCTTCGGTCAGCATGGTGATAGCAGCCTGAGACAGCATGCCCTTGTTAGGAACTGCAACGCGCAGCATAAGATTTTTTCCTTTGCAGTGGTGGTTTAGAGGTACTTGTAGATATCTTCGGGAGTCAGTCCCTTGGCGATCATCATGCACTGCAAATGGTAAATCAGCTGTGAAGCCTCTTCGGCGAACTCGGCATCAGACTGGAATTCAGCGGCCATCCAGACCTCGGCTGCTTCTTCAACAATTTTCTTGCCGATAAAGTGCACACCCTTGTCGAGTTCAGCGACGGTGCCGGAGCCCTCGGGGCGGGTTTGGGCCTTCTCGGCCAGTTCTGCGAATAGGGTTTCAAAGTTCTTCACGGTCTCTAGCCTACCGTTCTTTGAAGCGGGGGCGTTACCGGGCAGGTCTAGATTTCATCTTTCGGTCACACGCGCAGGGGTGAGCTGTACGGACGCCCGCCCCCCTACCCACGGCGGGGAAGGAGGGCAGCTAAGTCTTACCGGAAAAAATCAGTGATTCGGGCAGGGAGTCCAGCTCTTACCGCCAGGTGCGTAGCAACGAGGCCCTGTGTACCCGGGGTAAGGGTTAGTGTCTGGTGCTGGTGCAGAGTCCGGAGCCGGAGCTTGTTGATTCAAATCGGGTGCCGGGTTTGGAGCCGGATCTGGCTGATTTACTTGAGCTTGTCGCTGCCGTTCTGCTTCGGCCGCTTGTTCGGCAGCTAGCCGGTCAGCTTCAGCCTGGGCCGCAGCTGCTTGTTCAGCGGCAACTCGCTCTACTTCAGCCTGCTCAGCCGCTAGGCGTTCAGCTTCTACCCTTTGGGCTTCTGCAGCTTCAGCGGCCTGGCGCTCTTCTTCAGCCTTGCGTTCAGCTTCAGCTTTGCGTTCTTCTTCTGCTTTCTTGGCCGCGACTTCTTCCAGCGAAGAATTGTAGGTTTCCCGGTGCTTTTCAATGGTGTCTGAAAGGAGGTTCTTCAGCTTGATAAACCCGGCAGAGGCTACCAGGTTAGCGACGTAGTCCGTATCAGTGAATTCAACAGGGTTGTTAATATTATTGAGAAGTTCTTCGGCTACCTCGAAGGCCTCAATCAGGGCTTCCGGGGAGGCTGGGTTTTCGATGGCATCTACAACTGTGAGGACCGTACTTTGGATTGAGCAGTCATTGCCCAGCTCAAAGAGGCCTCGATTCTGAGCTTCAGCTTCTTCTTGGGCCTTGAGGATTTGGGGATAGAACTTCTCGTTGGGGGCTATTTTGATCGCATTCCCCAGCCCCTCGCGGGCGATGGCCTCATTGACGAAGGTTCCATCTTCTGTGAAAACCCCGGCTAGTAGGCGGTCATATTTGTCTGTCTTTTCTTGGTCGAATTCAAGGGTGACGGGCGTACCTTCGGGAAGCATATCAGTGAGGAACTGGCTAGCTTCTGGGCCTAAACACTCTACAACTTGATTGGGGTGTTTGGTTTCCGGGGTATCGATATTAAGGAGGCGGACGGTGGCGTCCTTCCCCTGGTATTCAACCTCAATGGTATCGCCGTCGATAACCCTTTTGACGGTAGCGGTGTCGCCACCTCCACAGGAGGTAAGGGCAAGTGAAGCAAGAAGCACCATCCCTACGGTGCGTGCAAAATGTGCCTTCATGTATGTCTTTCAAATCTGAGCTTTTCAGCTGATGTCGACTCTGACCCGATTAGCTTATAAAAATCGTAGGGTTGTCTGCTGAAAATCGCCCTGTATGACAAGATGTGAAGTAAGGTCACCGCTATGAAGTTTTCAGGTCTTTATGTCGAGATGATGTCAAAAACTCCTTCACCCAAGGTCATAGGACTTGAGCGAAGGAGTTTCAGACAGGTTTGCAATCTAGGTTTTTAGAATCCGCGCAGTGCCACCACGGTTTCCAGCGCCGCTCTGTCTTACAAGGTGCTGTAAATCTTCTGGCGCGCACCTACCGGAAAATTAGCCGTGACGGTGAGGTCTGCACCAAGCGCAGCGAGATATTTGCGGAGAGTTTTGATGCTGACGCTCTCGATATCTCCTTTTTCCAGCTGGGAAATTCTTTTTTGGGAGACACCAATCTTTTCAGCCAAATCGGTTTGTGTCAGGCCTAAGTCTTTGCGGAGCTCCTGTAGCTGAAAGACACGAGCTTCAGCATGCATTTCGTTCACAAGACGCTGTAGCTCCTGAGAATCGACCGGGCGCATTTGCTTCAGTTCTTCAAGAGTTGTCATGGCGCTTCCTTAGGTACTCTTCGTAACGTTTCTCAGCAAGGGGATATTTTGTTTGTACCATTTGTTCCATTGGCCGGTTTTGTCACCAGCTACCAACAGAATCGCCTGTTGTTCTGGATCAAAGATGAATAGGATTCTAATATTTTTTGCATGGCCTCGGGGTCTCAGTTCTTTGAGGTTATGTAAAGACGAGCCAGTAATGCGATCAATAAAGGGCCTACCTCCATGAGGACCTACAGACCCAAGGTATTCAAGCGCCGCAAGCACATGAAGGTACTCCTGGCTGGTAGTTCCATGAGCCAGTCTTGAATGAAACCTACTTCGACCGTCCACCCTTGCATAAGGCCAGAATACTATAAATAAGTTCTATTGCGTAGATGAAAAAAATATTTGCCCTTCTATCTTCGGTAAAGACAGGAGGGCGGGCGTCCGCTCACAATGTTCGGGGGCGGGCATGCAAGTTTTAGAGTCCGCGCAGTGCCACCACGGTTTCCAGCGCCGCGGCCATTGCTTCGTAGCCCTTGTCTTCGGTGGAGCCGGGTAGGCCTGCCCGGTCCAGGCCCTGTTCTTCGGTGTCGCAGGTCAGCACGCCAAAGCCCACGGGTGTTTTGGTTTCAACAGAGACCTTAGTTAGGCCGCTGGTAGCGGCGTCACAGACGTAATCAAAATGGGGTGTGCCGCCGCGAATCACCACGCCCAGGGCGACCAGGGCGTCGTACTTTTCAGCCAGGGTAGCAGCTGCAACAGGTAGCTCAAAGGTGCCGGGCACTCGCACGATGGTCGGTTCGATACCGGTGTCCGCTGCGGCGCGCTGGGTGCCGCCCAGCAGGCCGTCCATGATCTGGGCGTGCCAGGACGCTGCGATGACAGCGACCTTCAGACCTGCGGTCTCTGAGGGGTTGAGTTTGGGGGCGGGTGCTCCTGCTCCGCTCATGGGTTTCTCCTTAGGGTTGGGTTTCAAGGGTAGGTACCAGCTAAATCAGAAATGACCACGAACCAGGTGGGTTTTTCTTACTTAGCTGGGTAAATCTGAATTAGATGGTACCTAGTGGTCAAGAATATGGCGCATACGGTCACGCTTGGTCGCCAGGTAGCGCTCGTTTTCGGGCCGGGGCGCAATCACGTCGGGCACCAGCCCGGTGACCTGCACCCCCAGCTCGGTCAGGGCCTCAGCCTTAGCCGGGTTGTTGGTTAGTAGCCGGACGCGGGTGAGCCCGGCTGCTTTCAAGATGAGAGCCGCCTGGGTATAGTCTCTAGCATCTGCCGGAAAGCCCAGCTGCAGGTTGGCATCCAGGGTATCAGCCCCGGAATCTTGCAGGGCGTAGGCGCGGAGCTTATTGACCAGGCCGATGCCACGGCCCTCCTGCCCGCGCAGGTACAGCACCGAGCCGCCCAGCTCCTGCACGGTGGCCAGGGCTTTTTCTAGCTGGGGGCCGCAGTCACAGCGGTAGGAACCCAACAGGTCCCCGGTGGCGCACTCAGAGTGCAACCGAACCAGGTGGGCCTGGCCGTGCTCACCGGCGGGGAGGGGGCGCCCGTCCGCACCGACGGCTGTAGCCAGCAGGTGCTCGGTGCCGTCACCGAACTCAAAAGCTGATACCGCGAACAGGCCGTGGGGTGTGGGAACCAGCACCGGCTCCGAGCTAGCAACCAAGAAGTATTTATCACTCACCGTCGCGCTCCTGTAAGTAGACAACCAGGTCGGCGATGGAAATCATGGGCATGTTGTGGGCGGTGGCAAAGGCGCGCAGGGCGTCAAAGCGCATCATGGTGCCGTCGTCATTCACGATTTCTGAGATAACACCAACGCCCGATAGACCTGCCAGCAGAGACAGCTCGACGGCGGCTTCGGTGTGACCGGGGCGGGCTTGCACTCCCCCGTCGACCGCCCGCAGGGGCAGTACGTGGCCGGGGCGGGTCAGGTCGCCAGCAGAGGACGCCGGGTCGGCAAGGACCTGAACAGTTCGCGCCCGGTCTGCCGCTGAGATGCCGGTGGTCACGCCTTCGCGGGCGTCGCAGGTGACGGTGTAGGCGGTGCCCTTGGCGTCCTCGTTGACCGCAACCATGGGCGGCAGGTTCAGGGCATCTGCCCGGGCGGCACTCATGGGGGCGCAAATGACGCCGGAGGTATAGCGGATGGTGAAGCCCATGAGTTCAGCGGTGGCATGTTCGGCGGCGAAGATGATGTCGCCTTCGTTTTCGCGGTCTTCATCATCGACCACAACGACGGCCCCGCCGCGGGCAATTTCGGCGATGGCTCTCCCTACGGTGTCAAGTGCTGCGGGCCGGTGCTGGGTTCCACCGCCGGCGCTGCGCGGGGTAACGCCAAGACCCGCCACAGAACCCGAGACAGCCAGAATACGCTGCACGTACTTAGCCAGGGCGTCGGTTTCGAGGTTGACGGTATCGCCCACGGTCAGCTCGCCTAGGGTGGTGGCTTCAAGGGTAGCGGGGATGAGCCCCACCTCAAACCAGTGGGTGTCGGCCTGGGGGTGGGAGACGGCGGTGACGGTCAGCGATGCACCCGAGACAGTAATGGAGCCCTTTTCGGTCAGGTGGGGGGCCATATCTCGCGGTACGCGCACGCGCACGGTACGCCAAGACTCGTGGTCTTCAACCTTGACCACTGTTCCCAGGCCGTCCACGTGCCCCTGCACCACGTGCCCGTCAAAGCGGCCGCCAGCTGGCATGCAGCGTTCCAGGTTCACCCGATCGCCAGGCGCTAGCTGGCCCAGGTTGGTGCGGCGCAGGGTTTCGCCCATCATGTCAGCGGCGAAGTAGCCCTCGGCCAGTTGGCGGGTGCGGGTGGCGGTCAGGCAGACACCGTTGACGGCCAGGGAGCCGCCGTGTTCTAGGTCGTCAATGAGCGGGCCGGCCTTGATGGTAACGACGGCTGATTCAGCCAGGCCTGCCGAGTCAAGCACGGGTTCCATGGTCTCTACGGTGCCGGTTGCGGCAATGATTCCGGTAAACATCTTATTTCTTTTCGTCATGTGTAGGGGCGGGCGTCAGGTGGGTGAGGGTGTCTTCCCCCAGGACGCTGACCGCAGGTATTTGCCCCAGGTCATCAAGTTGCCAGTGGGCTGCCTGCTCCAGGCTACTAACTCCTAGATCTGCAAGGGCTGGTTTTCCTGCGCCAAGGAGCAGGGGCGCACGGTACCAGTAGAGTTCATCGAGAAGGTTGGCGCGGGCAAAGGCGGTGATGAGAGTGGGGCCGCCTTCTACAAGCAGGTGGCGCACTCCCCTCTCATAGAGATTGGTGAGGGCGAAGTCGAGGTTGCGCGTTGCCAGGTGAATCGCTTTTCCTGCCGCGACGTTACCCGCCAGGTTCCCTGTTGGTAGCTGGCTTAGGCCAATAACCACGCGCAGGGGCTGGTTTTCAGCCAGCTGCCCGGCGGGCGTCCTTGCTGTCAACTGGGGGTTGTCGGCAACAACGGTTCCGGTTCCGACGGCAATCGCGTCAACGCGAGTGCGCAGGGTGTGCCCGTGGTCCCGGGATTCTTTCCCGGTAATCCACTGGCTGCTTCCGTCGGCGGCGGCAATGTACCCGTCGAGTGATGAGGCGATTTTGGCGGTGACGAAAGGACGCCGCCCGGCAGCTGCGGTGAACCAGCGGGCGTTGAGGGCCCGGGCTTCTTCTGCCAGCAAACCTGATGAGGTTGCCACCCCCTGCGAGCGCAGGTAGGCGGCTCCCCCGGCGGCGCTTTCGGTGGTGTCGGCGTAGGCGTAGGTAACCTCAGCGATGCCAGCTTGGGCGATGGCGACCGAGCAGGGTCCGGTGCGGCCGGTGTGGTTGCAGGGCTCTAAGGTGACGAACATGCGGGCCCCGCGCACGTCGATGCCGGCGGCCCGAGCTTGGGCGAGGGCGTCGGCTTCAGCGTGGGGGCTGCCGGCGCCGCGGTGCCAGCCGGTGGCAAGGAGCTTCCCGGTGGCGTCCGCAATCACGGCACCCACCAGGGGGTTAGCCCCTCGCACGCCTTTGCGGGCGGCGGAGAGGGCAAGTTGCATGGCCTGGGTGTCGGTGAGAGCTTCCATGGTTAGCGCACGTCGACGGTGGGGTCAGGGAAGGCTGTTTCGATTTCGACCTTTCCCGCTTCGCGGTTGCGGGTGCGCCACCAGACGAAGAAGCCGGTGAGGGTGAAGGCCCCGTAGAAGAGGTACATGAAGGCGCTGGCGTAGTAGCCTGCGGACCAGAGCAGGGGCACGCCGACCACGTCTACGGCGACCCAGACCAGCCAGAATTCTACCCAGCCTTTGGCCATGCCGTAGGTAGCCAGCAGGGAGCCGGTGAAAATCCAGGCGTCTGACCAGACCGGCTCGTAAGAGCCCAGAGCGCGGAAGATGGGGGTGAGCAGGCCGGTTCCGACCAGCATGAAGGCAACCATGAAGGCTCGTTCCTTCCAGGAGGCCCAGGCCGGGATGACGGCGACTTGCGATTGGCCGGCACCGCTCTTGCGAGTCTGGTTCCAGCGGTACCAGCCCCAGATTGAGACGGCGATGAACATGATTTGTCGCCCGGCCTGACCCAGCAGGTTAGCGGTGCCGTAGGTGGATCCGAAGAGGGTGCCCAAAAAGACGGTGAGTAGAAGCAGGTTGCCTGCAATACCCACGGGCCAGGCCCAGACTTTGCGGCGCATACCGCCGAGGGCTGATAGTAGGCCAAAAACGTTACCGAGGACTTCGCGCACCAAGAGGGATTGGTTATTGCCAATCGCAATTTGAGCGTCGAAGAGCCACCGCAAGAAATCCATAAAAAACTCCCAAAGCGAGTGGCTCCGGGAGAACAAAACGAGGGTACCCGGCGTTCGCTGGCTCTGGTGCGCGTCGATGAGGACGCCGGTGGGCCAGGGAGGCGGGTACGGCAGGTGCCGGTGGGGTACCTTACGGTTTGCTCGTGCTACCTTCCATCCAGACTGTACTGTCTGCCAAGGAATTTCACCTTGCAGGTATCGGGCACGTGGATGTGCCGTCAATTAGCGGGCTGTCACCGCAGGTTCGGATTTTCACCGGGTCCCGGAGCACGATATTTTTATATTTACTCTTCAAGTTATAGCACGGTAGGGGACTGTAACCGTCATATTGTGACTTATTCCCGCTATCTGGTCGGGCAAGGGGCCTTCTCCGAAGCCCCTGCTGATAACGTCAGTTTGACCTTGTTCTCTTTCCCTTCTGAGCCACATGACTTCCCCGCACCAGAACCAGCCCCGGGCGGCCGCACCCGGTCAGCCCACTATCACCCCTACTGCCGGCGCCCTCAGCACCGATTCCCTCGAAACCGATATCCTCAGTGCTGATCAGCTCACCGCTACACTCGACCAGCTCCCTGTAACCCGCCGCCACGCCCGTCTGCTGGGAGTAACAGGTATCGGCTGGGCCCTGGATGCCATGGATATCGGACTGATTTCTTTCGTCATGGCCGCCCTCATTGCCCACTGGGGTATTACATCGGGGCAGGCTTCTGTGCTGGGGTCCATCGGGTTTTTGGGCATGGCTATCGGGGCGACCCTGGGCGGGCGGCTTTCTGACCGCTTTGGTCGCCGCGCAATCTTTGCGGGCACGCTTCTGGTCTACGGGCTAGCCACCGGTTTTTCTGCTCTCTCTACGACCTTCACCGTTCTGCTGGTGCTGCGTTTTATTGTGGGCCTGGGGCTGGGCGCTGAACTGCCGGTAGCCTCGACCTATATTTCTGAGTTTGCCCCCCGGGCAGTGCGCGGGCGAATGGTCGTTGTTCTCGAAGCCTTCTGGGCGGTCGGCTGGATTCTTGCCGCCCTTATCGGCACCTTCATTGTCAGCCGATCCGAGGACGGCTGGCGCTGGGCCCTCGCCATTGGCTGCGTCCCTGCCCTCTACGCCCTGGTGGTTCGGTGGGGGCTCCCCGAATCGGTACGTTTTCTTACCCGGCACGGCGACCTCGCTCGCGCCCGCTCAGTGGTTGCCAGTCTCGCTGCCTCCCCGCCCTTGCGGGCAGAAGCTGCACGGACGCCGTCCGCACCCCCAGCTGCCGAGCAGGTTCCAGCCCACCTGGCTCAGGCATCATCAATCTGGTCGGCGGCGCTACGCCGCCGCACCCTTGCCTTCTGGGTCATCTGGTTTTGCATCAACCTTGCCTACTACGGGGCTTTTATCTGGATTCCCTCGCTGCTGATTCAGCAGGGTTTTAACCTGGTCAGCTCCTTTACCTTCACTCTGATTATGACTCTGGCCCAGCTACCGGGCTATGCGGTGAGCGCCTGGCTGATTGAACGCTGGGGCAGGCGCTCCACCCTGGCTACTTTTTTGCTGGGCTCAGCGCTGGCAGCGGTAGCCTACGGCCTATCCCACGAGGTCTGGGCGCTGGTAGCTAGCGGCTGCCTGCTTTCTTTCTTCAATCTGGGTGCCTGGGGTGCCCTCTACGCCATTGGGCCAGAACTTTACCCCGGCCACCTGCGGGGTTCTGGCACAGGCGCAGCTGCCGGGTTCGGGCGGTTGGCCTCCATTACTGCTCCCCTGCTGGTGCCCGCCCTGCTCCCGCTGGTTGGTGTATCGGGGCTGTTTGTACTCTTCGCTCTAGCCTTCTGCACGGCAGCTGGCGCAGCCTTCCTGCTACCTGAAACCCGTGGAAGGCAGCTCACCTAGCCCCGACCCTGTAAGGAGTCGTTACACTTGAGAGAATGCAACCATTTTTTGACCCTAAGGTGAGCTGTGTCTGACGCGAAACCAGCCAACATTCAAAAACGTGATACCACCTTCAAGCAGGAGCACGGTGCCGTGGCGCACCTGGTCAAGCGTAAGCCTCAGCAGGCTGTCGCCCGCGCGGTCAAAGGCGCCCAGAAACTGCTGGATGAGGGCCGGGGTAAACAGGCCCTGAACGTGCTGACCCTTGCCAAGCCCGTGCTGGTTGCAGGGTCAGAGGACGCCACCGCCTACTACACCATGCTTGCCACCATCCACCGCTCTATGGGTAATGAGCAGGCAGCCGAGCGAGCCGAAAATAACCTGGCCTCACGCTAGCTTTCTCCGGAGAGTCGTTTCAACAGCTCCTTCACAAAGGCCTCATTATCGGCATCTCCAGCTACAGCGTAGTGCTCTGCTGAACGCACCAGGTAGCCCTGGGCCTGGGCTTCATAACCGCGTAGCCCTGGGTATACCAGGTCTTGGAGCGCTCAAAGTCGCCCAGCTCTGCATGCAGGGAGCCCACCTCGGTAGCAAAGTCAGGCAATTGCTCCGCATCGGGCTTAGCGTCAGCCAGTAGGGCCTGGGCGCGGGCCAGTTCACGGCCGGCTTCTTCGAGGGGAGTCAGGTTCTAGGTCATGGCGTCCTAGTGGTGGTGGGCGGACGCAGCAGCCCGCCGCAGGCCCGCGATAGCGGCTTCGAGGTCGTCCGCCCCATAGACGGAGGAACCGGCGACAAAGCAGGTAGCACCGGCTTCTGCTGCGCGCACAATGGTTTCTTCGGTGATGCCGCCGTCCACCTGCAGAATGACCTCGGCCCCTGAGCCCTCAATTGCGGCGGCTGCCCGCTTGATCTTGGGCAGGGTGACATCAAGGAAGGCCTGGCCGCCAAAGCCCGGTTCCACAGTCATCACCAGGAGCATGTCGAGCTCGCTGAGCATATCCAGGTAGGGTTCAACGCCGGTGGCCGGGCGCAGGGCCATGCCCGCCTTAGCGCCGCTCTCACGCAGGGTGCGGGCCAGTTTGATGGGAGCAATAGCGGCCTCGGCGTGGAAGGTCACCGACTCGCAGCCCACCTCAGCGTAGGCAGGGGCCCAACGGTCGGCGTCCTCAATCATCAAGTGCACGTCGAAAGGAATGGGCGAGACCTCTTTGAGACGCTTGACCACGGGCAGCCCCCAGGTCAGGTTGGGAACAAAATGGCCATCCATCACGTCGATATGGGCGGCGTCAGCGGTCGAGATAGCGGCTAGTTCTTCTCCCAGCCGGGAGAAGTCAGCGCTCAGGATAGAGGGGTTAATCAGGCAGGTCATGCGAGTCCTTTCAACTGACGGGTTACTACCCATCGTAGCCCTGAAAGAGAGAGCAGCTGAAAAGCAAGCTCTCTCACAGTGCATTCGACGGGTTGACGAGTTCATCACCGCACCTCGAGAGTTAAGCTTTATACAGACTTGAGGCTAATTCATAGGTATTCGAAGGTAAGGTTTTCATGAATTCGGTTCTGCTCGCGGTGTTAGTCATGCTCGCCCTCTCAGCCGCCCGAGTGCACGTGGTCCTTGCACTCTTTATCGGGGCGCTGGTCGGTGGCCTGGCCGGGGGCTTGGGACTTGATGGCACTATGGTCGCCTACCAGGAGGGCCTGGCAGGCGGTGCCATGCTGGCCCTCTCCTACGCCCTGCTCGGTGCCTTCGCCATGGCTGTCTCAAGCTCAGGCCTACCCAAACTTCTGGCCGACGGCATCATCTCCAAGGTCGGTGTTGAGAGCGAAAACGGCAAAAACCGGGTCGAATTCACGGTCAAGTGGTTTCTGCTGGCGGGTATTTTGGCGATGTCTATCATGTCGCAGAACATGATTCCTGTACACATCGCCTTCATCCCCCTGATTATCCCGCCCCTACTGGCCGTCTTTAACCGCCTCCAGATTGATCGCCGCCTGCTGGCCTGTGTACTAACTTTTGGCCTGGTGACCACTTACATGTTCCTACCCGTCGGCTTTGGCGCGATCTTTCTCAATGACATTCTGTTAGGCAATATCCGTACTGCGGGCATGAACACCGACGGTATCAATGTCATGCAGGCCATGTCTATCCCAGCCCTCGGCATGGTCTTTGGCCTACTTGTTGCGGTTTTCTTCACCTACCGCAAGCCCCGCGTCTACCAGACTGTTGAGCTGGCACCCGTTGGTGACGAGCACGAGCCGGTCAAGAAATTCAACGTCATCGTAGCGGTTATCGCCATCCTGGCCACCTTCATCGTGCAGGTCGTGATGCAGGCCATCGGCACCGAAGCCAACCCCCTGCTGGTGGGTGCCCTCACCGGTTTGACCATTTTCATGGTGACCGGCGCAGTCAAGTGGCGTCAAGCCGATGACGTCTTCACGGCGGGCATGCGCATGATGGCGCTCATCGGATTCATCATGATTTCAGCGCAGGGTTTCGCGGCTGTTATGACCGCAACCGGTGACGTTGATTCGCTGGTTACAGTCGTCTCTGACTTCTTTGCCGATCATAAGGGAGCAGCCGCCTTCGCCATGCTCCTGGTAGGCCTGATTGTGACCATGGGCATCGGCTCTTCCTTCTCCACCCTGCCCATCATCACCGCCATATACGTGCCTCTCTGCTTGGCCCTGGGTTTCTCTCCCCTGGCGACCGTCGCCATTATCGGCACCGCAGGTGCCCTGGGTGATGCAGGGTCACCGGCCTCCGATTCAACCCTGGGCCCAACGTCCGGTCTCAACGTAGACGGGCAACACGACCACATCCGGGACTCGGTTATCCCCACCTTCTTGCATTACAACCTGCCCCTGCTGGCATCAGGCTGGGTTGCGGCTATGGTGCTCTAGCATTCCACTAGGAACCAGGAAAACTCAAAAAGACCACGTGGTTTGTGGTCTTTTTGAGTTTTCCTGATTTCTAGGTTTGGGGGTGTCTAGTTCTTGCGGAAGAGGGCGAAGAACATGGCGTCGGTGCCGTGGATGTGCGGCCAGAGCTGGGCGGTGCTAGCACCCTCAGCTAGGGGCGCTCCCTTGGGGGCATCCGGTGTGAAGGCCGGATCCTTTTCGCCAGATAGGGCGGACGCCCCCACCTCGTCCGTGCGGGCAACGGCGCGGAGGGCCGCACCGGAGTCCAGCAGGGTCACATCGACCTTGCGCAGAATATCGTACACAATGCTCTGGGTTTCAGCCGTGTGGGGTGAGCAGGTCACATAGGCGATGAGGCCGCCGGGGCGGGTCACCGAGGCCGCTGCCCTAAAGAGATCAAGCTGCAGAGGTAGAAGCTCAGCAATATCGCGGGGGCTCTTACGCCAGCGGGCTTCGGGGCGGCGGCGCAGAGCACCTAGGCCGGAGCAGGGCACATCGACCATGACCCGGTCAAAGAGCACATCGGCAGGCATGCCCTCGGGCAGGTTCTTGCCCTCATCTACGGTTCGGGCGATTTGGCGGCCGTCGCCGACAACCACCGAATAGGAGGAGGACGGCAGCGGAGCTAGGGAGCGGCTCACCAGTTCGGCCCGGTGCTCGGCGACCTCGTTAGCCAGCAGGCGGGCACCGCGTTTGGCCCCCAGGGCACCGAGCAGGGCGGCCTTACCGCCGGGGCCAGCGCAGAGGTCAAGCCAGTTGCTGTCGCTGCCCCCAAGGGGAGCGTCAGCCAGGGCTCGGGCAACCAGCTGGGAGCCGGCGTCCTGAGCTCGTACAGTACCCTCACGCACAGACTCGAGCCGGGCCAAATCCCCAGCAGAGTAGAGGGCTGAGCCCTCCACCAGGGGGCCGTCCTCAGCGCCGGCGGCACGGGCCTCGTCCAAAGACCCCAGACCGGGAAGCTCAACCAGGTTAACCACGGGTGAGACGTTGTCGGCGTCCAGCAGGGCCTGCACCTCTTTGGGGTTACGCCCGTGGGCTGCCAGGGCCTGACGGAAAGCACGGACGACCCAAACAGGGTGAGACTTCTCAAGGGCCAGGCGGGTCAGCTCATCGGGAGCTTCTTCGGCAATCAGAACGTACCAGTCCTCCGGGGTGCGTTCAGAGACCCTGCGGAGCACAGCGTTCACGAAGTTGGCCGGGCCGGTGCCAATCTTAGCCCGTGCCAGGGCAACGGTCTGGTTGAGGGCGGCGTGGTCGGGCACGCGCATGGCCAGAAGCTGGTGTGCTCCCAGGCGCAGCACCAGCAGAATCTTGGTGCCAATTTTTTCTACCGGCCGGTCTACGCAGTGGGCCAGAATCGCGTCGTAGGTGCCCTGGTTACGTAGGGTTCCGTAGGTCAGTTCAGTGGCGAAACCTGCGTCGCGGGCGTCAAGCCGGGCAGACCGAATGGCCTTGGGTAGCACCAGGTTGGCGTAGGAGTCGTCCAGGGCAACAGCGCTCAGCACCTCAAAGGCTACGGCGCGGGCTGCATCGGCTGTACGGGCGCGCTGGGAGGGAGCGGATGCCGAGAAAGAGCGATCCTTGACCGCCTTGCGGTTGCGCTCATGCCCCTTAGCGTTCCGGCGGGTCTCTCCCCCGCCGCCCTGTTTGGTCTGCGGTTCTTCGCTACGGAAGCGCTGGCCCCGAGGTGGCTTACCGCCCTGTTTATTCTGGTGGGAGGACGCACCTGCCCCACCCGAACGGTTGCCACGCCAACCACGGGGGTTGGGGGTGCCCCCGGACTGCCCCTGCCGGGTGCGTTCATCGCGTTTACGGGCCCCGGCCCGGCCAGCTCGGTTAGCGCCGGATCGGTTAGATCCAGCCCGGCCCTTGCCACCGTTGGATCGGCCGCTTGAGCCGCGTCCGCCTGAATTTATGCTCATACCAGCACCACTTTCCCTTCTGCCAGGGCGGTACCCTGACCGCGCGCCCAGTCAGCGGCATTCATCATTTTCTTGCCCGCAGGTTGCACCTGGGTCAGTTCAAGAGCTCCGTCGGAGCAGGTGACGGCTACTCTTTTACCGGCCCAGAAGAGGGTGCCGGGCTCCCCTACAGCCGGCACGTCGAGGGGCTTGACCATGCCGAGTTTGAAGCGGGCCCCGCCTAGTTCTGCCCAGGCCCCGGGCTCAGGGGTCACCCCGCGCACCTGCGCGATAATCTCAGCGCACGGGCGGGTAAAGTCCACCTTGCCATCGGCAATGGTGAGCTTGGCTGCATGGGTGGCGTCGCCGGTCTGCGGGGTACCGGTGGCCCCGGCAGCAATATCGTCAAAGGTCGCAGCCAGCAGGGCACCGCCTGTCGAAGCCAGGCGTTTCAGCATATCCCCTGCGGTATCCAGCTCCCCCACCGTGGCAGATTCAGAGCGGAAGACCGGGCCGGTATCCAGACCAGCATCGATACGGAAGGTGTTAGAGAAAATTTCGGTCTCCCCCGCCATCAGGGCCCGCTGTACGGGGGCCGCCCCGCGCCAGGCAGGCAGCTGGGAGAAGTGCAGGTTGATCCAGCCCTGAGGTAGCAGGTTGAGTGCGCTTTGCGGTAGCAGGACGCCGAAGGCCACCACCGCCGCAAGGTCTGCACCCAGGTGAGTGACAGCGTCCGCAACCTCATCGGACCAGCGGTTGGCCTTGATGATGGGCAGACTCAGCTCCTGAGCGCGGGCGGCCACCGGGGACGGGGTCAGTACCCGCTTGCGCCCCACGGGGGCGTCCTCGCGGGTGAGCACCCCGACTACCTCATAGCCCGCTTCGAGCAGGCCGTTCAGGGGTGCGACGGCGACCTCTGGAGTGCCGGCATAGAGAACCTTCATGCTTACCTTTCCACTCGAATTCAAGAATCAGCTCAAGAGTCAGCTGGCCTAGATACCAAAAGCGCCGGGCTCGATACGGGCAGACTGCCGGGCGCTACCCTGCTGAGCCGCACCCGACCGAATAGCCACAGAACCAAAAGAACCGCCCAGGGCACCAAAGCCCGATGACGTCTTGGCAGCTCGTTCGCCCTGAACGGCCGCGGCAACCTGGTTGTAGTCGGCCTGGCGAATCTTACGCCAGATATTTTTCTTGTCCTCCCCCTCGACCCGGTCGATGAACATGGTGCCGTAGAGGTGGTCAGTCTCATGCTGGAGCATGCGGGCAAAGAGTCCCTCGCCCTCGTAGACCACCGGTTCACCCTTGCAGTTCACGCCGGTCACGCGAGCCCAGTTCTTGCGCGGGGTAGCAGCAGACAAACCGGGTACAGACAGGCAGCCCTCGCCGCCCTCCTGGGGTTCGTCGCCCACCTCAAGTAGAGGGTTGATAATGTGCCCCTCGCGGCCGTCAATATTGCCGAAGGTAAAGATTCGCTTGGAGATGCCCACCTGGGGCCCAGCTAAACCTACGCCCTCAACGTCGTACATGGTTTCGAGCATGTCGGCCACCAGTTTTTCCAGGTCGGCGTCGAATACGGTGATGGGCTCGCACTCGGTGCGCAACACAGGGTCGCCTACGGTGCGTATGGGCAAAATAGTCATGCTTCTCTTTCTCGTCGGTGAGTTTAGGACGCCGCCGCATCTGGGTGCTCTGCACTATTTACCACCGGCGGAGGAACCACCGGCATCAGGGAGTCTTCGCTGGTTTCTGAGAGGTCGCGGCTAAGATCCCAGACCCGTTTAAGGGCGCAGAATCTGTACCAGTTGCGCTCTAACACCTGGGGGTTAGCTTGTTGAGGCACCACCTGGGTCTCTCCCAGTGCCACACCCATGAGGATGCTCGCGCCCCCATGTTTCCAAGGTTCCCAGTCCCCCTGCTCGGCATCTACCAAGGCCTCTTCAGCCTTGACGCCAGCTACCAGTTGCATGACCACCTTGTCATCAAGGGGTTTAACCCGCCCCTTGCGGTCGGTTCCCTTGGTCTTATAGTCAATGATGCAGGTGTGCCCGGCTATTTCAGCCACCAAATCGAGGGTACCCGCATAGCCTACGGTTTCGTTCCAGATAGTTACTTCGGTAGCTAGCGGTTTAGGCCTGTAGCGCTCCCACCACTCGTCAAAGCGATCAGCGTAGGCCTGCTCGCCGTGGGCAATCAGGTTTTCCCGGTAGCCCTCCACCTCGTGGGGTAGCCCCATAGCACGCAGGGCCACCTGCTCTGCGTAGTTATGGACGCGGTCGCCCCTGGCCGCTGCGGCGTCCCGGTAGCGCTCGGAGGCAGCGGCAGCGTCCCGAATCACCGCGAATTTGAGGCCTGCGGAATTAGAAGCCCGGTAGGATCGCTGGTCCTCTAGGGCGGCCTTGGCCGCCATGTAACCGTGCCAGCCCGAGAGGTCGCTAGCCTGCTGCCCAATGACCGTGGTGATAGAGGGAACCAACAGCTCCCCGCCCCTGGTGCGCGCGTACATGCGACCATAGTCGGTGGCCTGTGCGAGCATGGGAGTAGTCAAAAGTCGCTGTTCCTGACGTGGCTGGGTGAGGTAAGAGAGTCTGGGTCTAGGGTTCCCAGGCGCTCTACCAATTATACGCACCAGGCTCCTTGAGCACGAGGGTGTCAGCAGGTTAGACCGCTTACCCTAGCTATACTGGCGAGCGCCAGCTTCAGCCGCCCCCATGGACTCAACAATCTGCTGAACACGAGCGTTGGACTGCTGGGCGTAGGCTTCATCAACGCAGTCGCTAGCGGGTCGGCTAGGTGAGGTGATGCAGTAGCGGTAGGACGGGGAGTCAACCATGGTGCTAGAGACCCAGCGCAGGTCACGCACCTGCCACCTGCCGTCCGCTGCCCTCTCAAAGATGGGGTTGACCATGATGCCCTCGTTATTGGCTAGGTAGCTGGGTGAGAGTTCGGTGAGGTTGTTCCCCATACCGTAGACAATCCAGGTGTCCTTGTAGTGTTCGATAGGCTGGACGGCGTGGGCATGCTGCCCGACAATCAGGTCAAACTGCCCTGAATCAACCAGTTCATGGGCCACCTCGACCTGCTGGGCTGAGGGTTCATGCACGTACTCATCACCGGCGTGCATATTGGCAATAACCAGGTCAGCCCCCTCTTCCCGAGCACGGGTTGCCTTAGCAATCATGGCTTGGGGGTCGAGCATATCAACCTGCCAGGAGTGTTCGGGCACATTTCCGTTGAGCCCGTAGGTACCGGTAATCATCGCCACCCGCGCCCCGTTGGCGGTGGTGAAAATATCGGGTTGTTCAGCTTCTTCCTCGGTCAGCGATGTGCCGGTAACACCCATACCGGCTGCCTCAACCGCCCGATAGGTTCGCTCTAACCCCTCGGTGCCGTGGTCGAAAGAATGGTTAGAGGCCGTCATGCAGACATCCCACCCGGTGTCCGCTGCGGCCGTCAGAATCTGGGGCGGCACATTGAAGTTGGGGTAGCCAGAAAAGGGGCCGTCTTCATGGGCAACTACTGTTTCCATCTGGCAGACCGCTAGATCTGCGCGATCCAGGTAGGGTTTCTGCTCACTGATGAGGGGCCTAAAATCTAATCCATTGGCCCCGGCTGCGGCTGCATCAGCTTCAGCCTGGGCCCAGAGCATGTTGTGCATGAGAAAATCACCGGTGAAGAGCAGGGAGACGCAGTCTGCCTCGCCGCAGGCTCCACCTGCTGCCGACGCAGTCAGGGTACCCGATTCGCTCGTCTGCCCTGCTTCCCCGGGGGCTACCTGCCCCTGCCCGCTCTGCTGTACGGCGACGTCCGCCCCGCTACTTTCCGTAGTCTGCGAGCTACAGCCTGCCAGGGCCAGGGCGCTTAGGGAGAGGAAGGCTAGAAGGCTACGGCGCACGGTGGGGTCCTTTCGGTGAAGGCAGTACCATCACGACCCTACCCTAAAGTGCCCCAGGGCACACATTGTTACCAGATGTCCATACCAGCCAGAACGTAGGTTGATTGCCCTCCAGCTCAGTTGACCTCAGGCCACACACTTCTCGACTGTGCAGTGGGCAGGGGCGGCAGGGAATTTACGGCGGACGGTCACGGGGCACCTTCTTCGTTGAGGGTCTTTACCCTACCCTTTATTATCATTCTTTTCAGCGCCGGAAGGCAGGCTTGGCAGTTTTGAGGCTCGCGTAAATACCCGCTATCGGCTCACCGCGCAGATTGCGGGGCCGGTAAGAGGCCAGAAGTTTGAGTAGCCGAGCCGTGCGCTGGCCGGTTTCTGGCTGGTAGTCGATGACGGCGCATCTGCCGACGCCTTCCCCGGCAACCAGCGTAAGACCGTGCAGTTCAGCTGGCACACCGCGTCCTGCCTGCAGGGTAAGAGTTTTGCCCTGCCAGTTATCTTCGATGTGGGGCGTTGAAGTTTCTACCACCAGGTTGCATCGTAGCCTTGCCGCTATCTGATCTGGGTTCAGCGGTTGCACCGGGTTGAGCTGTCGGGCAATCTCTCCCAGGGAGGCACTGCCGATTAGGGATAGCGCGCCGGCGTACACCAGGTTTTGCCGGGGTGCGAAGGCCAGGGCCACGGGCTCTCCCAGGTAGGTACTCAGAGCATCATTGACCGGGTGCTCGTAGAGTGCCAACTGTTTCTCTGTGCCCCAGGAGGTGAAGGTACGGGTGGTAGCTTTGTTGAGGGTGGGGACGGTGTAGTTTCCTGCTCCGGGGATGTGTAGGGTGAGGTCTGCTTCGCCCTGGCGGACGGTGAGGTCGGTGGTGATGCCCATTAGGGCAGGGTGGGCAACGGTGCGTAGCACGGTGTGGTCGGCGGGTGAGACGAGGGCCCAGCGGCGGTTATAGAGGGGGCCGGACGCGGTGAGCTCGGCTGTGTTGTGTGCTTGGTGGCGGGCGCCTTTGAGGGGACTGTACCCGAAGTGCGTGACGGTCAGGGGCATGGTTCTAGTGTTGCACAGTGCATGAAAAAGGCTCCCCGGCCTGAGCCAGTGAGCATTGCTGTGTGCGCGATACTGGGATCGAACCAGACGGAAGGAAATTTTCCGAGCGGGCGAGGAAGCGAAAATTTCCTGGAGTGGTCGCTGGTGAGTAACCTTTATTTTGCTATCTTTGTGTGCGCGATACTGGGATCGAACCAGACGGAAGGAAATTTTCCGAGCGGGCGAGGAAGCGAAAATTTCCTGGAGTGGTCGCTGGTGAGTAACCTTTATTTTGCTATCTTTGTGTGCGCGATACTGGGATCGAACCAGACGGAAGGAAATTTTCCGAGCGGGCGAGGAAACAAAAATTTCCTGGAGTGGTCGCTGGTGAGTAACCTTTATTTTGCTATCTTTGTGTGCGCGATACTGGGATCGAACCAGTGACCCCTTCCATGTCAAGGAAGTGCGCTACCGCTGCGCCAATCGCGCGTGGAGGTGAGGACGGGATTCGAACCCGCGTACACGGTTTTGCAGACCGTTGCCTAACCACTCGACCACCCCACCACACGCTCAAACCGTGGTTTGAGTTGCGAAAACTGGTGTTTTCGGGAGAGCGGTTGACGAGACTTGAACTCGCGACATCCACCTTGGCAAGGTGGTGCTCTACCAACTGAGCTACAACCGCAACTCGCATTACTATACACGAAGTTTAGTGAGCTTTCAACCGGGTGACTAGTCTAGCTGACGCTTATATGATTGCTGCCGCACCTGATATATGGAGATTTAGCCGCGAAACCAGTTTAGGCCCCACCACCCGTAGTTTTTTTCCCAACTCAGAGCTAACCCGCGCATCCCATCCCTACACCCCGAGCGTGCGTCAAATCGCCGAGCGTGCACCCGTCTGCCGCACGCTCGGCGATTTAACGCACGCTCGCTGAAAAACTTGCCCCTGTCACTAGCGAACCGGCTTCAGTCCGTGACGCATCAGCAGATCTTTAAGGTTCTCGGGATGCTGGGTAAGGTCGTCCCATCTCACACGCACTACGACATATCCGAGCTGTTCAAGTTCTCTTTGCCGCAGGTGTTCCTGCTGTATCACCTCAACCGGTTCGCCGTAGGTTCCGTCGTATTTTATTGCGCCATCAACCTCTAAAATGAGCATCAGTTCCTCCCAGAGAAAATCTGGCCGGTAGACTCTGCCTTTGATCACCAGTTTGGCTTGCTCTTGTGGCTGGGGAAATTTCCACTCAAGCATATGGTTTCTGGCGATAGTTTCGGCCGGGGATGCGGCGTGCCTACTCATTCTTTGTGCGATTTGTCGGGCCCGGGCTGCACCCCGTCCCTTCACAGTCATCAGCTGTGGCTTTAGAGCGGCTGGCGAGCAGAGTTTACTGTTGAGCATGTAGTCTACGATGCACAGTGCCTCGATGAGAGGTAGGGTACGGGCACAGTCAACTGCGGTCTGGAGCGGATCGGTGAGGTAGATTCCTTGATGGAGCAGTGCCCGTTCGCATTCTGCTGGTCGGCTAGAGAATATTTTATGCTGGGGTGTTCGCGCTCTAATGTGTGCGGAGGGCACACTGGCCCAGATGTGGCCGGGGAGGCTCAGAAAAGGAGCGCCCCAGAAGAGCGCAGCTGATGCATGGCTTAAAACATACCCTGGGTGGTTTTTAGCAAATGCGTAGTGTCTAATTTTTAGTTTTTGTTCTGGGTTGAAGGTGTTCCAGTCGCGTGTCAGGCAGTAGCTGTTGGGGGCAATTTTGGTGTAGACCCCTTGTGCGCAGTAGGTACGGACGCGCTGGTGCGAGATTCCTCTCGCGGCAAGTTCTTGCGAGGTTTTGATTCGGTTGCTGAGTTCTTCCATAGCGCTATTGTGGAACGCCGCGCGGCTGGTACGGTTTATTTCTTAAGATTTCGGCGACACTGTGGATAACTCGTGTTTTCCTGTGGCTATTTAATGATTTAACCGGTGGTTTTCCACAGGCTAGTTGCGTGTAGCCGCATCTTCTCGCCCTACTCAAAGGCGAGTGTTCACCGAAACTTATTCAAAAGTCTGGTAGCGGAAGGTGCGCGGCTGAAAGGTGAACTGGCTGAGTCTGGCATGATTTGCTGGTGATGAGCGTCGAGATTCCGAGCGAGGAAAATAAATCTCGGCTCGTATCTGGCGAGCTTGCGAGCCAGTCAGCGAATCAGACAAGAAGGTGAGTTCGCCGTTGCCGCGCCCGAAGTTGTTGTAGAGACTTTTGAGTATGCCTTTACCGTTTCGAGTCCCGTTACCTTTTAAGAGCGCTCAGTAAAAGCCCCAACCGGTAATACTGGAAGTGTAAGTAACCGGCCCCTCTTAAATAAGCGAGCGTGCGTTAAATCGCCGAGCGTGCGGCAGACGGGTGCACGCTCGGCGAGTTAACGCACGCTCGCCAAGTGGGGGTTGTAGGAAAGTTTGTGTTTGAACTTAGTCCAGGCCCCCAGCCCGCTCACTGCTGGCGCTTGTGTGGTGGGCGATGCAAAAATGCCCCGGTTCATTGAACTGGGGCTTGTGTGGAGCGGTTGACGAGACTTGAACTCGCGACATCCACCTTGGCAAGGTGGTGCTCTACCAACTGAGCTACAACCGCATATGCAACTGTTTGCAGTGGACTCAAAAGTCTTGTGCGCGATACTGGGATCAAACCAGACGGAAGGAAATTTTCCGAGCGGGCGAGGAAACAAAAATTTCCTGGAGTGGTCACTGGCTTTCGCCTGCAACCGGATGCCCGCATATCATGCGTGCGCGATACTGGGATCGAACCAGACGGAAGGAAATTTTCCGAGCGGGCGAGGAAACAAAAATTTCCTGGAGTGGTCACTGGCTTTCGCCTGCAACCGGATGCCCGCATATCATGCGTGCGCGATACTGGGATCGAACCAGTGACCCCTTCCATGTCAAGGAAGTGCGCTACCGCTGCGCCAATCGCGCCTGACACTCGCTGATGAGTGTTGCGAGCGGTTGACGAGACTTGAACTCGCGACATCCACCTTGGCAAGGTGGTGCTCTACCAACTGAGCTACAACCGCGTGCTTGCTCGGGCCCCTTGTGGGTTCCGAACCAACGAGTAAATACTTTACACACTTTTGGTGAACTTGCCAAATCGTCCCCTGCCTATGGGGTCCAGAGTTTTTGCAGCATTCGAGTGACGGCTGGCCTGGGGCAAGCCTAGTTCTTGTTCTATGAGGCTTACCGCACCCGGTGTAGGGTGTTACGTACTAGATGTAGGGTTTTACCTACTAGATTTTTGGTGACGTATCAGTGAGGTGGATTCAGCGTGCTCCCCCAACTTTTGACCGAACGTTTTACACTTCGCCCCTTGCGGGAGGCTGATGCCCCCGCGCTCACGGCTGCCTGCCAGGATCCCGAGATTCTTAGGTACTGTTTGTCGGTGCCGCTGGGCTATACCGAGCAGACGGCTCGCGATTTTATTGCTTATACACGGGTGGCTGCCGAGTGCGGGGACGAGCTGGTGTGGGGTATTGACGCCAGCGGCGTGCTGGCCGGGGTGGTGAGCCTAAAGAATGCTGATAGCCCTGAGGCTGAAGTTGGCTACTGGATGGCTCCGGAGAGCCGTAACCGGGGTTTGCTGTCTGAGGCGCTGGGTATGGTGCTTGGTTTTGCGTTTGATCCGCAGGGGTTAGGCCTTGACCGGGTGAGCTGGCGGGCTTTGGTGGGTAACACGGCATCTGAACGTGTAGCGGCTAAGGCTGGTTTTACCGGTTTTCGTACGCTTGAGAAAGTAGAGCCGGGGCGCCCTCACCCTGATGGCTCTACTTCTCTGCTTGATATGCGAGTCGCTGAGTTGACTCGTGAGCTTTGGGCGCAACGTGGTTTTCCAGGGTGAAGGCTTTGTACGGGTGGGGACGCCGCCCCCGTCTCTCCTGGCTCACGGCGGGTAGGTGAGGCGCTGGCGTCCTTGCTCTTGAGGCTTGTTCAAAAGTAATCAGGCGAACCCAGGCTCACAGCGAAGCTGCTGGGCCGGATCAAATGAGCCATGAGCACCGGTTCCCGCCCCCAGACGACAAAAGAAAGGCTGACGAGAAAATAGGCGGAGCCGCTGGGCTCCATCGAGCGTGAGCCTGCGGAACCCCCTTATGAATAAACTTCCTTGAATACCGCTAGGAAGCTTGTTCTCCTAGCATGCCTTCACGGGCTAGGGCGGTGAGGCGTGAAACCGCACGGAAGTATTTTTTCTGGTACCCGCCGGTCATCATTTCTTCGGTGAAGACTCGGTCGAAGGGCACGCCGGAGGCGATGATGGGCAGGTCTTTGTCGTAGAGACGGTCGGCTAGTACAACGAATCGGAGGGCGACGGCTTGCTGGGTGATGGGGGTGACGTTGCGCCAGGCAACACCGTCGAGACCGTCAATGAACTGGCGGTAGCGGGAGGGATGTACGCGGGAGAGGTGGTCGATGAGGGCCTCGAAGTCGTCGATGGCCACGGTCCCTAGCCCGCCGAACCGTGATTCGACGGTTGTGTCAAATTCTGTGTCGTTGACGGGTGCGGGGGCGGCGGGGAGGCCGCGGTGACGGAAGTCTTCGCCGTCCACACGCAAAACGTCGAACTGGTCGGCCAGCACCTGGATTTCACGTTTGAAGTCGGCGGCAGCGAAACGGCCTTCGCCAAGGGCTCCGGGCAGGGTGTTGGAGGTGGCCACGAGTTTGACGCCGGCTTCTGCTAGTTCGCGCATGAGGCGGGACATGAGCACGGTGTCGCCGGGGTCATCGAGCTCGAATTCGTCGATACAGACCAGCTTGTAGTTTGAGAGTGCTTCGACGGTTTTGCGGAAGGTGAGTGCTCCGACCAAGTTGGTGTACTCGACGAAGGTGCCGAAGGCTTTGGGTCCTTCAACGGAGTGCCACAATGAGGCGAGCAGGTGGGTTTTGCCCACACCGAAACCGCCGTCCAGGTAGAGGCCTGCCTTGGTGGTGCCCCTCTTTTTGCCCCCGCCAAAGAGCTTGGAAAAGAAGTTGCCGCCTGCGGCACCGCCTCCGTTGATAGAGGCACCGAAGGCCTTGAGAGCGTCAACGGCCTGCTGCTGGGAGGGCTGGGCTGGGTCGGGCCGGTAGGTAGCGAAAGATACCTCACCGAATCGTTCGGAGGGCCTGAAACCTGAGAGTAGTTCGTCGGCTGATACCTGGGGGGTGCGGTCGATGAGGTGGGTGTAGGTTGCCACGGTGGTCCTTGTAACGGGCGCTGCGGTGCGCGGGTGATTCGTACATGCCCAGTGTAGTCGTACCGGGCGTGCGTTACGCACTGTTGCGGTTTAGGCTGGTGTGAGTTACCTGCGCGTTTGAAAGGATGAGTTTGTGGCCAGGGCGAAGAAGAAGGCCGGTGCGGCGACTGCTGCAATTGCATTGCTCCAGGGGGCTGGAACCTCTTTTAGGGTATGCGAGTATGAGCACACCGAAGGTGAGACCAATTTTGGTGCCGAGGCTGCTCAAAAGTTGGGTCGTTCCCCTGAGCAAGTATTCAAGACCCTGATGATTACGCATGATAATGACTATGCTGTCTGCGTGGTGCCGGTGGGTGGCAGGCTGAATGTGAAAGCTGCGGCGGCTGCTCTGGGGTGGAAGAGCGCCAAGATGGCTGCTCCGGACGTTGCCGAGAGGCGCACCGGTTACGTGGTTGGTGGTATCTCGCCGCTGGGGCAGAAAATGGTTCACCCAACCCTGGTTGATGAGACCGCACAGCTTTTTGACACGATTTTAGTTTCTGCGGGCCGCCGTGGCCTGGATATCGAGTTAGCGCCCGATGCTCTTGTTTCCCTTACCTCCGGCATATACGCCGATATCGCGGCTTCTTAGTTTCCCTGCCCGCAGTGCCGTCCTCGTAGCTATGCGCCGGTTAGGCCCAGTGTGCCTCCTAGCCAGGTGGTGACGGTGCTGTACCAGAGTTGCGGATCCACATTCCACTCGCGAGTATGTGGGGCCTTGTGGAAGGGCACAAAGTCGACCAGTGGAGAAGCCTCAGCGAGCGCTGCGGAAGGCCCGTAGGGTACGTAGGTGTCGTCAACGGAGTGCAGGATGAGGGTGGGGAGGGTGATGTCAGTTACGCGGTGAGTCCAGGATATTTGGTCGAGGCTGATGGGTTCTTTGAGTCCGGTGAAGGCGGTGAGGGCTGGGTGGGTAATCATCTGGACGCCGAGCTGGCCGATACGCAGGGGTATCTTGTTGAGGTGGGTGTGGTAGCGGATGAGTTCAAGCCAGTCGAGGGCCGGGCCGTCGAGGACCAGTGCGCGGATGGCTCTGCGGTTGCGGGCCAGGTCTGCGGTCTGCATGCAGATTGAGCCGCCCATGGACCAGCCAAAGAGCACCACATCGTGCGCACCGTGGGAGAGTGCGTAGTCGATAGCAACTTCTACGTCTTTCCATTCGGTGAAGCCGAGGCCGTAACGGCCGTCCTCACTGGCGGGGGCTTCGCGGTCGTTGCGGTAGCTCATGTGCAGGCTGGTCAGCCCAAGAGTCTGGGCGCTTTCGAGTGCCCGTAGGGTTTCGGCACGGGTGGCGCCCATTCCGTGTACCATGATGGCCCAGGTGGCGTTAGTCTGATGAGTTGCAGGGGGGCTCGCGCTAGCACCCTGGTTTTTACTCGGGTGGAGGGATGCATCGGGGTGGACGAGCCAGGCAGGTGCTGGGCCGACGGGTAGGTTCAGTTCAACGTCCTTGTAGGCGTAGCCTGCCATGGCCGGGTCAGTGGCGACAACACCGCTCATGCGCCCCCGCTTGATGCCGGTCATATCTCCGGTGTAGACCTGTTCCACACTACGCACCACGGTGCCGTCGGCTGGCTGGTATGAGGTGACCTCGCCGAGGAGGGCGAACCCGGCGCCACCGGAGAAAGAAAAGCCGTAGCGGCCGGGGGCCAGGGTGCCATCGGTGGCATCGAGGCGGAGGCTGGTGGGCTGCTGGCCTGTGTGAACCTGGGCGGTGGAGTAGCCTAGCGCGTGCACACGGACGTCCTCGGCTGGGGCTTTAGGGGGCACCACAATTTTGCGGGCGAGGTGGGTGGCTAGGCCAGCGGTTCCGAGAGCCCCTGCAATGGCCAGGGTAGCACCAGCTGCACCGGCGACGCCTGCGACGGTGGCCAGGGTGAGGGTACGGGCGGTGGGCGGTGTGTGGTTCTCTTGAGCCATAGAACCAGTGTAAGGGAGTGTGATACCGAGACAAGAAACCGGAATAAAATGGGGAGGTTGGGGCTTGTATACCGTGTAGCCCCGTAGCGGGTTCTAAGTGTTTATGTGAGGAGAGCGATGAGCGAGCGTCTACCCGGAGTTGGCCAGGTTGTTAAAAACTGGAAAGAGGTTCTCGACCCGCAGGAGTACGCTGTGCTCCGCGAGGGCGGCACTGAGCGGGCTTTCAGCGGCGAGTATTGGGATACCACCACCGAGGGTGTCTATTCTTGTAGGGCGTGTGGCACTGAACTTTTCCGTTCGACCGAGAAATTCGAGAGTCATTGCGGCTGGCCTTCTTTCTTTGAGCCGCTGGCTGCCGACCGGGTTCGCTATCTTGAAGATCGCACTCTTGGTATGGTGCGCGTTGAGGTGCGTTGCGCAGCCTGCGATTCTCACCTGGGTCATGTCTTTGAGGGTGAAGGCTATGACACCCCCACCGATATGCGGTACTGCATCAATTCCATCTGTTTAACCCTGAACGAAAAGCCTGTCCAAGACTAGGGAGAGCACCACGGCTGGGGCCTGCAGGGGCAGGGTCCAGCCGGTGGTGTGGCGCCTGTCACCCGGTGAGGGGTCACATAGTCCGCTCCCCCGGTCGCTATTTCTAAGCTGGCATAATGGAGAGGTGCTGCACACGATGACTGGGTGCTGTTCCCGTGCGCACGAGACCTCATACTGCGCACCGGGGAGGAGTTATATGGTGGAGCCGCCTGTAGAAAGGGCAGGTTCTAGCTGCCTGCCGTTGGGAATCGATGTGCCCGCCGGGGTGAGCATTCCAGATGTTGTGCTGTTGAATGAGCCAGCTGGGGGTACACCCAGCGTCATCACCACCGAGCGCGGACTACGCCGCGTTGCTGATGTGCTGGCCTCCCAGAACGGGCCTGTTGCAGTCGACACCGAACGTGCCTCGGGTATTCGTTACGGCCAGCGAGCCTTTTTGGTGCAGCTTAAACGCGGAGAGTCAGGGGTAGTTCTGATTGATCCCGAGGCTTTTGACGACTTGAGTCTGATTAACCGAGCGCTGGCCGGTGCCGAGTGGGTCTTACACGCTGCTACCCAAGATCTTCCCTGCCTGGCTGACCTTGGCATGTACCCTGACGCTCTTTTCGATACGGAGTTAGGCGGCCGGTTAGCTGGTTTTGAGCGTGTTGGTCTGGGCTTTATGGTGGAGAACCTGTTGGGCTACCGTCTAGCCAAGGAGCATTCTGCGGTGGACTGGTCGCACCGCCCCCTGCCCACTGACTGGCTTAATTACGCTGCTCTTGACGTCGATATTCTGCTTGATCTGCGCGATGCTGTTGAAGAGGAGCTACGCACCCAGGGCAAGCTTGAGTATGCCCTTGAAGAGTTTCGGTTCGTGGCTGAGCACCCCGAGCGTGAGGAGAAACCCGATCCCTGGCGCAAGACCAAGGGTATCCGTGACCTGAAAACCCGCCGCCAGCTCACCACCTTACGTAATCTCTGGTACGAGCGCGACCACCTGGCTAGGGCTAAGGATGTTGCCCCCAAGCGTCTGCTGCCAGACTCCGCTTTGATTACGGCTGCCCGTCTCATGCCTCGTTCTGTGCCCGCTGTGCTACAGATTCCCGGCTTCCAGACCCGGGCGCTTAAGCGTGAAGCGCCTCGCTGGGTTCGGGCTGTCGCCGAGGCAAAGAGGGCAGAAGAGCTCGTCCCTTTCACTACTCCGGCATCCGGCCCTCCCCCGATTAAGGCCTGGGAGGCCAAGCGGCCAGAGTCAGCCAGGCTCATTGCCGTTGCCAAGCCCCTCATTTTTGAAATTGGTGAGGAGCTGGGCATGCCCCAGGAGAACGTGCTGGCCCCCGATATACTGCGCCGCCTGTGCTGGGAGCCACCCGCAGGTTCCTCTGAAGGTGAGGTTAGGGTTGCCCTGCTTGAACTTGGTGCCCGAAACTGGCAGATTGAACGTGTGTCACACCGTCTCGCCGCTGTTTTAGAGCAGGTGCGCGGTGGCTGATATTTTCTACCGTTATCACTGATAAGGACGTGAAGAGTATGTGCACCAGGTGTGGTTGCCAGAAGCAAGCCAAGGACGCCCCCGCGCCGGCCTATGCTGAGAGGCTGGCGGCTACGGAGTCGATAGACCACCCAGGGAGCGCCTCTGGTGCTATGAGCCGGCGGCGGGCCGTTGCCGGTACCGCTGGCCTGGGTGCCGGTGCGGTTCTGTTGGCCGCCTGTGGTTCGAGTGACTCTGGCTCGTCCTCGCAAACTCTGACCGAGAACGACGGCCGCCCCGCACAGCCCACCGATATGGCTGCGGCGGCCGATGTGCCCGTGGGCGGTGTTATCCAAGCAAATAAGGACGGGGTAACCGCCATGATCACCCAGCCGGTAGAGGGCACCTTCCACGCGTTTTCGTCGGTTTGCACCCACCAGGGGTGCCAGCTGAACGCTCAGAAAGAACAGACTATATCCTGCCCCTGCCACGCTTCGGTCTTTTCTTTGGAGGACGGTTCGGTGCAGGGAGGGCCCGCTGAAACACCGCTCCCCGAGTTCACTGTTGAGGTGAAAGACGGGCGCATTTGGGTGTCTTAAGTGTAGCGGTAGCAGCGGCCAGAGAGCGTATGCCCTTGCCCTAATTTTTAGTGCGCGTGCTTGGGCTTTTCGCCTGCGGTGCGGGCGAAAGGCACCATATTTCCTGCGAGTTGAGCCAAAATGTCCGCACTGATTTTTTCGGGGGTAAGGCCGACCTCTTCGAGAATTTCGTTGCGCTCGGCGTGCTTGATGAATTCTGCCGGTAGGCCGAGTTCATTGAGGGCTGTATCAATGCCAGCGGCACGCATTTCTTGGCGGATGCGAGAGCCAACACCGCCCGAGCGTACGCCGTCTTCGAGGGAGACCACAATGCGGTGTTGCCCTGATAGGTCAATGACGGAGCCGGGTACAGGCATGACCCAGCGAGGGTCAATGACGGTCACAGAAACCCCCCGGTCGTGGAGCAGGTTAGCGGTGTCGAGGGCGAGTCGGGCGAAGGCTCCTACACCGATGAGCAGGACGTCCCGCTGACCGGTTTCGGTGTGGGGCTGGCCCAGGCGGGTGAGGACGTCCACCCCGTCAGCAAGGCGTTCTTCAGCTGGGATATCGGGGCCCACGGAGCCTTTAGGGTAGCGCACAACGGTGGGTGCATCGTCGATAGCGACGGCTTCACGGAGTTCTTCCCGCAGTGTAATAGCGTCGCGGGGTGCTGCCATGTGTAGGCCAGGGATGAACTGGAGCAGAGCTAAATCCCACATGCCGTGGTGAGAGGCACCGTCGGGGCCGGTAATACCTGAACGGTCAAGCACGATAGTCACACCGGCCCTGTGGAGGGCTACATCCATCAGGAGCTGGTCGAAGCCGCGGTTGAGGAAGGTGGCGTAGAGGGCAATGACGGGGTGCTGGCCGCCGTAGGCCAGGCCCGCACTCATAGCGATGGCGTGCTGTTCTGCGATACCGACGTCAATGACGCGGCCGGGGTGGGCCGCCGCCATGGGTTTGAGGCCAACGGGGATAAGCATGGCACCGGTAACGCCCACGATGTCGTCGCGCTCATCGGCGATATCTTTAATTTCTTGGGCAAAGACACTGGTCCAGGATTTGCCGGATGCCTTGGCGAGCGCTTCACCGGTGTCGGGGTCAATGACGCCGACGGCGTGAAACATGTCGTCCTTGTTGCTGACAGCTGGTGCGTAGCCGTGACCTTTTTCGGTGATGGCGTGCACAATGACGGGGCCGCCAAAGTTCTTAGCGGATTCGAGGGCTTTTTCAACAGCATCAAGGTCATGACCATCAATGGGGCCCACATACTTCATACCGAGATCTTCGAAGATCCCGCCTGGGACCATAACGTCTTTAATGCCTGCCTTCATGCCGTGCAGTCCACGGTAGATCATCTGCCCTAGGGAACCGCTGTTTTGCAGTGTGGTCCGGGCGGCAGCGAGGGTGCGTTCGTAGCGGGAGTCCAGGCGCATCTGGTCAACCCTGTTTTGCAGTTCGTGCTGTAGGGCGGCCAGGTGGTTGGCGAAGCCGCCGATGGTGGGTGCATAGGAGCGGCCGTTGTCGTTGACCACAATGACGACCTTGCGGTTTTTGTCGGCTGCGATGTTGTTGACGGCTTCCCAGGCCATACCTCCGGTGAGCGCCCCGTCACCGATAAGGGCCACAGTGTAGCGGTCGATTTGGCCGGTGAGCTGGTAGGCGCGAGAGATGCCGTCTGCCCAAGAGAGAGACGAGGACGCATGGGATGACTCGACGATGTCGTGCTCAGATTCTGCGCGTTCGGGGTACCCCGCTATACCGCCCTTCTGGCGCAGGGTTTCTAGATTCTGACGGCCGGTGACCAGCTTGTGCACGTAGGACTGATGGCCAGTGTCAAAAACGATGGAGTCGTGGGGGGATGTAAAGACGCGGTGAATACCGAGGGTTAGTTCCACAACGCCGAGGTTAGGGCCTAGATGGCCGCCGGTTTGCGAGACGGTGTGCACGAGATAATCACGAATCTCTGAAGCGAGCTCACCCATCTGCTCCTGGTTAAGACCTCGCAGATCGCCTGGCTCGTGAATGGTTTCGAGTAGTCCCACAGTGTCTTCCTCTCAACCGAGCCCCGATGCCCCTCCCCGGCGTCCTTGTAACGGGCTGAGGTCAGCGTGAACTCGGTCAGCATCTTTTGTGTTGCAGTTAAGTAACTTTACCTGGTTGCTAGATCAGAAGCGATTCACAGAGCGAGAAGCGATGCTACCCTTCTGTTTCGGTTAGGTTTCCTGGTGTGTGGCTACTTCCAAATGTATATTCAAGGGTTTAGTATCGTTGTTCAACAGCTCACACTGTGCACCAACACACAACAGGGGTGGCGGGTGTAGCTCATCATTACTCGGCCGGCCCGTACCGGCCCCGCACGATTGGAAGTTCTTATGACCGAAGTCATCGAATGGGCGAACAAAATTATTTGGTCGCCCGTTTTGGTCTATCTCTGCCTGCTAGTGGGTATCTACTTCACTATTCGTACCCGTCTGCTTCAGATTCGTCAGATTCCCACCATGATTCGCGCGACTTTCAAGGGCGAGTCATCTAAGGACGGTGTCTCCTCCTTCCAGGCCCTGGCCATGTCACTCGCTGGTCGCGTGGGCACCGGTAACATCGCAGGTGTTGCTACCGCAATCGCCTTCGGTGGCCCTGGCGCAGTTTTCTGGATGTGGACTGTAGCCTTCCTAGGCTCGTCTACCTCCTTCATTGAGTCCACCCTGGGCCAGATTTATAAGGAACGCGATAAGGTGACCGGCGAGTACCGCGGCGGCCCGGCCTACTACTTTGAAAAGGCCTACCGCCACACCAAGTACTCCGGGCTTTTCAAGGTCTACGCCTCCATCTTTGCTTTTGCTACCGTACTCGCCTGTGGCTTCTTCCTGCCCGGCGTTCAGGCTAACGGTATTGCAACCTCTATGCAGGGGGCTTTCCCAGCGGTACACCCCTGGATGACCGCTACCGGTGTCACCATCCTGCTGGCCTTCATCGTCGTTGGTGGCGTCAAGCGTATCGCTACCTTTGCCTCTGTAGTAGTTCCTTTCATGGCCATCATCTACATTGTGCTGGCCATGATCGTTGCCTTCATCAACATCAACATGCTCGGTGATGTTATCAACCTGATCTTCTCATCAGCTTTCGGTCTGCACGCTACCTTCGGCGCTATCATCGGTACCGCCGTTGAGTGGGGTGTCAAGCGCGGCATCTACTCCAACGAAGCAGGCCAGGGCACCGGCCCTCACGCTGCGGCAGCTGCTGAGGTTAAGCACCCCGCCGCCCAGGGCTTTGTGCAGGCTATGGCTGTTTACATCGACACCCTCTTCGTCTGCTCCGCTACCGCCTTCTTGATTCTTTCAACCGGCATGTACCGCGTCTACGAGGGCGGGTCAGCCGATACCCCCGTACTGGCAGAGGGCTCCGGCAATCTAGCTGAGGGTGTCACTGTTGGCCCGGCTTTTGCCCAGTCAGCTTTCGATACTTTCATCCCCGGTGCTGGCCCTATCTTCATCGCTGTATCACTCGGTTTCTTCGCCTTCACCACTATCGTGGCCTACTACTACATGGCAGAGACCAACCTGCGCTACCTGACCCGTAATCTGAAAAATAAGGCTGTAGGCAACGTCCTGCTGCGCCTGCTTCAGCTGCTCATTCTGGTTGCTACCGTCCTTGGCTGTGTCAACACCGCAGGTGCCGCCTGGGCTCTGGGCGACATCGGTGTGGGTCTGATGGCCTGGCTGAATATCGTGGGTATTCTGGTCATCCAGAAGCCTGCCTTACAGGTTCTGCGCGACTTCGAGCAGCAGAAGAAGCAGGGGCTGGATCCCATGTTTGATCCGCGCCCCCTAGGCATTAAGAACGCTGACTTCTGGGAGACCTACTACGACATCAAGACCGGTGCTATCCCGGTTCAAGACGCCAAGTAAGACGCCCTCAGATTTAGCTTCGCATGCGCCCTGCACAGTCTAGATTGTGTAGGGCGCTCGTGCGTGTAGGGTAGGGAGCATGAGCACTCTTCACCCCTCACCCCTGGGCGGCCAGCGCCCCACCCGGGAGCAGCTTCAAAACTTTGTCAATGGAACCCTTGACGACAGGCTTCCTGAGGCTGGCACTCCTTTACGCCTGCTGATTGTGGGCATCAATCCCGGGCTCTGGACGTCCGCCGTCAACGCCCCTTTCGCTTTTCCCGGCAACCGCTTCTGGCCTTCTCTTGATCGTGCCGGGATAGTCACTCCCAGGGTGGACGCCTCACGCGGCTTGAGCGATGAAGTTGAGGAACAGCTGGCCCGCCTGGGCATCGGTATTACCAATCTGGTAGGCCGGGCAACTGCACGGGCTGACGAGCTCACGACCCAGGAGCTGCAGGACTCCCTCCCACGGCTGGTTGGCCTCACCCACACTTACCGCCCTCAGGCTGTAGCGATTGCTGGCATTACAGCCTATCGGGCAGCATTCGGCGATAGGAAGGCTAAGCTGGGGCGACAAGACAGCTCCCAGGTCGAGGGGTGGAACCCGGCTAGTCAGCTCTGGGTAGTGCCTCAGCCCAGCGGTTTGAATGCGCACGAAAATATTGATTCTCTGGCAGATAAGTGGCGGCAGGTCTGGGACTCCACGCAGCCGCGACTCCAAGTACTCTCTTAAAACCTGTGGCCCCCACTCGACAGTGGGGGCCACAGACCGTGGACCTGTGAACGCTCTTAGAGCTTAGGAGCCGCGGACCAGGTTACGCAGTACGTACTGCAGGATGCCGCCGTTGCGGTAGTAGTCGGCTTCACCGGGGGTATCGATGCGAACTATTGCGTCAAACTCGGTGACCTTGCCGTCTTCTGCGGTGGCGGTGACCTTGAGGGTCTTGGGGGTGGTGCCTTCGTTCAGTTCGGTCAGACCGGTGATATCGAAGGTTTCGGTACCGGTCAGGCCGAGTGATTCGTGGGATTCACCGGCGGGGAACTGCAGGGGTACAACACCCATACCGATCAGGTTTGAACGGTGGATACGCTCGAAGGACTCTGCGATAACTGCCTTGACGCCCAGCAGGGTGGTGCCCTTAGCAGCCCAGTCACGAGATGAACCGGTGCCGTATTCCTTACCGCCCAGAACAACCAGCGGAATGCCTGCAGCCTGGTAGTTCATGGAGGCATCGTAGACGGTGGACTGTTCGCCGCCCTGAGTGAAGTCGCGGGTGAAGCCGCCTTCAACGCCGTCCAGAAGCTGGTTCTTGATGCGGATGTTGGCGAAGGTACCGCGAATCATGACCTCGTGGTTACCACGGCGGGAGCCGTAGGAGTTGAAGTCCTTGCGTTCAACACCGTTTTCGATCAGGTACTTACCTGCGGGGGTGTCTGACTTGAAGGAACCAGCCGGTGAGATGTGGTCGGTGGTGACCGAGTCGCCCAGCTTGAGTAGCACGCGGGCACCCTTGATGTCCTCAACGGGGCTGGTTTCCATGGTCATACCCTCGAAGTAGGGGGGCTTACGCACATAGGTGGAGGCTTCGTCCCACTCGAAGGTGGAGCCGGTGGGGGTCTCCAGGGCCTGCCAGCGCTCGTCACCGTCGAAGATGGTGCCGTATTCCTTGGTGTACATCTCGGTATCAACAGATTCGTCAATAATCTTCTGGACTTCCTCGGGGTCGGGCCAGATGTCCTTGAGATAGACCTCGTTGCCGTCAGCGTCGGTGCCCAGGGCGTCCTTCTCGAAGTCGAAGTCCATGGTACCGGCCAGGGCGTAGGCGATGACAAGCGGCGGAGAAGCCAGGTAGTTCATCTTAACGTCCGGGGAGATACGGCCTTCGAAGTTACGATTACCCGAGAGAACCGCAGTGACGGAGAGGTCTTCGCTCTGGATAGCCTCTGAAATTTCAGGCTCTAGGGGGCCGGAGTTACCGATGCAGGTGGCGCAACCGTAGCCAACAACGTAGAAGCCCAGCTTCTCCAGGTCGGGCAGCAGGCCTGCCTTCTCGTAGTAGTCGGTGACGACCTTTGAGCCGGGGGCGATGGAGGTCTTGACCCAGGGCTTGGCAGTCAGGCCCTTGGCGGCGGCGTTGCGGGCAAGCACACCTGCGGCCATCATGACGGAGGGGTTAGAGGTGTTGGTGCAGGAGGTAATCGAGGCGATAGACACCGCACCGTTCTTGAGTTCGAACTCGCGGCCGTCTGCCATGGAAACCTGGGCTGACTTGTCGGTCTCGCCGTCCTTGGCGTAGTTCTTGATGTCTGATTCGAACTGGCTCTTGGACTCTGAGAGCAGGATGCGGTCCTGGGGTCGCTTGGGGCCTGCAATAGAGGGGACCACGGTGGAGAGGTCCAGTTCCAGGTACTCGGAGTACTCGACGTCGACGGAGGGATCGTGCCAGAGGCCCTGTTCCTTGGTGTAGGCCTCAACCAGAGCGACCTGCTCTTCGCTACGGCCGGTCAGGCGCAGGTATTCGAGAGTCTTCTCGTCGATGGGAAACATGGCGGCGGTGGAGCCGAATTCGGGGCTCATGTTACCGATGGTTGCACGGTTGGCCAGGGGCACCTGGCCTACGCCTTCACCGTAGAATTCAACGAACTTGCCGACCACGCCGTGTTCGCGCAGCATTTCGGTGATGGTGAGGACGACGTCGGTTGCGGTTGCGCCGGAGGGGATGGAGCCGGTGAGCTTGAAGCCGACCACGCGGGGAATGAGCATGGAGACGGGCTGGCCGAGCATGGCTGCTTCGGCTTCGATACCGCCAACGCCCCAGCCGAGCACACCCAGGCCGTTGACCATGGTGGTGTGGGAGTCGGTGCCTACGACGGTGTCGGGGTAGGCGCGCAGTACGCCGCCGATTTCGCGGGCCATAATGGTGCGGGCCAGGTATTCAATGTTGACCTGGTGCACGATGCCCATGCCGGGGGGAACGACCTTGAAGTCGTCGAAGGCGGTCTGGCCCCAGCGCAGGAACTTGTAGCGTTCGCCGTTGCGCTGGTATTCGATGTCCATGTTGCGGGTGATAGCGTCGGCGGTGCCGAAGGTATCAATCTGTACGGAGTGGTCGATGACCAGTTCGGCAGGTGCCAGGGGGTTAATCTTTGAGGGGTCGCCGCCAAGTTCTTTCACGGCTTCGCGCATGGTGGCGAGGTCGACGACGCAGGGTACGCCGGTGAAGTCCTGCATGATGACGCGGGCGGGGGTGAACTGGATTTCGGTGTCGGGCTCTGCGGTGGGATCCCAGTTGGCGAGGGCCTTGATGTGGCCTTCGGTGATGTTGGCGCCATCTTCGGTGCGCAGTAGGTTCTCAAGGAGGACCTTAAGTGAGTAGGGCAGCTTCTGCGAGCCTTCTACTGCCTTGAGACGGAAAATTTCGTAGTCGGTTCCGTTGACGTTGAGTACGCCCTTTGATCCGAAACTGTCCACAGTGCTCATGTGTGGGACTCCTCTCGACACTGTTTAGCATATTGGCTCGCGCGCTTCGGCCGTTTCGCCGCCGCTACTGTGCGGGCGGGGTGTGATTGTGGGTAAGACGGCGGGCACGAGCTCACTGTTCCCTAGTGTACCCGGTATCACGTTGTTCACATATTTTGAAGACGGTTCGTAAGCAAATGTTTCGCTGTCATGCTTTGAGGCTGGGACGCTACGGCTCGGTGAGGCGCAGAATCTCAAGTTCGGCAAGGAAAATGTGCCGTTAATATATTGCGCTCTCGTGCCAGAATAGGGGCATGATGGTTTCTCCTGGACACCTGCACAGGGCACACCCTAGGCCTGTAACCGCCACACTCAATGTAGCCTTTCGGTGGCTTCTGATCGGTAGTGCTGCGGTTTTTGCGCTGGTCACCTCGGTAGCAATAACACTCCCCCACCCGACCTCAGTTCAGCTTGCGTCGATAATCAACTGGGCAGCAGTGCTTTCTTTCCTCGCAGGTTCCATTTCCCTACTGGGAGTGGGCATCACCGAGATTTTTCGCAGTTCACCCGCTGAAGCGAAAACCAGCAGGTCGCCAGAAAAGCCGACCCCGGGCGTCCGCCTGCCTCTTGCCTTTTGCGGGCTGGGGCTGGTGTTAGCTACCTACTACGGTTTACATGTCTTTTGGTGGAACCCCCTAGCAACAGCCCCAGGCTACACCCTCAGCGAGATGTACAGCCTGATGAAGGAGACCAACCAGTTTAGCCTCCCTGTCGTGATTGTGTGGGGCTTTATCGTTGCGCTTCTTTTAGCAGCTCTACCGAATGTGCACGAGTGGTTACGGGGCATGGTCTCTTACAGCACCACGCGAGCTATCGGCTTCTGTTCTCTTGCAATAGCCGCCACCTGCTTTCTACTCTTTATGGGCTGGGGCTGGCATATGGGTATGGGTCTGGCTGATACATTTATGACCAGCGGTGCTGACCACTCACCCACAGCTGTTCCATTCGGTGTGGCCGTCCTAGCTCTCGGGGCGATGGGCATCTTCGGGCTCTTTGTGCCTGCTCGCGCCCGGTAGCCCCTCGCCCCAATCTGCCAGAGACCCCCTAGACGCGGTAGAATAAACGAACCTATGTTCGAATCCCCAGGAAGAGGTCTCGATGGCTCGCCGCACCACCGCGCACGATGACTACCCCACCGACGTCGTCGAAAATATCGTCGATATCGACGTGACCAGCGAGATGGAAACCAGCTTCCTGGAATACTCCTACTCGGTCATCTACTCCCGCGCCCTGCCAGATGCCCGTGACGGCCTCAAACCCGTGCAGCGTCGAATCCTCTACATGATGCAGCAGATGGGCCTACGCCCTGATAAAGGCCATGTGAAGTCTGCCCGCGTGATCGGCGAAGTCATGGGCAAGCTACACCCTCACGGTGACGGCGCTATCTACGACGCCATGGTGCGCTTAGCCCAGCCCTTCTCCATGCGCCTACCCGTGGTTGACGGCCACGGCAACTTTGGCTCCCTAGACGACGGCCCGGCCGCCTCCCGCTACACCGAGGTCCGTATGGCCCCGGCAGCCCTCGCTATGACCGCCAACCTCGACGAAGATGTCGTTGATTTCATACCCAACTACGACAACCAGTTCATGCAGCCCGCTGTGCTGCCTTCTGCTTACCCCCACCTGCTGGTCAACGGCTCAGCAGGTATCGCCGTAGGCATGGCCACCAACATGGCCCCCCACAACCTGCGCGAGGTCATTGCCGCCGCCCGCCACCTGCTCGAAAACCCCGAGGCCACCCTCAAAGACATCATGAAGTTCGTGCCCGGCCCCGATCTGCCCTCCGGGGGCACCATCGTGGGCACCTCCGGCATTAAGGACGCCTACGAGAAGGGGCGGGGCATCTTCAAGACCCGCGCCAAGGTATCCATCGAACAGGTCTCCCCCCGCAGACAGGGCATCGTGGTGACCGAACTCCCCTACCTGGTAGGCCCCGAAAAGGTCATCGAAAAAATCAAGGACGGCGTCAATTCCAAGAAACTACAGGGAATCTCAGACGTCATCGATTTGACCGACCGCAAAAACGGCCTGCGCATGGTCATTGAAATCAAAAACGGTTTCAATCCTAAGGCTGTTCTAGCTGCCCTCTACAAGCACACCCCGCTTGAAGACTCCTTCGGCATCAATAATGTTGCCCTGGTGGACGGCCAGCCACAAACCCTGGGCCTGCTCGATCTGCTGCATGTCTACGTCAACCACCGACTGGATGTAGTGCGCCGCCGCACCACCTTCAGGCTGGGCAAACACCGTGACCGCCTGCACCTGGTCGAGGGGCTGCTGATAGCTATCGTTGATATTGACGAGGTCATCCAGATTATTCGTTCCTCAGACGAAACCTCACAGGCCCGCGAGCGCCTCATGCAAATTTACGATCTGAGTGAGCCTCAGGCCAACTATATTTTGGAGCTACGCCTACGCCAGCTGACCAAGTACTCCCGCATCGAGCTTGAAGCTGAGCGGGAGGAGCTGCTCGCTGAGATTGCCGCCCTTGAGCAGGTTCTGGAGTCAGATGCCAGGTTGCGCGCCCTGGTTTCTGAGGAGTTACAGCAGGTTGCTGATGAGTATGGAACTAATCGCCGCACCAAGATTGTGACCAAGGACGAGCTGGCTGATGCGGTTGCCGCCCTATCGGCGTCCGCTTCTAAGGCCAAGAAAGAGGCCGGGTTGTCACTGGAAATTGCGGACGACCCCTGTTGGGTTCTTTTGACTACCAGTGGCATGCTGGGCCGCACCGCGGGTTCAGCTGGTCAGCGCGCTCCCCTGCATGATTCGGGCAAACGCATCAAGCACGATGCCTACCTCTCGCTAGTGCCCGCTAGCGCCCGCAGCGAAATCGGTGCGGTCACGTCCGCAGGCCGTCTCATTCGTGTGCCCGTGATTGATCTGCCCGTGCTTGAAGAGGCAGCTGGTGCACCGCAGCCCGCATCGGGTGTAAAGGCTACCGAAGCTATTAGCCTGGCCCGGGGTGAAAAGCTGGTGGGCCTAATTCCGCTCAATGCCATTGTTGCGCTGGCGACCGAACGGGGTGTGGTCAAGCGGGTGAACCCTGACTACCCGCTGAATTCCACAGAGTTTGAGATTATGAAGCTCAAGCCCAAGGACGCCGTGGTGGGCGTGGCGGTCTGCGACTCCAACGATGCGATACTGACCTTCATCACCGAACAGGCAAAGCTCCTCACCTTTGACGCCGCAAAGGTACGCCCCCAGGGCCGCACCGGGGGCGGCATGGCTGGCATGAAGGTAGCCGATGGCGATAGGGTCATCGCCTTTGGTGTGACCGCACCGGGGGCTGACGCCCAGGTCGTCACTGTTACAGACGGCGGCGATGACGGTGCCACCGCAAAGGTCACCGAACTGACCGAATTCCCCCAAAAGGGCCGAGCCACCGGCGGTATGCGCGCCCACCGCTTCCTCAAAGGCGAAACCGCTCTGGCTCTCGCCTGGGTGGGTGTTGGCCCGGCCAAGGCAGTCTCATCCGCTGGTGTTGCCCGCACCCTACCCACCGAGTTCGGCCCCCGCGACGGCTCCGGCGTCCTGCTTGCCCAGAGCATCGACGCTATCGGCCCCAACTATCGGGCGCTGACCTCCCCCGCTCCTGTATCAGCGGCGTCAGAAGAACCCACCGACCAGACTAAAGCTCAGGTAGCGGTCGACGGGCCGGTAGAGGCCGAAGAGGATGCCCTCTTCTAAATAGCCAAAGGAGCGGGCGAGCCTTTACCTAAATAGCACCAGGGGGCACCGGGAAAGGGAGTCTTGGTGTGCCTGCCGACCCTCTTGGGCTCGCGCTGGGGCGCTCGCCCAATTCACGCCAGCCCCGAGCCAGCAGGCACACCAACACTCCCTCCCCAGCAATCAGTTACGGGCGCGCCAGCTCCTTTTTTCAAATTAAACCTCTTAGCTCAGCGTCTAGTTCAGCCGGGAGTTAATCTCAGCAAGGACCTGCTCGGGGTTGCTAGCGGACGCCGTCACCCGACTACCGGTCGTCAGGGTAAAGGTGACGGAGGGGCCGCCTGTTAGGTAGCCGGTGTTGCCGCCACCCAAGATTCTCAGACCAGCTCCCTGTACTAGACCGGTTACTGGGCCCACCTCCGCCTTCTCAATCTCGCTATAGGCCAGCTCCTTCGAGAAGAACTTCATGGTGGTGATCTTGACCGACGTATCCAGCAGGTCAATGCGGGTACTGCTGAAAATCATCGGAATAATAACCAGCGCTACGGCAGCTCCTACAAGCGCTGAAATGAGGATCCCCTGGTTGGTACCGTCCTTGTCGAGGGGGCCAAAAATCAGAATCGGCAGGGTGACACTCACCAGCACAAAAGCTAATACTCCGCAGAGGAATAGTTTGAACTTCTTAGTCAGGGGCGCAACATAGCTGTGCTCTTGAAGAGTAGGCATGGGATTCACTCACTATCTGTCGCTCGAGCTCTAGAAATTTATTACCTAGAACACACTTTACCCCCCATAGTAAATTTCCAGACAGCAGATACATTTCCACTGCCACTCTAGATACAGAAAGCCCCTCCCGCCTCGTCCTTTCATAGGTAGGTTGGGAGGGGTCTTCTGCCTTCTATCGAAGCTTGACCACGGTATCGCAGGCTGCGATATCCTCGGCGCGGTGGGAGACCAGGACGACCGCCGGCAGCTTGGTCTTGCCCTTGACCTTCTGGCCCGGGGCGCGTTTGGTACCGCGGGCTACCTCATTGATCAGGGCAACAGCTGCGGGTGCGTCAAGGTGGGCGGTCGGTTCGTCCATGAGTAGCAGGGGCGAATCCACCAGCAGGGTGCGGGCGATAGCGATGCGCTGGCGCTGGCCACCTGACACATAGGACCCGCCGGCTCCCACCGGAGTCTGCAAACCGGCAGGCAGGCTACGTATAAAATCGCCTAAGCCCACGCGGTCAAGCACCTCGTACATCTCCTCATCACTCGGTCGCTCATCAGCAGCACGGGCAATCGCCAGGTTGTTGGCAATAGTCGACTCAAAAATATAGGCAGACTGGGGGCACCAGGCCGCATAGCCACGCAGCGACTGCGCATCAAAGGCACGGCCATTCACACGAATCTGCCCCTCTTCTACAGGGAGGAAGCCCAACAGTGTAGCCAGCGCGGTGGTTTTACCGGAGCCTGAGGGGCCGGTAATACCCAGCCATTGCCCCGATGAGACCGAAGCTGAAAGCCCGGTAAAGACCGGTTGATCCATGTCAGGCCAGCGGGTTGCCAGTGAATCCAACTCTAAGGTGACAGATTGGTGGGTGGCTCGATTCCTAGCACCAAAACCGGGGTCTCCTAGAATGTCGCGAATTTCGCTACTGCCAGCGTCCTCAGCATCAAGCCCCGCATCGGCATCAACGGTCTTGAGGTTGTCGTGGGTACGCTTCACCAGGGCTGCAAAAGCTGGCCAGCTACGCACGGCCTCCAGGTGGGCGGCGGTGGTCTCAAAGAGACCGGTCATCATCAGAATCACCACAGCAGCAGTCGGTGTTGTCACATCACCAGCTTCTACAGCGGGCCACACGGTGGCAACTACGGCCAGGGCGGCACCCCACCAGGTAGCAACCATCAGACCCTGCCCTAGGCCAATAGCACGAGAGCTACGAATTGACGAGGCCTGGGCAGAGCCGTCCTGACGCGAAACTGCCAGGGCGACGGTCTGGTCAAGACCGTTATTGTGTAGGTCGCTGGCGGCATCAAGGGCAGAGACACTAAGTCGCAACATAGCGGAGGTTTCGCTGCGGGCCACGGCATCGGCATGGGCATCCGCGCGAAGCACAAGGGCAGGAATCAGGGCAGTGGCAATCAGTACCGCAATCAGAACCGGTAGTAGGGCCTGCGGAGTGGCCCAGGCCGTGACGCCCAGCACTAGGAGCATGACCACCAGATGCGAGGCAATGGGCAGGAGAACACGCGGAATAGCGTCGCGTAGTTCGTCAACGTCACCGACCAGACGGTCAAGGATTTTATCGCCTCGGAGTAGAGAGCGCACCGAGAGTACGGTGCGACCAGCGGCATCCCATGCACGTACGCGCAGGGTGTTAGCGGCTTCAAGTACCAGATTGTGGGTGCGCAGGCGCTCTGCGTAGCGGGCGGTGGCACGCCCCAGCCCGAAGAAGCGGACTCCGGTTACAGCCACAAGGAGGTACATCATGGCTGGCTGCTCGGCGGCTCTGACGATTAACCAGCCCGATAGGGCGGTCAGGCTGACGGCAAAGACGACCGTCAGCACCGAGAGAAAAATCGGTAGCGCCAGGTTCCGAGCACGAATACCGGTCATGGATCCCAGAGTTCGTAGGGTCGAGAAAATGCCGAGTGTGAGCTTCTTACCATCCTCGGACTGGTCGCTTTCGCCCTGTGTCACCACGGGAGCTGAGTCTTCGAGCTGACCCGAGTCAACGGCGTCCGCAAGCGTGCTCAGTGCATAGTCGCCCAGCCCGCCGGTGTTTTGAGATGTCAGTTCCCAGACGACATCGTGGAGCTTGACCACGGCATCGAGCCGGTTATTCGCAGCGGCGGCCAGAGCGGTGTCGTGGGTGACGATAATCAGGGTGGCACCGGTTTCTTGCAGAGCCGCCAGAGCCACATTGACCTTGGCCGCAGAGACCGAGTCGAGGTGGGCGGTGGGCTCGTCAATGAGCACGGTGACGCGCTCATTGGAGGCCTGTAGGGTAGCGACGCGGGCCAGTGCTCGGGCGATAGCCAGGCGGCGCATCTGGCCGGCTGAGAGGGCCTCAGGGGGCAGATCGGCCAAATCACGTAAACCAACGGAATGTAAGAAGGAGCTGAAGTAGTCACGGTCTTCGTCAGCGAAACGCACAGAGTCATCGAGTAGCGTGGCTGCGTAGTTGATGCCGTCGAGGGCTCCTTCACCGCGAGTTACGGTGGCGTAGAGAGCGACCTCAGCCAGTGCGGTGGGTGCGATAAAGGTGGGTGACTGGCTGATCCAGACAGTTGAGCCGGTGCCAGAAACCAGGCCCGACACGTGCACGGGTTCGGTGGTGCCGGTGGGCACTAGGTTGTTGCGCAGGGCACCGCCGAGAACGGAAAGCAAGGTTGTTTTGCCGCAGCCGGAGGGGCCTGTAACTGCGGTGGTAGTTCCATGGCGCAAGGTGAAACTGACACTGGTGAGGGTACGGGGACGCCCGGGGTAGGCAACCGAGAGCTGCCGCACCGAGACGCGGTCGCCTGCGGGAGCTACCGTGGGGACCGGGATGGGGTGGTCGATGATAGCTTGAGCCCGGCGTAGGGCAGCGATACCCTCCTCGGATTTATGGTAGGCCGTGCCCACATCACGTAGTGGCTGGTAGCACTCGGGGGCCAGTAAGAGGGCAAAGAGAGCAACGTCCAGCCCCATTGATCCTTCCACCAGGCGCAGACCGATGAGCACGGCCACAAGGGCAACAGAGATGGTGGTAATAAGCTCCAAGGCCAGTGATGAGAGGAAGGCCGAACGCAGGGTGTACATGGTGGCCTTACGGTAGCGCTCCCCCAGATCGCTGAGGGCTTGCGACTGGGCGCGTGAGCGCCCCAAGCCTACAAGTACGGGTAGCCCCTTGACCAGTTCAACAATGTGGTCTGAGAGACGAAGTAGGTCACGCTGGGCGCGGGCCGTGTCGTCCGCCGTGGTGCGGCCAATCAAGACCATAAAAAGCGGGATGAGCGGCAGGGTGCAGAGAATCACCAGGGCTGATACCCAGTCGTACACAGCGATACAGATCAGCAAGAACACCGGAACAACGGCCGTTGATACAAAGGCGGTGAGAGTTTTGGTGTAGTAGTCGTCAAGGGCACCCAGACCGCGTGAGAGCAGGACGGCTGTGGCGCCGGTGCCGTCCGGAGTGTCGGTGCCGCCGGTCGCTAGCACGCGGCGAATCAGGCGGCGCCGAATCTCAGTTTTAGCCCCAGAAGCGGCCCGCTGCGCATAAAAGTTGAGCGCCCAGTCGGCTACTGCGCGCGTCAGGAGCGCCAGCACGCCGATGACGGTCAGTGAAAGGAGGCCCGGCTCTATCCACGGCGTCGCAAAGAACATACCAGTGAGCTGAGCCTGCCCATTACCGGCAAAAAGAGCGAGCTGTTCAGCCTGAGCACTCTCGTAGGTGGCGCCCTCGTGAAGAACCGCGTAGGTCATGTGAGCTAGCAGGGTAATCGCTGTGCCCAGTACCGCCGCAAAGACGATGAGGGCGAGGGTTTTGAGGGCGGTAAGCACGGCAAAAACCGTGAGGTTTCGCTTGGCTTTGGGCCCTAACGGGGGCCTTTTGCTGGTGGTATCAGACATGGTGCGTGACGGAGTTCCTTAGGGTGCCGCGAGTGATATGTTCACTATTCTAATAGCAAGTTTTGGCCCGCAAGACTAGGTTATTCTCTGACAGTTAGTGGCCGTGAGCACACCGGGATGTTCTCACAGCACAGGGACGCCACCTGGTTGGCAGGTGGCGGCTCTGTGAGCTAAAGGCTAACCGGCTACCCCTTATATTGATGATGCGGAGTGGGTTTGAGCGCGAGTAGGGCGGGTAGCCAGCTTCGTAGCATCATGGGGTGAGGGGATGTGCTCCACCGTCAGGCGTTTGCGGAAGACCCAGTAGGTCCAGCTTTGGTAGACCAGCAGAATCGGGACGCCAAAGGCACCAACCCAGGTCATGACCTTCAGCGTGTACTCGGAGCTGGAGGCGTTAGAGACGGTCAGGTCGTAGGCCCGGTCGAGAGTGGAAGGTAGCACGTTCGGGTAGAGAGCTAGAAAGATAGCTAGCACCCCGAAGGCTGTGAAGGCGGCAAAGCCAGCGAAAGCCCTGCCCTCTAGACGGCGGGAGGCAAAGAACCACCCCGCCGTTAGGGCAATAATCGATATACCGGCCAGGGTGTATGAGATACCGTTGCCCGTTGTCACCTGCATATAAACCACCCAGGTGACAAGGGGTAACACAAGCAGGGGCGAGAGCTTGACCAGGTAGTTCCCGGCGCGGTAGCGCACGTCCCCATCGGTTTTGAGAGCAACAAAGGCTAAACCCATGACCAGGGAAAGGCCAACCATGCCCAGACCACCCAACAGGGCGGCCGGAGTCACCCAAGCAAAGGCCCCTCCCACACGGTCGCCGTTAGCGTTCAGCGGCAACCCGGTGGAGGTCAGTGCCAACAGGGCACCCACCCAGAAGGCGATGAAGAAAGACCCCAGTGAAATTGCCACAGTCCAGCTGGTCACCCAGCGCTCGGAGTCCCTCTTGCCGCGGTATTCAATAGCAACAGCACGGAAGATGAGGGCCAGCAGGGTTAAGGTAAGCGGGAGGTAGAGGGCTGAGAGCAAAGACGCGTACCAGAGAGGGAAGGCAGCAAAGGTGGCTGCAATGGAGGTAACCACCCACACCTCATTGCCGTCCCATACCGGGCCAATGGTGTTCAGAAGGAGGCGGCGCTCTCGTTCGTCCTTGCAGAAGACGCGGCTCATGAGCATACCAACACCCAGGTCGAAACCGTCCAAGATGATATAGCCCACCCAGAAGACGCAGATGAAGGCAAACCAGATGGTGGGGAGAAGGGGGTGGTCAGAGAAAAGTTCAAACATGGCAGGTGGGCCCTTTCTTAGTAGGCAAAGGCCAGAACGTCGCGATCGTCCGCGCCGTCGGCCATGTGAGGGTCTTCAACCAGTTCGGGCATGGCAGCTACCACACCGGCCCTGACATATTTGGCTAGGAGGTAGACCTCAACAAACATGAGGACCCCATAAATCAAGCCAAGTGAAATCAGAGAAAAGAGCACTTCATACCCCGAGACGCCCGGGGAGACAGCCGCGGCGGTAAACATCATGATGGCGGGGTTACCCTCGGGGTTGGGAGCAACTACAAAGGGCTGGCGGCCCATCTCGGTGAAGATCCAGCCGGCAGCGTTGGCGCCGAAGGGAGCCAGGATACCGGCAATTGCCAGGTAAGAAATCCATTTGGCTTCGGGCACGGTACCTTGGCCCTTCTTGCGGGTGACCCACAGGACGTAGAGGAAGGAGAGGGCACTCATGCCGCCCAGGGTAATCATGCCGCGGAAACCGTAGTAGGTGACTTCCATCAGGGGTAGGTAGTTGATATCGCTACCTGCGCGCTCACCATAGAGTTCCTCGTTATCAGGCAGGGTGCTGCCATAGGTTTCCTCGTACTGGGGTAGCAGGGTGTTAATACCGGCGACGTCGGTGGTGAAATTGTTGTAGGCCAGAAAGGAGAGCAGGCCAGGAATTTCAATAATGGCCTGCACCTGGTCACAGTTCTGGGCACCGGGAGAAGACAGGGAGAAGAGGGAAAAGCCGGTACCATCGTGGCAGGCCGCTTCTGCTGCGGCCATCTTCATGGGCTGCTGCTCAATCATCAGCTGGGCCTGATGGTGGCCAGTAAAGGCGGTGCCGATGAAGGCTGCAAAACCTACGATAGCGCCGATACGCAGGGATTTAAACCAGACCTTGAAGTCGGTCTTATCCCGAGCGCCTTGAGGGGATTCGCCCACAATGACCTTGCCGTGAACGCCGATGGTATCAATTCCATCGCGGCGGCGTTTCCAGAGCTTGTACCAGGCAATACCGACGAGGAAGCCACCAGCAACCTGGAGGGCACCAAAGATAGCGTGGGGGTAGGCGACCAGGGCGGTATTGTTGGTGAGTACAGCCCAAACGTCGGTCATAACGGGGCGGCCGTCTATCATTTCAACGCCTACGGGGTGCTGCATCCAGGAGTTGGCCACGATGATGAAGTAGGCCGAAAGCCAGGAGGCTGCAACGGCGATGACCAGGCAGGCTGCGTGTACCTTGGGGGCCAGCTTGTCCCAGCCGAAGATGAAGAGGCCAAGGAAGGTGGACTCAACGAAGAAGGCCAACAGACCTTCCATAGCCAGGGGGGCACCGAAGACGTCGCCGACGAAGCGGGAGTATTCGCTCCAGGCCATGCCGAACTGGAATTCTTGGACGAGACCGGTTGCAACGCCCATGATGAAGTTAATCAGGTAGAGCTTGCCCCAGAACTTGGTCATGCGCTTGTATTCGTGCTTCTTGGTTCGCACGTAGGCGATGTAGAAGCCAGATACGACGGCGCCCAGGCCCAGGGTCAGCGGAACCATCATGAAGTGGTAGACGGTGGTGATACCGAATTGCCACCTCGCTATTTCGAGGGGGTCCATGCGTGAGATCCTTCGTCAGAAGTAAAAGTGTTTGCTCAAGCATAGCTGGCTCGCGTGAGTAGGCAGTTAGGGTAGTTTTGACCGATTCACCTGCTAACTTGACCCCTCTGAAAAGGTCATTTAAACGCTAAGGCCCCGGTTCTCTTCTGCGAATGAACCGGGGCCTACCGTGTTTTGCTCACCCACCACCCAGCTTGCTGACACTTTGTCTAGTCACGCGGGGGCCACTCAATTTAGCGCGGCCCCAGCAGATTTAGCTGAGCCACAGCGTCCTTCTCTGCTGCCAGCTCAGCAACCGAGGCAGCGATACGCGCTGTGGCAAAATCTGAGTGCTCCAGCCCGTGAACAATCTCATACCTGCCTTCTGAACAGCGCACCGGGAAAGAGGAAATGAGGCCTTTGGCAACCCCGTAGGAGCCGTCTGACGGCACAGCCATAGAGGTGATTTTTCCACTGGTTCCCAGAACCCAGTCATGCACGTGGCTCAGTGCCGCGTGGGCTGCTGAAGCCACTGAAGAGCCCCCGCGTACTGCGATAATCTCAGCACCTCGGTTGGCAACGGTGGGAATAAAGGTCTCCTCAATCCACGTCTGCCCCAGGCCCTTCTCTCCCAGCATTTCAAGGGCCGGGCGGCCAGCTACCGAGGCCTGGAAAATATCGGGGTACTGGCTGGCCGAGTGGTTACCCCAGATAGCCAGGCCCTCAACGTCAGAGACAGCACAGCCCGTGGCTGCAGCCAGTTGGCCAACCGCTCGGTGATGGTCGAGTCGGGTGAGTGCAGTGAAGCGCTCTAGTGGGACGTCCGGCGCGTGCGAGGAAGCAATCAGCGCGTTGGTATTGGCTGGATTGCCCACCACCGCAACCCTAACATCGTCGTCGGCGTGGTCGTTGATGGCACGGCCCTGGACTGAAAAGATACCCCCGTTAGCTTCAAGTAGGTCTGCGCGTTCCATACCCTTGGTGCGCGGACGCGAACCAATGAGCAGGGCAATGTTAGCGCCGCTAAAGCCCACTGCGGGGTCATCGGTCATATCCACCGATTCCAGTAGAGGAAAGGCGCAGTCGGTCAGTTCTAAGGCTGTTCCCTCAGCGGCTTTTAGGGCGGCCGGAATCTCCAGCAGACGCAGCCGCACAGGAGTATCGGGGCCCAGCATCTCTCCCGCTGCTATACGGAAGAGGCTGGCATAACCAATCTGGCCAGCTGCGCCAGTAACGGTCACGGTAACAGGGTGCTTCTTTGCATGTGTCATGCACAACACTTTACCGCGTCATCGAGACAAAAAGCCCTAAGCGTCGATAGTGGTGTGATCCAGTTTGCTGGCCCCTCGAATAATAAAATCCTTTCGAGGTGCGACCTCAGACCCCATCAGGAGGGTAAAAGCACGCTCTGCTGCCTCGGCATCCTCCACACGCACCCGGCGCAACATCCGGTGGCGGGGATCCATAGTGGTCTCGGCTAGCTGGTCAGCGTCCATCTCACCCAGGCCCTTATAGCGTTGGATAGGTTCCTTATAGCCCTTACCTTCAGCTTCAAGCCTATCCAGTAGCTCGTGCAGTTCTTTCTCAGAGTAGGTGTAGACCATCTCATTAGCCCTACCCCGGTTGACCACCTCAACCCGGTGCAGGGGCGGCACGGCTGCGTAGACGTGACCAGCTTCTACCAGCGGGCGCATGTAGCGGTAGAAGAGGGTCAGTAGCAGGGTGCGGATGTGGGCGCCGTCTACGTCCGCGTCCGTCATCATAATGATCTTGTTATAGCGCTTGCTCTCTAAGTCAAAAGTGCGGCCAGAGCCCGCACCGATAACCTGAATGATGGCGGCGCACTCGGCGTTAGCCAGCATGTCGGTCAGAGAGGCCTTCTGTACGTTCAGAATCTTGCCGCGAATGGGCAGAAGGGCCTGGTATGTAGATGAACGGGCCAGGCGGGCGGTGCCCAAGGCCGAATCGCCCTCCACGATAAAGAGTTCAGACTTCTCAACATCTGTAGAGCGGCAGTCCACCAGCTTGGTGGGCATAGACGAGGTTTCTAGGGCGTTCTTGCGCCGCTGGGTCTCCTTGTGCACGCGGGCTGAGATGCGGGACTTCATCTCGGCCACAACCTTCTCAGAAACTGCTACCGCCTGGGTCTTCTCCCCCCGGGCCGTGGATTTCAGCTTGGCCGCAAGCTGCTTGGCAACCACCTTAGAGACAATCTGACGCACCGCCGGCGTACCCAGAATCTCCTTGGTTTGGCCCTCGAACTGGGGCTCAGCCAGGCGCACGGTCAACACGGCGGTCAGACCCGCCAGCACGTCGTCCTTTTCAATCTTGTCAGTACCGGCCTTAAACTTACGCGCATTATCGGCAATGTGCTTGCGGAAGGTCTTGAGCAGGCCCTGCTCAAAGCCGGTCTGATGGGTGCCGCCCTTGGGGGTGGAAATGATATTGACGAAGGTACGCAGCTTGGTTTCATAGCCGGTACCCCAGCGCAGGGCAACATCCACCTCGCACTCGCGCTCAACTTCTGTGAGCTGGGAGTGGCCCTCGGCATCAAGCACGGGGACGGTCTCGGTGAAGGTGTCGGTGCCCGTGAAGCGCCAGATGTCGGTCACGGCCTGGTCGTGGGCCAGGTAGTCGACGAACTCAGAGATACCACCGTCGTGCTGGAAGACCTCCTCAACGGTCTCGTGTTCACCGGGGGTTCCTTCTAGGCGGCGCTCATCGCGAACGGCAATGCGCAGGCCGGGAATGAGGAAGGCCGTTTGACGGGCGCGGGTTGCCAGGTCCGTGTAGCTGAACCGGGCGTCCGGCGTGAAAATCATGGGGTCAGCCCAGTAGCGCACGCGGGTGCCGGTCACCCCGCGTTTGGCCTTACCTACCACCTGGAGGGCCTCATGTGAGGCGGTGAAAGGGGCATCGGGGCGCGGGGTTCGTCCGTCTTTAAAGATGCCGGGAATACCGTGGCGAAAGCTCATCTGGTAGGTCTTGCCGCCTCTGTCGACCTGCACGTCTAGGCGGGAAGACAGGGCGTTAACAACCGAGGCACCCACACCGTGAAGACCGCCCGAAGCGTTGTAGGAGCCACCGCCGAACTTACCTCCGGCGTGCAGCTTGGTGTAGACCACCTCAACGCCGGAGAGGCCGGTGCGGGGTTCGATGTCGGTGGGCACGCCGCGGCCGTCGTCTTGCACCTCAACTGAGCCGTCCTTGTAGAGAATGACCTGGATGGACTGGCCGAACCCTGCCAGGGCTTCGTCAACCGAGTTGTCGATGATTTCCCAGAGGCAGTGCATGAGGCCGCGCGAATCGGTGGAGCCAATGTACATGCCCGGGCGTTTACGCACGGCTTCGAGCCCTTCAAGCACTGAAAGGTTGCGGGCAGTGTAGTTATTGGCGGCCACGGGAGCTCTCCTGGGAGTCGGGTGAGGTTGCCTCACTAGTTTAGTACAGGTGTTCGGTTGGTGGGGGCACCTGGCTAGGACGCGGCCCGGCGGTGTTACGTGTGGGTTTAGCGCTCTGGGCGAAAGGGGGCATACCGAAGCCTGCGGGGTGATTGTATGGAGTGTAAGAAGATTTTTGTATGGAAGGGAGCTCATGCCATGAGTGCAACTCTTGAAGCCCGCGAACTAACCACCGCCGACCGCTGTGATGCTTGCGGCGCCCAGGCCTATGTGCGTGTGGTAATGGAGTCAGGTTTGGACCTGCTTTTCTGCGGCCACCACGCTCGTGCTAAGGAGGAGGCCCTGCGGGCTGTAGCTGTCGAGTGGGACGACCAGACCGACCGCCTCAGCTAGCGCCTGCTCCACCCTACCCCCTCCCGCCGGGTAGGTACCATCTACATCAGAAAAACCCACGAACTAGGTGGGTTTTTCTGATTTAAATGGTCTTTTCTGAGTTTTCTGGTCTTTTCCGGGAAACCGCTATACCCCGTAGCGGCTGAAGACCGCCACCGCTTCTACATGGTGGGTGTTGGGGTACATATCAAAAGCTTCAACCGTATCGAGTCGCCAGCCTGCTGCCCGCAGGTAGCCGGTATCGCGCCCCAAGGCGGCCGGGTCGCAGGCCACATATACAATCCGCTGGGGGGCCAGGGCAGAAACCTGCTCCATCACGGCACGGCCAGCGCCCTCACGAGAGGGGTCGCAGATGACGACGTCCGGGGCGGCAAAGCGCCCCGCAGAGACTTCTGCAGAAATCTTTTCAAGCACCTGCCCCACGTCCCCGCGTTCCACGCGCACGCGCGTCCTCTCAGACCTGTGGGTGCGGGAGGGCCCCTCGTCACCAAAGTTTTCGGAGGCATTGCGGCTGGTCACCGGGGACCCCTCAACTGACAGCACCGTGCCCCTATCCCCCACGGCGTCCGCCGCGAGCGCGGTGAAGAAGCCCGCGCCTGCGTAGAGGTCATAGGCCGTCATGCCCTTTTTCAAGCGGGCAGCCTCAAGCACAGCGTTACCCAGCACCTCGGGGGCGGCTCGGTGAATCTGCCAGAAGCTGGTAGCGCCCACGTTCCAAAAGAAGTCCTGGGCATAGACGGTGGCTGTCTCTAACAGGTTGGGGTTAGCGGCCCCGGCGATGATGTCAGCGGGTTTGGTGCCGCGGCGGCGTCCGCCCTTTTTCTCGGGGGTAAAGACCAGGGTAATCATGCGCTCTTCCAGAGAACCCCACAAGGTTCGGGCCTGGGCCTCAATGTCCGCGGCGACCTCGGCAGGTGTGGTGCGGGCAGATACGGTAAAGACCAGAGCCACCATATCGGTGGCAGAGACCGCCACATCAACCCGGGTAATACCGGCTAGCTTGAGCCGGTGCAGCTCTAAAGTCTCAATGCGCTTATCTGCCAGGGGGAAACCCGCAACGGGTACAGGCACCGAGCTAGAGTGCGGGAACATGGCGATCTGCTGGCTCTCGCGCTCCACCGCAAAATGCACTCGGGTGCGCCAGTGCAGCCCCTGCTCGTCGCCGGGCAGGGAATGGACCGGCAGGTTAACCAGTAGCGGGTGGTCAGCGGGCACCCCGCCCAGGCGTACCAGCTGTTCGGCCACAATCTGCTGCTTATAGGCTCGCTGGGTGGTAGGAGCCAGGTGGCCGTATTCCATACCGCCCACAGGTTGAGCGGACGCCAGTGCGTCCGCAGGTGCCCAGGGGTGGGGGCGGCGCTGCGGTGAGGGGGCATCCACTGAGACGACATCCGCAAAGAAGAAGCGGCCTTTGGGTCCGCGTCCGGTAATGCGGGCGGTGGCCCGCTCCCCCACGAGGCCGTGGCGGACGAAGATGACCCGCTCCCCCGCCCGGGCGACCATGGCACCACCGTGGGCGGGGCGTTCGGGGGTGACTTCTAGGAGGTCACCGATAGCGGGCTCGGATGAAGTGGGGGTAGTGGTCATGTGATTCTCGCTTGGTGTAGGGCTTGGTGGGCGTTAGCGGTCAATTTGCCAGGGCACGGAGGCAACGACCACACCGGGTTCGTGGCGCAGTCGTGCTTTGAGCTTGTGCACGGTGCGGCGGTGGAAGATGCCCTGCCACCAGCGTGAGACCACATATTCGGGCAGGTAGACCACCAGCACATCACGGGGGGATTTTTGGCGCATTTGCTGCACATAGTCCAGCACGCTGGCGGACGGGTTGCGGTAGGGCGAGTCGAGCACGGTCAGGTCGACGGGCAGTTCGAGGGCTTCCCAGGTGTCGATGTTTTCACGGGTGCGGGCTTCATCCACATTGACCACCAGAGCTTCGATAGAGGAAGGGCGGGAGGCTCGCGCGTAGGCCAGGGCACGGAGCACGGGTTTGCGCACCCGCTCGACATAGATGAGGGCGTGGACGCGGGAGGGCAGGGCCCGGTCCGCAGCCAGCTGGTCGGGCTCGGCAGAGAGAGCCAGCTGCCGGTCGATAGCACTGTAGTGTTTGTTGGTTTTTATCATAAGCCAAGTCAGAAGAAATATGAGCAGCACGGTGAACCAGGCACCGTGGGTGAATTTGGTAAGGATAACAACAACGAGCACGGTGACGGAGGCCCCGGTGCCGATGGCGCTGATGCCAATATCGCGCCAGAGGGTGCGGCGTTTTTTAGTGTCGAGGGTGATGCGCTGGGCTCGCCAGCGGTTGCGGAGCACCGCATACTGGGTAAGGGTCATGGCGGTAAAGACGCCCACGATATACATCTGTACCAGGGCGTGTACGTTGGGCCCGACGATAGCAACTAGCAGCATGGAGCTAACGCCCAGGGCCAGCACACCGTTGGCGTAGAGGGAGGCTGAGCTTCGGGCCGACAGGTGTACGGGCAGGTACTGTTTGGCGGCAATGGTGGTAGCCAGCATGGGGAAGCCGGTGAAGGCCGTCATGGCCGCGACAATCAGCACTCCGATGGTGGCAGCACCCAGCAGCACACTGGCTAAGGGCAGGCCAAAGATAGCATCAGTAATTTGTAGGAGCACGGGTACCTGGTGGAAGTCCTCCCCCACCGGCTGACCGTTGACGAGTAGCCCCTGGGCCGGGTCAAGGACGCTGACCACCCCGGTTTGCCGGGCAAGATAAAGCACCCCCAGCAGGGAGAGCGCAGAGAGACCGCCAATCACCATCAGACTGGTGGCCGCATTGCGCTGACGCGGCGGGGCGAAAGCCTTGACCGCGTTACTGACGGTATTAACACCTGTCAGGGCCACAGAGCCAGAAGCAAAAGCCCTCACCAGGAGCAGGCCAACGCCTAACTGGGTGGTCAGCACCTCGGTTGCTCCATCCGGCACCAGCACCGTGTAGTCAGCCGATACCGCCCGCCCCAGCTGCCCGGTGGCGTCCGCAATCAGCCCGCACACCACGGTAGCGGCCAGCAGCACCAAAAAAACGTAGGAGGGCAGGTGAGAGACCCGCAGCATCACTTTCAGACCGCGCAGGCAGATAAAGGTCACCAGGCCAATGAGTGAACAGGCAATGAGTCTCTGATGCCCCAGCAGCACCGGGGTAATCGACTCCAGGTACTGGGCAGCAGACGACAAAGACACCGACACGGTGAGCATAAAGTCCACCATCAAGGCGGCACCCAGCACGATAGCGGCGGTAATCCCCAGGTTCTGGTGTACCAGAGCGAAGTCACCGCGCTCGCCCACATGATGAATGTTATAGCGGTAGGCACCCACCACAATCAGCAGAATTAGGGCGATGCCCAGCCCCACCAGGGGCGAGTAGGCCAGGGCCCCGTGGCCGGCAAGAAGCAGGGTCAGCAGAATTTCATCGGGAGCGTAGGCCACCGACGAGAACCCGTCGGCCCCAAAGAGGGGCAGGGCACGGCGCTTGGGCAGGTTGCCCTTCTTGGCATGCCTGCTGGTGACGGGGGCACCAAAAATCAGGCGGGTGACCGCGCTCCTAATACTTCTCACAGGCTCTAACCGTAGTCGCTGATGCACAGAAAACACAGCTACACACACCACATTTTGGCTGTGGGTCAGGACGCCCCCGCGCAGCTGTGGCGCGCAGGTTGGGTGGTTGGGCTACCGGGCGTAGACTAGAGACAGCCCTGCCCTGCGGGGTTGATGTTTGTTGTCGCTGTGGTTTCGTGAGGTGCTAAGTGCCCCATTTTGTGATTATGGGTGCCGGTCGTGTGGGCGTCATGCTGGCCCATACGCTTGAGGACGCAGGTCATTCTGTTGCGGTCATTGATCAAGATGACCGCTCCTTTCGGCGGTTGCGTAAGGAATTTGCCGGTAAGAAAGTGACCGGTATGGGTTTTGACCGTGAGACGCTCAAACGGGCCGGTATTGAACATGCTTACGCTTTCGCTGCGGTCTCATCGGGTGACAACTCCAATATCATCGCTTCTCGTGTGGCCCGTGAGACCTTCGGGGTTCAGCATGTTGTGGCCCGTATCTATGACCCCAACCGGGCCGAGTTCTACCAGCGGCTGGGTATTCCCACGGTCGCGGCCGTCCGCTGGTCCACCGACCAGGTGCTACGCCGTATTTTGCCGGAGCAGGCTATGGCCGGTGACTTTCGCGAGGCCTCTGGCCGCCTGATGCTCGGTGAGTTGCAGCTACACGAGGCGTGGGCTGGCCATGCCCTGACCGAGATTGAGCAGGCAGCGGGTGTTCGCGTAGCCTACCTGACCCGTTTTGGGGAGGGTATGTTGCCCACCAAGGACACCTCCTACCAGCAGGGCGATACAGTACATGCCATGATGCGAACCGAAGATATCAACGAAATCGCTCGGGTGCTCGGCACCGCCCCGGCACGAGAAACCGAGGGAGATTTAGAGTGGAAGTAATCGTTATCGGCGCAGGTTCTGTGGGCTCTTCCAGCGCGCGCGAGCTACTCTCTCACGGCCACACTGTCACCATTATCGATATCAAGCCTGAAGCTATCTCCCGCAGCGATATTCAGCATGCTCACTGGGTGATTGGTGATGCCTGTGAGCTTGCCGTTTTGCGGCAGGCTAAGCCTGAGAACGCGGACGTCATCGTGGCAGCTTCTGGCGACGATAAGACCAACCTGGTTGTCTCTTTGCTAGCGCGTAGTGAATTCGGGGTTCCTAGAACGGTTGCCCGAGTCAATAACCCCAAAAATGAGTGGCTTTTTGACGATGCCTGGGGCGTTGATGTGGCTGTCTCTACCCCTCGGCTGATGACCTCCCTGGTTGAGGAGGCCGTTGAGGTCGGTGACGTGGTGCGGCTGCTGACTCTCAAGGCCGGTAGCGCCACTTTGGTGGAGTACACGGTACCAGCAGATCACCCCGTGATTGGTCATACGGTCAACCAGGTGCAGTGGCCCTTTGAGACCACTTTGACCGCGATTTTGCGCGACGGTGTGCCAATTACCCCCGGCGGTGACGATGTGATTGAGGGCGGCGACGAGCTCTTCTTCGTCACCACACCTGCAGGTGAGGACGACATCCGCGCGCTCTTTAGCTAGGGCGCACCTCCTGAACATAGTTCTTGACGCCCCGGCTCGTGCTTGCTACCGCAACAGCAGTTTCGTTGCGAGCCCGGGGCGCATTGGCTTCTTGTGAAGGGGCGCAGAGTCACCCGCTAGAGGGCGGGAACAATCTCATAGCGAGGGTTATACATCACTGGTTGTTGTTCTCGGGTGCTCAGCATCCCCGAAACCCGCAGGTAGCCTCCTGCCTCAATTCCGGGAACCTGCCGTTGACCCTGCCAGATGAGGGTCAGGTAGCTTCCGGCCGCTAAGGGCGGAAAGTCGGGGTAGAGCACCCGGTGAGTGGGCCGGTTGACGCTAAACCGGGTAGTAAATCCTGTCTCAGCGTCCAGTACCGAAATCTCACCGGTAGACGTGTCTTCCGTAGTGCTCACATCAGCGGTATCGTCCAGGTCCTCACCGGTCTCAGCGATGGGCATACCGGTCATGGGGTGGGTTTTAGCTGGCGGTAGCGGCTTAGACCGCTCAACCAGTAGGCTCACCTCGAACCGGGGATTGGAGCCCCGGTGTGACATCTTCACCCGCTGCACGCGACCGGCCAGGCGGGCCCTAAACCGCTCGGGGTAGGTCTCAAGCCGGGTCACGTGCACTGACGTATCAGCAGCATCGGGCATGAGATTCCCTAGCCGATTTCGGTGATTTCGGGCCCGCGGCGGGGCACTTCGAGAGAGGGACGCTGTTGCTCGGCTTCGGTGGGCGTTGCAGAGGCCTGAGCTGCAGCATCTTGAATATTCTGAGGAACTCGCATTGGGAGCAAGTCACGCGGGGGCATGGGCTCAGAACCGCGGTTAACCACAATATTACGGAAGACCTCTTCCATGGCGGTGGCGGCCTCACCGGGGAGCACAGCCTTACCAGAGAAAACACCGCGCACGAACCAACGGGGGCCGTCCACACCCACAAAACGGGCGACGCGGAATCCCTGACGGCCATTGGGCAACTGGGTGGGCACACGTGAAATTAGCTGGCGGCCAAAGGGGCCATCGTTAATATCAACCTGGCCGCCCTGGCGGCGTACAGATGCGGAAAGCTCCCTGCGAATCTCGTCCCAGATACCCTGGCTCTTAGGGGCCGCGAATCCCTGCACCTGCAGTGTCCCCTCGCCCAGCTGCAAGGTAACCGCAATGACCTGCTGGGTTTTCTGGTCGGCTTCAAGGCGCAAACTCAAACCGGGCTGACTCTTGACCAGCAACCCACCCAGGTCAATGTACTGTGAGCCGGTCCGTTGTTCCGTCACGTCCCAGGGTCCGTTGTCACGGGTGAACTCAAGGAATGTCTGCACGTTCTCAGCCGGGGTTTCTCGAGCTTGTCTACGGGACTTGACGTTCTCTAACGTCTCGTCGGTCAGCTCAGGTGCCTCCTTGGGCTCCTGTTCTGTACGCTCGGCAGACTCAGTTTGCCTACGGGCGTCCTTCTTTTTACTCAAACCAAATTTCACAGTCTCTCCTTGGATTGGGGGCTAATCAACAACGCTACAATAGAGCCTACCGAACACCGGTAGAACCAAAGCCAGCCGCACCGCGATCGGTCTCAGCAAGCTCCTCAACCACACGAAAACGCGCTGTCTCGAACCGCTGAATCACCAGTTGGGCAATGCGGTCACCGCGTTCAATATCGAAAGGTTTCTCACTGTCGGTGTTGAGCAGACAGACCATCAGCTCTCCGCGATAACCCGAATCAACGGTGCCCGGCGCGTTCACGAGCGTAATTCCGTGCTTGACTGCAAGCCCTGACCGAGGGTGGACCAGCCCCACATAGCCCTGTGGCAAGGCAATTGCAACGCCTGTAGGCACCAGGGCACGCTCACCGGGGGCCAAAGTCAGGTTCACCCGGGAGCGCAAGTCTGCACCGGCATCACCCGCCTGCGCATAGCAGGGGGGCTCTATTCCTTCATCCAACAACTTGATGTCAATGTCTAGCTGATTCATCACTCTCATTACTGTACCCGCTTCATACTTCCACTCGCCTTCAACCGGGGCAGGCCGCGCGTTGAGTGCACTCAGTAGGCCTACTCGAAGGCATCATCATTGGTTCCCTGTGTTCGGTGAAAGCCCGTACACTAGATGGAGGCTGAGCTGTACGATTCACGCTGAAGCCGTTTCTGTAACCGACCTCACCTGCATGAAGGAAGTTATGTCAACTGCCTCTTCAACGCCCCTCTACCAAGAACGTCTTGCACCCGGCATCGGGCTGTGGATTGCGTGTGTAGGGGCAGGTCTTGCAACCTTTTTGGTGGGCGCGCCCATCAGCATTAGTGCGGGTGTTATCGCCGGTATTCTCATGTTTTTACTCCTAGTCGGGCTACTTTATGGCACCTCGCCCACCCTCGAAATTACCGATACTACTGTACGTTTCGGTCGAGCTCGTATTGAACGTGAGTACGTGGGTCGTGCCCATGCTTTCCGGGGTGAAAATGCCCGTATTGCTGCGGGTCCTGCCCTCGACGGCCGTGCCTATATGTGCTTTCGCGGCTGGATCCCCGCTGTCGTCCGCGTTCAGATTATCGACCCAGCTGACCCCACACCGTACTGGATAGCTTCATCACGCCATCCCGAAAAAATTGTGGAGATTCTCAACGTTAGCCTCCCTGATGAAGAAGACGAGTAGGTAGAAAAAGCCACTGTGCAGTGAGGTCTCACGAATAGGGGCTGGGCCGGATGATAGACCCGGCCCAGCCCCAAACATATAAACCTGGTGTTCTAGCTCTCGCACTCAATGCAGAATTTCAGATCTCCTTCTTCACGGGCAATCTGTGAACGGTGACGCACCAGGAAGCAGGAAGCGCAGGTGAATTCGTCATCTTGGGCCGGTAGTACAACTACATTCAGTTCTTCGTTGGAGAGGTCAGCACCGGGGAGCTCAAAACTTTCGGCTGCTGCGTTCTCGTCCTCGTCTACCGCACCTGACTGCATTTCAGATGGCCGTGAGCGGAGTTCTTCAAAGGACTGGTCCTTGCTCTCTTCATCCTGCTTGCGAGGTGCATCGTAATCGGTTGCCATGGTTTTCTCCATTAGGTCTGAGACGGGTTGAGGTGCTCTCAGCACGGAGAGCAACTGCACCTCTGGGCCGGTCGTTCAGGTCCCGCCCAGCCCGGGTTTGCTCCGGTGGGGTCCCGCTCGATGTGATGAGGTGACGGGTAGAATTGTTCACGATTGCTTACAAGAATGCAAGTAGGGATGACATCTTCAGCCTCTGGCCAAGTCACAAACAGATAGGCGCAGAGTTAATTAAGAACAAACATTATCTAAACATAAACTTGAAGGTTAATTTTTTCCTTTGAAAATCGGGGTTTTCCTAAACTTCAAGCGAAGCTGTGCCCACTTTCGGCTTCAAGCAAAGATTGAGACGGTAGGCTTTCAGATAAGAGCAAAGAGTGAAAGCTTTAGAACTCACAGACTTCTGAAGCCCAAACCCCAAGAAATGGAGACCAAGCAGTGCATGAACTGCGCCTAGCTGGAATTCACGACGACGGTGAGAACCTCATACTTGAGGCTGCTGACGGCACCACCTACCTCCTTCCTATTGATCAGAATCTTCGCCAGAGCATCGCTCGCGCCCGCCGCATTCACCCCCTGCGTGGCGGCTCGTCTGGAACATTTGGCCCCCGCGATATTCAGGCTCGCTTCCGACAGGGGGCCACGGTTGAAGAAATTGCCGCTGAGTCAGGGTGGGAGCCCGAGCGCGTGCGCCGCTACGAGTGGCCCATTGTGGCTGAGCGCGCCAATATTATCCATACGGCTCGCACCGTCGTCATTGCCCCAGCCCCCGGCCAATCTGGCTCTGCACAAAGCCTCAACGAGCACATTGAAGCCGTATCCCACCGCTACGGCTTCGACCAGTCTCCAATGAACTGGACAACCTGGCAACAAGAGTCAGGTCAGTGGACAATTTCGCTGGAAGTCAAACTGGACGAGGACGTTACCCGTGGGCTACCTCGTACCGTCATGTTTCCTGCCCGTTGGAACTTCAACCCCGCGAACCAGAGCATTTACGCGTCCAACGAGGCAGCCTACTTCCTCATGGGCCGTGACCATTCCCAGGACTCCCCCATCCCCGATTCACCGATTCCTGGTTCACCCCCCGCAGCGGGCACTGAGGTAGCAGCCTCAGGCTCCTCTGCTCCCCCTGCTGAAAGTATTGAGTCCCGGCATGTGGGCGTGCAGGTTGGCGAGCCCAGTATTACCCGTGTTCGTATCCCCGCGCACAAGGAACAGAACGAACTCCTCGATGAGCTCACTGCCCGCCGCGGTGTGCCTTCCTTTGACCCCGCCAGTGAGCGTAAGCTAGCTGATTTGCTAGAGCGTGCTCGGCGCAGCTCCCGCACTGTGCCCCTGGTTTCAGCAGCACGCCCCGGCGAACATGAACCGGCCGATGCAGGCTCTGTTGAGAAGCCCCTACCTGAAACCGCTCAGGTTAAGGATTCTCCCCAGCTGGCCCGGGTTGACGACGCACCCCGGCATGCAGACCCATCACTTCACGCTGATGCAGAGGAAGCTACAACGGCCCCTGACTCCCAGCCGCACACCACAACAGGCAATCACGAAAACACCGCTGAAGCCGAACCTGAAGCGACAGACAGGGTGCATACGCAACCAGTACAGAGTCAGCAGATAACCGACAACGAACCGATTAGCCAGGGCGAACACCTATCGTCTAGTGACCATCAGCGCCCAGCCGAAGCCGCTGAGCAGGCCCAAGTCGCTGAGCAGGCCGAAGTCATTGAGGAAGCTGAGGAGACAGCTAAGCCACAGACCGCCCGCCCAGCGCGCGCCAAGCGAACAAGCGTACCCAGTTGGGATGACATCATTTTCGGTAGCCAACGGCGTTAAGGTTTAGCTGAGCAACCGATGTCTTTAGGTATCGGGCCTGGGGCTCGGCGTCCCTATGCTCTCGCCTGTACTCCCTGCCTCGCAATACTGAGAACGGGCAGGGAGGTTTCTTCTTCGGTAGGTCAAACAGTAAAAGGAGTTATAGCTGGGTACGCTTGGGGGTGGCAAACTGATATGATTACTCACCGTTTAGTATCACTTTGCAGCAGGCTCAGCTACCATAGGTAGACATCGAATCAGCCCAGCATCACACTTGACGAGGACGCCGTGGACGCACCCACCCCCCAAGGTTCAGATTCCAAGAAGACCTACCTTGATGACCCTACCGAGGCCTTCTCTCCCCTTCGCGAGCCAGTAGGCGGTTCAGCGGGATCTGACCCTGACCCCGATGCCACCGAAATCCTGGCACCTACCGCTGTAGCGAGCGCTTCAGAAGGTGACAAGATAGCCTCTCAAAGCACTGAACACCATCAGGGAGATGGTATCGGTTCTAAGGTTTTCTTTATCGGATCTGCACTTCTTGCTGGAGGCGTGATTGTTGCTGCCGCGACCTTCCTTCTGCCCCTGAATGATTCAGCCGAACAGCCTGTCAACGGTAGCTCTAGCCCCACCGAAGTTGCAACGGCCCCGGCAGAAGCCTCCCCAGAGAGCGATACGTCCACGCCCACCCCCAGTTTCAACACGAAATCACCGACCGTGACCGAGCGTAGCGAAGAAACCGAGGGCGCTGTGATACCACCAGGAACGGTGCAGTATGCTCCCACTGAGCAGAGCTTCCAGACCCAGACGACCTATGAAGAAGCACCGGCACCTACCGAAACTGGTGCGGTGATTGAGAGCCCGCTAACGGTAGAAGAGACGGCGCCCGCTCCCATCGACCCGGTACCGTCAGAAAGCATCGCTCCTACTGACAGCTCCCCTACTCAGGAGCCTGACAGCCCCGCTGAGACCGTTGTTCCATCCGCCGACGCTGTCGGCGACGATGCGGCTGCACCTGCTACCGATCCCACAAACGAAGCTCCCCCAGCTCCCTGATATGCCCCCGGTTTATGGGTTCGGGCCCTAACCAGTGGGTAACATCAGCAGAGGCACCTGAGTTTCTTCACTGGTGAGGGATCCGTGCTGACCCACCATGTTGAGGGCTTGAGGCTTATAGTGGCGCATATCGTAAAGAGCTATGGGTTCACGCGTTGCCACAATTATGTCGCCGATACGGGCTCGTGCAGTATCAGAAATGACCGGCCCAAAATATCCGTTCTCGTAGAGATACTCAGTATCAATCACCCAGGCTTGCTCCCCCCATGTCTCGCCCCAGCGGCCCAGCGCGTCCTCTTTAGCGCCCTGCCCGCAATCTTTCAGGTAGAGCTGCACCATACGCGGTTCACCGGCCGTGAGTTCAACATTCTCTAACAGCGTGCGGTCACCTGAATAGTCAATACGGTTCTCGGCGGCGATGTTAACCATGCCGTGGTCGGCTGTAACCAGAAGAAGTACATGGGGTGGCAGGCGCCTAACGAGCGATTTAAGCGCCAGGTCAAGCTCTTCGAGCTGCCACAGCCACTGCTTCGAGCCTGCACCGTACTTGTGCCCAGCCTGGTCTAATTCACCCCAGTAGAGGTAGACCAGTGAAGGCTTACGCGAGTTGAGAAGACTGGCGGCCAAAGTAGTGCGCGCAGCATATGTGGAGGCATGAACGAATCGGCCACCGCGCAGGCTTGCCTCACTTAGCCCTGTACCTGCGTACTTACCTAGCGATACGGTCACCACATCGAGGTGGTTCTCAAAACGTTCAAAGACGGTGGGGATTGGTTGCCAAGAGCGGGGATCAACATGTTTGTCCCACCCCGAGAGCTGGTTCATGACCTCTCCACTATCGGGGTTGCGCACTTCGTACCCAGCCATGCCGTGGTAGCCAGGTGCTGTGGCCGTGCCCAGGCTGGTTAGTGAAGCTACCGTGGTGGAGGGCATGGCCGCGTCTAGTGGCCCCAGCGAGGTGGCTTTCTTGAGGAAGGGCGCATATGAACCGTAACGGTTGAGTAGGGCCTGCCCCAGGCCGTCTACCATCACCAGGCAGACACTTCGGTAGCGTGAGGGGTCGGCACCTGCCTCGCTGATTCGATTAGCTAAGTGGAGCAAATCGTGGCGCCCGGGCCCGTGAAGGGGGTGCGGGTCCGGGGTGAGAGAGCTCTGGGCAGCTAAAGTCCCGCAGGCTTCAAAAAGGTCTGCAAGGCTGTTGTTCCCATAGGACGCCGGGGCGGGCAGGGCGCTGCCGCAAAAGTCAGTGAGGGGTTCCATCGCTAGGCACCAGCTCCGGCCATAGCTGCCATGTGCGCTGCCCGCAGGGCCCTAGCAAAGGTTCGGGCTTGGGCGGTTGCTACGGGCCCATCGGCGGGAGCCGAGACGCGCAATAGCATGTCTTCTCGTGGTGCTAGGCCTGCGTAGCCGTGATCAGCGTCGCAGGTTGGATCAGGGCAATCCGCCGGTTGCACATCAAGCCGCTGGGAGCCGGTCCAGGCAATGAGTAGAGACACCTCAGACACCTCAGAACCGCTCCGGTAGTGCTGAGGCTGAGGGTAGGTATAGCTGACGGTTAGGGTACTAATTCGACTCACGTGCAGGGTTTCAACTGAAACATGGGCCAGTACCTGCTGACCGCTCTCGTCAAGGTTTTGGTCATCGAGATGGGCTACCAGGAGGGCCGATTCGGCGAGAACCAAAACGGTGATGTGACGGTGAACCTCATTCTGGTCAAAGTGAGTTTCCACCTGAACCAGATGGCTAGTGGGGGTGAGCCCAGCAAGGGCCTCTTCGACGGTGTCGAGCACCAACTCAGGGTAAAAACCTGCCTGATGAATATCGTCTGTTAAAGCCTCAGTAGCTCTGTGGGTCATGGTGGTATGTCAATCCTTTATCTGTGATGCTATCGCCCCTGCCGGTTTAGAGGATTCAGACCAGCAGGCACGGCTTTTATTCAGCAAAATTTCCGCAAACCGCACCTAGCTACTCATGGTGCGCCGGGCAGAGTCAGTGCGTTGTTGCGGGTTACCCAGGCGTATCTTGGCGCCAACCACGGTGAGAGTCTCTTGGGAGAGCAGCACGGGGTTAAGTTCCAGGTAGGCGATTTCTGGGTGGTTGTCTTTCAGCAGGGCAACACGTGCGCAGAGATCCTCTATCAGGTCAATGCGCACCTGCGGTAAATCACTGGAGACAAAGAGCTTAGATGCGGCCTTAGGTGAGCGCACCATGGTGTGGACGTCACGTTCAGTCAGCGGCGGAATGCGGTGTGCCCAGTCATCGAGCAGGCTGGTGGCATCTCCTGCCATGCCGAAGGAGACCACGGGGCCGATCAGTGGGTCTTCGATACCGGTGAGCACGGCAGTTTGCCCGGCTGGCACCTGCTTCTGCACGGTGAGGTCAAAACGCCCGTAGGGTTCGAGAACACGGTGCATCTGGGCGATTTCGCTGGTCAGTTCGTCATCGCTTTCAATGCCCAGGCGCACACCACCCAAATCAATGCGGTGGCGTAAGAAGTCATCAGTAGTTTTCAGTACGACCGGGTAGCCCCCGGCTTCTGCAACCGCTTTGACTGCCTGCTCAGGGGTGTCGAAACCAAATTCTGGGAGCAAGGTGATGCCATAGTGAGCCAGAATCTCTTCGGTAGCCACAGCGTTGAGGTCTCGCAGATTTTCACCGGTCACACCGGTGAGATGTTCAGCAATCAGGGCGGCGGCCTTCTTGGGGCTGATACCTTCGGGTACAGCCAGCGCCCCTGTCTCTTGATCGCGCCACTCAACATAGTCCATCACAGCTGCGAGCGCTTGAATGGAAGCGCCCGGAGATTCGTAGCAGGGCAGGCCCTGCTGGACGGTCATACTGGGTTTGCCTGTATCAGCATCGCCTGCACCCGGGGCTTCTGTCTCTTGAGCTGCCCGCTGGGAGGTCGGATTGGGATCCTCCCAAATACCGTAGAGAGCTGCATCAAGACCCAGTGTTCCGGGAAAGGATGTAACAATGGGCTTGCCGGTGCGCTGACCAGCCCGGTGAAGTACTGCGGCAACGTCCTGGGGAGCAATCGACTCACCGGTCAGGAACACACCGATCATGGCGTCGATGTCTGATGACTCTAAGGCGGTGGTAGCTACATCTTCTAGGATTTCAAGACCGTTGACGCCGTCGTCTGTCAGGCGGAGCATGGATTCAGTAACGCGCACATCGATGTTCAGCCCCTCCGCTTTATCAGCGATAATCTGCCCCAGGGCTGAAGCGTTCGAGAGGATAGCCACTCGGCGGCCTGCGGGTAGGGGCTGAGAGACAAGAATCTGGGCGACATCGAGTACCCGGTCAAAGGTCTCTGCACTGATCACACCAGACTGGCGGAACATGGAGTCGAGAGCCTGGGGCGGGGCAATAGAAGTTCGCCCAGAGTGCCCCGGTGGCAGCTGCTGGCCAGTGACGGCGTTCTTGGCTACCAGAACCGGCTTTGCCCTGGAGAGTCTGCGGGCGATACGCGAGAACTTGCGCGGGTTGCCGATAGACTCCAGGTAGAGGGCACAAACCCGAGTTGCTTCGTCGTCCTCCCAATACTGCATAATATCGTTACCCGAGACGTCGGCCCGGTTACCGGCTGACACCAGTGAAGAAACACCGATGTTCCGCTTAACAGCGGTATTTGAGAACATAGCACCGATTGCGCTGGACTGGCTAAAGAGGCCTAGTGAGCCTGGCTTGGGGTCTTGGGCGCTGATGGTGGCATCAAGTCTGATAGTCGGATTATTGTTCAACACCCCGAAAGACGCTGGCCCGATAACGCGCATACCGTGCCTGCGGGCCGACTTGACGAGAGCTTTCTGGCGGGCCCGCCCGCGGGCGCCGTCGTCCGCGTACCCCGCCGTATAAATGAGCACACCCCGCACGCCGGCTTCACCGCTAGCTTCCACAGCCGCTGCTACGTCTGCGAGGGGAACCGCAATAATACCCAAGTCAATGGGGTAGGGCACCTCAGCTACCGAGGTAAAAATGGGCACGTCCCCTGCCGGCAAACCTGCCTCGTTGATTCCCACCAGCTTTCCCGTGAAACCACCCGCAACGATGGTATCGATGACCCGCTGGCCGTTAGCCTCCCAACGGTCTGAGGTTCCGATGACCGCGACCACTTCTGGCGCGAGTAGTTCCGCGATAGATTTGGCCTCTGCACGGTGTTCACGGGCCTCCATGACTCCGCGTGAGCGATCGGTCGGGTCGATATTGAAATGGACCATGACCATGCCGTCTTCGAACTCGCGTGAAATTTCGTAGCCAGCGTCAGTGAATACGTTGAGCATCTTGCGGTTTTGTGGGAGCACTTCTGCGCTGAACCGGTCAATGCCTCGTTCATTAGCGGCAGCGGCTAGATGCTCCAAGAGGATTGAGCCGATACCGCGGCCCTGGTGGGCATCGGAAATCATGAAAGCGACTTCAGCTTCAGTGGGGTTGTTGGTGCGGTCGTAACGGCCGATGCCAATCATTTCGTCATCAAGCATGATGACAAAGGCAACCCGATTATTGTGGTCAACGGTGGTGAAGCGTGTCAGTTCTTTGTCGCTGAGCGTAGGCTTATGGGTGAAAAAGCGCAGGTAGATGGTGCGTTCGGACTGCCCGGCATACATCTTCTCTAGAGCCACACGGTCGGTGGGGACGACCGGCCGCAGATTGGCTGTGGCACCGTCACGGAGTACCACGTCGGCCTCCCAGTGGGCCGGGTAGATAAAAGGGATCTCATCGGTAGTCGGGTGATTCGGGTCAGCTGGGGTAAAGCGGCTATCGTTGGGCACGCGGTGCTCCTGTCATGCGGGCGTCCTTGCTTTTGCACCCAATCCTACCTCTGTGCGAGGCGCCCATCACACAGATGACAGAGGTGTGTATCTGTAAATCGCCCGTTGATGGGGCTTGACGGGGTTAAGAACTATTGAGTGTTTTCGTCAACGCAACGTTGGATAGCCTCTTCGTCACCGGCGTAGATGTACTGACAGTTGAGACTCTCTGCTTCATGGAGGAGCCAGCTGTTCATCCAGAACATGCCAATGGCCAGTGGTAGGCAAACCAGGCCTATAGCTATACCGCCCCAGGCTAAGCCAGCGGTTTGGCCACTCGATACGGTTCGCGGGTAGCGAGAGCGTAGAACCAGGGCCCGGATGCCAAGGATCAGCGCGCCGGATGCGGGTATTAGGGCAATCAGTGCCAGCACACCACCCATGAGCGCAACCAGGGCGCTCACTACACCCGAGGTAAGAGCCATGACCCCACTGTAGTAGCCACGCCCGCGCTTGTCTCCAACCAGCTGACCGTAGGGGCGCCGGTAGGCTGCGGGCACCTGATATTCCGGGGGGCCGGGCACGGTGATGAAATCATAGGGTGGGTGCATCAGGACGCCTGCTCCCCCAGCGGGTGCCGCAGGCTGAGGTGAGAGCGGCTGGGTCATAGCAGGCTCCTTAGGCTTTTACACGGGGTCTTGAGTCTTGCACAATCTAGCTTATCAGGTGAGGGTCCCGCTTCTGGCAGAAGACAACGAGCTTCGGCGGTCAGCTGAGGGTATCCCACCTGCGCAACAAAATCCGCCCGTCAGCGCTTTGCGCGCTATCTTATTGGGGAGCAACAGGCGTTGGTTGGCGTGTATCTAGAAGCTTATTCATCAGGGCTTCCGCAGGCTCACGCTCGAGGGAGCTCAGCGGCTTCACCTATTTTCTCGTCAGCCTTTCTTTCCTCGCGCGCTCGGAAGCTGCCGACTCCATCTGAGCGTGCGAGGAAGTAAATCTGCGGGCTTCAATGGGCGTAAGCCTGACCCTCTCGCCTGGTTCGCTCCTGGCTGGCACGCTCGCCAGATGCGCAAGGTTTTCTTTTTCTTTTTCGCTGCACGAAAAATCCTTGCTTATCCAGGCGATTGGTGCCCCGCCTTGCGGCGGATTCCGTGCCCTGAGGGCGTTGCATCTTCGCTTCGCTCAGATGATTCGCACCAGTTTCTTTTGTCATCTGGGGGCGGAAACTGGTGCTCATCGGCTCACTCCATCCGAGCCAGCAGCCTCGCTGCGAGTCTGCTTCACCTACCCTTATGAATAAGCCTCCTAGTCAGTGCGCGCCTGCCGGGGAGCCAGCTTCACAAGAGCTACTCCCACACAAGCCAGCACCACACCAACCCCCACCATCAGGGCAGAAACACCAAAGGAGACCACAGAGGTGAAGAGTGAAGCACGCAGAAAGGACGCGTCCATCATCACAGTGCGGCGAGCCTGCAGTTCTTCAACGAGAGCATCATCACCGGCATCCTCAGCATCAGTGATCATGGAGCCTAACTCAGCGTAAGTCTTGCCCTCATAGGCGGTTCCTTCGGCACCGGCAGTTGCATGTTGGCGGATGGTCTCTGCCTGAGCGTAGGCGGTCAAGGGCCCTTTGACTTCGTCCCCAGCAAAGGCTCCACCCATGAACTGGGAGTCAGCGGGAACAGTAATGCGTTCCTCTGCCAGCTGCCCGCTCACAGTAATCCACGCTAGGGAACCTCCCACCACCATAACGAGTGCAACAAAAATAGAAACCAATCCAGCGAAACGTGCCATAGTAAACCTCTTTCTGAGCGGGTGCATAACTTAGATATCACTTCAGCAAAGTTTATATAACCATATACTATTCCGTGCCTGTCTTTTCACCTGTTCACCAGCTAGGACGCATGGCAGGCTACACCAGCCCAAGTTACACTGTGCCCCCTAGCTTAGGTATTCACCAATCGGTCTTTGCTCCTGCTCTCATCATCGCCTCGGGGCAGCTTGAGATAGTACGACACCCACAGCACGCCGAGACACACATTGATATCAGAAAGGCTTTGACCCGTTAGCCGTTCAAAACGAGCAACTTTATTTCTCAGCGTGTTCTCATGAATATAAAGCTGCTCAGCAGCAAGACGGTAGTTGCGGCCGGCCTCCACAAAAACCTCAATACATTTAAAGAGAGGCATCTCCCCTGGCCTTGACTGACCTAACGGGTCATACAAAGACCGGGTGAGAGCCTCCCCCACGCCGGGGAGTTGCCCCACAGCCACCTTCCACCCCAATGACTCTATACTGTGCCACCCGGTAGCCTCAGGCGGCAGAGCTACTAGCACCGACCGAGCCTCGGTAAAAGACTTCCCCCAGGAGTCAGCACCGCCACATGAACCGACTGCACATACGACCCCCTCGGGTGCTTCGGGCAGAACACCAACGTCCTTACACTCTGGAACTAAACCTACAAGCTGCCCATCTACCTGTGCCGCGAGCGCGGGAGCTGCCCCTGTAGCCACATGATGCTCAACCCATTGAATCCACTCTTCAGCTTGCGAAGCCCGCCCCAGAATCACGGCACATTCACCCCCCTCAGGTAACCCCAGAGAGCTAGCTCTTTGGGCCAGCTCGGTAGCATGAGTGGCCCTCCCCTCTACCAGCTGACCTAGGAATTCTTGCTTTAAGGCCCCACGCCGAGCCGAGCCCTCTACTGCCACATCATCATAGAGCTGGGCTATCTGAATCATGAGCTGATCCCCGGCAACCCATAGGTACTCCACCAACTGCAGGTTTTGCTCCATCGGTAGCCCTTGCCGCCGAGCCAACCGCGCGCACCACTGTTGAATACCGGTCAGCACCATACGGTACGCCCGCAAAACAGCTCCAATGGAAACCCTCTGAACCAGACAATGCTCTACAAGCTGAGACGAAATGGCAGCTTGATCGTGCCCCACCGCTTCACACAGCAGGGCCTGGTTCGAGTCTGCGGTATCAATTACAGACTGCCTCAACACCTCGAGCACAGCATCGAACATACACCCCACACTTCGGTGCACTTCCCGCTGCGGAATCACTGAATAGTCCAGTATTTCCTTGAGAATAGCTGCCACTGTAGAAGACACCAGCCCATCTTTCTCCTCAGCCAACTGGGTTAGAAGAATATCAAACGAGATATAACGTGCATCACTCATACCTCCATTGTAGAAAATTACACAGGAACCCCACATGTAATGGAAAAACCTACATTGCCATGACTCACACCACAGACTTACTGTTAGTGGCATGCCTCACCTTGAGGCCTACTCCGAAACCATCAACCACAGAGGGGCACACACCCATGACTGAAGCAATCTTCAAGGCAGAGAAGGTGATGCAACCGGTACGCACCACCAAACAAAAGCGCAAGGCCTTCATCGGGGCCGTCGCAGGGCACCTTATTGAATGGTACGACTACGGTGTCTACGGCTTTGTAGCCGTCTATGTGGGTGCCGCCTTCTTCTCCGCAGGAACCCCCGCAGTTGCACTGCTAGCTTCGTTTGCTACGTTTGCACTCTCTTTTTTCATGCGTCCGCTCGGCGGATTCGTCTTCGGTCCACTCGGTGACCGCATCGGACGAAAGAACACTATGGCCCTGGTCATGTTCCTCATGTCAGGTTCCACCTTCATGATTGGTTTGCTCCCCACCTACGAGACCATCGGCGTCCTTGCCCCAGCTCTGCTGATTCTGGCGCGCTGCCTACAAGGGCTTTCAGCAGGCGGTGAAATCGGAACAGTCACTTCGTACGTGGCAGAATACGGCGGCCCCGAACGCCGTGGTCTTGCAACCTCACTTCTCATGACTATCGCTGTATCCGGTTTGATTCTGGGCTCACTGGTCGCTAACGGTCTTGCGTCTATCTTGGGGGATACATCCATGCAGGAATACGGCTGGCGTATTCCCTTCCTTATCGCAGGCCCCCTTGGCCTGATTGCAGCTTTTATTCGCTCTCGCCTTGAAGATACCGCCCAGTTCGAGGCCATCTCTGAATCTGGGCACCAAGAGAAACGCCCTATCCGCGCCACCTTTCAGTGGAAGGTCAATATCACCCTGGTCGCAGGCTCCATCGCCTTGCTGGCCTGCATGTTCTATCTGATTCTGACTTACTCCTCCACCTACTTTGTCAAGGATCTCGGTTTCTCAGCTAATACCCGTTTCTGGTTTATTACTATCGGCGGTTTGACGGCTGCTTCGCTGATGCCGCTGGGTGGCCTCATCACCGACGTGCTGGGGCGTCGCTGGTTTCTTATGCTCACGTCAGCACTTACCATCCCAGCCCTCTACTGGTTCTTCACGACTGCACCGGGGTCAACTCCGTCCGAGATTTTCTTACCCTTCATGGTGCTGTGCGTACTTTTTGGTCTCTACTCTTCCACCCCATACGCGGTGATGAGTGACCTGATTCCCACCAGCATCCGCGCTACAGGCATCTCAATGGGTTACAACATCCCCGTAGCGGTTTTTGGTGGTTCTGCCCCTTTTATCGCGACCTACCTGGTTAATCTCACGGGTGATATCACCAGCCCCATGTACTTCTTCATAGCCTGTGCAGCCTTCTCTTTCCTTGCTGCCACCTTTACCAGCCACAAGCACTACCAGCGGGTACGCGATGCTGACGCCGCTCTCATGGAGAAAGTGAACAACACCGCCAGCACGCCGGTAGTCTCTGCTGCGGAGGTTCAAACCGACCGATAAAAATTTAGTTTCTATATAGAAAATCCGCTGTAGTTGTTGCCGTTGTGGGTAGTAACTACAGCGGATTAAGGCATAAAAGATAGGATGCTGAATTTCCAGGTCTATCAGCCTGCAGAGCTCCGGTCAATGGATCGCAGGCCACGTTTTACGATTCTGGCGGTGGCGGCGCTATCACTTTCAGCAGCCCATTGGTTGCACAGTCCAATAGCCCAATCAGGGCGTGTCTTCGCGGCATCGTTGATCCAGTTGGAGACAGAGTCCTGCACATACTGCGATGGGTCAGCACGGAGCTGATGCAGAATCGGCTCACCGAGTTCAGGCTGCTGTTTCAGTACGGGGATATGCGACGCCCAGACGCCGCGTGGACGGAGTGCTTCGCTGGCGAATCGGCGCACTCGTTCGGACGGATCGCTTGCCCAACCAACGAGTATGTCGATACTGGTATCAAGGTCACTGACGAGCACCGGGCGCGCCGCCATCCAGGCCCACTCGCGAACGGCAAAGTGTTCATCGTCGGCGAATCGGCGCAGTTTCTCCAGCAAGGCGGCTGGGCCGGTTCTGACCTGTGAGGCGTGGAGAAAGCACACCCAGCCGCGCACAGTGTCAGAGGTCTGACCTGCTAAGTGCTCGATCTCGGCTACGTCAAGGTTCTCGGCTAGGGTCGCACCGATGCGTGTCATACGTTTTAGGATGCCAAGCTTCTGCGCTTCAGAAACCCTAGTTTTCACTTCTTTGTCTGCATTTGGTAAGACAGCTTGCAACAGAATCGTATGATCTACGGCAAGGGCTTCAGCCAGCGTCCGTGCTGATGCGGTGCCCGTATTGAGCGCTTCCAAGTGAGTTGCGTCAATCTCGGTGTTGCTACGCGCACGGCGCCAGCTCACTGCAGAGCCTCATCGCTACAGAGCCTGAGTGGCAAAAATTCTGACTCTTGTTTGATAACAATCACCCTACTCGTTGAGTCACTGTACGGCTAGTCACCTAACAATATAACTAGATAACTAGCACGTTCACTTTCATCGTACCTGTGCCGCCATGCTACCAGAAATCACACACCATACCCTGCTCAATGAAAATCAACCCACCATTGCTTCCAGTTGGCATTTGCGGCACACGAGCAGCCTCAGGGATATGGCCGTCCATCAGATTATGCGGCCCTTCCATTAGGAACTGCCCCACACAGGTCGGCGGACGAAGGCCACCTTCAAGAAGCCCACTGAGGCAAATAAAATGAGGGGAGGCCTTGAACTCCATGTTCAAGGCCTCCCCTCAGGTGGAGATGCGGGGAATCGAACCCCGGTCCGATGTGGCGTCAACGGGTCTTCTCCGTGCGCAGTTTGTGAAAGCGGTGTTTTCGGCTACCTTGCTTGCGCAAACACTTACAAGGCCTAACCTAGCCGTATAAAAGTCCCACCCGGCCCTACGACAAGGACGGGCAGCAGTGGCCTTTTAAACTGATGGTAGGGACTGAGCCAAAGGCAAGCTCAGGCTACCAGACTGCATCGCTGGGATTATTAGGCAGCGAGTGCGAAGTCAGTGCGCTTAGATTCTGCACTTATTTTTTTGCAGAGGGCGTTAACGAGATAACCCTGCGTCCTCGGCACGCTTCATCCATCTCAACTCACATCGTCGAAACCGATCATCCCCTCTTCTTTTATCAAAGAACGCCAAGCTAAGCGTTTTCCGATACGCCTTCCGAGTCGCAACTCAATCTGAAAGACGTCAGCCCAAATAGCCTGGAGAGAACACTCTACCAGCTGGGTTAAAACATGTAAAGCTGTTTTGGCACCGGTGGCCGGTGCCAAAACAGCTTCAGACATCAAAGAGCTCCCGTAACTACTCGATTCCCAAGCGTTCATTCATACAACGGTCTATAGCTGCCTGAGTAGGCTCGTTAGAGCACTCAAAGCCAGCGGCAAATATCCAGCCAAACAAGACGCCTAAAATAATTGCTGAAATTAAGCCGAGCACGCTGAGGATAATTCCTGCGATTGCCAGTCCTTTACCTCCGCCGCCGTGCTTGACGTTGCGTAGGGCAACAATACCAAGAACCAGACCAACTAGGCCTAGGGCACCGCCAACAACGGTCCAACCTGTCATAAAAGCTAAAATACCGAGGACGAGTGAGGCAATAGCCATACCTTTGGGCCCCTCAGTCCGACCGATATACGGTGCGTCGTACTGCTGGTAGGTAGCGGGCTGGCCGCCATAATGGTTCGGCTGACCGTAGCTCGGAGCGCTGTATCCCTGTTGGTTGTACCCCTGCTGGCTGTAGCTCTGGCCTGGGCTCTGCTGAGAACCGTCCGGCGAACCGTAGTTGGTCGAATTGTAGGCAGGGGATGTGCTTGCCTGAGAAGGAGCGGCTTCACCCGCGCCGTAGCCATTAGCGCTGCCTGCCTGCGCTACAGATTCGTAAGAAGGAGTTGTCTCCTTCTCAACGCCCTGCCCAAAGGAACCGTTCTGGGGCTGATTAGGGGTCTGGCCGTACTGGCCGGATGCATAGCCGCCGTAGTGGTTTTCGTTGTTACTTGAAGTCATGATTCTCCTTAGGTTGTGTGCCCGCTAGCCTAAATTCCTGTAACGCATAGCGCGTTGCGCTTCAAGATTATCCTGCCGTTCGCGCAAAGCCTGACGTTTGTCGTAATCCCGTTTACCTGTGGCCAGCGCAATTTCGACCTTGGCTCGGCCCCTACTGAAGTAGAGTTTAAGAGGTACTACAGTATATCCGCTCTCTTTTAGCTTCTGGGCAATTTTGTTGATTTCGGTGCGGTGCATAAGCAGTTTACGTCGACGGCGGGCTGCATGATTGGTCCACGAGCCGCGCCCGTACTCAGCAATATGGATACCTTCGAGCCAAAGCTCGTTACCGTACATCTGGCAGAAACCGTCGGTGATGGAGGCCCCCCCGTCACGGAGTGACTTGACCTCGGTGCCCATCAGAACCAGCCCTGCTTCCCACGTCTCGATGATGTTGTAGTTGTGCCGTGCCCTGCGGTTGGATGCAATGGTGTGGTTATTGGGGTCCTCTTTGGTTACTTTTTTCTTAGCCACGTCTATTCTTCGTTCTTTCTTTTCTGTCGCTCAGCGGCGCGCCAGCGCACCCCGGCGTCGATGAAACCCTCGAGGGCCCCGTCAAAAACAGCTGAGGGGTTGCCCTCTTCATAATTGGTTCGTAGGTCTTTGACCATCTGGTAGGGGTTGAGCACGTAGGAGCGCATCTGATCACCCCATGAGGCTTTGACGTCACCTGCCAGTTCCTTCTTTTTGGTGTCTTCTTGCTCTTTGCGTAACAGTAGCAGGCGGGATTGTAGGACGCGCAGGGCTGCGGCTCGGTTCTGAATCTGCGATTTCTCGTTCTGCATGGAGACGACGATGCCGGTGGGGATATGGGTCATGCGCACGGCAGAGTCAGTGGTATTGACTGACTGACCGCCAGGGCCTGAGGATCGGAAAACATCGATTTTCAGCTCGGACTCAGGAATCTCGATGTGGTCTGTCTGTTCGATAAGGGGAACAACTTCCACAGCGGCGAAGGAAGTCATGCGCTTACCCTGACTGTTAAAGGGTGAGATTCGGACGAGTCGGTGGGTGCCCGCTTCGATGGAGAGGCGGCCAAAAGCATAGGGTGCCTTGACCTCGAATGTTGCTGATTTGAGACCGGCCTCTTCGGCGTAGGAGGTATCCATGACCGTGGTGTCGAAATCGTGTTTCTCGGCCCAGCGCAGGTACATGCGCAGTAACATCTCGGCGAAGTCTGCTGCGTCCACACCACCGGCGCCCGCGCGGATGGTGACAACCGCATCACGCTGATCATACTCCCCAGAGAGAAGGGTGATGACTTCGAGATTAGCCAGTCGCTTTTTGATGGCGGTGAGTTCGTTTTCCGCCTCTGAGAGAGCCGCCGAATCTGCTTCTTCTTCGGCAAGCTCTACCATAATTTCAAGGTCTTCAATGGCTTGTTTGAGTTTGAGGAGTTTATCGAGTTCAGCCTGTTTGTGGGAGAGCTGGGAGGTCACTTTTTGAGCTGCCTCGGGGTCGTCCCACAGGTCAGGAGCACCTGCTGCTTCGGAGAGTTCCGCGATGGACGCACGCAACTGTTCAACGTCACTGACCTCTTCGATGGAGGTGTACGTTGACCGGAGTGTCTTAATCTGGGCGGAAAAATCTAAAGTAGCCATGGTTATTAACCCTAGCTGAAAGCAGTGCTAGGCTACCAGTTTCGGAGGGTACCGATTCCTTGGCCGGTGGGCGGAACCTGAGTAGTTATTGGGCAGCGTTCACACGAGCTTTACCGGTTGCGGTGATGGTGATGCCGTCAGGGAGCACGAGAGATACGATGGGTGGGCGGGCAACAGCTGAGAGCACCACCTCCGCTGTGTTGTTTTCTGCGACACCAGTTGCTGGGTTGAGGGTCAGCCCTTCAAAGTCAGAACTGGCCCCTGTCTCTGCCAGAAAGGTCTGACTGTTAGCTGTCACGGTAGCTGGGGTAAGCACTAGTTGGGCGTCGCTGGTGGCCGAACCAGCCAGTCCCTCAACTCTCTGTGCTGTTGAGCTAGCGGTTTGATCTGCCAAGGACTGTAGCTTATGCCTCTCTAAATAGATGGCGCTCACTGCAACCACCACCGTGGCTACCAGGAGTAGCACCAGGCATAGGCCGACGATGAGAAGTAGGACGCTACCCCCTTCTCGCCCATCGTCCTTTAGTGACCGGTGGGGGTGTTTACAGCCTACGCTTGAGTCGGCCTGTTTCGGGGCTTGCTGCCCCAACGCCCTGTGAATTAACGAGTTTAGGGCGAAGAAGCGGCGACCGAGTTTTATGCATCTCATGAGTAGTTCCCTCCCCAACTGGTTGCCGAAGAGGTCATGGTGGCCATGCTGGGTGCATCAGCCCAGGGCACTAAGGGGAGGTCAGTTGTAACGGATACTTCTATCACAATTTTTTCACCGGGGGCGCAGGTGGCCTCACAAGCCAACGACGTACTGACCTGGTCGGGCCGTATCCCAAAGTCACTAGCAGCTAAAGCGGCGATGTTCTGAGCAACAGAACTAGAACGTTGCTCAGCCGGTAGCAAGGTCAGAACCTGGATAGCCTGGGCGCTTGAGTTAGAAGCTGCGAACGCGGCTGACTGCATTGCAAAGACAGAGAGCAAAAAGTACACTGTGGGCACCATGAGCATGGCAGATAAGGCTATAAACTCCACGAGCGCGCTACCGGCTTCACGGTCTTCACCCCGATCTACTTGGGAGACTTGAGAGTTATTTTTTCGGTGTAAGAATTTACTGTTTGATCGCATGACCTGTCACCTCCCACTCGGCAGTTAGCCCGAACGGGCCGAGTAGCGGCACAGGCGCGTTCACCGTGATTTGTAACGCCTGTGCGCCGTGCCAGTCCACCACAGCACTAGAGACTTGGGTCTGATAGCTCTGCGGAAGAACCGAATACAGTAGCTCTTGCGTGCGTTCTTCGCCGTCCTGCGGGGTGCGGTCACGCATCGCCCCGTACCGCGCCCCCTGCGACGCGGCATCCTGAACAACGTTCTTGGCATACATTGCAAAAGAAATCTGCAATACTCCCAAGAACATCAGGAGCACCAGCGCTGAAACCATCACAAATTCAGCGGTGGCATTGCCAGCGTCATCATGGAGGCGACGGGCAGGAGGCTTCACCTGTGGCCTGGTCACGGTGCCTACTGGTTGAGCATAGACATAGCATTGTTGAACATGGCGATGAGGGCGTCCTGGGCGACCACCAAAATAGCGGCTACCAAGATAGCAGTCATCATAGTCACCATAACCCAGCCAGGAACATCGCCGCGTTCCCTATTATCGGCAAGGTGTGAGGGCGCAATGAGTGTGAGCAGAACCTTGATGTAGGTCTCAGTTATCAGCTTCTTCATCTTTATTCTCCTTTGAAAGGTACTGCCCTGAGAGGCAGATTGTGTTGAATGGGCTCTAAAAATTGAGGTTAAGCAGTGAGATACCCGGGAACATTGCAAAGAGCACAGTGAGTGGAAGAATCAGAAAGACCACGGGGGCCATCATGCCAATTTCTTTCTTGCCAGCTGTTTCCATGAGTTCTCGCTTGGCGTTATCGCGTACATCTTGGGCTTGGGCGCGAAGCACGTCTGCCAGAGGTGTACCGCGTTCAATCGCAACAACCAAACCATCAACAAAACGGGATAGAGCCGCTACCGATGTGCGTTGCGAAAAACTCTGTAGAGCGGATACCAGGGGCTCTCCCGAACGGGTCATTGAAAGTATTGAGCGAAACTCCTTCGAGAGTTCACCCCGAGAACTTCTCACAACCCGTTCAAGGGCACCGACAGCGGATTCACCAGCTGTAACAGAAAGAGCCATAAGCTCAGCCAGTGCTGGAAACTCTGCCAGCATCGCTTTCTCTCGTTTCTTGATTTCGTGTGTCAGCCAATAGTCCCTCCCCAGAAATCCTATGAATCCACCCAGACTCATGAGTAAAATACCTGAAACAATACTTATCTTTCCTTGGGCCGCCCCCAGCGCAACAAACACAACAGCCAGACCGAGCCCAGCGATAGACCACAGGAGTTGTTGGATTCTGTACTCACCGGAGGAGAGGGAACCACCCAACTGTTCAAGTCTTCGGTTGAGAGCAGTTGAATCAAAGCTAGAGGCACCCCAGGTTTTGAATAGTTTGTCACTCCAGGGTTCAACAACGGCTAGTAAGGCGCCGTACAAACCTTCTGGAAGGGTAGTGTAGGTCGCGTCCCCTGCCTGTCTTTTAAATTCAGCGGCCCGAAGCTGTGGCGCGATTCGATCAGCGAAACTTTGTGTTCTTTGAGTCATAAGACTGGTTGTGATCAGCCAAATTCCTGCACTGAGCGTTAGGCTGAGCAGAAGAGCAAATCTCATAGCAACACCCTCTTCTCTTCGGGGAGAGCACCAATACGCATCATAAGCCGGTAGGCAATGATGGTCAGGGTCAAGCCCGCAGCTAGAACGATAAAACCTGCCAGGCTGTTATAGATACGGATGGTGCTAGGTTGAGTAGCCATAAGCCCGAGGACGACCCAGGGAGCAACGCAAGCAAGCCTGGCTGCATTGATGGTCCATGACTGTCTTGCTTCAAGCTCTGACCTCGTTCGGCTGTGTTCTCGCAAGAAATTGCTGAGGGTGCCCAACAGACGGCCGAGGTCAGTTCCTCCTACCTCTCGAGTAACCTTGAGAGCTTCGATGATGTTATCGGCAGTTGCGTTACTGAGTCGATCTTTGAGTCGATTGAGGGCAGGGATGAATTCGCCGCTTGCCCGGTAGTCTGAAGCAAAAGTAGCGAATGCAGGGCGGAGCGCTTCCGGTCCTCGGTACTGAAGTTGCATCAAAGCATCCGGTAGAGACATCCCTGCTCGAATAGCTGAACGGAGGTGGTCAACAGCATCAGGCCACACATCGCGTAGCTGGGCCTGGCGTTTAGCAGCTCGGCGCTTTACGTAGAGCCTGGGTAGACATAAGCCCACACCGGCTGATAGCAGGGCAAGAGGAACCAGCGACGTCAGAGCAAAAACGAAGACAAGGGCTATACAACCCAAGACAACTGACAGGGCATAAAACATGCCCACCGAAAATTTTTCGAGCTCTGCCTGGCGTAGTAGTTGTTGAAGCGCCGGTTCACCTTTGTGTTTCGGTTTCTTAGGAACATCCCAACAGGAAAGGAAAACGAGCAACCCTCCAAAGCCCAGGGTCAAACCAAGTACGAAACTCATCACATCACCTCGTCAAAGCTCAACAGGGTTTCGGGTGCGAACCCTGCCTGACGGAATTTCTCAGATGCCGGTGCTTCTGAAGCGCAACAAACCAATCGGTCCCCTTCGCGTCTAAAAATGGTGGTTGTTTCAATTACGCCATTCTCCACACGATTGCCCAGAGATACGACTTCCTGAACACGGCGACGTCCTCGTGTATCGCGGTCGCAGTGCACCACGAGGTCAAAACAGGAGGCGACGGTGGGAACAACGAAAGCCGATGAAATGTTTTCACCTGCCAGCAGAGGCAGGGTGCACATTTTAGTGATAGCGTCTCTCGCTGAGTTGGCGTGTATGGTGCACATTCCCGGCAGGCCTGAGTTGAGAGCGATCAGCATATCAAGAGCCTCAGCCTCGCGAACCTCGCCGATAATGAGGCGGTCTGGCCTCATACGCAAGGCTTCTTTGACCAAGCGACGTAACGGAATCTCTCCCTGGCCCTCCAGGTTGGGCTGGCGGCATTGAAGATTCACCACATCACGTAGAGGAATTTTCAACTCAAAAATTTCTTCGCAGGTAACAACTCGCTCGCGCATACCGATTGATGCTGAGAGGCAATTCAACAGCGTAGACTTTCCAGCTTGTGTTGCCCCTGAAATCAGAACATTGAGGCCACTAGCAATTGCAGCATCAAGAAAAGAAGCCGCGTCTTGAGACATCGAGCCCAACTTGACCAAATCATTAAGACGTGTTGCTCGAGCAATGAATTTACGGATATTGATAGCCCAATGACGTCGAGTCACATCAGGAATAGCTACATGAAGCCGACTTCCATCAGGAAGCGATGCATCAACGAAAGGTGTACTCAAATCTAACCGGCGCCCGGAGGTCTTGAGCATACGTTCTACCAGAGCACGAATCTGTTCCTCGGTCAGAGAAAGCCCTGTCAGCTCTGACTCCCCTGACCGAGCTACAAAAATCTCAGTGGGAGAGTTAATCCAAATCTCCTCGATGGTTGGATCGTCTAAGTACCGTTGAATCTCACCAAAGCCGCACACCTTATCAAACAGTACAGTGACCATCTCATCAGTATTTTCAATGCGCGGAACTAGCCCGCGAAGCATCTGCCGCTCATACTCGATGAGAGCCTGTTGGATGAGTTCCTTCGCCTCGCTCTGCTGAGCAAGAGGGTCGATATTGGAGCGGCGAATCAAATCACGGACATCAGATTCGATGAGTCGCTCGGCTTCAATAACAGACATTCCAGCCCCCATTCGCTCCATCGCGTTGACTAGTACTTTCATCCATCAAGATACAGATGATGAGCCTAAACATTCAACATGCGCGCCTATTCTGTGGAAAACCCATCCACAATCGGTTCCCCACCCACAAGCCCAACACCTCATTAAATCAGTGTGACTAGTAAAAATATTGAAATTTTCACTTATCCACAGGTCCGGTTTTCACCATGAGAGGTCGCGTAATGTTATGACACACAACACACCCTCCGGGCCTAAGCAACAAAAAAGACCACAAGCTGTAGTAGCTTGTGGTCTTCCTATAGCTCACGCGAGCAAGCTATTAAGCCTTGGCACGCATAAAGCTAACAGCCTCATCAATCGGGCCATCAAATTCCTTAGTACCGTGATCTAACACAACGCCTCGTTCGCAAATCTTGGCAACAAGATCAAGGTCGTGACTCACCACAACCAAGGTTTTACCCTCAGCACTCAAATCACGAATCTTAGCGATGCACTTCTTCTGGAAGGGCTCATCCCCCACCGCCAAAATCTCGTCCACCAGAAAGATTTCTGGATCAGTATGCACTGCCACGGCAAAAGCCAGGCGCAGGTACATGCCTGATGAGTAAAACTTGACCTCGGTATCAATAAAGTTACCTATCTCAGAAAACTCAACGATATCGTCAAATTTAGCCTCAATCTTCTCCTTACTCATACCAAGAATAGCAGCGTTCAGGTAGACGTTATCGCGGCCAGTCAAATCAGGGTGAAAGCCTGCCCCCACCTCAATCAAACCCGCGATTCGCCCACCTGCCAACACGCTCCCCCCATCGGGGTGCATCACACCAGAGATAAGTTTCAGGAGAGTAGATTTACCCGACCCGTTATAGCCCAAAAGAGCCACACGCTCGCCCTCACGAACGTCCAGCGATACCCCGTTCAAAGCATTGAACTTCTCGTTCAAGTCCCCTTTACGGCCCTTAATCAGCCAGATGAAGGCTTCCTTCATAGAACGGGTATGACGCAACACGAACCGTTTGACCAAAGATTCAACCCTGATGACTACAGGGGCATCTGCGGCTACCGGGGGCACATCAAATTTCTGTATATCCACAACTAATCAGAGCTCCTGGGCGAAGTTACCCTCGAGCTTGCGGAAGAGCAAGTCACCGAGGAATAGCGTGAACAGTGAAATACCCAACGCCACCGGAACCCACAGCGTCAGCAAATGGGGCGGAATTTGAGAAGTCGGCAGTAGCAGTGCCTCCTCAGAGAGCGTCGGAATCCAGAAGGCATAGTGAAACAGTTCTACAGCCACGGTCAACGGGTTTATGAGATAGACGGTCAGGACCCACTGATACAGAGTGTCACGTACCATCGTCCAAGAATAAAGTACGGGCGAGAACCATGTGGCCACCATGAGCAACATATCAACAATATTCTCAGAGTCCCTGAAAAATACGTTAGCCACTCCAAAGACAAGCCCCAAGCCCGCAGAAAAGACCATGATGATCACCATACCGACCAGGGCAGCACCCAGCTGCTTAAGATCGGGGCTCCAGCCAGCAAAAAAACAGGCAACCAGCAGAACCAGAATCTGGGGTACAAAGTGGATGAGAGCAACCCAGATAGTCGATACCGAAAACAGCTCGCGCGGTAAGTAAATCTTTTTAATCAGGGCCCCGTTCACCACCATGGCCTTGGCACCATTGCTGAACCCCTCAGAAAAAAAGTTAATCACAATCATGCCTGAGAACAGGTAGATAGCGTAATTCTGCATGCCGCGTTCAAGACCCAGGAATAGGCCCATAGCAACATAGAAGACACCAAACTGTACACCAGGCTTGATATAAGACCAGAGAATACCCAAAACCGATCCGCGATAGCGCACCTGAATCTCTTTGTCGACCAGTAGCTTCAGCAGATAACGGTTTTGGAGGACATCCCGCAGACCCCTTCCACGCCCTGGGGGGGCAAGGGGAACAGTTCTTTGAGTACTCATCGAATTAGCTCAGACTCCGTATGCTTTTCAAAGGTTTTTGCCCAGGCATCATAAGATGCTACCTCAGCAGCTGCAGTACGATACTGGTCCCGCAAAGCAGACCAGTCGGCAAACAGTTTGGCGTGTAGTTTAGTAGCTCGTGCCAGATTCTCCCGAAGTTTTTTCGGATCACGCTGATACCAAAATACACCTGTACCCTCAGCGTTTGTCACGAGAAGAGAGTCAAATTTGGAGACAGTCCACCAACGGTTCTCCGAATAATTCAGCTGAACCTGCGGGTGAGTCTTAGCCAGCTCATCTACCGGTTTGAACAACTGACGACCAAGAGTAGATACAGCCCAGGGAATCAGCTTTTGATAACCGGGGGATTTGAAATTTCGACGCCCCTTAAAGGGGGGTTTGTGAGTCTTTGGCTGAGGGTATTCGTCCACATCAGGCTTAAGCTGAGCGTCCTGAAACTCCTTGATTTTGCCACGAATTACTGGCAACCGTTCGCTCAGGGACGGGTGCAGATGTTCGGGCCCTGACAGCAAATCTTCGACTGCCATCAGGCGGCCTTCTTCGGTGTAGTACTGCATCGACAGGGCGTGCTTGACATCAAGGAATAGTGACTCACGCAAGACTGACCCACCCTTGTTAAAAGGCGAGTGAATCAAGGCAGTAATAAGCCGGTTACGCTCATGAAAGTAGGCCTGCCACCCCACAGAGTCGTCCTTATCTTGCCAGGAAACATGCCAGAGACCGGCACCTGGGAAGGAAACAGTTGCAACCCCAGCTTCCTTAGCCCGCAGACCGTATTCAGCGTCATCCCACTTAAGGAAGAGCGGAAGAGAAAGACCTATGCGGTTGATGACTTCAGTGGGGATGAGGCACATCCACCAGCCGTTATAGTCAACGTCCACACGGCGGTGCATCCAGTGGGTGCTACGTAAGTTGGATTTTCCTAAGTCATGCCCAAGAGACATGTCGTCATAAGGCTTATCGTAGAAGGTACGCCAGGGGTTAACAACTTCGCCAAACGCGTGTAAGACCGAACGGTCATACATATCAAACATATGGCCACCCACAATAGTGGGGTTTTTACAGTAGTCAGCAAAGGTAATGAGGCGCAAAATGGATTCGGGCTCAACAACTACGTCATCGTCAAGAAGCAACACATAGTCTGAACCGTTGTTGACGGCTTCAAACATACCGCGAGCAAAGCCACCGGAGCCGCCCAGGTTGGCCTGATTGATAATCCGGAACTTACCTGCCAGGGGTGCAACGACCTCCTCGAAATCAGGGTGGTCCTGCACCTTGTCGGTGCCTTGATCGACAATCAAGATTTCCTTAACTGTCTCAAGAGCATCGAGGTTGTTGCCCAGTGAGCGAATATTATCGATGCAATACTGCACCTTGTTCATTGTGGTGATTTGGACGGTAGCCCTACCACCAGCCTCACCCAGCCGCGGAGTGTTAGCTCCGAGCCACTCAGCCTCAATCAGGGTCAGGTCGCTCTTGGTTGCAGTGAGGTCAAACCAGTACCAGCCACCGTCGCCAAAGGGGTCGAGGGTCAAGTCAAAAGTTGTGGTTTCGGTTCCGTCAAGAACCCTAGCATCCACGCGCTGGATGACACCGCGGGCGTTTGACTTGTATACCACGACCATGCCTTCACCGTCAGTGGTGAGCTGTAGCGTGACTGACTTCAGATTGGTCCAGCGGCGCCAGTAGGAGGCAGGGAAGGCATTGAAGTAGGTGCCAAATGAGACGGTTTTACCTGAGGCGATATGAGCTGAACGTCGCCCCAGGACATCTGGCCCGGCCCCTACGAGCGCAACGGTGCTTTCGTTTTTGAGCTCCTGTTGCGCAGTAGCTTGCGCAATGGTCTGGGCTGCATCACCGTCAAGACGGGTGGGTAGCTGAACCCCGGATGCACTTCCGCTGTCAATATAGAGAGGGATGACGTCGGTTTGTACCGCTTCGGGCAAAATGATGCGTTGGAGAGTCTTCACAGTTGGGGTGTTCTTTTCAGTCATATTTATATTTATTCCTCGATACCGCCGGATACGAGCTTCTCGCCCTTTTCGAAGTGGGGGCGAAGCTTGTTGTCGAACATGGAGAGTGCTGCGCCGATGGCCATGTGCATGTCGAGGTACTTGTATGTACCTAGGCGGCCGCCGAAGAGCACGTTCTGTTCACCGCTGGCTAGTTCGCGGTACTTCAGGAGCATTTCACGGTCTGCGCTGGTGTTGACGGGGTAGTAGGGTTCATCGCCTTTTTCAGCGAAGCGTGAGTATTCACGGTGGATGACGGTAGCATCCTTGGTGTAGTCGCGTTCGGGGTGGAAGTGGCGGAATTCGTGGATGCGGGTGAAGGGGTAGGAGGCATCAGGGTAGTTCATGACTGAGCACCCCTGGAAGTCCTCGATGTCAAGGACTTCTTCTTTAAGATCGATGGTGCGCCAGGAGAGGTCACCTTCAGAGTAGTCGAAGTAGCGGTCTACGGGGCCGGTGTAGACTACGGGAACCTGACCAAGGACCTTGGAGCGTGAATATTCGTGCCCCTCTTCAAAGAAGTCGGTATTAAGGTGTACTTCGATGTTGGGGTGAGCTGCCATGCGCTCAAGCCAGGCAGTGTAACCGTCAACGGGCAGACCCTCGTACTTGTCGTTGAAGTAGCGGTTGTCGTAGTTGTAGCGCACAGGAAGGCGGGAGATGATGGATGCGGGTAGGTCGGCTGGGTCGGTTTGCCACTGCTTGGCGGTGTAGTGCTTGATGAAAGCTTCGTAGAGCGGACGCCCGATGAGGGAGATGCCCTTATCGTTGAGGTTCTTGGGGTCAGTGCCTGCCAATTCGCCGGCCTGTTCATGGATGAGTGCTTTGGCTTCAGCCGGTGAGTAGGCGGCATTGAAGAACTGGTTAATAGTACCCAGGTTGATGGGCATAGGATATACAATGCCGTTGTGGTTGGTGTAGACGCGGTGGGTGTAGTTGGTGAAGGCAGTGAAGCGATTGACATATTCCCAGACACGTTCGTTGGAGGTGTGGAAAAGGTGGGCGCCGTAGCGGTGTACCTCAATGCCGGTTTTCTCTTCGTTTTCACTGTATGCGTTACCACCAATGTGGTGGCGGCGGTCCAAAAGAGCCACTTTGAGGCCGAGTTCGGTGGCAGCCCGCTCTGCGACTGTTAGGCCGAAAAGGCCTGAACCTACAACTACAAGATCAGCGTTCACTTACTTACTCCTTGTTAGGGGCTGCACTGCCTCTTGGCAGTGGAACCGCGCTTCGCTCCCACAGCGTAGAAGCATAAACTTGTTACAAGTGGCCTCGGAGCCCGAGGTATACACAGTCAATAACAAACGTACCGGATTCTAGGTTTTCATGCCCTCAAACAGGCTGAGAAGCGTGTGTGATTATCCCCTTTTCTTTGAGTAGCTGTGAGGCATGGGTGGGCGCCCGTGGGCAAAATGATGAACGGAAGCCCAAGAAAACCACTCTTTGAGGTTGTTTTTTCGATTTGCGCCCTTGCTATGGCTGTTTTCCAGGTTTTTGATTGTTGTATGAATATTCTCATTCGGATCCAGCAGCCCCCGAGCGGGGATTTTCACGCGGTGACAGTAGCGCTCTCTGGTGCAGTCACCGGTGAACACTGCTGGGAGCAGCTCTGTAATCTATGGGGTTCACATGACTTTTCGTGGACGATTGGGGGGAGGGATATCAGGACGCTGACACCTGGCTCTGAGCCCTTCACTGCCGGTGCAACCTTGACGGCGAGGCCCGCGAACGCCCCTTCTCACTCTCCCGTTTCGGAGGAACGCGCTCTCTTTGTACTCCGAGTACTTCACGGGCCAGATTCACAGACTGTGTTCCCGCTGACGAGAGGTAGGTGGGAAATCGGGCGGCAGGCCCCCGTTCTTCGTATCAATGACCCCGCTCTTGAAGCAGTAGAGGGCCATATAGTGGTGGGGCACGAGGGTATCTTATACGAAAGCCAGGGGCAGATAACTCCCCTGGTCCCCGGGCAGAGACTTGTGCTGGGCTCCAGTGTCCTTGTGCTGGATTCAGTGGACTATAGGCCAAGTATCTACGCCGAACCTGAATGGGTGACGATTGATGTTCCGGCACCTCGCTCAAAGCTTTTGCTACTATGCATGATGATTCTGCCCCTCCTTCTTGGCCTTGTGATTGCCTGGTTCACCAAGCTGTGGTTTGTTGTAGCAATGGCTGTGGGGTCTTCCGTGCTAATGGCTATTCATCTACTGGTTCAAGGCAGGGAGGGCGGTAAGACACGCAGACAGATAGCAGACTTGGCGCAAGCGGAGTCAGAGTTAGTTCAGCAATATCGGGGCATCTGCTTTAAAAAGGCCGAGGTGGGCGTCGTGGTGGGGGTTACGACGAAAGAGGCTCGTATTCAGGGGCGTCAGCGTCCACTCGAGCATCTGCCCTACATAAGCCAGACTCCGTGTGCGGTAAATGTTGCTCAACTTGTAGAAATTTTCCCTTTGCTGCCCAGGGGCTCACAGAGACTGGCACTCGCGCAACTGGTTTTCGATTGGGTTCCGCTCTCGGTACTCCTCACTGTTGATGACTCAGCTGACTACCTGCGCCTGGTAGAACCGCTACTTGCCGTCCCTGGTGTTCAGTTGTTCCACCGCCAACTACCCGCTGATTTTGAGGGGTTAGCTGTTGCTTTCCGACCCCAGGGGCAGGAGAACATCGAACGGGTTCTGTTCGTACTAGATGCTCACAGGCGGAACACCGACCTCTCAGATCAGGGAACAGCCTGTGAAGGAGCTTTCGATCAGATTTCAGCCGAAACCTTTATCCATCTTCTCGGTTCTCGAGGCGGCAGTGATCTTGCGAATTCGAGGCAGCAGCCCAAAGCCCATGCAACTCATCTAATAGATGCTTTCCGAGCGCCAGAATATCTCGCTCGCGCTCCGCATCCTTCACTGTGGTCATCGGAGCTTTCGATGCACCTAGGGGTGGATTTAGAGCGGAATAAGGAAATTAAGCTGGGCCTCAATTCTCACGGCCCTCATTTTCTTTGCGCTGGGACCACAGGCTCAGGCAAATCTCAGCTACTTAGATCTCTTTTATGGTCACTGGCCCTTCGCTATCCACCTCAGCGGTTAGCCATGATGCTTATTGATTTTAAAGGAGGTGCTGGCCTTGGCCCTCTTATGCAACTGCCTCACACGGTTGCAGCCATAACTGACCTCGATGCATCGCTGCTCACCCGCGCCATGAAATACCTAAGAGCTGACCTCAACCGCAGAAAGGAGTTGTTTGTGCGTCTTGGCATCAGCTCCTACGCCGACTATATAGCCCTCTGCGCCCAGCGGTGTGAAGCGCCTGCCTACCCTCAGTTTGTGCTTTGCATCGATGAGTTTCGTATGTTGGTAGAGGATTACCCAGACATCATGCAGGAGGTAATGCGCATCGCCACGGTTGGGCGTTCCTTAGGTTACCATCTACTGTTGGCAACCCAGCGACCGCAAGGCGCCATATCACAGGATATCCGCACAAATATCGCAACGTCAGTCTGTCTGCGGGTCAGCTCCTCACAAGACTCCTTTAATGTCTTGGGGACCGATAGCGCGGCTTCCCTCCCCGCTCATGCGCCCGGACGGGGGTTTGTCAAGACCTCAGATATCCAGCTACTAGAATTTCAAGCCCCTCTCATTACAGGTATCTGCGAGTCTGATGCGGAGCCAGCGTGCTCTGTTCGATTTCTGGGGATCCACAGTGACGCACTTGCACCCGAAAGTCGGGCGCAGTCAGATAGCCAGCTCGACTCCTATAACGCGTCAATTTCTCAAGCTCTAGAGCAGGTGAGCAACCCGTCTACCTATTTACCGGTACCGCCCATCCCGCAGGCACCGCTCGTCACAGTTCCAGCTGATACCCCGCCTACAAGCCATGGCAGCTTGCTTTTAGGCCAGCTCGAAGTCCCTGACAGCGGCATTCAGCACCCCCTGAGATGGGGGCCAGATGACGGCCCGGTCTTGCTACTAGCTACAGGCAAAGACCGTTACGACCCACTACTAATGGTTCTGCACCAAGCATTAATGGCAGGCTTCGAAATTATCTGTTGCATGGCATCCGAGCAGACAGAGCAAAGACTCACTCAGCAGCTTCAACTCCCGGGCACCTTGCACCTATACACCCTCAAAGATTTTGATTTCATTCAAGAGATACTCTCGCAGCTGGCACAGGGAGTCGATTGCCCCACTCTCCTGGTGCTTGACGGTTTAGATTTGCTCTTGGAGGTGCTACCGCGCTACCCGCAGGCAGAAGCCAATCTTCTCGATTTACTCTTAGCTACACCTTCAAGTTCTTTGCAGATATTTTGTACCGGTGCCCAACAGCCCAGGGGCAAATTCCACCATATTTTCCCGGGAATAGCACTGTCACGGCGGGCTATCGAAGCTGACCCGGTGCGGTCGCATAATAAACATTACGACCGTCCCACCGAACCCCACGCTGCCTTTGAAGGTGCGCTCGTAGACCGGCTGACCCAAGGTAGGGTTGAGGCAGCCTTGTTGGTTTGGGCCACGATACCTGCCCATACCCTCACCTCTTGGCCTCAGCACACCCACGCGAATCAAGGTAACACAGTTCCCCAACACCCCAGCTACAGGTGGCAACAGCTGCCGGACTCTGTTCCTATCTCGAGTCTTAACTCAGAGGGTGAGCAACACGGCCAGCAACTGGTGTTCGGGGTACTCCGAGATGGACGCCCGGCTTTGACGCCCCAGGTGCGCGGAGGTTTTTTGGGGGTATACGGGCCGCGAGAGTCAGGAAAAACGACCCTGCTCACAACCCTGATTCAGGCTAATAGCCACAGGTCGTTTATCTTTGCTTCTGATCCCACGGCCACAACTGTGCCCCATCTTGAAACTGCACTCAGCAAAGCACAGTCCGGCTCACCAGGTACTTCAAGCCAGCTACCAATACTGCTTCTTGATGACCTAGATCAACTTGATGTGAGTGTTCAAGAATGGGTTCTAGCATCAAAAGATGCTTTCTCGTTGATAGTCGTAGCCTACACGCCCTGGCCGCGTTGGCCTTCTTCACCTATACTGGCGGCGCTCAACGGAACCTCAACCGGCATCGTTCTGAGGCCCGAGGCTACCTCAGACCTCTCCTTCTTTCCAGGAGTCAGCATTCCGTTGGATCTCAAAACTAGGGGTCGAGTACCCGAGGGGCGGGCTCTCATTATTGACCGGATGGTAGCCCAACCAGCGCACGTAGCAACCCCTGTTACCTAGTCACATGACTTAGTGTCGAACGGCTGAAGAGAAGGAGCAGAGCAGTAGCGCTCAACACCAGTGCGACTAGCCCCTCAAGAATCGCGCCGCCCAATGCTGTCTGAACACCGATGATGACAGCAAAGAGTTGCCAGACCAGAACCAGTGGCTGCCCAAAGCGCTGACCGCGCCATACAGCACCAGCACCCACCCCGAGGGCAGCAGCAACGAGAAAGTAAAAAGAAGCGATAACGGTGGCCTGACCGGGTTGAGCTGAAGCACTTATCCCCCAAACAGCAACCGCAACAAGGTAGACAATCTGCACACAGCAGATACACGCCAGAACCTTGACGCTGATAGGGGTTACACGTGCTTGGGTCACGCTCAATCACCTCGGTACTTTCTCTTCAATACTGCTCTGATTCCACTCTAGAATAAGCACCCCAGAGTGTCTGCGCTCACGCCGCAACACCACTTACTACCCACCTGTGATAATTACCTCAGGGTTAGCATGAATTTTCATCATTAAACCTCTTGTCTGAGACTCCATATCGTGGGAAAGTTATTGAGGTTCAAGTATGGCCCCTTCTTCACAAGGGGCCAGATCTATTGTTAGTTGCTGATGTTTCAATCAGCTGTACCCGGTACACCTATAGGAGAGCATGCTAATGGATTGGCGAAGCCGTGCTGCTTGTCTCGAGAAAGACCCTGAACTCTTTTTCCCAGTAGGAAACACCGGGCCTGCACTCCTTCAAATTGAAGAAGCAAAGAACGTGTGCCGTAGCTGCGCCGTTATGGATACCTGTCTACAGTGGGCTATCGAAACTGGTCAGGATTCTGGTGTCTGGGGTGGTATGAGCGAAGATGAACGTCGCGCTATGAAGCGACGTGCTGCCCGAGCTCGCCGCGCGTCCTAGGGTTCTGTTCCAGAATATCTACGCACCAGGGGCACCTGCTCTAAGCAGGTGCCCATCTTTCTATTCATTAGAGAATAGCCACCTGAATGGTCACCCGGGTACCGCCACCATCAGCAAGTGACCAGTGAATTCTTCCGTTTAATTCACTGGCTACAAGGGTTCTAATGATTTGTGTTCCCAGACCGGTAGAGCCTCTCCCGCTTTCAAGGTCACGGATTCTGTCGGCACTTATCCCCTCACCACTGTCAGTGATGGTTACTTCCATGCTGTGTTCCTGTTTTTCAGTGTAGTGGTGAGAGCAACTGAGTGTGACGGTACCGGTTTCGCCTGCCAGCCCGTGCTCAACAGCGTTGGCAACTACCTCATTGATGACCAGAGCCAGTGGTGTTGCAATTTGGCTGGGAAGTCTCCCGAAGGAGCCCTCCACCCTCGTGTCAACGTGCTGCCCCGGAGAGGCCAGCTCTGCCACTAAATGAAACTGACGGCCCACCAGATCATCAAAGTCAACATCCTGGGTGAGCCCCTGTGAGAGTGCTTCGTGCACCAAGGCGATAGTTGCTACGCGACGCATGGCCTGCTCCATACCCTCTTTGGCCTCCGGCGTGGTCATGCGGCGGGCCTGTAAGCGCAGCAAGGCAGACACAGTCTGCAGATTGTTTTTGACGCGATGATGGATTTCTCGAATCGTTGCGTCTTTAGACATCATCTCCTGCTCGCGACGGCGCAGTTCAGTCACGTCACGGCACAGTAAAACAGCCCCATAGCGTTCTTCACCCAGACGCGAGAAGTGGCGGAGGGGTATAGAACGGAAAGTAATGTTTTTGTGGGCAGCTCTAATTTCGGCGCGCCAGGGCATGCGCCCGGTCAGCACCAACGGAAGAGTCTCATCAGCCTTCTCCCCCGCCGGGAGCAAACCTCGGGTTATATCGAGCAAGCTCAGCCCAATCATATCGTCCGAGTAGTTAATGCGTTTGTAAATCGATAGGGCATTGGGAGAGGCGTAGGTGACACGCCCGTCAGTATCGAGCATCAAGAGCCCATCGCTCACGCGGGGGTTACCGTGGGCAGTGCCCACCGGAGCTGAAAACTCGGGCCAGGCACCGCGAGAAGCCATCTGCAATAGATGGTGAGAGACGTCCCTGTACACGCGCTCAGCCTTTTGACGTTTGCGGGTTCCGATGCTTTCGCGATGCACACTTAGAAGAGCAACCGGCCGGTCGTTGCGGCTGAGAGGGATAAATTCAGTGTCTAGGACGATGTCTGTCAGGTTTTGTTCATCAACAAGGCTTTTAGGGGTTTGGCTGTTCCAGCTAGCGATTGCTCGTTCGCAGAGCTGTGGGTTAAGTTCCTTACCCACCCAGTCTGTATGGAAGACCGTATGGGTAGTCGAAGGCCTAATCTGAGCGATACTGACGAAACCCGCAGTGGGCGGTAGCGCCTGAGAAAGTGAGAAGTATCCCTCAATGGTACCGCTGTTAGGTACCCAAAGAAGCAAATCGCAGTAACCGGTATCTGCAATGATTTGCCATTCGTTGGTGAGCAGATGGAGCCATTCAATATCTCCTGGCCCGTGTACCCCCAGGCGATTGAGGTTTTCGATCAGTGACACCAGCCTGCTCTCTCTTCCCTTGATTTATCTTTAGACTTTCGCTCGGCGGCGTAAGAAACGTTTCGATGCTTTCTTCTTTTCTACCACGGCAGGCAGACGTGAGCTGCCCTGGCCCTGGTTATCAGGGCCTTGAAGTGAGAGAGCTGCTTCGACTGTTTGGCTTAGCTGAGTGAGGCCTTCAGCTAGCGCACTCTCAGGGGATGTTTCCAGTATAGTTTTACCGTTGAGTCGGGCTTTGTCGCTACTCGGACTATCTTCAGGCAGATAGTGGCTGATGGGTTTCGACGGACCAAATCGTTGCCAGGAGTGCTCGAGAGCTAACTGGGGGGAAGGCCCGACTGCCTCGGAACGCACCCTATTGAGTACTATCGTGGGCGAAAAGTCAGCTTTTGTTTGAAGGCTGTGAGTAAGTTGGTCATAGGCCTTGATGAGACGCGGCACCCCTACAACATCTGCAAGACCGACGAGTACAATGTGGTCGGCCTCGCGTAGGCTGGTTAGCGTTGCGTCGTTACGTTGGGGAGCCGCTCCATCAAAGCTAAGGGTCTCGTCATCTTCAAGGTTGAAAGAGGTGTCGATCACGATGAGGTCGTAGTTTTCACGCAGGGTTGCCAGAATACTGGTGAGTGCCAGTGAGCGAATTTCCGCCCAGCGATCTGGTCTGTTGATACCAGTGATGACATCGAAGTAGTTGCTCTTATGGCGGACTGTATGGGTAAGGTCAGCTAGTGTCTGTGGGGTAATTTCCCCTCGGTCAGCGTGATGGCAGAGCTGGGCCAGGCTGGAGTAGTCATCGGTTAGCCCCAGTACAGCACTGACAGAAGAGCCGTAGGTATCTGCATCAAGCAGACAAACCTGGTAGCCAGACTCCGCGTATGCACCTGCCAGATTCACTGCACAGGTGGTGCGTCCGGGTGAACCGAGCGGACCCCAGACAGCGACGATGCTCCCTAATCTTTCTGGCTGACTTGTGTGGTCAGAGGTTCTGTTGAGATTAGCATGAGAGTCTGGTTCTTCGCTATCGGTACCTTTCCTGGTGTAATCAGACCCAGTGGAACCCTGTTCAACAGATTGCTGTGGTTGTGTAGTAGGGCTTGAGTTATTCTCTAACGCCGAGTGGGGATGTCTCGGCGCCGGGTTGTGCACTGCCTGTTCAATAGCTTCAACAAGCTGACGCGTATCAGCCAGTGAATCAATGGTGCTCACTCCGGTAAGTGAAAGATCCTCTCCTTGATCTGCAACTACACAAACTGCGATATCGAGCTGATGCAAGGCATTAATCAGTGAATGAGTGAGGTCTTCTCGCTGGGTAACCACCAATACGGCGCGTGCCAGCCCGCTCTGTGCAACCCCAAGCATTTCACCAAGGTCGTCTACATGCCGTACAACGCTCACCGGCCCGCGTTGTGACTCAATGGCCGTGATAAAGCGGCCACCGGAGTCACCCACAACGATGATGGGTATCTGCATTATCTGGCTCCTTCTGAATGGCTTGAGGGAACCAGGTTCATCACAGAACCATTGTTAGCTGCACCTAGTACGGCCGGCATGGCCTCAGGAGCTACCCAGAGTTCAACGGCCGACATGCCCGTTCCTCCGATAATTGACTCTTGCGCAGTCACAGAATGAATCTCAGCGCCCTCAGCGATAACTTCAGGGTCCTGGTAGGTATTTGCGACTTCAGCCTTGCGGGATACCCATATATCGACACGGTCTCCTGCCTCAAAAGCCGACACGGCATAGTGATCAAGAAGTAGAGTCACTAACCGTCTACCATCACCAGTGTCAGTGGTAAGCGCTTGGGACGCAATAATTTCACCGGCAACCATAGGCCGTGCTGCCACACTGCCTTCCGCAAGACCTTGGTCTACCGATATGTACTGGTTGGCAGAGTCGCCTAGCTTAACTTCTACAACCTGGACGTTGTCGGTGGTTACTTTTTCACCCAGCTGTATATCGCGGCTGGCTACGTAGTATGGCTCGGTTTGATTGGTCACTCGGATCAGGCCAATTACACCCAGCAGGGAAAAGATGATGATGAGGACGCCAGCGAGAAGCTTGGGATCGCGAAGACCTGGCTTCTTAAAGCGGGGAGCTACCTGTTCTTGAACCATAGTGACACCTCAGTGAGTCAGCAGAAACTGTCTTTGACAGTAGTCTCCCTAATCAAACGCATTTTTCAAAGTTGAGGCGATGACTTTTCATCAAGTTACGTATCTAAGACAGAAGTTATCCACAGCCCTTGATTTTTTTACCAAAGTAGCTCAAAATGCTCTAAACTGTACCAAAGGGTACAGATATCCCCCATATAATCCCCCAAAGAAGGCAAGGTCTAGCAGTATGGTAGAACAACGGTTCCTCACCCTGACCGATGTGGGTGAAATTCTCAACATTTCACCCAGCCAAACCCGAGCCCTAGTACGCTCAGGCGAACTGAAGGCTATACAGATTGGCGGGCGCAATCAGTGGCGTGTCGAGAAAGCTATGCTCGAAGAGTACATCGCTGAGCGGTATGCCATCACTCAAGAAGTGATCAAATCCGAGCAGGTTAAGGCCTAACGACTCTGACTCTTTGGATGATGCGGTGTGGCCCTCTCGCGCACTCCCCCTAGTACCCGAACTGCAGCAATAGCCGTAAAAGGTAGTGAGCGCACACGGCCTGCCCCCTGCGGTGTAGTTGAACCTGCAACTTTAAGCTCACAGTAGTCAGCGCCGACTCCGCAGATTCGCCCCTCGCTCATCACACCATCAGCGCCGATATGAAGAATTTGAACGTCCCTCAACCCTGCCGCTACAGCACGCAAAGCAGCACCGAAAGAAAGTTTACGGGCTACTGAGCCTGCATCTTGGGCAGCACGGTAGCTGCCACCTTCCCACCACACAACCTGGTGCAGGGGTATAAGTAGCTCTCCCGAATCTGTATCGAGTTGTAACCACCCTAGCCCCAGGTTGGCCAGCGTGCCCCTCCACACCCCACCAGTCACGCTATGCACGGCAAGATAAGCACCCAGCTGGGCCGAGAGCCTGTCAGCTACGACAATTCTTGACTGCTCAAGCAGACGTTGCTCCTGTGAACTCGCCTCGTAGTCGCGCTGACGCAGGGCCTCGATCTGAACTTCGTAATCTCTAAACAGCAAGTCCAAAGTTTTCATGTACTGAGAATAGCGTGCTGAGCGAACTAAGAAAAATATAAATATTTTTAGTCAAACATCACACAAGAGCTTCTTTAGACTGTAAAATCATGCATACATCATCAAACTACATCAAATGACATGATTTGAGGTGAAGCGATGAAGCTTAGGATGAGAAGAAGTGTTCTGGTGCACTCGATCCCAGCCCTTTCGGCTGTTGGGTGGGGGTTCGCTACTGCTCTTGCCCTGCCGCTCTTGAACGCAGTCACCCAGACAAACACCCCTGTTGCAGCTTCAGCTTGGGCTGACCTGTTTATGTGTCTCTGCGCCGCTCTTGTCTGCGCAGCCATCACGCTGTGGTGGGGACTGGCTCTTCTGTGGTATCACCTCGCAGTTCGCACAGCCACCCACCAAGGTGGAGCAGCACATTTGTCTATACCCTCTTGGGCCCCTAGGGCAGTCAAAGTTCTTGCTACAGCAACCTTAGGGTTTGGGGCGCTGACACCAACAGCTGCTGGTGCCAGTGAAGTACCTATCCAGTTGCCTGTTGCTGAGATTCAGGAAGAGTTACCGGTTTCAGGTTTCTTTTCGAAGACCCACATGGATAGCACTGAGGCTTCATCTGATGAGAGGACGAGAAAGCCCTCGCCTCTTTTCTTACAGCCCACACCGGTTGACCAGCGCCTTCTCGTGCCGGTCTCCCAGGTTTCTCATCAACCACTGTCACCGCTTTTCGGTGCTTTACCCTCTGCCGGTCAGACGGAAACGCCCTCTCAAGGGCAACGGGAAGAATACACTCCGACTGCACCATCTCAATCTTCGGAGTCACTGACCACCTACACCGTTAGTTCCGGCGACTCTCTCTGGTCTATTGCAGAGAACCTGTTGCCGCCTGAAGCCAGCGGAGCTGAAGTTCTCACCTTAGTCATGACTATTCAGGGACTGAACAGTACAGATATTCCCAGCCTAGATTCCCTCATTTTCCCGGGGCAGATTGTTTTTCTCCCCACTGTTTGATCACGAGGAGCCTATTATGAAAACCTCTTACCCAGAGTGGAACCGTAAGCGCTTTATCATCGTCAACGCAGATGACTATGCACAATATGTCGCAGCGCAGAAGGCCACTAGCTACCACCCCACTCCTATTCATATGCATTCCCGTGTAACTCATGAGGAACGCGCGGTGGAACAGCTGGGCGTTAGAATCGGCGTAGCTACAATTGAGGTGTTTATGGGTAGGCGCCCTCTACACCATCTCTCAGCATGGATGACTCCCGGGTGCCTGAGGGCAGTTGGCCAGAAACTTGAGCGAGCGCAAATTGCCATCGCGGAGTATCACTATCATTACCCACGAGTTGATCCTCATCGAAAGCCTCGGCAGATTAGACCTCGCCGCATCATTGTGCAGAGGGTTGCACCAACTGCTTATGAGATGAGTTTACTTGTCACAGACGGTTTTCGCACTCGGGCTATCGCTCTTCGCGCAGAGAAGAAGAGGAAGCGGTGGAAGATTGTTACCTTGGCTATCGCCTAGCTACCTGTTGTGTCAGTATTCTTTTGTATACTCACGACGCTCCCAAGCTGGTGTCAGCTCGAGAGCATCGTGTTATCAAAATGGGTACCTGCTCTAGTGAGCAGGGCCTAGTCCAGGTAGTCCCGCAAAACCTGGGAGCGGGAGGGGTGACGGAGTTTAGACATGGTCTTGGACTCAATCTGGCGGATACGCTCACGGGTAACACCGTAGACCTTGCCGATTTCATCAAGGGTCTTGGGCTGGCCATCGGTCATACCAAAGCGCATGGCAACTACACCGGCTTCACGTTCCGAGAGGGTATCGAGAACCGAGTGTAACTGCTCCTGAAGCAGAGTGAAAGATACTGCGTCGGCAGGAACGACTGCCTCAGAGTCCTCAATCAAATCGCCGAACTCAGAGTCACCGTCCTCACCCAGGGGGGTGTGCAATGAGATGGGTTCACGACCATACTTTTGGACCTCGATGACCTTTTCAGGGGTCATGTCTAGTTCTTTAGCCAGCTCTTCTGGGGTGGGTTCGCGGCCGAGGTCTTGAAGCATCTGACGCTGTACACGAGCTAGCTTGTTAATAACTTCAACCATGTGGACGGGAATGCGGATGGTGCGGGCCTGGTCAGCCATTGCTCGTGTAATGGCCTGGCGAATCCACCAGGTGGCGTAGGTGGAGAACTTAAAGCCCTTGGAGTAGTCGAACTTTTCAACAGCACGAATCAGGCCTAGGTTGCCTTCCTGAATCAGGTCAAGAAAGAGCATACCGCGGCCGGTGTAGCGTTTGGCCAGTGATACAACGAGGCGGAGGTTGGCTTCGAGCAGGTGGTTCTTCGCGCGGCGCCCGTCGTGAATCACCCAGCGTAGCTCTTTCTTGAGCTGGGGATCCATGTCTGGATTTTCTTTGAGCTTGTGCTCAGCGTAGAGGCCAGCCTCGATACGCATAGCCAAATCAACTTCCTGCTCAGCATTCAGCAGGGCAACTTTACCGATCTGCTTGAGGTAGTCCTTGACCGGGTCAGCTGTGGCACCGGGGGTCACAACGCGGACGGCTGGTGCGTCGTCCTCGTCGTTGTTGGTTAGCACAAAGCCGGAGCCTTTAGCCGCTACGGCTTCCGCTTCTTTTTTTTCCTCCTGCGTCACCGACTCGGTTTCGTCGCCGTCCTCATCGAGATCTTCGATGTCTTCGTCATCTAAGACTTCATCGTCGAGGCTGATGTCGTCGTCTTCGAAATCTTCATCGGCGCTCTTAGCCTTACGAGTTTTCTTGGGCGCAGCTTTTTTCGTCGCGGTTTTCTTGGCTGCCTGCTGGGGGGCTACGGTTTCTTCGTCGTCTACTTCTACGGGCTCTGCTGCTTGGTCAGCTTTCTTAGCCTTGGCGCGGATGGAGGTCTTTTGGGCAGATGCTTTAGTGGCAGCGGTTTCGCTGGTTGCTTTCTTGCGTGCGGCTGGTGACACAGAAAACCTTTCTGAGCTAGTTGACCGTAGCGAGTGTGTTGCGGTGTTCGCGGTCAAAACACCTAAGACCCTGTCAAGTGTGCTGGTCTTATCATGGATAGTGCACCGGGCCTTTCAGGTAGCAAACAACTATACCTAAGAGGTTTATTCCCGGTGTGTTCATCTTGATGATAACCAAACCTTGAGCGGGGTCAGTAGTCAAGTATGACATGTTTTAGGCGTTCAGGCTAAGAGGCTCGGTGAATAGGTGAGCTGTTCTTAGTCACGGTGTAAGAAGGAACGCCCCCTGGCTGGCTGACCCAGGCAGGGAAAGACCCGCTATCAAGCAGGGAGTGGAGCATGATAGGGCTACGTTCGAAGACCCGTGGGTCTGCCTGTTCCAGGAGGTAGTGTGCTTCGGTGGAACGACCACGAAGCCACTTAGCCCAGGAAAGGATGGCCAAGAGCAGAGCTGCGGGTTTGCCGGTGGAAGCTGGTTCAAGTACCCAGGCTAGACATTCAAGAGCTTCAAGGCGGAGCCAATGAGGGGGTTCAGACCCGGTTCCACAGAGTAAGTGAGCGAAGCTCTCGCCTACGCCGTCAAAGTCTTGCTTTTCGGACACCGGAGGTTGGGTCTGCTCTACCAGGTGGCCCAGGCCAATCTGTTGCAGAGCTGAGCTTGAAGGCAGAACTCGCTGAGGAACCTGACCGGCGGATTGGAGCACCTCGTACCCACTGGCGTTAATGGCACACAATACTTTCTCTGCATCGCGGTAGGTTGTTTCTGCCAGGTAGACAAGCAGGTTCAAGGTGGCAGTACTATTCAGTGACGCCACTAGGTAGCCAGCAAGCTCTGGGTCAAGTTCAGCTCTAATGGGGTCACCGATGGCAACTTCCGCTAGCGAACAGTTCCTTGTCTCCAGGTAGGTAGTTACCCGGTTGAGGATGATATTCCACACTGCCAGCTCAGCATCGAGTTGAAAGTACTCGTTGGGGTTGAGGGTCTCTTTTTCCTCCTGAATGGTTCGGGCCGATGTTTCAACTCTCAGTATCCACGCATCGCGTTTCTGCTCGTCGACCGTGTCTTGGAGGAGGCTACCTTGCTCATCGGCATGGTCATCGAAGCTTGTAGCCACTACTGATCCGGTGGCAACGAGGTGAAGATAGACGGGGCTTGAAAGCACCTGAGCGGTGTACCCTGAAAATTCAAGGGCCTCCCCGGATGGAGTCAAGCACCACAGTTTACGGTGACCCACTGCGATGAGGTCAAGTAACCCCAACCCCTGATGAGCAACTTCACGTACAAGCGAATGTAGGTATGACTGGGCGATTTCAACAAAGGCGCGCTCGGTGTCTAGCGCGGTTTCCCTCTCGGTATCTGACGTGGTTGACGGGTTAGGCGGCTCGGATTCAGCTGAAAAGAGAAGTACGAAGACTCGTTGTATGGGTAGTCCCATCGGTGATTCCTGCGGAATAGCTTGCAGAAATGTAGCCAAATATTCATGCAGGTCTATGTCGTCTGGATCAGCTAAATCTACGCGGAGAACAGGCCCTACTCCCCTGCCGTCCACGGTCAGAATAACCATGGAATTTTGGGGCCAGTAGCCAAGCATGTGAACGGCTGCAGCGATCACATCTAGTTCTGATGTGAGTGAGGCAGTCGTGCGATGTTCTGGGTTGTGAGATAGAGATGTCATGTCTCTCACCTTGCCCGGCTACCGGTCTAGTTTCTAGAGCTGGTGCAGGCTGTGGATAAAGTGGAAGACTACCTGTCACCGTTTTTCGCACCGGCCCGGGTGTCAGCCCTCCGATAAGACCCAAAAATGGTGCACTCGTGACGGTTTTATGACATGACTTGGGTGACTTATCCACAGACAAACGGGCTAGCGTTCGAGCCCTAACTGACCGTCATCACCCCTGCTTTTGCGGTTGAGCTGAGCCAGAAAGGCCTCAACCTCTGCGCCGATTTCATCACGGTTGGGCACCTGGCCTGCGGCCCGCTCCGAGAGGGGTAGCGCCCCGAAGCCCTGCGCCGCATTAGCATCGTAGCTTTCCTCAAGCCGCTGAATCATCCGTAAAATATCGGGGTTAGCATGTGCTTGCTCATCTATCTGAATCTGGACGTTTTCAGAGAGCTCCCTCAGGCGGTCTGAGGGCAGACTCAGCTTGGCAGCTAGCGATAGGTGCTCCATGGCAACCAGTGCTGTTTGGGGCAACTCTGACTCTGACAGGTACTGTGGCACATTTACTGAGAAGCCAGCAGTCCCAATGCCAGCTTCCGTCAGCCTTACTTCAAGCAGACTTGAAACAGAACCTGGCACAAGAGCTTCAGGCTGGTAGGCGGAGATGCCAACGGTCAAATCCTTGCGCGACCCGTGCGCGGTCACGGGCAAAGGCCGAGTATGCGGCACGGGCATAGGAAAGGCCGTCACGGAGAGGGCCACCGAGACCTCAAGCCTCTGAGCAATATCAACAACATCGGAGGTGAAGCGTTGCCAGAGTAAGTCAGGCTCGGTGCCAGTCAATAATAAGAAAGGTTTGCCCAGGCGGTCCTCCACAGCGTATAGCTTGAGCTCAGGGAGTACAGGGTCTACGTAATGATCCTTTTTAAAGGTAATTCGAGGGCGGCGGTTGCGGTAGTCGTGAAGCATATCCGAGTCGAACTCGACAACTGGAACATTATCGAGCTCATGGAGCAACACTTCGCCCAGGTGACCAGCTGTGCCGCCTGCATCTTGCGGGTGCGACAGCGCAACAACCAAGGGCAATCCCTTAAGGCGGTCGTTCTCGAACACCCCGGCCTGTGCAATGTAGAGCTTTTCTGTTGGTGTCATGAGTATCTGCCCCCTTGTTCTTACCGTCGCATCCCGTGTAATTGAGTCTCTATAGTACTCCAGTATTTCGCTACTCACCTCTATATGTGATGGGTTAACGGCCCTGTGTGGTCCATCTATTCCCTACAACATAACTTCAGAAGCCCTCAGTTGTTCGCTTTACGGGGATTTAGGAGCGGCACCATGGCACAGGTTACAGTTTAAGAAGATACGTGACTACTCTTAAAGGCGAGTATGCGTGTGTCTCTACCCGCAGTATTCCAGGGTGTAGAGAGCACTAAAAAAAAATTTCTATGCAAAGGGAGACTCAGTGAGCGAATCACATGACCTGTCACTGTCCGTTGTAGCCCCCGACCTTGAAAGCCTCAAGACAGATGTTCTGGTTCTTGGCGTTCACTCATCGGCTGAGGGACCAATTTTAGCTTCTCACCCCCTTACGAACAGGACGGCTGAGAGTCTTGAGGCAATTTTTGAGACTCTGGGGATCAGCGGTGGAGTGGACGAGCTGGTCCGACTTCCCGGTTTTGACGAGGTGGGAGCTGGCGTTATCGCTCTTATCGGCCTGGGGTCTCAGAAAACTGACCAGGACGAGCAGCTGGCAGCCCTGCGCTACGCGGCAGGTTCTGCGATTCGTCAGTTAGCTGGCGTGCAGAGTGTGGCTCTAGCCCTGGGAGCAGAGAATGCAGAGCAGGTTGCAGCTCTTGCCGAGGGCGCGGCCTTCGGGGCTTTCTCTGATCCCCAGCTGCGCGCCAAGACTGCCGACTCTGTGAAGGCTCCGGTAGCTGAGATCGCCATTGTCACCGACCTGGCAGCCGCAGACTCAGAGGATGCTCTGACCCGCGCCCTGATTCTGGGGGAGGCAGTTGACCATACCCGCCGTCTGGTCAATACCCCTCCCTCCCACCTCTATCCCGAGGTTTTTGCAGAGCGAGCTTTAGAGCGCATCGAAAGTCTCAACGATGTAGTAGCGAAGGTCTGGGACTATGATCAGCTGGTTGCCGAGGGTTTCGGTGGCATTGCCGGTGTAGGCCAGGGTTCTGCGCGCAAGCCCCGCCTGGTGGAGGTCAAGTACACCCCGGCCGATGCCACCAAGACCGTAGCTATCGTGGGTAAGGGCATCACTTTTGACACCGGAGGCATTTCTCTGAAACCTGCCACCTCTATGACCACCATGAAGTCAGACATGGCCGGTGCTGCTACCGTGCTGAATGTGGTCGCGGCTGCCGCCGAACTCCGTCTCCCTGTTGCGGTCAGCGGCTACCTCTGTCTGGCCGAGAACATGCCCGGCGGTAACTCGATTCGCCCCGAGGATGTGTTGACTATGCGGAGCGGCCACACAGTCGAGGTCATGAACACCGATGCCGAGGGGCGCCTGGTCATGGCTGATGGCCTGGCTCTGGCGTCAGAAGCTGAACCCGACGTCCTTCTCGATATCGCCACCCTAACCGGTGCCCAGCTACTTGCGCTCGGGGTGCGTACCGCAGCCGTCATGGGCACCGAGGACGTTCGTGAGCAGATTCTTGCAGCGAGCAAGTCCGCTGGCGAGGACTACTGGCCAATGCCTCTGCCTGAGCACCTACGTAAGTCCCTTAAGTCCCCCGTCGCTGATCTGCAGAATATCGGCTCTCGTTACGGCGGCATGCTGGTTGCAGGTCTCTTCCTTGAAGAGTTCGTTGGGAACAGGGACGGCGCAAAAATTCCCTGGGCCCACCTGGACTTCGCTGGCCCCTCCTTTAACGAGGAGAGCCCCTACGGCTACACTCCCAAGGAAGGAACCGGCCACTCTGTGACCACTCTCATCAAGTTCATCGAGGCCTACGCCTAAACACCGCTATGAGGAGTAACCAGCTTGGGTAGCTCAACACCCCATGACCTGAAAACGGTGGGTCATGGGGTGTCATCATTTCCCTCACACCATAAAATAAAGGCCATAAGTGGCAGGTCGACTCAAACAAGCGATAAGCTAGAAACCGACAGTACATAAGGGGGCTTAGGCCTCCGCGACCCATGCAAGGGAGCGTCAACGTGGCCGACTCGGCAACAACAGAATTCGATATCCTCATCCTCGGCGGCGGTAGCGCCGGTTACTCCGCAGCTCTGCGCGCGGTACAGCTGGGCTTCACCGTAGGTCTGATCGAAAAGAGCAACCTGGGCGGTACCTGCCTGCACACCGGTTGCATTCCCACCAAGGCTTACCTGCACGCTGCAGAACTCGCCTCTGAGGCTCAGCACGCTTCTAAGTACGGCGTAAACACTACTCTTGAGTCCATCGATATGGCTAAGGTTCGCGACTACAAGGACGGCATCGTCGCCGGCAAGTTCAAGGGCCTGACCGGTCTTCTCAAGATGAAGAAGGTCACCGTCATTGAGGGTGAAGGCAAGCTCACCGGCAAGGACACCATCACCGTGGGTGGCACCGAGTACAGGGGCAAGCACATCATCCTGGCATCAGGTTCTGTCTCCAAGACCTTCGGTATCGAGATTCGCGACCGTGTGCTCACCTCCACAGAAGCACTCGAAATGGACTACCTGCCCAAGAGCGCCATCGTTCTCGGCGGCGGCGTTATCGGCTCAGAGTTCGCTTCCATGTGGAACTCCATGGGCGTTGAGGTCACCATTATCGAGGGCCTACCCCACCTGGTTCCCAACGAAGACCCCTCCATCATTAAGGTGGTCGAGCGCGAGTTCAAGAAGCGCGGCATCAAGTCCTCACTGGGTAAGTTCTTTAAGACCGTAGAGCAGGACGCCAACGGAGCCAAGGTCACCCTTGAAGATGGCACCGCCTTCGAAGCCGACATCGTGCTGGTTGCTGTAGGCCGCGGCCCCAACACCGAGGGCTTTGGTTACGACGAGCAGGGTCTGACCATGGACCGTGGCTTCGTTATCACCAACGAGCGCCTACACACAGGGGTGGGCAATATCTACGCTATTGGCGACATCGTCCCCGGTGTTCAGCTAGCCCACCGCGGCTACCAGCAGGGCCGCTTTGTGGCTGAAGAAATCGCCGGTCTTTCACCTCAGGTTGTAGAAGACATCAACATCCCCAAGGTTACTTTCTGCGAGCCCGAGATTGCTTCCATCGGCTACTCACAGCCCAAGGCTGAAGAGAAGTTCGGCAAGGAAAACGTTGAGGTTGCAGAGTACAACCTGGCCGGCAATGGTAAGTCCTCCATCCTAGGCACCGGCGGCCTGGTCAAGGTTGTTCGCGAAAAGGACGGCCCCATCATTGGTGTGCACGCAGTCGGCAAGCGCATGGGCGAGCAGATCGGTGAGGCTCAGATGTGGGTTGTCTGGGAAGCCTTCCCCGAAGACGTCGCCCAGTTTATTCACGCCCACCCCACCCAAAACGAATCCCTGGGCGAGGCCGCGATGGCTCTGGCTGGCGCACCCTTGCACGGCTAAATGAGGCATCGGTGTAGTAGGTGAGGTACCTGCCACCTCACCGTCTGCCCGCTACAGTTTTTAAATTACTCACAAGGAGAGCACGAAGGATTATGTCCACCACCGTAGAACTGCCCGCCCTGGGCGAATCCGTGACCGAGGGTACCGTTACCCGCTGGCTCGTTGAGGTTGGTGAAACCGTTGAGGTTGACCAGCCCATCGTTGAGGTTTCCACTGACAAGGTTGACACCGAGGTCCCCTCACCCGTAGCCGGTGTTGTTGAGAAGATTCTGGTTGAAGAGGACGAGGACGTCGAAGTCGGCGCCCCCCTGGTAGTCATTGGCGATGGCTCCGGCGCAGGTTCATCTGACGATGCCCCGGCAGCAGAAGCCCCCGAGGCTGAAAAGAAGGAAGAAGCTCCCGCAGCTGAGGAAGAGAAGGAAGAGGCACCCGCTGCCGCTCCCGCGTCCTCCGGTTCAGCTTCAGGCACCGAGGTTACCCTGCCTGCTCTGGGCGAGTCCGTGACTGAAGGCACCATCACCCGCTGGCTCAAGGAAGTTGGTGAGGAAGTCGCCGTCGATGAGCCCCTCGTTGAGGTTTCCACTGACAAGGTTGATACCGAAGTTCCCTCCCCCGTAGCAGGAACTCTGCTCGAAATCCGTATCCAGGAGGACGAGGACGCCGAGGTCGGCCAGGTTCTGGCTATCATCGGTGACGCTTCTGCCGCTGCACCTGCCGCCGCTGAGGAAAAGAAGGAAGAAACCTCAACGCCTGAAGAGAAGGAAGAAGCCCCAGCTGCTGAGGAGGAGAAAGCAGAAGAGGTTGCTCCCGTTTCGTCCACCGATGAAGCTGCTGAAGCGCCTGCTGTTGAACTACCCTCTGGAGACAACGGTGAGGCCTACGTTACTCCCCTGGTTCGTAAGCTAGCCAAACAAGAGGGTATCGACCTTTCCACCCTTAAGGGCACCGGCGTGGGCGGCCGCATCCGTAAGCAGGATGTTCTGGCAGCAGCCGAGTCTAAGAAGGGGGCAGCTCCCGTTGCTGCGGCCCCCGCAGCCGAAGCACCTGCAACCGCAGCTCCTGCTAAGAAGGAAGCCCCCCAGGTTGCAGCGTCCTCAAAGCGCGGCACCACGGAGAAGGCGCCCCGCATTCGTCAGACCGTAGCTAAGCGCATGGTTGAGTCTCTGGCGGTGTCTGCCCAGCTGACCACTGTTCAGGAAGTCGATTTGACCCGACTGGTTGCTCTACGCAACAAGGCTAAGGCTGGTTTTGAAGCCCGCGAGGGTACCAAGCTGACCTTCCTGCCCTTCTTCACCAAGGCAGTGACCGAAGCTCTGCAGCAGTTCCCCCAGTTCAACTCATCCATGAGCGAGGACTACAAGGAAATCACCTACCATGGCTCCGAGAATATTGGCCTGGCAGTTGACACTCCTAAGGGCTTGTTAGTTCCCGTGGTCAAGGACGCCGGTGACCTCAACATCGCAGGTATCGCCAAGAAGATTAACGACGTTGCCAAGCGTGCCCGTGACGGCCAGGTTGGCCCCGAAGAGCTGTCAGGTTCAACCTTCACTATCTCCTCTACCGGCCAGTCAGGCGGTGTCTTCTTCACCCCGATTATCAACCAGCCTAACGTTGCAATTCTGGGCATTGGCTCTACCAACAAGCGCCCCGCCGTCATTCAGGATGCCGAGGGTAACGATGTGATTGCTATCCGCTCACTGGCCTACTTCGCACTGACCTACGACCACCGCGTCGTTGACGGTGCAGACGCCGGCCGTTTCTTGGCCTTCCTCAAGAACCGTCTTGAAGAAGCAGCCTTCGAAGCTGAAGTTGGTCTCTAAACCTGGCTGTTTAGTTCTCTGAGCTAAATCAAGATAGAGGTGCCCCAACGGCGGATTCGCCGTTGGGGCTCCTTGTTTGATGCGCTGCCGCATGGCAAAAGGCACGTGGTCACGCCCACATACCGGTTTTGCTGTCATAGTGTCATTAAGCCCCCACATCTTAAGTAGACTTGTGGTTATGGCTATCGCATTTTCTATCCTTCTTTTTCTGCACATTGTGGGTGCAGCTATGGTCTTCGGCATCTGGCTCGGTACCTTCAAAAAGGGCATTGTTCTGCCCGGGCAGTTCCATGCAGCTCTGCTACAGGTTGTGACCGGCTTCGGCCTCTACTTCATCCAGATGGCCGAGAATATGACTCTCAACCATATGATGATTGGTATTAAAATTGTTCTTGCCCTTGTCATCACAGGTGCTGCTTTCATGGGCCAGAAGAAATACAAGGCGGCCCGGGCCCTGGGAACCCCTGAATCTGGCCGCAATGTGGCCCTGGCCCATACCGTTGGCGGACTAGCTCTCATCAACATCGCCATCGCTGTTTTCATGCAATACCCCGCTATCTAACGTTCACGTTCCGCATCAACGGGTGCCGTTTGAAACGGGAATCGGGCTGGCATCGGTCAGTAGGTAGCGGCCCTCTACCAGCTCAAGGGTCAGTGCAACTGTCTGAGTAACATCGGCCTCTTCTACCGTGATACCGGCTGCTTTAAGCTCTGCTTCGCTTTCACCGGGTGCATAGCCGGTCGCAGCTACTGTGACCTCAGCCCGCAGACTCCCATCCTGTTGGGCGCTAAGGGCCTGAATGCTCAATAACCTGGTCTGCATACCCGCCAGTTGCCCGGCCTGCGGGTGGTTCAACAGCTGTTCGTCAGCCTGAGCTAGCAAGGAACCCACCCGGCTGTAGTCAGAGATTCCTGCCGAATCACCGCTGGCCAGCACCCGGCTGCGAGTAGCTACCAGCTCGGTGAGGGCAGTAGCTAGTTCCTGCTCATCAATATGAGCTTCGCTCCCCCAGCCCGTACCCGTATCTCCTGCCCGCACCTGCCTGTCAGGCTGCGCCTCCTGTTGCGGCAAGTCAGCTGGCGTTTCCGGCGCAGGCGGGGTGGGGGCGTCCGCACCTTGGTTACCAACCAGCTGGTGACCACCCAACATCAATACCAGCAAACCTGTTATGGCAAGGCCGCCCAGGAATACTGGCCGGGAGGCCTGCCTCGTGCCTGCGCGAGAAACCCCCGCCTTCTTGCTCCTCAGCAAAGATTTATCCCCTAGATTGGGCCGTCTTTTCTTTGGGCTCCTGCCGGTTAGTTGCGTCGCTTGCCCCAGGACGGTGCGACGAGCCAGCTTCTGACGAGTTTTTGCCTGCGGTTCAGGCACGGAGTAGGCAGGGAGCCTGGGACGCACGCTCTCGTGGGCACTCAGGTGTAGTTCTAGTTGCTCAGGGTCTGCCGTGAGATCAACCAGGGCTCCTATCTCGGTGAGAGTGGGTTGGTGAGCCCGGGAATCAATCGCGTCCTCAAGGGTGCGGGCTAGAGCCTCGGATGCCTCGGGAACAGCCAGCGGCAATGGGGCACGGAGTCTTTGAGAATGGGGCTGCTCACCGGTATAACACAACCAGATAAGAGCTGCAGCTGCGGCAGTAGCCTCAGCCTGACGGGCAGCCTGAGTTGCTTCGGGCTCTCCGCGCAAGTCAAGGTCGGGAGCCAGAAGTTTAGGAATTCCTTCTACCGTGAACACCACAGTCTCTGCGGTAAGACTGCTGTAGGTCAGTTGGTTGGCATGCAGGTAGGTGAGGGCAGCAATCACCGCTCTCACCACTGTAGTCACCTGCCCAACCGGTAAAGGCCCCCGAGCTGCACAGTAGTCAGCAAGGGTTCCTGCTTCAGCAGCCTCATACCAAATATGCGCGTTGCCTTTCTCTACTCCTGCTCCTGTCTTCTCGCCTTCTTTGCTTGCCTGCTGTTCAGCAGTGGTGATGGCATCAACGCGAAGCAGGTGAGGGTAAGTGGGCAGGGAGCAGAGCCGCTCAGCGGCGCGAGTTGACCGGGCCTCCTGGTTGAGCAGGGTCAGGGTGTAGGGGCCAGCTTGAAGTCCCAGCTCCGATGCCCCCTCGTAGCCACAGCTGACCACCCAGGTGGCGTGATGCGGCCCGCTTTCCACACGGTAGAGCGGGGTGACATCGGGCAGGAGCTGGGCGAGCCCAAGAAGGCTACCGGTGGCTGCTACAGAAGTAGCCGACTCAGCGACCACAGCATTTGATTCTAAACGGTGGGGTGTGGTTGAAGTAGTCATGGTATAGCAATACACCAGAAACAAATTTCTCCCAGAAAGTTATCCACAGGCAGGGCGTTAGCACTAGTCACCTGCATGAAGCACCCCTGTTGGCAGGAACGTCACAATCCGTAACACACATCACACCCTGGCTGGGTAGCTCACCTGCGCTCTGTATTTTTGCCCTTTGCACAAAAGGACTACCCTAGAGAGTATGGCACTTTTGTTTAACAGGCTAGGCTTTGCCCCCAACTACGTGGAATACACCGAGGCACTCGAGATTCAGCGTGCCCTCCACGAAGACGTGGCAAACAGAACCCGGCAAAACACCGTGCTCCTGCTTGAACACCGGGAGGTCATCACCGCCGGTAAGCGCACCGAAAAACACGAGTACCCGTCCGATAACAGCGTCCCCGTGATCACAATTGACCGCGGCGGTAAGCTCACCTGGCACGGCCCCGGCCAGCTGGTCGGCTACCCCATCGTGCAGTTGCCTGAGCCTATCGACGTGGTCAAATACGTGCGTGTGCTCGAAGAAATACTCATCAACGTACTCACCGATTTAGGTATCACCTGCCAGCGAGTTGAGGGACGCTCCGGGGTGTGGGTTGTTGGCGACGGGGCTCTTGTGCAGGATAAGAAAATCGCGGCCATCGGTATCCGAGTTGCCAAAAATACCACCATGCACGGCTTCTCCCTCAACTGCAACAACCCCACCGATCCCTTTGGCGCCTTTATCCCGTGTGGCATCACAGACGCCGGCGTCACCACCATATCTGAACAGCTCGGCCGGAATATTAGCCCCGCTGATGTTGTTGACCGCATAGAAGACGAGCTCTCTCGCTACGCTGACCAGCTGGCAGCCAACTTCACCGTCAAAGCCTAGCGAAAGCAACCGCCCACCCCATACCCGCAGGTTGAAAACCAGCCACACCAAAGGAGAAACCTCACCCATGAGCGCCCAGCCCGAAGGCCGCAAGCTACTGCGTGTTGAAGCCCGCAACGCCGAGGTACCCATCGAAAAGAAGCCCTCCTGGATTAAAACCAAGGCCAAGGTCGGCCCCGAATACAAAGAAATGGTTGACCTGGCCCGTGGCTCTGGCCTGCACACCGTCTGCGAAGAGGCAGGTTGCCCGAACATCTACGAATGCTGGGAAGACCGTGAAGCCACCTACCTCATCGGCGGTTCAGAATGTACGCGCCGCTGTGACTTCTGCATGATTGATACCGGCAAGCCCGTTGCCATCGACCGCACCGAACCCATTAAGGTAGCGCTGAACGTCAAGAAGATGGGGTTGCGCTACGCCACCGTCACCGGTGTGGCCCGCGACGACCTTGAGGACGGAGGGGCCTGGCTCTACGCCGAAACAATCCGTCAGATTCACCGCGTCTCGCCCAACACTGGCGTTGAAATCCTGATTCCCGATTTCAAAGGAAGGGAAGATGACGTGCAGCAGGTCATCGACGCGGCCCCCGAGGTTTTTGCCCACAACCTTGAGACCGTGCCCCGCATATTCCGGCAGATTCGCCCGGCTTTCCGCTACGAGCGTTCTCTTGACGTCATCACCCAGGGCAAGGAAGCCGGCATGATTACCAAGTCCAATCTGATTCTGGGCATGGGAGAGACCAACGATGAGGTCTACGAAGCCCTCTGCGATCTGCACGACGCGGGCACCGACCTGATTACCCTCACCCAATACCTACGCCCCGGCCCCCTCTTCCACCCCATCGACCGCTGGGTCAAACCCGCAGAATTCGTGAAGCTCTCTCAGATGGCCGAAGAAATTGGCTTCGCCGGGGTGATGGCCGGGCCCATGGTCCGCTCCTCCTACCGCGCCGGTAAACTCTGGGCCCGCGCTATGAAGAAGCAGGGCCGCGAGATTCCTGAGCACCTAGCCCATATTGACGACTCCGGCTTCGCTATGCAGGAGGCACGGTCGTTGGTCGCAGCAGGCGCCTAAAAGCCCTAAGAACTAGTGAATTCAAGTGCCCACCGGTTTTATCGGTGGGCGCTTGCCGTATAGAATGGGGTCTTACGGCGCCGCAAGTTGCGCTCCATCTCAATCAACTTACGAAGGAAACCCAGTGGCTGAATCCCGTGGTAGCACCCGTGCTCAGACCCGCGAAGAGAAGAAGAAGGCCCGCGAAGAGCGCCGCGCCAAACGCGGCCCAGGCATGTTTGCCCAGCTCAAACAGGTCTATACGATGACTCGGGAGCAGGATCCCAACATCCCGTGGATTCTAGCCCTCATCTTCTTCGGCACCCTTCTGGTCTTCCTCCTGATTGGTGTTTTGCTCAATAACTGGATTACCTTCTTACTCATAGGTATTCCTCTGGGCCTACTTTTTGCGGTGATAGTGCTCTCCCGCCGAGCTGAAAAAGCTGCGTTTGCACAGCTGGAAGGGCAGCCCGGCCGCTCCGGGGCTGCGCTATCTACCCTGCGCCGCGGCTGGATCGTTGAGCAGCAACCGGTAGCTGCCAACAAGTCCCAGGACGTCGTCTTCCGCGCCATTGGCCGCCCTGGAATCGTCCTGGTGACCGAAGGCCCCACCAGCCGTGTCAACGGCCTGGTACAGAAAGAAAAGCTTAGGTACAAGAAAATTCTTCCCACCGTGCCCGTGCACGTCATCAACACCGGCGACGCTGACGGCCAGGTCGGGCTTAAGCAGCTGACCAAGACCCTGAACAAACTACCCAAGCAGCTGACTCAACAGGAGATGCACCAGGTAGCTGGTCGCATTGACTCACTGTCAAAGCACCACAACATGCTCAATGCTATACCCAAGGGCATTGACCCTATGCGTATGCGCCCTGACCGCAAGGGTATGCGTTAAACAGTTTGAGACAAAGCCCCTCTAGCTACTGATTGCCAGACAATCTATAGCGGGAGGGGCTCTTTTTGTATATTGCTCTTGCTATGAGTGGTTGTAGTGGCGGGCCCGTACCGGTAGTTTTAGAGAAAACCAACCGACCTCAGGAATTGTAATGCAGAAAATTGTTCCCTTCATCTGGTCCGCGGGCAAGGCTGAGCAGATGATTGATCTCTACTCAGCGGCCTTCGGTGCCACCGTCGCCTCCAGTCAGACCTACCCCGATGACATGCCTGCTGAGAGAGCTGATTTCGCCGGGCAGTTGATGTCCGTGGATCTAAACGTCAGGGGCCTGATGCTCGGCATTATCAACGCCGACGATACCTACACCCCCAACCCCTCCATCAGTTTGATGATGAACTTTGACCCGGCGGCAGGCGGGGACGCCCGTCAAGAGCTAGAAGCCGCCCATGCCGCTCTAATGGCAGCAGGGGCAACAGAGCTCATGCCCCTGGGCTCTTACGATTTCTCTGACTACTATGCCTGGGTTCAGGACCCTTTCGGAGTAAGCTGGCAGCTCATGCTCACCAACCCCGCCGGTGAGCCGCGCCCAGCAGCCCTCCCGGCTATCATGTTTACTCGCGGTAACCAGGCCATGGTCTTTACCGAAAAACTCCTAGAGCTCTTCCCCGGCTCTGAGATGGGCAACCGTATACTCATGCCTGGAACTGACGATCAGGTGCTCTTCTCTGACGCCAACATTGCCGGTGACTGGATCATGATTACCGACGGCGGATCAGGCCACGAGTTCACCTTTAGCGGCGGAGTTTCCCTCTTAGTACGTGCTACTGATCAACAGAAGATTGACGGTCTCTGGCGGGCTCTGTCAGCCGTACCCGAGAAGGAGCGCTGCGGCTGGTGCATCGATGAATACGGCATCAGCTGGCAGGTTGTTCCCGAGAACCTAGACGAACTGCTCGCTAGCCCCGGTGCCCGCGGCGCCTTCATGCGGATGGGTAAAATCGACATTGCACAGCTCCAGGCAGCGCGCTAACTTACTGTTTCTTAGCCTTCTGGTTCTTCGATGCTCTCCACCAGTTGACGATAAAAACATAGGCCACAAGCACCAGGGTAATCTGCATCATGTACCTGTCGATGGTTTCGAGGGTTGGTCGGATTCCCTCACCAAATTGCAGGCCGAGATAGAGGTAGAAAATCTTATTACCCACAGCCAGCAGGTAAATGTAACCGGCAGTAGCCCAGGCATTGAGCTTACGGATACCTGCGATAGCGACCAGGATGGCTACCGGTATGGGGGAAAAGGGGATAAAACCCAGCAGGAGGGTAAAGTAGAGGTGCTTTTCAACAAAGCGTTCAAGTTTGCGGTACCACAGCGGGGTGTGGTTAGCGAATATCCACGATATGAAGTCCTGGCCCCAGTGTTTGCCCATGAAGAAATAGACCATGACGAACTTAATGCTACTGGCAGCAGCAATCGCTGTGAGCCCGGCCAACATGGCAATGGCTCCCTGGTTCTGGGCAGCGGTAATGAGAATGCCCAGACCCGACCCCGTGATTATTGATAGTAACCAGGGGGCATTGACCAAAAGATTAGGTCGCAGGGGAATCATGACCATGGAGTAGACAGTCATAAAGGCCAGCAGGCCCAGCAAAATCTTGTCTACCTTCCCAGGGTTCACGAGAAAGCTCGGTAAGGACGCATCTGCCTCCTTTTCCTGCTCTTCGGCGGGAGCCGGGGCAGGCGCGCCCTCAGGTTCATCGTGCAAGGAATCAGGTTTGCTTTCGTCGCTCACAGTACTCCTTCGTCTACCGAATTTTGACCAGAATAGTGTAACGAGCCCTATCGTGCAGGCCTCGCTGGTCGGCGTCCATAATAACCACGGGAAGAATAAGCATCACAAGCGACTGGCGAATCAGCGCAGTGAGCCAGCCAGCGGGCTGCCCGTCCAACCGCTGAACCTGCATGCCCAAGGCAAAGTGCCCCACCGTATGCCCCATAAAGCCAACAGCCGCAACCATATACAGCCAGAAGAAAACCAGCTGCGCAACGTCAAGAACGGTCACACTGGCCCCCGGAGCCAAATAATGGCCCACCACCCAAAATAGCCCCTCAACTAGGAACCAGTCCAGACAGAAAGCAATCAGACGCGGCAGAGGGCGCGCAATAGCCCCTCGCCCGGACCGAGGGCGGCCCATACCCTGCCCCGGGTAATCCATCCAGGTAGGTGCCCCCTCAATCCAAGACCCTAAATCTTTTCGTGAAACCATAGACACCACCTTACCCGCTAGGCCCCGACCTGGCCCCCGCCGGGTAACCCCAGCGTCCTACCATCTGAGAAACCGAACCGCAGGCCCTCTACACTAGAGGTAGGCCCCCTAGCCGACCTAGCATGTAACACCGGTGCAACCGGCACCATAGCTAAGTTACACACGCGAAACATAAGCGACACTTCAGGGCAAAAAATCCGCCCTAGGCTAGAAACAACAACACAGGAGCCTGCCTCGCGCGGGCCCCCGCCGGTCGACAACAACTCAAGGAGAACAACCGACCATGTTCACAACCGCACAGGAAGTCCTCGACTTCATCAAAAACGAAGACATCAAGTTCGTTGATATCCGTTTCACCGACCTTCCCGGCGTGCAGCAGCACTTTAACATGCCTGCCAAGTCTATCGACGAGGACTTCTTCACCGTTGGCCAGATGTTCGATGGTTCTTCAATCCGCGGCTTCCAGGGCATCGCAGAATCAGATATGCAGCTCATCCCTGACGTCACCAGCGCCTACGTTGACCCCTTCCGCCTTGAGAAGACCCTGATTGTCACCGGATCCATCGTCAACCCCCGCACCGGCGAGTCCTACCACCGTGATCCCCGCGGTGTCGCTGAGCGCGCCGAGGAATACCTGAAGTCAACCGGCATCGCCGACACCGCCTTCTTTGCCCCCGAAGCTGAGTTCTTCGTCTTCGAGAATGTTCAGCATGAGGTCTCACCCCAGTCTGTTTCGTTCACCATCGATTCAGATGAGGCCCCGTGGAACTCTAACCGTCGGGAAGAGGGCGGCAACCTGGGTAACAAGACCAACACCAAGGGCGGCTACTTTCCCGTCTCCCCCGTCGACAAGCAGGCTGACCTGCGTGACGCTATGTGTGTAGCTCTCGACGAAGTCGGCCTCGAAGTTGAGCGTTCACATCACGAGGTAGGTGCACCCGGCCAGGCTGAAATCAACTACAAGTTCTCCACCCTCACCCAGGCCGCCGACGACCTGCTCAAGTTCAAGTACGTCATCAAGAACACCGCAGATGCCTGGGGCAAGACCGTCACTTTCATGCCCAAGCCCGTCTTTGGCGACAACGGTTCAGGTATGCACTGCCACCAGTCGCTGTGGCTGGATGGTGAGCCCCTCTTCTACGACGAGCGTGGCTACGCTGGCCTGTCAGACACCGCGCGCTGGTATATCGGTGGTCTGATTGAGCATTCCTCATCGGTTCTGGCCTTCACCAACCCCACCGTGAACTCCTACAAGCGCCTGGTTCCCGGCTACGAGGCCCCCATCAACATGGTTTACTCGCAGGGTAACCGCTCCGCCGGTATCCGCATTCCCATCACCGGCTCCAACCCCAAGGCTAAGCGCCTGGAGTTCCGCGCACCTGACCCCTCAGGTAACCCCTACCTAGCCTTCGCAGCCCAGCTCATGGCCGGTCTGGACGGAATCCGCAACCGCATCGAGCCACCCGCCCCCATTGACAAGGACCTCTACGAACTGCCCGCCGAAGAAGCAGCCGACATCAAGAAGGCTCCCGCCAACCTTGAAGAAGCCCTGGCAGCCCTCGAAGCTGATCATGACTTCCTGCTGCAGGGGGATGTCTTCACCGAAGACCTAATCCAGGCCTGGATTGAATACAAGCGCACCAACGAGCTCGCTCCCCTGCAGCTGGTACCTCACCCCCTCGAATACCAGCTCTACTACGGCGTCTAAGACCAGCTAGGTAGTGAGGCTTATTCATTCTTATAAGGGTAGAGGTACCTTAGGCTCACAGCGTAACTGGCCCGGACGAAGTGCCCGGGCTCAAGCGTGCAGGCACTCATGAGGGCACAGAATCAACGGAGTGAAGCGAGCGAAAGGCAGGGAGAGGGGCCAAGCGACTCCCTTGTCTGTGCCCTGTAGGCAGAAATTTCTTGTTCTCACAGTCTCGAGTGATTCGCAGAGGTTTCTTTTCCATCTTTGGGCAGAGACCTCCGCTCATTCCCATGAACTCTATCCGAGCCAGCAGCTACGCTGTGAGTCCGGGCACCGAATACCTTTTGAATAAGCTTCATATTTTTATTGCCTCTGAAATTACTCTCATTACACACCTTTAATGAAATGTAATCGAAAGGCGATAAGTGCTACACACCCATACAGAACCATGCTAGGGGTACTTGCCAGCAGGGAACCGCCAGCATCAGCCAGCCACCCGACAAGAATGGCAGCTGCTCCGGCGACAAAGGAACTCAGAAGAGAGACAATTGAACTAGCACCGGCACGCTGTGAGGCGGCAACAACTAACTGAAATTCTGATTGGCAATATACGCTGGTTGCGATGTGGAACAAAACATGAAACCCAAAGCAGAGGACAATAAGGCCAACATTCTCAAATGCAGCAAATCCAAAAATAGCTAGGATATTAAATGGCACAAGCCAATACAAAATGTTTCGGCTAACCTTCCTATGACCTATGAACTGTCCACCCACGACTCCTGCAATTTTCATGACGGCGAACCCTAAAAGTACAGCAGTGAGGCTGGTGTCGCCAAGACGTAGTTGCCAGAGTAAGAAAGGAGCAACAAGCGCTGCGTCTGCACAGATTGAAAGCCACGCCCTAGGGTGCCGTGAAATAGCATAAAGACCACCGAGGTATTCTCGAAGAGGCTCCTGAGAGTGTCCGCTAGCATAGTGTTTGCTGGGGCGGCCAAAGAAAAAGGCAATGCCTGCACCTGCCATGAACAACGCACCTATCGCCCAAATAAATCTTGGATTGTGCGAGAAGCCTATAAGACCTATTGCTCCACCCAGGAGTGAGGTTGCAGCACCAAGAACTGTGATAGCTCCGATTGCACGGCGGCGCTCGTAATCGCTAACAGTTCCTAAACGGTTCAGTACATAGGCGACTGATGTGCCGCTCATGGCTGCTGCTCCTACCCCAGTGAGAAATTCAGCTGAGAAATCTCCAACAAGCCCCAATGCCAAGAAAAATATCACTAAGCCGAGGAAGCGGAGCGCGTTACCGACTTGAATTGCTACCCAATGAGATTTACGGTCAAATATTATTGCAGATGGAATCTCAGCTAGAGCAACAGAGATATTGAATGTTGCGATAAGTGCGCCGATGACTGCCGCAGGATAACCTATGCTATAAAAGTAAAAGTTGTCAAAGGCACTAAATGCACCAATACCAATACCACTTAGAGCTAAAAAAACCCAAATTCCTATACCAGTATGTTTAATCATTGTTACATAAAAAGGGGGCCGGTGTATTTGACGAATCCTTTCGTTGATGTAAATTTACTCCAATCATCAAAACGACGAAGTTTTGGGAAGTATACATCATCTAGAGGTAAAATTCTATTTGAAATACATCGCACTACACTATGCCAGCCGCTATCGTTTAGAATGGAACGTGCAAAATATATTCCATTCCTAGATGCATGCTCCACTAGTTCCTGCAGTATAGAATCTGGTGTTTCGGCAGAAGAAGGCTCCCAGAAATTCACATTATCTATTTCTGTATATTCAGAGTCTCCAAACAAACCAGGAAATATTTCCTTAGCTTTACCAGACCACCAGAGAGACCTCATGTCTGTTTCTGAAGATGTAACTTCGACTCCAGTAGCAATAGATCGCCACATCTGAATAGCCTCGATAATTGACTTATTAATAGACTCTTGCGGGTTGGGAGTGACACCCATTCCGCGCGAGCACATATTTACCCCAGGGATATTTGAAAAAATCGTACAATGAGCGATGGGAATTTGCAGTGGATTGGGCACCCAGCGGAGAACTATATCGACATCATATTGATGCCGAATAGAATCCGCTATGGAGCTATGAAAGGGTTGACCTATCGGGATAAGCGACATATTTGTTCTCGTAGCAAACCAAAAAGCATCTCTTTCAATAAGCTCGAAAATTGCTTGAAGTGTAGCTTCTTCAATAGTGCCTCCAGCAGCAGCTCCTGTCGTCGAACTCGGAGTAGGAGATATAATATCATTGTTTGGTGGTGTGTATGGGGCGAAGATAAGCGAGTCTGGAGCATAAATCATATCTCTCCCACCGAGGACTTCTAGGCTACGCACCTCTATTTGAGAATCATCAGATATCGCGATTGATTTTTTATCGAAATCCAGGGCACCGTACCATTTCTCATTACGGAAATGACGAGCAGCAAAAACCTGTGTTTCACCCATCGGTCTTGAGCAAATATAGTATCTTTCGATACCTTCACCAATACAACTAGCTAAAGCCTGTTCAAGAGACGTCCCCTTTCCCCCCACTGGCGCAAAATCCGTAATCTTATCAAGAAACATACCTGTGTCGACGGTATAAATCCCCCCAGTGCTATCTATACTTGGATTGAGAAGGACAGATGCAAAACCAAAATATCCTCGATGAGCAGAATTGAAATTCTCAGAAGATATTTTTCGCTGGATACCATTCCCTGCATTTAACTTTTTTAATTTTTCTCCCGTGTATGAAAAATAAGGTCGTTCAGGTATCAATTCAGACAGCTCATATGTACATTTTTGACAATCGGGCCAGGGTGCCAGCATTGACCAACTCTGTGCTATTTCAGCATTTGTAATAGCCATTCCAAATCCGCTAGATGCACAATCTATTACAGTAGATTCCGCAGTATCAAAATCTATTTCAGGTACAATATCTGAAGTAGAATTAAAAAGAATATTAAATTTTCTTTGAAGGCAAGTTCTGCATACTCTATTATTTTTAGCTTGCTGCGCCACAACTACAAACAAATCATCATTAAGTGGATGACTCATTGTATCCACCAAAATTTCCTGATAAACATTTTCCTTACCCGCTAACTGTTCAAGCTCAGAGTTTATCAGTTTACGAAAATTTTTCATATAATTCCTATACGGAGTGGGGGGTGTAGGAATACCTAACACCCCCCATCACAAACTCGCTTATCGCGCGTTGTAGCCACCAGCCTGACGGGTAGCGTAGCCACCAGCCTGACGGGTAGCTCCTGCACTCGTGTTGTGCTTACCAAACAGGTTAGACTTCATTTGAAGCCTCCATTCTTTTGTGTATACAATTGACATATGAGCTAGCCAGCGGTTTAAAACTATCATGTTCATCCAGAACCTATCAAGCAGATATTTAGACTCATTTTTAGAAATTTTTATTCGTAGTGGATACCCGAGAATGAGGATGTACGGACACCAAGAGGCTTATTCATAAGGGGTCCACACCCCAACCCCCACCAAGAGACAACGGCCCCACCAGGCGGCAAAAATATGAGCGTTAAATCTCCACAAATAACCTCAAACCACACCAGGAAAGACCGTTGCACCACCAGCGTACAACCGGGCTCACCACCACGCAATTCGCCATACTCATCACAGCCCTCAACACCCACCTCACCTGGATCAAACCAGACCAAAAACCCCGCAGGCTCACCCTGACCCAGGCCCTAAAAATCACGCTGATCAGCTACCGACAGAACCTCACCCAAGAGACTCTCGCCCACCTCTTCGGTATCTCACAGCCAACCATCTCGCGGACCATCAAAACCATCGAAAAGGCCCTAGAAAAGGCTCTCACTCCACTAGTCCCCAGCTTAGAAGAGAGCCTGAAAGCACCTGGCTCTTTTGTGATTGACCGAACCCTTGTCCCCACCTGGAACTGGCGTGTCCCTTGGGAAAAGAAATTTCTCTGGTCAGCATAAAAGAGCAGGATTTAACCATCAGGTGATCTGCACCCTCGATGGCAGGCTCTTAGCTATCACAGAACCGCTACCTGGGGCTAGACATGATGCTTACGCCTTCAGAACCCACGGGCTAAATCACTTTCTTGATTCTTCGACTTTGGCTGATAAGGGCTACGTAGGTTTGGGACTGGCCACACCGACAAAGCGCAAGCCTGGGGTGAAGCTAACTAAGGAGCAGAAACGAAATAATCGGATGCTCAATCGGCTACGGTCGGTGGTGGAGCGGGTCATCGCGCTGGTGTTGCACTTGGCGGGTTCTGCACACAGGCTTCAGGCGTCCGTTGGGCTCGTATGGGCGGGTGTTTCCAGTAGTTCGCGGGTTGCTCTTTTTGGCTGCGGGGTACCCCTTATGAATAACCCTCCAAACTGACTCGGATGGAACTTGCGGGAATGGGTAGAGGTTTCCGACCACAGGGCAGACAAGGAAGTCGCTTGGACCTTCTCCCTGCCTTTCGTTCACTCTTAAACTTCCCCGCACGCAGTGAACCACTTACTCAACGACTCGAAGAAGGCCAGAAAACCAACAACATGCATGAGTCTGGGGCATCAGATGTGGACTTTTGAATAAGCCTCACTGACTCGGCAGCTGGAATGTTTTGCCTCGTGAACGCAAGCCTATAGAACGAGTCTTATTCATAAGCTCTTTCTCAAGACATCAACAAGCTCGCTCCCCTGCAGCTGGTACCTCACCCCCTCGAATACCAGCTCTACTACGGCGTCTAACCCCACTGCCTATACTGTAGATAAGGCAGAGAAGCCGCGCGGTGCGCGTCCCACACAAGCTACCAAACCCAAGGACGTTGCCGCGCGGCTTTTGCGCGCCGGGTGTGAGGCACCAGCGACGAAAGGACACCATGAACGAGCAGCCAGCAATCCTTGAAGGCCGGTCAACTATCTACCGTAACGAGGTCTTTCAGACCGGGCTGATGAGCCAGCTACTAGATGGCATCTACGACGGCGACATGACTATCGGTGAGCTACTCGGCCATGGCAACTTCGGCGTGGGCACCTTCGACGGCCTGGACGGCGAGATGATTGTTCTCGATGGCACCTGCTATCAGATGCGCTACGACGGATCCATCTCGTTGGCCTCCCTCGACCAGAAAACACCCTTTGCTGTGATTACCAACTTTGTGCCAGCCATCAAACGCGACCTCCCCAAGCACCTGCTACGTCAGTCAACCAGCCAGGTACTCGACAATTTCACCCTCTCAGATAACTACATGTACGCCATCAAAATTGTGGGTCACTTCGAGTGGGTGCGCACCCGCACCGTCAAAAAACAGGTCAAACCCTACCCCAAGATGGTCGATGCCGTTGAGGGCGAAGACATCGTACAGTTCACTAACGTTTCAGGCACCATAGTGGGCTTTCGCACCCCCATCTACGAACAGGGCATCGGGGTGCCCGGTTGCCACGCCCATTTCATTGATGACGAGCGGACGCGCGGCGGGCACGTCATTGACTTCAAGCTACGGGACGCCCACGTAGAAATCTGCCCCGGAACCGGCCTGCGCCTACACCTGCCGCTCAATGAGGCCTTCTCGAATGCGGACCTATCTCCAGAAGACCTTGCCGAGCAGATTTCGAAGGCAGAAAAACACTAGGCCGGGTAGAACAGCTTTTCGTAGACCGCGCGAGCCTGGCGGGTAATACGCAGATAGTCATCCTCAAGAATGCGAGCAGAACCCGGCGCGTAGCCGCACCAGCGGGCGATAGCTTCAAGGTCGGAACGGGTGGTGGTCAGGGTATCTGAAGCCCGGCCCGTACGTAGCACATTGAGGCCGCGTATCTTCGATGCTAATTTCCAGGCATCGGAAAGCAAGGTGGCATCACATTGATCAACCAGCCCTGCCCTGGTAGCGGCCTCTAGAGCACCCAGTGTTGAGGTGGTACGCATACCTTCCAGCCGATGGGCGTGCTGTAGCTGTAGAAGCTGAACTAGCCACTCAACGTCCGTGAGCCCACCGCGGCCCAGCTTGAGCTGACGGGTTTTATCTACGCCTCGAGACATGCGCTCGTTCTCCACCCGGGCCTTCATACGGCGAATCTCGGTCACCTTGTCAGGGCCGAAGGTTACCGGGTAACGGTAGGGGTCAATCAACTCAACAAAGGCCGCCCCCACGTATTCTGAACCGGCAAAAGGGCGAGCCCGTAGCAGGGCCTGGAACTCCCAGGTGTCAGCCCAGCGCTCATAGTACTCACGGTAGGAGCCCAAAGACCGAACCATAGCACCGGCCTTACCCTCGGGGCGCAGGTCAGCGTCAATTTCAAGCACCTTTTCGGCTCTGATAGCGGGCGTGGTGGGCTGCTTGAGCAGGGTGACCATACGGTTGACCAAGGTGGTGGCCTCAGCCTGAGCGTCTTTCTCATCGGCCCCATCGCGCGGGATATGCACGTACATGAGATCTGAGTCAGAACCGTACCCGATTTCTGCCCCGCCCTGGCGGCCCATAGCAATGACGGCGACATCAGTCAGCGGGGTGCCCCCGCCTGTGTAGAGCTCGCGCTCGGCAATCGCCAGAGCTGACTGAATAGCGCCCCGGTCAACATCTGAGAGCCCGTGGGCGACCTCAGCGTTAGAGTTCAGCCCCAAGGCCTCCCCCATAGCCAGCCGCAAAATTTCGCGGCGGCGTACCATGCGCACGGCCCGAATAGCCTCGTCTGAGTCGGTGTGGCGGGTTAGCTGCGAGCGCAGCTCACCAATGATAGCTTCGGTTTCGCGTGGCTTAAGGTCTTCGGCCCTATCAAGCCAGGCAATTGGTTCGGGGGTATCTTCGAGCAGGTCGGTGATAAAGCGGGAGGATGAGAGCAGAGCGCAGAGGCGCTCTGCGGCTGCCGGTGAGTCGCGGAGCATACGCAGGTACCAGGGTGTGCCGCCCAGAGATTCGCTGATACGGCGGAAACCGAGCAGGCCCGCGTCCGGGTCAACGCCCTTGGCGAACCACCCCAAAAGCACGGGCATGAGTGTACGCTGAATTTCAGCGGAGCGGCGTAGGCCCTTGGTGAGAGCCTCAATGTGGCCCATTGCCCTGCGTGGGTCCTTATAGCCCAGGGCAGCCAGGCGGTCTTGGGCGGCTTGGGGACTGAGCGCAGCCTCGTCTTTGGAGAGGTGGGCGACAGCGGCCAGCAGGGGGCGGAAGAAGAGGCGCTCGTGCAAGGACTTGACGGCCCGCTTGATGGAGGCCCACTGTTTGAGCATGTCAGCTTCGGTGAGCTGAGTGGGGGCCAGGGGTGAGTTCATGGCACGGGCTAGGGTGCGGCGGTCACTTTCTTTGGCTGGCATCAGGTGGGTGCGGCGCATGTAGAGCAGCTGGATGCGGTGTTCCATGACGCGCAAGGTAGCGTAATTCTCGGCAAAATCGATGGCGTCCTTACGTCCGATGTAGCTTGCCTTGGCTAGGGCTGCGATGGAGTCTGTGGTGCTTTGAGTGCGCACTGTTTCGTCGGTGCGGCCGTGGACGAGCTGGAGTAGCTGCACGGTAAATTCGACATCGCGTAGGCCGCCCGGGCCCAGCTTGATTTGGCGGTCAATCTCTGTGGCGGGGATATTGTCGGTGACGCGCTGTCGCATGGCCTGCACGGATTCGACAAAGGAATCGCGGGCGGCAGATTCCCAGATGAAGGGTCGCATAGCCCGAGCCCAGCGGATGCCCAGCTCGGGTGTACCGGCGATGGGGCGGGCTTTGAGCAGGGCCTGGAACTCCCAATTTTCGGCCCAGCGCTTGTAGTAGCTGGTGTAGGAGTCAACGGTACGCACAAGGGCGCCGTCCTTACCTTCGGGGCGTAGGTTGGCGTCAACCTCCCAGAGGGCCGGTTCTGGGGCGGGGGCCATGATGGCCTTAGATAGGGCCATGACCAGTTCGGTGCCCACCTGGGTGAGCGTGTTTTCATCCAGCGGGGTGAAGTTCTCGGCCAGGTCGGCTAGGGGCTTGTGGGCTACGGTGTAGACCACGTCCACATCTGAGATGTAGTTGAGTTCGCGCGCGCCGCACTTGCCCATACCGATGACGGCGAGCTCAACGGCGTCCACGGTTTCTTGCCCCCGGGTGGTGGCGACCTCGGCGCGGGCAATAGCTAACGCCCCTTCGATGGCTGCAGCTGCGAGGTCGGCCAGCAGGCGCCCCGCCGTAGGCATAAACTGGGCCGGCGCAAAACTGATCAAATCATGAATGGCCAGCTCGGTCAGGTGGCGCCGGTAGGCAGTTCGTAGAGCTGTGTAGGCTTCTTTGCCGGTGGTGGTCGCCTGCGGGGTAACTGCGGCTGGGTCAGCGCCCACAGCGGCCAATAATTCGGTGCGGTAGACGGTGTTGAGCGGAGCGATGGGAGTGAGAAATTCGTCGTCGGTTTCGGGCAGTAGGGAGGGCGGGAAGTCCTTGGCCGAGAAATCCTGCACGGTGGCCTGCAGGAGGTCGGTGTGCTCAGGGTGACGTACCAGGAACTCTCCCAAGGCCTCGGAGCCGCCCAGAAGCCGGTAGAGCGACTCAGCTTCGGCGCCGCGGTCAGCTAGGCGCGCTATGTGAGGGGCGCGTTCGATGAGGCGCACCAGAGTGGGTAGGGCAATATCGGGGGATGGGGCCAGACGTAACCCTTCGAGTAGCTTGCCCCGGTCGATGCCGTCCAGCTCTTTCGAGTTAAGCCAGCGCACGCTTTTGGCCGCATCGTAGAAACCGGCTGAGGCCATCTCGGCGATGGTGCGGGCCTGGGCCTTGCGTTCTTCTTCGGCTCGGCGGGCAATCTCTTCGGGGGTGGTGTTCTGCGGGGCGTGAGTCACCGCTGGCTCCTTGGGGTTTAATCACAGCAGGCGCAACACCCTCTGCGGTGCTGCGCCTGCCTGTGGGCTCTAGAGAATGCCCAGGTTGTTCTTGAGTTCGTAGGGGGTGACTTCAGCCCGGAAGGCGTTCCAGTCGCGGCGCTTATTGCGTAGGAACTGGTCGAAAACCTGCTCACCCAAGGTCTCTGCCATGAACTCTGACTCTTCGGTGCGGTGGATAGCGTCGTGTAGGGATGAAGGCAGGGCGTGATAGCCCATGGCGCGGCGCTCGGCGCTCGTCATTGCCGAGATATCTTCGGTCACGGCGGCGCTGGGCAGTTCGTACTCGTTTTCAATACCCCTGAGGCCGGCCGCCAGAATCACGGCGTAGGCCAGGTAGGGATTGGTTGCTGAGTCGATACCGCGGTACTCCATGCGGGCCGACTGCATCTTGTTGGGCTTATAGAGTGGAACCCTCACCAGGGCAGAGCGGTTATTGTGCCCCCAGGAGACGTATGAGGGGGCCTCTCCCCCACCCCAGAGGCGCTTGTAGGAGTTGACGAACTGGTTGGTAACCGAGGTGAATTCGGGGGCATGCCGCAGGACGCCAGCAATAAAGTGCTTGGCGGTGCGGGAAAGCTGGTACTCGGCCCCGGCTTCAAAGAAAGCGTTCGTGTCTCCCTCAAAAAGGGAGAAGTGGGTGTGCATGCCGGAGCCTGCGTGCTCGGTGAAGGGCTTGGGCATAAAAGTCGCGTAAATACCCTGTGAGAGCGCGACTTCCTTGATAACGGTACGGAAGCTCATGATGTTGTCTGCTGTCTGCAGAGCGTCGGCGTGACGTAGGTCGATTTCATTCTGGCCGGGCCCGGTCTCGTGGTGGGAGAACTCTACCGAGATACCGATTTCTTCGAGGGTGCTCACGGCCTTGCGGCGGAAATCCTGCACTACGCCACCGGGAGTGTGATCAAAATAGCTCTCAAAATCTACGGGCTCAGGGGCACCGTTAGCATCAAGCTCTTTAGATTTAAGCAGATAGAACTCAATTTCAGGTGAGGTGTAGCAGGTGAAGCCCATACCGGCTGCCTTAGAGAGCACGTTCTTGAGCACCCCGCGAGTATCTGAGGCGCTGGGCTCACCGTCAGGGGTAAGAATATCGCAGAACATGCGGGAGGTAGGCTCTTCGTTGCCGCGCCAGGGCAAGACCTGGAAGGTGGAGGGGTCAGGCTGAAGTAGCATGTCTGACTCGTAGACGCGAGAAAGGCCCTCAATTGATGAACCGTCAAAACCGATGCCCTCGTCAAAGGCGCTCTCTACCTCAGCTGGAGCGATAGCTACCGATTTGAGCTGGCCCACAACATCGGTAAACCACAGGCGGACGAAACGCACGTTACGTTCCTCGATGGTGCGCAAAACGAATTCCTGTTGACGATCCATGTAACTTCAGTCCGTTCTTCACTTAAATGGCGGTGCCCGCACCCCAGTGGGCGAGCAGAGATACCCCTTGTACCCAATAACTCTAAAACGTACCGGTACCTCCTGCCTAGCTGGCACACACGGCCCGCGCGTAACAGTAAGGTGTTTTACACAAATCTTTCAGTGGGTGAGATATCGCCCCTGCCACCTTCGCCGTTGGCCGGGGAGCACCCACTACAGTTAAGGGTTATGAGCAACGAAGAAACAGCACCCTACGGTACCCCCACCCCAGCGCCCGCCGCCCCTACCTCACTTCGACAGGGTGCCAGCGTCCTCGACGTGAAGAAGGTACGTACCGTACACCTTCAGGCAGCCAAGGACGCCGGTGAGAAGTTTGCGATGCTTACCAGCTACGATGCGCTGACGGCCACTATCTTTGATCAGGCTGGCATTGAGCTGCTACTGATTGGAGATTCGGCGGGCAATAACGTGCTGGGTCACGAGTCTACGCTGACCATTACCGTTGATGAGATGATTCCCCTGGTTAAGGCCGTTTCTACCGCGGCCCAGCGGGCCCTGGTTGTGGCCGATTTACCCTTTGGCTCCTACGAGCAGTCCCCCGCTCAGGCTGTAGCCACCGCCGTCCGTTTCATGAAGGAGGGTGGCGCTCAGGCCATCAAGTTGGAGGCCACGGCCCACCATGTGGAGCATGTGCGGGCTATGGTTGCTGCCGGTATTCCCGTAATGGCTCACATTGGGTTCACTCCCCAGTCTGAACATGCCCTGGGCGGCTACCGGGTGCAGGGGCGCGGCGGCACAGGCTCAGTGCTTAAGGAAACCGCCCTGGCCCTCGAAGCCGCGGGTGCCTTCTGCCTGTTGGTTGAGATGACCCGCTCGGATGTTGCAGCCGAGATTGACCGGGCGGTGCGGATTCCAATCATCGGTATTGGGGCCGGGGCTGACGTCAGCGGCCAGGTGCTGGTCTGGCAGGATGCTTTCGGCCTACGCAGGGGTAAGATGGCCCGCTTCGTCAAACAGTACGCCAACCTCTACGACACCCTCTTTGAGGGGGCCACCGCCTACCGGGCTGATGTGCGCTCAGGGGCCTACCCGGCAGAAGAGCATCGGTTCGACAGCTAGAGTTTACGCTCCCAGCAGTAGCATACTCGCGACTGTGGCTGAGCTTAGCTACCCCTGGGCTCGCGCTCGCTACCAACCCTCTCGCGGGTTTGCTAGCGCTCATACCTGATTCACGCCAGCCCCGAGCCAGCAGCTTCGCTGCGAGCCCGGGTCAGCAGGCGCGAACCGGCGCCAGCGGTGATGAGCTCTACCAGGCGTCCTTGCCCTCGTCCCATTCTTCGTTGCGTTCCTTGGCCTTGGCCATAGCGTTCTGAGCCTCCTCATAGGTGGCAAAGGGGCCCCAGAGCTCGGTAATTTTGGACTGCTGGCCCTCTTCCACTTGCCCGGTGCTCAGGTTGTACCAGTACTGCTTCTCGTGGGGGCCGGGGGTGTAGTCTTGCAGCGACATGCTCTTTCTCCTTTACACAGACAGCATTTAGCACAGCCCACTTTACGCTTCAGTGGGAAAAAGATACAGTTTTTGGCACAGCTTCCAGCCAGCAGGCAGGTGAACAAGCCGATAAGCTAGAAGATATGTCGACTGCACCTGTAAGCCACAACCTGCCCGCAGAGCCGGGTAAAGCTCCCGTGGGCAACCTAACGCCCGGCGTCATCGCCCCCATGCGCCCGGTACCGGCGCACATTGAACGCCCCGAATACGTGGGTAAGCCCGAAGCCAACGAGGGTCAAGGCTCTAACTTCTACACCCCCGAAGAAGTAGAAAAGGTGCGAGCCGCCGGCAAAATCGCTGCCGGTGCCATTGTTGAAGCCGAAAAAATTGCGATACCCGGCACCACCACAGATCAGATTGACGTGCTGGTGCACGAATACATCTGCGACCACGGGGCCTACCCCTCAACCGTTGACTACCGCGGTTTCACCAAAAGCGTTTGCACCTCCCTCAACGAGGTCATCTGCCACGGCATCCCCGATTCCACCGCGCTCGAAGAGGGTGACATTCTCAACCTTGACGTGACCGCCTACCTAGCCGGTATGCACGGTGATACCAACCGAACCCTGCTCATAGGTGAGGTTGACGAAGAATCCCGCCTGCTGGTTGAGCGCACCGAAGAAGCCCTGAACCGCGCTATGAAGGCTGTACGCCCGGGCCGTGAAATCAACGTGATTGGCCGCGTGATAGAAAAGTACGCTGCCCGTTTTGGCTACGGCGTGGTGCGCGACTTCACCGGCCACGGCGTCGGCCGCGAATTCCACTCCGGCCTGATTATCCCCCACTACGATGCGGCCCCAGCCTACAACACCGTCATCGAAGAGGGCATGATCTTCACCATCGAACCCATGCTCACCCTAGGCACCATCGAATGGGATATGTGGGAGGACGACTGGACGGTCGTCACCCGCGACCGCAAGCGTACCGCCCAGTTTGAACACACCATGGTTGTCACCGCCGACGGCGTTGACATTCTCACCCTGCCCTAAACACCATCACTCTCTAAGGAGCGCTCTTGACTGACGCAGTTACCCCCGACGTACCGGCACCCACCGCAGCTGACCTGGTCATCGGTATCGACATTGGCGGCACCGGCATGAAAGGCGGAATCGTCGATATCCGCACCGGCCAGCTGGTGGGCGAGCGCTTCCGCATTCCCACCCCCCAGCCTGCCACCCCTGAGGCCTGCGCCACGGTCGTGCGGGAGATTGTTGATGAGCTGCAGGGCCGCGAGCTCGCTCCCCTGCCCGATTCAGCGGTCGGTATCGACTTCCCCGCCATCGTGAAGAACGGCGTGACCCTGTCTGCTGCGAATGTGCATGAGTCCTGGATTGGCGCTGACCTTGAGGGCATCATGAGCCAGGCCCTGGGTGGCCGCGCCGTCTATGCCCTGAATGACGCAGACGCCGCTGGCCTGGCTGAGGCTACTTACGGCCAGGGTCGAGATAAGGACGGCCTGATTGCCGTGATTACTCTGGGCACCGGTATCGGTTCAGCCCTCATTATCAACGGGCAGCTGGTACCCAACACCGAGCTGGGTCACCTGGAGCTTGACGGCCACAACGCCGAGTCTCGTGCCTCGGCCCGTGCCCGCGAAATTCACGAGCTGTCATGGAAGAAGTACGGCAAGCGCCTACATCGCTACTTCTCCCACGTTGAGATGCTCTTCTCCCCCGATCTTTTCATCATCGGTGGGGGCATCTCAAAGAACCCTGAGAAGTTCATGCCCTACTTTGAAGATGAGATTCGCACCCCCATGGTCATGGCTACCCTGCGCAATAACGCTGGCATTGTGGGTGCTGCCTTGTGGGCTGCCGGGCACCCCAGTGAACACGAACGCCGCGCAGCTGCCGCAGCCTAGGGCTGGGGCAGCCCGGAGGGTGTTAGAATGCTCTCATTAATGTTGGAGAGATTTATTTTCATCTTTCCTTAATAATGCGTCCGTAATATTTTCTGGCGAAACAATCACACCACCGGTTACCCGGTTTTAATCGCACCAGAAAATACTTATGCACCATACACTGACCGATGCGCCAGTACGCGTTGTGCTCTACAGCCACGATTCTCAGGGGCTGGGGCATGTGCGCCGCAACCTGGCTATCGCCCACCATATTGCCCGAACGGTCCCCGAGTTAACGGGGCGCCCAGTGGCTGGGCTCCTCGTCTCGGGTCTGCCTCAGGCGGCCACCTTTCCACTCCCTCCCGGGTTTGACTGGGTGTTTATTCCCAGCATCCGCAAGGTCAAAGGCCAGTATGCTTCGCGGTCCCTTGGCACCACGATGCCCCTGCTGGTACAGTTGCGCTCCCAGTTGCTTGAAGCCTCACTTCTGGGCTTCGCCCCTGACGTGGTGATTATTGATCGGCACATCTTCGGAGTTATGAGGGAACTCCAGGTGCCCCTAGAAAAACTTCGCGCCCTGCACCCAGAAACCCATGTGGTGCTCGGTCTGCGCGAAATTCTTGACGAGCCTGCCGTAGCTCACGCTGAGTGGTTCAAAAACGGTTCACCGGCTAACCTACGGTCAATTGTTGATTCCCTCTGGATCTACGGTGACCCCTCGGTGCATCACCCGGTACGCTCCGGTGAAATTCCTAGGGAGCTAGCCGATCAGGCAAAGTTCACTGGCTACCTTGCCCTGGGGCGAGAGCTAGCCGAGCCCACCGGCCAGCCTGCACCCGACCGCCCTTTTATTCTCACAACCGCTGGTGGTGGTGAGGACGGGTATACCCTCCTCGAAACGATGGTGCAGGTTCAACCGCCCGAAGGTTTTGACCACCTTGTGGTTACCGGCCCTCAGCTGGCACCCGAAAAATTCAGGCAACTGGTTGACGGCGCCGCGTCCGGAGTGCAAGTGGTTCACTCACTCCCCGGTCTCAGCCAGCTCATTGACCGGGCGGCAGCCGTGGTGTGCATGGGCGGGTACAACACCACTAACGAGGTGTTAGCAACTGCTACCCCAGCGCTCATCGTGCCCAGGGAGGCACCTCGAACAGAACAGCTCATCAGAGCACAGGCTTTAGCCCGCCAGAACGTGGCTGACTACTGTAGGCAGCAAGAGCTGACGGTTGAGAGGGCCTCAGCTTGGGTGCGTGAGGCTGTCAAAGGCAGGGTTGATCGTACCCATATTGAGCGGGACGGTCTGTGGCGAACCGCCACACTCGTTGCAGAAATAGTAGTGGGTAAGGCGGAAGCCCGAAGCTCGCAGGAAGATGAAATCTTATGGGCCATATAGGTTATGTTTTGAAGGTCTACCCCAGGTTCTCTGAAACCTTCGTGGTTACCGAAATTTTGGCGCGTGAAGCTGCGGGGGAAAACCTGAGTATCTACGCTTTACGCCCCACCACTGACACTCGTTTTCACCCGGAACTGGCGCGTGTGCAAGCACCTGTGACCTGGATTCCTCGAACGAGTCAGTCTGCCTCGTTCTGGGAGCAGCTGGGGCGATCGTTGAGAACCGAACAGATGCGGTCACGGTTCGCCGTGATTTTGCCTCAGCTGATGGAGCTACCTGCCTCTGATGTTGTTCAAGGTGTCACCCTTGCTGCCCGGGCTCAGGCTGATGGCATCACCCACCTGCACGCTCACTTTGCGTCCTTGGCTGGGCGTATGGCCTGGGTCGCCCACCAGTTGACGGGAATTCCCTACACTGTTACCACCCATGCCAAGGATATTTTCCATGAATCGGTCGATATGACCTGGCTACGCCGTATCTGTGGCGATGCTGCGGCTACCGTCGCTATTTCACGCTATAACGAGTCTTACTTACACAGGGTTCTTGAGGGCACTGGTGCCAACATCGTCCTACAGTACAACGCGCTAGAACTAGACCGCTTCCCTTACCAGAACCCGCCGGTTGTGAACCAGCAGGAGCCACTGCGGGTGGCTGCTGTGGGCCGCCACGTGACTAAAAAAGGGTTCAGCCAACTCCTGGATGCTCTAAAAATCACCGTTGACCGGGGGTTTGACGTGCAGCTGACCCTGGGTGGTTCGGGTGAGCTGACTCCGTCTCTTGTGCAGCAGATTCAAGAGTTAGAGCTGGGTGATCGAGTCACCTTGCCTGGCCCGCTCACCCAGCAGGAGGTGCGTGACCTACTTGCGCAGGTTCACGTTTTCGTAGCTCCCTGTATCCCAGCGGCCGATGGCAATATGGACGGCCTACCCACAGTTGTGCTGGAGGCCATGGCTTGCGGAGCCCCGGTTATTGCAACCAGCGTGACCGGTTTACCGGAGGTAGTACGTAATTTACACACGGGTCTGCTTTTAGAGCCTCTGGACGTGGCTGGGCTAGCCGATGCGCTCGAGGCGGTAGCTACATCACGGGTGAACACGGTGGCACTGGCGCAAGAGGCCCGAACCTTAATAGAAGAGAAGTTTGATAGTCGTGCCCAGGCACGAGCCCTGGGCGAGTTGCAGGCTGCCCACAGCACGAAAGGTGTGAAGTAGACAATGCGCATTGCCTATGTGTGTGTAGACCCGGGCATTCCGGTGTTCGGCACAAAAGGTGCATCGGTTCACATTCAGGAGGTAGCCCGCGAACTGTTGCGCCGGGGGCACGAGCTGAAGTTTTTTGCCACGCGAAGCGGTCAGCAAGTACCCCAGGATCTAGCTGATGTTCCGTGTGAAATCTTTAAGATTGAGACCAAGGACGCCGGTGAGCGGGAGGTTGCCCAGCAGCAGGTTTCTGCGCATATTGCGCAGGCTGTGCGTGACTGGGGCGCTGATTTTGTGTACGAACGCTATTCACTGTTCTCTACGGTCTTGGCAGAGAGCCAGCTACCGGGCGTCCTAGAGGTGAACGCTCCGCTGATCGACGAGCAGAAGACTCATCGGGTGCTGGTTGATGAGCCTGCCGCCTACCAGGCCCTTACTCTCCAGGCCCAGGCCGCTTCTGCTGTTGTCGCTGTCTCTGATCAGGTGAAGGCATGGGTTGCTGGTCTGGTTCCGCAGGCTACCGTGACCACGGTGCCCAACGGAGTGAGCATCTCACGCATCACGCCCAGCCCCGAGGCTGAGGGGAGCCCGATTGTCACTTTTGTGGGCACCCTCAAGCCCTGGCACGGCGTCGCCGACCTGCTTACCGCCGCGTCCTTAGCAAGGGTGCCCTGGCGGCTAAGGATCCTGGGTGACGGCCCCGAACGTGAGGCCCTCCAAGCCCAGGCCGATGAGCTGGGGCTTGAGGTCGACTTTGTAGGAGCGCTTGCTCCCGAGGATATGCCAGCGGCTCTGGCGGGTTCAGCTATCGGAGTTGCCCCCTACCCCGCTGCTGACGGTAGCGGCGAGCACTATTTCTCCCCCCTGAAGGTCTATGAGTACCTGGCGGCTGGCCTGCCGGTGGTCGCTACCTCTATCGGTCAGATACCTGCCACCATCGAAGGCGCTGGAACCCTGGTGCCTGGCTCAGACGCGGCCGCCCTGGCAGGCGCTCTGGATGAGCTGGCCGGTCATCGGGCGCTGCGTGCCCGCTACGGTAAGCGTGCACGAGAACTTGCAGTAAGCCGCCACTCCTGGGAACAGGCCGTGACCCGTATACTTTCTCTGGCAGGTGTCTAAGTGGCTAAACGAATTCAGAAGAAGGCGCTTCGACGCACCCTCGAACTGATTGCACCAGACATCAAACCTCAGAAGGCACTGGCAGCAGGTGGCACTCTGGCTCTCCTCTTTGAGGTAGCTTTTAGGGTCTTAGAGCCCTGGCCGCTCAAATTCGTGGTAGATGCCCTATCTGTCTCTCTGGGAGCCCAGCAGAGCGGGCCTCCTGCCTCCTGGTCACTGCTGGTGTGGTGCGGGGTTGCCCTTATCGCAATTGTGGGTCTTCGCGCCCTCTCCAACTACCTGGCAACCGTCGCTTTCGCACTCGTGGGTTCACGAGCCTCTACCCTCCTGCGCGCCCGCGTCTTTAACCACGTGCAGAACCTGCATCAGGGGTTCCATGCCCGCAACCGGTCAGCTGACACCGTGCAGCGCATCGTGGGTGACGTGGCCAGGCTCCAAGAGGTCGCAGTTACCGCAGGTCTGCCACTCATCGCCAACCTCCTCACTCTGGCGGTCATGCTCATCGTCATGCTGGTGATAGACCCCATTCTCTCACTGGTTGTGGTGGTCGCGCTCTTTATCTTCCCTCTCATGTCTCGAGGAACAGCCCGCAAGATTACGCAGGCTTCCCGCCGCACCCGCAAGGCCGAAGGCCAGCTGGCTAACACCGCTCAAGAGTCTCTGTCATCGATTAAGGTGGTGCAAGCCTACGGCCTGGAGGAGCACATTGGCCAACGCTTTGTAGAGGCTAACAAGAAATCGCTCAAAGATGGGGTGCGTGCCCGCCGTCTGGCGGCCCGTCTTGAACGGGGCACCGACGTCATTGTGGGCATCTCAACCGCCGCCGTCATAGTGGGAGGTGCCTGGCGGGTGCTGGAAAACCACATGACAATCGGTGATTTGGTACTTTTTACCACCTACCTCAAAACCACTATGAAACCCCTGCGCGATATGGCAAAATACACGGGAAGAATAGCCCGCGCCACCGCCAGCGGTGAGCGTGTAGCTGATTTGATGGATGTTGAGAACGACATCGAACAGCTAGAATCCCCCCAGAACCTGGGGAAGGTAACTGGTAGCCTGGTGTTCAATAACGTATACACCGAATATGACGGTCACCCGGTTCTACGCGGGCTCAACCTTACGGTGCATCCGGGGGAATTCGTAGCGGTTATCGGGCCTTCAGGTGCCGGTAAATCAACGCTCGTTTCGCTGCTGGGCAGGTCACAAGACCCAAGCTGGGGCACCGTCCGCATCGATGACGTCACGGTTGCCACTACTGATCTTGAAGAGCTGAGGGCCAATATCTCCCTGCTTCATCAAGAAGCAGTGCTCTTCACAGCAACGATTCGCGAGAATATTAGGTACGGGCGTTTTGACGCCACCGATGACGAAATCGAGGCCGCCGCCCGGGCAGCCCATGCTGCACCCTTCATCGAAAAACTTCCCGCAGGCTACGACACCATGGTCGGCGAACGCGGAGGAACACTCTCAGGCGGCCAGCGCCAGCGCATCGCTATTGCTCGTGCGCTCCTGCGCGATACACCCATCGTGGTGCTTGACGAGGCCACAACGGGCCTTGACCCCGAGTCAGCTGGCCTGGTTATGGACGCTATCGAAGAACTGGTCAAGGGTAAAACAACGCTGGCTGTCACCCATGATACCGAGGTGGCTCTGCGAGCTGACCGGGTGATTTGGCTACAGGACGGTAGGGTTCAGTTCGACGGCTCTCCCGCCCACCTTCTCAAAACTAGCAGGGCCTTCCGCGCCTGGGTCTCAGCGGGCGAGAAGAACCATGATGACATTCGGGTAGGAGACTGATGATGGGTACATCGACCACCTTCGCCGCCGTCTCTACTCTTCTAGAGCCCGGGTGGCTTTCTGAGTGGCTGGGGCGTGAGGTCACAGTGACGTCACTACGTGTTAAACCAGACACCTCCGTGCTTGCAGGCTTTAGGGCCTACAGCCCGCATGAGCTGGTTAAAGGGCAGGACGCTCACGGCTGGGTCCGTCTGCTCTGGCCAGCAGGAGCACGAAAGGCCACCCGCCACGCCGAGCAAGTTGCAAAGCTGGGCTTGGCGGCTCCAGTAGTGCCGGCGGGCCGGGAGTTTGAACCGGGTTCAGTGATTCAGACTGGCCCCCTGGCGGCTGACCCTAAACTGATGGGTCCGCTCGCTGAGAGTAGTGCACTTCTTGCCCCCGGCGCGAGGGTCTTGCGTTACAACCCTGCCCGGCGCCTCGTCATCAGGTACAGAAGCAGTGACGGCCCCCTTCGTGTGGTTCGGGTACTGACCGCCGGTGAGCCAGCCGATACCGGTATTCACGAGTTCGTGAGCGGGTTCGTTCCGGCTCCTCCGGTGCTTGCCCCCGATCAGGTGACCGGCCTACCAGCCCTGGAGTACGTGGGCGATCACGACCTGAGCGATGGTCAGACTCCAGCGCAGGCTGAGGCCGCAGGTGCCCTCTTTGCTCACCTACATGCGTCCACCCCGCATCTTCCCCCCTCCCTTAAAGGGAAGCTGGCGGATCGTTTCACCAGCGGAGCCCGCCAGTTACAGGTTCATGCCGGGGTGCTTGATGCTCTGGATTCTGAGCTTGCGGGCCGTTGCCGTGAGCTTGCCGCTGAACTCCCCCGGTTAGAGGGGGACCCGGTGCTCGTGCACGGTGATGCCTCACCTGACCAGGTCATCACCGATACCTCGGGCAGTTTCTGGCTCACCGACTTCGACCGGGCGCACCTCGGCCCGGCAGCCACCGATCTTGGCTCCTACCTGGCTACCAGTAGCCCAGAAGCCGGAAGGTCTTTTATGCGCGGCTACCTCAATGCTGGTGGTGTGCCCCCGTCACCCGACCAGCTCCAGAGAGCGACCGCCCACTCGCTAGCTTTGCGCCTGACCGAGCCACTGCGTGCCGGCCAAGCGACCTGGCGCACCGACATCGTCCGCCGTCTCATTCAGATAGAACAACTGCTATGAACACTTCTCAAGCCCTCGCAGCCCTTCGCTCTGAGCGCTCGTTTGCTCCGCACCTCACCGTCCGCAGAGCCTGGCCCCATACCAACGCATCACTCATTGCGGAGATATACAACGGCCAGACGGAGCTGCTGGGTGCCGCCCACATCGATGCGGCCGGGCACGTCCGAGAACTCCCGTACGGTACTGACGCAAAGCTACCTGAATTAGCCGGTGACCTCAGGGAACCCGGTTCACAGTTACTGGTGCATCGCGCAGGCAAACGGGCGGTAGTCATGCACAGCGGCCGAGTCTCTAAACACCTCAAACCGGTCAAGGTACGGTCTGTGGTTACAGCGAGCGCTGCTGTGGGAAACCTAGCCTCCGCTTCTGGTTTCACGGTGGCTGAAGTAATCAACGCCGGTCACTCCCGAGTCGATTTCTCGAAGGTTGCTGGCCGCTCGCTCTTCCAGCTGGCGGATCAGGGGCTGGAGGCCTGGAGTCATTTTGCGCTTAACTGGTCTGCCTTCTTAGAGCGTGGATCAGCTGCCTACCGGAGCGGAGAGGCCCTTCACTCACCGCAGGAAGACTACAGGCCCCCCGTCCACAGTGCCAACGAAGAGGCACTGGTGCTCGAACAGTGGGTGGGCCATACCGAGGCCTACAATGCTTTCTCTGGTTTGAGTGATAGAAGCATAGGAGGCGCAGAGCTCTCAGCAGCGGCTCAGCGGGTCGCACACGAACTGAGAAGCACCGAGACTCACAGCGACTACGTTCTTCTTCACCGCGACCTACACGATAAGCAGCTTCTGTGGGACGGAACCAGCCTAGGAATTATTGACCTAGACACCGCCGCTTACGGAGAAGCCGCACTCGATGTGGGCAACCTGCTTGCCCACGTGGAACTACGAGCTACACAGGGAATCTATAGCAGGGCATTCTCAGCCCACATCATTAAAAACCTTGAGCAGCTAGCTGCAAAGTGCGCTATACCAGAAGCCAGGCTTGAGCTCTACCGGCAGGCAGCCCGAATTCGAATTGCCTGCGTCTACAGCTTTAGACCGTCGGCCCAGCGCTGGCTCCCCTCCTGGATTAAACACACACTGACCCCAATACACTAAGGAAAAAGAAAATGAAAATTTCAGTTATCGGTTGCGGCTATCTGGGCGCAGTCCACGCGGCAGCTATGGCCCACCTAGGGCACACCGTTCTGGGCGTTGACGTTGACGCCGCCAAAATCGACAATCTTTCAGCAGGCCAGGCGCCTTTCTACGAGCCCGGCTTCCCTGAACTTCTCAAGAGCTCACTGTCATCGGGGGCACTCTCGTTCGCTCTGGCCCCCACTGACGGTGCCCCCTCCCCTGAACTGTCAGCTCAACTTGCAGATACCGATTTGCACTTCATTACTGTGGGTACTCCCCAGTCTTCAGACGGTAAGGCAGCCAATCTCTCGTACGTAGAGGCTGCACTCGAACTGGTGCTTGCCACCATTCCTGCCGACAAAAAAGCACAGGCCAGCTCCGAGCGTCCATCTACCGTCATCGTGGGCAAATCAACCGTGCCTGTAGGAACTGCCGCTCGGTTAGCAGAACGAGCCGAAGCAGCGGGGGCTGTTCTCCTATGGAACCCTGAGTTTCTCCGCGAAGGGTTCGCTGTCAAAGACACTCTGTACCCAGATCGGCTGGTCTACGGCCTCCCCTCAGACCCTGCTCGGGCTCACGCTGGTGCGGCTGCACTCGATACTGTCTACGCACCTATTCTTGCCGCAGGTACACCACATATCAGAACCAACTACCCCACCGCAGAACTCGTTAAGGTGGCAGCTAACTCCTTCCTCGCTACCAAAATCTCCTTCATCAATGCTATGGCTGAGCTCTGCGAAGCCACCGGCGGTGACGTGACTGAGCTGGCTCACGCTATCGGCTACGACGAGCGTATTGGCAACAAGTTCCTGCGGGCAGGTGTGGGTTTCGGGGGTGGTTGCCTACCTAAGGACATCCGCGCCTTCATGGCCCGCGCCCAGGAACTCGGCGTAGAAGATGCCGTGAGCTTCTTGCGCGATATTGACGCCATCAATCAGCGCCGCCGCGACCGCGTCGTCACCGAATCTATCAAGGCGTTCGCCGGAAACCTTGCAGATGCCCGGATTACGGTCTTGGGGGCAGCCTTCAAACCTGACTCAGATGATATACGTGACTCCCCTGCCCTTGAGGTAGCCGTGCGCCTGGCCGAGGCCGGTGCCCGCGTGACCATCACCGACCCCGAGGCGCTACCCGGTGTGGCTGCCCGCTACCCTCAGCTCATCTGTCAAACCGATGTGCAGGCCGCTCTGACCGGTGCTCAGCTGGTGTTGCTACTGACCGAATGGCCCAGCTTCGTTAACCTGGATCCCGCTGACGCGGCCTCCGTAGTGGAACGGGCTCATATCATCGATGGCCGCAATGCTCTCGACAAGCAGGCTTGGCTCGAAGCAGGGTGGATCTACGCGGGGCTGGGCCGGTAGAGATGCCGCTCATGGCCGGTTACCCGAGTGCATAAGGACGCTGCCGCCCTCCTTCATTTATAGGGAGGGCGGCAGCGTGAGAATGAATCCGCAGTCTAGGAATAGACCCGAACCGACTGGGCAACCATAGCCTGCTGATGTGAGGGTTCTGACTCGAACTCTAGGTGCCAGTCGCGGCCCTCAGGGTGCGGCGGCAGGCTCAGGTCAATCTCGTCACCGGTGTTGAAGACAAGCAGCACATCACCCAGCTGAGCCTGAAAACACCGGAAGTCTGGGGCGTGCCAATCGTAACTTTCTACAGGGGTACCGTTTGATCGCCACCACAGAACCTGATCCCCGTGCAGGAACTCACGCCGGCGTAGCTGGGGAAGGCGGCGTCTCAGGGCAACCAGTGAGGCAACATAAGACACCAGAGAGTGATCAGCGAGATCCCAGTTGAGCCAGCTCGTCTCATTATCCTGGCAGTAGGCATTGTTGTTGCCATCCTGGGTGTTGCCCATCTCGTCGCCCGCAAGAAGCATGGGTACCCCCTGCGAGAGTATTAGGGTAGCCAGTAAGGCACGAACCCTACGCTCACGGGCCTGTGCGATAGCTGGGTCATCGGTGGGGCCTTCAACGCCCAGGTTATCGCTATGGTTATCGTTATGTCCGTCCTTGTTCCCCTCACCGTTTGCCTCGTTATGTTTCTGCGAGTAGGTCACCAAGTCACGCATAGTGAACCCATCATGGGCCGTAATAAAGTTGACGGAGGCAGTGGCCGGTCTGCCGCTGTGGTCAAACCGTTGGGCGCTCCCCAGCAGTGCTGAGGCTAGCTTACCTATCGTGTCTGTGTCCCCGCGCCATGCCTGGCGCACCCCGTCCCGGTAGGTGTCATTCCACTCCCGCCAGGGGTGAGGGAAGTGCCCCAGCTGGTAGCCTCCCAGGCCAATATCCCAGGGCTCGGCAATCATTTTGAGGCTGCGGAGCACAGGGTCCTGCCCCACAGCTTGAAAGAAGGCGGCCTGGTTCGAGAAGCCGTTCTCTGTGCGCCCCAGGGTAGCCGCCAGGTCGAAGCGGAAGCCATCAACTCCGTAGCGGGTCGCAAAGTGGCGAAGTGAGTCCAGAACCAGTCGGAGAACGTTCGGGTTACGTACAGCCACGGTATTCCCGGTGCCCGTGTCGTTGGTATAGGTGCCGTCAATGTTCCGCAGATAATAACCAGCGTCGTTGAGCCCACGCATCGACAGAATCGGCCCGTTTTCGCCGCCCTCACCGCTGTGGTTGAAGACCACATCAAGGATGACCTCAATACCGTGCTCGTGCAGAGTGTACACGGCCTGCCTGAACTCTGCGTCCGCCTGCGCGCCGTGAGCCGGGCCCGAGGCGTACCGCGGTTCGAGCGCCGAAAAGCCAACGGGCTGATAACCCCAGTAGTTCACTAGGCCGCGCTGAATCAGGTGCTCATCGTCAATAAAGGCCTGCACCGGCAGAAGTTCCAGGGCGTTAACGCCCAGGGTCTGTAGATGCTCAAGGACGGCGGGGTCGGCCAGAGCCGCGTAGGTACCGCGAATCTCGGGGTTGATAGCCGGGTGATTCTTGGTGAGACCCTTCACGTGGGCTTCGTAGATGACGAGGTCTTCCCAAAAGTGGTGCGGGCGGTTCTGGGCGGGGTCAGGGCCGCCAGGATTGGTCTCGGGTATCACGCATTTAGGTACCACCTGTGCGCTGTCACCCTGAGAGGTAGCAGCCATTAAGGAATCCCACCGCAGGGGTGCATCAAGTTGCCTGGCTGCGGGATCAATCAGCAGTTTTTCGAGCTGGAAATGCGGCGAATCGCCGACGGCGCGAAAGCCGTAGCGGCTCCCCTCGTGCGCCTCGGCAATATCGCCGATCCAGTGTTCGCCGTCCTTGGTAGTGAGCTCATGGCGGCTTTCGTAGTTCTCTTCATCGAACAGGCAAAACCACACCCGGGTGGCCCCAGGTGCCCAAACTTCAATTCTCATTCCACGAGAGTATCAAACATCTTCGCATACTCTCCTGCTGATTTCTCCCAACCGACTGAGGCGCTCATCGCAGTGTGACGTAACCGGATCCACTCTTCGCTGTCTGCGTAGAGATCAATGGCTCGCCCTAGAGCGAAACTGAGGCCACCTGCGTCGATGGCTCCCCCCAGGCGGGCATCACCGAAGGTGAAGCCGGTTGCGGTGCCCGAAGCCAGGTTTTCTGGGGTGGCATCGCACACAGTGTCACGCAAGCCGCCGGTGGCAGCGACCACCGGTACAGCACCGTAGCGCATACCGTACATCTGGGTCAGGCCGCTGGGCTCAAAACGAGAGGGCACAAGGACGATGTCGCCCCCCGCATACAGGCGGTGGCTCAGGGCTTCGTCATAGCCGAGTCGCAAACCGACGCGCTCGGGGTAGCGAGCAGCCAGGTCGCTCAGAGCTACCTCGTAGGTAACGTCCCCGGACCCCAGAATAGCTACCGCGCCACCGCGGTCCAGGAAACCGGGAAGGGCCTGAACCAGCAGGTCAATGCCTTTCTGGTAGGTCAGTCGGGTTACAACCACAGCCAGTGGCCCGGTGGGTTCCGCCAGGTTAAACTCATCCAGTAAACGCTGTCGGTTAATGGCCTTATCGGCGGGGTTAGCTGCCGTGTAGGGCACAATCTCCTGATCTTCAGCCGGGTTCCATACATCGGTATCAACCCCGTTGATAATGCCGGAAAGCTCACCGCGGTCACGCCGGGCCGCTACCACACCCTGTAAGCCGAAACCGAAGTGAGAATCCGTCAGTTCTTCCGCGTAGCTGGGGCTCACCGTGGTCAGGCGAGAGGCATGGGTCATACCCGCCTTGAGAGTGGAGAGCATGCCGTGGTATTCCAAAGAATCCGGGGTAAAGTCCCATGTGGGTAAACGTAGGTAGTCGAGCTGATCAGCACCAACAACACCCTGGAAGGCGATGTTGTGAACCGTCATGACGGTGGGAACGGTTGACCCCGCATACTTGAGGTAGGAGGGTGCCAGGCCCGCCTGCCAGTCGTGGGCGTGCACCAGGTCAGGTTTCCAACGGTCGCTGGTTCCCCTAAGCGCGATTTGCGCGGCCGCCCAGCTCAGCGCCGCAAAACGTACGTGATTATCTGGGTAGTCGCGGCCGTTCATGGCGTACGGGCCGCCCTCTCGGTCAAAGAGGTGTGGGGCATCCAGCAGTAGGACGTTGAGCCCGTCAACAGTGCCTCGCACCACCGAAGCCGGGCCCCCGAACAAGTCGGCATCACGCCAGACTCGGGTACCTCGGCTCAGACGTTGGAGCAAACCGGGGTAGGCAGGGAGGAGCACCTTGGACTTGTAGCCGTAGGGCTCAAGTGCAGCGGGCAGGGCACCCACCACGTCAGCCAGCCCCCCGGTTTTAATGAGGGGGGCGCACTCAGAGGCGACCGACAGTACGCGTTTTACACGGCGTGCCATTTCGTCTACTTCCCTAAGGCTTCTGCGCGCCGGTTGAGCATCTTCTGAGTAATCAGGGTGACCCCACCGGGTGAGACCCTGAACCACTTAGCATCTTCCTCGGGGTCCTCACCAACGATGAGCCCCGCAGGAATATCTACGTCGCTGTCGATGACGCAGCGGGTCAGGCGGGCTGATCGAGCAATGTCAACGTGCGGTAGCACCACTGCCTCTTTAAGCTCCGCGTAGGAGTGCACGCGGCTCCCCGTAAAGAGGAGGGAGTTTTCTACGGATGAGCCCGAAATGATACAGTCCCCCGAGATGAGCGATTGAATAGCATTACCGCGGCGGCCCTCGTCGTTGTGAATGAACTTGGAAGGCGGGCTGATTTCAGCATAAGTCCAGATAGGCCAGGTGCGGTCGTAGAAATCCAGCGGCGGAATCATGGCTGTCAGGTCAAGGTTGGCCTGCCAGAAAGAATCAATGGTGCCTACGTCACGCCAGTAGGGGTTGGTTTCAAGACCGCTCATGACACACGAATCGCTGAAGCGGTGCGCAACGGCCTTGCCGTTCTTCACAATGTTCGGAATGATGTCGTGCCCAAAGTCATGCGACGAATCCAGTTTCTGTGCATCCTCGATCAGCATTTGACGCAGGAAGGCCCAGTCAAAGACATAAATACCCATCGAGACCAGGGACTCTTCGGGGTTGTCAGGTGTGGAGGGCGGGTCGGCAGGTTTTTCAAGGAAGTCCACAATGCGGCTCTGCTCGTCAACCGCCATCACGCCAAAGGCACTAGCCTCACTACGAGAAACTGTTAGACAGCCCACGGTCACATCCGCCCCGCTGTCCACATGCTGCTGGAGCATAATCTCATAGTCCATCTTGTAGATGTGATCGCCGGCCAGCACCACGATGTACTCCACCTGATAGTCATCCACAATATCTATGTTCTGGTAAATCGCGTCTGCGGTTCCCAGGTACCACTGGTGTTCAGAGACACGCTGGCTGGCAGGCAGAATATCCAGGTACTCATTACGTTCGGCTCGGAAGAAACTCCAGCCGCGCTGCATGTGGCGAATCAGAGAGTGGGCCTTGTACTGGGTTGCCACCGCCATCTTGCGAATACCCGAGTTGTAGGCATTCGACAGGGGAAAATCAATAATCCTGGCCTTGCCACCAAAGTGCACAGCGGGTTTGGCTCGTCGATCGGTGAGTTCTTCTAGTCGGGAGCCGCGCCCGCCGGCCAAAACGAAGGCCATGGCCTGGCTCGATAGGCGGTGCTTATTCTCTCGTGAGCCGTGTGGGGTGCTGAGTTGACTCATGGTTTGTCCTCTACAAAATAGATAGCTGAAAGTGGTGGGAGTTTGAGGAGGGCTGACTGTGCCTCGGTACCCATGGGAAAGGGCTCCGTTTCAATGGCACCATCGTGCCCGCAGTCACCGCCGTGGTAGTGAGCGGAGTCGGTGTTGAGCGCTTCACGCCAGCGCCCTGGCACGGGGAAGGGAACCCTGAAGGCATCACGCTCAACCGGGGTAAGGTTCAGCACGACGACGACGTGGGGGTCACCCGGCGCGCCACGGCGTAGCCAGGCGTACACCTGTTCATCCCGTGCATCTGCCAGCATCCACTGGAACCCGTTCGGGTCGCAGTCACTGCGGTGAAGAGCCGGTTGTTGGCGGTAGAGAGCGTTGAGATCCCGTACAAGTGCAAGGACGCCAGCGTGCCCCGGGTCATCGAGTACGCCCCAGTCGAGTTCGTCCTTGTAATCCCATTCAGAGGGCTGGCCGAACTCCTGCCCCATAAAGAGGAGTTTCTTACCGGGGTGGGCCCACATGTAGGCCAAGAAGGCCTTGAGGTTGCCCAGTTTCTCTGCGTGGTCACCGGGCATACGACCGTAGAGGGAGCCCTTGCCGTGTACTACTTCGTCGTGGCTAATGGGTAGCATAAAGCGTTCGCTGAAGATGTAGGTCAACCCGAAAGTAAGTAGGTCAGAGTGGTATTTACGGTAGACCGGGTCAAGGCCAAAGTACTCAAGTGAGTCGTTCATCCAGCCCAGGCTCCATTTATAGTTAAAGCCCAAGCCGCCGTGGCCAGTTGCGCGGGTCACCCCGGGAAAGGAGGTGGATTCTTCGGCAATCATAATGGCCCCACCAACGGTGCGGTCTACCGCCTCATTGGTGCTTTGCAAAAAGTCGAGGGCTTCGTAGTTTTCGACTCCACCGTCCTTATTGGGCACCCACTCCCCTTCCTTACGGGAGTAGTTACGGTAAATCATTGAGGCTACGGCATCAACGCGAAGCCCGTCCAGGTGGTATTCCTGCAACCAGAAGAGGGCATTGGAACGCAGGTGCCCAGCAACTTCAGGCCGCCCATAGTTGTAAATCAGGGTGTTCCAGTCGGGGTGAAAGCCCTCCTGCGGGTTCTGGTGCTCGTATAGGGCTGTGCCGTCAAATCGGCCTAGCCCGTGCGCGTCCGTGGGAAAATGGCCCGGCACCCAGTCGGCAATGACGCCTAGACCGCGCTGGTGGGCAGCGTCGACGAAAGCCTGAAAGTCCTCGGGTAGACCGTAGCGCGCCGTGAGGGCGTACATACCAATCGGCTGGTAACCCCAGGAGCCGTCAAAGGGGTGTTCGGTAATCGGCATCACCTCAATGTGGGTGAAACCAAGGTCTGCCACGTAGTCAATAAGGTCACCCCAGCCCTCGCGCCGCCAGGAGCCAAGATGAACCTCGTAAACGCTCACGGGGGCATCCGGGGCACTGGCTTGTGCACGGGTACTCAGCCACTGGCCGTCCTGCCAGTCATGCCTGTCAATCGCGCGCACCACGGATGCAGTGGCGGGAGGCATTTCAGCGCCAAATCCGACCGGATCGGCTTTCAGGGGCAGTACCTCACCGGCTGAGTTGAGAATCTCATACTTGTACACCGTGCCCTCACCCAGGCCTGGGATAAAGAGTTCCCAGACACCGGTTGCCCCGCGCTGGCGCATGGGGTGGCAGACTCCGTTCCAATCGTTGAAGGAACCTACCACTGACACCCGGCTGGCGTTGGGGGCCCACACGGCAAAATGCACACCGGGGACGCTTTCATGTTCCATCAGGTGGGCGCCGAGGGCCTTCCAGAGTTGCTCGTGGTGCCCCTCGTTTAGGAGGTACTCATCGATGTTGCCAAGCACTGGAGAAAAGCGGTAGGGGTCCTCCCTCTCCACCTGCTGACCACCGGGCCATTCAATCCGCAGACGGTAGTAGGGCAGGTAGTCGCCTTCGAAGACCGGCAGGTCGGTGAACGGGCGGGTCAGCTCACGCTGATCCGTGCCGTTCACCGCCCAGACACGCTGGGCGCCGGGAATGAGAGCGACGATGCGCTGGCCGTCTTCGCTGGGGCCGAGAGCCTTGAAAGGATCGTGGTGCTTCCCTGCTGCTAGAGCTTGGGCTTCTATTTCTGTGATACTCATAAGGCTTTCCTGGCTCCTTGAAGGTCTGCTCAGCTACAGGGCTGAATCAATTCCCCATACTTCGGTCATGTACTCCCTCACCGAACGGTCAGAGCTGAAATAGCCCATGCGGGCAATGTTCAGCACGGCCATACGCTGCCAGCGCCTGGTGTCTCGGTAGGCAGCCTCGACCTCCTGCTGGGCTCTGTCGTAGTCGTCAAAGTCCGAGGCAACAAGGAACCAGTCACTGTTCCACATGTTGTCGACCAGCTGACCGAAACGGTAGGGTTCATCGGGGCTGAAGGCGCCCTCTGCTACAGCCTGCAAGATGTCGCGGAGGGCCTGGCTGTTTTCGATTGCGGCGCGGGAGTGGCCGGGCTGGGTTCGGCGCTGGGCAACCTCTTCGGTGGTGAGGCCGAAGAGGAAGAAGTTCTCAGCGCCTACGTGCTCACGAATCTCGACGTTGGCACCGTCCAGCGTGCCAATGGTCAACGCCCCATTGAGGGCAAACTTCATGTTGCCGGTTCCCGAAGCCTCCATACCAGCGGTTGAAATCTGCTCGGAGAGGTCAGAGGCAGGAATCAGACGCTCAGCCATAGAAACGTTGTAGTTGGGCGGGAAGACAATACGCAAGAGGTGCTTGGTATCTGGGTCGTTGTTAACAACCTGGGCCACATCGTTGATGAGCTTAATGATGTCTTTCGCGGTGTGATAGCTGGGGGCAGCCTTACCAGCAAAAATCTTGACGCGGGGCACCCAACCTGCGTTGGGGTCACGCTTAATACGCTGGTAGTGGGCTACGGTCCACAGAATATTGAGTAGCTGGCGCTTGTATTCATGCATACGCTTGACCTGGGAGTCGAAGAGCGCATCGATGGGTAGCTCAACCCCGTGTTCGTCGCGCATCCAGTCGGCAAAGCGCTGCTTGGCAGCCATCTTGGTCTGCCCGAAAGCGTCCAGGAAGGCGGGGTCGTCCGCGTAGGCTTCGAGCCCGCGCAGGCGTTCCAGGTCGGTCTCCCAGCCTTCACCAATAGTCTCGGTAATCAGGTCAGCCAGCGCTGGGTTGGCCAGTTTGAGCCAGCGGCGGGGAGTAATACCGTTGGTGATGTTGACGATGCGGTCAGGGTGCAGGGCGTCGTGTACGGGGAAGAGCTCGGTTTTAACCAGCTCGGTGTGCAGCGCTGAGACGCCGTTGACGCGGTGGCTGGTGGTGAAAGCCAGGTCACCCATGTTGACCTGGTCGCCCGAAATAAGGCGGGCGGGGTGCGCCGAGCCTGCCTGTAGGTCAACGAACTGCTGATCCAGACGTTCAATGATTTGTAGGTGGCGGGGTAGCACATTGCGCATCAGGCCGACGGTCCAGCGCTCCAGGGCCTCAGGTAGCAGGGTGTGGTTGGTGTAGCCCAGCACCCGGGTTGAAAGGTCAGCGGCGCGGTCAAAATCAAAGCCGTGCTCGTCCACCAGAATACGGATAAGTTCAGGGCCAGCGATAGCCGGGTGGGTGTCGTTCATCTGAATGGCGACGTGCTGGTCCAGGTTCTCGAGTGAGGAGTGGGAGACCAGGTGACGGCGCACGATGTCTTGGACAGACGCGGAGGTGAGAAAGTACTCCTGCGACAGGCGTAGCTGCTTGCCGCCGTCCGTGGTGTCGTTGGGGTAGAGCACACGGCTGAGACTGCGGGCGAGCGCTTCTGGTTCTGCTGCGGCAGCGAAGTCGCCCGCGTTAAAGCGGCCCAGGTCAAAGAGGTCAGCGTTGGGGGTCGCAGCCCAGAGGCGCAGGGTGTTGGCCCAAGCTCCACCATAGCCCACTACGGGAGTATCGAAAGCTTGAGCCTGCACGTGGGTACCCGGGGTCCAGCGGTATACACCGTTCTCTTCGTGGATGCCGCCGCCAAAGCCAACGCCATAGACAGATTCGGGGCGGTCAAAGTCCCAGGGGTTGCCGTGAGCTAACCAGTTCTCTGGGTTCTCCTGCTGACGGCCGTTTTCAAAGGACTGCTCGAAGAGGCCGTGTTCGTAGCGCAGGCCATAACCGTAGGCAGGGCAGCCCACGGTTGCCATTGATTCAAGATAGCAGGCTGCCAGGCGCCCCAGGCCACCGTTACCTAGTGCCGCATCGGGCTCAGACTGCGCTATTGTGTCAAAATCAACGCCAAGGTCTGCCAGGGCCTCGCGCGCGATATCGCGTACGCCAAGGTTGATGGCCAAATCCTCCATGAGGCGACCAATGAGAAACTCCATAGAGAGGTAGTAGACGCGCTTGCGATCTTCGTCCCAGGTGCGGCGGGTGGAGTTGAACCAGGGCTCAACCGCCATGTCGCGCAGGGCATGGGAAAGGGCGATACGCCAGTCGAAAGTGGTGGAATGCTTCGGATCCTTACCTGCGGTGTATTGCAGGTGCTGTAAGAGAGAGGAGCGGAAGCTAGCTACTGATGGTTCTGGGCGATTGTGTTCTGCCATACCCTAATGCTACTGTTCAAATTTCAGTAAGTAGCGGGTTTGCCGGTGAGTCGCCGATTTTTCACTGTACGTCTCTCGTTGTGAGACAGTTTGATGGCACAAATCATATACCCGGTATGTGGTTTACCTATTTTTACTGGGCATCAGGCACCGTTATGCCCACTCTCCATCTCAGAGAAGCGTACCCCGCTCGTCTCTGCCTGCGCCCGATTCACGCAGAACTGCAATAGCCTGCTCAAAGTCATCGAGAGACTCAAAAGCCTGGTAGACGCTAGCAAAACGCAGGTAGGCCACGGTATCGAGTTTTGAGAGGGGCTCAAGAATGGAGAGCCCCACCTCGTGAGCATCAATTTCAGCGATACCCTTAGCCCGGATTGCCTCTTCAACCTCCTGGGCTAGTTTGGCCAGGTCGTCCTCGCTGACCGGGCGGCCCTGGCAGGCTTTGCGAACGCCAGCGACAATCTTGGACCGATCAAAAGGTTCCGTTACCCCGCTGCGCTTGATGACTGATACGGCGGTGGTCTCAACCGTGGTGAAGCGCTTGCCGCAGTTGCTGCACTGGCGGCGGCGGCGAATTGCTGAATTGTCGTCGGTCGTTCGCGAGTCGACGACCTTTGAGGTGGAATTACGACAGAAGGGGCAGTTCATGTGGTTCCTCCGGTGGGTACCTTATTTGGGCTGACCGGTGCGGGCAGTAATTGCTTCGCCGTGGGCTGGCAGGTCTTCGTCCTGGGCAACGGCTACAATAGACTCCCCAATGTTGGCCAGGGCATCTTGGCTGTAGTTGATGAGCTGAACCGCCTTCATAAAGACGGTGGTGTTGAGCCCTGATGCGTAGGCCGCTGAGCCGCCGGTGGGCAGAACGTGGTTGGACCCTGCCGCGTAGTCGCCCAGGGGCACCGGCGAGTAGGGGCCGATGAAGATAGCGCCGGCGTTACGCACGCGAGCGGCAACCTCTTCTGCCTTCTCGGTGTGGATTTCGAGGTGCTCGGCGGCGTAGGCGTCGGCCACGGCGATAGAGGCATCGAGGCTGTCAGTGAGTACCACACCTGACTGCGGGCCGGTCAGGGCCTTGGCAACGCGCTCGCTGTGTTTGGTGGCGGACGCCCGGCGGTCAATGGCTTCCTGCACAGCAGCTGCTAGGGCCGGGCTGTGGGTAATAAGGACGGACCCCGCGTTGGGGTCGTGTTCTGCCTGGGAGATGAGGTCGGCAGCAACATAGTCGGGGGTTGCCGTGTCGTCTGCGATGACGGCGATTTCGGTGGTTCCGGCTTCGCCATCTACACCTACAACACCTTGCAGGGCCCGTTTGGCCATGGCAACAAAGATATTACCGGGGCCGGTGATGGTGTCGACGGGTTCGAGTACTTCACCGGCGTCGTCCAGGCCGTAGGCCATAGCACCGAGGGCACCGGCGCCACCAATGGCCCAGACTTCGGTGATCCCGAGCAGGCCAGCTGCACCCAGAATGGTGGGGTGGGGCAGGCCGCCGAATTCTTTTTGGGGCGGGGTGCAGAGCACGATAGAGCCAACACCGGCTGCCTGGGCAGGCACGGTGTTCATAATGACAGATGAGGGGTAGACAGCCAGGCCGCCGGGCACGTAGACGCCGGCGCGGCGCACTGGGGTCCAGCGGTTGGTCAGGACGGCGCCGGGGGCAACCTCGATGGCCTGGTCAGCGGGGCGCTGGGCAGCTGCGAAGGCCCGTGTACGTTCGATGGCTATTTCAAGGCCTTGGCGGACGGCCGGGTCCAGGTCGGCTACCGCCCGGTTGATAGCGCTTTGGGGTACGCGCAGGGCGCCTTGATCTACGCCGTCGAACTTTGCGGAGAGTTCCCGCAGGTAGTCAGCCCCGCGGTCCTGCACGTTCTCAAGAATCTCGTGCACGGTGGTGAGCGCATTCCCCACGAACTCGGTGGTCTGACGCGGGACGATGCGGCGCAGCTCGGCGTAGGAGTGGTTGCTGCCGCGCAGGTCGATAGTGCGCAGGGTGAAGTCTGCGGGGGCAGTGGAGTTCTGGGTGCTGTCTCTTGTGCTCATCTCTTCGATTTTAACGCGGCCGTCAAGCCACGTGGAGCTTGGGAGCCTGATTATTTCAGCTGGTGGTCAATGTGTAACTTTTTTAGCAGGTCACCCTAACCACACAGCTATTCAAGCTATTGCGTAATAAGCCTTACAATTTTCCGGGCTGTGCTCATTGGAAGGTACATACGGTTACTTGATGCTGAAAGGCGTTTAAAACCAAATTTCTGGTAAAACCCGATAAGTTCTGGAGTGGCTGCGTCGAGCACGATGGCTCGTGTTGCAGCGATATCTGCTGCGGCAACAGCATACGAAATCGCTTCACCTAGTAGTCGCTTACCTAGCCCTCTGCCCTGCAAGCGTTCCAAAACGCCCATCTGTGCTATCAGAATATCGGTTGAATTGTTATCAAAATAGTTCCGTGCTTTTGAGCTTGCTTGGGGATGTTGTGTCAGCACAACGGTTTTAAGCGCGAAGAATCCCATAACAGTATTGTCATCAGCTAAGCACACCCAGGTAATAACTCTTTTCGCAGCTTGTTCGCTCAATGAGTTACTGCGGAACCAGTGGTCTACTGAGTCGAGGCCTGTTGTAAAATTCTCAGCCTGACTAGATGGAGAGATTGGTTCTATCGTATGCCACATTCCGCAGCCTTATCCTTCTGCCCACGCTGCGAGGATTCTCTTTTCTTCCTCTTCAGTAAAGGGCTCGAAGGAGCCCATGTAGACAGTATCCAGCTCGACTCTGCGTTGATCGGCCAGGTTCGCGTACCAGGTGCGCATTTCGTAGTCTGGGATAATGCTATGTAACCTGCCGGGGTGGTAATTATCTGACCAGGGCTTATCTTTATGGCTCAGAGCACGCAATTGGCTAGCTGACTGCTCCCCGAACTGTGACCAGATTGCATCAAGGTAGTTGGCAATATTTTCAGGTAGTTCCTGTTTACCGTTTCCACTTTGACTGGCATCTGCTACAACGATAATCCTGCGCCCAAATTGTTCGTAATGACGGCGGATGGACTCGACAACAGGGCCGTGCTCGAATGCTTCGATATGGGCATCGAAGAGGCGCTGCCCGGTCGACGCGAGGTAATTGGCTTGGGCGAAGTAAAGAAGTTTGTGGAGCTTCATCTGAGTAACGTCAGAGTCATCGCGTGAAGCATCACGGGCAAGTAGGTAAGTTGCTACTGCGAGCGGGGAGATACCTGTGACTAACGGTTCTGCTGCTACTAGTTGTAGGGAATCTGCTGTGCCCATGTTGTCCTCCTTCGCGCTGTGTTGTTGTGTTTCTAGCTTAGTGGTGCGGTTGTGAAAAAGATAGGGGAAGGTGGTTACCTTATCCCCGGGGTGATGCTCTCGGTCATCGTCTGCCAGCTGGGCGGACGCTTGGCTTTGGGCATGGCCTCGACGACGGTGAGGTAGGACTCGGTAATGAGCTCGCAAAGAAGTTCAGCGGGGAGGTCTGGGCCGTTGGTGAGGGTGTACCAGTGGGTTTTGTTCATGTGCCAGGCCGGACGCGCCGCCGGGTGGGTTTCGATGATGGCGGCGACGTCTGCCGGGTGGGCTTTGAGGTTGACCAGTTGGGTGCCGTCCTTCTCAGCTAGCACCATGAACCACTTGCCGCTCACGCGGGCAGCTTCGGCCTCGCTGCGGGGGCTGAAGCGGTAGATTTCAGCCTCGGGCAGGGCCAGGGCGTGCGCGGACGCCGCCTCGTAGAGGGCGCGGGAGGTGGAAAGGGGCATGGGGTCCAAGTTTATATAGTCATCCATCTTCATCTAACAGTCTTTTGCATAGCAGGACCCTAGTTCTTTTTTCATCTAGTACCCGGCTGTATTTTCATATGGTGAAGCAGGCTCACGCTCGCTGCCGACCCTCTCGCCTGGTTCGCTTCGCTCACGAGGCGATTCACGCCAGCCGCCGAGCCAGCAGCTTCGCTGCGAGCCTGCTTCATCTGCCCTTATGGATAAGCATCCTTTTCCAAATCTCTTGGAAGGTATAAAGCTTATTACTAATTAACACTTTCTAAAATTTTCTCCAGATCAGATCTCCGACTAGACAATGATCTATGTAGCCTCTCACGCACCAACTCCTCAATACCGTCTTTATATTCTCGAAATATCCTACGAATCCAAATCAAAGGAGATATGATTGTATAGATGATAGAGAATAGAAACAAAAGACTAACCAGCCAACCAGATACGCCACCACCAACCACCAATGCACCATAAATAACACCACTCGTGATCATTATCGGAGATAGACTCAATAGAATTGCTACCACCACCATCAGAGACAACTCTAAAACATTTTTCTCTGAAGCTACACTCCCTACAAAGCGAATTCTATTCCATCGCTCAAATATAAAAACAATAAAGCCGAGAGGGAATACAAAAGTGAATACGAATAATACGACCATTTTTCCGTCTTGCCACCCAAAGACTGAAACAACTACCGATAGAACCAATAGAAGAATAAGAGAAGGGAGATAATACTTGGCCAACATAAACCTCACTCTAAAAATTCCAGAGTACACACCAGACACACCCTTTGATTTTATTTTTAACACCTTCCCTTGGTAGTCATTCTTCTCGCACCATGGAGGAATGGCCAATCTGGAAATCTTTTTATCGATAGACTCCATCTCCTGAAGAACCCTTACGCTCGAAGGGGCTGTATTAAGGGCACCAAAAATAAAAACAAAAGATGAAATAATCATCGAAAAAAGCAGTTGGACAAAATTCTCTTCATTATGATAATAACCGGACCACACTTGAAACCCAAGCAACGACAAAGAAGAAGCGACAGCAATCAGAGAAATTAACGATATTGTCACTGAAAGATATCTCAGATTCTCCATGTAATCTAATTCAGCTTCCACCATCAATTTTCCTGGAATAATTGATAGTGCAATCATTAGAGCAACAACCAGTGCAGCCACAGAAAGCCACGTGCTCGAAGGAAAAATTTGAAAAGATTCTACAAGAACGCCGACTCCCTCCTTGAGCTTTGGTAAAATCTTATAAATATCCTCCCCTTGAATTTTGCCAGCATGAGGAATGAGAATTGAGCATGATACAACCAAAACCGAAGTAGCCAAAAAAACACTGATTATTATATATAAGTAACCCGTAAAAATATCTTTACGGGTCGGCACTCTAACATTCATTTCAGCTCTCTCCGATATATTTCAGCTTCTGCAGCTCCGGTACGTACTCGAAGTCCACGATGTCACCATTGATGACCATGAGTACAGCCTGATCAATAACCTCTAGGGGTACTATGAACCACTCTGAGGGTTTGAAAGGCTGCCCAGCTTCGTCGCTCAAAACGATGTCCAGGCGTACGTCACTAAAGATTCTGTGGAGGAGGTGCTCCAGCTTTGAAGCCTTCACATTCTGCACCGCGTATTCTGCAACCAATTCAACCGGTGCCATCAGGTAGGTGGGCTGTGTCTCTGCATGAGCTATTCGCTTCTGCACAGGCCCGCGCGAAAACCCGATCTTATAAAGGTCACGAAGCTGCGCAATATCCGGGTTAGTGCTCATCGATTTCAGCACATAAATGTAGCCGTCGGGCATGAAGTTATCGCCCAGTTCTTCGGTTGCGAAGTCACTGTGGTTTGTTTCTTGTAGGGCTAGGCCGTCTTTCTCCCCTAGCCGTACAGCCAGTGATTGGCGGTACATAGAGGATTCAGTACCGTTTTCGAAGATAACTCTCAGCCGCTCCTTGGGTACCATTCGATCACCATTTTTGACGTGTTCGGTCTCCCCTACCTCTGCCACGTAAAGCATGACTCCGCCGAGTACGAAGAAGCGCCCCTGCTTGATGGTTGAGACTCCAGTGTAGTCACCAAGTTTCAGCTCCCCAGTTTCCAGTTGCTGGTGTTTAAGCTCGAAGAAGGGCTTGAACTTTTCAAAGTCTTCGGCTTTTTTACGCTGAGCTACATCTAACTCATCGGGTTCTCGTTGCAGCTCCTCCATGCCAGTGAAGTCGTAGATATCATTCTCGTCTTCAAGCAGGTCAAAAACATCGATGTCACTTTCAAATAGCTCATCGACGCTGGTGGGTGCTTCGGGTAGAGCCAGAAGGTCAAACTCGTCTAGGTGCCGTACTAGATCAGCTTTGGCTTCATCATTGAGGAAACCCACTAGTCGTGCCCCTAGTTTTCGTTCTGAAATCTCAAGGGTTTCAGGCGAGGGCAGGCGGTCGTGCTCCCGTCGGAAATCTACGATCTCAAGAAAGGCACGTTCAAGCCGATCGGTAGCGGTAATGGGCTTGGGTTTCTCGGGGGTATCGAGCAGCCCGTCGGTGTCATCAGCAATGAGCTGGTCTAACAAATCATCGAATGAGGTTTTCTCAATGCTCATGGATTAGCCTTCCTAGCTCTGTGACTCTGTTTCGGGTGCCTGCCCAGCAGCTGCCCGTCGCTGTTCCCGTTCTCGCTTAGCTTTTTGCAGGATGAGTAGGGCTTCAGCATAGGTACGTTCGGTGGCGTCTTCGGTTCGACGTTCGGGTTTGCGGCCGTTGACCTGTACCCACATTTTAATTTTGGGGTAGAGAGCCAAGGCTTCTTCCGGTGTCATCACGATTTTATTGGTGGCTATGGTATCTGAAATAAGCCGAAGCACATTGGGGGGGTGACTGACTTTGAGAGTACCTCAAAGGCTTTCTGGAAGGGGTTAATAGTGTCAATCAGGTTGATGTTGAGGTCGTCAATGTTGATGAACTTATCAGCCATCATCACAAATTTTTTATCACCTACGTTGCGTACTTCGCCGTTCTTGACGACGGAGTCCACAACAACCTGCTGACGGACTTCTTCTACTTCTTCATCATTGAGGTCGGGGTACTGGGTGCGGATAATTTTGGGGATGATGACCTTGTTAGTGGTTTCTGCATCGAGGGCTCCTGTTGCGGCTCGGGCAAAGGAGTCATCTTGCAGGATTTTGGCTTTGAGGTCGTTAAGGTCGGTGCGGACGATTTGGCGTACTCGTTCTGTTGAGGGTTCTTTGAAGCCTTTGATGGCGATGGTGCCGGGGTCGGGGTAGTCGTCGTTCCCCTTTTTGGCTTTGAAGTTGAAGTTGGGGGCTAGTACCTGTTCCATGAGCAGGGATGCTGTGATGGCTTTGAGGGTGTTGTTGACGGAGACTGTGACCTGGCTTTGGGCGGCGTCTGGTTCGGCGATGAGGTTGGTGAATTGGGCGTGGGTTTTGCCTTCTGAGTCTCGGGTGACTCGCCCAATGATTTGGATGACTTCGGTGAGGGAGGCTCGGTAGCCGACGGTGAGGGCGTGTTCTGCGTAGGGCCAGTCGAAGCCTTCTTTGGCCATGCCGAGTGCGATGATGATGTCTACTGCGTCGCGGTTTGTGGAGGCGATGGTGGTGAGGTAGGTGAGGGTAGCGCTGCGTTTTTTGGGGTCGGTGTCGTCTACGAGGTCGGCTACGCGCACCAGTTGGCCGGTGTCTTTGCGGCGCATGACGATGATTCCGGTGTCGTCTTCGGTTTCTACGTGGTCGCCGATGGTGTCGAGGATGAAGCCGACTTCTTCGTATTTGTCTTTGGTAGATTCGCCTGATCCAACGCTGGGTATGTGCAGGATGGTTTTCTTGTCGAGGTCGAGTACCTGGTCGATGGCGTCGGTGTAGCGCCCCTGGTAGAAGTGGTGGCCAATTCCTAGGGTTTTGAGGTGTTGGTAGCCGTTGAGCTGGTCGTAGTAGTTGAAGGTGACGGGGGTGAATTTGGCTTCATCTTCGGGGGTGAGCACGGGTACGGAGTCGCCGCGGAAGTAGGAACCTGTCATGGCGACGATGTGGGCGTCGGAGTGGGCCATGATGTCGCTGAGTAGGGAGCCGAGGCGGCTGTTGTCGAGGTCTGCTGAGACGTGGTGGAATTCGTCGATGGCGAGCACGGTGCCGTTGAATTCTTCGGGGGCGAGTTTTTCGAAGGCGAAGCGTAGGGTGGCGTGGGTGCAGACGAGGACGGTGTCTGGGCCTTTGAGGAAATTGGTGAAGCGGTCTACTTTTTTACTGGATGAGCCGGGGGTACAGAGGTTGTTTTCGGGTTTGACGTCCCAGTCGGCGAAGAAGCCGTGGGCGGTGAGCTTGGTGCTGGCGAAGGAGGCGCCGATGGAGCGTTCGGGAACGGCGACGATGACCTTGGTGCGGTCTTGGTTGAAGAGTTTGTCGAGGCCGACGAACATGAGGGCACGGGATTTGCCGGAGGCCGGGGGTGCTTTGACCAGTAGGTATTGGGCGGCTCGTTCGGCGTAGACGCGGCGTTGCATTTCGCGCATGCCCAGTTCGTCGGTGGTGACGGAGGTGCCTGCTTGGGCGTAGGTGACGTTGACGATGTTCTTGGTCTTGTCGGTTGGAGTGCTCATGGTTAGTTCTCGTGGGTGGTGGGTGTGGTGGCAGGTGCGGACGCGGTTGTTTTGGGTCCGCGGGCCCTGCGGCTGGTTTTCTTGGCGGCTTTGGCAGCTGCTTCGCCTTCTGCTTCTTCGGCGGTCATTTTTTCGTAGAGATCGAAGAGTACTGCCAGGCGTTCTTCGTCTGTTTCGAAGGGTTTTTTGGAGTAGAGGGAGTCGACGAGGTAGTCGATAGCCAGGTGGGCGCTTTTCAAGTCGTCTGGCATTTTGTCGGGGTCGTAGAGTTCAGCCAGGGTCTTCTCGCAGTGGTACTCACGGACGTCAAGGACGCGCAGGGCAGCAGCGGTCAGCTTCTCCTTAGTCTTCTCGTTGAGTGGAGGAACCGGGAAGGTGTTGTAGACCAGGGTGTTGGTATAACGTAACCGAGTTTCAAGTTTGCCACCAACAGTAGCTACCCAAACCATGTGTAGTCGCGAGGTGAGAAGAGCAAAAAGCCAGGGTTCAGCGTCATAAATCGCATACGCAAGATTTGAGATAACGGTATCATCACCCACAAAGCCAATCGGAATATAAGATCGCCGCTCAGAAGAAACGCTTGGAACGATAATAGCCTTCCCAATATTCTGTTCCCGGAAACGCCAAGGAGTCTCAGCTAATTTTTGAGCCCCTTTGTCGCGGCTTGCCAGCCTCATCTTTTTTACTCGGTTGAACCGTTCGCCGACAAGTGGCGAGTCCTTCAACATTAAATATTCAGATTCATTTATCCAAAGGCAGAAACGATCTTTACCGTTGATATACTCGCTCGCGCCAACAAATTTTTTTAAGAACTTTGACAGACTATTTCCAGCAGCTATTAGTTCATCTTTTTCATTGCTTGATAATATTAGATTCCCCCCGTCGACAGATTTGTTACCAAATTTCATAGCAGGAAATTCAGAACATAAAGGATTACTTCTACCCGACACTATTAAATCATCACCATCAGTCAAATAGGGAGATATATTATCCACAATTTGACTCACTTTTTCAGAATACAAGTATTTACTATCTTGAGATAGGTTTCTGAGACTAATCACCACTACGGAGACACCCGCATTCCGTTTGGCGTTGTTCTCCCATTTAAAGGAGGTATAGGCGTAGCCAATCTCAATCCCACCACTAAGGATCGTAGGGAACATGAGGGCTACGTGGTCGCCTTGGGCTACTGAGTTCGTTGAGACGAAGGCTAGCTGGGCCTTTGTGCCGCGGATATGGTCCGCTCCCTTAACGAACCAGAGGGCAATATAGTCCAGTTTCTTAGAGTAGGGTCGCTCCCCAAATACGTAGGGGAAGTCTTCCTTTTGCTCCTTGGTTTGCATGGAAGATCCCACATAGGGTGGATTACCGATCAGATATACTTCATCTGTTCCCTCGTTGGGGCAGATCTGCTTCCAGTCGAGGCGGGTGGCGTTACCGGCCTTAATCTGGCCTGTCTCTTTGAGGGGAATCAGAGGAATTTCGATGCTGAATTTTTCCTTGAACTCCCGGTTCATCTGGTGCTTGGCAATCCAGAGGGAGAGCACCGCTATTTCTACCGCAAAGTCGTCGATCTCAATGCCGTAGAAGTGTTCAATGGAAATCTGTGAGTCGTGGTAGAGGAAGCCCTGCTTGTTACCGCCAATCGTTTGGAGGCGCTCTAAGATAGCGTGTTCCAGGCGGCGGAGCTCCTTGTAGGCAATGACCAAGAAATTACCGGACCCACAGGCAGGGTCAAAGATTCGGATTGCCGCTATGCGATTCAGTAGTTTCTGTAGTTTCTTGACGCTGTTGTAGGCTGCGTCGAACTCTTCGCGCAACTCATCCAGGAAGAGGGGTTCGATGGTTTTGAGAATGTTCGGCACCGAGGTGTAGTGCTGCCCTAGGTCAGAGCGCTGACCCGGGGCAACCACTGCCTGGAACATGGAACCGAAAATATCCGGGTTGATCTCCTGCCATTTGAGGGTGCCCAGCTCAATGAGGGACTCCCTTGCCTTCTGGGTAAAGGCAGGCACCACGAGCCCCTCGTTCTCACCGCCCCTACTGAACAGCCGGCCGTTCACGTAGGGGAAGTCCGCAAAAACCCCGGTCTTCTCGTGGGGATCAGAGGTATCAAGGGCATCAAAGAGACCTGTCAAGAATTCCTGGGTGTCACTACCATCCGCCTGGGTGAACCTGCTTACCGCATTCGTGAACTGGTTATCGTCAAAAATTCCGGTGTCCTCTGCGAAGAAGCAGAAGAGCAGGCGGGTAAAAAACACGTTAAGCAGGTGGCGGGCGCTCTCCGACTCAGTTACATGCGGGTTGGCTGAAAGCAGTTCATCAAAAAGCTTGCCCATCTTTTCAGCTGCCTTGACATCGGCGTGGGCTTCTGAGGTGTACTGGGCTTTTTCCATCCCGGCCCAGGGAAGGAAAAAGGTGAACTTCTGGTCGATCTGGGCAATAGGGGTTGCGAGAGTTTCACCGGTTTTGGTGTCAGCGGCCAACAGTTCCTGGTAGTCAGTCACGATAATAAACCGCGGGGAATAGCGGGTGACGTGGGCTGCGAGCCGGAGCTTTTCTAAAAGTTCTAGGGTGTCTTGCCCGGGCCAGGCTTCGCTGAAGTAGACGTAGTTCTTCAGGGCAACCTCGCGGTCAGGATCCTGAGCAACATTCAGATGCCCGCTTCTGAGGCGGCTAATGGTGCTTTTGGGGCGGCCGTAAGCTGCCAGCAGGTCGAAGATGAAGTCCTGGTCATAGACTTCACGCCGTCCTAGCGGCTTCATGCGTTCCTCAATTGCGGAAAGGTTCAACCGAGCCATGCCACTCCCCTATGGTGATAAGATTTCGACTTCTCTAAGGATACCCATTCTGGGCTTCGGCTAGACGATGTAGACACTACAGCATCACAGCGAAAGGCTTTCTGGGGCCTATCTACCCTGGGATAATTGGAGCATGGTATTCATAGCTACTCTTGATCCTTGGTCATTTTTGAAAACTGAAGCCGGTCCGCTGACCGTCATAACAGCAATTCTTGGTGTTATCTTTGCGGTGCTCAACCTCATGAAGCTAGCGTCAGACTCTCGCGAGCGCACCAGGCCCTACATTGCTCTCGAACCGAGGCTGGGCGTCCATCTCAACGGTGCAATTGATTTAGTGGTTACTAACTACGGTCAGTCCCCCGCACACAACGTTGTTCTCAAGCCGCTTGGTAAACTAGAGGGCGGAGAAAATGAGTATATTTTGCCGCTTCTGGATAAGGTCTTCAATCGCCCTTTCTATTTAGCTCCACATGCAAGTTTCAGAATCATATGGCGGACAGTCAAAGCAGAAAAAGTCGGAGGAACTCCAGAAGTTCTAGATGTAGAAGTTACATATACATGGGATAAACCTGGCTTGTTCAGAAGAAAATTTCAGTACGCAGAGGTGATAACCGTTGATACAGGTTTTACTGCCGCAGCTCCTGTTCCGGTTACGGGGCCAAAAAGAATGAGTGGTGATTCTAGAGATAAGGCTTTAGTTAACATCGACAATGCAATTAGGACGCTGAGTCAGCACGTTGCAAATCGCTACTAGGGAATTTTCAGCATCAGGTGAACATTCATTGACGGTTCGTTCAGAGATGTTTCTTCAAGAAAAGGAACACAGGAAGGAGCAACTCCTCAACCTCGTGTGCCGATGTGAAAAGCGTAGAGTTGGTTAGCTTCACTCAAAGAACCTGCTTGTTTTACCCCTACCCTCCACGATGCTATGGGCGGTGGTCTCTCGGAGAAACCGGGGTCGTATACCCCTTCCACGTATGACTAGAGTGAGAAAAGAGTTTGAATACTTCTGGCATGAGAGGTTGCCCAAGACCGGCTCGTACATAGAGATCATCCAACGAGGCAATGACATCCGCAACAGATCGAGGCTCAAACTGCCCCACTAGCCTTTTAGCTTTTACTCGAACATTGTTAGGGGTAGGGCCAGCATCAATCACCGAGTGGTGCCACAAGCGACTATGATGAGCACATCTATTTCTCAGGTACACCAGCGCCCTAATTCTATAGGCAAAGCCTGCTTTAGCTACCCCGAGTTCTTGAGCTACTTTTCGGGCTAGTTCTCCACTATCACCTAGCTCAATCACTTTAGATAGGGTGCCAAAGGAAAATGCCTCAACCGCAGACCAAATCGGTAAAGACTGAAGGCCGTCTCCTTGGCCGGCACCCTGTTCCACATACTTCAAGATGTGCCGATCACGGCTCCTATCTATATCCCTGGTACAGGCTAACCGAACATGGTCACCAGTTGACCCATAAAAATCAGAATCTAGATAACGGCGGTATGCTTCATAGTCTCGGGCCAGTACCCTAGCAAGTACTGTTCTGAGTAGCAGCTCAATCTCGGTTAGGCGAGCAAGTAGCAAACCACGCAGCCTCGCGTCATCATCATAAACCCGACAAATAGCACTGAACGATACTCCGGTGCGAAATGTATCATCACCTCGTTCTGGAGCGACCTGAAAATACCGGGCATACCCTGAAAATCTGTAATAGTTATTGGTCCTGAAGAATTCTAGACAGGCATCTAAATTATCTACCGCTAGACCCCGTTTCACCACGAGATCGGCCTGTTCTTCTGGGGTAAGGTAGGGCTTCATTGCACACCTTTCAGATGCAAAAGGCCCCTCCCATTTGAGCTTCTGCGATAGGCTTGGGAGGGGGACGATTGTATTCATCATAGCATTGATACAGGCTACATGAAACTCGATAAACCTTAAAGGGCAGGGCCAGCGCTGAGGCAGCCGCCGCCATGCAGAGTCAGCCTGAGTCTTCTGGCTCTCCCGGTAGACTGAGTTCCATGGAAACCCTCATGCTCACCCTGAGTTCCGGCGCTGTCAGCGGGATCCGCCCCTACCTGATGCTCCTACTCCTGGGTCTTTCTGGCCGCTTCTTCGGCCTGGATATCGTCCCTGCCGCCCTGCAACGCACCGATGTGCTCGTGATAGCGGGCGTCCTCGTCCTCGTAGATTTTGCCGCCGACAAAATTGCCCTCTTCGACTCCTTCTGGGACACCGCCCACACCATCATCCGCCCCGTCGCCGGTGGCGCTATCGGCTACCTCCTCGGCGGAGAAACAAGCACCGCCAACGCCCTCGTGCTTGCGGCCGTCGGTGCAGCGAGCGCCTTCGGCGTCCACGCCACCAAGACCAGTGCCCGCGCCGTCGTCAACCTCTCCCCCGAGCCTGTCTCCAACATCGCTGTCAGCATCGGCGAAGACATTGCCGCCTTCTTCTTCGGTATCTTTGCCCTCCTCCTGCCGATTCTGGCGGGTTTCGTCGCCCTTACCTTCATCATTCTGGGGGTATTCATCACCGTCTACCTGGTACGCCGCGTAATCCCCCTGCTCAAAAAGCGGAGGGAAGGGAAAACGGCCTAGTCAACCCCACACAAAGGACCGTGAAGCGTGCTGCTTCACGGTCCTTCTTCATGCACCTGGAGTGGGTCTGTCTGCCTCCGGCAGGAATGATTGCTGCCCTGCCCCAGCTACCATATCGAGCACCCGGGAACTATTGTTCCCTATCTTTGTGCAAGATAAACAGGTAGTCCTACTTACCCTGGGCTGCTGCCTCATCAGCTGAAGCAACGGTGAAACGGGTACCGGCGTGGGCGGGGTTTTCAATTTCGTCCAGGGCCGCTACGGCGAAGTCCTGGGTGGAGACGAACATGCCGGCGGGGACGTCCAGCTCGGTACGGTAGTCACCGGTACGGGCGCCGGGGGCGATCATGGGTGAGGGGGCCAGCATGGTCCAGTTCAGACCGGACGCAGCCCGGTAGTCCTCAAGGACGGTTGCGAAGGTCTTGGCTTCGGGCAGGTATTCTGCGGGGAAGTCGGGGCTCTCCAGCAGCAGGCCTTCCCCGACATTCAGGGCACCGGCACCGCCAACAACCAGGAAGCGGCCGGTGGGGGCAGCGGCTATGAGGGCACGGTGGGCGGCAATAGCTGCGGAGTAGTCACCACGGCTAGCTACGGAAATGACGGTGGCATCAGAGGAGTTAATGACCTCTACCAGGGCTTGGGTGTTAGCCAGATCAAGGGCTGAGGTGCCTGCTGAGCCGCTGCGGGTGTAGCCGGTGACTTCGTGGCCGCGGTTCTTAGCTTCTGCGACGATGTCTGAGCCGACCATACCTGCTGCGCCGATGACTGAGATGTTCATGGGGTTTCTCCTTGAAGAAGTTGTTTTCGTTTTCTGATAGTTCTATAGTATATTTTAGAAACTAATTACCTCAAGGTAACTATTGGAAGATTTTTAAAAAACTTTTCGAAAGGCCCACCATGCCCTCCTCAACCCAGGTCAGCGCGGACGTCCGCCCCGCTTCCCCGCCCGACGCAGAGCAGCTGCCCGCCGACGTTCTGAGCCAGCACTGCCCCTCCCGCATGGTGCTGCGCCACCTGACCGACCGCTGGACACCGCTGATCGTCGCCGTGCTTGCTGACGGTGAGCCGGTGCGGTTCAAGGACATCAAAACCCGGGTAGAGGGCATCTCACCCAAGGTTCTCACTGAAACCCTGCGCTCCATGGAACGCGACGGGTTGGTTGAACGCCTGGTCACCGCCAGTGTGCCCCCGCGCGTGGACTACAAGCTCACTCCCCTAGGCGCCACCACCGTAGAGCCTCTTACAGCAGTGCGTATCTGGGCCGAAACCCACCTAGCTGAAGTACAGGCCAACCGCCAGCGCTACGACTCCACACGGCTTTAAACAACCAGATTCCTTTGCCATAACTGCCCGTAGAGCATTAAATATTTATTCTTAGAGGTCAGAGCCGCTACACTAAGAAGCGGAGTCAGCTTTGCCCCCTAGCTACCTGGCTCCATGTACACATCACTAAATCGCATATGATTCGAAAGGGTTCCCCTCATGGAGAACACTGACTATCACCAGCCAGCTTCGACCGGTTCACAGCCCCGCCCCGCTGTCGGTTTCAGCCAGGCACTGAAAAATAATTTCAAGTACCTCTTCCACTTCTCAGGTAGGGCATCTCGCTCAGAGTTCTGGTGGGTTTACGGCACCTTTTATCTCGTTACACTCGTCATGGCAATCATCTTGAGCTTTGCCGTCGCAAGCAGAGTGAGCGAAGTAGCCAGGTTCAATGAGGCCTCCACTCAATACGTGACTGGTGAAATCACCCGCGCTGAGTACGAGGCACTCGCTGAAAGTAGCACCGAGCCTGCCTACGGCGTCATTGTTCTTCTCATTCTTCTCGGGCTTTGGGGTCTAATCACGCTTGTTTGCACTATTGCCGTCAGCTGGCGCAGGCTACAGGACGCTGGTTTTCACGGCGCTTTCTACCTGCTTACCCTCGTTGCTCTTGGTATCGTTCCGTTCGTCATGTACTTCTTCCCCAGCTCACCCAAGGGCTACCAGTACGATAAACCAGCCGATATAGGCCGCCCCTAACGCGCTACCGCCTTCTGTGCAAGGTGGAGCACAACAGTGAGAGCACGTAGAGTCTACGTGCTCTCACTGTTTTAAACGGTTGCAGTGGGTAGGGCGTTCCTTGTTCCCCAAGCTACGCGTCCAAGCAGGCCGGGCCCAGGAGCACCTTCAAGTCACCAAAGAGAGCCGGGTTTGGGTTAACACGCAGGTCTGCGCCCAGACGAATCAGCAGACGCTTGGTACGGGTAGTCATGGCGATTCGCACCTCGGATTCACCGCGGTGGTTGCGCAGAATATCGCGCAGCTGCCCCAGAGCCTCCTCGGTAGCCTTGTATTCCGGGAGCACGATGGTCACTGGTCCACCCACACTGTCCGCCGAAATCTCGGGTATATTCAGCTCCTGGGCGCTTAGAGTCACCGACCCGTCGTCACGGCGCTGCAGGCGCCCCTTGATGGTACAAATCAGGTCTTCGGCCAGCACCCCCGCAATCGGCTCATAGGCCCGGCCAAAGAACATGACCTCAATAGACCCCGTGCGGTCCTCCAGCTCAATCCGAGCATAGGGGTTACCCGAGTTCTTGGCGATGCGGCGGGAGACCGAGGTAATCATGCCTGCTACGGTCACAATCGCACCGTCAGGCTTAACCGAATCCTCAGAAAGCAAGCCCTGGATGGTTGAATCCGAGAGAGCATCAAGGGCATCTTCTAAGCCGCGTAGGGGGTGGTCAGAGACGTAAAGGCCCAGCATCTCGCGCTCAAAGTTGAGCTTGTCGCGCTTCTCCCATTCGGGGGAATCCGGAACCTGCACCGCAAACTCCCCGACCGGGTTATCCTCCTCAAGCCCTAGCCCACCGAAGAGGTCAAACTGACCGGCGGCCTCCTGCCGCTTGATTGAGACGGTTGCGTCAATGGCCTCCTCGTGAATCATAGAGAGCGGGCGTCGGTTGTGACCCAGCGAGTCAAAAGCACCGGCCTTAATCAGCGAATCCACGGTACGTTTATTGCAGACCACAACGGGCACCTTGGCGAGAAAGTCATTGAAACTCTCATAGCGGCCCTTCTCCTCGCGGCTAGCAACCATGGCCGCAACCACATTGGCACCCACGTTACGAATTGCTCCCATACCAAAGCGAATGTCGTCACCCACAGGGGTGAAGTTCAGGGCCGATTCATTCACATCGGGCGGTAGCACCGTAATCTTCATGTGGCGGCATTCGTTTAGGTAGAGCGCCAGTTTGTCTTTGTCATCGCCAACCGAGGTCAGCAGGGCAGCCATGTACTCCTGGGGAAAGTGCGCCTTCAGGTAGGCAGTCCAATAAGACACCAGACCGTAGGCTGCGGTATGAGCCTTGTTAAAGGCGTAGTCAGAGAAGGGAAGCAAGATGTCCCACAGTGCCTTCACCGCGCCCTCAGAGTAGCCGTTATCAAGCATGCCCTGGCGGAAGGTGGCGTACTGTTTATCCAGCTCCTCCTTCTTCTTCTTGCCCATGGCACGGCGCAGAATGTCTGCCTCACCCAGAGAGTAGTTAGCAACCTTCTGGGCGATCGCCATAACCTGCTCCTGATACACAATCAGGCCGTAGGTGGTTCCCAGAATTTCCGCCAAAGGCTCCTCAAGCTCCGGGTGGATGGGGGTGACCTCCTGTAGACCGTTTTTGCGCAGGGCATAGTTGGTGTGGGAGTTCGCACCCATGGGGCCTGGGCGGTAGAGGGCCAGGACCGCCGAAATGTGCTCAAAGTGGTCGGGCTGCATGAGCTTGAGTAGCTGACGCATGGGCCCGCCGTCGAGCTGGAAGACGCCCAGGGTGTCGCCACGAGCAAGTAGCTTGTAGGAGGCAGCGTCATCAAGTTCAAGTGTCTCAAGATCAAGGTCAAGGTCGCGGTTGAGCTTAATATTTTCAATCGCATCCGAAATGATGGTCAGGTTACGCAGGCCCAAGAAGTCCATCTTAATCAGCCCCAGCCCCTCACAGGTGGGGTAATCGAACTGGGTGATAACCTGCCCGTCCTGCTCTCGGCGCATAATGGGAATCACATCAATGAGGTCGTGACTCGACATAATGACGCCCGCCGCGTGCACGCCCCACTGGCGCTTGAGGCCCTCAAGGCCCTTGGCTGTTTCAAAGACCTTAGCGGCATCCTGATCAGTCTCAATCAGGTCTCGCAACTCCTGCGCATCGTTGTAACGCTTGTCGTCAGAGTTATAGACATTCGCCAAGGCAATATTTTTGCCCATGACGTCCTCAGGCATGGCCTTGGTCAAGCGCTCACCGGTGGAGAAGGGGTAGCCCAGCACACGGGAGGAATCCTTGAGCGCCTGCTTGGCTTTAATAGTGCCGTAGGTGACAATCATAGCCACCTTATCTTCGCCGTACTTCTCGGTCACATAGTGAATCACTTCAGAGCGGCGGCGATCGTCAAAGTCCACGTCGAAGTCAGGCATGGAAACGCGATCAGGGTTGAGAAAGCGCTCGAAAATCAGGTCGTGTTCAAGCGGATTCAGGTCAGTGATACGCATGGCGTAGGCAACCATAGAGCCCGCACCCGAGCCGCGACCGGGGCCCACGCGGATGCCGTTCTCCTTGGCCCAGTTGATAAAGTCGGCAACCACCAGAAAGTAGCCGGGGAAGCCCATCTGGGAGATAACGTCCACTTCGTACTCAGCTTGCTTGCGGACATCATCGGGCACCCCCTTGGGGAATCGATAGTGCAAGCCGCGCTCAACTTCTTTGACGAACCAGGATTCCTCGTTTTCGCCCTCGGGTACGGGGAAGTTGGGCATATAGTTGGCCTTGGTATTGAACTCCACAGAGCAGCGCTCGGCGATCTCCATGGTGTTGTTGCAGGCCTCGGGGTAGTCGCGGAAGAGTTCGCGCATCTCAGCTGGCGACTTGAGGTAGAAGTTATCGGCGTCGAATTTAAAACGTTTAGGGTCCTGCAAGGTGGAGCCCGACTGCACGCAGAGCAAGGCGGCGTGCGCTTTGGCGTCCTCGGCGTGAGTATAGTGCAGGTCGTTGGTAGCGACCAGGGGCAGGTCGAGCTCTTTGGCGAGCTTGAGCAAGTCGGCCATCACGTTTTTCTCGATGGAAAGACCGTGGTCCATGAGCTCGCAGTAGAAGTTTTCTTTGCCGAAGATGTCACGGAAGTCAGATGCCGCCTGCAGGGCCTCGCGGTACTGGCCCAGGCGCAAACGAGTCTGGACTTCACCAGAGGGGCAGCCGGTAGTGGCGATCAGGCCCTTGCCGTAGGTTTGCAACAGGTCGCGATCCATACGCGGCTTGTAGAAGTGCCCCTCAAGTGAGGCAAGCGATGACGCCCGAAACAGGTTATGCATGCCCTGTGTGTTCTCTGCCCACATGGTCATGTGCGTGTAAGCGCCACCACCAGAGACGTCATCACGGCCGCCCTCACCAAACTTCACTCGGGTTCGGTCAGAACGGGCTGTGCCCGGGGTCAGGTAGGCTTCCACCCCAATAATGGGTTTAACCCCGGCTTGCTTGGCCTTGTTCCAAAAGTCGAAGGCACCAAAGAGAAAGCCGTGGTCGGTCGTCGCTAAGGCATTCATGCCGAGATTCTTGGAGTGCTCAAAGAGATCGGTGAGTCGGGCGGCACCGTCAAGCATGGAGTACTCGGTGTGCACGTGCAAGTGGGTGAAGTCAGTTCGAGTCATGACGCTACCTCTCTACAAATCTCAACTAAGAACCAAAGTTGCCCTCGCGCAGGGCTTCTAGCGCGTAGACCAAATCCTGCGGGTAGGGGCTCACATATTCGACGGGCTCACCGGTGCTAGGGTGCGTAAAGCCTAGGCGGTGAGCGTGAAGCCACTGGCGGGTCAGCCCCAGGTGGGCTGAAAGCACCGGGTCAGCCCCATAGGTCAGATCACCGGCGCAGGGGTGGCGTAAAGCCGAAAAATGCACGCGGATCTGATGAGTACGGCCGGTCTCAAGGTGCACCTCAACCAGGGACGCCGGGCCAAAAGCTTCTTGTACCTCATAGTGGGTGATAGCGGGTTTTCCGTCCTCGCTGACCGCAAATTTCCACTCGCTGCCGGGATGACGGCCAATCGGGGCATCAATGGTGCCCTTGAGGGGGTCGGGTAACCCCTGCACCAGAGTGTGGTACACCTTATTCACTGTTCGCTCTTTGAAGGCACTCTTGAGCACCGAGTAGGCGCGCTCATTTTTAGCGACCACCATGAGGCCTGAGGTACCCACGTCCAAGCGGTGCACGATGCCCTGCCGTTCAGCAGCTCCGCTGGTGGCAATCTCAACTCCGGCATACTTGAGGGCGCCGACGACGGTAGGCCCGTGCCAGCCCATGGAGGGGTGGGCTGCAACACCGGTGGGCTTATCGACCACCACTATGTCATCGTCCTGGTACACGAGGGAGAAACCATCAATCTGCTCCGCCTCAATCCGTGTAAGGTCACGAGGGGGTGAGCCAGTAGCACGCACGGTCTGCCCGGCAGCTACCTTGGTGGACGCCTTTGCCTTCACTTCCCTGCCCCCGGTATCGAAAAGCCTTACAGCGGCGTCTCTAAACCAGGTAGCCACCGTAGCACGGGACTGGCCAGAGACCTCCGCCAGCAGGGCGTCTAAACGGGTACCCGCCTGCTCCCCTGCTATCACAAATTCCAGCTCAATCTTCTGGCTCATTCCGATGCCCCACCTTTCACAGCGGTCTCCTCAGCTTTTACCTCCCGCTGACCATCCATGCGATAGCCCAGAAAAGTAAGCAGAACAATCGCAGCCATCGAAATACAGATAGAGGCATCCGCAATGTTAAAAATCGCAAAGTTCGGCACAGAAATATAATCCACTACATGGCCCACTCCAAAGCCCGGCTCGCGAAAGAGACGGTCATGCAAGTTGCCCACAATCCCACCGGCCAGGGTCGCTAGAAGCACCACCCAGGGAAGGGTGCGGGCACGGACGATGAGCCACAGGCAGACCAGAGCCCCCACGGTCGATATGATGGTGAAAATCCAGGTGGATCCCTCCCCCATTGAAAAAGCAGCACCGGAGTTCAAATAGTAGCGCCACCAAAGCCACCCATCAATAACGGTGATGGTTTGCCCCACCTGCATGGTGCTCTCCACCAGGTGCTTCACCCACTGGTCAACCCCATAGATGGTAGCGAACAGCGCACCGGCCAGTAACGCCTTGCTCAGCCCAGAAATCGTCCGCACGGGCACCGTCATCGTACCCTCACCACTCCTCGCCGAAGCCACAGCGCCCCCGTAAATCTCTCATCAAAAACTGCACACCCTAGCTTATCGTGTCTGGGCCGCCCCGGGTACCGCTAGAGACTATCTTAAACATCTCAGGCGGCAACCCCCTGCGCAGGGAATTGCCGCCTAAGGTATATACCCAATCTTAAAGACTAGAGCTTATTGTTGTTAGCTCCACCGCCATTACGCTGGTTAAAAGCGCCAAACCCCTGGGTCTGCTTCGAGTCATTAGCGGTTTTAGCTACGGCTGGAGCGCCATCACCCTTGGGTTCCAGTGCCGGAGCCTCCTCAAGGTTGGTCAGCTGCTTATTCAGGTAGTCGCGTAGCGAAGTGCGGTACTGGTTCTCAAAGGAACGCAGCTTGGCCACAGAAACTTCAAGGGCACTCTTGCTCCTTTCAAGTTCACCCAAAACCTGACTTGACTTCTGCTCAGCGTCAGTAACCAACTTACTGGCTTCATCGCGGCCTTCACCGATGAGACGCTCACGCTCACGCTTGCCCTCTAAGACGTAGTCGTCGTGGACCTTCTGAGCCATGGCCAGCAGGCCAGTTGCGCTAGAGGGTGCGCCAGCGGAGTCAGCAACAGGAGCTGAAGCTGCAGGTGATGCAACCGAGTTAGTGGCAGACTGCTGGGAGGTAGCAGCCGCTGCCGCTGTACCGGTGGACTGCTGTGCAGGAGCCAGAGAAATCTTCGCTTCAGCTTCTTCAAGCTGACGTTTCAGGCTCAAATTTTCAGCGTTCAGACGGCGTAGCTCAATGACAATCTCATCGAGAAAGTCATCAACCTCTTCGGGGTTGTAGCCTTCCTTAAACTTAGTTGGCTGGAAGCGCTTGTTAATGACTTCCTCAGGCGTGAGTGCCACGATTGTTCACCTCTATTTTCTAAAACGTATTTGCTTCGGCCACTAGCGCCCAGCAGGCAGATGACATTCCACCCGCGTTCGGCTTTGAACCCGGCCTCAAGATGAGCGGTTCGAGTCAAGCTACAGCAGAGTTGGCTGTTAGCGCTCGTGTACGACGCTCGAACTCTCAGTGCGTTGAAAGTTCGGGTAGTCCCCTATTTACTACAACACAAAATTACATGGCAACGGCAGAGCTTGCAACATTCTAGGCGCACATTAAGGATGAGCCACTGGTCACGCATCCGCTCACTAGCGCACTCACCGCGACCCGCCCACGCTGGGCGGGGTAGCCCTTGTTTTACGACAAAGTTTGCGTCAGCCTACTGAGTACCATAAAGCCAAACCCTAGAGCCACTAGCAAGACCATAAATCCCAAATCCAGCGAGATACCACCCAGGTTCAAAGGCTTGATAAAGCGGCGGGTCACGTTCATGAGCGGGTCTGTTACCGAATACACAAAAGAAGCCAAAATCAACGTTATGCCCTTGGGGCGCCAGTACCGGGCAAACATTGTCACCCAGTCAAACACCAGACGAATCATGAAGGTCACGATGAGCAAATACAGCGCAATCGCCAGCAGGGATACAAGGTAACCCATAGTCCGTAACCTAAACCTGATTGAAGGGGGTTACGTCGTCGTCGCTATCGAGGGCGACGGGGACCTCGGTACCTTCAGCACCCAGCACCTCAAGATTGGCGGGGGTTAACAAAAAGACTTTGTCGGTGACGCGCTCAATATGGCCATTGAGTGCGAAAGCCAAACCCGCAGAGAAGTCAATAAGACGCTTTGCGTCGGCATCTCCCATGTCGGTCACATTCATGATGACCGGGATATTCTCGCGAAAGGACTCGCCGATAATCTTGGCATCGTTGTAGGAGCGGGGGTGGATGGTGGTGATACGGCGCAATTCGTCGCTGCTTTCTTCGGGGACGGATGGGGTGAAAGAGGGCGCGCTACGGGCGACCCTTGAATCGGTGGCAGGGAGGTCCCACTCGTCTGAACCAGTGGAGTTCAGCTCGAGCAGTTTGTCAGCTTCAGTGGTGGATACGCTACCGTAAGGACGCTCTGAGGAGGATGTTCCGTAGGTTTCGGTGACATGAGACCGGGGCGCATTATTCTGAGCCGCTACCTGGTCAGAAGCTATACCGTGGAGCACGTCGCGGTCAGCTGTGGAGGAGGCGTAGGTGCGCGGCTCACGTGTTAAACGGTCGTCGTAGTCTTCGTACTGGTCATCGGGCATGAAAACAGTTTCTTCATAGACCGTCTCAGGGGTACGGCGCTCCGCCCGTTGGTTATCATCTTCTACCTGGCCCAGACCTAGGTAGGCCATCGCCTGGTGAAGTGTGCGAGCCATGTGTTCCCTCCCTCGTCAACAGTGTTGCCCACCCGGTGGTTTCGGGCGCTGTTTCCACTGTTCCAACAACCTTTTACGGTACCAAAAATATGCCGCCTGTGCCGAATGACAAGCCCATGAAGCATCTGCCGATTCCCGGTGAATTCAGGGGCAAGGTCCTTAGCCGTTGGGCTGATGTATGGAGCAAAGGTTAGGCAACGGGGCGGGGGCCCATGATGGCTGAGCCGACTCGGACTTCGGTGGAGCCCCACCGTACAGCTTCAGCCAGGTCGTGGCTCATACCGGCTGATATGGTTGTAGCTTGCGGGTAAGTTGCTTGGAGTTGCTGGGCGTAACCGTAGAGACGCTCAAAGGCGGCTGCTGCGTCCTGCCCCAGCGGGGCAACTGCCATCATCCCTCCCAGGGTGAGTCCCGGTAAAGATTCGATGCGTTCGGCAAGGGCCGCCACATCTGCTGGGGCAGCACCACCCCGAGCCCCAAGAGCTGCCTGACCCGCGGTAGCCTCAACCGACTCATCTAGACCAATCTGAATAAGGCAACGCAATCCACCGTGGGCGTGGGCTGCGGGAGCGGGAGCTTCACCAGCTTCGTAGCGCGCTAGACGGTTGGTATAGGCTTTCGAGAGCGCATCAGCTAATTGCAGGCGATCCACCGACTGCACCTCGCTAGCGTACTGCACCACTGACTTTGATTTATTTGTCTGTAGCTGGCCGATAAAGGCCCAACGGAGTGAGCCGCCAGTGTAGGTAGCCAGTTCCTTGGACTTAGCCGAAGCTTCTTGGTCTCGGTTCTCGCCGACCTTGCCCATCCCCGTGTCGTACAGGGCCGCCACGTCAGAGGCTGGAAAGAACTTGGTGACCACAACCAGCTCAGGGGCTGGCGAGGCTGTGGTGCGAGCACCACTGACATCTTGGGCTGCCTGTTCAAGAATTTTGCGGACGCCCCCCACCCGCTCGCGCAGTTCAGCGGCCCGCTCAGGGGTATAGGTCAGTTTCACCGGCCTGTCTCCTCATCGATAGTGTTTTGTGCAGACTCTACCCAGACCAGACCTGCGATTCGGCCAGCAGCTTCTGCTCGCTGTGTATGACCACGGTGCGAATAGAGATCTGAGGTTTCAAAAGTGCAGGCTGCTGTATCGGTATGAACGGCAATACCCGCCGGGTGGCTACTCAACACTGCAACTGCACCGGCTGGCAGGTCAAGACCTGGGGTGCCCCAGCTCGTTCGAGAAGCCACCTCTGCACACTGCGCAACTGACTCTGTGAACATACTCTCGGGGACTTCATAGCAACGCCCACAGATGGAAGGGCCGAGCCAGGCATGAATATTTTCTGCTTCACGGGCCACCAGGTCATGAATCTCAGCCTGCAGAACCCCGTCCAGCAGACCGCGGCGGCCAGCGTGGGCTACACCCAACACCGGCTGGCCGCTCTGACGGTGCTCCCCTATAAACACAACGGGAATACAATCAGCCACCATAATCGCCAGGGGTTTTGCCTCCGAGCTAGAGGCGGCATCTGCAGTGGGGGCCGAAAGATGTGCGCCCGGGAGCACCTGCCTATGCCCCGCGGGCAGGGGGTTGGTTTGGTCCGCGTTGAACACCGCAGTTCCGTGTACCTGGTTCAGATAGGTGAATCCGTAGAGAGCACTGGGGCCGAGCAGTCGTTCTTCGAGTCTTGTGCGTGCAGTCAATACTTCGGCCTGGCTGCCGCCAACATGCAAGCCCAGGTTACCTGCTCCGACCGAGGTGAAAGCTACCTTTACTACAGAACCGTCAACGGTTCTATGCTCAGCGCTCGAAAACAGAAAGTCCGTCACGGGGGCTCCTGGTAGGTGAAGTTTAAAGACGAGAGGGGTGGAAGCAGCCGGTGCTTCCACCCCTCTACCCTATCTCGTTTGAAACGAGCAGGGCCGTTTTTGTTACTTTAGAAAGTCCGGAACGTCGAGGGTCTCACGGCGGCTCTGCTGATTGTCTTCAACTACAGGCGGCAAATCTACATCGAAACCCGCGTTGGTAGGAACGTCAGCGCTACCGTTGTTCCTATTGCTACCCGCAGCAGGTGCAGAGCCAAAGCCATTACCCGCCGTAGCGGGGGCGGCTGAGGTGCCGCCGAAGGACTGCTGGGTGCGTGCAGCCTGGTTAGCTGCCGCATTAGTGCTGTTGGAGTTGGTTTCGGGGTCAACAGAGTCGAAGCCTGCTGCGATGACGGTAACACGTGCCTCGTCACCCAGCGCATCGTCAATGACGGCACCAAAGATGATGTTGGCATCGGGGTGCGCGACCTCCTGAACCAGGCGAGCTGCTTCGTTAATTTCGAACAGACCCAGGTCTGAACCGCCCTGGATAGAGAGCAGAACGCCGTGGGCGCCGTCAATTGATGCTTCGAGTAGAGGTGAGGCTATAGCCAGCTCAGCTGCCTTGACAGCACGGTCCTCACCTGAGGCCGAACCAATGCCCATGAGCGCTGAACCTGCGCCCTGCATGACGGACTTGACGTCAGCAAAGTCGAGGTTGATCAGGCCCGGGGTAGTAATCAGGTCGGTGATGCCCTGAACACCAGAGAGCAGGACCTGGTCTGCTGATTTGAAGGCATCAAGCATGGATACGTTTCGGTCTGAGATAGAGAGCAGTCGATCGTTAGGAATCACAATCAGGGTGTCGACCTCATCACGAAGTGAGGCGATGCCGGTTTCTGCCTGGTTGGAGCGGCGGCGGCCCTCGAAGGTGAAGGGGCGGGTAACAACACCGATAGTCAACGCGCCGAGAGAGCGTGCAATGCGGGCAACGACGGGGGCGCCACCGGTACCAGTGCCACCACCTTCACCGGCGGTCACGAAGACCATATCTGCACCCTTGAGGACCTCTTCAATTTCCTGTTCGTGATCTTCGGCAGCCTGACGCCCAACATCGGGATTAGCGCCTGCACCCAGGCCTCTGGTCAGTTCGCGGCCGACGTCAAGTTTGACATCTGCATCCGACATGAGCAGAGCCTGAGCGTCGGTGTTAATTGCGATAAATTCAACGCCACGCAGACCAACCTCAATCATGCGGTTGACAGCGTTGACGCCACCGCCGCCGATACCGACGACCTTAATGACTGCCAGGTAGTTCTGGGGAGTTGCTGTATCCATGGAATCCCTACTATTTTGTGCTTTATTCAGGCCAACTCAACTATCGATTTAAAGTTGAGAATTGGAGTAAACCTATTAATTCAATCAATGAAAGATTATCAACTTCACCTGACATTGTCGCCCTGGTTTCACTAATGAGCTTATTTTTCTTAGAAAATACCAAGGTGTAAAGAAAACCTAAGGTAGAAGTTGAATCTATTGTACGGTGGGGACGAGCGGGCTTGAGACATCGTAGGTCGTTACACTCACTTCACTCCCCACTGACTCCATAAGCTGAACCAATACCTTAGCTTTAATCTCACTGTCTTGCGGTGTCCCCCAGACCACTTGGGTCCCGTCGGCCATCTCCAGAGTAATTGTTGAGGCCGAGTCAGCCTTCGCTTCAGATACTTGGGAAAGGATAGAGGTAGGTAGAGCCGCTAGCACACCCGTTACTGTTTCAAAGGCCGGAGTGCCAACAATATCGAGGCCACCAGCAACCAGGGGCACACCGGCTTCTTCAACGGACTCCGCCTGCCCCAGTTGCACGCCCTCGTTATCTACAAGCACATAGACCCCAGCATCTTCCACCACAGCAACGGGCACCCGCTCGTGCAGTTTGACAACTAGCTCATGCGGTGGATTTGCCTCAAGCGTAACGCCATACAGCACGTTCTCGTTGCCAATCAAAGAGGATACATCCGACTCGGTAATACGGGTCATGGGTACCCCCTCCAACGGGCTTAGCTGTTCTTTAACAGTCGAAGCATCAAGGAGGGAAGCTCCCTGCACCGTAATAGTGCGCGTAGCTAGCAGAGGTGAGAAGAAAACCACGCCCACAAAAATAAGTGCTGCTAGGAATAGTGCGCCCATCAGACTCGCCCACTTTTTCCAGCTCCATCCAGCTCGGGTGCGGGGGCGCAAGGGGGTGGGGGCCGCCGGGCTCTGCCCGCCAGCGTCCGCACGCCGTGGTGTAGCCGTAGCCTGGCGCTGTGCCTTAGCCTGCTTCTGGGCTTCACGCCACTGGGCAAAGCGGCTGTTGTTCGAAATATCGACCAGATTATCTGTACTCTCAGGGAGCTGGCTCACCTTAGCTGAATTGAGCCTAACGTGTGACTTTCGCCCCCTGTTATTCTCGGTTCCGCTCGTATCAGTCACTAGTTCGTAGCACCTTCGGTTGTACGTATGGCAAGTTTCTCAACGAGTACCCGCCCCAAGGAGGTGACATCGCCCGCGCCAACGGTCATAACAATATCACCGGGTAGCGCCGCAGCCACCACAGCCTCAACCGCCTCTTCAGCGCTCTTAGCATAGTGCACCTCTGAATAGCCAGCCTCGGTAATAAGGCGGCTTGTCACGCCCTCTATAGGAGCCTCTCGGGCGGGGTAGATATCGAGCACATAGGTGCGGTCAGCCTGGGCTAGGGCCTGTGCAAATTCAGCGGCAAACTCCTGGGTGCGAGAAAAGAGGTGGGGTTGAAAAATGACATAAAGATTATGACCAGAAGCTACCGTTCGCCCGGTCTCAAGCGCGCGTTGCACCTCGGTAGGGTGATGAGCGTAATCATCAAAAACCTTCACGCCAGCAACCTCACCGCGCAGGGTGAAGCGGCGGTCGGTGCCGCCAAAGGTGCCCAGGGCGGTAGCTGCAGCTTCGGGGCTTGCTCCAGCGATGAGAGCGCAGATAAAGGACGCCGTAGCGTTGAGCTGGTTATGGACGCCCGGCACTTTCAGGGTAAGAGTAATGTGGCCAGCATATTCCTGCCCACGGGCAGTAAAGTTCCACACCAGGTTCGATGAGCAGGCGGTACCCTCAGAGGTGATACCGGTGAGGCGGACCATGGCGTTCTCGCCCTCACCGTAGGTCACCACCTGCACACCGGCCTCGGCGACCCGAGCCGCCAAATGAGCCGCGCCAGGATCATCAAGGCAGGTCACAAAAACTCCACCAGGAGCCATGGAGGCAATAAAGCGGTTAAAGGCCTCAAACACTCGTTCAGAAGAACCATAGAAATCGAGATGGTCCGGCTCGGCGTTGGTTATCACCGCAATTTCGGGGCGGTACCGCACAAAAGACCCATCTGATTCATCAGCTTCAGCCACAAACCAGGTTTTTTCACCACCAGCACCTAGATGAGCGTTGGTGTTATACCCGGCGATTGTCGAGCCCACCGCAAAAGAAGGGTCAAGCCCCAGTTCACCGAGCATCACCGCAATCATGGAACTGGTGGTGGTCTTACCGTGTGTACCGGCAACCGCAATTACCTGGGAGTCACGCATAGTCGCAGCCAGCGCCTCAGAGCGGTGGAGCACCCGCAAGCCGCGTTCACGAGCACCGGCCAGCTCGGGATTATCATCACGAATAGCGGTTGACACCACTACGGTGTCTACCCCGTCAAGGTTCTCAGCGGCCTGCGGCACAGATACATGCGCGCCCAGCTCACGAAGGGCGCTGACCGCAGCGCTCTCAACCTGATCTGACCCACTGACAGTCATGCCAGCTGCCAACATGAGACGGGCAATAGCAGACATGCCAGCTCCGCCAATACCCACAAAATGTACAGCGCCCAAGCGGTTGAGAGCGGGCCGATCGGGGAAGGGAGGGTTCAGAGGCACGGGAAGGTCAATAGAAAGATTCATCAAAGAGTTGCTCATGCGCGTACCGCCTTCAGTACTTCGTCTGCCATAACCTCCGCAGCATCACGGATGCCGTGTCGGTAGGACTTATCAGCCATATCGGCTAGTTTTTCGGGGTCGGCCAGTAAACCGGGGACGGTAGCGCGAAACCAGCTGGCCGTGAATTCGGAGTCGTCAACGAGCAGGCCTGCCCCGGACTCTACCAGTGAACGGGCATTCAGAGCCTGTTCACCGTTTCCAATGGGCAGGGGCACAAAAATAGCGGGCAGACCCACAGCCGCGACTTCACTGACGGTTGCAGCGCCGGAGCGCACCACCATCAAATCGGCCGCTGCATAGACATCCTCCATAGAGGTGATGAACTCGACCTGATGGTAGCCGGGCGCTGTGCGCGGCTGCCCAGTATCGTCCTTCAGCGCCTTCTCTCGGCCGGTGATGTGCAGTAGCTGATAGCCTGCCGGCGCAATTTCATCAATAATTTCAGCTACGGTTCGATTGAGACTGAGTGCCCCTAACGAACCTCCTGTGACGACCAGCGTTGGTAGGTCTGGGTCCAGCCCCAGGCGTTCACGTGCACCTGCCTGCTCAGCTGCCCGATTCAGGGTGGCGATGTTCTGGCGCATGGGCATACCCACGGTACGGGCCCCTTTGATAGGGGTGTTAGGAAAGGCTGTGGCCACCAGGGCAGCTTTTGTAGCACCTACTCTGTTAGCCAGGCCCGGTTTCGCATTGGCCTCGTGAATAATGACGGGCACACCTAACCTGTAAGCGGCTAAATACATGGGGGTGCACACATACCCTCCCACGCCAACAAGCACCTGTGCCTCAGTTTCGTTCAGAATCCTCTCCGCCTGTTTGATGGAGTTACGGAAACGCCCCGGAAAGGTGAGGGCATCAAGGGTGGGACGACGCGGAAAGGGAACCTTGGGGATAAAACGCATCTCGTAACCCGCAGCGGGAACCATGCGGGCTTCCATACTGTTTTCAGTACCAACGGTCACTATGCCTACGCCCGGCTCCCGCTCTTGCAGGGCCCGTGCGATAGCCAGCATGGGGTTGATATGCCCGGCTGTTCCTCCGCCTGCCAGAACGACAGTGGGTGCTTGGGTCATGAGTGCTTACTCCCTTTGCTCTTCTGTGGTGCCCCTTCAGTTTACGCTGGGTTCTTGCCAGGCCGCACTTTAACCGGGCCGAGGTGAGCGAGCTTACCTCTCCTAGAGTAGCTACTGCTTGTTGTCGGGTAGCTGGCGTGCTTTGCGAATAGTGCGTAGGCCCGCAGGGAGCGCAGGCTCTGAGGGCTGAACGGGAGCTACCGGCTGCTGTTTTTTCGTCGGTGGTGGCGGAGCCTCAGGCTGATTTTTAGGCTGGGACGCGGCTGCGTGCGGCGTACCCGACTGCCTTAGGGCAGCTGAGGGGGGCTGAGGCACCGGGCCTTTCTTCGCAGGCGAAGGGGTCGAAGCGGGTGGGGCGGGTGTACGTGCCCGGCCGTCAATCAGTAGCCCGAGGCGGGTACGGAACTTGTCGAGGGTCCAGCCGGCACCAACGGGATCAGCAGCAATCACCGCCTGCTCACGTTCAGCAATACGAGCCAGACCAAGACGACGGGTAGCGTCCTTGTGCATCTTACTGTTAGCAGGTGCTGGGCTTTCTCCCACCATGGACGTCAGCGGGGTCTGGCGAGCAAAAGCTATCAGAATACCAACGCCAATCAAAGAGGAGATGAGCGCAGAGCCGCCTGCGGAGATAAAGGGCAATGGCACCCCGATGACGGGGGCTACGCCCGCCACCATACTGATATTCAGCAGGGCCTGACCTGCAATCCAGGTGATTATACCTACGGTTGCAAAGCGAATGAAAAGGTCTGAGGAGCGCAACAGGATGCGCATAGCAGCATAGATGAGGGCTGCGTAAAGCACCAGCACGGCCAGCGCCCCAATGAGTCCAAGCTCCTCCCCCACAACAGCAAAAATATAGTCGTTGTGGGCTTCTGGTAGATAGTTGTACTTTTGGCGTGACTGCCCCAAGCCCACACCCCAGAAACCTCCGGTGGCGAGGGCTGCCAGGCCGGAGTTTGCCTGGTCACAGGTGGCCTCGACACAGTCCTTCCAGAAGGAGTAGGTGTTGAGCAGACGCTCAACTCGGTTGGGGCTCATCAAAACCATAGCGGCACCTGCTACCAGGCCCAGACCCACGGTAAGCATCACCAGGGCTCTGGATGGGCGGGCCACCATAATCATGGCAAGAAAAACCACGGCATAAACCAGCACCGTGCCCACGTCGTGACCGGCCAGAATCAGAGCTGTCACCAGGCCAAAACCCACCACAGCCGGCATAAGCCCTTTGTAGATGGTTTGCCCGGGCGTTCCCACATCGATACGGCCCTGACGGGAGTAAACCGAGGCAAGCCACAAAATCATAACCGGCTTGGCGAATTCTGAGGGCTGCACAGAGAGGCCCCCTAGGTTGATCCAGTTGCGGTTACCGTTAACGGTGGTACCCACAACAATGACGGCCACGAGTAGCACTACCACCACCGCAAGGAGCGCCGTTAACGCAGCCGGTCTGCGGTACCAGGTCACCGGAATCAGATACCCCACCACAAGCATGAGTACCAGGCCAATTAAGGCGAATACGCCCTGGGAACGCGCCTGCGTGTAGGCACCCACCCCCGATGATATCTGTTCGACGCTTGAGGCTGAGAGCACCATCATCACACCGAAAAGTGTCAGGATAATAGCGGTCACCATCAGCACCACGGGGACGTCGGTGAGCACCATAGTACTCAGGCGCACCTGTGCGTTTTCCCAGGTCTTCTTGAGAGCGGGGCCTAGATTCCTCAGGCCATTGGCAAGTCGGCGTCGTGTGGTGTTTGCTACCAGGGGCATAGTTACGTCTCCCTCCGTGTGGCCGGGTGGCTACGAATTAATCTGGTTGACAAGGTCGGCTACCGCATCGATAAAGCTGTTGCCGCGGTCAGCATACGAAGCGAACTGATCCATCGAAGCCGCAGCCGGCGCCATGAGCACGGTGTCGTTTTGTTCAGAGATTTCGTGAGCTTCAGCTACGGCCAGCCGCATCACGGCATTACCGTCAGTGGGATCGGCGAGCAGGGAGCTAGCGGTAACATTACGAACCGGAACCTCGGGGGCATGCTTAGCCAGGGCCGCTTGCAGGGCCTCGGTATCGGTGCCAATCAGAATCACGGCCTTGAGGCGGTCCCTGTGATTACTGACGAGCTCATCGTACGTCACGCCCTTGGACAGACCCCCAGCCACCCAGATGACGGGGTTGAAAGAAGCCAGTGAAGCGTTGGCGGCGTGGGGGTTGGTTGCTTTAGAGTCGTTGACCCACAGAACGCCGTGTGTATTGGCCACGAGCTGAATACGGTGAGCACCGGGCTCATAGGCCTGTAACCCGGCCTTGACCTGCTCAGGCGAGACACCCGCTGCACGGGTCAGTGCCGCAGCCACCAGTGCGTTCTCTACGGTGTGTTTGGTGGGTAGATGACCGGTGTCTGCAACCTCGGCAAGTTCAAGCGCCTGGTTGCGGCGGTCATCAAGAAAAGCCCGATCAACCAAAAGCCCATCGATGACTCCCAGCATAGAGAGCCCCGGGGTATCAGCCCAGAACCCAATAGCACGGGCGCCCTCGACTACGTCCGCTTCTTCGACCATGGTTACGATTTCGGGGTAGTTGGCATTAAAAACACACGCCACCTGGGTGTTCTCGTAAACACGAGCCTTATCAGCCATGTAATTGCTGTACCCCTGATGCCAGTCCACGTGATCTTCAGCTACGTTCAGTACCACTGAGGCCAGCGGAGACATGGAGTATACCCAGTGCAGCTGAAAGCTAGAGAGCTCAACAGCGAAGAAATCGTAGTCTACCGGGTCACGGAGGGCATCGAGAATGGGGGTTCCTACGTTACCCACGGCAAGGGCTTTGTAGCCAGCGGTCTGCAGAATGGACTCCGTCATACCCACGGTGGTGGTCTTACCGTTCGTACCGGTGATAGCCAGCCAGGGGGCTGTCTTGTGACCTTCACGTTGACGCAGACGCCAGGCTAACTCAATATCACCCCAGATTTGAATCTTCTGAGCTACAGCATCCGCCAAAATACCCAGGGAGGGAGCGAGCCCGGGCGAGGCCACGACCAGTTCAGCGGGCTTCCCATCCACAAGTGGCAGGGCGTCCATAGCGTCCAAGCCCAATACCGAACCGGCTGAGCCCACAATCGTGAGGGTATCAGCCTTATCACGGGTAGCCTGCGCGTCAGATCCGTCGACCACCACCACACGCGCGCCCAATTCAATGAGCGTATCTGCCGCTGCGAACCCACTGACGCCAAGCCCCGCAACCACCACGCGCAAACCGGCCCAGTCAGATTCCCAACGCGTCAGTTTCTCTAGTCGTTCATAGCCATAGACGGGGTTGGCGTTTGAAGCCTTCACTAAAAGTCACCTCCATTAATCAGCAACCAGTCGCCGTAGAAAATACCAAGGGCAACGGCCACAAAGAGACCGGCCAAAATCCAGAAGCGGATTACCACGTTGACCTCGGTCCAGCCCTTGAGCTCAAAGTGGTGCTGCAAGGGTGCCATGAGAAATACGCGTTTGCCGCCGCTCATCTTGAAGTAACCGACCTGAATAATCACAGACAGCGCAATCATCACAAAAAGCCCGGCGATAATCGGCAGCAGCATCTGGGTGCGGGTAATAATAGCGAAGGCGGCAAGCGCTCCACCTAGGCCCAGCGAACCCGTGTCACCCATGAAGATAGTGGCCGGTGAGGTGTTCCACCACAGAAAGCCAATCAATGCCCCTATCAGTGAGGCTGCGAGAACAGCCATCTGGGCCGAATCGGGCACCTCGTAGCAGGCAGCTGAACTAGAACCGGGGGCGCACAGGTTCTGGGCCTGCCACATCGAGATAAGTAGATAACCCGAAAACACCATGATTGAAACACCGGTAGCGAGACCATCTAGGCCGTCTGTCAGGTTAACAGCGTTGGTGGTGGCTGTAGCGATTAAGTTTGCCCAAATGATAAAGAGAATAATACCGACTACTGGCCCAGCGAAGGCCAAATCAAGCCAGGAAATATCGCGGGTAAAAGAGAGCTGGGAGGACGCCGGGGACCAGCCACGTTCGTCCTCCAGCAAAAGTGCACCCACCGCAAACAGGGTTCCGATGAGCCCCTGCAGAACAATTTTTCCCTTGGGGGTTAGCCCTTCGCTCTGTTTTTTCCATATTTTCGAGAAGTCATCGACAAAGCCCACACCGGCCATACCCAGCATGAGAAACAGCGAAAGGAGCACCGAGGCGCTGGGAGCCTCTGCAACGCCGGTCAAAACCGCGGTGGCCCCCAAAGCCAGAAAGAAACCGAACACGGTTGCCGCCATCATCATCACACCGCCCATAGTGGGGGTTCCCCGCTTGGTCTGGTGAGAGGTGGGGCCGTCTTCTCGAATGAACTGGCCAAACTGCTGCTTCACCAGCCATTTGGTATAGAGCGGAGTGCCGATAATCGAGATGAGCAGGCCAAAAGCGGCAGCCAACAGGATGGAAATCATGCGGTGTCTGAGCCTTCCCGGTTATAAGTTTGTCTGTGATTCGGTGGCAGTGTCTGTTTCTGCGCCATTGTCTGAGTTTAGCGTTTGTGCAAAGTCTCCTGCGCTTAGCCAGGGCTGTGAATGTTCGTTTTGCTTCTTCTGGCGGGTGAGGTCTCCCTCATACTCAGAGACCCTTTGACCGAGTCGGCCCAGGCCAGCACCATTTGAAGATTTGAAAAGTACAATATCACCGGGTTCAAGCTGTCCACGCAAAAGTTCGAATGCTTCGTCAGGGGTGGCAACCCAGGTAGCCTCATGCCCCCAAGAACCCTCCAGATGCGCGGTGTTGTAGATGGCCTTGGCAATCTCCCCTACTGCAACGGTCTTTGAAATATTCAGGCGGACGGCCAGCTGACCAATGCGGTCATGCTCAGCCAGGGTTTGCTCACCCAGCTCAAGCATGGCACCCAGTACGGCCCAGGTTCGGTTGGTCCCGGGTAGACGGCCGAGCTGGGCTAGGGTTTGAAGGGCAGCGGTCATGGATTCGGGGTTGGCGTTGTAGGCGTCGTTAATGACCGTGATGCCGTCTGCTCGATCCGTACGCTGCATCCGCCATTTGGAGGCGGCACCGGCTACAGCCAGCTGCCCGGCAATAGTTGCAGAGTCAATCCCGGCCTGATAAGCCACCGTGGCCGCCGCCAGCAGGTTGTAGACATGGTGTTCGCCGATAAGCTGAGAAGAAATTTCAAAGCTCTCCCCCGAGGGGAAGGTCAGAGTGAAAACCGGTCTGCCCCCGCTGTCCGTCGTGAGGTTGCTCGCTGTGATGCGCTCTTGGCGGACTTCGGAATAATCCGAGACAGTTTCTTCAGCCTCACGGCCCTCAACACCGAAGTAGACCACGGGGGTTGAGGCACGGTTAATCATGCGACGCACCCGGTAGTCGTCGATATTTAGGGCTAGACCTAGGCGCACGCCTTCGGCCATTTCGCCCTTAGTTGCTTCGATATTATCGACGCCGCCGAATTCACCCGCGTGAGCGGTTCCCACTTTGAGCACCACACCGAAGTCAGGTTGAATCATGTCAGTCAGGTACCTGATATTGCCTACGCGGTCTGCTCCCATCTCGATGACCAAGTAGCGGGTGTCTAGCTCCGCGCGAAAGACCGTCAGCGGCACACCTACCTCACCGTTAAAGGAACCGAGGGGGGCAACGGTCTTACCGGCCGCACCAAAGATAGCCGCCAGCAGATCCTTAGTAGTGGTTTTGCCCGCTGACCCGGTGATGCCCACGACCGTGATATCCCCCTGCTCGCGCAGACGCCTGGTTATGAAAGAAGCTAGGCGACCCATAGCTAGCACAACATCATCGACCAGAACCGAGGGATAAACCTGACCGTGAGCGTCCTTTACCTCACGTTCAACGAGAGCTAGAGACGCTCCGGCTTCGAAAGCAGTCGAGAGATAGTTATGGCCATCTGTTACTTCACCAGGCTTAGCAATAAAGAGACAGCCCGGGTCTACCTCGCGAGAGTCTGTACTAGCAGATGTGCATGTCAAAGCCCATTGCTGATCCTCAGAAACACCGAGGAGGGTGCCCTCTACCGCGCCCGCAATCTCAACAGCTGAAAGTTCAATCATAAGTTTACCTTGAAGTTATTTGGTGTGATTCTGATAGGCAGGTACGACGGTAAAACCTGCTGCGCGTAACGCACGTACAGTCTCTACCCGGTCATCGAGTTCTATATCGTTTCCAGCCACGTCTTGGGCCACCTCGTGGCCACGCCCAGCCACCAAGATTGAATCGTGAGGGCCAGCAAGTTCAATCGCCCGGTCAATGGCTACAGAGCGCGGCTCGATGTTAAGCACCTGGCTGGCACGGGCCCCGTTCTCAACTGCCAGACGAGCACCTGAAGCAACCGCCTCCCGGATAGGTGCCGGGTCTTCTCCGTGCGGGTCATCGTCAGTGACCACCACGATATCTGCGTAGGTAGCCGCTACCTGGCCCATCAGGGGGCGCTTGGTCTGGTCGCGCTCACCGGTTGCACCAAAAACGATAATGACCTTACCGCTGGGGTCGGCCGGTTCGATAGCCTCCAGAGCTCGTTTAAGCGCATCGGGGTTATGGGCGAAGTCAACCAAAGTAGTGGGCTCGGTAGACATGAGCTGCATGCGGCCGGGGACGAGCGGGGTCAGCGTCTCGGGAGTAGCCAGTAGCTCGGCAATACGGTCACGTTCCATAGCGTCGCGGGCTGACTCGTAGACCATCACCGCAGCTAGGGCAGCATTAGAAACGTTGAAGTCAGCCGGGAGCTGGGTGGCAGTGGGCAATTCCAGGCCGTCTCCGCGGTGTAGCACGAACGAGTGGCCGATACCCGAACGCTCTACCTTCAGAAGAGCCCAGTCTGAGGCGCCCAAGGTGGGGGCGGCGTCCCTGTTTTCAAACCCCGCGCCGAAACTAGTTGCTAGGCGCACCACTGAGCTAGGGCCGAGGGCCGCCTCTGCCGCATCAGCCATCGCGATTCCCCATTCATCGTCCACGGTAATGACCGCGCGGCGAGTACGAGTCTGCGTAAAAAGCTGGACCTTCGACTCAAAGTAGCCGCGCATTGTGCCGTGCAAATCCAGGTGGTCTTGGGTTAGGTTAGTGAAACCGGCAACATCATAGCGAATCCCGTCAACACGGTGATAGTCCAGAGCATGAGAAGAAACCTCCATAGCCGCAGAGGTAACGCCCTGCTGACGCATCAGCGCTATGAGCGAATGAACGTGAGGGGATTCGGGGGTAGTCAGTCTAGATGGGATAGCCTGGCCCCCAGCCAAAATCTCAATTGTTCCAATGAGCCCGGTGGTGTGACCCAGCCCCTGCATCACCGAGTTAATCATGTAGGTGGTGGTGGTCTTCCCGTTGGTGCCGGTCACAGCAAACAGGCGAGGTGCTCCCCCACCGGCTGGCTGAGAATCGTAGATTCGCGCCGAAAGGGGACCAACCGCCGAGCGGACGTCCTCTGTGCTCAGCAAACCGAACCCCTCAGGTAGCTGCCCAGATAACTGACTCATCTCAAGCCCCGTAGCATCCGTGAGCATCGCAGCTGCACCCAACTGCACGGCCGCACCCAAGAACTCAGCGCCGTGAGCCTTGGCTCCGGCCAGTGCCACATACAGATCACCGGGTTGCACCTCACGTGAGTCCATGGTGATACCGGTGATGGGGCTCTTAGACTCCTGCACCACGCTGGCAGACAGGCCCACGGCACGGAGCCACTCAACAAGCTCAGCGCAGGTACGTTCAGGTACGCGGGCAGGGCGTAGGGTCTGAGCGTTACCGCTCAGGGATTGATTATCGGTCACGGTCTCCCTCTCAATGGGCGATGTGTTCTCAGGCGGTTCCAGGCAGCGGCCCCGCAAAAGTAGTTAGGCTCTACTCTAGTTGTTTTCGTCATGACCTTCAGCGAACTTGGGGGTCTCCTGAGGCTCAGTGGTAGAGCGTGGCACATTGTAAATGTGAAGGGTTTTTTCCATAATCTCAGCGAACTGAAGCGTAGTATTAGCCGACCCCACCTCAGCAGCTGTGGTCTTGGGGCGGTGTATCGTTACTGACACCAAGAAACGCGGATCTTCGGCCGGTGCAACGCCCACAAAGGAGGTTGTCCAGCCGTCATAAGTTGTTGATCCCTCACCCACGTTTTCTGCTGTACCGGTTTTGCCAGCCACCCGGTAACCGTTAATTTGAGCGCCCTTAGTGCCCCCCTGATATACCACCGCCTCCATGACCTGCATGGTTTTTCGGGCGGTTTCTTCACTCACGATGCGTGTGCCCTCAGCAACCTCACGAACCTGCTCAGTGCCGTCCGCATCAATAACCGCATCAATAATGCGGGGCTTGAGCATCATACCCTTATTGGCGATGGTCTGGTAAATCATCGACGTTTGCAGGGCAGACTGAGCCAGACCCTGCCCAAATAGCACCGTGTACTGCTGGCGGATATCCCAGTCGCGCCAATCAGAGACCAGCCCCTGTGATTCACCGGTCAGTTCAACACCGGTGTACTCACCTATACCGAACTTCTTAAGCCAGTTATAGCGCTGTTCCTTGGTAAGCTTACTCCCCATCAGCACGGTGCCGGTGTTCATCGAGTCAGCGATAATACCTGCCACAGTCCGCTTTTGCGCCGGGTGTGTGAATGCATCGGTGATAGTCTGATCATCAATATGCAACTCGGCGGGCACATCAAAAACAGTGGTAGGGTCAGCCAAACCCTCTTCGAAAACGGCCGCCGTGGTCAGAATTTTTTCGGTTGACCCCGGCTCAAAGACCTGAGTGATAGCCCGGGGGTTCATATCAGCAAGTTCAAACTTCTCGGCACCCGGGTCCATGGTCGAGGAATCTGCGAGCGCCAGGATCGACCCGTCACGCACATCCATCACAATGGCTGTGCCCCACTCAGCCTTTAATTCATCTGCTCGGGCTTTCACCACCTGCTGAGCAAAGTACTGAACGTCCTGGTTAAGGGTAAGACGAATATTTTTACCGTTTTGAGCCGGAGTATTCTGCTCCTCTCCGATAGGAATACGGATTCCGTCAGCAGAAATTTCGTAGATCCGCTCCCCGTCAACACCAGCCAGGTGCTCACCCATGGTACGTTCAACCCCTACTGAGTAGTTGGCCTGACGAGTTTGCCCATTAGAACCTTCAACGGCCTCTTCTACAATGCTCAAGCGGCCCACGACCGAGCCACCTACCTGGCCGTTGGGGTACTGACGTTCGGAGAGGATTTCACCATAGATAAAAGGAGCACCAAGCGCATCAATCCTGTTGTAGACGGCAGGGGTCACGTTCTCTTTAATGACCTTGTAACGGCTATCACCGTCCAGAGCCTCTTTGACCTCGGTGTCTTTCATCTGCAGAATGTCCGCTAGTTCATAGACCAGTTCGGTGGGAGTTACTTCAACAGCGTCGCTACTGCCGTCAATGTAACGCTTGAAGCCGGTGACGGTGGTCTGGTCAACGGTAATGTTGTAACGCTGCACGCTGCGGGCCAGCACATTGCCGTTAATATCGAGAATCTCACCGCGCAGAGCCGGGATGGTTTGGGTGCGAGTACGTTTTTGCTTGGCTGCATCGGCTAGCCCGTTCGGGTCAAGCCCTTGTAGCCAGGCCAGGCGAGCGCCGAGTACGCCCAGACCGCCCACAGCTAGAGTTCCTGCGATAAAGCCACGGCGCCCCACGGTACGTTGGATGCCAGCAATATTCTGGCTAGTAGTCGTGTGCTCCGAGCCGCTCATACTCCCCCATTCCTTCATCACGGTTTCCGATCAATCATGATGTCTTTTCCAGCAAAAGTCTACGTGAAACCCTGCACGCTAAGAGGTGCCCACCGAGCCCGGTGGGCACCTCGCTCTATTCGACTCTAGTCTCAGCCACCGCTCTGGGAGGTTGAGGGCGTAGCGGTGGGTGTTGCCCCTGGGGACGCCTGAGCTGATGCAGCCGCACTTGCTGACGCTTCTGCCGATGCTTTAGCCTTGGCTGCTGCTTCTTCTTTCTTACGCTGTTCCTCAGCACGGGCTTGAGCCTCAGAGTACGCCTGGGTGTCAGACAGCGCAGGCGGAGCTATCAGGTTTTGATCTGTTTCTTCAGCAGGGGTAGCTGCCGTGGGCGTACCTGTAATTTCACCGGTTTGCAGGTCAAGTGCGGCCTGACTTGAGGTGGCAACCAGGCCCAGCTGGCTGGCACGTATAGCCAAATCTTGGGGCGCTTGCTGGAATTCAATCTCCTGAACTAGAGCCTCGTTGTTCTGCTGCAGAGCTTGTTCCTGAGCGCGCAACTCAACCAAATCATACTGACGGGAGGCCATGATGATGCTAAGTACTAGAACGGTCAGTAGAGCCACCAGCATGGCACCGAGCGCTATGAAGATACGCCAGCGGTTTGACGTGGCCTTGTTGGCGCGGGAGCGTGATAGGGGGCGACGGGCTGGCTTGCTCTCTACCAGGTCGTCGCGTACTACAGACAGGCGTGGTCTGGTTGGTGCCGAGCTGTCGGTCAGGGGATGGAGGAAACGGGGTTCCGCGCTCATTGTACTGCCTTTGTGATCTTGATTTTTTCTGCTGCCCGGAGTTTTGCGGACGCTGCCCGTGAGTTTTCTTCAATCTCTCGGTCAGTGGGGGGTTCCGCACCCCGGGTGATAATTTTGAGTTCGGGTTTGTGTTCTTCAAGTTCCACAGGAAAGCCTTTAGGGGCGCTAGATGTGGAACGAGCGGTGAAACTTCGTTTAACGATTTTGTCTTCGAGGCTGTGGTAGCTCATGGCCACGCAGCGGCCGCCGAGTTTGAGGGCGTCGATAGCTGCGGGAATGGCCAGCTCAAGTGCTTCGAGCTCGTGATTGACCTCTATACGGAGTGCTTGGAAGGTGCGCTTGGCGGGGTGACCGCCTTTTCGCTGAGCAGCAACGGGTACCGCCTCCTGGATGACTCTCACCAGTTCCCCGGTCGTTTCAAATGGACGTTCGGCACGAGCGGTGACAATACGAGCGGCTATACGGGAGGAGAACTTCTCTTCGCCCCACGTACGAATGATTCGGCGCAAATCAGCTTCGTCGTAGGTGTTAACGATGGTTGCTGCTGTGAGTTCTTCGGTTGTGTCCATACGCATGTCAAGAGGGGCATCGTAGGAGTAGGCAAACCCACGGGCGCGTTCGTCAAGTTGCATAGAAGAAACACCCAGGTCAAAGAGCACACCATCGACTTCGGTCACTCCGGCTTCTTCCATAGCACGCGGGATTTCGCTATAAACAGCGTGCACCGGGATAAACCGTTTGCTGAACCTGGCCAGGCGCTGGCTCGCAATCTTGAGAGCCATGGGGTCGCGATCAATGCCAATCAGGATGAGGTCTTCGAACTGTTCAAGCATGGCTTCAGAATGGCCCCCCATGCCGAGAGTACCGTCAATGGCGACGGCATCTGGGCGGTTCAGTGCGGGCGCGAGGAGGCTCAGGCAACGGTCAAGCATGACCGGCGTGTGCCTGTCTTTGGCTTCCTTGCCTGGTGAGAGGTTCTCTACCTGAGTCAAGGGTTTTGCTCCTCGGGGTGGTCGTATGGTCATGGTGCGGGCTGTATTAGAGCATCAGCCCTGGAAGGATGTCTTCATCTGTGTCAGAGAAGGCTTCCTCTTGTTCGAGCAGGTAGGCTTCCCAGGCCTCAGAACTCCATATTTCTGCTCGAGACCCTGCACCAATAACGGTCAGTTCTTTTTCGAGCCCGGCGTAGGTTCTGAGGGCAGGCGGTATGGTGATACGCCCCTGCTTATCTGGCACTTCGTCTGAGGCACCCGACAGAAAAACTCTGATGTAGTCTCGCGCCTGTTTTGATGACAGCGGGGCCGAACGCAACTGTTCGTGGATGCGTTCAAACTCAGCCTGGGTGAAAACATAGAGGCAACGTTCTTGACCGCGGGTCAGTACAAGCCCTTCTTCGAGTTGCTCGCGAAACTTTGCAGGCAGAATAAGCCGACCTTTGACGTCCAGCCGCGGGGTGTGAGTCCCGAGGAACATAGCACCACCGCCTTTTCTTGACTACCTAGAGGCTTCCCCGGACGGGGAAACTGCACCACTGTTGCTCTGACTTCCTCCACTTTACTCCACTATGCCCCACCAACCACAGCAAATATGGAATTTTTCCTCCTTTTTGAGTGTTTTCACATGTTTTATCCCCTGAGGTTTATCCCTAAGATCTCTCTCTGGGCGCCCAAGCTCGCGCTCACCTCAAGCTTGAGAAGCCCTGTTGCTTTTGAATCAGTTTCATAATCGCTTTTGACCTATGACCCGGAGTTTAAAAAAACTTGGCCGCCCGGCATATGCCGGGCGGCCAAGGAAACCTGCGCTAGAGCACTGAGATTAAACGTTGAAAAGGACGCTTAGAAACGATTACCGTTTTGACGTTTATCCCACTTGTCTTCAAGATTTTGCATGAAGCGGGAACTGCCCTGTTTCTTCGTGGGCACTCCTCTCTGGGGGTTGGTAGGTACGGCCCGGGAACCCCTGGGAGCGGTGGTAGCGAAATAGACACCACCGGCTGCAATGATGAATCCCAGTACGCCAAGAAGAATAAGTTTGGTAGCAACCCCGGCGATGATAACCCCCAAGCCCAGCACGGCAACAAGAGCGCCAATGACCAAGTTGCGGGGGGAGGTCTTACCCGTGGAAGCAACGGCAGGGTGGGGGTCAGTCATGGTTGACGCAAAAGCAGGGTCTTCGTTCAACTGCTTCTCGAGCTGATCCAGCAGTTGCTGTTCCTGTTCAGATAGCGCCATGGTGTCTCCTTGAGCTGGTTCGGTGAGCTTAGCTGGGCCCAGCTATCACTCCCTAGGGCCGGTACGCGGACTACCCCGCGCGTCTACTTAATCTTACCGGGGCAGGCGGGGTAGAACCTAGACAGAAGGTAAAAAATAACCTTGCATGTCACCCACTTTTCTGCATCGTGGGGTTAAGCAAACGAGCAGGCAGCAAACCCCGTGAGCCGAACTTAGAATGTATTTGGTCCATAGCCGCCTCAGCCCTCTCCCAGTGTTCACGCAAACTATCAGGCTCACCAAAGTTTTCGGCAGACGCATCACTCCGCACAGTCGTTAGGCCCACCGGATCTCCCCCAGCGCCTTCCTGCTCAAAGAGTGAGAGCTGCACGCCGGCGTCCTTGCTCTCTAATTTCTCGGCACGTACACCCACCAGGCGAATCGGCCTGGGCGAGGCCCCCTGCGCATCAAGCAGGCCCAACCTTTGCAGGTGGCTGTGTACAGCACGGTAAAGAGCCCGACCCGAGGTAGTTGGGGTATCAAGCGGGCAGGAGCGGGTGAGAGTTTCAAAGTCTGAGTAACGAATTTTGAGACTGAGACCGCGCGGTTGTTTGCCGGACGCTCTAAGACGGCGCGCTACCGTGAGACAGAGAGTGTATAGCTCGGCAGCTACCGCAGAGGCATCCGTTTGGTCCGTTACGAAGGTATGCTCAGCTCCGATAGATTTTTCATGGCGGTAGGGCACCACCTCACGCCGGTCAATACCTCGGGCCATCTCATAGAGATGAGACCCAGCCGCCTTACCCAGCCGCCCCTGCAACCAGCCCAACTCGTACTCGCGCAACTGGGCTACGGTATGAATACCAAAGCCGTGCAAGTTCTGTGCGCTCTTAGCGCCCACACCCCAGAGTTTCTCAATAGGAAGTGGGTCAAGAAATTCCTGGATACGCCGCGGAGGAACCACCCAGAGCCCGTTGGGCTTGGACCCGGTTGATGCCACCTTGGCCACAAACTTGGTCGAGGAAATACCGGCAGAACTCGGTAAATGTAGCTCGTCAACAATGCGAGCGCGCACCCCCTGGGCCAGCTCGACCGGGTTCCCCTGGGCGCGCATGGCTCCGGTTAAATCAACGAAAGCTTCATCGACGCTTACCTGCTCTACCCGGTCGGTAACATCACGCAGAATCCCCATAACGTGAGCCGAGTAATCACGGTAGCGAGCCGACGGTTCAATAAGTACAGCCCCGGGGCAACGCCGGAGTGCCTGCGCCAGCGGCATGGCAGAGCCCACACCAAACTGTCGAGCTTCATACGAAGCAGAGAGAACCACAGAGCGCGGCGAATTACGGGCCACAATAATTCTTTGCCCCTGGAGCTCGGGCCGGGCTAAGAGTTCCACGTTGACAAAGAAGGCATCCATATCAAGGTGCATGATAACGCGCGACTGCGGGCCGCGTCCGCCGTTCTGCATGGGCACCCCACCACACCTTCCATCGAAAATATGTTCTAATCCATCATAAATCAGAGGCCCCCAGCACGCCAGGTACTTTATCGATAAACTGGTACTCTACAGATAGGTTCAACCCAAGGATGCCATGACCACCCAGCTACCCCCCTCTGCGGGCACCGATGAATCAGCTCGTTACCTGGCGGCCATCGAAGCAGAGATGAACCGCTTCTTTCATGAACAGAGCACCACGATGCGGGCGGTCTCGCCCGAAACCCTACCTCTCATCGAATCTATCTCAGCCCTTTCTACCGGCGGCAAGCGGTTGCGTGCCCTGCTGGCCTACTGGGGGTACCGCGGCGCTGGTGGCACTGAGTGCTCAGCCTCTATCGTTCGGGCTGGTCTAGCCATTGAACTCTTCCAAACCGCAGCACTCATTCACGACGACATAATTGATGCCTCTGATACGCGGCGCGGTGCCCCCAGCGTCCACCGCCGCTTTGAGGCGATGCACCGGGAACGCGGGTATAAAACAAACGCAGCTTCTTTTGGCGTTTCAAGTGCACTTCTAGCGGGAGACCTCTGCCTCTCATGGTCTGAGATGGTTTTCTCTTCAATTCCTGAGTTGACCGCCACCAGCGAGGCCCGTTTTATTTTCGATGTCATGCGCACCGAAGTCATGGCCGGCCAGTACCTCGATATTGTGGGTGAGGTGGTACCCGAAGAAGAACCGCAGGTAGCCCTTCAACGCGCTCTCAATGTCATCCGTTATAAAGCCGCCAAATACACCTGTGAGCACCCTGTTGCCTTAGGCGGTGCACTGGGCCTGGGTCTAGGCCGCGATCAGAAAGCCCAGATTATCCGGGGCTACCGAGATTTCGCCCTCCCTCTGGGGGAGGGCTACCAGCTCCGCGACGACATCCTCGGCGTATTTGGCGAACCCGAAACAACTGGCAAGCCGGCCGGCGATGATCTGCGCGAGGGCAAGCGCACCGTACTGACTGCCTTTACCGCCATGAAAGCCAGCCCCGAGGAACGAGCCCTGCTCGAGATGTCTTTGGGCGACCCCAAGCTCAACGCTACTACCATCGCCCAGATCCAGAGGCTCATGCGTGAATCCGGAGCCCTTGACGAAGTTGAAGCCCTTATCAGTGAGAAGAGCGATCAGGCACTCTCGGCCCTCTCAGCTCTGCCTATCCCGGAGGAAGTACGCGATGCCCTCCATGCCATTGCTTTGAAGGCCCTACAGCGCTCCTACTAGATCTTTGAGATAACCAGGCTTAGGTCGCCTAGAGTCTTGGCGACCTCACCGCCGAGCAGCTCAATCACACTATTTCTACCAGGCGAGTGCTGAGGCACGACGGCGCACCTCGGTTTTACGGCCGTCGATGAGGGCATCGATGGGGCGGCCGGGGAGGGAGTCATCTGCGGTGTAAAGCCAGACGATAGCCTCTTCAGCGGTAAAGCCAGCATCAGAGAGCACACTGACGGTACCCTTGAGAGACTCAAGGACGCGGTCTTCGCGCATGAAGAGAGCGGGCACCTTACGAACGCCGGTCTCAGGATCTCGTACCGCCAGGAGGGTGCCGTCAGCAAGGAGGTTGTGGACACGGGTGACCTTGAGGTCAAGGGTCTCTGCAATGTCGGGAATGGTGAGCCAGTCGCCGACGAGCTCCATTACTTGAGGGGTTGTTTTTTCATCAGTCACCCCTCCATTGTGCCCCAGAAAGTGCTGAAGCGGTAGGACGGGAGGGTGTGCCTTTACGGGGAGCTCCCAGCTGTTTCTCGTACTATATGAGGGATGTCTGATTCTAAGTCTGCTGCCCCCTGGCTGACGGGGGTCATTTTTAAGGGCCATTTTGAGGTAGGCCACCTGATTGCGCGCGGAGGTATGGCCGAGGTCTACTATGCTGTTGATCTCTGGTCGAATAATCCTGTAGCAGTCAAGGTGCTGTTGCCGCATCTGGCGGGTGATCCTGCCCAGCAGCAAAAATTTTTTCGAGAAGGGCGGGCACTCAAGAAAATCAACCATGAGCACGTAGTGGGTGTGGTAGATGAGGGAACGCAACTAGTTCATGGCCAGCAGGTCATGTTTTTGGTACTGGAGTATGTGCACGGTTGCACCCTGGCGCAGTTATTAACACTGCGGCCGGTGCTGAGTGTTGGCGAGGTCTTGCATATCATACTTCCCGCAGTGGAAGGCCTCTCTGAGGTACATGCGCATCAGCTAATTCACCGGGATATAAAGCCCGCCAATATTTTGTTAGAGGCTGGTTCAGGGTCGATTAAGCTATCGGATTTTGGGCTGACACGCAGGGCTGACCAATCGGCAACAGGCCAGCTGATGGGCACTCCGCCCTTTATCGCCCCTGAAATTCTCGATGCGCAGGCCACTGTAGGCCCGGAAGCGGATATTTTTGCGGTGGGGGTGATGATGTACCGTATGCTCACCGGGCGCATGCCCTTTGAAGGTGGTGAGAATGACCAGCAGGTGCTCTATCACAATGTGAACACTGATATCCCATCGGTGGCTCTTCTAGCGCCGAGGATTTCGTCTGACGTTGCAGGCGTGGTGAACTGGGCGACACGCCGTAACCCGGGTGATCGCCCCGCTGATGCAGCTGAGCTCTACCGGGCCCTGCGTGATGTCGAGTCCGGTATGACCCCCCAGGAGCAAGCCTATCGCCTGCCCTCAGCTGACCCGGCTCAGACTTCACTGTGGGAAGACATTGACGAAATCGCCGAGCGCTCCGGCCGCCGTCACACCGCTGATCATGAGTCTATCGTCGCGGTAGGCGGTGCCTCTGATCTTTTATTCGACGAGGACGCCGGAGCCAGCCTCTCTGCCCACGAGCAGGCGGTGCGTTCGGCCGCTGCCGCCCCGGTGGAGGCCTACTCCCCCACTGAGCTGACGGGGTTAGGGCCGCTCACGGCCAGCCAGGCTGAGGTTGAGTTTGATGCGCGCTATACAATTTCTGCAGGCTATTCACCCGACCGGGCGGCACGTCAGTGGGCCGATTCAGGGCAGGTCGATACCCACCGCGACGCGCCGAGCTCGCAGCGCAACCCTGACCCGGCTCACTGGACTGAAGCCCAGCGGCGCACCCCAGCTAAGCCCTGGCGCCCCGCGCCGAGCACGACCGTCTTGGCCTTAACAGCCTTGGGCGTGCTCCTGGCTTTCGTTGGTGCCGGCATGGTTGGCTGGTGGCTGGCTAGTTTCTTGTTATAAGCTCTCCCAAGCATCAAAAGTCGCCGCAACTCACCAGTGTTTTTGCCCGGCCAATGGGCCGGTTGGCAGGTGAGCTGCGGCGATTAATTCTGTGCTTCCCCCTTGAGGGCTCGAGCCGCCCTCTCTAACGTCGAGCCAAGTACTCAGCGACCTGAAAAGCGATTTCCAAGGACTGCTGGTGGTTCAGACGCGGGTCGCAGAGAGTCTCGTAACGGTCTGCAAAGGCTGCCTCCTCGATGGGGTCGGAGCCGCCCAGGCATTCAGCCACGTCATCGCCGGTCATCTCGACATGGATACCGCCGGGGAAGGTGCCTAGGGCTTCATGCACCTCAAAGAAGCCCTGAACCTCATTCATGACGTCGTCAAAGCGGCGGGTCTTGTAGCCCGAGGGCACCGAGATGGTGTTACCGTGCATGGGGTCGGTGACCCAGACGACCTTGGCGCCTTCCTTCTGTACGCCCTCAACGATGGCGGGCAGGTTTTCGCGGATCTTGCCTGCGCCCATGCGGGTAATGAAGGTGAGGCGTCCAGGCTCGCGGTGAGGATCAAGCTTGTCGATAAGGGCCAGGGCATCGTCCGCGGTGGTGGTGGGCCCGAGCTTCACGCCAATAGGGTTGCGTACCTTGGAGAGGAAGTTGACGTGGGCGTCGTCCAAGCCACGGGTACGCTCACCAATCCACAGGAAGTGGGCGGAGGTGTCATAGGGCTGATTGGTGCGCGAGTCAACACGGGTCAGAGCACGCTCGAAGTCCAGGAGCAGAGCCTCGTGGCCTGTGTATACATCGGTGGTTTTGAGGGGGCCGAAGTCGGTTCCGCAGGCTTCCATAAACTTGATAGCGCGGTCGATTTCACCGGCGATGGATTCGTAGCGAGCGTGTGCTGGGTTGGAGGTGAAGCCCTTGTTCCAGGAGTGAACCGAACGCAGGTCTGCGAAACCACCCTGGGTGAAAGCTCGAATTAGGTTCAGGGTGGAGGCACTGGTGTGGTAGCCGCGTAGCATGCGGTTGGGATCGTGCGCCCGGGAATCTGCGGTGAAGTCAAAGCCGTTAACCATCTCACCGCGGAAGGAGGGCAGGGTAAGGTCGCCTCGGGTCTCGTCGTTGGACGAGCGGGGCTTTGAAAACTGCCCGGCCATGCGGCCCATCTTGACCACGGGCATGGAGGCGCCGTAGGTCAATACCACAGCCATCTGCAAGAGAGTGCGCACACGGCCCGAGATTTTGTCGGCAGTAGCGCCAGCAAAGGTTTCGGCGCAGTCTCCGCCCTGGAGTAGGAAGGCTTCGCCATTAGCCACGCGTGCCAGGTCGGCGCGCATCTGATCTACCTCTCCGGCGAAGACCAGCGGAGGTACAGAATTCAGCTCCTTAATCACAGATACGAAGTCTGGGTGCTCCGACCACTGAGGGTGCTGGTCAATCTTCAGTGAACGCCACTCTTCGAGTTCAGGGAGAGCGTTCGGGGTGGGGGTGGTATCGGCGTCGGCCACGGGGTGACTCCTTATAATGTGGTAATCGCTAGGCCTGCCGCTGAGGGCGTTGGCCGTGGTGCTATTCAAAAGTATTGTGGTTGGGTTCAAGGGCGACCAAGCTCTGTCCAGCATGTGACATTAGCTCAGCAGGCCCCGTGCACGGCTACTGTGCGGTGTGCAGACAAGGCCCGATGGCAAGTTGACTACGCTCAGGGGCAGCAATCAGCTGGCTAGGAGCGTGCCTGAATCAGGCGGTCGCTGGCGGCCTGGGCAGAGAGGTTCTCTGTATTCATGAGTTTTTTTACATCTGCTGCATAGAGAGGCACAATGCTCCGCCCGGTCAGCTCACTGATACGTTCCATCACAACATCAGCCAGCTCTCGCTGAGCTGCCCAGGCGTCCTCACGGTTCTGGTAGGGGGAGGTATCGATGGCTTCACCGATGATGGTCTTCACCCAAATGGGTTTGCCGTTCCGACGCAGGCGCAGACGGTTAGAACCGGGTTCCTGGACGTTTTCGTTCCCGAGCTGGGCCACAGGGACGATGGGTACCCCCGCTTCGAGCGCCAGGCGAGCCACACCAATCTTGGCTCGATATAGGCGCCCATCTGGGCTACGGGTTCCCTCGGGGTAGATGCCAACGAGCTTACCCTCGCGCAGGGCAGCCACCGCAACTGCGAGAGACTGCGCAGACTTTGTTCCACCGGAACGGTCAATGGGTAGCTGGCCCACCGACGAAAAGAACCACTTCATCACACGGCCCTTCAGCCCCGGGGTGGTGAAGTAATCAGACTTAGCAAGGAAGAAAACCTGGCGGGGAGCAGCCAGGGGTAAGAAGATTGAGTCAATGAAAGAAACGTGGTTACTCGCAAGAATCGCTCCCGAGGCCGGTATATTCTCAGCGCCCACAACGTCCTGATGATAGGCACGCTGCAAGAGGGGCTTGAGCAGAAAACGTAGCTGCATGTACACGGGTGGTTTCTCCTCTTGATTACTGATGTACTCCCACCACCCATTGTAAGCCTGTGCAAAGCCCCGCGCTGAACCGCTCGAAGGGAAACCCTAAGCCGTCGGTGAAGTAAGCCCTGCGTCAGGTGGCGGCAGCGCTGTGGGAGCCAAAACTAGCCATAAGTTCAGGGTAAAATAACCAGACGACCACATGTAGCCCTGCCCGAGAAACGAGGACCACAGCGTGAAAGAGATTCATTCCCCTCAACTAGTGGATATTGACCCCGCCTGCAATATCACCGATATGGTTGAGCGGCGCGCCCAAGACAGCAGGAATCCTGTGGTCTACCGTGTTCAGAAATCAACCGGTAACTGGCTCAATGTCACCGCGAGCGACTTTCGCCGCCAGGTAATCGAACTGGCTAAAGGCCTCATCGCCTCGGGCATCGAAGCGGGTGATGCAGTGGGCATTATGAGCCGTACCCGCTACGAGTGGACCCTCATCGACTTCGCCATCTGGTACGCCGGCGGGATTCCGGTTCCTGTCTACGAGACCTCCTCGCCCGCGCAGGCCGCCTGGGCCCTCTCTCACTCCGGGGCCAAGGCAGTTTTTGTAGAGAACGCCAAACTGGCAGAGGTCATTGAGCTATCCCTGGTTGCCTTGCAAGATGTCTGGGTTATAGATGACGCCGCGCTTTCCACCCTGGAACGTCACGGCCTACCCGTCACAGACGAACAGGTTGAGGAGCGCCGCACTGCCGCTGACCTCTCTACAGTCGCAACCATCGTCTACACCTCCGGCACAACAGGCCGCCCTAAGGCCTGCCCTATCACCCACGGTAACTTTGTGCGCCTGTCAGCCAATGCCAAACTAACTATCCCTGAGATCGCAAACGAGACCAACTCAACCCTTCTCTTCCTGCCCCTGGCACATGTTCTGGGCCGTCTCATTCAGGTACTCGCTTTCGACTGCGGCCTCGTCGTTGGTCACGCCCCTGACGTCAAGAACCTATCAACCGACCTTTCCTCCTTCAGGCCCACTATGCTACTGGTGGTGCCCCGTGTCTTTGAGAAGGTCTATGAGGGCGCTATCAAGAAGGCTGAAAAGGGTGGCAAGGTTAATGCCAAGCTCTTCCACCGTTCAGTAGAGGTAGCGGTCAAGTGGTCTCAGGCTAAGATCGCTGGGAACGTCCCCGCCCGGCTAGCCTTACAGCACCGGTTCTATGACAAGCTGGTCTACTCCAAACTGCGTGAAGCAATGGGAGGTCGTGTTCGATTCGCGGTCTCTGGCGGGGGCCGCCTGGCCCCCCACTACGGCCATTTCTATCACGCAGTGGGTATTGAGGTTGTGGAAGGCTACGGCCTGACTGAGACGACCGCTCCCCTAGCTGTGGGCCGCATTCGGGGGTTCGACATCGGCAACGTGGGCACACTGATTCCCGGCGGTTCAGCCCGCATCGCCGAGGATGGTGAGCTTGAGTTTAAGGGCGTTGGTCTCATTCCCGGCTACCTTGATAACCCTGAAGAGAACGCCGCCGCGTTTACTGACGACGGCTGGTTCCGTACCGGTGATTTGGCTCGAATCGATGAAGACGGCAAGCTCTACATCACCGGCCGTAAAAAAGAAATCATTGTCACCGCTGGCGGTAAGAACGTAATGCCCGTTCCCGCTGAAGATCGCCTGCGCCAATCGCCACTGGTCTCCCAAGCTATGCTGGTGGGCGACGAGAAGCCTTTCATTGCCGCCCTGATTACCCTTGATCCCGACGTCCTACCTGATGAACTTGAGCGTATCGGGCTACCTCGCACGCTCACTGCCAAGGAGGCCTCCGCCCACCCCGGGGTGCATGCAGCCATTCAGAAGTTCATTGACGAGGCCAACGCTCTTGTCTCTAAAGCTGAGTCGATTCGCGAGTTCCGTATTCTCGATAAGGACTTCACCGAGGCAGAGGGTCATCTGACCCCCTCCATGAAGGTGCGCCGCAAACAGGTGCTGGCCGACTTCAACTCCTACGTTGAAGATATCTACGACCGCGCTAAAACTACGGTAGCCGAGACAGCCGCCCACACCGCTGAGCGTGTTCAGGAGATTCGCGCTGAACAGAGCGAAAAATGGGAGGAGTTTAAGGCGATCCAGGCTGAGAAGCTACATGAGTTCACCGAGGTTCAGGGGCAGAAACTACACGAGCTAGCTGACAAGATTCAGCAGGTCGCTCCCCTCCCCGGGGCTAAGGACAAAGATATCGCCACCGACGACGCCGAGGGGCCGGTTGAAAAGGCCGCCAGCGACTGGGTTGAGGTCACTGAAACCGAAGAAGACTCCAAATAAGAGACTTGTGAGCGTGGGCAGGTCAGTCTGTTAGAGGGAGACCGACTCTCGCCCCCTGATAAAAAGTACAAGTTCCCCGTTCCTGTTTCTAGGAACGGGGATTTTGTGGTGCGTGGGAAAACCTAGTCGAGGTCTAGCCCCAACAGGGCGTTTTCTACAACCTCGGTCAGGGCCGGGTGGATCCAGTACTGGCCGCGGGCCATATCACGGGCGCTCAACCCAAAGCTCATAGCCTGAATCAGGGGTTGAATCAGATTGGGCGAATCCTCACCAATCAGGTGGGCGCCCAGTAGCTCGCCGGTATCCTTGCGGGCGATGAGCTTGCAGACACCTTCGCTATCGTCCATGGCCCAGCCGTAGGCTACGTCGCCGAACTTCTGTTCCTTGACGGTAATTTCAAACCCTTCGGCAGCAGCCTGCTCCCTTGCCTGGCTTTCGGTCAGGCCCACAGCGGCAATGGGCGGGTTAGTGAAGACCGCAGCAGGCACATAGCGGTGGTCAGTTGCTCGTAGCTGGTCGGGGTGCACGATATTCCACTGCACGGTACGCATCTCGGCGTTAGCAACGTGCTTGAGCTGATAGGGGGAGCTCACATCACCCAGGGCCCAGACGCCCTTGACCGGCTGGCCGCCGGAGAGAACCCGCTGGTACTCATCCACCTGCACCAGGCCCCGCTCATCCACATCAAAGTAGGTGGCAGCATCGAGGGTATCGGAGTTGGGGGTGCGGCCCGTTGCTACCAGCACCAGGTCGGCGGGCACGGTAACCCGCTCACCGGCATCCTCAAAGACCACCGTCACAGACCCGTCTTCGGCAGGCTCGATAGCCTTCAAGGCGTGGTTGGTGCGTAGGTCCCACTGGCGGGCGGCCTGGCGGGTAAAAATCTGGGCAATGGTGTCGTCGTGGCTACGCAGTAGGCGGTCAGAGCGCACAGCCTGAGTGACGTGGGCGCCCAGGCCTGAAAAGACATGGGCAAACTCGGCGGCAATAAAGCCGCCGCCGATGACCACCACGCGCTCGGGCAACTCATCAATGCGCATGACGGTATCTGAGGTGTGCACCTGAGGTAGATTAATACCGGGGACCTGCGGCAGGGTGACACGCGAACCGGTTGCTAGGACGATGTTCGGTGCGGTCAGTTGCACCCCGGAATCGGTGGTTAGAGTGAGAGGCCCTGTGAAGCGGACGTATTCCTCGTAGACGTCCACGTTCTCTAAAGACTTGCGCCAGGTGAGCCCGCCCTCGCTAATGGCATCGATACGACCGAAGATTCGGTCGCGAATCTGCCGCCAGGCAGTGTGCTTGTGCTCGAGTTCTACGCCCAGGCGGGCGGCGTCCTTAGCGCGGGCCACCGTGGAGGCCGGGTAGACGTACATCTTGGTGGGAATACAACCCACATTAAGGCAGGTGCCGCCGAAGCGGCCGCCATCGACGATGGCAATTTTCTTGCCTTCGTAGTCCTGGTTGGGCAGGGAGTTGCCGGAGCCGGAGCCGATAATGATGAGGTCGTAGTCGTGTACGTGCGTCATGGTCTTTTCTTTAGTGTCTAGTGTGAATCTGGGGTGTCGCGCTGGGCGGCGGCTTCTGCGTTTTCGCGGAAGTTCTTCTGCAACTGGCGGAAGACGAGCACGTTGCCCACAGCGATATGAATGAAACCAAGAATCATCACGTAGATATTCCAGCCGCCCTGCGGAGCCAGCACTCCCAGTAGTAGGAGAATCGCGCCAAAACCAATAATCATCAGGTGTGTAGGGTTCATGCTTTAAGCCTACAGGTAGCGGTGAAAAGTGGCGGTAAGGCCGTGTTCAGCACGATGTGACAAGGGGACATTAAAGTTCCTACTGGTGTCCGTCCTCCGGGGCGTGTGAAAATGTCTATAGAGGGCACAACGAGTCCTTCACACAAAACCCCCTAATTTAGAAGAGAGTATTTTGTTATGGTACGTATACTGCACTATGTTGCTTCTCCACGCGGCGAGCTATCGAAGTCTAAGCAGATTTCTGATTTTTTTATTCAGGAGCTTCGCAACAGTAGATCTAACCAGCAGGTTGATGTGCGGGAAGTATCTTTGTTCGATATTGATTTACCAGCTTTTGGCACCCAGGCAGCTGCCGCCAAGATGGCTGTCTTTGCCGGAGAGGAGCAAACTAAAGAGCAGCAGGATATCTGGGCTCGTGCTCGCGAGTTGTTCGATGAGTTTCAGACTGCCGATATGTATGTTTTTAGCGTCCCTTTTTGGAATGCGGGTGTGCCCTATATTCTGAAGCAGTGGATTGATCTTGTGACGCAACCAGGTTGGGCATTTGCGTTTGATCCCGCGACTGGGTATAGCGGCCTGCTGGAAGGCAAGAAGGCTTTCACAGTCTACGCCTCCGGTGTTTACGGAAATGGTGTACCTCACGCCTTTGGTGAGGACTTTACACGGACGTTCTTTGAGGACTGGCTTGATTTTGTAGGTGTCAAGTCACGAGAACATGTCCTGTTTGGCCCAAATGTTGTTCAAGCCGACCCTGATGGGCTCCTGACTGATATCAAGCAACGCGCAGCACAAATTGCTCAAAAATTTTAGGGGGTAATTTGAGGCTTATTCATAAGGTCTGTCTCGAGGCACCCCTGGGCTCGCACTCGCTGCCGACCCTCTCGCCCGGTTCGCTTCGCTCACAAGGCGATTCACGCCCCGCCTTGCGGCGGATTCCGTGCCCTCATGAGTGCTCGCACGCTCGCACCCGGTCACTTCATCCGAGCCAGCAGCTTCGCTGCGAGCCCGGGGCACCTCTGCCCTTATGAATAAGTCTCTGTGACCTGAACCCAGTACATATCAAAATGTTATCAATGGGTACAGGCGTCCGCGCCTCGCATCACTCTCAAACAGGGCTACTTCACGTTGACCACGATCAGCAGGTCACCACCAGCTACCTGGGAGACTTCGTTGTAGACAACGCGTTCGACGGTGCCTGAGACCGCTGAGGTGATGGAGGCTTCCATCTTCATGGCCTCGATGGTGGCTACCTGGTCGCCGGCTGAGATTTCGTCACCAGGCTTGACGGTGATAGACACACCACCTGCGAAGGGCGCTGCGATGTGGCCGGGGTTAGAAGCATCCGCCTTCTCAGCTTCCTTCACGTTGGACTCAACCGAGTTATCGCGAACCTTGACGGTGCGCTGCTGGCCGTTCAGGGTGCAGATAACCTCGCGCATCCCCTTCTCGTCAGGCTCCGAAATGGCCTGCAGGGTCGCAATCAAGCGCACACCCTTGCCCAGTGAAATCACATGCTCACGTTTGAAGAGCAGGCCGTAGAGGAAGTCGCGGGTATGCAAAATCGACAGGTCGCCGTATTCCTCACGGGCCTTCTCATAGTCACGGGTAGGCGCGGGGAAAAGCAGGCGGTTGAGGGTGGCGCGGCGGGTGGCCGAGTCGCCTGCCAGGGCAGTCAAATCCTCCTCAGACAGCTCGGTCACCGAAGGCTTAGCTAGCTTGCGGCCCTCCAGAGCGCGGGTGCGGAAGGGCTCGGGCCAGCCCGCGGGCGGGGTGCCCAGCTCGCCGTTGAGGAAGCCAATCACAGAGTCCGGAATGTCGAACTTCTGCGGGTCATTCTCAAAGTCCTCGGGCGATACACCCATACCGACCAGCTGCAGGGCCAGGTCACCCACCACCTTCGATGATGGCGTCACCTTGACGATGTGCCCCAGCATGCGATCGGCGGCAGCGTACATGTCTTCGATATCTTCAAAGCGCTCCCCCAGACCCAGCGCGGTTGCCTGTGCCCTCAGGTTAGAGAGCTGCCCGCCGGGGATTTCGTGGGTGTAGACACGACCGGTCGGCGATGACAGGCCCATCTCAAAAGGCTTATAGATGGTACGGACGGCCTCCCAGTAGGGCTCCATCGCACACGCAGCTTCCAGCGAGATAGAGGGGGCACGGTCGGTGTGCTGTAGAGCTCCGACCAGAGCTGAGAAGGAGGGCTGTGAGGTGGTACCTGCCATTGAAGCGGCAGCTACATCAACCACGTCCACGCCCGCCTCAACAGCAGCCAACAGGGTACCAACCTGGCCACCGGCAGTGTCGTGAGTGTGCAGGTGCACGGGCAAATCAAAACGCTCGCGCAGGGCAGTAATCAGGCGGCGGGCTGCCTCAGGACGTAACAGACCGGCCATGTCCTTAATAGCGAGGATGTGCGCCCCAGCTTCTACCACCTGGTCAGCCAGGTTCAGGTAGTAGTCCAGGGTGTAGGTCTGCTCTGCTGAGTCAAGCATATCGCCGGTGTAGCAGATAGCAACCTCAGCAACAGCGGTTCCGGTGGCACGTACGGCCTTAATGGCCGGAGTCATCTGAGATACATCGTTGAGCGAGTCGAAGATACGGAAGATATCAACGCCGGTCTCAGCGGCCTCCCTGACGAAGGCGTCCGTAACCTCGGTCGGGTAGGGTGTGTAGCCCACAGTGTTACGGCCGCGCAGTAGCATCTGAATAGGCAGATTGGGCATGGCCGCACGCAGGTGAGCCAAACGCTCCCAGGGGTCCTCGGAGAGGAAGCGCAGGGCGACGTCATAGGTTGCACCGCCCCAGGCCTCTACCGAGAAGAGCTCAGGGGTGGTATGAGCAACTGCAGGTGCGGCAGCCAACAGGTCACGGGTACGCACGCGGGTTGCCAGCAGGGACTGGTGAGCATCACGGAAGGTGGTGTCTGTAATCAGAACCTCCTTGGTGCCGCGCACAGCCTGAGCAAATCCTTCAGGGCCAAGCTCCAGTAGGCGCTGACGCCAGCCGGCCGGGGGCTCGTGGGTAGAAGCGTCGAAGGGTGAACGGTAGGGCTCAGATGTCTTATCACCGGGGAAGGCGGGTAGCTTCCAGCGGGGGTCAAGCCCCTCAATACGCTCACCGTACGGCTTGTTCACGGTGACGTTAGCCAGATATTGCAGGGCTTTGGTGCCACGGTCAGCTGAGGGCTTCTTGGTCAGCAGCTCCGGGTGCTCATCGATGAAGGGGGTAGAGACGTCACCGGCGCGGAAGGTGGGGTCATCTAGCACCGCCTGGATGAAGGGGATGTTGGTGGCCACACCGCGTATACGGAACTCTGCCAGGGCACGAGAAGCTCGGCGTACGGCGTCCTCAAAAGTACGGCCGCGACAGGTCAGCTTAACCAGCATGGAGTCGAAGTGGGGTGAAATCTGGGCACCGGTGTAGACGGTACCACCATCCAGACGAATGCCCGACCCACCTGCAGAGCGGTAGTAGGTCACCTTGCCCACGTCTGGTCGGAAGCCATTGGCGGGATCCTCGGTGGTGATACGAGACTGTAAGGCGAAGCCACGCACACGCAAATCGTCCTGACGGATGCCCAAATCTTCCAGAGTCTCACCGGCGGCAATACGCATCTGTGACTGAACCAGGTCAACGTCTGTAACCTCCTCGGTCACGGTGTGCTCCACCTGGATGCGGGGGTTCATCTCAATGAAAACATGTTGCCCCGCGCGCTCACCGGCTGTGTCAACCAGGAACTCAACGGTACCGGCGTTGACGTAGCCCAGCTCCTTGGCGAACTTGACGGCATCGCGGAAGAGGGCCTGGCGGATCTCTTCGTCCAGGTTGGGGGCAGGCGCGATCTCCACAACCTTCTGGTGACGGCGTTGCAGGGAGCAGTCGCGCTCAAAGAGGTGCACAATGTTGCCTTCAGCATCGGCCAGAATCTGCACCTCAATGTGACGGGGGCGCAGAACCGCCTGCTCCAAGAAAACGGTAGGGTCGCCGAAGGCTGTATCGGCCTCACGCATGGCAGCTTCCATCGCTGAGCGCAGATCTTCACGCTTTTCAACGCGGCGCATACCGCGGCCGCCACCGCCAGCAACTGCCTTAACGAAGATAGGGAAGCCGATTTCTTCGGCCTCAGCCAGCAACTTCTCTACATCGGCTGACGGCTCGGTTGACTTAAGCACTGGAATACCGGCACGGCGGGCGGCCTTGAGTGCCTCTACCTTGTTACCGGCCAGTTCCAGAACCTCCGGGGGCGGGCCGATGAAGGTGATACCGGCGTCCGCAGCTGCACGCGCCAAGTCGGGATTCTCCGAGAGAAAACCATAGCCCGGGTAAATGGCATCGGCTCCGGCTTCTTTAGCCACGCGAATAATCTCGTCAATATCGAGGTAGGCACGTACAGGGTGGCCCTCTTCACCAATTGAGTAAGCCTCGTCGGCCTGCTGGCGGTGAATGGAATGACGGTCCTCGTAGGGGAAGACGCCGACGGTCTTCGCGCCGAGCTCGTAGGCCGCGCGGTAGGCTCTGATAGCGATTTCGCCGCGGTTAGCGACCAGGATCTTTGAAAACATATTTTCCGTTCCGCCTCATGAGTCGTTGCTGGTGAGCGCACACGGCTAAGCCACAGTGCGTGTGAACACCTCAAATATAGCTTTTCTGGGCCTCTCACCGCTCTTTTTGTCTCAATTTTTGTGACCGGTGCCGTAATGTAACGATTTTTTTGTGAGCCTAGCTACATACCTGGTGGGTATTTTTGTACGACATTGTCGAGTTCTCGGCGGTGCAGTTCACCGCCATGCCTGTACTTTGGGTAGCATGGAAGAGCAGTGTGCTCGCATAACATTGAGAGGCTTTCCCGGCATGACCAGCGTTGTAAGTATCAGTAGCCTAAAAGGCGGTGTGGGTAAAACCTCTGTGGCGTTGGGCTTAGCTTCAGCGGCACAGGCCCGGGGGCTCCGTGTTCTCGTGGTAGACATGGACCCTCACGGCGACGCCTCCACCGGTCTGGGGGTGCGTGCTGTAGACGCTCAAAGCGGCGCCGATATGGGGGCCATGCTCGCCGCTCCGGGGAACTTTACACTAACTGAAGAGATTCGCCCCTCCTCCTGGGTTGCCCTAGGCGCCTTGGGCAATGCATCGGCTACAGGCAAGGACGCCGGCGTATGGGTTGGGCGTGCCTCGGCGCGGTTGGCGCGGTTGGAGCAAGAAAAGGCAACTGAAGCCCTACCCAACCTGGCGCAGCTACTTAAGCCTGCCCTACCCGATTTTGATTTGATTCTGGTTGACTGCCCACCCACATTGGGTCATTTAACTGAAATAGCCTGGGCTGCTTCAGACCGTGTGCTGTCAGTCGCTGAGCCCTCCCTCTTCTCGGTTGCCGGCTCAGAACGCACTCTGCGAGCTCTCGCACGTTTCGAGGCCAACACTGAGCACGCAGTGTCCTCAGCCTCCATCGTCGTCAATAAAGTTCGTGAGGGCGACCCAGAACACAGCTACCGCAACCAAGAAATGCGCCAGCTCTTCGGCGATCTGGTTGCTGAGCCCTCACTACCTGAAACCCCCCTGCTTCAGCGCATTCAGGGGGCGGCCTACCCCATCCACTACTGGCCTGAGGCAGAGGCTCAGCAGCTGGCTGATGCATTTAGTGAGCTTTTGACCGGCCTGGTCCAGGCTCCCGAAGCTAGCCAGGGCGAGGCGCGAGCCAGCTAAAGAACTCACCCTCTGTGTAGGGCCCACGGCCTTCAGGCCTAACCTCAGCCCCTCCTTGGCTGCTGTGGGCTAGGTAGCAACCTTACGAGCACGGCGAGCAGAGAGCTCATCAACGGTCTCAGGGGCCTGCGTTTCGAGGGCTTCAGCGGTGCTCTCACCGGGCAGTTCGCTCAGCGACATTTCGAGTTCGCGCCAGACGCGGCCAATGGCAATGCCGAAAACACCCTGACCTGCTTGGACCAGGTCAATCACTTCACTAGCTGAGGTGCACTCATATACCGAGGCGCCGTCTGACATGAGGGTGATACCCGCCAAATCCTCAACACCTCGGGACCGCAAATGGTCAACAGAGGCGCGAATCTGCTGTAAAGATACTCCCGTATCGAGCAGGCTCTTAACGATTTTCAGCACTAGAACGTCGCGGAAAGAATAGAGACGTTGAGAACCCGAACCCCTTGCAGAGCGTACAGTGGGTTCGACCAGGTGAGTTCGTGCCCAGTAGTCCAGCTGGCGGTAGGTAATTCCGGCGGCCTTACAGGCAGTGGGTCCGCGGTAGCCCAGATTCTCGTCAACGAGTGAAACCGGATCGTCAAAGAGCACGCCCTGCTCGCCAACCGGAGAAGTGCGAGGTAGCACTTCGTCTAAGCCAAGAATCGGCTGATCAATGGGGGCAGGTACACCTCGGAGCGACTCAGGTGCGCCGTGCTGACCGCTGAACTTATTCACGGTGTCAGAGGTTCCTTCCCTTGTGCTGATCACGGACTCTCTTATCCTACCTGCACGCTCCCCCAATTCTCAGTTAATCCGAGTGGCTACGACTCGGCGTTTTAAGATAGTTCTAATCAAAGCTGGGCATGGATCCGGCGACCAAAGCCATGTGCAGGCGGAGCAGGAGCTGGGCAATGTCACTGGCCAGTTCAGCGGCACGAGCCTGAGATTTTTCGTCCTTGCGCAAAGCCAGGGGGCCTACGGCGGTTTCGACCAAATCAACCTCACGGTCGGCGGCAGCCCGGAAAGCACGCAGATGGCGCGGGTGCAACCCGTGGGCGGTCAGCTGGTCACTGACTTTGGTGACCACGAGGTCGTACTCGTCATAGGAATCCTTGTGGTCGGCCAGCAAACCGTAGTTCATGAGCTCACGTAAGAGAGGCATATCTACCCCGGCAGCCTGCCCCAGCTCACGCAGGGTGTAGGTGCGGCCCGGCTCAGCGGACTCCGAGGGGGGCACCGGGGAGTCGACGGCGGTGGGCAGAGGAGAGACCGCCGTAGCTGAGGCCTGCTGCCGATAAGCCGCGCCTGTTTCGATGCCCGGGCCATGACCGGCGTCAAGATCCGCCAGTCGCTCACGAATCACTTTGAGGGGCAGGTACTGGTCTCGCTGAAGTTGTAGCACATAGCGTAGGCGCTCAATGTCAGCTTCAGAGTACTTGCGGTAGCCGGTATTGGTACGCTGAGGTGCAACCAGGCCCTTATCCTCAAGGAACCGAATTTTGGACGCACTGATACCCTGGAATTCCCCCTCGAGGGCGCTGAGCACCTGGCCGATGGTTTTGTTCTTGGAATCGCTGGTATCACGCGCAACCATGGCTAGTTGCCCTTGCCCTGGTAGAAGGCGAAGTGGAACTTACCGATGTAGATTTCATCCCCATTTTTGAGGTAGGCCTCGTCAACACGGTCACCGTTCACGTAGGTGCCGTTGAGTGAACCTGCGTCAGTAAGAATGTAGCTACCGGCGTTGGGCATGAAAAGGGCGTGACGGCGGGAGACGGTCACATCGTCCAGGTAGATATCTGAGTCGGGGCTACGGCCCGCTACGGTGACGCCGCTTCCGTCCTTAGTGTCGGGGGTGATGAGGAAACGGGCACCCTTAAACTGACCGTCTAGGCCAATCAAAATAGCAGAGCCGCCGGGCAGGGTGGCCAGCAGGTCGCTTTCCTCAGTGGTGGGCTGATGAGAAGTGGCAACCCCGAGGGGTTTCACTGCGGCCATAGCCGATGTTGCCGGGTAGGAGTCGTGCTGAGCCATTCGGTCTATTTTCCTTTGGTGTGAGAGAGGTATGCCGCGAGGCAGAGGGCGGTAAGAAACTGTGATACTGGGCTACGGTTCAAGGTCACAAAACGGTAAACAGTGAACCGCTTGTTTAATCCTATCCATTGAGGGCCTCTCTCGCCCAGCTGAGTTTGCATTCGGGCCTCAAATTTTCTGGAAAGCGAACAGGCCGCCTTTCGTTCTTACGAAAGACGGCCTGCCTACCGGGATCGGAGCCCGGTTCGGAGCGCACCTTTAAGCAATCTCGGCGGTGTAATCGTCAGCTGAGAGCAGGTTGTCAAGGTCTGCCTCGTTCGCAGGGCGAACTTCAATTAACCACCCAGAACCGTAGGGGTCAGAGTTGACGGTCTCAGGAGCATCGGCTAGGTCTTCGTTAACAGCAACCACCTCACCAGAGATGGGAGCAAAGAGGTCTGAGACACTCTTGGTGGATTCGATTTCACCAAAAGTGGCATCTGCGTCAAGCGCTTCGCCGACCTCGGGTAGGTCAACGTAGACGACATCGCCCAAAGCATCTTGGGCGTGGTCGGTCACGCCGATGCGGACAGTGCCGTCTGAGGTGAGTTCGCTAACCCACTCATGCTCTTTGGTGTACTTGAGTTCTGCCGGAACGTTGCTCATCGGAGGTGTCCTTTTCTTTGGTGGAGGGCCGATCGAGGTGCGTGAAACTCGACTGTCGAATCAGGCCACACGAGGGAGTGAGGCCCGTTACCTCAAATTATATGGTACTGGGTGCAGGTACTGATGACCCGCACCCCGTGTTGACAGTTTAACGGGACGTCGCCCGCCCACTCCCCAGCCTAGCGGCGAGAAAGAGCGGGGGGCGGCGTCCTTGTACCTAACCGTTTAGATAACACACTCAGAGTACTTGTAGGGGTTGCCAAAACGGTGGGCAGTAATAGAGACTGCCTGCTCACGGATGAAGGGCAGCATTTCAATACGGCCGGCTTCGGTGACCGGCTGAAAGTAGACCGCAATGTCAGGGCGGCCTCCCAGTGCCTTGTAGATGCTGGTTGCATCGTCACCGATGTAGCGAATACGGGCTCCTTCGAGAGCGGTCCCCTCAAGCTGCTTTGAGGGAGTCTTGGCAATTGTGGCCAGGGACGCGCGGTAGGTTTCATCAGACTGCTCAAGAACGGTCACACCGGCAGAACGCAGGGCACCGGCAACAGCCACAGGAATGCTCTGCCCGGTGGTGAATTCGATGGTGGCCCCGGCGGCAAGGCCGGCGAGCAGAACGCGCAGAGCACGATCGCGATCGCCGGATTCATCCAAACGCACCTGCACTGTGGTGGGCAGGTAGCGCAGAATATTGCGCTCAACACCCAGCTGGCTGGGGTCGTGGCCTACACCGAACTCACTGGCCCAGGCCTCAGCGTCAGAGCTTGCCGACCGGGTCAGCATGTCAAGGGAGCCGTCCTGGGTCGCGGTGGGTTCACGCAGAGCTGCTAGCAGTGCGCGAACCGAGGGGTTGGAGGGCGCGGTGCTTGCGGTGGCCTCGGCACTCGACCAATCTGAGAGAGCCACCAGGTAGTTGGGGCCACCGGCCTTAGTGCCAGAGCCTACGGTGGACTTCTTCCAGCCACCGAAGGGCTGACGCTGCACGATTGCACCGGTGATACCACGGTTGGCGTAAAGGTTGCCCGCCTGGACCTTAGAGAGCCAGAGCTCCAACTCTTGAGAATCCAGGGAGTGAAGACCGGCGGTCAGGCCGTAGTCAGTGGCGTTCTGTAGCTCAATGGCCTCTTCGAGGGTTGTGGCCTTCATAATACCCAGGATGGGGCCAAAGTACTCGGTCAGGTGGTATTCGCTGCCGGGCTTGACGCCTGCACGTACACCGGGTGACCAGAGGCGGCCGGTTTCGTCGAGCTGTTCGGGCTTAATGATCCAGGTCTCGCCGTCACCCAGGGTGGTCAGGCCGCGCTTAAGCTTGCCCTCGGGCTTCTCAATCACGGGGCCCATCTCTGATTCGATGTCTTGGGGGTGGGCAACATACAGAGACTTCACGGCATCAACCAACTGGTTGTAGAAACGCTTGGACTCACCCACCGAACCGACCAGAATCACGGTGGAGGCTGCCGAGCACTTCTGGCCTGCGTGGCCAAAGGCCGAGTAAACAATATCCTTGACTGCCAAATCGAAGTCAGCATTGGGAGTAACGATGATGGAATTCTTACCGGATGTTTCGCCGAAGAGGGGCAGGTCTTTGCGCCAGGAACGGAACATCTCGGCGGTTTCGTAGCCGCCGGTCAGAATCAGGCGGTCGACCGCCGGGTGGGCAATCATCCTTGAACCGGCGTCGCGGTTAGTGACCTTAACCAGGCGCAGAACGTCACGGGGAACTCCAGCCTCCCAGAGCACCTCGGCGATGAGGGCACCGACGCGGGCGGTGTTAGATGCGGGCTTGAAGATGACGCCGGAGCCTGCCGCTAGGGCTGCAATGACACCACCGACGGGAATTGCGGTGGGAAAGTTCCAGGGCGGAACGACTAGAGTCAGCTTGACGGGGTGGTGGGCGGCACCGTCAACAGAGTTCAGGCGCTCGGCCAGCATGGCGTAGTAGTAAGCAAAGTCAACGGCCTCTGAGACCTCAATATCGCCCTGTTCCAGGGTCTTACCTGCCTCGTGTGCCATGATCTCCATGAAGTCAGCCCGGCGCACAGCCAGATTGACGGCGACCTGGCGCAGGATTTCGGCCCGCTCGGCAGCGGGGCGGGCACCCCAGCTCTCGCCAGCGGAGGCGGTCTGAGCAACCAGGGCTTCTGCGTCCTCAACCGAGCCTAGCTCGTTAGCAGCCAGGGCCTCGATACCGATTTGAGTATTCTTGGAGCGCTCCAGAATTGCGCGGCCCCACTCGCGGTTGGCGGCCAGAGCCGGGTCGGTATCGGGGGTGTTCTCGAACCTGCCGCTGGCGGGCTTGAAAACAGTTTCGGCGGTTTCTTCCAGGCGGTTCTGGGTACGCTGGGCGGGCTGGACCTCATCGGTAACAGCCTCAAGAGAGCGCAAGAAACGATTCTTTTCACGCTCGAACAGCTCGGGTGAAGAATCAAGATCAAAGACAGCACTCATAAAGTTTTCAGACGAGGCGTTCTCTTCCAGACGGCGCACCAGGTAGGAGATAGCGACGTCAAACTCTTCGGGGCGAACCACGGGGGTGTAGAGCAACAGGTGCCCCACTCGGCGGCGGATGACCTCGGCCTGTTGGGAGGCCATACCGATGAGCATCTCGAACTCGATGTCCTTTTCAACGCCACGATCTTCAGCCAGTAGCAGGGCGAAAGCAACATCAAAAAGGTTGTGGCCTGCTACGCCCAAGCGGATGTTCTTGGTGTGCTCGGGGGTCAGCGCGTAGTTGAGAATGCGCTTGTAGTTGGTGTCTGAATCCTGCTTGGAGTCGCAGGTGGTCAGAGGCCAACCGTGCACAGCAGCTTCTACCTTTTCCATGGAAAGGTTGGCACCTTTGACCAGACGCACCTTGATGGGGGCACCGCCGTCAGCCACGCGAGTTGCCGCCCACTCCTGGAGGTGCTGCATGGCTGCCAGGGTGTCTGGTAGGTAAGCCTGAAGCACAATGCCAGCTTCGAGGTTCTTGAGGTGGGGCTGGTCAAGAATCTTGGTAAAGACCTCGATAGTCATGTCGAGATCCTTGTACTCCTCCATATCAAGGTTGATGAACTTCTTGGCAGGTGAGTTGGCAGCCAGCTCATAGAGAGGGGTCAGGCGGCGGACGGCCTCGTCCACAACCTCTTCGAAGGCCCAGTGGGAGTGGGGGCCAGAAACTGAGGAGACCTTGATGGAGACGTAGTCAACGTCATCACGGGTCAGCAGGCGCTTGGTTTCACTCAGGCGGCGTTCGGCTTCACGGTCACCGAGAACTGCCTCGCCCAAGAGGTTGATGTTGAGCTTATTACCGGTTGAGGTGAGGTGCTTAATAGCAGGGCCCAGCTTTTCGTCGCGAGCATCAACAATCAGGTGCCCGACCATCTGGCGCAACACGGCGCGGGCGACAGGAACAGTGGGCCAGGAGGCCTTAGCGGCAAGCTTGCCACCTAGGCCCACAGCGCTCTTCATGTACCAGGGCAGAAAGGAGGGGACGATGGGGGCGATTCGGCTCAGATTTTGACCGGCAACCTGTTGGTCTTCGGGGCGGACCACGCCGTCAACGAAGCCGACAGTGAAGTCTAGCCCGTTGGGGTCTTTGAGCACACCGGCCAGCTTCTCCGCTGCGGGGTCTGAGGGGACGCTCTGGGCGGCCTTGACCCAGTCAGCTACAAGGTTGACGGCCTGCTCGGCGAGCTGCTGGTGGTGGGGATCGCTAAAAGGCTGTGCCAAAAGGTTGACCTCCTACTAGTTCCACCCGGAGGTGGAGATGATATTTGAACTTGTTATCCATTTCACCATCTATGAGTCTGAGATACACTATTAGAAAAAATGAATCTTTTTTAGCCTGTATGTTCAGTTTTACTAAACTATATTCTGCTTACTCTCTACACAAGAAAAGAGTTGCCATGTACGATATCCGCCGCCTGGCCATGCTCCTTGAAATCCACGAGCGCGGAACCCTTGCCGCCGCAGCCAAAGCCCTGCATCTGACCTCATCAGCCGTCTCTCAGCAAATCACCACTCTTGAAAAAGAGGTGGGTGCTCCCCTACTGCGCAAGGTGGGTCGCAGGGTTGAGCTGACCACCGAGGCTCTGATTTTGATTGAGAGCACCCGTAACATTCTCAAGGAGTTGGATGCTGCCCGCACCCGCATCACCCTGCTCGAAGGCGTCCCCGCCGGGCAGGTGCGCCTAGCTATCTTCCAGTCAGCCGCCCAGGCGCTACTGACCGGCACGCTTGAGCACCTGGCAGAACACGCTCCGCAGGTTCAGCTACACGTAGTGCAGATTGACCCTGAGACCGGCCTGACGCTCACCCGTAGCCGGGAATTCGATTTGGTCATTGCGGAGTCTTACCCGCACCACTACATTCCCGAATACCCGGAGCTCACCAGTGAGCTACTGACAGAAGACTCCCTCAACCTGGTGCTAGCTGCCGATCACCCCGCCCAGGGCCTAGAGGCGGCGGCCGACCTCTTGTGGGTCTTTGAGGGCGAGCACAACACCTCCCGCACGTGGGGAATTAACCAGTGCCGGGCGGCTGGGTTTGAGCCGCAGGTGCGCTACGTGATTGATGATTTGAATACCCATCTGCAGCTAGCGGCAGGCGGGGCGGCGGCTATTATGCCGTCCTTTGCATTACCCGCCACTGGGGAAGATTTGGCGCAGGCTCACGGGGTGAAGGCTATTCCTCTGCCGGGTGCCCCCTACCGCGAAATCTACGTGGCCACCCGCACCGAGAGCACCGGCCAGCCCGCTATCCGGGCGGTCAAGGACGCGCTGAAAGCGGCGGTGGAGGGGCGGTAGGGGCTTCTGGCGGCTTCTAAAAGTGACGGGTAGACGTGGTGGTGGCAGTCGCTGGCTACAACTATGTGGCAGTTTTTCAAATGCACGCAATTTTTTCGCACGTGTGAAAAGAACTGCCGCCCAACCTTCACGCGACAGGGTAGCCAGATGAAGTTTGTGTCACGTTGAGATTTACTCAGACGGTAGAGTCTGCTCAAAATCTCCAGAATGGCTAAATAAGTACCAACTACCATCGGCATAAATTCCATGCAACTGGTAGAGGTAGGGTTCATAGGTTACTGGCACCCATTCAGCGCGCTGAGGATTACCCTGGGGGTTCAGAATCGTGGTCCCATTCTCAACCGCGTACACCGTAAAATTCAGGTCTGCAACCTTAGACTCCTCCACCAAATAGCGGCCTGAATAGATTTCCCGGTGGCCATTGACCACCCACCCACCGTTAGCATAGGCAGCATCGACCTGGTCAATTAAATCAAGTTCCTCCTCTGCCTCACTAGCGCCGGGAGCACTCGCCATCTCACGCCATCGGTCGGTATCACCCGATGTCACCGCATAGTTACGCTCAGCAATGTAGTAGGTTGCGAAGCGGGCAAAGCCCTCCTCAGTCTTCTCATTCATCCCCTCAGGAGCGATAGGACGAGGTACGCCTGTAGCGGGGCTTTCCTCAGTGGCCGGAACAAAATCAGCAAAATCTCCCTCAAATTCGAGTTCAAAATCAAAGGGCTTGGTGGAATCACCTTCAACACTGCTTTGTTCTGAGGGCTGAGCTGACAAATTCGTTGAGGGTTGCTCAGTCGCGATGGAGCTAGCCGATGAAGAGGTAGCGCTCTCTGATGATTCATTCGCTGCGTCTTCCGGTTCCACGGAGCTACAGGCGCTCAGGGTAAGAGCCGTGATAGCCAGCGGACCTACTACCCTGATCAATGTAGTGGAGAAAGTGGATTGTGTGCTTTGCATGGGGAAACTTTGAGTGTATGGGGAATAAGTATGTACTTCGAACTCTACAGCCTGCGTACTGCAAGACCTAACAAGGTGATGTCTTACAGTAGCCTCTCTGCCAAATCCGCCTCCACCACCAGGTCTGTAATCGCACCGGTAGCCAGGGCCCCACGCAGGGCCACGGCACGGTGACGGCCAGCGGCGGCGCACACGCGGCGTCCTATCTTCACCAACTCAGCCGGGGTTGGCCCCGTCGCCCGCTGATTTACGGCAAGGTCTGCCCAGGTGCCGTCCTCCCGCAGGAGCACCGTGCACATATCACCCACAATGCCCTGCCCCTGTAGCTCCCGCATCTGCCCCGCATCAAAATAGCCACCGCTATAGACATGTGACTTGAGCTCGCCGCCAAAAGCTCCCACACCGAAGAGGGCTATATCAGCCTGCCGCTGCACCGCCAGCACACCGCGAACGGACCGTTCCCGCCACATAGCCGCCTTAGTATCGGCAAAATCAAAGAAGGCAGGCACCGGAAAGTGCACCATCTGCGCCCCGTAGGCCGCCGAAACTTGCCCCAGAATCGCGCCCGAGTAAGGAATGCCCGTCTGCACGGCATTACCAGCCCCATTAAGCTGAACCACTGTAACCCCGGTGAGTGGCCGCTTGGGCAGAAACTGGGCCACCTCCGTCACTGTAGACCCCCAGGCCACACCTAGGGTAGTACCGGGCACAACCAGCGAATCAACCAGATTGGCTGTGGCTATAGCCACCCGTCGCATACGGGCCTGCTCGGTAGTGTGTTCCGGGGCGCGCACCACTGTGACCCGTACCCTGTAAAGGTCAGAGAGGCGCTTCTCTAAAGGGTCAGACCTGTAGGCCTTTTCATTGATCTGAACGGTCACAACACCGGCTTCACGTGCAGTTTTAAGCAGACGGGAGACGGTTGGGCGCGAGACCCCCAGCCGGGCCGATATAGCTGCCATGGTTAGGTGCTCCCCGTAGTAGAGCTGGGCAGCTTCAACCACCTGATTTGAACTTTTTTTCACCACATATGCAGTCTAATTGAAATTTTGTTCACTGTGCTGGCGATTCCTTTCCTGCCCCGTTGAAATGGTGTCAAAGACACAAACCGGCAACCCGTCTAAGGAAGATCCCAATGACTGCCATCTTCACCACCCAGTCCTACCTCACCGCTGAAACCCGCACCACCGCTCTTGCCGCCATGACCGACGAGGCCGGAGTGGACGTCCTTATCATCGGCGGCGGTGTGACCGGCGCAGGTATCGCCCTGGATGCCGCCACCCGCGGCCTGCGCACCGCCATCGTTGAGGCAGGCGACTGGGCGGCAGGCACGTCTGCCTGGTCCTCCAAACTCGTGCACGGCGGCCTGCGCTACCTCTACAACCTCGACTTCAAGCTGGTTGCCGAAGCCCTCAAGGAACGCGGACTGCTACTCGAACGCACCGCCCCTCACCTGGTCAAGGCCCAGCCCTTTCTTTGGCCCCTGAAAATGCCCGTCATTGAACGAGCCTACTCCGCCGTGGGTATTGGTCTCTACGACACCATGGCTCTTGCAGGGGCAGGCGGCCACCGCACCGTACCCGCTCAGCGTCACTTCACCAAGGAAGGCACCAAGAAGGTCTTCCCCGGTATCAAGGGTTCAGCCTTCACCGGCGCTATCCAGTTCTACGATGCCCGCGTGGACGACGCCCGCCTGGTCATCGACCTCGTCCGCACCGCCGCAGGCTACGGTGCCTTGGCTGCCTCCCGCGCCCAGGTAACCGCTATCAACAAGGACGCCACCGGGCGGGTCACCGGCGCCCAGGTTGTTGACCTGGAGACCGGCGACGAAAAGACCGTTAAAGCCGCCCACATTATCAACGCAACCGGCGTGTGGACCGAAGAATCAGAATCCATGGCCACCAAGGAGCAAGGCCTAAAGGTGCTGGCCTCTAAGGGCGTTCATATCACCGTGCCCCGCGACCGTATCAAGGCAACCAGCGGTATCTTTACTAAAACCGAAAAATCCGTGCTCTTCATCATCCCCTGGCAGCGCTACTGGATTATCGGTACCACCGACACCCCCTACACCGAGGACCGCGAGCGCCCCGTCGCCACCCAGGCTGATATTCGCTACGTGCTCGACCAGGCCAACAAGCTGATTGCCGATGAGCTGACCGAAGCCGATATTATTAGCTCTTACGCCGGTCTGCGCCCCCTGCTGCAGCCGGTGGTCAAGAAGGGTGAGAACGCCGCCTCGACCAAGGTGTCTCGTGAGCACACGGTCATGGAGATTGCCCCCGGTATGAGCGCTATCGCCGGTGGTAAGTTGACCACTTACCGGGTCATGGCCAAGGACGCCGTGGACTTCGCTCTGGGCGACCGCGCCAAGGATTTGCCCTCTGCTACCGAAAACATCAAGCTGGTCGGTGCTGAAGGCTTTGAAGCCTTGGCGGCCCGCGCCGATGCGTTGGCTGCCGAGAACGGCTGGGACGCTGCCCGCGTGGAGCACCTGCTGGAGCGCTACGGCGCTGAGCTGGCCGATGTCATCTCACTGATTCAGGAGGACCCCTCCCTGGGTAATCCCTTGGAACAGGCACCCCAGTTCCTGCGGGCTGACGTGGCTATGGCAGTGCGAGCCGAAGGTGCCCTGCACCTGGAGGACGTGCTGGTGCGCCGCGTCCGCCTGGATCTTGAGGCTACCGACCGCGGCCTATCAGCCGCCGACGAAATCCTTGAGATCATGGCCGCTGAACTTGGCTGGGACGAGGCCGCAGTGGCCCGTGAGAAGGCTATCTACGCCGAGCGGGTACAGGCAATTGCCGCAGCTGAAACCCATACCGAGGACGCGGCCGCCGCGGCTGAGATTCTCGGGGCAACCCACGTTGCTCCCCGTCAAACCGTAGTTCCTGCCCACTAATATCACTCCAACCCTAACCACCGCCGGGTGCCTCTTGCATGTACCCGGCCTTCACAGAAAACATAGAGGTCAACGATGAGCTCACTACTGGCAGCTGGCGCTGAAGCTAGCATCCAGGCAAGCGCCCTCATCTCTGCTGATGGCAACGCCACTCTTCTCGGTGCTTTTGTCTCAGAGGTGATTGGCACCGGCATTCTGATTCTGCTGGGTGCTGGCGTGTGCGCCGCAGTCACTCTGCCTAAGTCAGCGGCAAAGAACACCGACTGGCTGACCATCGCCTTCGGCTGGGGTTTTGCAGTTTTTGCTGCCGTTTACATGTCTGCCCCTTCAGGTGCTCACCTCAACCCCGCCGTCACCTTTGGCCTACTGCTTGCAGGTAACGACTTTGCCCCCGGGATTGCACCTGGTATCGGTCACTTCTTCGTCTACGTAGCAGCCCAAATGATTGGTGCCTTCCTTGGTGCCTGGGGTGCCTACCTGGTCTACAAGAAGCACTTTGACGAGGCAGAGCCCGGAACCACCAAGGGTATCTTCTCCACAGGCCCCGCTATCCGCTCCTATGGCTGGAACACCATCACCGAAGCCTTCGGCACCTTCGTGCTAGTTGGCTTCGTACTGGCTGCCGGTAGCACTCCCTCAGGCCTAGGCCCTCTGGCCGTCGCTTTCATTGTTGTAGCTATCGGCCTCTCCCTAGGCACCCCTACCGGCTACGCCATCAACCCGGCCCGCGACCTGGGCCCCCGTATCGCCCACGCCCTCATGCCCATCAAGGGCAAGGGTTCCTCCGACTGGGCCTACTCCTGGGTACCTGTAGTCGGCCCTCTCCTCGGTGCAACCGTAGCCGCCATTCTCGTCCCCACCCTGCTGGGCTAAGCCGAGCGCCGGCGTCCGCGCCCTAAACTTAGATCAACCACCCGTTACCGTGCCAATGAAGGTGCGCTCACGAAAAGAGAAAAACCATGTCACAGCTCCCCGAGCGTAAGAAGTACGTGCTCTCCATCGACCAGGGAACCACCAGCTCCCGCGCCATCCTCTTCACCAAGTCCGGTGAAATCAAGAGCGTCGGCCAGCACGAACACGAACAGATTTTCCCCAAGGCCGGCTGGGTCGAGCACGACCCCATGGAAATCTGGGAGAACGTACGAAAGTCCGTCGGTGAAGCCCTCACCAAGGCCGAAGTTAACCACCACGAAATTGCGGCCGTGGGCATCACCAACCAGCGCGAAACCGCCGTGGTCTGGGACAAGAACACCGGTAAGCCCGTTTACAACGCCATCGTCTGGCAAGACACCCGCACCCAGAAAATCTGTGACGAATTAGCTGGAGATAAGGGGCCCGGGCTCTACCACGACATCGTCGGCCTCAACCTGGCCACCTACTTCTCAGGCCCCAAGGTCAAGTGGATCCTCGACAACGTCGAAGGCGCCCGCGAAAAGGCTGAAGCAGGCGATTTGCTCTTCGGTAACACCGACACCTGGGTACTCTGGAACCTGACCGGTGGGGTCGAGGGCGGCGTGCACGTCACCGACGTGACCAACGCTTCTCGCACCCTGCTCATGAACATCCGTACCCTGGCCTGGGACGAATCCATCGCATCCGACATGGGCATCCCCATGAGCATGTTGCCCGAGATTAAGTCCTCCTCCGAAATCTACGGTTACGGCCGTTCCAAGGGCCTGCTCAACGGCACTCCCATCGCCGGTATCCTGGGCGATCAGCAGGCTGCTACCTTCGGCCAGGCCTGCTTCGAAAAGGGCATGGCTAAAAACACCTACGGCACCGGCAACTTCATGCTCATGAACACCGGCAACGAGCCCGTCATCTCAGAAAACGGCCTACTCACCACCGTGGCCTACAAGCTGGGCGACGCCGACCCCGTCTACGCTCTGGAAGGTTCCGTAGCGGTCTCCGGCTCCCTGATCCAGTGGCTACGCGATAATCTCAAGATGATTGATGACGCTGCCGAGTCAGAAAAGTTGGCTACCAGCGTTGAGAACTCCGGCGGCGCCTACGTCGTCCCCGCCTTCTCCGGCCTCTTCGCCCCCCACTGGCGGTCAGATGCCCGCGGCGTCATCGTTGGTCTGACCCGCTACGTCAACCGCGCCCACATCGTCCGCGCCGCTCTTGAAGCTACCGCCTTCCAGACCCGCGAAGTGCTAGACGCCATGAATGCAGACGCTGAGGCAGCAGGTACCAAGGTCTCCCTGGAGGAACTGCGTGTCGACGGCGGTATGACCGCCAACGAATTCCTCATGCAGTTCCAGGCCAACCTGCTGGGCGTACCTGTTATTCGCCCCAAGGTCATTGAAACCACCGCCCTGGGTGCCGCCTACGCCGCCGGTATCGCCGTCGGCTTCTGGGAGGGCGAGCAGGACGTCATCGACAACTGGTCCGAAGACAAGCGCTGGGAACCCCAGATGGACAAGGACGAGGTCGAGCGCCAGTACCGCCTGTGGAAGAAGGCCGTCTCCAAGACCCTGGACTGGGTCGATGAGGACGTCGAGCAGGACTAGGCCCCGGTCAGGTCAGGCTTCAGCGCTGTGCTAGCTGTCAGAGGCTGAAATAATAGCCCTGCATCTTCACCTTTCGGTGAGGTGTAGGGCTATTCTTATGCTGCCCAACTAGACTGAGAACATGACCTACCACGCGCATACCCTCACACCGCTGGGAGAGATGATTCTTGCCTCGAACGAGCAGTCGCTCACCGGTGCCTGGTTCACCGGCCAGGCGCACTTCCCCAGGCAGGAGGATCTGGGGCACCGCATTGAGATTGGTGACTGTGAGGTGCTGACCAACGCTCAGGCTCAGCTACTAGAGTATTTTGCCGGGCAACGCACATCCTTTGACCTGCCTATTGACCCCAGTGGCTCCGATTTTCAGCTGGCAGTATGGGCGGCTCTGCGCGAGATACCCTACGGCTACACCACCACCTACGGGGCTATTTCAAAAATTGTTGGCCCGGGTGCCCCAGCCCAGGCTGTCGGCCAGGCGGTAGGCCACAATAAGGTCTCAATTTTTATCCCCTGCCACCGGGTGGTAGCGTCAGACGGCAAGCTCACCGGTTACGCAGGTGGGCTGGAACGTAAAGAGTTTCTGCTGGCTCTCGAAGAGCCCAGCGCAGAGGTCGAAGGGCGACTTTTCTAATGACCGATACCCGAGTAGGTAGCGACGGGCTACTACGCCCTGTGTGGGCTGCCGACGATGGTGATATGCAGACCTACTACGACACCGAATGGGGTGTGCCCGTAACCGACGAGCAGGGTGTCTTTGAGCGCCTCTGCCTAGAAGGTTTTCAGGCCGGGCTCTCCTGGCGCACTATCTTGACCAAGCGCGAGGCCTTCCGCGAACTCTTTGAAGGTTTTGAGGTTGAGAAGGTTGCGGCTTTTACCGAGGACGACGTGGAGCGGCTAGCTATGGACGCCCGCATCATCCGCCACCGTGGCAAGGTTCGGGCGGCTATCGGCAACGCCCAGGCTACGCTTGCTCTGCGGTCAGCTGGCCAGGTGGAGACTCCCGGCGAAACCACCATCGGTCTGGAGGCGCGGACGCTTGCAGCAGGCCAGCAGGTTGAGGCAGGTTTACCCGCCCTCATCTGGTCTTTCCAGCCCGAGCGCACCCCAACCCCGGCCGTCCTCTCCGATATTCCTACCCAAGATTCCAACTCGCTGCTCCTTTCAAAGACCTTGAAGAAGCTGGGCTTTAAGTTCATCGGGCCCACCAGCGCCTACGCCATGATGGAGGCTATCGGTGTGCTCGATACCCATCTGGTGACCTCCCACCGACGCGGCATCTCGGGCCTGTGGAACAAGGACGGCACGCGGCGAGGCTAGAGCCCATCGATTCGCGCGGGACACCTTACCGAAGCATATTTCTAGAACGTTAGCTGTAGGGGCCCATGAAACGTGAACCGTTGAGATGCATCATGTGGGTTGGCTCTTCAGCAATCCAGGCTTCGGTCTCCCACGCCAAATCAGCGATAAACTTGCGAAGCGTTGCACGGTTCGGAAAACAAGAAACGTAGACCAGCCCCGCAGAAGTCTGAGGCTTATTCAAAAGTCCCACCAGCAGCATAAAACACCAACCCCCGCACCAGAAGAAAACACCTGCCCATACGCCCGCTTAGTGTTCGTATAATTATCGGAATTAAAGCCAGTACATATCACCCCAGCAGCAGAACGCACCGAGGTCAACTGATGAGCCTCATCATAAGAAAACAGACGCAACCCGTCGGCAGAATCATCCACACCAACCATCAGGCCCTGGGGGCTGTAATAGGTGGTGGTGCTCTGCTCACCGTCGAGACCTAGCGTTCTCTTCCGAAACACCCGTCAAAGACTATATGACGAGATGTAACACCCCTCCTGCTGTGTCGCCCTTGAGAAAATTTTGTAACTGAAAATGAGTGAACTGAACATTAAACCCAAAGTCAGAACATTGTTATTTTTCTCAAAAAGTTGAAGATGAAAGCTTCTTCAGGATGGGGGAGAGAAATGTAGTTAAGGTTTTGCGTTGACAACAGTAACCTCTAGTCAGGGCCACTAAGCCACCTTGGTGCAACTTATCTTGGCGGCTGGGGGCCTACCCTCAACCCATCACTATGAAAGGTAGCACCACCATGTCACGCGTACTTTCCACCGAGGAAGCCAAATCAGCTATCTCCCGCATCCAGGAAATCATCAACGGCGGCCTAACCGAACAAATCTCTGCCCTTGACAGCCAAGGCCAGCTACTCTCAGACCCCAACAACTGGGACGGCCCCCTAGCCCAGCAGTTCCGTGGCTCAACCTGGCCCGAAACCAAGACCGCCCTCGATAAGGCCAAGACCGAACTGG
>NZ_CAKMSB010000002.1 GCF_928381405.1 Rothia nasisuis
CACCCCCTTGGCCGCCCCCGCCAGCATCGACCTGCACCACTCAAGGGCGGTAAGATAGATAGCTGGCCAACCGACCCCCACCCAAGGAGCAGACCCGTGCTGTCAGCTAACAACCTCGAACTGCGAGCTGGCGCTCGCCTGCTCATGGAGGGTGTCACCTTTCGCATCGATAGGGGCGATAAGGTTGGCTTGGTGGGCCGTAACGGTGCCGGTAAAACCACGATGACCAAGGTGCTTGCCGGTCTGACTTTGCCTGCTGATGGCACTGTCACTCGCGGCGGCACTATTGGCTATCTGCCGCAGGACCCCAAGGTCGATGACATGACCCAGCTGGCTAAGGATCGTATCTTCTCGGCTCGCGGCCTGGACGGGGTGGCCCGCAAGATGCGCCAGGCCCAAGAAATGATGGCCAGCGAAGATTCCGCGGAGCACGCCAAGGGCATGCGCCGCTACGATCGCCTTGAGGCCGAATTCATCGCCGGTGGTGGTTACGCTGCCGAGTCGGAGGCGGCAACTATCACCGCCAACCTAGACCTACCTGAGCGCGTCCTCAACCAGCCCCTATCCACCCTCTCAGGCGGCCAGCGCCGCCGCGTTGAGCTGGCCCGCATCCTCTTTGCCAACGCAGATACCATGCTGCTCGATGAGCCAACCAACCACTTAGATGCAGACTCTGTGGTCTGGCTGCGTGAGTTTTTGAAGAATTACCAGGGTGGCATTATGGTTATCTCGCACGATGTTGAGCTTATGGAGTTGGTCGTCAACAAGGTCTTCTACCTGGATGCCAACCGGTGCGTCATCGATATCTACAATATGGGTTGGAAGAACTATCTGCTACAACGTGAGCAGGACGAAGCGCGCCGCAAGCGCGAGCGCGCCAATGCCCAGAAGAAAGCCAGTGCCTTGATGGAGCAGGCCAATAAGATGCGCGCTAAGGCAACCAAGGCGGTTGCCGCCCAGCAGATGATCAAGCGCGCCGAAAGGCTGATGCGCGGACTTGAAGAAGAGCGGCAGGTTGATAAGGTGGCGGCTATTCGCTTTCCTGACCCTGCACCCTGCGGTAAGACGCCGCTTTCTGCTGAGGGGCTGTCTAAGAGCTATGGTTCCCTAGAGATTTTTACCGACGTGGATTTGGCTATTGACCGGGGCTCCCGTGTAGTGGTGCTGGGATTTAATGGTGCCGGTAAGACCACTTTGCTCCGAATGTTGGCCAAGACCACCGCTCCTGATACCGGTGAGGTGAACTATGGGCACGGGGCTAAGGTGGGCTATTTTGCTCAGGAGCACGAAATTTTGGATCACGACCGCACGGTCTTTGAGAACATGAAATCAGCTGCCCCAGACCTTGATGACACCCGGGTTCGTACTATTTTGGGTTCGTTCCTTTTTTCGGGCGATGACGTTGATAAGCCTGCAGGTGTGCTCTCTGGTGGCGAGAAGACCCGCCTTTCGTTGGCGACTCTGGTGGCCTCGTCCGCCAACGTGCTCCTGCTCGATGAACCTACTAACAACCTTGATCCGGCCTCGCGCGAAGAAATTCTCAATGCGCTCAAGAATTACCGGGGTGCTATTGTGATGGTCTCTCATGATGAGGGTGCCGTTGAGGCACTTGACCCCGAGCGGGTTCTGCTTCTGCCGGATGCCGTTGAAGACCTGTGGAGCAAGGACTACCAAGACCTGATTTCTCTGGCTTGATAGGGAAATATGAGTCTAGTCTGTTTGTACGGACAACTGACCTCTTTGTGTCCGTTTCTTACGTACTCCCATCGTTGAGCTCGCCACATTGAATTTTTCCCTTCTGTGTGTTTGTTGGGTTTTCTTCCTATAAACAAAGGTCACGATTTGATAACAGGCCGTGAGGGCTAGAAAGCATGAGGATACCCGGCGTACAGTTAGTAGTAGCCCGGCAGGTTAAGCGCCCGTTAGGGCTACATCAAGAAAACCACCTCACAGATGAGGTGGCCCAGACACCTGACATTGACGTTAGGTAGAACCTTGAAAGGAATGATTCAATGCTGGAATCACACGACGTACGTTACCCTGAAATCGCTGAAGAAGGCGTAGAAGTCGACGTTTTCTGGACCGAGGACTAATTTTCCCTCTATCTTCAGAGGGCTCGAACAGATAGGTTCGCCTGACGCATATTGTTTTCCTTCTAACCCCTATATCGATGAGTGACAACATAGTGATTAACGGGTGATGACGTTGAGGGGCCGGGTGCACAAGCACTCGGCCCCTCAACGTCATTGTCACAGCGTTACTTGCTCAGCATCATTGGCCGGACTAGGTGACGAGCCTGCCCCACACGAGAGGCAAGAACTGGTGAGGGAAAGCGGGGAGCAGCCCTAAGAAGGCCAGCGCATAGCTGCCGATATAGAGCAATAGGATGCCCGTCAACAGGTTCTCACGGGTGCTACCGGAATCTCCTAAGAGAGGCAGGGCCATATATCCGCTCTTACGCCACAGCTTGCTAGCCACCATCGGCTTGACGGTAGCTGGCCACAAAAAATTGACCCCACGGGTGGTAAGGGCATCGCCGATGACGTGAGCGGTTGCCCCGGTAAGTACAGCCCAGGGCATCAGAGCCAGCGAGTTGGTGTACAAGGTTCCGGCAACAATAAGCCCGGCACCCAGCCAGCCGCCCGGTGCACGGAAGGTGCGTAGAACCAGTCCGCCGGCAAAACCTGCCAGGGCAAGTGCCAGAACGGGTATACCGGCATAGGTTAATCGGTCAGCGCTGAAGGCCACCGCCCAGAAGGCCGCCAAACCTAGGATTGAGTGGGTGCCCTTGCGGTGCCCACCCGCTACACTCCCCACAAGCCGCGCCACCCAGCGGCTGACCGGCGGTATGGAATGTGCAATGGTGCCGTTATGGTGGTCAATATCGGGCAGCACCCCGGCACCCGCAACGGCTAGTGTGGTAACTGCCAGCGCGGTAGGGTCTTCAATGCCCAGCACCCCGGCCTCATTGAGTGCCAACCAGGCCGCAGCGGCAGAAACAGAATGGGAATAACCCATCATGGCGGTGTGAGCCCTTCGACGAAATCAGGTAAAGCACCACTTTAACACAGAGTCGAATATGTGTTCTAATTCAGGCTAGTTTACGCCAGCTACAACACTATACTTCCCTAGTAGAAAATCACCCGCTCACAGAAGACCATCTACGATAGCGTCCTCTTCCTCTTCATCCGTCACCCTGGCACCCCGCCGAGAAACCTTGGGGCGAACGATTGACTTCATATGGGCAGGCATATCATCTACAAACTCCATTCGGCGGCGAATAATCTCTTCATCTTCTTCGCCGATGTAGTTACCAGCCTCGTCATAGAACTGGCCATAGTAGGCCTCCAACTCAGCAATGACCTGAGCATCCAGCTCGTCGTTGCGCACCTTCTGCCGGGCTGACCAGAAGAAGGCGATATAAAACATGAGCGCGAAGCAGTACCACTGCACCGAGTACGAGAGGTTAGGCCCGTAGTCCTCCTCAGGCTTCTCTTGGGCAACCGGTGCGGACGCTGGCGCCGGATCCTCGCTAGCTAGAACACCATAATTAGCCGTATCTAGCGGCAAACCGGTCAGCTGGGCCATTTCAGCAAGATCAATGCTGGTGAGCTGACCCGCTATAGGTGAACCACCCGTATCAATCTCACCTTCAACCACACGAGCGGTAACAGTAACTTCACCAGACGGAGGCGCAGGAACTGACTGCGCCGTGGCACCAGCATCACCAAAAGCCGCTTCAACCCACCCACGGTCAATCACCACAAGAGGGCCGTCAACTGTTCGAAAAGGAACCAGCACCTCATAGCCGTTCACCCCCTTAGAGGGGCGATTGCGCACCAGATACTGATGCTCGGGTAGATAGGTGCCGGTCATGGTGACCGGCTGCCAGCGCAACTCGGGATTGGAGGACGCAAAAAGGTGAGGCTGCTGACTAAGATCCAGGGGAGCAGCATCATAGTTTTGTGAAATACGCTCGTTCGAAAAATCCAGAGCCTCCTTACGGCTCATCTGCCAATTCGCCAAATAAAGGCACACCAGCGATGCCACAACAGTGAGCACAAACAGGCCAACCCACTTACCCGAAAGCAAAAAACCGTACTTCTTCACAAGCAACAACCCTAACCCAGAGGCACCGTTTCCTTCCAGAAACCACGGGCCACCAGAAAATCCTGGAGATAGTCCACATGGCCAGCGCACGCCGCCCAGCTTTTGCGCCGAGAAGGCTCATGAATTTTCGGGTTGTTCCACAGCACCTCAAAAACTGCCTGGTCTGAGCACCCCTTACGGCTACACTTCACAAAGCCCGGTCCAGTCGCACCAGACAGGGAGCCACCTGCTCCCAACAAACCCAAAATATCCATCATCGCACCGCCCCCGAGCGTCCGGCCCCTTCACAATCTTCTATAACAATCTCACCATCAATCACCACAGGCTCAGCAGAAACATCACCGGGCTCCTGCTGACCGGCCCCGGGCTCACTGCTCTGTGCCTGCGCCGACCGCGCAACGCGGTCAGCCTGCGCCTCTGCAATCGCAGCCTGCTGCTCCGGCGGAAGCATGGCCGAAAAACCGCCACCGCTCTGCCTTGTCTCACCGTTAGCAACAACCACAGCAGACCAAGGCAACAGCGCAGCAGCAATGAGAAATATCCACATCCACACGCCCCCCAGAGACACCGCAGCAACAATGCACACAATGCGTAAAAACATCTTGAAGGCGTAAACCTTAGCTCGTGAACTCACCCCCACTGACTGCCGCTCAGAAGCGTCCGTGATTTCAAAAACCTCAGACTCGCCTGTTGCATAACCGGCAGCGGTTAAATCTTCAGCCGTCCAATACTTTTGTCCCATAGCGCACCTCCCCGCTCGGGTAAAACTCACCCCACCAGTCTACCCCCGCCCCCGCGGGCGTCCACGTCAACAACTTAGACCGCCCAGACCACATAACACGCTTCTCAGCGCACAAACCACCACACCCCGCTAAATCGCGTAAGATGGGGCAAGAACTCGAATCCCACAGCAAGGGAAAACTATGACCAAGCAGACCGTACTCATCACCGGCGGCAACCGCGGCATCGGCTACGCCATCGCCACCGAATTCAAAAAAGCCGGCTACAACGTCGCCATCACCTACCGCTCCGGAGAACCCCCCGCCGACTTCTTCTCCGTCAAAGCAGACGTCACCGACGCAGCCTCCATCGACGCAGCCTTCACCGCTGTCGAAGCAGAATTCGGCCCCGTTGGCGTCGTCATCGCCAACGCAGGCATCACCAAAGACACCCTGCTCATGCGCATGAAAGAAGACGACTTCACCTCCGTCATCGACACCAACCTCACCGGCGCCTTCCGCGTCGCCCAACGCGCCACCAAGGGCCTACTCAAAAACAAGGGCGGTCGCATCATTTTCATCTCCTCCGTCGTCGGCCTCTACGGCAACCCCGGCCAGGTCAACTACTCAGCCTCCAAGGCAGGCCTCGTCGGCATGGCCCGCTCCATCACCCGCGAACTCGGCGCCCGTAACATCACCGCCAACGTCATCGCCCCCGGTTTCATCCAAACAGACATGACCGAGCAGCTCCCTGATGAGCTAAAAAAGCAGTACACCGACTCCATCCCTGCCCGCCGCTTCGCCGAACCCAAAGAAATCGCCGACGTAGCCCTCTTCCTGGCCTCCGACGCCGCAGGATATATCTCGGGTGCTGTGATTCCCGTTGACGGCGGCATGGGTATGGGGCACTAATGGGAATCACATTCCGTGCCCTCTTGAGTGCTCGCGCGCTCGCACCCGGGCACTCCATCCCGTTGACGGCGGCATGGGTATGGGGCACTAACGGGGTAAACAAGAGCAGCCTGGCCGGTGTGTGCCAGCGAAGGGCGGTAGCTCCCCTCTGCCGACTAACCTTCTCGCCGGTTCGCTATCGCTCACAGGCGATTCATGCCAGCCCCAGCCAGTCGGCTGCCGGGGGAGCTACCGCCCTTTACCCCTCCGCAGTAATCATTTGTACAACGCTTAAAAGGACTAAGAATGTCACTTCAGAACAAAACCATCATCATCACCGGTTCCTCCCGTGGCGTGGGGGCAGATACCGCCCAGATCCTGGCCGCCCAGGGCGCTAACATCATCGTCAACTACCGCTCCAAGGCACCGCGTGCCACCAAGATTGTTGCCGCCATCGAAGAGGCCGGCGGCAAGGCCGTTGCAGTGCAGGGCGACGTCACCAAGGCTGAGGACGCCGCAACCCTGGTTGATGCCGCCATTGAGAATTTTGGCTCCCTGGACTATCTGATCCTCAACGCCTCCGGTGGTATGGAAGCCGGTATGCCCGATGACTACGCCATGGTGCTCAACCGCGACTCCCAGCTGCGCCTAGCCCGCCTAGCCGCCGAAAAAATGACTGAGGGCGGCCGCATCGTCTTCGTGACCAGCCACCAGGCCCATTTCATCCGCCAAGTAGAAACCATGCCCGAGTACAAGCCGGTAGCTGAGTCCAAGCGTGCCGGTGAGGACGCCCTGCTGGCAGAAATTCCTGCCCTCACCGATAAGGGCATCTCCCTGGTGGTCGTCTCCGCCGACATGATCGAGGGCACCGTCACCGCAGCCCTGCTCAACCGCCTGCACCCCGGCGCTATTGAGGCCCGCCGCGAAGAGGCCGGCAAGCTCTACACCGTCAACGAGTTCGCCCAGGAAGTAGCAAAGATGGTGACCGCCGATGTTGAAACCGGCCACATCGAGCTGGTCGGCGGCGCGGGCGGCTTCATCAAGTAGCTTTAGGATCAAAAGGTTTCGCAGGCTCGCGCTCGCTGCCGACCCTCTCGCTGGTTCACAAGCTGGCTCGCAAGCTCGCCAAATTCTCACCGAGATTTATTTTCCTCGCGCGCTCGGAATCTCGGTGCTCATCACCAGCGATTCACGCCCCGCCTGACGGCGGATTCCGTTCGCTCTTGTGTGCTCGCGCGCTCGCACTCGCTCACTTCATCCGAGCCAGCAGCTTCGCTGCGAGCCTGCCAAACCTAACCCTTTCTAACGTAAAAGGACGCTGGTATCCACCTACCAGCGTCCTTTTTGTTTATCTAGCTAGATATAAGAAACAAGAGCGATTACTACAACCAGGCTGTTGAGCGTGATATGCATTGCCAATGGCGCCCATATGTTTCCGTGAAAATAGCGAAGCCATGTCAGACCAGCACCTATCACGAGATAGTAAGGCGTAAGAAGAACCATCCCATGTACGAGGGCGAAGACAATACCAATAGCAAGGATGGTCAGAAAAACGTTTAACTTGGCGTTTAGCCAGCTGAACATAAAACCTCTGAAAAATAGTTCTTCCCATACTGGTGTCAGCACCGACATCGTTACCGCAAAAAGAACTACTAGTCCTAGATTTGGGGTAGACGCAAGCAAATCATCAAAAGAATTGGAAGAGTTACTTTTCGCTTGTCCTTTTGCGATAAGAAGCATTGTCAGTATCTGGAGTGACACAGCTACTGCTAATATCACTGGGCCTTGCCATAGCAGGTGTAGAAATTTCATACTTGGCCTGATTAGCCCAAGTTCATTGGCAGGAATTTTCCATTTTCTATAGGATGAAACCATTAGCACTGCAAGTAAAGTACTAAGCAGCGCAAGTGTAGACGTGAGCAGCACCCACAATGAATCAGCTGTAACTTCAAGTAGTTTTCCGGCGATGAGTAGTGCTCCGAAGAGAACTACGACTAAGCCAACAATCCCTGTTGAAAGAATCAGTATTTGCCGTCCTGCAACTGGCTGCTGAATCATGATACCTTCATCCTGCCCCTGCTTTTAGAGCCCAGCGAAGTGGCGCACCGCGTCCAGGCGCAGGGTATTGATCTGGGCGTCGGCCACCTCAAGCAGGGCGGTCTTAGCGTTGAAAGCAACGCCCAGCTCAGCCTCAAGAATCATGAGCACATCGTTGGCACCATCGCCCACAGCAATGGTCTGGGCGGACTTAACGTCAAACTCCTTAGCCCACTCCTTCAACGACTCCTTCTTGACCTCACCGGTAATCACCTCACCACTCACCTTGCCGGTCAGCTTGCCCTCGATGATGTCAAGGACGTTAGCCCGCGCCTTGGAAAGGTTCAGGTAGCCTGCCAGTGGGGAGAGTACCTGCACGAAACCACCGGATACAACGCATACCTCGTGGCCAGCTGCTAAAAAGACCTCAACCAGCTTGGTGGCACCGGGGGAGTAGAGCAACCGGGAGGCCACTTCGTCAATCACCGACTCATCCAGGCCAGCAAGGGTAGCTACCCGCTCACGCAGGGAAGCCTCAAAGTCTAGCTCCCCGCGCATAGCGCGTTCGGTGACCTCAGCAACCTCAGCGCCGCGCCCTGCCGCAGCAGCTAGCTCGTCAATGACCTCCTGGCGGATCAGGGTGGAATCAACATCCATGATGAGCAGCTTCTTCTCATCATTGGCTAGCTCAGCGGGCACCACATTCAGGTCAAAACCCAGCGAGCGCGCCCCATTGAGCAGCCCTAGGGCGCCGCGGGCGTCCTCAACGCCACCGCGCTCCCACCCAGCAGAAGCCAGATAAACCGAATAAGCCGGGCCCTCAGCCTCACGCTCAACACGAGAGGCAGGAACCTCCATCAAGAGCCCGGACTCAAGTTCCAGGCCCTCCACCGCCTGCAGAGCGGCCACTAGCTGCTCCTCGGTAGCAATAATGGGGGCGTCCGCGCGAGAAATAGCAACAATATTCACAGAAGTACTCATAGCCACCATTATCTACTAAAGTTGTGAACCATGGCATCAGTTCTCGAACTTAATAAGGTTACTGTCACCCGCGGCGGTAAAAATCTCATCCATAATGTTTCCTGGTCAGTTGAAGAGGGCGAACGCTGGGTCGTCCTTGGCCCCAACGGCGCAGGCAAAACCACCCTGCTCTCCATCGCCGCTGCCCGCCTGCACCCCACCCGTGGTGAGGTAGACATTCTGGACGAAATTCTTGGCGCGGTAGATGTTTTTGAACTACGCCCCCGCATCGGTCTCTCCTCAGCGCCTTTGGCCGCCCAGATTCCCGGCAATGAAACAGCACTTAACGTGGTCATTACCGCAGCCTACGGAGTGGCAGGACGCTGGAACGAAGAATACGACTCCTTTGACGACAATCAGGGCAGGGCTCTGCTTGAAGACTGGGGAGTAGCCCACTTGGCCGATTGCCCCTTCGGCACGCTCTCAGAAGGCGAAAAGAAACGCGTGCTGATTGCCCGAGCCCTGATGACCGACCCCGAAATGCTGATACTTGACGAACCCGGAGCAGGTATGGACATCGCAGGCCGCGAAGACCTGGTAGCCCGCCTTACCGCCCTGGCTCTTGACCCCCAGGCCCCCACCACCATTCTGGTCACCCATCACCTTGAAGAAATCCCAACAGGTTTCACCCACGCCCTGCTTTTGCGCGAAGGCGAGGTGGTGGCAGCTGGCCCCATCAGTCAGGTCATGACCCAAGAAAACATCTCGTCCGCGTACGGGCTAAATCTAGATGTAACCGTCCATGACTCCGGCCGCTACTCGGCTTTTGCCACCACCGGAACAAACCGCTAGGGGCAGGCCAGCTCCGCACCGGCGTCCTCAACCACCAGAGTATGAAACCACAACAGCTCACCGCGGCCCAACTGGCTGAACGTAAGGCGCGCGTAGCAGCCCTACCGTCCGTGCGCCCCCTGTCAGAAGCATCAGAGGCAGCGACCCGCCACTACACCCAGCTCACCGACGTCAAACTCCGCTCTCTCAAAGAACCAGAGTGGGGCATCTATATCGCTGAATCCTCCAAGGTCATCCGCCGTGCCCTGGCCGCAGGCCACCAGCCCATCTCCTTTCTCATGAGCACCAAATGGGCCGATGACCTCATCGACGTCCTCCAAGACCACCCCCACATCCCCGCCTATGTAGGAGACGAGGACGCCCTTGAACAAGTCACAGGGTTCGCCCTCCACCGCGGCGCCCTAGCCGCCATGGCGAGACCTGAACCTGCTCCGCTCACCGACCTACTAGAAGACACCCGGCGGGTAGCCGTACTCGAAGACATTGTCGACCACACTAACGTCGGGGCAATCTTCCGCTCCGCAGCAGCCCTGGGCGTTGATCTGGTGCTGGTGACCCCACGCTGCGCTGACCCGCTCTACCGCCGCTCCATTCGCGTGTCCATGGGCACCGTATTCCAAGTTCCCTGGGCCCGCCTAGAGTCCTGGCCGGGTGCCCTAGAAACCCTGCACCAAGCAGGCTTTACCACCGCCGCGCTCGCGCTCAGGAACGACTCACTGACCCTGCCTGAGCTGGCCTCCCGGGAGGATAAGAAACTGGCCCTCATCTTAGGGACCGAAGGGCACGGGCTGGCGCCCTCCACCCTGGCAGCCACCCAGCACACGGTCATCATCCCTATGAGCCACGGCGTAGATTCTCTGAATGTAGCGGCCGCCTCAGCCGTAGCCTTCTGGGAAACCCGCCCGAAGGTGGTAGAGTAGAGCCTCGGTTGTAAACCACAACCACCGGTAGGCACCCGCCCCGGTAGCAACAAGATATGCACTGGCAAAATCCAGGGCACGAAGAAGGTAAACATTATGCAGGCTGGCATCCACCCTGAATACAACTACGTACTTTTCCGTGATCTCGCATCCGGCGAGACTTTCCTGACCAAGTCAACCATGACTTCTCAGAAGACCGAAAAATGGGAGGACGGTAACGAGTACCCCCTCGTTGAGGTTGAAATCTCATCGGCTTCACACCCCTTCTACACCGGTAAGCAGCGCATCATGGACGCCGCAGGCCGTGTTGAGCGCTTCAACGCTCGCTTCGCAAACTTCGGCAAGAAAGCCTAGCCTAGTAAGGCTCCTACAGCTTAATATCACACCCCGTAACCCGTGGTTTTTACACGCGTTGCGGGGTGTTTTGCAGGTTCACTGCGTAAAATTAGGTTCGATTCACCCCAACGCGTCGCCCCCCTCTTGCGGCGCGCCTTTTTGAGAGAAACCTATGGGAGGTACCGTGTCAGATACGGTCGAAGAACCTCAGAAAAAGAAGAAGAGAAAGGCCCTTTGGGTTACCCTGCTGATCCTTCTGCTTATCCCCGTGGTGGCCATCGGCGGCTACCTGTTCTTGGTCAACCAGGCCTGGAACCGGTCACAGACCTTTGACAACGCTATGCCCAACGAAGACGGGTCTGTGAGCTCCGTGCACAGCGACGAGCTGCAGGCTATGGTCGACCGGGCCAAGGACGCTGAAAAGCAGATGACCAACGCTGACGGTGAGAGCTTAGCCAGCAATATCACCGAAGGTGATGCCAACGGTAACGGTATTCTTGACATCTACGAAGGCGGCGTAGTTACCGGGCGCCCGGTAGACACTGCGGCAACCGATATTCTTCTGTTGGGCTCTGACCAGCGGACCGGCGCTGAGGCCGCCCACGTCACCGGTGCCCGTGCAGATACCATCATGGTTTTGCACATTCCTGAGGACGGGTCAGCCGCCTACCTTATCTCGATTATGCGTGACACCTGGGTAAACATACCCGGCTACGGTTCCCATAAGGTGAATGCTGGGCTGAACTACGGCGGCGTAGACCTACAGGTTGCGACCGTTGAACAGCTACTGGGCGTGCGCATGGATCACGTTGCTGAAATTGATTTTGAAGGCTTCAAGTCTCTCGTTGATACGCTGGGTGGAGTCACGGTTGACGTGCCTCTCAGCTTTTCCACTGACAATTACAGCTTTGCCGCTGGCTCACAAACGGTCAACGGAGACCAGGCACTCGAGTTCGTTCGTCAACGTTACGCTTTCTCTGACGGCGACTACCAGCGCGTGCGTAACCAGCGCGCCTTCCTGCGCGGTGTCTACAACCAGCTGCGCGCCGATGGGGCTCTCGCCTCGGCTTCTAAACTTCTCAATGTTATCGAATCAGTATCTCCCTACATGACCGTTGACTCCGGCCTGTCACCGACCGCCATAGTGGGAATCGCTCAACCCGTTCTGCGCAACGGTAACACCCAGCTGGTAACGATGACCCTGCCTAATGCTGGTACCGGCTGGTCCTGGGATGGGCAGTCCATCGTGATTCTCGATGCCTATGCAACGAGTGCGCTTGCCAACTCCCTGCAGTCCGAGACCATGCCCAACTTTATTTCCACCTACGGTGGAGCTGTCACTCAATAGCTCTCGCTGTTGATGCGCTAGGATTGTTGGCCTTTGAGCTAGGGCCCCAGCCTCGTGTGAAGGTTGGGGCCCTAGCTCTATTTACCAGCTACCTAGAAAGGGTTAGTGCTCAAGCGGGTCGGCCGAGACTTCCTCTGCGGTGTAGGAGTTATCGCGCCCAAAAAAGAGAGCCATGAAGGCAATAGAACCCCCCAAAACAACACCCAGGATGCCCAATAGAGGCTCAAAAAAAATAACAACAAGGCCAACAATAAGCACCAGGCCGCCCATGAGCCCTAAGAGCACAGAGACCCGCTGTAGCCCAAGGGAGGCAGAGGGGCGCGGTTTTAGACCTTCGGCCGCTGACTGCTCCACAGCACCGGCCGTTTCGGCAGGTACATGGCTCGACGACGGCGCCAGTGACCGTTTCTTCTTCGACGATGTTGCCCTGAAGGTTTCACCCTCAGTGGCCCGGTAGGCGGCAGGTACGTCATAAGACGATGCAGGCGGTACCAACTCCGGTAAATAGTTGGGCAGCTCATCAAACCACGCCGCTGGAATCTCTGCGGTGCGCTCTGCCTGCACTGTAACAGAGAGCTCATAGGCATTGCCACGAATCGTACCCCAGGCGCTAGCGACTTTATCGCGCTCAGAAACATAACGAATCACGGGGGCTAGCTGCTCCGAAATTTGAGTCGATAAGCGGCCAATAACCTTACGGTCGTGCAACACATCAACAGACTCAACCACACGCCCGTCCGCATGCATAATCTGGTTATTCTCCAAAGAAAGAATCATGCGACCCTCACCCGAAGAAGGCAGGATGGAATGCAGATACTCCGAGTGATCCTTCTCATCAAGCACCTTCATTGACGCTCCCTGCGGAAGCAGCGCGGCCTGGGGCGGCACAGCGTTAAGCGGAAAGAGCGACCCCGGTGCGCTCAGCGAAAGCAAGCCACCACTCTCAATGTGGGTCGCACCGGTTACCCCGCGCAAGACCGCGGTGAGTTGCAGACGAGCCAGCGGGCTATGACCAGAAGCCACAACACGCGTAATAGGGTTCCAATAGGTCGCAGAATCTTCAGCAGAAAGACGCCCCACTTTAAGACTGTCCACATAGACCGCAATAGCATTGGGCTGATAGGGATTATCAGGCTCAGGAATAAGACGGGCCATACCGTGCCATACGCGCTCACGATCAATCAACAGCTCTTCAAAAATATGAAGAATTTCAGCATCATAAAAGTCATCGGTGATGACCTGAACTGTGCCGCGATCGCCCAGTACGTAGTCGGTCACTTGAGGCTCCTTCTCCCATCGAATCATACTCTCTATAGCTTCTCACAGATACGGCCGGTTATGGTGAGCAAAGCCCCCAGCACAACCGGCTTTCTCCACAGATTTTCAAAGAGTCACCGAAGAGGGCCCACCCCTACCTGAACACACCCACCAAAGCACTCTAAGAGTTGAACTTCTGGGCACGCAAAATACGTTGAGCATCATCAAGCAACTCACGCATAAGCCGCACCAGGGCTGTAGGAGCGCCCTGGCTCTCCGCAAGCCAGCATCGAGTAGCAAGGACGACCGGGTGAGCGCTCGCATCACCCCCAGCCAGTTCCACCTGAGGGTAGAGACCGCGTATCACGCGAGTAGCCATACCGCCAGAACGCTCGGCCCAGGTTGAAAGGAGCATGTCAAAGAACCTCTCACGATACCCCGCGCGCAGGGCTTCTGATCCCTGCTGAAAACCGGCAGCTGTAGCAGAAAGCAAATCATTAGAAAGAGAAACATCACCCGTTACCGAGACCCAAGCCTGATGCTTAGCGAGCTCAGTAGGCAACGCGGCGCAGGCAAAGGCAAAACCCCGCTCCGAAACCGCTGAAGGACGATAGGCGCGGGCACACTCAAGCTCCTGTACAGACACCTGCCCCCGCACCGCCAGAGCACCCAAAGCCTTCCACCCCAAACCCTGATCGTAGGTACGGCCAGGAGCCTCCACCAGCTCACCCTCAACAGGCCCCAAAGCCCCACGGGCAACGTCCTTGACCAAATCCGCCCCAACATCAGAGTGAGCCGAGGCAGCCAACGCCGCCCGCACAACAATCAGCTGCTCATCACTACCGGCCCCCACCAGCTCAAGCGCCTGCCCCAGAGCCGAAGAGAAAGCATCCCACAGCTCAGCACGCAAAGGCTCAGCCGTATACAGCGAAATCGCTGCCTGTGCCTGATTCACAATATTTGCAAGGAGCGTAGCCGACCGCTCCAGAGCAACAGCCTGACACACAGCCTGAACAAACCGATGAGAAGCCAACCTGCCATCACGCACCATACCCCACAACGAACCCCACACAAGGCCACGCGAGAGAGCGTCCTCTAAAGACGAAACATGAGCCAGAGCCACATCCAACCCATCAGCCTCAGACAGGGCAACCTTGGCATACGTCAAATCCTCAGCGTTCAACAGCAACAGATCAGCTTCACCCACCAGCTGCACCTGCTCACCCGCCAACCCAACAGACACCTCAGACACACCAGCCGGAAAATCCACAGGAATCAGCCCAGTAGCCTGTAAGCGCCCGCCCACCAGCACAAAAGTACCCACCTTCAACCGGTGCGGGCGGCCCACACCCACAGAAACCTGAGGCGGCAAAACCTGACGAAGAACTAGCCCAGACACCTCACCATCACCACCTCTGAGCCGCTCACACGATAACTCAGACAAACCCGGCGTCAACAACCAAGCATCAGCCCACAAACGCATATCGCGATCAGAGACCTCACCCAGCACACCCAAAAAATCGTCCAAAACCGTATTACCCCAAGCAAAACGCCTGAAGTAAAGACGAGTAGCCTCAACAAACCGCTCAAAACCGACATAGGCCACCAACTGCTTAAGGGCGCTCGCGCCCTTGGCGTAGGTGATGCCATCAAAGTTCTGGCGGGCGGCCTCGAGATGCGGGATGTCAGCCATAATCGGGTGAGTTGTTGGCAACTGATCCTGACGGTAAGCCCATGCCTTGCGTGAGTTCGCGAAGGTGACCCAGGCGTCCTTGTAACCACCAACCTCAGACGCTCCCAGGTGCCCCATGAAGTCAGCAAATGATTCTTTCAACCACAGGTCATTCCACCACTTCATAGTAACCAGGTTGCCGAACCACATGTGGCTCATTTCGTGGCAGATGACGTTAGCGCGCCCTTCAAACTGGGATTGGTCAGCACCTGAGACAAAAATATAGTTCTCCGTAAAAGTGACCAGGCCGGGGTTCTCCATGGCCCCCAGGTTGTATTCGGGTACAAAAGCCTGTTCGTACTTGGGGTAGGGGTAGGCGTAATCAAAGAGGTTCTGGAAGTAGTCCAGGCCCTGTTTGGTCACAGTAAAAATGTTCTGGTAGTCAAAATGCTCTTTAAGAGACTGACGGCAGTAGGCAACCAAGGGGATAGGCCCGGAATTAACAGTGGACGCGGGGGTGTAGGTATCGAAAGCGGTAAAGTACTCGCCGGCCACAATGGCCGTGATGTAGGTGGAAATACGGGCAGTCGGCTTGAATACCCGCTGAGAAATTGATGAATCCGACGGGTCATCGATATGCCGCTCCAGCTCACCGTTGGAGCTGACCACCCAGTTCTTGGGGGCAGTGATACGGAAATTGAAAACAGCCTTGAGGTCGGGCTGCTCAAAGTTGGGGAATACTCGGCGGCAGTCGGCGGGCTCATACTGAGTGTAAAGGTAAATCTTGCCATCAGCGGGGTCAATGTAGCGATGCAGGCCCTCACCCGATCGGCTGAAGTATGATCGCCCCCTGATGGTGAGGGTGTTCCGCTCCTGCAAATGAGGCAGGGCGATGCGGGAGCCCTCAACGACCTCATCGACCGGTAGCGAAACACCGTTCAAGTTCACCGATTCAACAGACTGGTGAATGTAATCAATAAAAGTGCTAGCACCTTCGGTAGCAGTAAAACGCACGGTGGTAGCAACCGGGTAGGTTTCAAAATCAGCGGTGGCATGGGCGAGATTAACATGCACATCGTAGGTATCAACGCTGATAGTACGGGCGCGCAGGGCGGCCTCTTGCTGGGTGAGGTTCTCGTTATTCACATCACCTATGATAGGGGCGTGCGCTAGCTGGGCCTAGCGCGTCTACCTTTGAGTTCTTGGCAGACCCTGTATCGGGGTGAATCTGAGGGTTTGCACCCGGCCCTAAAGCGCTGTATAGTTGGTACTCGTTGCTGGCAGGCCTTTGGGCTTGTGTGGCTCCTTGCGCGGGTGGCGGAATAGGCAGACGCGCTAGCTTGAGGTGCTAGTCCTCGTATTAGAGGGTGGGGGTTCAAGTCCCCCCTCGCGCACAAGGGTAATCCCCGGTTCTATGGAGCCGGGGATTTTTTGTGTTTGGCTTCATGGACCGCTGGGTTCTTATTTGGGGGTGTTTATCAGCAAAATGTGAATTGAGCGGTCCATGGGATGTTGAAGCTCTCTCTTCTCAGTGATGAGCTGCCCGACTTTAGGGAGCAAATATTTTGCATGGCAGTGAGGGAACAGGTATAGTTGGTACTCGTTGCTTGCAGGCCTTTGGGCTTGTGTGGCTCCTTGCGCGGGTGGCGGAATAGGCAGACGCGCTAGCTTGAGGTGCTAGTCCTCGTATTAGAGGGTGGGGGTTCAAGTCCCCCCTCGCGCACAAGAAAAACCCTTATGGGATACAAAAGAAACCGGCTTCTGCTAACAGGGGCTGGTTTTTTATTGACAGTGCTCCAATCACTGAAATACCGGGCGATAGACTGGCCCTATGCAACCCACCGAACCCCGCGCGTCCGCTCCGCTCCTTGAACATACCTACAGTGAGAGCTTCCCAGACTTGGCGCACCAGGCCCAGCCGGACATTTCACCGGGAACCCGCTTGGCCTGGCTTAACGAGAAGCTTGCTCATGACCTGGGGCTAGACTCTGCCTGGCTTCGTAGCGAAGCTGGCCTAGCCTGGATGACGGGCAGGGGAGAGGCCCCCACCTACGCCCTGGCCTACTCTGGGTATCAGTTCGGTCAGCTATCGCCGGTGTTGGGTGACGGACGCGCCCACCTTATCGGCGAATTGGCAGTTCCTGGGCGCGATGTGACCCCCACCAGCTCGGGGTCCTCCTGTGTTGACCTGCACCTTAAAGGTAGCGGGCGGACGTCCTTCTCCCGCCCCGGTTCGGACGGCAAGGCCCCGCTGTCGGCGGCCTGGCGGGAGGCTGTCATCGGGGAGTCCCTGCATGCGCTTGGTCTGCCCACCAGCAGGGCACTGGCTGTGTTTGAAACCGGTGAAAAGGTGCGGCGTCGCGCACCTGAGCCAGAGCCGGCAGGCCTAGTCCTACGCGTCGCCGCTAGTCACCTGCGGGTGGGCACATTCCAATTCGCCCAGTATCACTGCGAACCTGAGGTAAGAACTCAGCTGGTCGACTATGCTCTAGCTCGTCATTTTCCAAATCGTGACACCGGGGAGACGCACGGTGAGCGGGCCTTGGCCCTGCTTCGTGCTGTGGCGCAGCGGCAGGCTCACCTGGTGGCCAGCTGGCAGGCGCTCGGGTTCGTACACGGGGTGCTCAACACCGATAATGTGACTATCTCTGGTGAAGCTATCGACTTCGGCCCCTGCGCTTTCATTGATGGTTTTGAGCGCGATAAGGTCTTTAGTTCAATTGACCGCCAGGGGCGCTATGCCTATAACCACCAGCCCGGCATTACGGCCTGGAATCTTTCCCGGTTTGCTGAAACCCTACTCGATATCATTGACCCCCGAGACCCTAATCGGGCAATACACTTGGCTACCGAGGTCATCTCTGACTTTGAAGATGAGATTGTCGAGTTGCAAATAGCGGCTTTCGCGGCCAAGCTCGGGCTTGAGATGGACGGGGTGGATAAGGACGTCCGCGTTCAGGTAGGCAGGTTTGGGCAGCTGACGCTGGGGCTGTTAGCGCGCCATGCTCTGGACTTTACAGGATTTTTCAGGTCTTTGACTGAGGGAATCTGCCTGCTGCCTGAGGAAGAGCGGTCGGCCTGGCTGGCCCGGTGGGGTGAGCTGAGAGAGGCTACGGATACCAGCTCGAAGCGCGCTGAGAAGCTCATGCTGGCCCATAATCCGGTTTATATTCCCAGGAATTTAGCCCTCGATGCTGCCCTGCGGCAGATGGAGCGCGGAAACCAGCAACCGCTTGAGGAACTGCTGGAAGCGGTAAGTACCCCCTTTGAACGCCGTGACGGCCTCGATTATCTTGAAAGCGCCCCCGCTGAATCCCGCTTTTTCACCAGCTTCTGCGGAACGTAACACAGTGGCCACTAGAGATTTACAGCGGACCCCTTGACGGCGTGGATAGAGCAGACCTATTTTTGTGTTAAGCGTCACCTATAAGTAGGGTGATGGCCAATCAGTGAGGGAAGCTATGCCGCTGTATGACTTTAAATGCCCAGCCTGCGGAGTTTTTGAACAGAGCCACCCCATGAACACCGCCCCTCGTTCGGTGCCCTGCCCAACCTGTTCTGAACTCTCCCGCAAGCTCATGCCGGGTGTCGGACTGTCTCGCCTCAACACCCCGCAGGGGCGACTGCTTGAATCAACCCAAGCCAGTGCCCACGAGCCCCAAGTTGTGAGAGGTAAGCCCACCGCTACACCCCGTCCTAACATCACCTTCAATCCCAAGCACAGACTACTTCCTCGTCCTTAAGGAGGCCCGTCATGCCTGTCAACCTCTTTCCCCTCGATTCCAGCAAACCCTTTGACCAGCAAGAAAAACTAGGCCACAACCGCTGGCACCCAGAAATTCCACCCGTAGCAACCGTCAAGCCGGGCACCTCCTTCCGGGCAGACTGCCGAGAATGGTTCGACGGTTTTATCAAAAACGATGACTCGGCCGACGATGTCCGAGACGCCCCACTCCACACTGTCCACGCCCTTGCAGGCCCTTTTGCTGTTGAAGGTGCAGAACCTGGGGACCTGCTCATTGTCGATATTCTTGAGGTCGGCCCCATTCCTCAAGAAGAGGGCCCCCTTGCTGGGCAGGGCTGGGGCTACACCGGAATTTTCGCAAAAAATAACGGCGGTGGTTTCCTGACCGACCAATTCCCGGACGCCTACAAAGCTATCTGGGATTTCAAGGGCGGGGAATGCACCTCGCGCCATATTCCTGGTGTGAAGTTCACCGGTATCGTGCACCCCGGGCTCATGGGCACTGCGCCGTCAGCACAGCTGCTTGCCAAGTGGAATAAACGTGAGGGTGACTTGATTGCCACTGACCCACTGCGCGTCCCGCCCCTGGCTCTACCGCCTGAACCGGACGGAGCCCTCCTCGGCTCTTTGAGTGAAGAACAGTATCAGCGAGTCGCCGCAGAAGCGGCACGCACTGCTCCTCCTCGTGAAAATGGTGGCAACCAGGACATCAAAAACCTCACCAAGGGCTCCCGTATCTTCTACCCGGTCTTTGTACCGGGAGGCCACCTATCAGTGGGTGACCTGCACTTCTCCCAGGGTGATGGTGAAATCACCTTTTGCGGAGCCATCGAAATGGGCGGCTACATTGACCTGCACGTTGATATCATCAAGGGCGGTATGGAAAAGTACGGCGTCTCTGAAAATGCCATCTTCATGCCGGGCCGGGGAGGGCCCGTATATTCAGAATGGCTGGCCTTCTCTGGCACCTCCGTGACCTTGGAGGGAGATCAACGTTATCTGGATTCCCAGCTGGCCTACCAGCGAGCAATTCTGCACGCTATCGATTACCTAACCCAATTCGGCTACTCACCGGAGCAGGCCTACCTCTTACTCGGTGCCGCGCCAATCGAGGGTCGCTTCTCTGGAGTTGTTGATATTCCTAACTCCTGTGCCACCGTCTACATCCCCACCGAAATTTTTGATTTTGATGTACGCCCCGGCAAGGATGGCCCAATCAAGATTGATCCTGGAATCGGAGCGCCCCGTTCGGCAAACCCCGTATAGTTAGAAGGCGCGCAAAGGCCCGGGGCCTGCCACCAAACCTTTGGTGGCAGGCCCCGGCCTTTTGCTCTGGTGACTGTCTAGCAGAAGCTGGTATTAACCAGCTGGCAGGTTCTTAGAGCTCAGTGTTAGCTTCAGCCTGTTTGTTGCTCTGGGCGCTTTCCTGCAGGCCTGACGCTGCACGCAGCGGGGGAGTCTTGAAGAAGAGGGTCAGAACAAAGGCAAGCAGGGTAGCGCAGAAAGCAACCCAGTAGACCGACAGGGTTGAAGAATTGAAGCCAATCATGAAGGGGCGGGTCAGGCGAGCATCTGCCCCGGTGAGGTACGAAGTATCCGAGGTAGAAACCCCAGACTCCTCACCCCCGGTCGAGGTCGAAGAAATCTGTTCTGCCAGGGTGGGGGTGATCTGATCGACCCAGTAGGAGCGCTGCGCGTCATCAGCCCAGTCAACAACCAGGGTGCCATCCTGCACCGAAGCATGAGCCTGTTCAGCTGCGGCGACCAGTGCAGCGTCGCCACCGGCTGCGCGAGCCTGCTCACTAACTGCTGAGAGCTCAGATGCAATAGAAGCCTGAGCCGGCTCCACAAGCTGATTCCACATCTGTTCCATAACTCCCTGGTTCTCAGGTGCAGAAGCCACAGCGGGGGTGAGAGCTGCATCGAGACCTGCGCGAAGGTCGTCCTCATTGCCCATGGCCTTCATGATGTTGCCTGACATGGCCGAGAAAAGAATCGACAGGAGCACGGCGGTACCCATGGTGCCGCCGATCTGACGGAAGAAAGTGGAAGCAGAGGAAGCAACACCCATGTAGGTGGGAGCAACTGCGTTCTGGGAGGCCAGTGTCAGGGACTGCATGAGCTGGCCCAGGCCCAGGCCCATGATGAACATGCCGATCATGAGGAACCAGAAGGGGCGGTCAGCCGTCATGAAAGTGAGATAGAAGTAGGCCACGACCATCAGGGCAGTACCCAGGACGGGGAAGATGCGGTACTTGCCGGTGCTAGCCACCACGCGGCCCGACACGATGGAGGCAATCATGATGCCTGCCATCATGGGCAGGGTGGCGAAGCCTGATTCGGTGGGGGTGAGGCCCGTGACGATCTGCAGGTAAAGGGGGATGGTCATCATGGCGCCGAACATGCCAAAGCCCACCAGGAAGCCCAGAATAGACGACATGGAGAAGGCACCGGAGCGGAAGAGGGCCAGGGGCAGAATGGCGTCCTGGCCCATCTTTGATTCGATGACGAGGAAGGCAGCTAGGCCCAGGGCTGAGACGATGAAGCAGGTAATGGAGGTGGTGGACGTCCAGCCCCATTCGCGGCCATGTTCGGCAACCAGCAGAAGGGGAACCAGGGCTACTACAACGCTGGTGGCACCCCACCAGTCAACTCGGGGCTTGTGGGTGAGGTCGGTGATGCGGGGCAGGTACAGGGACTTCCACACGATACCCAGGGCAATGATGCCGATGGGGACGTTGATGAGGAAGACCCAGCGCCAGCCGGTAATCCAGAGAATTTCCTCGGTCCCAGCAAAGAGACCGCCGGTGAGTGGGCCAAGTACAGAAGAGATGCCAAAGACAGCTAGGAAGTAACCCTGATACTTGGCTCGTTCACGGGGAGCTAGCATGTCACCCATGACGGCCATGGGGAGCGACATGAGCGCACCTGCGCCAATACCTTGGAAGGCGCGGAAGATGGCCAGCATGACCATAGAGGTAGAGAAGCTAGAGAGCAGCGACCCCAGAATAAAGACCACGATGCCAAAGAGGTAGAGGGGGCGGCGGCCGAAGAGGTCGGAGAGTTTGCCGTAGATGGGGGTGGTGATGGTGGAGGTGATCATGTAGGCGGTGGTGACCCAGGCCTGCTGTTCTAGGCCGTGGAGATCATCGCCAATCGTCCTGATGGCAGTAGAAACAATGGTTTGATCAAGAGATGAGAGGAACATGCCCGCCATTAGACCTACGATGACCAGCATGATTTGCCGGTGTGTCATAAGTGGTGTATTTGAGGCGGTCGTTTGCTCCGCTGAAGCTGTTGTTGTAGGCATGAAAAACCTTCGGGTCATGGAGAAGTACGTGGATTTGTATGGTTTGTTTGCTCTACTCTGTGCGGACGACTGACTGAGAAGGGGCCTAGTTCGTGGTGAGTGATAGGAACAGTTTATTTGCAGTTCTGCAAAAATATTGTCGCCTTGTGTTTATTTTGCATCACATTGCATGAACTAACCTCAATTGGAGCGATGAGAGCGTGTGTGACCTTGCACAAAAGGTCAGGAAGGCTATATGTGGGTTTGTGGGGTTTTGTGAGTAAAGGTCGGTAGAACCCCCAGTAAAAGACAGGTAAACCCACACAAAAACGCATAATTGCATGGCATACTGGTGGTGTAGAAAACCAGTTACAACCCCTCGGATTCTGTGAAAGGAACCCACTATGGCCCTCGAAAAGAAGAACACCAAGCTCGGCGTCATCGGTGCCGGTGGCGTTGGCTCAGCCACCGCTTACGCAGCTACCCTACGCGGTGCCGCTGACGAAATCGTTATCTACGACATCGCCGGTGAACGTGCCGAAGCTGAGGGTCTCGATATCGCCCACGGCACCATGTTCGCCCACGAGGCCGAGGTCTCAGGTTCTGGTGACGTTGAAATCCTGCGTGATGCCGACCTGATTATCGTCACCGCCGGTGCCCGCCAGAAGCCGGGCCAGCCCCGCCTAGAACTGGCAGAGGCCAATGTCAACATCTTCAAATCCATGCTACCCAAGGTCATGGAAGTTGCCCCCAACGCAATCCTGATGATCGTCACCAACCCCTGCGACGTGCTTGCCGTCGTAGCCCAGAAGATTACCGGCCTACCCACCGAGCGCTGCTTTGCCTCGGGAACCGTGCTGGACTCCTCCCGTCTACGCTGGCTTATCGCTGAGAAGGCTGGCGTATCCATCAAGTCTGTGCACGCCAACATTGTGGGTGAACACGGTGACTCCGAGTTCCCCGTGTGGTCGGCAGCCAATATTGGTATGGTTCCCCTGGATGAGTGGGTTGATGACTCCGGTCAGAAGGTTTTCACCGATGAGGTCAAAGAACAGCTGGCCGAAGAAGCCATGCGCGCAGCCTATAAGGTGATTGAGGGCAAGGGCTCAACCAACTACGCTATCGGTATTTCAGCAACCCGTATCGCCGAGGCTATTCTTCAGGGGCAGGACGCCGTGCTCAATGTTGCCACCCAGGTGCGCGGACGGTACGGCATCGAGGGCGAAGCTGCGCTGTCGCTTCCTTCGGTTGTCTCCCGTGACGGGGTCAAGCGCGTCCTTGATGTGCCCATGACCGACGCTGAAATTGAGCGCCTTCGCGCATCAGCTGCTGCCATCAACTCTTCACTGGCCACTCTCGGCTTCTAAAAGGTACCTTCTAGCGCACCTGCGGTGGCCCGGCTGTATACAGCCGGGCCACCGTGTTAAGTAAAAATTTAGCTACCGGTATTTCGTGCCTGTGGCTAAAGAGGGTAACGTCTACTGTATGAGTAATAACCCCCGTGCCGAACTGGCTCATCTGACCGCCGCCCTTGAAGAGCACCTGAACGCCATTATCAATAGCCGGGGCGAACACGATGCGTCTGTTGATAACACCTACGTAGCCATCGCCAATGCCTTTGAACGCTACGAAGAGGCCCTCTTTGAAGCCTACGAAGAAGTTACCCCGCTCGAGGTTTTCATTGAGGATGACGATGAGGACGAAGACGATTTTGACTACGACTTCGATGATGAAGACGATGACGAGGTGGAATACGTGCTGGAACCGCGTCAGTAGCAAATCTGTAACGGGCCTAACCTGTTATTCCTAGCACAGCACCGCGTGCGGTGCTGTGCTTTTGTGCTTCCTCGCGTAGAGTTTCTAGCTGTGGAATGGATACAAGCAATCATCCTGGGTCTGGTCCAGGGTCTAACTGAGTTTTTGCCGATTTCGTCATCGGGACATATTCGTATTGTGGGTCAGTTCTTGCCGAACGGTGAGGATCCAGGCGCAGCTTTTACAGCTATTACCCAGCTGGGTACTGAGACAGCTGTTTTGGTCTTTTTTTGGAAAGACATTGTGCGCATCTTAAAGAACTGGTTTGGTTCTCTGGTGGGCAAGGTCGATAAGAAAGACCCGGACGCTCGCATGGGCTGGTTTATCATCATTGGTTCTCTGCCGATTGGAATTTTGGGCATTCTGCTTGAGGACTACATTGATTCGACCTTCCGTAGTCTCTGGATTACCGCGACCATGCTGATTGTGTTCGCTATCTTTTTGGGTATTGCTGATCGCATTGGCAAGGAGCAGCGCCAGCTCAAGGATCTTACCGTCAAGCACGGTATCTTGTACGGGTTTGCTCAGGCTTTGGCGCTGGTGCCCGGTGTGTCACGCTCCGGCGGCACCATTATGGCGGGCTTGCTGATGGGCTACACCCGTGAAGCTGCGGCGCGTTACTCCTTTCTGCTCGCTGTTCCTGCCGTTTTTGCATCGGGTCTGTATAAGCTGGCGGGCAGCCTGTCAGACGGCTTTACGGGCTATTACGGCTTTGGCTCCACGATGGCGGCCACGCTGGTTGCCTTTGTGGTGGGCTACCTGATTATTGGTTGGTTCCTCAAGTACGTTTCAAACAAGAGCTATAGCATTTTCGTCTGGTACCGCATCGCGCTGGGGTTGGTGCTGTACATTCTGTTGGGCACCGGCGTACTCGTTGCATAAGCTGACTCACGTTTTCTACCCGCCCGGAATAGGCTTCTGGGCGGGTATTGTTTTAGGCAGAAGTAATGTACGTACAGGGTAGCTGCGTTGGTGGCCCTGTGTCTTGGAAGGTTCTCATGCGCGCTTGGAGTCAGCCTCTTATTCCGTCACTGCCGGGCACGGCCCCGTTGCCCACTATTGTTGATACGGCGGCCGGTGGCCGGGTGCAGCTGGAGCGTGAGGAACGGGCTGGGCTGTATGTCTGCGGTATCACCCCGTACGATGCCACGCACCTGGGCCATGCCTCAACCTATGTTGCGTTTGATCTGTTGAATAGGGCCTGGCGCGATGCCGGCGTCCCCGTGACCTTTGTGCAGAACGTGACGGACGTGGATGACCCGCTGCTGGAGCGGGCTGAGGCAACCGGTGTTGACTGGAGAGACTTAGCCGAGGAACAGATTGAGCTCTTTCGCACCGATATGCAGGCCCTGAACATTATCGCTCCCGACCACTATGTGAGCGTTGTGGACTCTGTAGCGGATGTTGCTGGTGCCGTGGCGCGCCTGTTGGAGCTGGGCGTAGCCTACACTGTGCCCGGTTTTGTTGATGAGCACGGGGTGCAGCAGCCCGACGGTGATGTCTACTTTGATCTTGAAGCCGCTGAGGCAATGGGGCGGGATCAGCCGGGTGCCTGGGAGCTGGGGCAGGTTGCGCACTACAGCCGGGAAGAGATGCTGACAATTTTTGGTGAGCGAGGCGGCGACCCGCAGCGCCCCGGTAAGCGTAGCCAGCTTGATCCCCTGCTGTGGCGTGTTGAGCGCCCCGGTGAGCCTGCCTGGGAGGCTGCTGTGCTTGGGCGGGGCCGCCCCGGCTGGCATATTGAGTGTAGCGTGATTTCGGGCCGGTACCTGGGTGCGCCCTTCTCGGTACAGGGTGGTGGCTCTGACCTAATTTTTCCGCACCACGATTTAGGGGCGGGCCATTCTTTCGCTCTTAACGGTGCTCCTATGGCCCGCCATTTTATGCATACCGGTATGGTGGGCCTTGACGGTGAGAAGATGAGCAAGTCACGGGGTAACCTGGTGCTGGTTTCTGCCCTGCGCGCCTCGGGTGTTGATCCTGCCGCTCTCCGTTTGGCCCTGATGGATTATCACTACCGCACGGACTGGTTCTGGGAGCAGGGGGTGCTGACTAAGGCTCAGAATCGTTTGGAGCTTTACCGCTCTGCCGTTGGGGTGGCTGAGGGTGAACCTGATGCGGCGGCACTAGCACTTGTGCAGGCGGTCCGTGAGCATCTAGCCGACGATCTCAACGCCCCGGCGGCCCTGGTTGCCCTGGATCAGTGGGCGCTGACCACCCTTGATGGCGGTGGTTCTGGCGGGCAGCTGGTGGCAGACGTGCTTTTAGCCAGGTTAGGTGTACAGCTGACTAAGTTTGCGTAAATTTTTTGTGGCTAGCTAGCTTTCATGGTCTCTGACAAGCTCGTTCTTTGCTAGTGTTAGGTATGACATATTTCAAGAGATGATGGGTGTTCGCTCCGTGGCGGGAGCTGGCACCCACTATCAGGAGGATGATATGCCTATATCACACAAATTACGCACTCTGGCGGCGGCTACCGCTGTCAGCGCTTTAGCCCTCGTTGGGCTACCCCCTGCAGCGTCGCAGGATCTTGACGAGAGTGTCAGCTCGAAGGACGCGAAATCTATGCTGGTAATGGATCTTTCGGGTTCCATGCTTGAAAGCGATATTGACGGCGGTACCCGGCTGGATGCTGCGAAGACTGCCGCAACTGAACTTATTGATTCCATGCCAGATACTGCCAACCTGGGCATGATGGTCTATGGTCAGAAGGTGCCCGCATCTGAGCCGAAAGAGGAAGGGTGCAAGGACATCGAGGTGGTGGCACCTGTGGGCAAGAGTGATAAGCAGGAGCTGAAAAAGTCTATTGCGGGTTTTACGGCCAGTGGCTATACCCCTATGGGGGAGTCTCTGCTGGCTGCCGCTGAGGAGCTAGGTGATACCGGCGATCGCTCTATTATTTTGGTTTCAGACGGTATTGATACCTGTGCGCCCCCTCCGGTGTGTGAGGTTGCTCAGAAGCTGGGCGGCCAGGGGTTTGACCTGACCATTCACAGTTGGTTTTAAGGTGGACGAGGCCGCTCAGAAGGAGCTGGAGTGTGTGGCTGATGCCACCGGCGGTGAGTTTATTTCTGCTGAGAACACCCGCCAGCTGGCTGATTCGATGACCTTTCTGACCCACCGTGAGTTGGTGGGCTATGAGACGGTAGGTACGGAGTTTGAGTTTGCCGATAAGCCTGAGGACGCCATGTGGCTGGGGGAGGGGCGCTACCGCACCTCCGTTGTTCCCGACCTGAGCTCAAGCTCAGGTGACCCTAAGCCTCGCTACTACCGCCTGGCTATCCCCGAGAATCACAACGCGATTGTCACCCTCAAGGCCATCCCCAACCGTAACTCAGAGGGTGAAGGCGAGCAAGATCTTTATGTTAATATTGAAGAAATTAGTAACAGCTCCAGTGGCTCCTGTGAGGAGGACTTCAGGGTAGATTCATCTTCCTTCGAAACAGTGCACGCCAGCAACTTCAAACCGGTAACAGGAGTCTTCGGAGTGGTTAGAGCTCCCTCTGACGAAGAACCGGATCCCAGCTGTGACCAGACCCAGTGGGTTGTTGAAAACAGTGTTTATGTTACTGAATCAGCTTTTGATGCTGACTACGCTGATAATGAGGTGCAGGTAGAGGTCGAGGTTCAGTTTGAGCCGGTGATCAAAGATAATGACCGTAAGCAGCTTCACGAGGGCTGGTATGGCCTGAATCAGCAGTCGCTTCCCTCCATGAGCTTCGGCCAGCCCTCAGAAATCGTTGGCGGTAAAAACTACGCCGAAGCCAAGGAGCTATCCTCTGGCAATACCTACAGTGACACGGTAGTCCAGGGGGAGATGAAGTACTACAAGATTCCGGTTGAGTGGGGTCAGCGCCCCGTTGTGGCCGTTCGATCTGCTGAGGGGGAGACCGGTGAAACTGCACCTGTTAGTAGCATACTAACGAACCCCTTCTACGCTGAGGGTACGACTAATAGTAGAACTGATGGGGGCGTTGAAATCACCGCTCCTGATCGCCCCATTGAGTTTATGAACCGCACAATTAACAAGGGAGGTCTTTATACCTCTTTTGCTGGCAACTACTATTTAGCTGTCGGCCTATCAGAATATAACGCAGAGAGGCTGGAGGGTGCCGAGCAGCCCGTAGAGATTTCAGTACTGTTGGACGGCGAGCCCACCATTGGCCCTGACTGGCGCCCGGTTGAAAACAACGGCCCTGAGCCCTCTGACCAGCCCATCCTGTCAGACCGGGTAGCCCCGGGTACCACCAAGAGCGGCTCGGCAGACCAGGCGACCTCAGACTCAGATTCCTCAGCTACCGACCAGGACGCTGATAGTGAGCAAAACCTCGCCAACACGTCAGAAAACGATGGATTCTTGGGCAACGTGCTCGTCATGTCACTGGTAGCCCTCCTGGCCCTGCTCATCATCGGTGCCCTCGTTGCGGTATTATTTATCCGAAAAAATAAGAGCAAGAACGTACCACCGCCCTATGGTCCCTAACCAGACCGTCTTAGCAACCCCAAAGCTGAGGCAGTAAGAAGTGCCCTGCCCTCTGCACTATAGCTATAGTGCAGAGGGCAGGGTGCTGTGGTAAGCCCGGCAATAGGCTAGCTGGGTTCCCCAGGAGCCTGACCGGGCTCACCTCCGTCACGGCCTCTCAAAAACCTCTCAAACTCAGCCGCAATATCAACCTGCCCCAAACCGTCCAGGTCATCGCGAGCCTCCGCTGCTGACTCAAGCGTACGCACAAAACTAGAGAGCTCAGGCTCATCGTCCAAAAGATCAGCGGCGGTGCGTTCCCAACCCATAATCCGGTCAGAGAAAATATGCAGGGGCAAAGGTATGCCGCAGACAGCTTCAAGGGTGCTCAGCAAAGCAAAACTGCCCTTAGGGTGGGGAGGCTCAGGGAGGTAGTAGGGAACAGACACCCAGAGCGAAAGAGAGGGCACACCCTGCTCACCAAGAGCTTGAGCAAGCACACCAATCAGACCGGTGGGGCCCGTATAAGTACTCTGAGCCACCCCATCAAGCTCCAGGGCAGCCGGCGCCCACGAGGTAACAGAGACCGGGAACGCGAGGGTGTGCGGAATCTCATCTAACAGAGATCCGCACAAGATCACCAAATCAACCTGCTCATGCTGAACCAGGTCTACCACATTGCTCGTTAGCTCATGCCAGTTGAGGGAGGGCTCCGGCCCGGTGAGGGTCAAAACCCGCCTGCCGGCCGTAGAAATTCCCTCGGTGAGAGTGAACTGGGGCCACGTTACAGTCGGGCTCCCATCCTCGTCGGTGCTGAGATGCGGGCGGGTGACGGTGTAATCGTAGTAGGCGCTACTCGCGAAACTTTCCCGAGGCTGGGAATGAAGGTAATCCTGAACCGCCGTGAGAGCATCCTGAACCGCGCCCCCGGCATCGTTCCACCCCTCAAGACCTACAAGAAGCAGCGTGGGGGCACGCTCCGGAGGTGCGTTGAGCTGGGCAAAATGCTGGAGAGCGTCAAGGGGCAACGGCTGATTCATCACTCCCACATACTACCCGATAGCCGCAAACCTGCAGGAAGTTCAGAAGGGCAAATACAGGGATAGACTGGTAGTTCAGCGCACGCGCAGAACGCAATCGTTACACAGAAAGGGACGCGATGCCTACTAGCCCCGGAGTTCGTGTTGGGCATTTTGCAGGCGCCCCGATTTACCTGCGCTATTCCTGGTTCCCACTGATGGCACTGGTCATTGTAGGGTACGGCATGAATTTAGCCAGCTGGAGCTCCCTCACCACCGCGCAGGGCTACCTGGCAGCCACCGTGGTAGCGGTAACGCTGGCGGCAGGAGTGTTCGTACATGAACTAGCACACGCCACAGTAGGCCGGGCGCACGGAGCCCGCATCTCGTCCATCTCACTGACCATCTGGGGCGGGCAAACCAAGATGCAAACCACCTCAGCGGGAGCCTCCTTCTGGGTGGCGGTGAGCGGGCCAGCAGTGAACTTTATCGTGGCCGGGCTCTGCCAGCTCATATGGAACGTGACCGGAACAGCCGATTTCTTTGGCTTTACACTCGCGGCCCAGGTCAATCTGGCAATTGGCCTCTTCAACCTGATTCCAGCCTTTCCCCTCGACGGCGGCTTTGCCCTTGAGTCCCTGGTCTTTCTACTCAGCGGAAGAAGGTCAACGGCTACCAGGGTCACAGCCTACACAGGTCTTCTACTCATAGCCCTCTTGGTGTCAGCGGTGGTACTGACCGGAATCTGGCGATCTACCTGGATGCTAATCGTGGCTCTTGCCCTGCTCTTTTACCTCTGGTCTGGTAGCAGCTACGCCCTGAAAGCCCTGGGCGATAACTCCAACCCGGCGCACCCACTACGAGCCTCCTCGCTGGCCGTGCCCACCCAGCAGGCCCCGGCATCTGCACCCATCGAACAGGCCGTTCAACAGTGGGACGGGCACTCGCCCCTACTCCTGCAAGAAGAGCGCGGAGGCCAACCAATCGGCGTTATCTTGCCGCAAACCCTCAGCGCGGCTGCCGCCACTCTGCCTGGTCAGCCGCTTGAGGCGATAGCCCTACCCCTGGCCCCGGTTCCTATTGACGCCTCTGCTGGCTACCTCGACACTGTCGATGAGCTTAACGGATTTGCCCACTACCGCAACAACCCGCAGGGCAACCAACTCGACACTGTCTGGTTGGTGCGTGAGCACGGCTCGCAGGGCGAACACTACACGGGCATCATCACGGCCCGGCACATGACCGATACCCTTCTTGCCCAACGCCAGAGCCCCTCATGAGACAACATGACCACCGCAGCCTTTTTCTGAGACAATAGATAGAAACACCGCTAGCGAAAAGAGAACACACCTTCATGAGCACCCCCACCGGTAGCATCAACCGCCGCGGACCCTTCAGGCCGGGTGAGCGGGTCCAGCTGACCGACGAGCGTGGCCGCATAACCACTATCACCCTGACGAGCGGCGGCGAGTACCATTCACACCGTGGCTTCTTTAAACACTCCGCACTGATCGACAGGGTTGAGGGTACCGTCATCACCAACTCTGAGGGGTACAAATTCCAGGCCCTGCGCCCCCTCTATAAGGATTTTGTGCTCTCCATGCCTCGCGGCGCTGCCGTAGTCTACCCCAAAGACGCGGGCCAAATTGTGGCTATGGCAGACATCTTTCCCGGTGCTCGCGTGATTGAGGCAGGTGTCGGCTCGGGTGCGCTCTCGATTGCCCTTCTGCGCGCTGTGGGTGACGGTGGCCACCTGCGTTCTTTTGAGCGCCGTGAAGAGTTTGCCGATATTGCCCGTGGCAACATTGAGACCTTCTTCGGCGGCCAGCATCCGGCCTGGTCACTGACCCTGGGTGACTTGGCTGAGACCCTTGGCGAGGTCGAACAGCCAGGGAGCGTTGACCGTGCCGTCCTTGACATGTTGGCCCCCTGGGAGTGCCTGGACGCCGTAGCAAGGGCCCTCGCCCCTGGCGGGGTCATCATCTGCTATGTTGCCACCGTGACCCAGCTTTCCCGCGTAGCAGAGGCCCTTCGCGCCGACGGCAGATTTACCGAACCCGAGTCACATGAAACCATGGTGCGCGGCTGGCACGTAGAGGGCCTGGCCGTCCGCCCCGACCACCGCATGGTGGCCCATACCGGCTTTCTGATGACCGCCCGCCGCCTGGCAGACGGGGCTGAGCGCCTGGCCCCCAAGCGCCGCGCCTCGAAGACTGATTTTTCGGAAGAAGACATGAACGCCTGGACCCCCACAGCCCTAGGTGAGCGCAACGTCTCTGACCGCAAGCTACGCCGGGCGGGGCGGGATGCCCTGAACCTGGCTGAGAAGGCTGCCTCTGCCACCCAGACGGCAAACGCGGAGCAAAAAAGCACAGGGCAGACTGGCGAGTAGACTTATCAGTGCGCCGTTGCTGCCTACTGATAGGGAGAAACGGCCCTGGTTGAGGCAAGCAGAAGAAAGAAGCAACCATGAGCGAGCATAAAACCGTTTCTGCAGCTGATTACGAGCGAATCCTGCGGCAGCTCAACATAGCTAACGACAGCCGCCGAACCCTAGACCGGCAGCTACGTTCTGCCGGGGAGCGCAATCAGAAGTTAGTGGCCGCTCTCACCAAAACGAAGAAGGAAATTGAGCACCTGCGGGTTGCGCTTGCGCAGGAGGTCTCACCACCGCTCAACTCTGCCGTGGTGCTGGGGGTACACGGTGCTACGATGACCTACCAGGAGCTGGCAGACGGTAAGACTCCCGCTGAGATTGAAGAACACCTTGATGTGCTCATGGGTGGCCGCCTGGTGCGTGTGACCTGCTCACCGCTGTTGCCTATAGGCCAGGTTAAGCCGGGCATGACCGTCCTCCTTGACGAACAAACCCAGGCCGTTCTATCGCTGGGGTTTGAGGGCTACGGTGAGGTCGTCACCGTACGCGAGGTGCTTGATGCCCAGCGTGTGGTCATCGATATGCCTAACCAGGCTAAAGCCGTGGCTAGAATCTCTGGCGATTTGAGCCCTGATGAGCTACGCATGGGGGACACAGTCACCTACGATTCCCGCATCCAGATGATTACCTCCCGGGTGCCGACCACAGACGCCCAAGAGCTGGTACTCGAAGAAGTTCCAGATATCACCTACGCCCAGATTGGTGGATTGGGCGACCAAATTGATTTGATTCGTGACGCCGTTGAGCTCCCTTTCTTGCACCCTGAAATTTACCGTCAGTATCAGCTGACCCCGCCCAAAGGAATTCTGCTGTACGGCCCTCCCGGCAACGGCAAAACCTTGATTGCGAAGGCCGTGGCCAACTCGCTAGCTGCTCGCGCCGCTGAACGGTCAGAGGGGCAGAAAAAGACCGGCTACTTCCTCAACATCAAAGGCCCCGAACTGCTCGATAAGTATGTGGGTGAAACCGAACGGCAAATTCGCGACATCTTCGCAGCGGCCCGCGAGAAGGCACGCGCTGGCTACCCCGTTGTGGTTTTCTTCGACGAAATGGAGTCCCTTTTTAGAACCCGCGGCTCCGGGCGCTCATCGGATGTTGAAACCACTATCGTTCCTCAGCTCCTGTCAGAAATTGACGGTGTTGAAGCGCTTGATAACGTGATTGTTATTGGTGCAACCAACCGCGAAGACATGATTGACCCGGCCGTGTTACGCCCCGGCCGTCTTGACGTAAAAATTCGCGTCAACCGCCCTGACCAGCAGGGCGCAACCGAAATCTTCAGCCTCTACCTGACTGAAGGGCTCCCAATTCACGAGTCTGAGATAGCAAGGGCAGGTTCTAAGAACGCGGCTGTGGGGCAGATGATTTCAACCGTCGTTGACCAGCTTTTCTCAGCCTCCTCTGAGAATCGCTACATCAGCGTTGACCTTGAAAACGGGGTTAGCCGCTGGCTGTTACGCGGCCATTTTCTCTCGGGCGCGGTGATACGGAATATTGTTGATCATGCCAAGAAGCAGGCCATTAAGTCTTACCTGGCTACCGGGTCTGAGGGAATTACAACCGAGCACCTGCTGGAGGCCGCCAGAGTCGAGTTTGAAGATCAAGTTGAGGTTCCGCAGGCTGCCGAAATTGAGGACGTTTTGAGCACCCTCAACATTCGTTTGCGCGTGGTCAACGCGGCCCCTGCTCGGGCGGTTCAGCCGAACGACTCCGGGGGTGAACAGTAAGAGATGACCGTTCAACGTGTTATGGGGGCAGAAACTGAGTACGGTGTTTTTGCTCCGTCAAAGCCCTCGGCTAACCCCGTGGTGCTCTCTGCTTTTGTGGTCAATACCTACGACGCCCTCTTTAAACAGAAACTAGCCTCCAGGGCCCAGACCGAGTGGGAGTACGGTTCGGAGTCGCCTCTGGCTGATGCCCGCGGGTTTGAGCTTGCGCGCGAAGCGGCGCATCCCAGTCAGCTCACTGACACCGCTCATGTGTTGACCAGTGAAGACATCGCTGCTGAGGCTCTCAGCGAGGCCGGTCTTTTCGCTGAGCGCATTGACTGGGACTCGGTTACTATGAATTCAATCCTGCCCAACGGGGCCCGTTTTTACGTGGATCATGCCCACCCTGAGTACTCTTCACCAGAAGTGACCAACCCGCGCGATGCCGTCCTGTGGGATGCTGCCGGCGATTTTATTGCTGCCCAAACCGTTGCTGCTATCGAACAGGTAGCTACTGAGCCTGCTACCAGCATGCCCGCGGTCAATCTGTACAAGAACAACACCGACGGTAAGGGCCAGTCCTACGGCTCCCACGAGAATTACCTTGTAACCCGGTCAGTTGACTTTGAGTACCTGGCTGCTGCCCTCCTTCCCTTCTTTGCCACCCGCCAGATTATGGTGGGAGCCGGGCGCGTGGGCCTGGGCGTAGCGGGGGAGCAGGCCGGCTTTCAACTTTCCCAGCGTGCCGACTTCTTCGAGCGCACTGTGGGCCTTGAAACCACGATTCGTCGCCCTCTGGTCAACACCCGCGATGAACCCCACGCTGACCCTGCCCGCTACCGCCGTTTGCACGTCATTACCGGGGACGCCAACCTCTCGCACTACTCTAATCTTCTGAAATTCGGTACCATGTCTCTGGTGTTGAATCTGGTTGAAGCGGGTGCCGTACCCACCATTAAGCTGGCAGACCCGGTTGCAGCCATGCACACAGTCAGCCATGACCTGTCCCTGACCGCAGAACTTCCTTTGGCTACCGGTGGCACTATGACCGCCCTGCAGATACAGCGGGCCTACCTGGCAGCTGCCCAGCAGCTCGAAAAAACCGCAGATGCGGCAACAGTCGAAGTCCTCGGACTCTGGCATGAGACCCTGTACGCGCTGGAGCACGATTTGTTCTCACTTGCAGACAGGCTAGACTGGGTTGCCAAGTATGCCCTGATGAGTTCTTACGTTGCTAAGGGGAGTAGCTGGGGGGACTCTAAGCTGGCCGCCATTGACCTGCAATACTCCGATGTGCGCCCGCAGAAGAGCCTTTACCATAAGCTGGTCGCCCTGGGCCGTATGAAAACCCTGTTCTCTCAGGAGCAGGTTGCGGACGCGGCTACTCACCCGCCGCGCGATACTCGCGCCTACCTGCGCGGGCGGCTCATCACCACCTGGCCCGATGAGGTAGTGGGCGCTAACTGGGATACCCTCTCGGTACGCAACCCTCTTTCACCTGACCTGGTGAGAATCCACATGGATGATCCGCTCGCCTATACCGCTGAGCAGGTTGATCCTCATCTGGGGCTCCCGCACGCAGACCAGCTCCTTGCACTCCTCTCCGACCACACCTGAAACTCAGGCCACCTACCACAGCACGTAGCACAGCCTGATTACCACAGAAAAGAGAAAAAATGGAACGCATTCAGCGCCAGCACACCGAGCAGACCGGCACCCAGCAGACTGAAGAAGTAGCTATCAGCCAGCAGGGCACCGAAGTGAATCAACAGGCAGTTACCGACATTGATGACCTGTTGGCTGAAATTGACGGTGTGCTTGAAGAGAACGCCGAAGACTTTGTGAAGGGTTTTGTGCAAAAGGGAGGCCAGTAAAACCAATACTCACCCAGCATGACGCTAGAGAAGAAAGATAAGATTATGGAACGCAGAATCTTCGGGATTGAAACCGAATTCGGTATCCGCTACGTCCCCAAAGGGCTGGGGCCTCTGGCCCCTGAGGAGGCCGCCCGCAAGCTCTTCAAGCCGGTAGTTGATACCTGGCGTTCCTCTAACGTCTTTCTTCCCAACGGGGGGCGCCTCTACCTTGATGTGGGCTCTCACCCCGAGTACGCAACCGCTGAGACCGCCTCTGTGAGAGACGCACTGATTCAGGATAAGGCTGGGGAACTCCTGCTCAACGACCTGGTCAATCAGGCCCAGGATCAGCTTGAAGCTGAGGGCTTTGACGGCTCGCTGTACCTGTTTAAGAACAATGTGGACTCCGCGGGCAACTCCTTTGGCTCCCACGAAAACTACATGCTCGAACGCAAGGTTGAGTTCTCCCGCCTGGTGCGTTCCCTGATTCCCTTCCTTGTTACCCGCCAGATTCTGGTGGGTGCGGGAAAGGTTCACCCCGCTGGACCCCCAGACTGGGGCGGGCGTCCGCTCGGAAGAGTTGGCAAACCCAGCTTTTCTTTCTCACAGCGCGCAGACTACATCTGGGAGGGGTCATCCACGGCCACGACCCGCGCTCGGCCCATCATTAACACCCGCGATGAGCCCCACGCCGATGCCTCACTTTACCGTCGTATGCACGTCATTAACGGGGATTCGAACATGGCGCAGGCAACCACACTGCTTAAACTGGCATCAACCGACCTTGTACTTCGCATGCTCGAGGACTACTACCCCCTAGATAACTTTGAAATCAAAGACACTGCGACGGCCCTGCGCATCATTTCCCACGATCTCACAGGCAGGGCGACCTTTCCCCTGGCCGACGGTACCGAAACCAACGCGCTCACACTCCAGCGAGCCTACCTGGCCGCAGCCACCCGCTACATAGAGGAGCGCGGGGAACATCACCCCGACGTCTCCTACGCCCTTAACCTGTGGGAGCGCACCCTGTCCGCCGTTGAAACCGGTGGCACCTCACACATTGATACCGAAATTGACTGGGCTATCAAGAAAAAACTTCTCGATACCTATCTGGCTCGCGGGGCACGCGGTTACGATGACCCCAAAATTCAGCAGCTCGATTTGGCTTACCATGACATTGACCCAGCTCGCGGGGTCTTCGGCCTGCTCAGCCGCAAAGGGCTCGTCAAGCAACTCATCGCGGCAGATGAAATTGCATATGCCGCGGTGCATCCGCCGGCCACCCGTGCTGCCCTGCGCGGTCGCTTCATTAATGCTGCTCGGGCAGCGGGAGAACCCATCACCGTGGACTGGGTTCATCTCAAACTTAACAATGCTCCCCACCTCACCGTCACCTGTAAAGACCCCTTTGCCACCGAGAATGAATCCCTCGATGCGCTTCTAGCTACACTGGGCACTCAACCGCAGGAGGGCTGGGCCCCACCCTTTATCTAATCAAAGCAGGGGAGCCGCTCACCCACCCGAAGCCAAGCCCAGCACCAAAACCACAGCGCGTACCCAGACCTCACCCAGCTCTTTCAGCTAGTATGTACGCGGTGAAGAAAAGCGTTGCTTAATCCAGCGCACCCCCAACGAAAGTGAAACCACGTGAAGAAGAAGTCAACCCTACTCCTTACCGGTAGCGCCATACTTGCCCTGACTCTGTCAGCCTGCGGTGGCTCAAGCGAGGGTAGCAAACTCTCTGATGTCAACTACACCATGAACGGTGCGACCGCGGCCCCCTCGGTTGCTTTCGAAACTCCTTTCGCGGCCAACGGCACTGAAGTGTACAAGATTGAGGACGGCAGTGGAGAAACTATCTCTGACGGCGACAACCTGCTCGTTGACGCCACTGTTTTCAATGGCTCAGACGCCAGCCAGCTGGGCTCCACCCTCACCGATTCCCCCATGTTGATTCCCGTTGACCAAAACCTCAAGGATGCCGCACCTGAGCTGTACAACATGCTGGTTGAATCCAAAGTTGGAGTGAACTTCTCCTACACCACCAATGTTGACCCGAACTCCACCTCTACCGCAGAGGCAACCCCCACTGTCTCACCGGGCACGGCTACTAACGTTGAGGTTTACACCGTACTCAATAAGATTATGAACAAAGCCGAGGGTGAAGCCAGCGAACTAGATACCCCCGGCGTGCAGAGTTTTGAGCAGGCCGAAGACGGCACCGCCACCTTGACCCTCAGCGAGGATCGCGGTGACGCTCCAACCGAGCTGGCTACCCAGGACCTCATCACCGGCACCGGGGACGCCGTTACTGAAAGCGACACTCTCTACGTCAATTATGTGGGTGTGACCTGGGCTGATGGAACTTCATTCGACGGTAACTACGGGGCAACCCCGGTAGCTCTTTCGCTCAATAACGTTATTGAGGGCTGGAAGCAGGGCCTTGTCGGCAAGACCGTCGGATCCCGTGTGCTGATGGTTATACCCAGTGAGCTGGCCTATGGTGAAGATGCCGCGTCGTCCGGTGCGCCCGAGGGTGCGCTGGTCTTTGTCGTTGATATTCTTGGGGCAACTCCTGCACGTACCTCCACTGCCGAGGCTACCCCCACCGAGACAGCGACCGCTGACCCCTCAGCAAGCGCGACTCCGTCTGAGACCGCCACCTCTTCTGAGACTGAGAGTGAAGCTGCCACCGAGTCAGCTTCACCGTCCGCCAGCGAATCAGCCAGTAACTAGCCTTTACATACACCACTAAGAAACGAGAAATCATGTCTTTTGGCCAGCAAAAACTTGACCGGTCCAAGCCCGAAGTCGACTTTCCTGAGGGGGGCCTTCCAGAGGAGCTCGTCATTATTGATGAGATTGAGGGAGCAGGCGAGTCGGTGGAGGCCGGCGATACCGTCTCTGCCCACTACGTAGGAGTAGCTTTTTCTACGGGTGAAGAATTTGATTCGTCGTGGGGCCGCGGTGAGCCCCTGCGCTTTCAGGTAGGCGTTGGCATGGTTATTCGAGGCTGGGACGAAGGTCTACTGGGGATGAAGGTGGGCGGCCGCCGCCGTCTGGAGATTCCCAGTGAGCTGGCCTACGGTTCACGCGGTGCCGGTGCTGCCATCGGCCCCAACGAGTCCCTGATTTTCGTAGTTGATCTGGTCGATGTCACCAAACGTTAGAGAATAACAAGCTGTCGTACAGTTACTCTGTGCATGATTAGACCAGCGTGTTAGCCCCCGGTGAGGAAGAGCCGGGGGCTATCTTTGTGTATGTGACGTCTAAAGCAGTTGAACGCGCGGTGGCTCTACTTGATGTGCTCTCTACACACCAGCTGGGCCTTGACCGAGATCAGATTCGTGACCGTGTGCCTGATTACCGTAGGGCCGGGAGCGTAGGCGCTTTTGAGCGCATGTTTGAGCGTGATAAGCAGGTGGTGCGAGCACTGGGTGTGGAACTGGTTGCAACCCGTGCCGATTATTCCCCATTGGGTTTTGTGTACCGGCTCCAGCAGGTGTCGGGGCCTACAGCTGGGTTCTCTGCCGTAGATGTGGCGCTTCTGACGCACTGCGCTCGGGCCTGGGACGGTACGGAGCTTGAGAGGCTTGCCCGGTCTGCGCTACTGAAAATTGGTGCTTCTACTGGGCTCCGTTTGGGTGGCCAGCTAGGGGAGCCGCCGCGGTTCTCGGCTCCACCCGGTGTGGCCGAGTGTCTTATGGCGCTGGCGGAGGGGAAGGGGGTTAGTTTTACCTACGACGGTGCGGGGCAGTCTGGCAGTGAGGTGCGTAAGGTACTCTGCTGGGGCTTGGGGCTACGATTCGGTCACTGGTACCTGATGGGCTGGGATAAGGCACGGAGAAGCCGCCGCCTATTCCGTCTTGACCGTATGGCCGCAATACATATTTTGACGATTGATGGTCCGCCAGTTCCTGATGATTTTTCGATGGAGCGGGAATTGGCTGCACTGCCCTCCCAGATTTTGCCGCTGGTAGCAACGGTACGGGTGAGTGAATTGGTAGAAGGTGAGGACGCGGGTAGCCCGGTGGGCGGGCTGGATAGGGCACTGAAAGTGGAGAAATCTTTTGGTGTGCTTGAGTCAGCGCGCAGTGCTGTGTTGAACGGGCGTACCCACTGTATTGATCGTAGGTTGTGGGCCGATGTTGACCCGGTGTATCAGGCTCAAATCATTGAGGTTGAGCGGGGGCTACGCGAAGAGCTACTGGCCTGGCACATTGACGCTGTTGGGGTTGAAGCTCCACAGGGGGAAGGGGCTTGGAAGCCTGTGGTGCCTCAGCGGAACAGGGAGTCAGCCTCAGATCAGCTTATTCGGTTACTGCTTATGCTGTCGCTGGTAGAATCCGCCGGAAGCCTGCCACTTGCCACTCTGGCAGATTTCTTTTTGACCACCGAAGCGAAGGCACAAACCCAACTAGAGGGTTTGGCTGCCAGCGTAGGCTTCGAATCGCTTACGGTGGATATTGACACCGAGGGGAACGTCACCGTCAGCGGTAATCAGGCTCTGGTATCGGGCGTACGCCTGACGGCGGCAGAATCCCTGGTACTGAGCCTGGCCCTGGATCTTGCTGCGAGCGCAGATTTCGGATCTTATTACGGGCATCTGCACGCTAAGCTCTGGCCAGATACACGTGAAGTCTCGGGGGCCGCCCAACCAGCCAGGCAGGTTGCAGTCTACGGCGCTGATGTAGACCCGGCTATCACCCGGGCACTGCGTGAGAGAGTCCCGCTTAACATCACCTATCGTTCTCGTAGAGGTAGCAGCAAACGGGTAATTGAACCGGAGGCCTTGCTGATTGACAACGGACCCCGCTATCTGCGGGCCTGGTGCAGGCAGGCTGAGGACTACCGCACCTTCGACCTCCACAAGACCAGCGATATTGAACTGCTTGACGGCCAGACATTTAGCCCTCGGGCTGAAAACGACGGCGAACCCCTCAGCAGCCCCCCGCGTCTGGTTACAAGAACTAACCACCGGTGTACGCCCAGCCCCTACGCTGACCCTGGCCGTACCTAAGTCTCTACCGGCAGCCCACCGTGAACGCACTCAGGCTGCTCTGATTCGCTATGCAACAGCTTCAGCAGAAGAGACCCACTGGGTTTTCTATCGGTTACCCCTGGCGCACACATCATGGGCCTTGAGCCTACTGATTGAGCTGGGGCCGACCGTCCGCGTGCTTGAACCGCAGGCTCTCTGCTTAGAGCTACTCAGCCTGCTACGTGCATCACCCACAGCGAACAGCCAGTGAGGCTTATTCAAAAGTGCCTTCGCCCCGGCTTCCCGGGGTCGCGCTGGATGGAGCCCAGCGGCTTCGCTGCGAGCCTGGGTTCGTCTGATTATTTTTGAATAAGCTTCAGTGAACAGAGAGCTCAAACACCAAATACAAAGCAAGCCCACAGGTATAAACATTACAAGTCGCCAGTACGGGCTATATAATTGTCACTATGCCTTGGTGGTTTTGGATAGTTTTGTGGACGGTGCTCGTGCTGGGCTCGCTCTGTTTGCTAGCCTGGCTGCTGTACCGGGTGTTCCGCAAGGCCAAGGTTGCGCTTGACGCAGCGGGCCAGTGGGAGGCCACGATTACCGGTGTACTGGGTGAAGCGAGTTACGTCCGCCCGCTTGAAAGCGCGTCGGAGCCAGCCATCTTTACACCGGTCACAGCCGCTTACACCCGTTATGTCCAAGGCAAAAATACTCGAACGCTCGACCGGGCCCGCCGCCGCTACACTAGGCGTGATGAACTCGGTCAGCCCCAACTTGTCGGAGACCTCAAACGTCTCCAAGAAAGGTAACAATCGTGAATATCCAAGGCTGGCACTGGGTTGTTCTCCTAGTCATTATCATCCTTCTTTTCGGTGCCCCCAAGCTTCCCGGTATGGCTCGTAGCCTCGGGCAGTCCATGCGCATCTTTAAAACTGAAGTCGATGGCCTGAAATCTGACTCAAGTAAGAAATCAGCTGAATCAACTGATTCAAACGGTGTTGTATCAGGTGAAGTCATTAACAACCCTGACCAGAACAAGGGCACCCAAATCTAATCCTGCTCTAGAGCGTTCGATAAATCCTCAATTACTCGTGCCCCGGCCACCTCCCGGGGCACGAGTGTGGGAGGAAAATAGCATCCATCAGAAGGCATCATGGCTCAAAAACAGTCTCGGAAGAAGAACCCCCAGGCCACTATGGCCCTCAGCGAACACTTTCGTGAATTCCGAATCCGCCTCCTCAAAGCCGCCATCGCTACGGTCATCTGCGCCGTTGCTGGCTTCTTTCTTTATGAGCCCTTTATGACTGCAATCAGCGCCCCGGTTGCCGCCTTGAACACTGAAGAGGGCCGTACGGCCGCTTTGAACTATTCAACTGCTATTTCCCCGTTTGATCAGATGATCAGAATTTCTCTATACATCGGGCTTGTCATAGCAAGCCCTGTGTGGATTTATCAACTCTGGGCTTTTATTACCCCGGCACTGTATAAACGCGAGAAGCTTTATACCCTGGGTTTTACCTTCACAGCTATTCCGATGTTTCTTCTTGGAACAGCTTTGGCATGGTTGTTGTTGCCGTCAGCTGTTCAGACTCTTACTCAATTTAGCCCTAATGGTGCAACTAACTTTCTGACCGCAGATGTATACATCAGTTTCGTCGTTAAATTCATGCTGGCGTTTGGGCTGGCGTTCATCTTACCGGTTATCCTAGTAGGACTAAACTTTATCGGTCTTATTCGAGGCAAGACATTACTAAAGTCCTGGCGTTGGGTTGTTGTGCTAGTAGCAATACTCGCTGCAATGGCAGCCCCTGGCGGCGAAATTATGTCAATGGTGTATTTGATGGTGCCGCTCTTGTTTTTCTTCTTTCTTGCTATTGGAATTGCTATTCTCAATGACAAGCGCCGCGACCGCCGCAACGCCAAGCTGGCTGAGGGACTCACCGACGACGAGATTAACCGCCCGACCAGCCTTGAGGAGCTCAATCAGCTGGGCCGTAAGGACCAACAGGCCACGTAAGCACCGAGTTTCTACGGTAGCCCTGCCTCTTTGGCGGGGCTATTTTGTTCGCAGTCAAACGAAAGATGGGCCTTAGCGTTCTGATGAACCTACCCACAGCATAAGATGGGGGTTATGGCTACTAGCTACGCTGAACAGTATTTGCGCGCTCAACAGCGCGTTGCCCACTCAAAGACCGCCCTGCATCAGTTTGAACAGGGGCTGAGCTTTGACCTTGACACCTTCCAGCGGGACGCCTGTGCCGCAGTTGAGCAGGGCAGAGGAGTGCTGGTCGCCGCCCCCACCGGCGCGGGGAAAACCATTGTGGGGGAGTTCGCTATTCACCTGGCGCTTGCGCAGGGCAAGAAAGCCTTCTACACCACACCCATCAAAGCCCTAAGCAACCAAAAGTACAACGATTTGGTTGCAGTCTACGGCGAGGACGCTGTGGGACTGCTGACCGGTGATACCTCCATCAACTCCGAAGCCCCCGTGGTCGTCATGACTACCGAGGTGTTGCGTAACATGCTCTACGCTGATTCAGCCACTCTAGACAACCTGGGTTTTGTCATCATGGACGAGGTGCATTACTTGGCCGACCGCTCTCGTGGTGCGGTCTGGGAGGAGTGCATCATCCACCTGCCTGAATCCATCGTGGTTGTGGCACTCTCAGCAACGATTTCAAACGCCGAAGAGTTCGGTGCCTGGCTCGACGCTGTGCGAGGGTCGACCGATATTGTTGTGTCAGAACACCGCCCGGTACCCCTGTGGCAGCATGTGCTGGTTGGTAACCAGCTTATGGACCTTTTTGCCGGTGATACGACGGTCGAGGACGCGGCTGCGGCCACCGATATGCCCGAGGTCAACCCTGAGCTGATGAGGGTAGGCCGCCGCCCCCGACCCTCACGCGGTAAGTCCTTCTCACGGCTGGGAAAAGGGAAGAGAGGCAGAGGAGGGAGTGGCTCCCGCCCCTTGGGGTACGACCGGGAGTGGGACGCGCCCAGAGAAACCGTTCCTGCACGGCCACAGCGCATCAGCCGCCCCGAGATGATTCGAACCCTCGATAGGGCCGGGTTGCTTCCTGGCATCTGCTTCATCTTCTCCCGCATTGGCTGCGACGCGGCCGTATCTCAGTGCATTAGTGCAGATATTCGCCTGACCACCGAGGCTGAAGCCCAAACCATCCGGGCCTACATAGCCGAGGCCACAGCGTCCCTAGACACCACCGACTTGGCAGTGCTGGGATTCTACGAGTGGCGAGAGGGGCTGATGCGCGGTGTAGCTGCCCACCATGCTGGCCTGCTACCGGTTTTTAAAGAAGTTGTGGAGGCTCTTTTCTCTGAGGGCCTAGTCCGCATGGTTTTTGCTACCGAAACCCTAGCACTGGGCATTAATATGCCCGCCCGATCCGTGGTGCTCGAAAAGCTCACCAAGTTTAACGGTGAAACCCACGTAGAAATCACGCCGGGGGAGTATACGCAATTGACAGGCCGTGCAGGGCGCCGCGGAATTGACGTTGAGGGGCACGCCGTAGTCATGTGGCGCCCCGGTCTTGAGCCGCAACAGGTTGCCGGGCTGGCCTCAAAGCGAACCTACCCGCTAAACTCCTCTTTCAAGCCAACCTATAATATGAGCGCTAACCTTATCGCCCAGTTCGGCACTGAGCGCACCAAGAAAATTCTTGAAAGCTCTTTCGCCCAGTTTCAGGCAGATAAGTCGGTGGTAGGTATCGCCTCGCGGGTACGTAAAAATGAAAGGGCGTTAGCAGGGTTTGAGGAGGCTATGACCTGCCACCTAGGCGACTTTACCGAATATGCCAGGCTACGGCGCGACATAACGGATTTAGAGAAAAAAGCCGAGAAAGGCAGAAACCGGTTGCGGCAGAGCCAGGCGGTAGCGTCCGTCCTTGATCTGTTACCCGGCGACGTCATTGAAATTCCTCGTGGCCGTAACGCTGGTACCGCTGTGGTACTGGCTCGTGCTGAATCTTTAGATGACCCCCGCCCTTCTATCTTGACTCAGGCGGCCCAACTCCGCCGCCTAGACCCACGCTATTTGGACGGGCCGGTGCTACCTATTTCTAAGATTAAGGTGCCAAAGAAATTCACCGGCAGAACCCCCAAAGATCGACGAGATATGGCCTCGCGCATGCGTGAAGCCCTCTACCAGGGGCTACCTGCGCGCGAGGGATCGCAAAAAAAGTACTTCAACCAGCGCGAAAACAGCGACGAAGTGAAGATTGATGAACTGCGTAAGGCCCTGCGTAACCACCCCTGCCACGGGTGCTCTGACCGGGAACTGCACGCGCGATGGGCTGAGCGCTGGTACCGTCTTTCACGCGAGACAGACGGGCTGAGACGCCAGATTGAGCGCCGTACCAACACCATCGCTCAGGTCTTTGAACGTATCACCCAGCTACTGGCATCCTACGGCTACGTTGAGACGGTTGAAAATCGCCGCGTACTGACTGCCCGTGGGGCCTCGTTGCGCCGGATTTACGGTGAAAAGGATTTGCTGATCTCCCTGTGCCTGGAGGACGGCTTCCTCAACGGGCTTGACCCGGCTGCTACCGCTGCCGTTGTATCGGCGCTTATCTATGAGGCGAAACGGGACGAGCTGGGTCTGCTATCCCGCTACCCCAACAGGGGTGTTGAACAGGCGCTGTTAACCGCGCTCAACCACTGGTCCAATCTCAATGACGCCGAGAAACTGTACCACCTGCCACTCACCGGTTCACTCGATTTTGGTATGGTCTGGCCCACCTACAAGTGGGCCAGAGGTAAAACCCTGGGGCAGGCGATTGACGGTACCGACCTAGCCGCCGGCGACTTTGTACGCTGGATCAAACAGGTAATCGACTCTCTCGACCAAATTGCACACGTAGCCTCGTCCCATCCGCAACTGCGTACCCAGTGCGAGGCCGCTATTAACCTGTTACGCCGTGGGGTTGTAGCTACCCAGCTTTAAATTCTTATCGTGTTTGAGAAAGGAATGCCCTCTTGCCCGCCCACGTTTTCTTTGATGGTTCTGTATACAGCCCCGCTGATTCTTTTGCCACGGCCCTCGTGATTGACGGTGGCCTGGTGGAGTGGATTGGCCAGGACGCCGGTGCTCGCTCCATCATTGACCCCACCATGAGCTCAACCGAGCTTGCCGGTCAACTCGTGACTCCCAGCTTCGCGCTGGGTGCGGTGGCTGTTGCTCACAAGGACGCCCCGGCCCTCCTGAGTCGGCTACAGGGGAGGGGGTATAGCGTAGCTAACCTTTTTTTGACCGACCTGACAGAGGGGCCTACTGAGTATGAGGGAGTTGAGCCCCGCTTCTATGTACCTGCTGGTCGAGTTGAACTTTCTGTTGCTGAGAGCATGCTGGGGGGCTCACTTGCCGGTGTTTATGTGAATGATCCCGCCCAGCTGACCGACGCCCTTTTAGGGGAGCTTGGCGCAGGGCGACTTAACCTTTCGATTATTCCTGCAGATCAGCAGGCCGCAGAGGCCGCCCTGCAACGCCTCAAAGAACTTGAGCCGCTCACGCGCGTCCGCATTAGCCCTCGCCTTGACGGGCTCAAGGGCCTTAACGAAAGTAACCTGACCACGGCAATCAACCTGCAAGTATCACTAGGTTTCTCATCCGACTACACAGACTCAGGCCAGGCCTACGGGCAGGCGCTGGCGGCAGGGGCCTCCGTCATGCTCGGCTCAGACCCGATGAGCACAGAGCCGACCCATCTGGGGTGGGAGCTCATCAATGCCGCTGTCAATGCACCTGAACAGCTTGCGGTGTCAGCTCGCGGGGCCTTTCAGTCTATGACTCGTGCCGTCTATCGGGCTGGGGGAGTCGCTAACCCTCTGGCCGGTCAGCTTGTGCCTGGAGCTCCTGCGCACCTGGCCATCTGGTCTATCACTGAGCTTATGGTGCAAACGCCTGATTCGCGTATCTCTGCCTGGAGTACCGACCCGCGTGCTCGAACTCCGCTTCTACCCGTCCTGTCAAGTGATGTGCCTCGGCCACAGCTTACTGCCCTCTATCGGAGCGGCTCTACCCTCAGATGACTCACCGCTGTGGCTGCGGGCAAGAGCGGGCGCCGCGCCACTACTACCTATATAATGAGACTTTGGTTTAAAAAGCCATCAGACCAGATGGTCCATCTCAAGGAGACTACATGCGAGTACTAACCGTGATTCCTACCTACAATGAGAAACAGAACCTTCCCATCGTAGTAGAGCGCCTCAGAGCAGCGGTTCCGGAGTGCGACATTCTGGTCGTTGATGACAACAGCCCCGACGGTACCGGCGAACTTGCCGATAGCCTGGCTCAGGTTGACTCTCACATTAACGTTCTGCACCGTACCGTCAAAGACGGGCTGGGGGGTGCCTACCTGGCAGGGTTCGCATGGGGTCTAGACGCCGACTATGACGTGCTCGTCGAAATGGACGCTGATTGCTCACACCAGCCTGAGCAACTGCCCCTTCTGCTCCAGGCCATAGCGCAGGGAGCTGATTTAGCTATCGGTTCACGATACGTGCCCGGGGGGAAGACTAAGAACTGGCCTATCCACCGCCAGGTTCTCTCTCGCGGCGCCAACCTGTATACCCGCCTTATTCTAGGAACCGCGGTCAAGGACATCACTGCAGGCTATCGTGCCTTCCGGCGCGAAGCACTTTTGCAGCTAGACCTTGAGGGTATCGATTCAAAAGGCTATGTCTTTCAGGTCGATTTAGCCTGGCGTTCGGAGCAGGCGGGTCTCAACATCGTAGAAGTTCCCATCACCTTTGTTGAACGTGAAATTGGTAGCTCTAAGATGGACGGCAATATTATTGTGGATTCCATGACCAAGGTAACCCGATGGGGTCTCACATCCCGCCTGACCAAACTTAAGAAATCTATCAAACGGTAAGGGCCTACGTGACATGCTCTTATGGTTGGAAGTATGTTGTATGTACGGAGCTAGTTCAAGGTAGCGGCTACTCGGCAGGGTACGCTGGGTTTAGTTGAAGCATGAGCTAGTGTGCGCCCTGAACATCAACTTTAGGACACCCTATGATAGAGCTGAAACACCTCACTAAAAGTCGGCTTTCACCGCTTGTCAAAGCGCATAACCCCCTGATTCCATCAAAACAAGCTGACTATTACCATAACCCTAATCCGCGTCGTGAACGTAGCGGAGCGTTTGAGGTGGTTCGTGATACGGGGCCGCTACCAGGTAGCACACCGACGAGCACCAGCATATTTCTCTTTGTTATTCTCATCATGCTGGGCTTAGCGGGGGTTTTTGCAAGTGCAGTGCTCTTCTGGGTTAGTTCTCTGCTGAATAGGTTAATTCTTGCTGCACCGATTATTGGCTTGGCCGCCATCATCCTCATAGCCTTGCCCCTGTATTTTCGTTCCAGAGGAAAGCGTGAAGGGGAGCGCATTGCAACGGCGTGGAAGAACGGCTGGATTGAATATTATCCAGCCCTCATTGGTCAGATATATCTGACCCGCGTAGATAGAAGTCATACTTCAAAGATCGAAAACTCGAAAACTTACTATTATTACAAGGCTCCTCTATTGCTGTTGCTACCTGATGGTTCAACGCGGCCGGTGCATAGCTACGAATTCGAGCTAAAGGCTACGCCGACCTGGTATTCATTCCGTAAGTTTAATGTGGTTGACAGTGCTGAGGAAGCAACCGTTAGTTTGTATGACCATGAGAATAATGGCTGGATGGTAGTAGGAGTCAACGTTCACAAAGATACTAATCGGGCGGAGCTATATACTGAGCTTATCCCGGCACAAGAGCAGGCACTCCTGAACTTTGCTGAGCAACAGTGGGTTCCCAAAAAATGGTATCAGTGAATTTCCACGGTGGGTCCGCAGGCCCCACCGTGGAAGAAAAATCTAAATGAATTCCACAAAGAGCCTCACTGGGCTGTTCCAGTGAGGCTCCTGTTTTGAATAAGCATCATTTATTTTTTAAAGGGCGTGACGCTCACGGTAAATTTCTAGGCGCTGCTGCAGGGTTTGTTCGAGCTCTTCAACGCTACGGCGCTCTAACAGCATGTCCCAGTGGGTTCGAACGGGCTTATCGGTGTTCTCCTCAACCTTGCCTTGACCAGAGACCAGGGATGCCTCCTTGCCGGATTTTGCAGTCCAGGTTGCGGGAATCTCAGCCTCCTGAGCAAACGTTACGAAGACTCGTTCGCCGTCCTCGGTGCGGTATTCCACACGCTGACGGGGAGCCGGCTCCACCCCCGATTCGGTTTCCATAGACTGTGAACCTAGGCGCATACCGCGCAGGCTACGATCGCTCATTTTTCCTCCATACGATGACGATGAGGCTGGTTCAACCTGAGTGGGGCTGAAGCAACCGGCCAAAAAACCATTATAACGGCTGTGGCCCCTACCTTAGGGGCCACAGAATGCGCTAAACGAGAATTTAGGGTTGAAGAGGCCCGTTCTCATCCGGAATTTCAACGCCGCTATCGAGCTTATCCAGATTGGGGTTGAGGTCTTCAGCTGTTACCTTGACTACGGGAGTGTCAACCAGCGGGGAGGCCGGGGGAGTGGCCGCGTCCTGTTCATCCTCCTCATCTCCCATATCAGGGGCAGCGTTTGCTGGCGTAAATGCGTTGCCTATACCGCGCAATGCGTCACCCAGCTCCGTGGGAATGAACCAGAGCTTATTGGCATCTCCCTCGGCCAGCTTGGGAAGAGTTTGTAGGTACTGGTAAGTGAGCAATTTTTGGCTGGGATTCGAAGAATGAATGGCGCGGAAAACTTTCTGAATAGCCTGGGCTTCGCCGTCTGCACGGAGAATAGCTGCCTTAGCGTCACCTTCAGCGGTGAGAATCTGAGACTGCTTTTCACCCTCAGCACGCAGAATCGCCGCGCGGGAGTCACCTTCAGCGGTGAGAATCTGAGACTGCTTCTGACCCTCAGCGGTGAGGATGGCTGCGCGGCGGTCACGTTCGGCGCGCATCTGTTTCTCCATTGAGTCCTGGATGGAGTGAGGGGGCTGAATTTCTTTGATATCTACACGAGATACACGAATTCCCCAGCGGCCGGTGGTGCTATCGAGGACGCCGCGGAGTTCAGTGTTGATTTGATCGCGGGAGGTCAAGGTTTCTTCGAGGTTTAGGCCACCGACGACGTTACGTAGAGTTGCGCTGGTGAGTTCGTCTACAGCCTGAATGTAATTGGTGATTTCATAGGTTGCAGCTTTGGGGTCAGTGACCTGAAAGTAGACAACGGTATCAATCCCTACCACCAGATTATCCTCGGTAATGACAGATTGGGCGGGAAAGGAAACAACCTGTTCACGCAAATCGATGAGGGGCAGGACGCGGTCAATGAAGGGGACTGTGACGTGGAAGCCCGGGTTGAGAGTAGTGTGGTATTTGCCCAGACGCTCAACAATGCCAGCGCGCGCCTGTGGAATGATTCGAACGGCCCTGAGCAAAATGGCTAGGACAAGCAGAATGAGGGCAATTAAAATAATAGTTGTAGTTAAGGTTGAAACATTCATGATGGAGCCTTCGGGGGTATTAGGTGTGAGTTTTAGGTGCGCTTAATGGAGCTACATAGGCGGTGGCACCGCGAATGGCGACAACAGTTGCACGCGTACCCTCTGGGAGCACCGCCTGATCTTGTTCTGGGCGGGTTGTCCAGATATCACCAGCAATACGAGATAACCCTGTGTCGGCAGTCACTGTTTGTGTAATTAAGGCTTCAGTTCCTATGAGGCCGTCTGAGTTCATGGATATGTTGGGTGAGCTCTGATGAAACTTGCGGATAAGAGGTGGGCGCAGGCCCAGTAAGAGGGCCAGGCTGATAGCAGCAAAAATAAGAACCTGGCCCACAAAGGAATCTAGAACGGTGGCAGCACCAGCGGTAGAGAGTGCAGCGCAAGCCATCATAAGAAAGACAAAGTCAAGCATCAGGATTTCGATGAGTGCAAGGATAATCGCAGCCATTAACCAGAAAGCCCAAAGATGCTCGGTGAACCATTGAATCATGTGAATCTCCGTGTGAAATAGGTACCTCTCATTGTTCCAGGTTGAGGTGATGCTAGTCCAGTGTTTCCACAGTTATCACCCATACTGTAAAGCCGATAATATACATTATGTAAAGTAAAGCTTAAAAAGCTCCCCTCACCTCCTTGCTGCAGAATCAAGGGCTAGTTTTAGCCTGGAACTTTGTGTAGCGGCACTAGACTGGTATCCATGACTACTTCCACCAAGCGATTTGTCTCTTTACCTCAGCCGATTCGCATGTTGCTTGATGTTGGCCTCGTCCTTGTGTTTATAGCCATCGGTCTTACGAGCCATCACGAACCTTTAGGGCAAATTTTGCCCACTGCAACGCCCTTTGTGCTGGCACTTGCAGCTGCCCACCTGGGAGTTTGGGCCGTCGGTTCTCGTAGAGCCCTTCCCCTTTTACTGGAAGGTTTCATGGTCTGGGTAACTACGCTGGTATTAGGTATTGGCCTTCGGCTTTCCATGGGCGACACTGCGGCAACAGCTTTTATTGTGGTTTCAGCTCTCACCCTGTTGGTTTTGCTCTGCGGCTGGCGAATAGTTGCTTTGCTGGTAGCCCGTCGACGCTAGTGGTAGGTCTACTCGCCTGCAACACTTCTAGTGAGCCTGGCTATATGCAATCCAATCGTTCAAGACCTTGACTGCTTTGCCTTTAGTGACTGACTCGCGAGCATCCTTGAGGGCCTGGGCGTAACGCTCTTCAAAAGATCTGCCATCCTGTGGTCGGTAGGCCACAATTCCTGCTGCGGCGTTGAGTAAAACCGCATCCAAAATAGGGCCCTCACTCCCCTGCAAAGTCTCACGTACAACTTGAGCATTATGGGTTGCGTCTCCCCCTCGAAGATCTTCAATTGAAGCTAGGGTAAACCCGTGGTTCTCAGGAGCAAAATCTTCACGTGTCACTCCCCCATCATGAGTCTCCCAAATGACCGATGGGCCCGTGATAGTGATTTCATCCAACCCGTCACTACCTCGAAAGATCAGCGCATGGTCACCGCGTGACGCAAAAACGTGGGCAATTTTTTCAGCCATATCACCATCGGCAACCCCAATAGCGGAGGCTCGGACCTTAGCGGGATTGGTCATGGGGCCAAGATAGTTAAAGGCTGTGGGCACGCCCAATGATTTACGCACGGGGGCTACATGCCGCATTGATGGGTGAAAAACCTGTGCAAACAGAAAAGTGATTCCTGTGGCAGCTACTGACCCTGCAACATCCTTAATGTTCATATTGAGGTTGATACCTAATTCGGCAAGAACATCTGCACTGCCACTTGACGACGTCGATGCGCGGTTGCCGTGCTTAATGACAGGTGCCCCTGCCCCGGCAGCAACGAGGGAGGCCATGGTGGAGATGTTGACGGTGTTTTGCTGATCCCCTCCGGTACCAACAATGTCAACAGCGTCCTGGGTAACTTCTATACTCTCGGCCTTATCAAGCATGCCTTGGGCTAGCGCAGCTAACTCTAGCGGTGTCTCGCCCTTAACATGAAGCCCTACCAAAAACGCACCGATAATGGCTTCTGGGGTAGACCCGGTCATGATTTCATCCATCGCCCAAGAGACTTCGTCCTGCGTGAGATCCTGTTGCGCCACGAGTTGATTGAGCAGATATTTCCAACTTATTGAGCTTGCCATAGCTCACATCATACGGTTCAAAGAGGAGTCATGCGACTTGATGAGACGGAGTCAATCGAATGCTTTCTCAAGCAAGCAGTGATTCGGGGATACTTTAAACTTCAATTACGCAACTTTTACACCTTGATGTGTCGACCGCCCTGCTCTAAAACCCCGAAATTGCAGGGGACAGAGGCAGGATTTACAACACACCACCCGGCACACCCTCTTATCTCTTGGTTCGAGGGCGGTTTTACAGACATAATGTCTATGTGACAACTGCAACCCATACTCCCAGTAAGTCGGCTCATGCCACTCTGAATCGACCCAACCAGGTAGCCGTCGGCACCGTGGTTTGGCTTGCTTCTGAGGTCATGTTCTTTGCCGGCCTGTTCGCAATGTACTTCACGCTACGCGCATCTCGCCCCGATATTTGGGCTGAGAATACTCCGCTGCTTGAAGTCCCACTAGCTCTTGCCAACACCATCGTGCTGGTGCTGAGCTCTGTTACCTGCCAGTTTGGTGTTTTCAAGGCTGAGCAGCTCAAGCCTCGCCGTACCGGTTCTCTCTTTAACGTCCGAGAATGGGGCATGGTCGAATGGTTCCTTCTGACCTTCATCATGGGCGCTTTCTTCGTATCTGTTCAGGCTTACGAATACGCCAACCTCGTAGCTGAAGGTATGACCATCGCCTCCAGCGCTTACGGGTCGGCTTTCTATATCACCACCGGCTTCCACGCTCTTCACGTGACCGGCGGCCTCATCGCATTCCTGCTCATTATCGGTCGTGCCTATGTGGCAAAGCGTTTCGGTCATTACGAAGCAACGTCAGCAATTGTTGTTTCGTACTACTGGCACTTCGTTGACGTCGTTTGGATTGTCTTGTTCATCGTCGTCTACTTCCTGAAGTAAACCGGTAACCGCAAAAGTAAACTAACTAGCACACACACTAAGGAACAACGACGTGAAGGCACTTTCCCAAAAGCGACGTCATCCGCTCGCAGCTCTCGTGTTGCTTGCCCTTGCCCTACTCCTGTCAGGCGGCCTCTACGCAGTTGCCACGGCTACTAACGAGGCTCAGGCGGCGACAAACACCACCTACACAGCAGAAGATATCTCAGAAGGGCAGAAACTCTTCCTGGCGAACTGCGCCACCTGCCACGGCACTCAGGCTGAGGGTTCAGCAGACGGCCCCGCGCTGATTGGTGTCGGAGCGGCAGCTGTTGACTTCCAGGTAGGTACAGGTCGCATGCCCATGCAGATGCAGGGCGTTCAGGCTCAGATGAAGCCCGGCCAGTTCAACGAAGAGCAGACCAAGCAGCTCTCCGCTTACGTTGCTTCACTCGGTGCCGGCCCTGCCATCCCTGAAGATGAATACCTTGACGTTTCCAAGGGCGATGCGGCCAACGGTGCCAAGGTATTTCTGGCCAACTGCGCTATGTGCCACAACGCTGCTGGCGTTGGCGGTGCACTGACCCGCGGTAAATTTGCACCCACCCTGATGGGCGTTTCAGAGAAGCACATCTACGAAGCAATGGCCACCGGTCCGCAGAACATGCCCGTCTTCAACGACGCAAATATCACCCCTGAAGAAAAGCGTGATGTTATCACCTACCTGAAATCTCAGGAAGTAAACGCATCGGTTGGCGGCTTCAAGCTTGGCTCACTTGGCCCGGTGTCTGAGGGTATGCTCATTTGGACCCTAGGCCTAATCATCGTCATTGCATTTACTCTCTGGCTAACCTCTCGAGCTGCATAAGCTCACGCACACACCAATTTCGTACCAAAGAAGATTTGAGGCAACACATGGGAAACCATAGTGACGGCGCACACGAGAAAGCTGCCGTAGTTACCTCTCACGAGGCTAACGCTGAGAAGTTCCCGAACCCGGGCCTTCCTCTGCACGCCCCTCGTCTTACCGACATCAACCCCAAACGAGCCAAAGGCGCTGAGCGACAGGTAGTTCTGCTCTTTGTCATCTCTATGCTGGGCTCTCTGCTCTTTTGGGTCGGCTATTTCGGTATTGAGGTAACTGGCAACTTTTACGATGTCATGAACCCCGAAGCTAACAACATGCTTCGACTGCAGAACCTGCTACTTGGTCTTGGCATCGCTTTTGCTATGTTCGGTATCGGTATCGGCATCGTCCACTGGGCACGCTCACTGATGCCCGACCATGAAATGGTCGAAGAGCGTCACGCGGTCACCTCAGAAGAAGACCGTGCAGAGGCACAGGAAATCGTTGAGACTATCATTGAAGAGTCGGGTATCAAACGTCGCCCCCTCCTCCGTAATACTCTCATCGGTTCTGTTATTCTCGCTCCCCTGACTTTCGTCACCCTATTCCGGGATTTGGGGCCAGCCGACCCCTCGGTACTTAAGTACACCCTGTGGGACGAAGGTGTCCGCCTCGTGCGTGACCCTTCCGGTACCCCAATCAAGGCTGCCGACGTCACCCTGGGGTCTGCCTACCACGTCCTCCCCGAGACCCTGGCCAGCCTCTCTCACGAGAACGGCTACCTCGAGGAAAAGGCTAAGGCCGTTGTACTGCTCATGCGTCTGGACCCTGCTGACGTCAAGTACACCACCCCCGGCCGTGAAAACTGGAACGTTGACGGCATCTACGCCTACTCCAAGGTATGCACTCACGTAGGCTGCCCCATCGCTCTGTACGAGCAGCGTACCCACCACCTGCTCTGCCCCTGCCACCAGTCAACCTTTGACGCGGCAGAAGAGTGCAAGGTTATCTTCGGCCCCGCAGGCCACGCCCTACCCCAGCTGCCCATCGCGGTTGACTCCGAAGGTTACCTGGTCGCCCAGAGTGACTTCCACGAACCCGTCGGCCCCGGCTACTGGGAGCGTGCAAAGCACATCAAGGAAATGGCAGGTGAAGCATAATGTCGACTTCAATGCAGTCTGATTACAAGGCAAAGACCTCTACCGGTCGCATCGCCCACTACGTCGATCAGCGTGTTGGTGCTTCAGGTATCATCAAGGAATTCGGTCGCAAAATCTTCCCCGACCATTGGTCATTCATGTTCGGTGAGGTTGCACTTTACAGCCTGATTATCCTGATTATCTCAGGCACCTTCCTAACCTTTTTCTTCAACCCCACCATGGTGTCGGTAACCTACGACGGTTCCTATGTACCCATGAAGGGCACCCACATGTCTGCCGCTTACGCATCTACCCTGGATATCTCCTTTGATGTTCGAGGTGGTCTGCTGATGCGCCAGATTCACCACTGGGCAGCTCTCATGTTCATGATGGCCATGACCGTGCACATGCTGCGCGTCTTCTTCACCGGTGCTTTCCGCCGTCCTCGTGAACTCAACTGGGTTGTTGGTAGCACCCTGCTCATCATCGGTATTTTGGCTGGCTTCACCGGCTACTCACTGCCCGATGACGTACTCTCAGGTAACGGTCTTCGCATCGTTGACGGTATTTTCAAGTCAATCCCGCTGGTTGGTACCTACATCTCGCTCTTCTTCTTCGGTGGCGAGTTCCCCGGTACCGCCGTGATTGGTCGCCTCTACACCCTGCACATCATGATCATCCCCGCCATGCTTCTGCTACTCGTGGCGATCCACATGTTCATGGTTGTACTGCACAAGCACACCCAGTACCCCGGCCCCGGCCGCACCGAGAACAACGTTGTTGGCTTCCCCATAGGCCCTGTCTACGCAGCCAAGGCCGGCGGCTTCTTCTTCATCGTATTCGGTATCATCGCCTTCCTCGGTGCAACCTTCACCATCAACGCGATTTGGAACTACGGCCCCTACGACCCCTCACCCGTACAGGCTGGTACCCAGCCTGACTGGTACGTAGGCTTCGGTGACGGCGCCCTGCGCCTGTGGCCCGGTGTCTGGCCCTGGCCCTGGGAATTCGAATTCCTCGGCGGCACCTGGGTTCTGAGCGTCCTTCTCCCCTTCGCTCTCATGGCTGGTTCAGTCATGATGGCCATGGTCTTCTGGCCCTGGATCGAGCAGTGGGTCACCAAGGACAACCGCGTCCACAATATTCTGGATCGCCCCCGCAACGCCCCCTTCCGTACCGGTGTGGGCGTAGCAGGCATCATCGGCTACGCAGCCCTGATGATCGCGGCAAGCTCCGACCTGATTGCAACTCACTTCCACGTATCGCTGAACGATGTTGCCTACTGGCTCCGCTTTACCTTCGTATTCGGTCCGCTGATTGGCTTCTTCATCACTCAGCGCATCTGCCTGGCTCTCCAGCGCAAGGATCGTGAGCTCGTACTGCACGGTATCGAAACCGGCAAGGTCGTCCAGCTCCCCCACGGTGAATTCATTGAGGTTCACAAGCCCATCGATGAATACCGCCGCTACGCTCTGGTCTCCTTCGAGTCACCTGAGCCTATCCCGGCTCAGCCCAACAAGAAGGGCAAGGTTGGCCTAATCGAGAAGACCCGCGCAGGTCTCTCAAAGATTTGGTTCGAAGACCGTGTAGTTGCTGTAACCCCCGCGGAGCTCGAAGCAGCACACCATGAGCACCACGGTGCACATGAGGTTGACGGTCATAAGACCGAATCAATCGAAAAATAAAGTACGGTTGTAGTTTGTGTGGGGCACCCCTTTGAAGGGGTGCCCCACTTTTGTCTTAAGAAGCGGGTAGCGTGACGAACCTTTTGAAATTCACCTGCTGGCGGTCTGCTCTTGCCGGATGTCCCTCCCCTTACCGAAAGTACCGGCTAGAGAGGCACTTTCGGTAAGAAGTGGGGCATTTGAGCCTGAGCACTACCGACCGTAAACCCACAACCACCCGATTCACCAACTTGTGACCTCTACTGAGCTTCCTACCGGGTAGCTCTCTTGCCAGAAGCCGGTGACACCCAACTCAATACAGCCCTGATTAGCCAAGGTTGACCCACCAAGAAACCGGCTCAGTTTTATGCCCAGCTGCCTTCCGTGCAGCCCGTGCCCAGCTCACCTCCACTGTTCAGCCCAGAGCTGTTCAGCCCCTCTCCTCTAACTTTCTCTCCGGCTGCTGATCATGGGTGGGCGTCTTCAGAAAACTGCTCCGCTCTCATGGTGCATCTAAAAGCTTGCAGGCTCAAACCAAAGGGGTGGGGCCCGTACCATTTGGTACGGGCCCCACCCCTCTAAAGAGCAGGAACTATGTGGTTGCCTTAGTGAGCGTGATCGCCGCGGTTGTACTCATAAACCCAACCTAGAACAGCTGCCGCTGCAAAGGGAATGGCAATCAGGACAATCCACCAGTCAATAGCGAGCCCCAAGACTACGATTGTACAGGCAGCGCCGATAAAGAGCGGCCACCAGGACCAGGGTGAGTAGAAACCGTAATCACCAGCACCATCGGCAATTTCGCCTTCAAGGTTCTCATAGGGCATATCTGGGTGCTTCTTATCGGTGAACTTGAGGAAGTACCAGAGGAAGAGACACATGACGGCGGTTGCCAAAATAGCGGGGAAACCAGCCCATTCATCGAAGTGAGTCATGAAGCCGTAGACAATGCCTACAGGAATCAGGAAGACACCGATGAAAGCAAAAATATTAGCAAGAAGTTTCACAGTAGCCCCCTATCGCGCGCTTGCCTGACGGGCTGCGGCCGCGATATCAGTATTGGTGGACAGTTCAGGGTGATGCAGGTCGAGTGCAGGCCGCTCTGAACGGATGCGGGGCAAAGCAGTGAAGTTGTGGCGGGGAGGCGGGCAAGAAGTTGCCCACTCCAGGGAGCCACCGAAGCCCCAGGGGTCATCCACTTCAACACGCTTACCGTGACGAGCGGTTATGAAGACGTTCCAGAACCAGGGAATCATAGAAATCGCAAGAATCATTGACCCCACAGTTGAAAGCTGGTTCATCCAGGTGAAACCGTCTTCTGGCATGTAGTCAGCATAGCGGCGCGGCATGCCATCGACACCCAACCAGTGCTGGATGAGGAAGGTCATATGGAAGCCAATGAAAAGCATCCAGAAGTGGATTTTTCCTAGGCGCTCATTCAACATCTTTCCGGTGAACTTGGGCCACCAGAAGTAGAAAGCGGCGAACATGCCGAAGACCAGGGTTCCGAAAATGACGTAGTGGAAGTGAGCCACGACAAAGTAGGAATCCGAGAGGTGGAAATCCAGCGGCGGGGTTGCCAGGATAACACCGGTGATTCCACCAAAGAGGAAGGTGATTAGGAAGCCGATGACCCAGAGCATGGGCGTCTCAAACGTAATGGATCCCTGCCACATGGTGCCAATCCAGTTGAAGAACTTCACACCGGTGGGAATACCAATCAGCATAGTCATGAAGGAGAAGAAGGGGAGCATGACTGCACCGGTGACATACATGTGGTGTGCCCACACGGTTACTGACAGGGCAGCAATCGCGATAGTTGCAAAAATCAGCCCCTTGTAACCAAAAATCGGTTTACGTGAGAAGACTGGAATAATTTCTGAAACGATACCAAAGAAGGGCAGGGCCAGAACGTAGACCTCAGGGTGGCCAAAGAACCAGAAGAGGTGCTGCCAGAGAATGGCACCACCGTTTTCAGGATCAAAGATGTGCCCGCCCAAGCGACGATCCATACCCAAGGCAAACAGAGCTGATGCCAGAGGGGGAAAGATCATGATAATCAGAATCGCAGTGATGAGGCTGGTCCAAGTGAAAATGGACATACGCCACATGGTCATGCCCGGTGCACGCATGCAGAGGATGGTGGTCAAAAAGTTGACGCCACCCATAATGGTGCCAAAGCCCTGCAAAGCTAGACCAAAAATCCAAAGGTCTCCGCCGACTGAGGGGCTATAGGTAGTGCTGTTCAGCGGAGCATAGGCAAACCAGCCGAAGGAAGCGGCGCCCTGAGGGGTCAGGAAGCCCGCGATAGCAACCAGCGAACCAAACAGGAAGAACCAGAAGGCAAGCGAGTTCAAACGGGGGAAGGCAACATCGGGTGCACCGATCTGCAATGGCACGAGGACGTTAGCGAAGCCAGTGAAGAGAGGAGTACCAAACATGAGCAACATCAAAGTGCCGTGCATGGTGAACAGCTGGTTGAACTGCTCCTTGGTTTCAAGAATCTGCATGCCCGGGGTGAACAGCTCCAAGCGCATAAGAAGCGCCATCACGCCAGCGAAGCAGAAGAAAATAAACGCAGCAATCAGGTACATGTACCCGATGGTCTTGTGGTCGGTGGATGTCAGCCAGTTGACGATGATTCGTCCCTTGGACTTGGGAACCACCCGCGGAACAACGCTACCGGCTGTTTCCGCTGAATACTCAAGAGTAGTCACGGGGCACCTCTTAGTTGTTGGTGTTCATGTTGGGGTTACGGTTGTACTCGTCACCAAGGCGGCCTTCTTGATCGGCTTGACGCAGTGACTCAATGTAAATATCGTAGTCCTCCTGGCTGACAACCTTCACGTTGAACAGCATTTCGGAGTGATACTCGCCGCAAAGCTCAGCACACTTGCCAGCGTAGGTAGCGGGCTCAGAACCGGTGGTGAAGTACATGTGATTAGTCATACCGGGAACGGTATCGCGTTTCTCAAGGAAAGCGGGAACCCAGAAGGAGTGGATGACATCGCGAGACTTAAGCTGGAGGTCAACAGTTGAGTCTACGGGCAGGTAAAGAGTGGGGAGGGTTTCTTCTACACCCTCGTTCCCCTGCTTGTCCAAGCGAGCCTGAACACCGGCAAAGTAGACATTTTCATCAAGGTAGTTGAAGTCCCACGCCCACTGCTTACCGTAAACCTCGATAGTGACGTCAGCAGTTTCTGACTTAGGAGCGGTGATTTCGCGCTCTGCCCGGTCAGAGAAGGTGAAGAAGCTGACGATGAGGATGATGGGGATGGCAGTGTAAAAGATCTCGAGTGGAGCATGGTAGCTCACTTGACGGGGGTAGCCGGTTTCGTATTTGCGGCGGCGGTAGGCGATGATACACCACAGCATAAGCCCCCACGTTACAAGGCCTACTGCCAAGGCAGCAATCCATGTACCAATCCAGAGGTCCATGATGGTATCTACGTTATCGGTTACACCACGCCGGGTGGGCAGCCAGCCCACCGATGCCTGTTCTGAACAACCGGTCAAGAGCAGTGCCGAGGCTGCGGTGGCTACGGCTACTGCCTTACCTTTTAGCCCCTTGCTGCTGGTTCGATGCTGCGAACTCACAGACGGCCCTTCCTGTAGCGATGTGCGTGTCACCTGGTTACTGAGTGTGGACAGCATGAACCCAGGTGTTAAATCTTTCAATACGAGCTTACCCGTAAATGGGCGTCGAAAGTGACAACCTGTCGCTGAATAGACGTGTCATTACAGAAGTATTTCACGATATCTTCAGCGCATACTGAACGGGGGCATGCTGAGCATGCCCCCGTTCAGTATCTGACGACGTTTTTAGTGGAAGGAGTCACCGCAGGCACAGGAGCCCTGGGCATTGGGGTTGTCAATGGAGAAACCCTGCTTTGAGATGCTATCTTCAAAGTCAATAGTTGAACCATCAAGATAGGGAACGCTCATGCGATCAACGATGACCTCTACACCATCGAACTCACGCACTGCGTCCCCGTCGAGCACACGCTCGTCAAAGTAGAGCTGGTAAATCAGACCCGAGCATCCACCGGGTTGTACTGCAATACGTAGACGTAAATCAGTGCGACCTTCTTGCTCAAGTAGGGTGCGCACCTTATCAGCGGCAACGTCGGTGAGGTTAACGCCGTGGGTGGGAAGGTCTTCGAGAACTGCCTCAGGCATGCTGTTCCTTTCGTCGGAAATCTTGTTCCCAATCTTACGCCGGTTCTCTAGACTGTGCTAGATGTTCGCGGTCAAGTGAACTAGTTAGACGGTTGCGAAACTGCGGCCAGCATGAGGGCTTCAGCGAGTATGGCCTTCTTGAAATCGGGTAGATAGAGAGACTCATTGGGGCTGTGCGCCCTGGTGTCAGGATCCTCAACCCCCGTAATCAAAATATGGGCTTGCGGGTATGCCTGTCTGAGAGTGGCGATAAAAGGGATGGACCCGCCCATGCCAATGGTGACAGGGTCCACTCCCCAGGCTTCTTTGAGTGCGGCCAGAGCCAGCTGTGCACCTTCATCGGAAAGGTCGGCCTGGTAGGGGCGACCGGAATCCTCAGCCGTGTAGGTCACTTCAGCCCCCCAGTGGTTAGCGGACTGGAGGTGGCGGGCAACTGCACGGTGAGCGATTTCTGGATCCTGGCCGGGGGCTAGGCGGACGCTGAGGCGTGCTTTTGCGGTGGAAGCGATGGTGTTCGAAGATTCTGCAATCGGGGTGATGTCCATGCCAATGATGGAGATAGCTGGTTGGGCCCAGAGCCGGGATGATACTGAACCAGTTCCAGCCAACTTCATCGAATCAAGGATTCCAGAGTCGGTGCGAAAGTCTGCCTCAGCATATTCAACTTCAGGTTCAGGTGCTGATATTAAACCTTCAACTGCAACTGAACCCTGAGAGTTATGAAGGGAGGCCAAGAGGTGCACTAAAACGGTGTTGGCATCGAGCAGAGGCCCGCCGAACATACCTGAGTGCACAGAATGAGAACTAACTCGAACTGCTACGTCACCGCTTGCTACACCGCGTAACCCGGTAGTCAAGGCAGGTATACCGGTCTTCCAGTTTGCCGAGTCTGCAACTACAATGTAGTCCCCCGCCAGCCTGTCACGGTAGGTTTCAAGAAAAGCCTCGAAACTCGGTGAGCCTGCCTCTTCTTCGCCCTCAATAAATAGGGTGACTCCCGCGGTGAAGGACTCCCCCAGCACTTCACTCACTGCTCTGAAAGCAGCAAGGTGCACGATAATCCCCGCCTTGTCATCTGCGGCACCTCGCCCGTACAATCGGTCCCCGACGCGGGTAGCCTCAAAGGGCGCAGTTTCCCACAGCGAAACATCGCCAGCAGGTTGGACGTCGTGGTGAGCGTAGAGCAAGAACGTTGGTGACCCGGGTGCTGCTTCTTTATGGGCTACAACAGCTGGCATACCTTGCTTACCCTCACCGTAGGGTGCAGATAGCACCTCAGCGGTTTCAAAGCCGGCATCAAGCGCCAGCTGTCGGACCTTCTCGGCGCTGCGATGCACCTGGGTCAAGTCAAAGGATTCCCACGCAACCGAGGGAATAGCTACGAGCTCTGAAAGTAGCTCAAGTTCTGAGTCAAAGCGTGTTTCTAGCGCGCGGGAAAGTTCTTTGCGCCGCGAAAAGTCAAAACCGTGTTCTGTCATACATCTCAGAATACGCTCTAACTGTATATATCAGCACCTTCTTGGTTATTCTTAAGGGGTGTTTGGTCGTAATAAGAAAACTAGTGAAAACGCCGGTTCTGCTGAGGCAGAATCCTCCCCCAACAAGGAAGCTGAGGTAGAGGTCGGTCACCCTGGGTACACCGCACCCAAGGGACGCCCCACCCCCTCGCGCAAGGAGCGTGAGGCAGCGCGACGTACCCCTCTGGTTCCTGCTGACCGTAAGGCCGCTAAGGAAGCTCAGCGTGAAGCCGACCGAGAGAACCGAGCAAAGCAACAGCATGCCCTACAAACCGGAGACGAGCGTTATCTGCCGGTCAACGACCGTGGCCCTCAACGCCGCTACATCCGCGACTATGTGGACGCCCGCTTCAACCTGGGTGATGTGATGCTCATTGTGATCCTGGCAGCCTTCATTGTCGGTCTCCTTGTTCCCGGGTGGACCCAGTATTCGTCACTCTTCATGTGGGCCATGATTCTGCTTTGGCTAGCCGACTACTGGGTCATGTGGCGCGGCCTCAAAAAGAAGCTCCTGGCTAAATTCGGTTCGCTCGAACCTCGCTCGGCCTTCTACGCCTTTAACCGCGTCATGATGATTCGGCGCTTCCGCCTGCCCAAGCCTCAGGTTTCCCGCGGGCAGTACCCTAGCTGACTCAGCAACCGACTCACCTGAAAGACCGAAGGGTCGCTACCAAAGCCCGGTAGCGACCCTTTTACCCATAACGTCATAAGCCCGACTTAGCGGGAACCTCTCACTGTAAAAAGCCCACGATTGATATGAGCTGCCCAGAGCGGCCCCTGATAGATAAACGCAGAGTAGCCCTGCACCAAATCGGCTCCTGCCTCTAACCGTTCTGCAACATCGTTAGCGGTTGAAACGCCCCCCACCGAGATAATGGCAAGCTGCTCCCCCACCTCGCGCTTGAGCAAACGGAGCACGTCAAGAGATCTTTGTTGAAGCGGTGCCCCTGAGAGTCCGCCTGCGCCAATTTCACGAACTTTGCTCAAGGGGGTAATCAACCCCAACCCCTCACGCTTGATAGTGGTATTTGTCGCGATAATACCGTCAAGCCCCAACCTAAGGGCCATAGCGGCAACGTCCTTAATATCTTCATCTGCCAGGTCAGGTGCAATCTTGACCACCAGGGGCACGCGCCGCCCCGTTACCACTCGGTCAGCCTCCTCCCGTACAGCCTTGAGCAGTGGCTCTAGAGTTTCAATAGCCTGCAAGTCGCGGAGCCCCGGCGTATTAGGAGAACTGACATTGACAGCTAAATAGTCAGCTTGAGGAGCAAGGATGCGGGTACTGACCAGATAGTCGTCAATGGCATCATCGAGCGCTACGACCTTAGTCTTGCCAATATTCACACCAATGATGGGGCGAACTTTACCGCGGTACTCAGCCTCAAGGTCGGCGCGGGCTGCTGCCACCCGTGGCCCTACTACCGCAGCGCCGTCGTTGTTAAAACCCATACGGTTGATAATGGCCTCGTCTTCAACAAGGCGGAAGAGACGGGGCTGCGGGTTACCCGGCTGTGCTTGGCCTGTAACGGTACCAATTTCAATGTGCCCGAAGCCCAGGTTGCTCAGAGCAGCAATTGCCTTACCGCCCTTGTCGAAACCAGCTGCAAGGCCAAAAGGTGAAGGAAAAGTCAGGCCCATGACTTCGGTGCTCAAGGAGGGGGCTGGCGCGAGAAAGCGCCCCCCGAGACGGGTGATACCGGTGCGACGTAAGGCCTGGACGCCCCACATACCCACGTGGTGTGCCTTTTCAGCGTCCATGGGTTTGAAGAATATCTTAAAAATGGTTGGGTAAATCCGCATGCGGGACCCCTTTCAGCAACGGCTTTAGCCTAGTGAGTGGGAAACTTCGGAGGTTTTCACCTGGTCGATAGCACCGCCGTAGCGGCGGTCACGGCGGGCATACTCTTCAACGGCCTGCCAGAGGGTACGCCGGTCGACATCGGGCCAGAGCACATTCATGAAAACCATTTCTGCGTAGGCGCTTTGCCAGAGTAAAAAGTTAGAGAAGCGCTGCTCGCCGCTGGTGCGCAGGAAGAGATCGACATCGGGTAGGTCAGGCTCGTCGAGGTAGCGCTGAAAGATTTTTTCGTTAACGTGCTTGGGTTTGAGGCGCCCCGCCGCGACCTCCTCGGCAATGAGGGAGGCGGCATCTGCGATTTCGGCGCGCCCGCCGTAGTTGACGCACATAGTGAGGGTACACAGAGTATTACCCCTGGTCTCCTCTTCGCACTTCTCCAGTAGTTTAATTACCGACTTCCAGAGCTTAGGCCTACGGCCTGCCCAGCGGATACGGACTCCCCAGCTCTTGAGAGTTTCAAGCTGGCGTTCAAGAACCTCAGCAGAAAAACGCATCAGAAAGGCTACTTCGTCGGGGCTACGCTTCCAGTTCTCGGTGGAGAAAGCATAAGCCGAAACATAGGGTATACCCATCTCGATAGCGCCAGCGACGACGTCGAGCAGGGCAGCTTCACCCGCTCGGTGGCCCTCATTGCGGGGTAGCCCGCGTTCGTTGGCCCAGCGTCCGTTACCGTCCATCACTACAGCCACGTGCCGGGGTACAAACTTAGCCGGTATGGAAGGGGCAAGCGCCCCGGAGGGATGGGCGTAGGGCTTGACGAAGGTCATAACGATTAGTTTTCCTTTTCGAGAGTCGTCAGCGTCTTGAGCGGCCTGTCGAGTTGCCACTGTACATAGTCCATAATATGCCCGCTCATCCGCTGTCTAAAGGCTAGCGACGGAGTCGGGGTGAGAGCGTCCCAATGCCCGCTTGCAAGAGCCGCCAGATAGGCCGGGGACTGCGGTGGCAAGGGGGTGAGACGGGTAAAGGCTCCTGCGCGGGAGCAGGCGGTGCACAGCGCACCGACTTCCGGAGAAAAATAGTTAACAGCCTGCTCACCGCAGCTACCACAGTAGGTGATTGCCATGCTCCAGCCCGCAGTATGCAGGGCTCGCAGAAGATAGGAATCAAGGACGCGGTGGGGCGGCAAAATACCTTTGGCTAGTGAGGAAAGCGCCCCGGCAAGCAGGGAAAACTGCTGTTGAACACGGTCAGTCTCATGATTGAGTACCTGCTCAGCCACCTCACTTATCACGGTGGCTACCGTGAATCGCACATAGCTAGCTACGATGGGCCCCAGGTAGGCCCTCCGGGTGACAACCTGTGCAATGGTGGCTAGCTTCTTACCCTGAGCTGCCGAGATATCTACCAGCATGAAGGGTTCGAGCCTGGCACCGACCTTAGAGGATGGCCTGCGCACCCCCTTAGCCACAGCGTGTAGCAGACCGTGATGCTGGGTAGCTAAGATGACGATGCGGTCGTGCTCCCCCAAATCCTGGGTACGCAAAACAATAGCGCTATCACGAACTGTCTTGGTCGTTGAAAGCGCTGAAGTCACCCTTCTATTGTGCCACACCCCGCAGACTTTGAGCTTTTACCGGGCAAAAAGCTCAAAGAGGCTTATTCAAAAGTCTCTAAGATAGCTTCGGGCACGGCAACGGTGAACTAACCTTCTTGCCTGGTTCGCTGACGTTCACTCGGCAATTCATGCCAGACCCAGCCAGTTCACCTTTCTGCCGCGCCCCTTAAGCTATCAGGCTTTTGAATAAGCCTCACAACATCACCGAATATAGTTCAGGGCCAGCCACCCTGCCCAGGTGGCTGGCCCACAGATCTTGTGAGAGCTAGCTATCGGCGTCTCTCAGCGTGCGGTTTACAGCAGAAATCATAGCCTTGAGCGAAGCTCGCGTAGTGGAGCTGTCAATACCGACTCCCCAGAGCACACGGCTACCTACGGCGGCCTCAATATAAGAGGCTGCCTGCGCGTTTGCTGCTGATGCTAGGGTATGTTCACTGTAGTCAAGCACACGGACGTCCACGCCCTCCTGAGCCAAGATAGACTGCAATGCTTCGATGGGGCCGCTACCCACGGCTGAACGGTTGTAGGTATGCCCATCGATGTTGAGGCCCACGCGCATGGTAGTTTCACCGTGTTCTTCTGAATCGATGGAGAGCGACTCGATGCGGTACTTGCCCCAGCGGCTTTCAGCCTCACTACTGGGCAGATACTCATCGGCGAAAATATCCCAGAGGGCCTTACTGGCGACCTCACCGCCTTCAGCATCTGTGCGTGCCTGCACAATAGCTGAGAACTCCTGCTGGGCGCGCTTAGGCAAGTCCAAGCCAAAGTCCTTTTTGAGCAGGTAGGCTACACCGCCCTTGCCAGACTGCGAGTTCACCCGGATCACGGCCTCGTAGGTGCGGCCCAGATCCTTGGGGTCAATTGGCAGGTAGGGTACAGCCCAGGCCAGCTCTTCCACGCTCTTACCCTGCTCGGCAGCGTCCTTATCCATACGCTCAAAACCCTTCTTGATGGCATCCTGGTGGGAGCCAGAAAAGGCGGTGAAGACAAGGTCGCCACCGTAGGGTGAACGCTCATGAACGGGCAACTGGTTGCAGTACTCAACCGTGCGCCGAATCTCGTCGATATCCGAGAAGTCAATCTCTGGGTCGATGCCCTGCGTGTACAGGTTGAGGCCCAGAGTCACGAGGTCAACATTGCCGGTCCGTTCTCCGTTGCCAAAGAGACAGCCCTCAATGCGGTCTGCACCAGCCAGATAACCCAGCTCGGCCGCAGCAACACCCGTTCCACGGTCATTGTGGGGGTGTAGGGATAGCACTACGTGTTCGCGGTTGGTCAGGTGCCGGCTCATCCACTCGACCGAGTCAGCATAGACATTGGGGGTTGCCATTTCAACGGTGGCAGGCAGGTTGATAATAACCTCGTTACGTTCACCAATACCGAGCTCATCGGTCACGGCGTTGCAGACACGCACAGCGTATTCAAGTTCGGTGCCGGTAAAAGACTCGGGCGAGTACTCGTAGATAACCTTGGTGTCACCGGCCAGTTGTTCTTCGTACTTCTTGCAAAGACGGGCACCGGTGAGGGCGATATCGAGAATGCCGTCCTGGTCCTGGTTAAAGACCACACGGCGCTGAAGCACCGAGGTGGAGTTATAGAAGTGGACAATGGCGCGCGGAGCGCCGTCAATAGCCTCGAAAGTTTTTTGGATAAGATGCTCACGGCACTGCACCAGCACCTGTATGGTGACGTCGTTAGGGATGTGGCCCTCTTCAATGAGTGTGCGCACAAAGTTGAAGTCAGTAGCTGACGCTGAAGGGAAACCAACCTCGATTTCCTTATAGCCCATCCTCACAAGCAGCTTGAACATGGCCAGCTTACGCTCGGTGTCCATAGGATCAATGAGGGCCTGATTACCGTCGCGCAGGTCAACAGCGCACCAGCGGGGCGCCTTTATCATGGTCTGATCAGGCCATGTGCGATCGGGTAACGATACCTTAATCTGCTGGTCAAAAGGAACGTACTTGTGTACGGGCATGGGTGAGGGTTTCTGATAATTCTTCATGGCTTTACCTTAGTCGGTGGTGAGGGGATAGCCCGGGTAGCACTGACCCGTAGCGAAGCTACACCCGGGGCGCTTCGCTACGGCAGATAAGCAACTTATGAGTCATCTCACGCATACACTCACGGTACCACGGATGGAAAAGGGGCAGGACGCTTTAGCCCGCCCCCTTCCATATGATGAAATATTTTTTAGTAGCCGAAAGACTGCTGACAGGTCACCTGGTCAGCGGTTTGGCCGCTCGCTCCCCCGGCGATTTCTGTGCTGGAAGCCGAAGCCGAGCCGTCCTTGGCTACATCAGAGCCAAGTATCACCGCGACACCCGCGTACTGGTCAGAGGGGATGAGGTTGGTAATTCCGAAAAGATCAGCAATTGCCTGAGCCTCAGACTCATAGCCGTAGGGGTAGTAAATCTCTGAAGCCGTATATGTATCCTGCGCCTGTGCGGTCGTCACATTGGTAAAACCGGCCTCCTCAAGGGCTGACACCAACTCGTCAGCTACACCCTGCTCGCCGGTGGCATCTGTGACGCTGACCCCAAGGTCGTAAGACAGGGCCGCGGCAGAGCTCGTTTCAGGGGTGGTTTCACTGGGCGTGGGTGTTTCTGAATCCACCAGTGACTGGTCATTCTGAAGCTTTGAGAAGAAGGTCTGAGCCTCAGCAGAAAGCTGTAGCTTATTCTCGTCATAGGCATAGGGCTCGTTAGGCACCGTGGCAAAAACAACCCTGCCCAAATCTACGGTTGCGAAGATGGAACCTATAGACACCAGGTTACCCAGGTTGGTCAATTCCTTATCTACGGTGGCGTTCTGAGTAATGGCCTCAGCAATACTGAGAAGCATACGCGGGTTGGAGAGGGTACCTTCTGACTGCACCTTGCGTAAAAGCGAAGCCAGGAAGCTCTGCTGGGCCTGAATACGGGCAGTATCAGAGCCGTCGCCAAAGCCGTGCCGTGAGCGGAGGAAGGCGAGGGCCTGCTCCCCCTCAACCGTGGAGGTCCCTGCAGGTAGCTTGAGACCGCTGTAGGTATCGTCGATTGGCTCAGTGACGCATACCTGAACACCCCCTACCACGGTAGAAAGTGCCTTAACCGCGTTGAAATCGACCAGCATAAAGTGGTCAATGGCCACACCGGTTAGATTGCTTATGGTGGCCACGGTGCATCCGGGGCCACCGCGGCCTAGGGATTCATTAATCTGAGTGTCGTCCGTAGCCTCGTATACCTCACCGGTCTCGGGGTCTGTGCACTTAGGAATGCTGACCATGAGGTCGCGAGGGAAGGAAATCACATTGACCGTTGAGCGGTCTTGGCTGACCTGAACCAGCATCATCACGTCTGAGCGGGCTCCGGCATCTTCTGCATCGCCGTAGGCGCTATTGCTTCCCGAGCGTGTGTCAGAACCAATCACCAAAATATCTAAGGGCCCACTCGCCAAGTTTGAGGAGAGCTCACCAATATTCATTTCAGCCGTCTGCACATTGCTACGTAAACGGAGAAGGGCAAAGCCACCAAGTGCCAGCACAAAAACCAGCAGGGCGACTAATGACAGTGCCATCCAGGTGTTACGCCGAGACTTGAGCGGTTCGTTGCTCATATGACGGCCAAGTGGCGCTACACCGGTGAGCGAAGTGGGGGTGGGTTGCTGACCCATGGTCGCCATAGCAGCTTATCTCCGTTTCGGTGACGATTGTGGGGGTGGGGTATCAAAATAGTCAGTGTAGTGCTGAAACTGAAAATTTGATGGGGAGGGGTCTGGGCAGAAGTTTAGAAACCTAACTTTCCCAAAGCGCGGGGGTCACGCTGCCAGTCCTTAGCTACCTTGACATGGATAGAAAGGAAAACCTTGGTTCCTAGCAACGCCTCGATATTCTGACGGGCGGTTCGTCCTATTTCCTTCAGACGAGCACCCCGCCTGCCGATAATGATGCCCTTTTGCGAATCACGCTCTACGTAAAGATTCACATGGATATCGAGTAGGGGGTTATCTTGGCTACGGCCCTCGCGTAGTCCCATCTCCTCAACTGTCACAGCCACAGAGTGGGGTAGCTCGTCCTGAACGCCCTCAAGCGCTGCTTCGCGCACCAGTTCGGCCACGAGGGTTGCCTCTGGCTCGTCAGTGAGTTCACCGGTGGGATACAGCGGCGGAGAGGTCGGCAGATGGGAGGCAAGTAGCTGGGCTACCTCTTCAACCTGATAATCTTTCACAGCAGAAACGGGGATGATGTCTGCCCAGCCACCACGCCCGTCACTGACCGCTGGGGTCTGCTGAGTACCTTTGGCCCTGGACGCTGCGGGGCCGCTCCCCTTGCGGAAAGGGAGCTCTTGACCCTGAGCTTTACGCTCCAGCCGTTCACGGCGCTGAGCGCGAGTAGCACGCTCGGCGCTCATAATTTCATCGCCCAGGGCAGAAACGGCAAGCAACTGCTCGGCCAGTGCCTCGTGACTCACCGTATCGGCCTTGGTCACAATCGCCACGATGGGCTTATTACCCGAGGCTGCAAGTTGCTGCGCGATGTAGCGGTCCCCGGGGCCAATTTTCTCATCGGCAGGAATGCAGAACCCAATAACATCGACCTCGGAGAGAGTTTGGGCCACCAAATCGTTAAGACGCTCACCCAGAAGGGTGCGGGGGCGGTGCAAACCTGGGGTATCTACAAGGACCAGCTGAAAATCATCCCTGTGCACAATGCCGCGAATGGTGTGGCGGGTCGTCTGAGGACGGTTCGATGTAATTGCTACCTTCTGCCCGACCAGCGCGTTGGTCAGTGTTGACTTTCCGGCGTTGGGGCGCCCAACAAGCACAGCAAAGCCAGCGGTGTAATCATCGGGAAAAGGCGCAAAATCCACTCAGCAGCTCCTGGGGTAGGTCTCTCGATTTCTCTAGCCATCACTTTACAGGCTGGCTGACTGTAGCGTTGGGTAAAACTCGCATCCTACCCACCCTTCGCGGCTCTATGTGACGAAACAGGCAGAGGATACCTCAGCCTACCTCACGGCATACTAGCGGTCAGGCGCCGGTTCGCCAACGGCCACATCATGCGGCTGCGCCCAGACATGCAGGGTACCAATCTTATTACGGCGGCCGCGGGAACCGACCGCCCGAATGTGTATACCCTCAACCTCAACCTCGCTACCGATGATAGGGACGCGACCCAGATGCTTAGCGAGTAGCCCCCCGACTGTATCGACGTCTTCGTCATCAATCTCTCTGCCAAAGAGATCACCTAGCTCCCAGATGCTGAGGCGGGAACTAATCTTGAACGTTCCGTCTTCCTGCATGGTGATCTCGGGTTTTTCTTGGTCGTACTCATCTGAGATATCGCCGACCAGCTCCTCGATGAGATCTTCAAGAGTGACCAGACCAGCGGTGCCACCGTACTCATCAATCACGATAGCCACATGTGTAGACTCTCGCTGCATCTCCTTGAGCAAATCCATGACCCGTTTAGACTCGGGCTCGAACCTAGCCGGGCGCATCAGGTGTGATATTGCCGGGGTAAGAGTGCCCGAGCGAACCTCACGAATGGCCGCGACGGCGTCCTTGAGATAGAGTATGCCGCGCACATCATCGAAGGAATCTCCCAGAACCGGCACACGCGAATAACCTGACCGAAGAAAGAGCGAGAGCGCGTCGTCCAGGGGCTCATCAATGTTGATTGTCACCATGTCGATGCGAGGAACCATCACGGAGCGTATACGGGTCTCGTCAAGCTCGAAGATAGATTGAACCATCTCGGCCTCATCGTTCTCAATCGCCTCAGAAGTACTGGCTCGATCAACAAACTCGAGAATCTCATCCTCAGTGAAAATACCGACCACCCGCTCAGAATCACGGGGGCTGAACTTGCGAGAGAGAGCAGTGAGCACCGAGGAGAAAGGGCGGGTTAGCCTACCCAGAGCATAGACCACCCCGGCCATAGCCAAGAACACCTGTACGTGCTTAGTACGTCCCACCAGGCGGGGTGCCACACCAAAGAAGGCGAAAACCATTGCGGTCATCACCAGTAGTGTCACCAGTACACTCACCCAGGTTCGGTTGAAAAGACCCTGAATCATCACAAAGAAACAGACCACAGCAGAAACCTCTGCTAGCACACGCCAGATGCGAAGAGACCTGAAATAGGGTTCGGGGTCAGACAGGATGACCTGCACGCTCTTTTTACCCGACTCCTCGGCCAGTCCCTGGGCCTCAGAGCGGGGCAGGTAGGTATAGGACGATTCGACCGCTGTGAAAAGGTAGCCCACAAGCACCAGTCCAAGAACAGCAGCAGCAAGAAGAAAGGACGTTACCATAGAGCCTAATGCCTCGTCTCAACGGGTGCAGGGCGCCCTAGGAATTCTTCGAGAATACTTCGCTGGATAGCGAACATCTCAGCCTCCTCTTCGGCTGTAGCGTGATCGTAACCTAGGCAATGCAAAATACCGTGCGTTGTGAGTAGACAGAGCTCATCGAGGGTCGAATGGCCAGCCTCAGCCCCCTGCCGGGCTGCAACGGGTGGGCAGAGCACAATATCACCCAAAACGCCGGTGGCCGGTTCTGCGGGAGTGCCCGGTGCAAGCTCATCCATAGGAAAACTCATCACATCGGTGGGCCCAGACAAGCCCATCCATTCAAGGTGAAGCCGCTCCATTTCGCTCATACCCACCACGCTGATTGAGAGTTCAGTTTCGGGCGATACATGCATCCGGTCAAAAGCGTGGGCGACCAGGCTTTCGAGCACCGTAATATCGACAGCTGCAAAGGATTCACGGACCTCCTGCGGAGCGTCCGCGCCTACCTCTTCAATCTCAAATTCCAGATTCATAGTTTTTAGGATTTCTCTTTATCAATGTCAATACCTGATTGTGCAAGCAGGCGCTCAGCAGCAGCCTCGATAGTTTGACGCTTGACCTTGCGGTTACGGCGGCGTTCCATGGAGGCCTTAGCCCCGTCCCATTTATCATAGGCTGAGACGATATCAGAGACGAGAGAGTGGCGCACCACGTCCTCAGAGGTCAGCAGGGAGAAATGAATATCGTCTAGGCCGTCAAGAATATTGCGTACCTGCTTGAGGCCCGAAGCCTGCCCGCCGGGGAGATCCACCTGGGTGATGTCGCCGGTAATCACCATTTTGGACCCAAAACCCAGACGGGTCAGGAACATCTTCATCTGCTCCACCGTGGTGTTCTGAGCTTCATCCAAAATAATGAAGGCATCGTTGAGGGTACGGCCGCGCATATAGGCTAAGGGCGCTACTTCAATCGTGCCGGTCTCCATGAGTTTGGGGATGGTCTCGGGATCCATCATGTCGTGTAGAGCATCGTAGAGAGGGCGCAGGTAGGGGTCAATCTTTTCGCTGAGAGAACCGGGCAGAAACCCCAGCCGCTCCCCTGCTTCAACCGCAGGTCGCGTGAGAATAATACGGTTGACCTCTTTGGCCTGCAGGGCCTGCACAGCCTTAGCCATAGCCAGATAGGTTTTACCGGTTCCTGCAGGACCGATACCGAAAACCACGGTATTGGCATCAATCGCATCAACATAGGTTTTCTGATTAATGGTCTTGGGGCGAATATTCTTGCCGCGTGAACTCAGAATGTTCTGGCTGATAGCGGTAGCGGGGTGGCTGAGCGAATCCGTCATCATCCCCATGATGCGCTTGACAACCTCAGAGGTAACCTGGGTGTCATTCTCCACCAGTACGGTCAGCTCAGCAAGCAGGCGCAGAATGGTTGTTACCGCTTCTGATGGCCCAGTAACGACCACATCAAGGCCCTTAGGGTGCAAGGTCAGACCGGGGAAAGCCTGTTCAATGAGGGCGATATTGCCGTCATGGGGGCCAAGAACGGCGACCATTTCTTCGGTGGACCTGAACGAGAAGGTTCGGGCGACGGAGAGGGGGCGGCTGGTAGCGCTAGGTGCTGTAGTCATAAGGCCCTTGAGCGGGCGTTCAGAGCTCCTTGGTCATCAAAAGGGTGGGCTACTGTTGAGCCCTACTCTACCTGCCACAGTTTGGCACCGGACCGGTTTGAGCGGGCAGCGATTAAGAAGTTCAGGTTTTGTTCAGCTCATGACAACCGGGCGCTCCTTGAGCTATCTACCCCGTCCGCCCTACCAGCGGCCCAAAGATACGTTGAGGACTGAAAGAGCGGCGGCACCGGCAGTTGAGCTACGGAGCACCTCACTGCCCAGCAGGACGGTGTGGGCACCAACGTCCTCAAGAAGCTCAAGCTCCTGAGAGCTAATGCCACCCTCAGGCCCCACCACAAAGTAGACCTCGCGCACCGTCTCGGTCAGGTGCTCACTCAAAACTGCGGTCAGCCGGGAACTAGCCTGCTCATGCAACACAAGAAAGAGAGCACTGGACCCCAGCTCCAGGGCCAAAGCTGCCAGGTCGCGAGTGGAATGCGCCTCGTAGACCTGCGGTAGAAAAGACCGGCGGGACTGCTTAGCGGCAGCTCGTACCGTATTTTGCCACTTGGCGTGGGCCTTTACGGCCCGTTCCTTCTTCCACCGAACGATAGAACGATCAGCGCTCCAGGGAACAACTCCATGCGCCCCGAGTTCGGTTGCCATCTCGATAGCCTGAATATCGCGGTCCCCTTTGGCCAGAGCCTGTACTAGATAAACCTGTACGTTCTCATCTTCCCGCTGGAGGGAGAGTACGGTGAGCCCCAAGCCGTCGCCCACCAGGTGGGTAACCACCGTGACAGCCCGGTTGCCCTGACCATCCACCACATCAATGTTCTCACCGAGCTCTGCCCGTTTGACGGTTTTGGCGTGGTGCCCCTCGTCCCCGGTGAGCTGGTAGACAACGCCCGGAGCGAGGGCAGAAAAATCAGCTGGGTCAATGTAATAGACAGGGTTGCTCATAGGGCCTACTTGAGATGGTCCTTAAGACGTGAGAAAAAGCCGCCCTGCTTATGAGTAACGGTCTCGCTCACCTCCAGATCTTCACCCCGGAGCTGGGAGAATTGCATTAGCAGCTCCTTCTGCTCATCGCTCAAGTTAGTAGGGGTTCTCACCTCAACCTGAACACGCAAATCACCGCGGCCGACCCCGCGCAGGTGGGTGACCCCCAAATCTTTAAGAGTGATAACGTCACCGGCTTGGGTGCCGGTAGGAATCTGCACCTGCTGGGGGCCATCAAAGGTATCTAGGGTGACGGTAGTGCCCAGCGCTGCTGCGGTCATAGGGACACCAACCGTGGCAACCAAGTCGTCACCATCACGACTAAAGGTGGGATCGGGGTTCACCCGCAAGTCCACATAGAGATCCCCGTTGGGGCCACCTGCCGTACCAGCCTCCCCCTGGCCTGCCAGCCTAATACGGGCACCATTGGTGACACCGGCTGGAATCTTGATTGTGAGCGGCTTGCGCTCGCGTACGCGACCTTCGCCGTAGCACTCCGCGCAGGGATGCGTGATGACGGTTCCAAAGCCACGGCAGGTAGGGCACTCAACGGGCTGTACAACAGTGCCCAGAATTGACTGAACCTGACGTTGCATGTAGCCCTGCCCCTGGCAGGTCTGGCAGGTCTCGGGGTGGGTGCCCTCAGCAGTACCCTCGCCATGGCAGAGGTCGCAGGTCACCGCAGTATCGACAGTAATAGACTTGTTCGCGCCGAACACGGAATCCCTAAGGTCAATACGGACGTTGATCAGCGCGTCCTGCCCCTGGCGTACGCGAGATTGGGGGCCGCGCGGTGAAGTATTGAAGAAGGTATCGAAGATATCTTGGAAGCCACCAAACCCGCCGCTGAAGCCACCGGCGCTTCCATAGCCGCCTGCCGTACCGTTTTCGTTGCCGGTCTGGTCGTAGATACGGCGCTTATCGGGGTCAGAGAGAACATCATGTGCCAGGGAGACCCGTTTGAACTCCTCAGCAGCCTCTTGCGAAGGGTTAATATCTGGGTGGAGCTGGCGAGCCTTCTTACGGTAGGCCTTTTTGATTTCTTCGGGGCTGGCGTCGCGAGAAACGCCCAGGGTTTCGTAGTGGTTGCTCACAGTGTTCTCTTTCAGATGTGTTCTTTGAACTGGTTGAGGGGCTAATAGGCTAGGCCTGATCCAGAATTTTGGAGAGGTAACGAGCCACAGCGTTGACCTTGGAAGCGGTTCGGGGGTAATCCATACGGGTAGGGCCCATCACTCCCACATGGGCCGTGCCCCCGGGGCCATAGCTGGCGGCAACCACCGAGGTTTCAGCCAGTGACCGATCCCGGTTCTCAGAACCAATAGATACCGCAAAACCGCGTTCGTCGTGGTCTAGGTCGGTGAGTAGTTTGAGAAGTACTACCTGCTCTTCAAGTGCATCAAGCACCGGAGCGATGGAGCCGGTGAAGTCGATGGTTGACTCAGCCAGATACGCCGTGCCTGCGATGACTACCTGCGACGATGCTGCCTCAGCAGCCAGGGCCAGCAAAGCTTCAATAACGGCATCTGCCAGTGTCTGCTCCACCGTGGAGTGCAATCCACCTGCTACCAGCTGTTCAAGAGGCCGCCCCACAGCGATCTCGAGAAGTTGCGCACGAAGAGTAGCTAAATCTTCGGGGGTGTGCCCGGCAGTAACCGTGCGCTGGCTGACCTGACCAGAGTCGGTTATGAGGACCAGGAGTACGGTTGACGTAGCGAGCGAGATAAGTTCAATGTGACGCACTGATGCTCGTGGGCCGTTCGGATACTGCACCAAAGCTACCTGGTGGGTGAGCGTTGAAAGCAAACGAACGCTGTTTCTCATCATATCGTCTACTGATTCGGCGCTGTCGAGTAGCGTATGAATAGCGCGTTTTTCAGCCGGGGAAAGCGGCTGTAGGGCAGAAATCTGATCAACGAAAAGTCGGTAGCCCCTATCTGTGGGCACACGCCCTGCACTCGCGTGGGGTGCTTGGATTAGCCCCTGTTCCTCAAGCGCGGCCATATCATTACGCACCGTGGCGCTGGAAACCCCGAGCTGGTGCCGTTCAAGGAGGGTCTTAGAGCCGACAGGTTCACGCGTATGTACGTACTCTTCAACAATGGCTTGGAGTACCTGCAATCGCCTGGGGTGGTTCACGGCACCTCCTAATCATTGCAATTCTTTGAGCTGGTTTCAGTCAGTTAGCACTGCTGTGATGGGAGTGCTAAGTTACCCGATTAACTCTAATACTGAGTCGGTTAGAATCAGAACTTGGTACGCTCACGGCTAAGGTCACAGAGCGTGGTAACTACCGCTATGGGGTGAGGAGAAACAGTGGACTATAGAGACTCGTGGGGCCAAACTGATTTGGGGCGATCCCACCGCTCTACCCTACGGCAGGTTACCGTGGCTAGGGGTATGGTGCTTGAGGACGTTGCCACCGGTTTTGTGGGAATGGTAATCGGCCTGCGTGCGGCCGGGGCAGCTCTGCAGGTAGGCCTTGAAGACCGCCACGGGCGCATCAAGGCTTTTCCCTTAGGGCCTGGGTTTCTCTTAGAAGGCCAGCCTATAGACTTAGTTCCCCCAGCCGCAAAACCGCAATCTGCCGCTACCCGACAAGTTTCTCGCTCAGGATCGATAGCGGTGGAGTCAGCCCCGGCACGAACCGCCCGAGCCAGTCGTATCTGGGTTGAGGGCATCCACGATGCTGAGCTACTTGAAAAAGTGTGGGGGCACGATCTGCGGCTTGAAGGCATTGTAGTCGAACCGCTCCACGGTGTGGATGACCTGGCCGGTGCGGTTGCGGCCTTTGGCCCTGCCCCGCACCGCAAGCTGGGTATCTTGGTTGACCACCTGGTTGATGGATCAAAAGAGTCCCGTATCGTGCAGCAGGCCATGTCACAAGCAGATGTGGCTGATAACGTCCTGATTGTTGGGCACCCCTTTGTCGATATTTGGCAGGCGGTAAGGCCCTCCGCCATAGGCATTACCGCCTGGCCAACCGTTCCCCGCAGCGAAGAGTGGAAACAGGGCGTGCTTAAACGATTGGGGCTCCCCCATGCCACACCTGAGGACGTACGTGCAGGCTGGGACAGCATCCTTGGCAGAGTCTCGACTTACACCGATTTAGAACCGGCCCTACTCGGTCCGGTCGAGCATTTAATTGACTTTGTGACCCTTGAACCAGAGAGCTAGTGCACCGATGAGATACATGTGACCGGCAGTGTGACCAACATCGTGTGCTTCAGATGCGCAAAACTGGTTTATCTCTATACCCAGCCTCCTAGGCTTTAGCTAAACTGGTGTGGTGTGGGCTTTGAGCCTTCCGGTTTTACACCACTTGTTTTTAACCCCAAAAAGAGAATTTTCTTGAAGACCGCAACAGCACCTTCTCAGACCGCATACAAGGGATCCCCCGCAACCGCCACCCACCTATCGGTGACCTCAGACCGTAACATTGCGACAGTCGCCCACTTTGGGGGTGTACTGGGGTGCATTCCTTCCGCCGTTATTTACTATCTTTACCGCGGCCGCGGCCCCTTTACTGAGCAGGAATCCCGTGAAGCTCTCGATTTCACCCTGCTACCTACTCTGGTTCTTGCCCTGGCAATTGCGCTCAGTAGCCTACCGGCCGTCGGCTGGTTTTTCGGTTTGACCGCCGCTTTGACCTGGACCTATCTTGCAGTCTCAGCTCTGATTGCTGGCATCAAGGTAAGCCGTAGCAACCCCCACCAATACAGAGGGAATACCCGTCTGTTCTCCAAGCTACTCGCTCGCAAGATGAAAAAGTAGTAGCTAGAACCTGGGTAGGGGGCCGGGCACGTATGGATACGTGCCCGGCCCCCTACCGTTAAAAATCTACATTTGCGGCACAGGTTTTTAGTCTGTCTCAGGTAGTAGCTCGCGGGTCACGGCATCCCCCAGTAGCCTGCCTTGGAGGGTTAGCTGCACGCGGCCGTCCACGCGGGCATCAGTATCAATGAGCCCCTGAGCCTCTAGCCAGTCCAAGGACGCCGCAATCTGACTTTCATCGCCCCCCTCCAGCAGGCGGGCAATAGGCAGGCCGTCAATGACTCTAACCATGAGCATAATGTCTTCAAACCGTCTGCTTTCGGGGCTCAGTACTTCGCGGGCAGCAGCCGGGCTCAGCCCCTCCCGCACCCGGCTGGCATAGGGAACCGGGTGCTTGAGGTTCCACCAGCGGGTGCCATTCACATGAGAATGGGCTCCGGGGCCAATGCCCCACCAGTCCTGGTTGCGCCAGTAGGCATAGTTATGGCGCGAGCGAGTCTGTGGGGTCTTAGAATAGTTTGAAACCTCGTACCACCGGTAGCCAGCCTCGGTCAAAATCTGCTCAGCCAGCAGATACATATCGGCCATCAAATCCTCATCGGGCATCTCATAGTCGCCCCTGCGAATCTGGGCAGCCAGTTTAGTTCCCTCCTCAACAATCAGGGAGTAAGCCGAAATATGATCGGGGTTGTAAGACACCGCTGCTCGTAGCGACTGTTCCCACTGAGCCAGAGACTCCCCCGGCGACCCATAAATGAGGTCAACCGAAACCTGAAGACCAGCCTCCCGAGCCCATGTAATCACCTTGGGCACATTGGCTGGCGTATGGGTGCGGTCAAGCACCTCAAGCACTTCTGGAACTACCGACTGCATACCGAATGACACCCGGGTAAACCCACCGGCCTTTAGCGTGAACAAATCCTCCCGTGTCACAGAATCGGGATTGGCCTCTGTCGTCACCTCAGCTCCTTCTTCAAGACCAAAAAGGTCTATAGCCTCACGCAGAATGCTCACCAAATCCACAGCCGGCAGTTTAGTGGGGGTACCACCCCCGAAAAAAACCGTAAACAGCTTACGACTCGGTGCCCCTGACTCTCGCAATACCCGCCGGGCAAAGCGAAGCTCGGCCATGGCGTCCTGGGCATAGGTACCCAAGCCCACGCCGTTACCGAAATCCTCGGTAGCGTAGGTATTGAAATCACAGTAGCCACACCGCACCGAACAAAAGGGCACGTGCACGTACAAAGAAAAATCGCGCTCTAACAGGCAGACGGCAGAATCAAGAGGGATTCTGCCGTCCAAAGGAGCCGGAGCGCCCAGAGGCTGGGCTGGCATTACTTCTTGCCCTTGTCCTTAGACTCTTCACCCGAAGACAGGGCAGCGATGAAGGCCTCCTGGGGAACCTCAACACGACCCACCATCTTCATACGCTTCTTACCTTCCTTCTGCTTCTCTAGCAGCTTACGCTTACGCGAAATATCGCCACCGTAACACTTGGACAGAACGTCCTTACGCATGGCTCGGATGTTTTCACGAGCAATAATGCGGGAGCCTATAGCGGCCTGAATCGGCACCTCGAACTGCTGACGAGGGATCAGCTCACGCAGCTTACCGGTCATCATCACGCCGTAGGAGTAGGCCTTATCGCGGTGGGTAATCGCCGAAAAGGCATCAACCTTCTCGCCCTGCAAGAGGATATCGACCTTAACCAAATCAGCCTCTTCCTCACCGTCAAACTTCCAGTCCAGCGAGGCGTAACCGCGGGTCTTGGACTTGAGCTGGTCGAAGAAGTCAAAGACAATTTCGGCCAGGGGCAGGCGATAGCGCAGCTCCACGCGATCCTGGGAGAGGTAGTCCATGCCACCCATGGTGCCGCGACGGGACTGGCACAGCTCCATAATGGCACCCACAAATTCGTTGGGAGCAATGATGGTACAGGCCACCATGGGTTCACGGATGGTGGCGACCTTGCCCTCGGGGAACTCAGACGGGTTGGTCACTCGCTGGGCGGTGCCGTCCTCGGCTACAACATCATAGATGACGTTGGGGGCCGTAGAAATCAGGTCGAGGTTAAACTCACGTTCCAGACGTTCGCGCACAATCTCAAGGTGCAACAGGCCCAAAAAGCCGCAACGGAAACCAAAGCCCAGAGCTGCTGAAGTTTCAGGCTCGTAAATCAGCGCGGCATCGTTAAGCTGGAGCTTATCGAGAGCATCGCGCAGGGCCGGGTAGTCAGAGCCGTCAATGGGGAAGAGGCCCGAGAAAACCATGGGCTTGGGGTCCTCATAGCCGCCCAGCTCCTCGGCGGCGGGCCTATGGGCTCCGGTAACGGTATCACCCACCCGGGAAAGGCGGACGTCCTTCACACCGGTAATCAGGTAGCCCACCTCGCCCACACCCAGGCCTTCGGTGGGTCTGGGCTCCGGAGAAATCACACCAATTTCGAGCAAATCATGCTCAGCGCCGGTCGACATCATCTTAATCTTCTGGCGGGGCTGTAGCTTACCGTCCACCACGCGAACGTACGTGACAACGCCGCGGTAAGAATCGTAGACCGAGTCAAAAATCATGGCGCGGGCGGGGGCATCGGCGTGCCCCTCAGGGGCAGGTAGCAACTCAACAATCCGGTCAAGGAGTTCGGGCACCCCCTCGCCGGTCTTACCTGACACGCGCAGAACGTCCTCGGGGGCAACTCCAATCAGATTGGCTAGTTCTTCGGCATACTTATCGGGCTGGGCAGCGGGGAGATCTATTTTGTTGAGCACCGGAATAATGGTCAAATCATTTTCCATGGCCAGATAAAGATTGGCCAGGGTCTGGGCCTCAATCCCCTGAGCAGCGTCGACCAGCAACAGCGCACCCTCACAGGCAGCCAACGAACGTGAAACTTCATAGGTGAAGTCCACGTGACCGGGGGTATCTATCATGTTCAGCGCGTAGTTGACACCGCCCACTTCCCAGGGCATACGCACAGCCTGAGACTTGATAGTGATGCCCCGCTCACGCTCAATATCCATACGATCCAGGTACTGAGCCTTCATCTCGCGGGGAGTTACCACACCGGTTGCCTGCAACATGCGGTCTGCCAGAGTGGACTTGCCGTGGTCAATGTGCGCAATGATGCAGAAGTTACGGATGATAGACGGGTCAGTCGCCGCAGGTTTGGGCGGATTGGTCGCCATGGGTGACACGTGGGTGTTGTCCTTTCACGACAGCAACAGGCAGTACCTATCTGCCAAGTCTCAGACGGTGTAGAAATCGATTAACCAGTTTCTCATACTCTTGCCAGTGTGTGTCAGTGCCCGCGCCGGGGCTAAGCGATTATTCTAGTGACCATGAAGATCAATATGAGAACTATCAGTCAGGCGCTCAATCTGGGCCAGAAAGTCTACCGGGAATGGAACAAGTACCAGAAAAAGAAAAATGGCCAGCAAACCTCGCCGCGTACCTCTGAGCCTCAGGCTGGCAGGGACGCCGGAGCCCGTTCCAACGGACAGGGGGACTTTGGTGCTTTTGGCACCCAGGCCGAGCAACAACGTCCTGCCGAAACAGCCCGCCCAGCGCCTCCTTCTAACCCGTACGCCAGCGGTAGCCCCTATGGAGAAGCCCAGCCTTCCTCTGATAGCGGTAGCTGGCAAAACGGTGGCTACCCTGGTGACTACTTTGGCTCTGTAGCCTTCGACTACTCCCCCGCTCTTGACGGGGACGCCGACCCCGGTGAGATTGTGTGGGCCTGGGTTCCCTTTGAAGAAGACTATAGCCAGGGCAAGGATCGCCCTGTGCTGATTGTTGGCCGTTCAGATAGCTACCTGCTTGGCCTGATGTTGACCAGCAAGGACCACACCGAAGGTCGCGGGGCTGACTCTAACTACCTCGATATCGGCTCCGGGGTGTGGGACAAAGAAGGCCGAGACTCCGAGGTCAAACTTGACCGTGTCATCCAGCTGAACCCGGGAGGGATTCGCCGCGAAGGGGCCGTGATGGATCGAGCCATCTTTGATGCTATCGCCCAGGCCTTTCAACAGCGTTGATCCCAGCTAAATTGTTGCCTATATCTCTGCTCTTATCTTGATACTAGCTGGTACAGTTAATGTTTGTGTGTCCGATGGTCATCGGGCACTGCTGAACCGGTTGCCATAGGCATCCCCACGCCGCTCAGTCGATAACCGGTCAGCGTAGCCCTCACCGACCAATTAGACAAAAACAGAAAGTTTTCAATCGTGGCTAACATCAAGTCCCAGAAGAAGCGCATCCTCACCAATGAAAAGGCTCGTCTGCGTAACAACGCAATCAAGTCAGATCTCAAGACCTCCATCCGTAAGGTCAACGAGGCAGTTGCAGCTCAAAACGTCGAGGCAGCAACTGACGCCCTTCGTGTTGCGAACCGCAAGCTGGACAAGGCTGTTTCTAAAGGTGTACTGCACAAGAAGAACGCAGCCAACAAGAAGTCCGGCCTGACCGTACTCGTTAACAAGCTTTCCTAAGTTCTGGTTTCCGGCCCCTCTAGCCGGTGTCTAAGAGCGAAGTGACACAGCGCCCGCCCCTTAAGGGGCGGGCGCTGTGCTTTATGGCTATGAGGAGGCGCGTGCTGCTTGAGAAATTGCTAAAACAGCTTTTTCGAGCGGGTAGAACGAGTCAACGTTCTCACCTTTGAGCTGAGCGTCTGTATCTGCCAGAAGGGCAAGGACGCGGGCTAGATCGGCCGGTGCAAAGCGGCGTGAATCTCGCTGGGCGGCTTCAATCTGCCAGGGAGCCATTTTGAGGTCCCCCGCTAACTGATGTGCGTTCCCCCGAACCCCGTAAACTCGCGCGATGTTGCGCATCCGCATAGCCAAAGCGCCCAGTATAGGAATGGGGTCGCTGCCGGTATCAAGGGCCTGACGCAGGAGCTTGATGGCCTCACGGCGGTTCCCGGCTGCCGCTGCATCGCCCACTTTGAAGGCAGTGACTTCGGTTCGGCCACCAAAATAGCGGTCGATGGTATCAACTGTGATGTTACCGGGTTCATCGGCGATGAGTTGGCGGGCGGCTGAGGCTAGCTCAGCGATATCACTTGAGGCCATAGCGAGAGCCTGTGCTGCCGATGAATCAATGGTGCGGCCGGTTGCCCGGAACTCATGGATGACAAAGTCCAGGCGGTCGCGCTCGTTTTTGAGGGCTTTACACTCGACAACCGGGTAGGCCTTGTTTGCTTTGATGGAGTCGATGAGCTTTTTACCCCGATTGCCCCCCGCATGGTGCAGAATAATCAGGGTTGAGTCGTGTGGTGCCTGCAGGTAGGTCAGGGCATCGGCAAGAAAGGCCTCACTCATCTGAGCTACGTTTTCTACTTCGATGATTTTGGGCTCGTCAAAGAGGGAGGGGCTGGCGACCACCTCCAGCTGACCTATTCGGTAGTCCTTAGCTGAGAGCGTTGTTAACTCGTAAGTGCCGTTAGTTTCTGCAAAGAGTCCGCGTAGACGCTGCCTGGCGCGGGAGACAAAATATTCTTCGGGCCCATAGAGCAGGACGACCGGGGCTGGGGTGACGGTGCGCCATCCGGTGGTGGAGCCGGTTGAGCGAGTGCGGGGTGAGCGAGCCATGTTCCTCCTTGTATGCTCTCCTATCTTGTCAGATTCTGGGAGCTTGTGCAGGTTCAGCGACTGGTCGCAACAGTGAGCCCCTGGTGGCCAGAAGTGACAGCTATATGCCCGTGGGTGTCGGTTCGCAGTGCGGTCAACTGCCGCTCGGCCAGGTAATCGGTGATCTCATGGTGGGGGTGGCCGTGGGGGTTATCCCTACCGACCGGAATCAGGGTGAGAACAGGTTGGGTAGCGGTGATGAGGTCTGTTCCGCTACTCGCTGACCCGTGATGGGCTATTTTCAGGACGTTAGCCTCAAGGTCACCGGCCGATAGTGAGAGCAGACGGTGGGCAGCGTCCGCCTCAAGGTCACCGGTAGAGAGCACGGTGAGGGAGCGCTGCCCCGGGCCACGAGGTTTCACCGTCCAGTAAATGACCAGAGAGGTATTGTTAATTCGGGATGACGAGCCAGTTTTCCCTGGAACCTGCTGGGGTTCTGCCGGTGGCCATAACACCGTACCGTGGGTGTTGGATTCCTGATCAGCAGACTCTGGGTAACCGTGGGGGCTACCGCTATGACCGGGCCCGCTGTGGCCCTGCTGTTGAGAACTCTGCTCTTCCGTGCCCCCTATGCGGCGATGGTTGCCGTCTCGACTCAGTTGCAGAGCCCCCATCAGTTGCCCATCGTAGTGGGCTGAGGTCATAACGGGTGCTGAGGGGAACCGCTGGCTGATGTGCTGAACAGCTCCGTCGTGATCGCTGTGGGCATGAGTGAGTACGATGGCATCGAGCTCTCTGACACCTGCCCAGCTGAGACACTCTGTCAGAGCAGAGTAGTTATTACCGGTGTCGAGCAGGTAGGCAGATTCAGGCCCGGTCCTGATAAGGTGGGCATCCCCCTGCCCCACATCACAGCTGATCCACTGCCAGGTCGTTGGCGCTACAAGCTGGCTACCCGCCTGCCGTTGAGCCAGTAGTAGCACCAGCAACAGGCCTATGGCCGCTAGGAGCAGGTTACGAAGTAGCTTCTGGTATCTCACAGGGACTCCCCTCCCTGCACCGTCATCAGCTGAGGTCTGCGATAGTGCTTCTGACCATTGACTCGGTGGTCGTAGATTAATAGAGCTACAGTGAGACCCGCAACAACTAATCCAGTAGCGGTAAGGGTAGCCGGATTAGTCTGTAAGGCTAGCTGGCTTGCGGGTAGCCCCCAACAAAAGTCTGCGACGCTCTGCACCGCTCTGCCTCCCAGGGCACCAAGCTCACAGAGAAACATAATCATACCCTCGGGAAACCCAAGCGCGGTTGCTACAAGCACAGCCAGCCCGAACAGGGTGACCGGTGCAACCCAGGGTGCTGCCAGTACATTTGCGAGCACAGTGTAGGGGTACAGTGAATCTGAAAGAAGCAGGACGACCGGGGCGCACCAGAGTGAAGCCGCTAGAGGCATAGCAACCAGGTCGGACAGAAGCAGAGGGAGCCTATGACTGAACAAGCGCGAAATAGCTGGTGCAAGAATCAGAAGTGACGCGGTGGCAACCACAGAGAGCACAAACCCAAAAGAGGTAGCCAGCGGAGGCGAGAGAATGACCAGGGCTACAACGCAGGTGGCAAGTAAGGCTGTGCGGTAGGTACCGTGGCCCAGAACCATACCTAATGCCCCCAGCACCCCCATGGTCCAGGCTCTCACCACAGAGCCGTCGGGGCCCACCAAGAGTGCATACACACCGGTAGCAGCGAGCGAAAACAAAATGAGCATGCTTCTGCGACTTACCAGTGGGTACAAGGTACGGTAGATCAGCACAAAAATAAGCGTGATATTAGAGCCTGATACAGCAGTCAGATGGGTTAGACCAGCTGCACGCAACGACGTTAAAGCTTCGGGGCTCAAACTGGAATCATCACCATAGCCCATGCCCAGCAAAAGCCCTGCTGAGTCAGGGCCGATTCGAGCGACTGCATTTTCTCTGACCTGGCGCTTAAGACTGAAGGCAGCCGGCTCCCGGTCAGGAGGTGCTACGAGATGAATATTCCCTTTGAGCCGATAGTAGGTTCCACTGGCCTGTAGGGTTCCCGTACCAGATATCTGAGTGCCGGGGGTTACTAGCGAATCTGTATAGACATGGACCGTCACCGTCAAACTGTAGTCATGCCCTCGATGACTGATACCCTCTGTTTTCACCGTGGTGAGGTGACCACCCAGAGGTGCCAGTTCAGAATCCACCACGCTACCCTTGATACGGACTCCCTGCCCATTGAGGTTGGTGAGAGTCTGCCACTGGCTACTGTAGCCCCGAGCAGTGATATTGACTCCTTGTAAGGAGCAGAGTAGAAGAGCTAAGAGGCTAATAGAAACCGTATTCTGAGCCAGCGTTCGTAGCCACTCGGGGGAACCTGCCGGTCGCAGAAGGCTAATACTACAGGCCAGAGCACAAGCTAGAACTAAACAGATAACCACCATCAGGGTGCTGACCACTCCGCAGAGAATCCACAGGGAGGTCAGTACCCAGGCACAACCTACTGGAATGAGAAGACGGGCATCTAAGTGGCGGGGCTGTAGGCGGCGGTGTTCAGCTTTTTCTTGAGCACTGTGCCACCGCCTTAACAGCGCGTGATGGGCCTTTCTCCATCGAAACGAGAGACCCGTTAGCGGGCTCATACTGTCACCAGGGGTCGCAGGGCCTCAAGGGTTGCCGGCCCAATCCCTGAAACCTGGTCAAGCTCGTCCACGCTGGTAAAACCGCCGTATTCCTCCCGCCAGCTAATAATAGCCTGGGCTAGTACAGGCCCAACCTTAGGCAGGGTTTGAAGCTCTTCGGCAGTAGCTGTGTTGATATTCACCATACCGCCTGCACCCTGATTCTGAGGGGCGGTTGCAGCACCTGACTGAACCCGCCCAGGGTTCTGAGACAGATTTGTGGTGTCTTCACCCTGTACAGGAATGTATACCTGGGTGCCGTCCTCAACCTGACCGGCCAGGTTGATAGCTCCGGTGTTGGCCTCAGGCAGCGGCCCACCGGCAGCCTCAACGGCCTGGTGGAGCCTGCTACCTGCAGGCACTTCGTACACGCCGGGGCTAACTACTGCTCCGGTGATGTGTACAACGATTACCGGGGGTGGAGACCCCAAGGCCGAAGCTGACACAGGGGCGGTAACCGGTGATCGATCGGCCTCCTGCCCACCATCTGAACCACCCATAAACTGAGTGCCATCCCCCTCGGTAGAGGGAGCCGGTATTGGCAGGGTCTGCTGGCTACCTGCTGACCCAGGCACTGTTCCACCTGCACCAAAGCCTCCTGTCAGTAGGGGCCAGGCCAGCACACCTGCCAATATAACCACAAGGACGATGAGTGCCCCGGTCGGCACCTGCCAGCGGGTCACGGAGCGGTGAGGATCGGCTAAAGACTTGTTAGTGTGCTTAGGTGTAGCCTCGAGAGCCCGCTCCAGTAGAGCGCGGTGCCGTGGTGAGCCAGATTTACTCCCCGCAACAGCTGTCGTGGACACGCCTGAGGATGTCTCTTCACTCTTGCGTGAGCTAGCTTCGGCTAAAGGCCCGTCTTCCTGCTCTTGCGAGGCTGCTCTTTGGGGCCCCCGACTAGCCAGCAAATAGTCAAGCTGCTGGCTCAGCCCAGGGGGCGAAACAGCCCCTGAACGAGGGAGCGAGTCATATGAGGTAGTAGGCTGACGGTGCTTCATGCCCTCAGGGTAGGACTCTAAAGCTACCAGCGCGAGCTTAAACCCGGTTGTGGATAAGTGGCCCCGCGCTATAACAGTGGTTAGCCCCGTAATCAGGGCCATATCGGTGCAGTAATGACACGTCTATGACGGACTTGTCCACACCCCTTGTTAGCGGAGAGGTACAACTGATAGCGCTAAAAAATAACAGTAGCTAAGGCCCCTAAACCGGCATGAGCCGAAAGAACGGCTGGTAGCGGAGTGAGCTGGGCATCGTGAGCGATGGGGCCAAGGTCTTGCTTGAGCTTCTGGGCCTGCTTGTAGTTGCCTGAGTAATGAATGGCGACAACCTGCCCAGCGCGCTGGAGCAAAGCCGGAGCGTCCCTGTGTTCTAAGGGTGCATCCAAGGGTAGCTCCCCGTATCGGGAGGCACAAGCCTTTTGAGTAATAGCAACCAGGCGTTCTATGGCCTTTGCCGTAGTACGCGGGCGCTCAATGTAATGTAAACGACCGTCAAGCACCGTAGCCACCGGTCGAATCTGGAACATTTGCCCCACCATAGCTAGAGCCGGGCTAACCCGCCCACCCCGTTTCAGCGCGTCCAGGGTAGGGATAAAGAAGTAAAGGTCAGTGGTAGCGCAGAGCTCCTCAGCCAGAGCGATAGCTTTCTCAAGATTATTCTCGTGGGCCAGCAAGCGGTGCAGGCGTACCACCGGCTCCCCCAGCCCCATCGCCAGGTTCAAAGAATCAACCACGGCCACAGGAATATCGACCATATTGGCTGCCACCCGGGCAGCGTCACAGGTACCCGAAAGCTGCCCTGATAAGTGCATAGATACAACGCCGCTATAACCCTGCTCAGCTAGCTGCTCGTAGAGATCAACAAACTGCCCAGGTGACGCCCCCGAGGTCGTCACCTGCTGGCCCTGCACGTGAGCCATGGCGATAGCTTCATCAAGCTGGTCAGCAGACAGAGTATCAAGGTGACGGCCCCCAACCGTAACCGGAAGGTGGGCAACAGCAAAACCACCCTCAGCTTTAAGTGATGCAACGAGGGCAGCTGGTATGGCGGCCGAAGAATCGGTGACCAAAGCTAATGAACGCACCCTATCAACTGTACAGGCCAAAAAGCTCACCTTACCCGTATGACAGCTCCTAAAGATAGGGTGCCCCACCGATTTCTCGGTGGGGCACCCTATTATTCCTTACCCCTGGGGATTTAGATAACGATATTCACCAGTTTGGGTGCTCGCACAATAACTTTGAGGATATCTGCGCCCCCCAGGGCACGCTGCACGGCCTCAGATTCCAGGGCCAGAGTCTCAAGGTCGGCCTCGGAAATATCTTTGGCTACCTCCAAACGATCCTTAACCTTGCCCCTGACCTGAACGATGGCGGTGACGGTATCGTCAATCAGCTGAGCGGGGTCTACGTTGGGCCAGCCTGCGGTGAGCACCGGAGTATCGTGACCGAGCAGGTGCCAGGCGTCCTCAGCAGTGTAGGGGGCGTAAAGGGAAAGCAAAATGGCGATAGCCTCGGCCGCTTCTCGCACGGCAGGGTCTGCTGAACCTGTACCTGAATCAATAGCCTTTCGGGTGGCGTTGACTAGTTCCATGGTTCTGGCAACAGCAACGTTGAACTTGCCGTTTTCAACCAGTGAATCAACATCATGAATAGTGCGGTGTACCAGTTTGTGCAGGGTCGCGTCGCCGGTTGCCCCGTCCGCACCCACCTGACTGGTAACGTCATTGGCTACGCGCCAGGCGCGGGCCAGGAACTTCTGCATACCCGCTGGGGAAACATCTGCCCAGTCAACGTCGTCCTCAGGCGGGGAGGCAAACACCATTACGGTGCGGATAGCGTCAACACCGAACTCATCAAGCTGCTGGCCGAGATCAACACCATTACCTAGAGACTTAGACATAGCCTTGCCCTGATTCAGCACCTGCCCCTGATTCATCAAGGCCTTAAAGGGCTCGGAGTGCTCAATCAGACCCAGGTCACGAATCACTTTGGTGAAAAAGCGAGCGTACAGCAGGTGCAAAATTGCGTGCTCAACGCCACCGACATACATGTCGACCTGGTTCCACTTTTTCATCTGTGCAGGGTCGAAGATTTCCCGGTCATCATGGGGCGAGACGTAGCGCATAAAGTACCAGGAGGAGTCCACGAAGGTGTCCATGGTATCTGAGTCACGCTGAGCGTCTCTGCCGCAGACGGGGCAGGGAACGGTGTTCCACTCGGTGGTTGCAGCAAGGGGTGATTGGCCCCTGGGAGCTAAATCCTCACCGGAAAGGTTATCGGGCAACAGCACGGGCAGCTGGTCCTCGGGCACCAGCTGTTCGCCGTGTTCTTCGCAGTGAATGACGGGAATGGGGCAACCCCAGAAACGCTGGCGGGAAAGGAGCCAGTCGCGCAGGCGGTAGTTGACCTTACCGGTTCCAATACCTTTTTCTTCGAGTATGCCAACCACCTTGGTGATGGCTTCGGTTTTGTTGAGGCCGTTAAGGGGGCCGGAGTTGATATGCAGGCCGTCGCCGGTGGTTGCCACGCCGGTTTCGGCGGGGTCGCCTTCGCCGGTATCAACAACAGTGATGACGGGAATATCGAAGGTACGGGCAAAGTCAAGGTCGCGCTGGTCGTGGGCGGGAACTGCCATGAGGGCACCGGTGCCGTAGTCGGCCAGGGCGTAGTCGGAGGCCCACAGGGGCAGCTTGGCCCCGGTCAGCGGGTTAATGGCGTAACGGCCCAGGAAGACGCCGGTCTTCTCGCGGTCGGTGGACTGGCGGTCGATGTCCGAGAGAACCTTAATCTCTTCACGGTAGGCCTCGAGGGCTTCACGTTGCTCATCGGTCACCAGCTCAAGGGCCAGATTAGCGTCAGCCGCGACAATAAAGAAAGTAGCGCCGTAGAGGGTATCGGGGCGGGTGGTGAAGACGTCCACGGTGGTTGCGGGCTTTTCCTCAGTAGCTTCAACCTGAAAGGTTACTTCTGCACCCTCGGAACGACCAATCCAGTTACGCTGCATAGCCAGAACACGGTCGGGCCAGTGGCCCTCCAGCTCCTTCATGTCATCCAGTAGCTCCTGGGCATAGTCGGTGATTTTGAAGTACCACTGGTTCAGTGACTTTTTAGTGACGGTAGTGCCGCAACGCTCGCAGGCTCCGTTGACGACCTGCTCGTTAGCGAGAACGGTCTGATCTTTGGGGCACCAGTTGACCTGGGAGTACTTACGATAGGCCAGACCCTTCTTATAGAACTGCTGAAAGAGCCACTGGGTCCACCTGTAGTACTCAGGGTCTGAAGTGTGCAAGCGGCGTGACCAATCGACCATGATGCCGTACCGTTTGAATGAGTCCGCCTGGGTTGCGATGTTTTTGTAGGTCCACTCTTTCGGGTGGGTATTGTTTTTGATTGCTGCGTTTTCCGCGGGTAGACCGAAGGAGTCCCAGCCGATGGGGTGCAACACATTAAACCCCTTCTGCTTCCAGAAACGGGCAATAACGTCGCCGATAGCGAAAGCTTCGGCGTGGCCCATGTGTAGATCACCTGAGGGGTAGGGGAACATGTCCGCTACGTAGCGGGTCTCCCTACCTTCTTCGTTGGTGGGTTCGAAGACCTTGGTCTCTTCCCAGTAGGGCTGCCATTTGGCTTCCATAGCTGAAAAGTCCCAGGTGGTTTCGTTCTGTTCGGTAGGCTCTACCTGACCAGTCACGGTGTTTCCTGTCTGTTGCGGTTTTGCTGTAGCCCGGTTTTTGGGCGCGCAAAAGTCAAAACTGTCAATGGTTTGTTCTCTAGTGTACCGTGCCTAGCCTGACTGCGCCCGATGGCCGCTTGGGCTGGCGGAGAGCTAGCGGGTCAAGGCGGTACAGTGGTTGTGTGAAGAAGTTGGATATAAAGCAGCACACCTTGCCCACGCAGGAGTCTGTGTTCGAACCGGTTCCGGCTTGTGTGCCTGCGGGTTCCTTGCGGGAGGGGCTGGTAGGCGGTACACGGAGCCGCTGGTGGGTTTACGGGCAGTCAGATAACCCTGGCACCGCTCCCCTACTTTTAGTGCACGGTTTCAGAGGCGATCATCACGGACTTGAGATTATTGCCTCTGGTCTACAGGAGTTTGAGGTTTATATCCCTGATTTGCCCGGTTTTGGGCGCTCTGAACCGATTCCGGATGCGGAGCATACGGTTTCAACCTACGCTGCCTGGCTGATTGACTTTATTGAAACCGCAGTGGGTAGGCCGGTACACCTGGTCGGTCATTCTTTTGGGTCCATAGTGGTTGCGTACCTGGCGCTGGTTCGCCCGCAACTGGTGGAGCGCTTAACCCTCATTAATCCCATCTGCCAGCCCGCTCTGGAGGGCCAGCAGAAGGTGATGATTCGCCTGGCTGAGTTCTACTACGGGGCAGGGGCTGCCTTGCCTGCTTCTGTGGGATTTGCCCTTCTTCGATCACGCCTGATTACTCGGGTGTCGAGCGAGTTCATGATGAAAACTACCGATCCACAACTACGCACCTTCATCAATGGTCAGCATGACGCCTATTTTGGGGCTTTTGCCTCTCGCGATGCGGTGTTACAAGCCTACCGAGCATCAATTTCTGCAACTGCTGCTGAGTTTGTGGCGGCTCTGCCGCTCCCGGTTCAGATGATTGTGGCTGAGAAGGACGACTTGGGAACGCTTGAGCTTCAACATGAGATGGCTACTTCGCTACAGCACGGACGCCTCGATATAATTCCGCGGGTGGGTCATCTGATTCACTACGAAGCTCCTCTCCGTGCTGCTTCGCTCATTTCTGACTTTCACCGCCAGGAGGGCCCGTGAAACTTTGTGTAGATGCCCGCTATACACGCATTGGTTTCCACGATGGGATTAGCCGTTACACGGCATCCTTGCTGTCAGCCTTAAAAAATCTGATCGACGCCCGTGACCCGCGCCTGCCTGACGGGCTTGAGTTAACGATGGTCATCTCTGATGAGCGCCAGCTGCAGATGCTCCCTGATCTGCCGCACGTGGTAATTTGTTCGCCGACCTCACCCCTGGAGCCCACCGCTGCGTTACAGCTCAATCGCTTTTCACCCGATGTAGTCTTCTCCCCCATGCAGACACTGGGGTTGGGCGGGTTAGGCCGTCGTTTCAAACTGATACTCACCCTGCACGACCTCATTTACTATTCTCACCCAACCCCTCCGGGCTTTCTACCGGCACAGGTGCGCGCGGGGTGGCGGCTTTTTCACACCACCTACACCCCGCAGCGGTATTTGCTCAATTCTGCGGACGCCGTGGCCACAGTCTCGCAGACCACGGCGGAGCTCATGAGAGAGCGCACCCTGACGAAACGGCCCATCACAGTAATTCCCAACGCCCCCCAGCCCGAGGGCTTCGTTTCATCAGCACAGGCTGTGGAGCTGGCCGGTAGCCGCATGAAGGACCTGCTGTACATGGGCTCCTTTATGCCCTACAAGAACGTAGAGACGCTATTGGGAGCTATGAAGTTTCTGCCGGACTACCGCCTGCACCTCCTGTCAAAAATTTCTCCCGCACGCCTGGCAGAGCTTCAACCCCTGGCCGGGGAGAACGTGGTTTTCCATCAGGGGATCAGCGATGAGGACTATCGAAGACTCTTGGGTAGAGCCGCTGCCCTGCTCACTGCCAGCCGAGAGGAAGGCTACGGTCTGCCAGTGGTAGAGGCCCAGTCAGCGGGGTGCCCGGTGATACTCGCTGATATTCCGATTTTCCGGGAAATCGCTCCCAGTGCCCGCTTCGCTGAAACCGATTCACCTTTCGCTTTTGCTCAGGCAGTACGCGATCTTGAAAACCGAGAAGTACAATTACGGGCGATACACGCTGGTTTAGAGGACGCCTCCCGCTACAGCTGGGAAAGTAGCGCCTTGACTCTGGTTGGCCTTGCCAGCTCCCTGACTTCAACGAAAAGTTGAGGTCAGGCTGGGAGCAGTGAAACGTCCAGCCAGCGCCCTTTCGACTATTCCCGGTACTCTAGAGAATATCGAGCCCGTCGCAGCGTATCTGCACGGGTTCGCTTTTTTTCAGGGCAGAGAGTGAGGCTTTAAGGGAGCGTAGATGGTGGGTCAGGGTTGGGCCTTGGGCGTAGGTGAAAAAGATGATGGCACGGTATAGTTGGCCGTCAGCTTCGCCTTCGTAGTAGCCAGTGGGGTCACCCAACGGTACAGGGCCACTGACGCGGGCTCCGTCGGGGATTTCGATGAAGTCAAGATAGGTACGCACAGCACTTTCGCTGCCGGTAATGGCCGCGGTGCGCACGGCTGGTGGCAGGCCTATTTCAGCGCGCTCTTCCATTTCCCAGTGTGCAAATCCGGCGGGATCCCAACGGATGAGAGCTTCGAGCGCGGGTGAGGGCGAGGCCGTGGTCACGACTTGGCCGCCCTGGGCAAAGGGGCGTACGAGGGCGGCGGAGTTGAACCAGCGGCGGAGGGCTGTTTCAGGGGCTCGGAGTGAGTCGAAGTGAAGCATCCGATCTGCGTCAAGCAGAAGGGCGGCGGCGTAGCCCCCTGCTGCAACCGGTTCACCCCCGGGCGTTGCGATGACCAGGGCGGGCTCAGGCCCAACGGTAGTTTTAATGTTTTCGCCGCTGGAGGTAATCACGGGGACGTCAGGAAAAGCGCGGCCAAGTTCTTCGGCAGTGCGGAGAGCTCCTGCTGCACCGGTGCGCCAGCGGTCGTAGCCGCAGTCGAAGCAGTGCCAGTGGTGAGCGAGATGGCCGCACCAGCCGCATTGGGGGGCCGAGCCACCGGCAGGTTGGGTTAGGGGGCCGCGGCAGGTGTCGCACCGGGCTGGCATACGGCAACGTTGGCAGGCTAGGGCAGGTATGTAGCCTGCACGGGCAACCTGGACGAGAACCGGGCCGTGCTTGAGGGCATCTTGGGCAACAGCAAAGGCCTGGTGAGGTATACGTGCGATGGCAGCGAGGGGGTCACGGGCAAGTTGGAAGTTATCTCCGGTAGGCATGATGCGGGGGGTACGGGCACGGAGGGTGGGACGGTCCGGGCCGATGAAAGAGGCCCATCGGGTGCGTACAAGGCGGGCAGCTTCGCTGGAGACCGTGTAGCCCATAAAAAGAGCCGCGGTCTTTTCGCGAGTTGCACGGAGCAATAGCACGTCTCGGGCATGGCAGTAAGGGGCACGCTGTTCAATAAGGGAGAAGTCACCGTCGTCCCAGCAGGCTACCAGCCCAAGGTGAGCTACGGGAGCATAGGCTGCGGAGCGAGTACCGACCACGATCTTAGCCTGCCCGGTAAGTGCCTTGAGGTAGTTGGTGTAGCGTGGGGTCGGCTTATCAGTGGCTGTCAGGCGCACGTAGGTGTCAGCAGGAACAAGAGCGTGGAGGGCGGCACAGAGCCTGTCGAGGCTCTTATGATCGGGTACAACGGCCAGAGCTCCCCTGCCGGTAGAAGCTGTGGCCGCCAGCGCAGCGGCAAGCAGATGTTCCCAAGAGTGCTCGGGGTGAGAAGGCAGTACGGCCATAACGCCCCTAGCTTCAGCTCCTGCTAGGAGATCATCACAGAATTCAGGGCCGCCGGTGTAGTCGTTAAAGTCTGTGAGGTCAGGGCAGATGAGCTCATCTTCCTGTGCGGGGTCAGGTTCTGCGGTGTGAGTACTCGATAGGTAGGGTTCTTCTGCTGAGGCAACCCGGGAGGGTACAGCCAGTCGGAGTACATCGGGCACTAAACCTGCATAGCGGTTGGCTAGGTCGTCTGCCAGCTCGAAAACTTCTGGGCTGACCACGGGCAGGGGCGAGATAACCTTATGTAGAGGTATCAGGCGGGCAGGGGCGTCTGAACGTTCGCTCCGTTCACGCAACCAGCCGTTGACCTCACGGGCACCGAATTTGACACGCACGCGCACGCCCGGCTGGGCCGCTTCGTCGAGTGCGGCGGGTACCGTGTAGTCAAAGAGACGGTCCAGGTGCGGCACATGGGTGTCAATATGCACCCGTGCGATAGGGCGCACCACGCTAGCGTCCTCGGCGGCAGTGGAGCCGACGAGCTTGGGCTCGGGTACAGAGAACCCCTGCAACAGATCGGGTTGCAGGGATTCGGTGGTGGGCTCGCCAGTCATACACCCATTATAGAGAAAACCGGCTTAGAGGCCTACGGCTGCTTTGAGCTCACTGACGCGGTTGGTCTGCTCCCAGGTGAACTCGTGTTCTTCTCGGCCGAAATGGCCGTTGGCTGCTGTTTTAGCATAGATGGGGCGGCGCAGTTCAAGGTCACGAATAATAGCCAGAGGGCGCAAGTCAAAGACTTCACGAATGGCCCGTTCAATCGAGTGAACCTCCACCTTTTCAGTGCCAAAGGTCTCTACGTAGATACCGACCGGAGCGGCCTGACCAATGGCATAGGCAACCTGGACCTCTGCGCGGTCGGCCAGCCCTGCTGCCACAATGTTCTTGGCGACCCAGCGCATAGCGTAGGCTGCAGAGCGGTCGACTTTGGAGGGGTCTTTACCGGAGAAGGCGCCGCCACCGTGGCGAGCCATACCGCCGTAGGTATCAACGATAATCTTGCGACCGGTCAGGCCGGCATCACCTACGGGGCCACCCTGTACGAAGCGGCCTGCGGGGTTAATGATGAACGTGGCCTTCGAGGAATCGAAGTCAACGCTAGCTAGCACAGGCTCAATTACATGCTTCTTGATATCGGCTGCTAGCTGGTCTAGGTCATAATCAGCGGTGTGCTGGGTAGAGACTACTACGGTGTCAATCATGACGGGCTTGAAGTTTTCATCGTAACCCAGGGTGACCTGAGTCTTACCGTCGGGTCGCAGATTCGGAAGCGTGCCGTCCTTGCGTACCTTGGTTAACTGTTCAGCCAGGCGGTGGGCCACATAGATGGGGGCAGGCATCAGCACGTCAGTCTCGTTGGTGGCGTAACCGAACATAATGCCCTGGTCACCGGCACCCTGGCGGTCGAGGTCGTCAGTGGCAGTGCCCTGGCGTGCTTCCAGCGAATTATACACGCCGGAGTTGATGTCGGATGACTGCTCGCCGATGGATACCGAGACACCGCAGAACTCGCCGTCGAACCCGTGGGTTGAGGAGTTATAGCCGATATCGAGAATGGTTTGGCGTACGATGCGAGGGATATCGACGTAGCCTTTGGTAGTTACCTCACCGGCAACGTGAACCTGACCGGTAGTTACTAGAGTCTCAACTGCTACGTTGGAGAGTGGATCAACGGTCAGCAGAGCATCTAGGATTGAATCTGAGATTTGGTCACAGATCTTGTCAGGGTGCCCCTCGGTCACCGATTCTGATGTAAAGAGTCGAAGATGGTTTGTTTCAGTCACTGTTCTAGGGTACTTCTCTCGGTGGCGTGCGGTCTATCAATGGCCGTTTGTTGAGCCGCGTTGCGATGTGACGCAACATGTCTTCAGCTACTCTCGCCTTACTTCCTTCGGTCACCAGAGGGTCTGCACCGTCGGAGGCAAGCAGCGTGATGCGGTTGGTGTCGGTGCCAAACCCCTGGGATTCGCTGACGGTGTTAACGGCCAGCCAGTCGCACCCCTTACGCGCTAGTTTGGTCTTGCCATAGTCTAGCGGGCTACTTGTCTCGTCGCCGGTTTCGGCTGCAAAACCCACGATTGTGTGCGGGGACGCTGCCGGGTTGGACTGGCGGTGTAGTACAGCTTCGCGCAGGATATCGGGGTTACGCACTAGCTTAATGACCGGGTCTGAAGCTGGGTCTTCTGTTTTTTTAATTTTAGAAGTTTCATAGCTAGCTGGGCGAAAGTCCGCGACAGCGGCAGTCATCACCAGAATATCGGTTTCAGCCAGCCGCTCGAAGACTGCCTGCTTAAGATCCTGCGCACTAGATACCCGGGTAACGGCAGTCAACTGACCAGGTAACGGAACCTCAAGGTGGGCGGCGACCACATGCACCTCAGCTCCGAGATCTTGAGCGGCCAAAGCCAAGGCAAGCCCCTGCTTACCGGAGGAGCGGTTACCTAGAAAACGAACCGGATCGAGGGCTTCTCTAGTTCCACCGGCGGTTACTAGCAGGCGTTGCCCTGCCAGTGGCAGGGCGTCGGCCCCGGCGTCCTGCCGGAGCTGATTCATGGGGCTACTCCCCTGTTCCCAGCTCAGAATCTCAAGTGCCTGTGTAAAAATATCTTCGGGTTCAGGGAGGCGGCCTACACCCGAATCAGGGCCGGTCAGCCGGCCAACAGCGGGCTCAATTACGTGATAGCCAAAACCACGCAAAGTCGCCACGTTGGCCCGTGTCGCGGGATGCTCCCACATTTGCGTATGCATAGCGGGGGCAAGGACGACCGGTGCGTGAGTAGTCAGCACCGTAGCAGTCAAAAGGTCGTTGGCCCGGCCCACAGCCAGACGAGCCAGTAGGTCGGCGGTAGCCGGTGCGATAATTACCGCGTCAGCCAGTTCAGCCTGGCGCACATGGTTGACCTCGGGCACCCGCTCGAAGACGTCTACTGATACGGCGTTGCCGCTGAGCGCCTCAAGAGTCGGGGCTCCCACAAATTTCAAAGCTGCCTCGGTGGGGATGGCGATAACCTCGTGACCGGCTTTGCTAAAAAGACGAAGGAGCATCGCTGCCTTATACGCAGCGATGCCCCCTCCAATACCAATAACAACTCGCATGAGTTTAGAGTGCTTTACGCCTGGTCTGCGTCTTCGGCATCAACATACTCGACGTAGGGCTCGTCCATGTAGAAATCACCGCCAGCGAGGAAGGCGCTGGGCTCTTCATCGTGAACCAGGGAGCCGTTTTCATCAAACTGGCCGTCCTGGATGTGGCGGGCTTCAATCAGTCCCTCATTAATTTCGCGCATGGCTACTGAGAGTGACTTCTCGTTGGGCTCTGAATCAACCAGTGGGCCTACATAATCATAGAGATTCTCGTGAAGTTGCGCGTAGTAGGCGTTAATCTGGCGGGCACGGCGAGCACCGAAAATCACCAAACCGTACTTCGACTCAGCTTTTTGAATGAGAGCGTCTGCGCTGGGATTGATGATACCTTCATCGTTGTGTGCGTTGGCCACGTAAGACTCCATGTTTGACTGTGCTTGCTCGCCACCGGCGCTTCCGGCGGCATAAAACTCTACCTAATACTAGCTGTCAACTGTTTCTTTGTCACGCACAAGGGCGGTGGCGCCGGTGACACCGGCCCACCCACCTTGCTACCCCTTGCGGTTATTCAAAAATGCAACAAGGCGCCCCGGGCTCGTGTTTGAACACGAGCCCGGGGCGCCAAGGATAAGAGCCTTTGAACAAGCCTCCCAACAACCGGTCTAGCGATTTATACCCATGAGACGAACAATCTCTTGGGCAGCTTCGTCTACTGTCTGGTTGACTACAGTGTGGTCAAATTCGGGTTCGGCGGCTAGCTCAATCTTTGCGGTATCGAGGCGAGCCTCCTGCTCCTGAGGTGATTCAGTGCCACGGCCAGCAAGCCGTGAGACTAATTCATCCCAGCTCGGTGGTGCCAAGAAGATGAGCTGGGCCTCGGGCATAGCATTGCGTACCTGACGGGCACCCTGCAGGTCAATTTCAAGTAGAACGTGCTTGCCGGCGTCCAGCTGCTTCTGCACCATAGAGCGAATGGTGCCGTACTTATAGGAGTTGTGCACGGTAGCCCATTCCAGCATCTGGCGGTTCTCTACCATTGAGTCAAACTCTTCGTCTGATACGAAGTAGTAGTGGACGCCGTCCTCTTCGCCTGGGCGGGGGTCGCGAGTAGTGGCAGAAACAGAAAACCAAACCTGGGGGTAATGCTCACGGATGTAGGCCGACACAGTGCCCTTACCTACAGCGGTGGGGCCGGCAAGTACGGTGAGCATAGGAGCGGTTGTCTGTTCTGCCATGGTTCTACCCTATCGGTCGAGAAGGTTAATCAAAGCCTTACGCTGGTGGATTCCAAGACCACGCAAACGACGTGAGGCTGCGATGTTAAGTTCGTTCAAGATGTTTTCGGTCCGAACCTCACCCACACCCGGCAGGGAAGTGAGCAGGTCAGTTACCTTAAGTCTAGCGATTGCTTCATCGCTTTCGGAACGCTTGAGAACTTCAGCGATGGTGATTTTCTTGTTCTTCACGGCATCTTTGACTTCAGCGCGGGCAACTCGGGCTTTCTTGGCCTTTTCGCGGGCTGCGGCGCGCTGTTCTTCGGTGAGGGGCTTAAGAGGCATATTTAGATCCTTCTGTGCGAGAAGCCGGGTTCGGCTTGTAATTGAGTAGTGTTGGGAGAACGCACCTGAGGTAAAACAAAGGTTTGCTCACCTCTATTGGGGGGGGGTGTGCGAACTTCTTGCGAACCAACACTTACAAAATAGCATGTCAGAAACAGTTAGGGAAGTATGTTACTGGTGAGTAACCAAATATTTAAAAGAAAATGGTGAGATTCCTCCCAAAACCCCACCATTTTTACCTGAAATTTATGCTTAGAGCGTGGTTACCAGCTGGTCACGTGCCCTTTTTGCTGTGTTACGTACATTACCTACGTGCGGCCCGGCGGAAAGCACTCCGCGAGAGGAATTAACCAGTACCTGGCTCTCGATTCCAGCAAAGACCCGGTGCAGGTCTGCTGCCGTTGCCCCCTGGGCCCCATAACCGGGAGCCAGGATGGGGCCGTTGAAGGTTGATAAATCAATCTCTAGCGCCTTGATCGCATCACCGACCGTTGCGCCAATAACCAAGCCGGTAGGGCCCATGGCCTGCCAGGAGCAGGTCTCATTCTCGATGCGAGCCGCCTCAATAATGGACTTGGCAACAGAGCTGCTCCCACCCACATGCTGAACGCTCTTGCCCTCCGGGTTAGAGGTTAGAGCCAGCACAAAGATGCCCCGATTATTACGGTCTGCCAGGTCCAGGGCCGGGCGCAGGGACTCAAAACCCAGATAGGGGCTGAGGGTTACTGAGTCGGTACCCAAAGGTGAAGTCTCCCCCAGCCAGGCGTCCGCATAGGCGGCCATCGTGGAGCCAATATCGCCGCGCTTGGCGTCGGCAACCACCAGCACGCCAGCGTCCGCAGCATCCCGCTGCAGTTGCTCCAGAGCAGCTAAGCCCGCCGAGCCGTGGCGTTCAAAGAGTGCCACCTGGGGCTTGAGGGCGGCGGCCACCGGGCCGCAGGCTTCAAGCACGGCCGAGGCAAAGGTGCTTAAGGACGCCGCCGCATCGGGTAGCCCCCACGCCTCAAGCAGGGCGGGGTGGGGGTCAATTCCCACGCACAGGGGCCCCTTCTCCCCCATGGCCGCAGCCAGGCGATCACCAAAACCGCGTGACATTAGGCCTCCCGCGCTTCCAGGGCAGCTTCAATTGAAGCACCGTGTTCCTGCAGGCTCATCACATCCCAGCTGTATTCGCGCAGTGCGTTGATACCCTGAACTGCGGCACCGAACTCAGAGACGGTGGTCATCACGGGGCAGCCCACCGAGGTGGCTGCTGCCCGAATTTCATAGCCATCACCGCGAGCCTGACCGCCAGAGGGAGTGTTGAAAATCAGGTCGATGTCGCCATCGCGTATCATGTCGACGATAGAACGCTCCCCCTCCTTGGTCTCTGCAATCTTGGGGACCACCAGCGACTCAACCCCGTTACGGCGTAGCACATCAGCGGTACCGCCGGTGGAGACTATCTCAAAGCCCAGCTGCTGCAACATCTTCACGTAGATAATCGAATTGCGCTTATCGCGGTTGGCAACCGAGACGAAGACCTTGCCCTCGGTCGGCAGCTTGGAACCAGCCGATGCTTCGGCCTTGGCAAAGGCAGTGTCGAAGTGGCGATCCAGGCCCATGACCTCGCCGGTGGAGCGCATTTCTGGGCCGAGCAGGGAGTCAACCACAACGCCCTCAGGGGTGCGGAAGCGGCTAAAGGGCAGCACAGCTTCCTTGACAGCAATAGCGGTCTCAGCGGGCAGAGTGGCGCCATCCATGTTAACAGGCAGGTAGTCTTCGCCCTTGAGATCGGCAAGGGACTTGCCGGTACCAATGAGGGCAGCTGCCTTAGCCAGCTGCACACCGGTTGCCTTAGAGACAAAGGGCACGGTGCGAGAGGCACGGGGGTTAGCCTCAATCACGTAGAGAATCTCTGAAGCTACAGCGAACTGAATGTTAATCAGACCGCGCACGCCCACACCGGCGGCAATCTTGTAGGTCGCCTCCTTGACCTGCTCGATGACATCCGGGCCCAGGGTAATGGGAGGCAGGGTGCAGGCGGAGTCACCCGAGTGAATACCGGCCTCTTCGATGTGCTCCATGACGCCGCCCAGGTAGAGCTCTTCACCGTCAAAGAGGGCATCAACGTCAATTTCAACGGCGTCTTCGAGGAACTTATCAATGAGAGCGGGTTGGGAGGGGGAAACCTCGGTTGCGTTCTCTAGGTAGCGGGCCAGCTGGGCTTCTGAGTAGACAATTTCCATGCCGCGGCCGCCCAGCACGTAAGAGGGGCGTACCAGCACGGGGTAGCCGATCTCGTCCGCAATCTTCTTGGCATTCTCGAAGGTGTAGGCGGTGCCGTTCTTGGGAGAAAGCAAACCAGCTTCTTCGAGCACCCGGGAGAATTCGCCGCGGTCCTCAGCCAGGTCGATCGCCTCGGGTGAGGTACCCAGAATCGGGATACCGGCTACCTTAAGTTCCTGAGCAAGCTTGAGCGGGGTCTGACCACCGAGCTGAACGAAGACGCCCAGCAGGCCACCGGTACGGCGCTCGGCCTCAACAATTTCAAGCACATCTTCTAGGGTGAGGGGCTCAAAATAGAGGCGGGTTGAGATGTCGTAGTCGGTAGATACGGTCTCGGGGTTGCAGTTGACCATCACGGTCTCATAGCCGGCTTCACGCAACACCATGGAGGCGTGAACACAGGAGTAGTCAAATTCGATACCCTGACCGATTCGGTTGGGGCCGGAACCCAGAATCATGATGGAGGGCTTCTCATGGTGGGCTACCTCGTCCTCCTGGTCGTAGGAGGAGTAGTGGTAGGGGGTGAAGGCCTCAAACTCGGCGGCGCAGGTATCAACGGTCTTGAAGACGGGGCGGATGTTCAGGGCGTGGCGGATACCGCGCACTACTGCCTCGTTCATGCCCAGAATCTCACCAATCTGGGCGTCGGAGAAACCGTGACGCTTGGCCAGGCGCAGGGTGCGCTCGTCCAAGGTCTTGGAGGCAGCGATTTCTGCGGCTACCTCGTTGAGTAGCACCAGCTGATCCAGGAACCAGGGGTCGATGGCGGTTGCCTCGTACATCTCTTCAACAGTGGCACCTGCCAGCAGGGCTCGCTGTACCTGGAAGATGCGGTTAGTGGTCGCGGTCTTGGTCTGCTCAATCAGGGCAGCCAGCTGGTCTGCGCCCAGCTCGGGGTTGTCGAAACGGAAGGTTGAGCCCTTCTGCTCCATAGAGCGCATGGCCTTCTGCAGGGCCTCGGTGAAGTTACGGCCCAGGGCCATGGCCTCACCTACTGACTTCATGGTGGTGGTCAGGGTGGGGTCTGCCGCGGGGAACTTTTCAAAGGCAAAGCGGGGTACCTTGACCACAACATAGTCGAGGGTGGGCTCGAAGGAGGCCGGGGTCTTCTGGGTGATATCGTTGGGAATTTCATCCAGAGTGTAGCCCAGGGAGAGCTTGGTAGCGATCTTGGCAATGGGAAAACCGGTTGCCTTAGAGGCCAGAGCGGACGAGCGGGAGACACGGGGGTTCATCTCAATGACGATGACGCGGCCGGTTGCCGGGTCGATAGCGAACTGGATGTTGCAGCCACCGGTATCGACGCCAACTTCGCGAATCACGTTGATAGCGATGTCGCGTAGCTTCTGGTACTCGCGGTCGGTTAGGGTCAGAGCAGGGGCTACGGTGATGGAGTCGCCGGTGTGCACACCTACGGGGTCGAAGTTTTCGATGGAGCAGACGACAACCACGTTGTCGTTCTTATCTCGCATCATTTCCAGTTCGTATTCCTTCCAGCCCAGGATGGATTCTTCGAGCAGAACCTCGCTGGTGGGGCTGTACTGGATACCGGCACCTGCGATGCGGTGCAGGTCTTCTTCGTTGTAGGCCATACCCGAGCCCAGGCCGCCCATAGTGAAGGAGGGGCGCACTACCATGGGGTAGCCCAGTTCCTTGGCGGCTTCGAGGGCTTCGTCCATGGTGTGGACGATGACGGAGCGGGCAGACTCGCCACCGGCACGTTCGACAACCCCCTTGAAGGCCTCGCGGTCTTCGCCCAGGTTGATGGCTTCGATGTTGGCACCGATCAGCTCAACCCCGTATCTATCGAGAATGCCCTGCTCATCGAGGGCGATAGCGGCGTTGAGGGCGGTCTGACCACCGAGGGTGGGCAGAATGGCGTCCGGCTTTTCCTTGGCGATAATCTTTTCGATGACCTCGGGGGTAATCGGTTCGATGTAGGTGGCATCGGCAAACTCGGGGTCGGTCATGATAGTGGCCGGGTTGGAGTTGACCAGAATAACGCGCACGCCTTCTTCCTTGAGCACGCGTAGGGCCTGGGTGCCCGAGTAGTCGAATTCGGCGGCCTGACCAATGACAATCGGGCCGGAACCTATGACGAGAATTGAGTTGAGATCGTTACGCTTGGGCATGGTTCGGTGTCCTTAGTTCTTCTTCTCGAGCATGAGGTCGATGAAACGGTCAAAGAGGTAGGCAGCGTCATGAGGTCCTGCGGCTGCCTCGGGGTGGTACTGCACGGAGAAAGCAGGAATATCAAGGCAGCGCAGCCCCTCGACTACCCGGTCGTTGAGTCCTACGTGGGAAACTTCGACGCGACCGAATTCAGCATTGGGTGCGGTGACGGCTCCATCAAGGGGGGCGTCTACGGCGAAGCCGTGGTTCTGGGCGGTGATTTCTACCTTGCCTGTGGTGCGGTCCATGACGGGCTGGTTGATGCCGCGGTGACCGAAAGGCAGCTTGTAGGTGCCAAATCCCAGTGCCCGGCCCAGTAGCTGGTTGCCAAAGCAGATGCCGAAGAAGGGGGTGCCGGTACGCAGCACTGACCGGAGTAGCTGAACCTGGTCGTCCGCAGTCGCGGGGTCGCCGGGCCCGTTGGAGAAGAAGACCCCGTCGGGGTTCAGGGCGGTGATGTCCTCCAAGGCGGCGGTTGCGGGCAGTACGTGCACGCGGACGCCGCGCTCGGCAAAGCGCTTAGGAGTCATGGCCTTGATGCCCAGGTCGAGGGCAACTAGGGTGGCTTTAATCTCTCCCTCCCACCCATGGTCAGCAGGCTCTACAACGTAGGCTTCCTCGATAGACACCGAGTCAGCTAGCTTCTGGCCCTTCATTTCTGCTGAGGCCTGGACTTTTGCTACGAGTTCAGCTACAGGAAGTTCAGCCTCAGCGCCGGTGAAGATGCCGGCACGCATGGCACCGGCGCTACGCAGGTGGCGGGTAAGGGCGCGGGTGTCGATACCCTGAATGCCAACAATCCCCTGTTCGACCAGTTCGTCATCGAGTGAACGCTCAGAACGCCAGTTAGAGGGGCGGCGGGCGGCATCACGTACAGCATAACCGGCAACCCAAATTTTGCGGGACTCGGCGTCCTCGTCATTTACCCCGGTATTACCGATGTGGGGCGCAGTCTGCACGACAATCTGACCGGCATAGGAGGGGTCTGTCAGAGTTTCCTGGTAACCGGTCATACCGGTGGAGAAAACCGCTTCGCCCAGGGTACAGCCACGAGCTCCGTAGCTTTCACCGCGATAGTAGGTGCCATCTTCAAGGACCAGGATGGCGGCATTCTGGGTAGAGTCTAGGTGGAACAATTCACACACTTCCTGTGGGTTGGTTCGCCGGTGAACCGGCGGAAAACTTAGGGGTGGGCTGGTAGCTGGTCAGCTGCGGCGGGTGCTATGTGGTGAAGGGCTTGAGTGAGGGACGCCTTGTCGGCAGCGAACTGGGTGCGGAAGCCGGTATCGACCGGGGTGCCTGCCAGCGACCATGTGACGACCACCAGGCCGTCCTTTTCTACGAACTTGCCACTCATACCGGCTTCGGTGCGCACAGCAAGAATATCGGTAGCGGGAATAAAGACGTCTTCGGCCCCATCACGGGCAATAATGGCAGCGTCGTCAAAGATGAAGAAGGTGCCAGTGGCCTTCACGCCCAGGGTATGGGTGGCGATGCGATCGAGCCAGTCTCCCATAGCGGTGGTGGCAATATACACACCTGGAACGGCCAGGGCTGACTCGGCATCCTCATACTGATTCGGAACCGGTGCCAGCTCCCCCACCCCTGCCTGACGGGTTTGGCGGCCACGCCAGCCCCTGCGCATAGCCCAGAAAATCAGGACGCAGAGCAGAGCAAGAATCAGGGTGGGTATCAGCTTGTCAGTCACGGGTTTCTCCTACCAGACGTGAGAGGTTTAGGACCGGTTTACGGGGGTGTTGAGTTTGCCGTCAAGCACTGTTGGGTGGCCGCCAAAGAAGGTAGCCACGACCGAACCGGGTACTTCGAGGCCTCGGTAGGGGTTATTCTTGCCCTTGGTGGCCTGAGTGGCAGGGTCGATGACGCGGACGGCTGAGGGATCAACCAGCACCAGGTGGGCGGGTTCGCCCTCTTCGAGCGGCCGCCCCTGATCAGCTGCCAACCCAATCTCGGCGGGCCTGGTGCTCATGATGCGCGCAACATCAGACCAGGTGATGTACCCGGTATCGACCAGGGTCTTCTGAACGATGGACAGAGCCTGCTCCAGACCGGTCATACCGTTGGCTGCACAGGCCCACTCGCAGTCTTTAGATTCAGCGGGATGGGGTGCATGGTCGGTACCGATAATGTCGATGATGCCGTCAGCAACAGCCTGGCGCAGAGCCAGCACGTCCTCCTCGGTGCGCAGGGGCGGGTTGACCTTATACACGGGGTCATAGGTGCGTACCAGCTCATCGGTCAGGAGCAGGTGATGAGGGGTTACCTCAGCAGTCACCTCGATACCGCGCTCCTTAGCCCAGCGCACAATCTCAACCGACCCCTTGGTAGACAAGTGGCAGATGTGCAGGCGGGAGCCAACGTGCTCGGCCAGCAGAACGTCGCGGGCGATAATAGACTCCTCGGCTACTGCGGGCCAGCCAGCTAGGCCCAGCTCAGCCGATACCCTGCCCTCATTCATCTGAGCGCCCTCGGTCAGGCGGGGCTCCTGAGCGTGCTGGGCAATGACGCCTTTGAAGGTCTTCACGTATTCGAGGGCCCGGCGCATGAGGGCCGGGTCCCAGACACACATACCATCGTCAGAGAAGACACGCACCTGGGCGCGAGACTCCGCCATAGCACCAATCTCACTCAACCGCTCCCCCGCCAGGCCAACAGTCACAGCGCCAATGGGCTGCACCTTGACCCAGCCAGAATTCTTACCCAGCTCGTAGACCTGTTCCACCACACCTGCTGTATCTGCCACAGGGTTAGAGTTAGCCATCGCAAAGACTGCGGTGTAGCCGCCCAGGGCCGCCGCCCGGGTACCGGTTTCAACGGTCTCGGCATCTTCTTGACCGGGCTCGCGCAGGTGGGTGTGCAGATCAACCAACCCAGGCAAAGCGATTAGCCCTCCAGCCTCGATGACCTGTGCGGTGTCGTCCTGGAGGTTCTCACCAACCTGCGCAATAAGCCCAGCGCTAATCAGGATATCGGCGGTTTTCTCGCCCAGCAGTGAGGCGCCCTTGATGAGGTACGCAGTTTCAGTCATGTTCTTCTCTTTCATCGCTTAGATGCCGGGGTAAAAGTCGGCGGCAGAACCACCGGTCATGAGCAGGTAAAGCACAGCCATACGCACAGAGACACCGTTAGTGACCTGGCGCAGTACCCAGGAGCGGGGTGAGTCAGCAGCCTCAGCACAAATCTCGAGGCCTCGGTTCATCGGGCCCGGGTGCAAAATTGCGGTTTCGTGGCCCGCTGTATCAAGGGCGGAAAAACGCTCGGGCGTCAGCCCCCACAGGCGAGAGTATTCCTGAGATGACGGGAAAAAGGCTGAGTTCATGCGCTCCTTTTGAATACGGAGCATCATCACCGCATCCACACCAGACTCGATGGCATCATCAAGACTGTAGTAGACCTCAGCAGGCCAGTGTGCAATGTCAACGGGTAGCAGGGTGGGAGGAGCAACAAACTTTACAGCGGCCCCCAGGGTATGAAGTAACCAAAGGTTTGAACGCGCCACACGGGAGTGCAGAATATCCCCCACGATTGCCACACGCATACCTTCAAGGGTGAGCCCCCGGGTCGCTACGCCCTCGACCTGAGCCTTGAACTGGCGCAGAGTCATGGCATCCAGCAGGGCCTGGGTTGGGTGGGCATGGGTACCATCACCAGCGTTGAGTACGGGAACATCAATCCAGGCGGTTTCTGCCAACCGTTGCGGAGCGCCCGAAGCCGAATGCCGAATGACGACAGCGTCGGCGTTAATAGCGGCCAAAGTCTGAGCGGTGTCTTTCAGCGACTCACCCTTTGATACCGAAGAACCCTTGGCTGAAAAGTTAATAATGTCGGCTGACAAGCGCTTTTCTGCGGCTTCAAAGGAAAGCCTCGTGCGGGTGGAGTCTTCAAAGAAGAGGTTGACCACGGTACGGCCCTGCAGTACGGGTAGCTTCTTAACCTCGCGCCTGCCAACCTCGCCCATATAGTCGGCGGTGTCAAGAATGTTGAGGGCATCGCCCAGGGTCAGGTCTTTAGTGTCAAGTAAATGGCGCACGGAACTACTCCCCCGATTGCTGGTCGGTGATCTGGGCTGTCGCGTGTTCGGCTTGGGCAATGATGACGCGATCGCTGACCCCGTCAATGGATTCAAGGAGAACTTTGACTGCCTCGTCAGAGCTCGTGGGGAGGTTTTTACCCACATGATCTGCCCTGATGGGAAGTTGTCGGTGCCCCCGGTCAACCAAAACCGCAAGGCGGACTACAGCCGGGCGTCCGTAATCTTTCAGGGCGTCGAGGGCCGAACGAATCGTACGCCCGGAGTAAAGAACGTCGTCAACCAGTACGACTCTTTTGCCTTCCAGACCGGATGCCGGCAGGCGGGTGGGTTCGGGGGTTCGCCCGGGCTTAGTGCGTAGGTCATCCCGGTACATGGTGATATCAAGCTGCCCGAGAGAAAAAGCTGGGTCAAAGTCTGAGTCAGTCTGGGCAATCTTTGCCGCTAGACGCTGCGCTAAAGGAAAACCACGGCGCGGAATACCGAGAAGAACCAGGCCCTGGCTACCCTTGTTAGCCTCTAGAATTTCGTGGGCAATACGGGTAAGCGCACGCTCGATATCGGCTGCTTCGAGAATAGTCCGCTGGGTCGCATCTGATGCGCTGGGTGTGGGTACACCGGTGGTATCGGTCATATGCCGGCCTCCTTTCCCGCCTCACAGGACGGACTTAAAGGTTGCTGTCACCACACAATTTACCACGTCCACCCTCACGACGGCTAAATTTGAGACACATTTCAGTAGGTACCATCTAAGTCAGAAAAACCCACCTAGTTGGTGGGTTTTTCTGACTTAGATGGTACCTATGGGTCTAGGCCAGCAGGGTCGGCTTGACCTGACGCAGACGGTCGAGCAGGCCGTTGACGAACTTGGGTGAGTCACCCGTTGACAGCAGCCGAACCAGCCCGGTGGCTTCTGAAATAGCTACCGCATCAGGAATCTCGTCGTTAAAAAGTAGCTCCCAGGCACCTAAGCGCAGGGCAACGCGATCAACGGAGGGCATGCGATCCATAGTCCAGTCCTGGGCATATGTTTCTATGTACTCTCGAATCTCTTCATCATGGTCACGCACTCCACGAACAATCTGCTCAGAATAGAGGGAAATCTGCGCGGCAGTGTAGGCACGGCGACGAACCAGAACGTCGATGATATCGTCGCCCCGCTGATCTGCCTCAAACAGAACTTCGAGGGCGCGAAGTCGAGCTTTAGTTCTTGAATTCACGGTGCTTAGTCGTTGACGCGGCCGAGGTAGTCGCCTGTGCGGGTATCGACCTTGACCCTGGTGCCGGTCTCAAGGAAAAGGGGAACCTGAATTTCGGCGCCGGTTTCAACGGTCGCTGGCTTGGTTCCGCCTGTGGAGCGATCACCCTGCAGGCCGGGTTCGGTGTAGGTGATTTCGAGGACGACAGAGGCAGGTAGCTCGATGTAGAGGGGTGAACCTTCGTGCATGGCGATGGTTGCGGTCTGATTTTCGAGCATGTATTTGGCGGCATCACCGACGGTGACCTCAGATACATTAATCTGGTCGTAGGTCTTCATATCCATAAAGACATAGTCGGTGCCGTCCTGGTAGAGGTACTGGTAGTCGGAGCGGTCGACGGTTGCGGTCTCAACCTTAGCGCCTGCGTTGAAGGTCTTATCGACGACCTTACCGGAGGTGACGTTGCGCAGCTTGGTGCGCACAAAAGCACCGCCCTTACCGGGCTTGACATGCTGAAATTCAATGACAGACCAGAGATTTCCGTCAATCTTGAGTACGACACCGTTCTTGATATCTGCGGTAGTAGCCAACAGACTCTCCTCTAAAAAAAAATTTAAGTTTTCAATAATCGTTGCGGGGCTTCCCGCGATAAACCGTAGACAAGTCTACCGTGTGCTCCACGCCTTTGCGGGGTTTCTTGGTGAGACTCACACGAGATATTGGGAGGACGGCTTTCGCCGAAGGGTTAGGCGGCGATCTCTTGGTAGGTCATAAAGAGAATAGAGTCATCGGGTACCTCATAGATGCGGGGGCGGCCGACGCCTTCGAGCACAACGAACCGGAGCATATTGCCGCGAGCTTTTTTGTCACGGCGCATGGTTTCAAGCAGCTTGGGCCAGCGGTCTGCGGGGTAGGACGTGGGCAGGTCCAGGGCGGCGCAAATGGTGCGGGTTCGCTCAACAGTGGCCTCGTCCAGGTAGCCAGCGGCCAAAGAAAGCTCCGCTGCGAAAACCATGCCCACAGCAACAGCGGCACCGTGTCGCCACTGGTAGCGCTCTGCGTGTTCGATAGCGTGGCCCAGAGTATGGCCGTAGTTGAGGAACTCTCGGCGGCCTGACTCCTTGAGGTCTTCTGAGACGACCTTAGCCTTAACACGGATGGACCTTTCAATCAGTTCACGCACCACGTCAGACTGAGAATCACGAATCTCGCCAGGTTTAGCCTCCAGCAGGTCAAGAATGACCGGGTCGGCAATAAAGCCGCATTTAATCACCTCGGCCATACCGGTCAACAGCTCATTGAGAGGCAGGGTACGTAACACACCCAGTTCGCACAGCACAGCGGCGGGCGGGTGGAAGGCCCCCACCAGATTCTTGCCCTCGGCGGTATTGATACCGGTTTTACCACCCACAGCCGCATCGACCATACCCAGCAGGGTGGTGGGGACGTGAATGACGCGGACGCCGCGCAACCAGGTGGCTGCTACAAAGCCTGCGAGGTCGGTGACGGCGCCGCCGCCTACAGCGATGATAGCGTCGGTGCGGGTGAAGTCGTTTTGGCCCAGCACCTGCCAGCAGAAGGCTGCGACCTGAATATGTTTACCTTCTTCAGCATCCGGAATTTCAGCCGAAAAGGCATCAAACCCCGCAGTGCGCATCTGGTCCATAACCAGCTCACCGGTCGAACGCAGGGCCCGGGGATGAATCACGAGAATCCGCTGGGTGCGTGGCCCGAGTATGCCGGGGATTTCACCGAGCAAATTATGGCCAACTAAAACGTCGTAGTTCTCAGAAGGCTGATTGCCGGTGACGGAAATGACGGTGGTTGGGGCTTCGCTCATGCCGTCTCCTTGCGACTGTTGATGATGAAGTTCTGAATTTCTGCGGCCATATCTGCGATACCGCGGCCACCGCAAGCATCTAGGGTATAGCTGGCGAGCTCTTCGTAGCGGTGGCGGCGGGCCTCGAAAATCTGGGTCCATTTTTCAATTGGGTTGGGTTGCAGCAGGGGCCGGGTCTTGCTGTTTTGAATGCGAGGTGCCACGGTTTCAGCGTCAACCTTAATGTAGATAACGGTTTCGGCGGCCAGCATATCAGCGACGGCCGGGGTCATAGGCGCTCCCCCTCCCAGGGAGAAAATGGTGTTGCGGCGGGAGGGCGAGGTGAGCACGTCCTTGATAATCTCCGCCTCAATGCGTCTAAACTCGGCTTCACCGTAGTCAACGAAAAGCTGCGATACCTCACCGTATTTCTCGACGATGAGATAGTCAGAGTCGAGGAATTCGTAGCCGTAGAAGCGCGCCAGATGCGTACCTATGTAGGATTTACCCGCTGCCATAGGGCCGATAATCACGACCGGGCGAGATTTTTCGATATAGGTTTCTTGCACCTCGCGCACCTGGTTGGGCGCGAGCGCCTCGGTCATGTCGATCGCGCGGTCACGTGATCGGTTGGGCATCTCTAGTCGTTCCACCCTGCTACGTTTGATTCCCAGGCAAGGGACTCAGGGATGGCTGCCAGGTAGGAATCCATATTACGGCGGGTTTCGGTGATGGAGTCTCCGCCAAACTTTTCGAGGGCGGCTTCGGCCAGCACCAGGGCGACCATGGCTTCTGCAACGACGCCGGCTGCTGGCACCGCACATACATCTGAGCGCTGATGGTGGGCTCGGGCCACCTCACCGGTAGAGGTGTCGATGGTGGCCAAAGCCTTAGGTACGGTGGCGATAGGCTTCATGGCCGCGCGAACGCGGAGAAGGTCACCGATGGTCATGCCACCTTCAATGCCTCCTGCGCGGTTAGAGACGCGGTGTACCCCGTGTTCGCCGGGTACAATTTCGTCGTGGGCGCGGGTGCCGGGGCGCTTGGCGGTTTCAAAGCCGTCGCCAACTTCTACACCCTTGATGGCTTGAATACCCATGAGGGCCGCGGCTAAACGCGCGTCAAGGCGGCGGTCCCAGTGCACGTAGGAGCCAAGGCCCGGGGGCAGGCCGTAGGCCAGAACTTCAACCACACCGCCCAGGGTTTCACCGTCCTTGTGAGCCTTATCGACAGTAGCTACCATAGCTTCAGAGGTAGCTGCGTCGAAGCAGCGCAGGGGGTCAGCATCGAGGGCGGCTACATCGCGAGGGGTAGGACGCGGCGCGTCAATCGGCGCTGCCACCTCGGCAATAGCGGTGGTGTGGCTGACCAGCTCTACTCCTAGAGCCTTGAGGATCTGGGCCGCGACAACACCCAGGGCTACGCGGGTTGCGGTCTCGCGGGCACTGGCGCGTTCCAATACGGGGCGGGATTCGTCAAAGCCGTACTTCTGCATACCGGCAAAGTCGGCGTGGCCCGGGCGGGGGCGGGTCAGCGCCGCATTGCGGGCACGGTTCTCGATGAGAGCTGGATCTACGGGATCAGATGACATAACATCAACCCACTTGGGCCACTCCGTGTTGGCGATTTCAAGAGCAACGGGCCCGCCCTGGGTAAGACCGTGGCGCACGCCGCCAAGGATGCGGACGCGGTCCTCTTCAAACTTCATGCGGGCACCGCGGCCGTAACCGAGACGGCGGCGGGCCAGGGCATCGCGGACCATCTCACTGGTCAGTTCGACGCCTGCGGGTACACCTTCAATAATTCCGACCAGAGCTTCACCGTGTGATTCCCCGGCTGTGAGCCAACGCAGCATCTCTAACCTTCTTTGTTGTGCCGTTACTTTGTGGGTCTAGTGTTCTAAGATTGGCAAATCTGGGCGCTGATAGCAAACCTTGGCTTCACCATGCGAGAGATTTCGTATTAGCGGGTGAGCTTGGCGGGATCGCTCACGAGTTCGGGGGCAAAACCAGTTACAGCTAACCCGATAGCCTGGCGCATAGCGGCTAGAACCTCAGCCTGGTTCGGTAACCGCTCCTCCAGGGTGCGCCCGGTAAAGAGCTTAACCTGGTCGACGGCCTGGTACATGAGCATCTCTAGCCCACTGGTGACCGCCCCTCCTCGCTGTTGCCAGGCGCTGGCAAGCGGTGAGGGCCAGGGGTCATACGAGACATCAAGGAGCACTTTGGCCGGGTGCCGGGGAGCTCCCATCAGTAAGGCATCGGCTGCCCCGGAGGGTAGGGTGGATACGGTCACATCAAAGCTCTGGTAAAGCTGGCTGAAACTGGCGATATTGGCAAAGTTGATGTTCAGGCCCAGACGGGCCGCAGCATCCGATACGCCGAGGGCTCGTGCTGGGTCACGTACGAAGACCAGGACGTTTTCCGTGCCCAGGTAGGCTAAGGCAGCTAGTGCTGCTGTTGCGGTACCCCCGCCACCAATAATGGCTGCAGAACGGGGTGCTCCTTCCACTCCGGCCTGACGCAGGGCATTGACGATACCCGATACGTCCGTGTTGTGCCCGTAGGCTCGTCTATTCCCCTCGGCGTTCTTGCGCCAGAAGACGGTGTTGACCACTCCCACGGCCTGCGCGAAAGGGGTCAGCTCGTCTAGGTGTTCCATGACCACGGTCTTGAGCGGCATAGTGACCGAAAAACCGCAGGTGCCCGCATCTGGGCCAAGCTCGTCGAAAACGGCCGCTACCTGCTCCTCCGTAGTGTCACGCCGCTCATAGATGATGTGCTCATTGAGCTGCTGGTAGGCGGCCCGGTGCAGCAGGGGTGACTTGCTGTGCTTAATGGGGTGCCCCAAGACAAAAGCCTTGGGGCACGCAATCGGTTCACACGTCATTAGGAACAGACGCCTTCGTGAGTCTCACAGAACCTATCGTAGATCTCTACGTTCTGGAGGTGCTCTTCATAGGTCTCGGCAAAGAGGGTCTCACCGGTGAAAAGATCAACTGTCACCCAGAAGTAGTAATTATTCTTTTCTGGATCAGCTGCCGCCTTGATGGCTGCTGCACCGGGTGAACCAATGGGGCCAGCCGGTAGTCCCTTGTAGTAGAAGGTGTTGTATTTGTTGCTGGCGTCCTGCTTCTGCTCATTCGAGATATGGTAGCTCTGAATACCCAGACCGTAGGCTACAGTAGCGTCTGACTGCAAGAAGCCGCTGGTTTCACCGTCGGGATTATTCATACGATTTTCAATAGCACCAGCGATGGGTTTGTAGTCAGCCTCTCTACCCTCAAACTCCAGAATAGACGCGACTGTAATGACATGGAAGATACGGTCGTCACCGGTTACACCATCAGCCTCAAGCTGCTGCTTGGTGTTATCGACCATCATCTGCAGGATTTCCTTGGCACCTGCGTCCTTGGGGAATCTGTACTCACCCGGGTAGAGGAAGCCCTCTATCGTGGGGAACTGGGAGGGAATACCAAATTCCTCGGGGTTCTCCCCCAGAGACTTAAATTCTTGCACGCTAATACCGGTGCCGGTGGCCAAGGCCTCGAAGGTCTTGTCCATACGCCAGGTACGGTCAACGGCTACGTAGTTTGTGTTGGCATCGTCAAAGCGCAGGAGCTTGCTTAGGGCGGATGAGCTACTCATCTCTTCTTGGAGCTTGTATTCACCGGGTTGGAAGTACTGGCCGGGCGCGGTCTCACTGTAGACATCAAGGAAGCGGTCAGCGTTGGCAATGATGCCCTGCTCTTCGAGGGCAGCAGCGATGGAAATAGCTCCCTCGCCTTCCTTAACAACAAAGGTCACTTCAGTTCCGTTACCTTCACCGGCGTAATCTTTCCGCTCGAACCAGCCAAATTGAGGGGCTAGCACAGAGAGCACCAAGATGAGAGCCACGGTGAAAAGGATACCTGCGGAAATGAGGAAGTTACGTGAGCGGCGCTTTCGTTGCTCTCTCGGATCAGCTCTGGTGCCGTGTTCGTACTCAACTTCGGTAAAGAATCCACTCCCAGAGCCACCGTCCGCTGGCCCAAGAATACCGCTAAGATCTGTCTGCTGGTTTCTGGTGCGGCGAGGGCGGCGGCTAGAACTCGTGTTCTCAGACATGCGGGTTCTCCGTTTCGTCGTTGAAGGTCGGCTGGGCAGGGTTGGCGGTGTTCTTGGTATCTTCAACCAGGTAACCAGCTAGATGCTGCCCCGCTTTGAGGGTATCGACCGCATGCTGCAGGATATTGACCGCAGCAACCTGATCGACCATAGTTTTAAAGTCTCTGCTCGATACCCCTGCCTCATGTAGGGAGCGGTGAGCGCTCACCGTGGTGAGTCGCTCGTCCACCAACCACACGGGCAAGGGGGTACCATCATCGGCAAGTTCTTGAACCAGGGCCTCGGCGTAGTCACGAGCCATCACGGTTGAAGGGCTCTCTCCCCCACCCATGGTTCGAGGGAGCCCCACAAACACCTCGGTCACGTCGTTAACCTCGATAAGTTTACGGAGCACACGCCGATCTGAGTTCTTTTTCATATCGCGACGTAGGGTTTTGAGCGGGGTTGCGAGTATGCCGTCGGGGTCGCACAGGGCTAGGCCGACGCGAGCATTCCCCACGTCGACTCCCATGCGGCGGCCTCTGGTGAAGGTCACGGTGCTAGGCTCCCAGCTCGGAAATCGCGGAGCGAATTGCGGTAAAAGCTGCGTCAATTGCGGTGGGATCCTGCCCGCCGCCCTGGGCGACGTCGTCTTTACCGCCACCGCCACCGCCCAGTACACCTGCGGCGATGCGGACGAGAGCGCCCGCCTTCACACCCGCATCGCGAGCTGCCTGGTTGGTAGCTACCAGAATGACAGGGCGGCCGTTGTTTACACCGGCTACAGCCACGGTAGCGGCCTCTTCGCCCAGGCGGCCACGCAGGTCAAGGGCCAGTTCACGCACGGCATTGGCGTCCAGCTCGCCAGCGTTGTGTAGCAGAGTGCGTACGGAACCAACCGTCTGGGCTGACTCGGTCAGCTTACCGGCCTCCGCCTGTAGCTTTTCCTTGCGGAGCTTGGCCAGTTCTTTCTCAGCTTCCTTGAGCTTGGTCAGGGTCTGGTTAATCTTCTCGGGCAGTTCAGCCGAGGACTGAACCTTCATCAGACCGGTCAGCTGGTTGACCAGGGTGCGCTCAGCTGCCAGGTGGTTGAAGGAGTCTAAGCCCACCAGCGCTTCAACGCGGCGGTTGCCGGAGCCGACAGACTGCTCGGTGAGCAGGGTCAGCGAACCAATCTGGGCGGTTGAACTAACGTGAGTGCCGCCGCAGAGCTCGCGGGAGAACTCGCCGCCCATTTCGACCACGCGCACGGTATCGCCATACTTCTCGCCGAAGAGGCTCATGGCACCCAGCTTCTTAGCCTCGTCCAGGGGCATGGTGCGGGTGATGGTCTCGAAGTTGTCGCGAATTGCGGTGTTAGCAACTTCTTCGACCTCCTGCTTTGCCGAGTTTGAGAGACCCTCGCTCCAGGCGAAGTCGAAGCGTAGGTAGCCCTCCTTGTTGAAAGAGCCGCGCTGGGTTGCCTCATTGCCGAGTACTTGGTGGAGGGCAGCATGGATGATGTGGGTACCAGAGTGAGCCTTTTCGCCGTCGCGGCGGCGCTGAACGTCCACCTGGGCAATCACAGGAGCGCCAGCTACTGCCTCACCCTCACGCACCACAGCACGGTGTACAGAAAGACCTTTAACGGGTTGCTGTACGTCTGACACATCGATGGTGAAGCCGTTACCAGAAATCACTCCGGTGTCAGCGGCCTGGCCACCTGCCTCGGCGTAGAAAGGGGTCTTGTCAAGTACAACTTCGACCTTCTGACCAGCAGACGCTACCGGAACGCTCACACCGTCAATGAGAACGGCGCGCAGGGTGGTTTCGGTGCGCAGCTCATCATAACCGGTGAAGATAGAGCCGCGCTCATCAGCCATCTCTCGAAAGACAGAGAGGTCAGCCATTCCGCCCTTCTTGGCCTTGGCGTCGGCCTGGGCACGGTGGCGCTGCTCTTCCATGAGGGCGCGGAACTGGGCCTCATCAACCTTTACACCGGCTTCTTCTGCCATTTCTAGGGTCAGGTCAATGGGGAAGCCGTAGGTATCGTGTAGGGCAAAGGCATCTGCGCCAGAAACCTCACCCTTACCGGCTGCCTTGGCAGAGGCAACTGCCTCCTCAAGGCGGGAGGTACCGGACTCAATGGTCTTGAGGAAGGCCTTCTCTTCGGCGTAGGCAATACGGGAGATACGCTCAAAGTCTTCGGCGACCACAGGGTAGGCACCTGCCATAGCGTCACGCGAGGCCGGGAAGAGCACGGGCAGGCAGGGTTCAGTGACGCCCAAGAGGCGCATAGCGCGAATGGCGCGGCGCATAAGGCGTCGAAGAATATAGCCCCGGCCTTCATTGGAGGGAGTAACCCCGTCGGCAATCAGCATGAGTGAGGAGCGGACGTGGTCGGCAACCACGCGCATACGCACATCGTCCTCGTATCCCTCATCTGAGGCGTTCTCAGACCCGTGGTACTTCTTTCCTGAGAGCTGCGAGGCCGCATCAAGCACAGGGCGCACCTGGTCGGTTTCATAGAAGTTCTCAACGTTCTGCAGGAGCATGGCCAGGCGCTCTACGCCCAGGCCGGTGTCAATATTCTTTGTGGGAAGATCACCCAGAATCTCGAAGGAATCTTTGCCAGTGCCCTCACCACGCTGGTACTGCATAAAGACCAGGTTCCAGATTTCAATGTAGCGATCATCATCAGCCGCGGGGCCGCCCTCTTTACCATATTCGGGGCCGCGGTCGTAGAAAATCTCGGAATCGGGGCCTGCGGGGCCGGGTTGGCCGGTGGACCAGTAGTTTTCTGACATGCCCATCTTCTGGATCCGCTCGGCGGGGAACTTTACGTCATTAACCCAGATGTTGTAGGCCTCGTCGTCGCCCTCATACACAGTAACCCAAAGACGGTCGGGGTCAAGGCCGTAGCCGCCTTCCTCAAGGGACGAGGTCAGCAGCTCGTAGGCCCAGGGAATGACCTCCTTCTTGAAGTAATCACCAAAAGAGAAGTTACCGGCCATCTGAAAGAAGGTGCCGTGGCGGGCGGTCTTACCGACCTCGTCAATATCCAGGGTACGGATACATTTCTGTACGCTCACGGCGCGAGAAAAGGGGGGAGTTTCACGGCCTAGGAAGTAAGGAATAAAGGGCACCATGCCAGCGATAGTGAACATAGCACCGGGCTCATGAGAGACAAGAGAAGCCGAAGGTACCACGGTGTGCCCGCGCTTTTCGAAAAAGCTAATCCAGCGCTGTGAGATTTCCTGTGAAAGCATCGAGGAGTATCTTCCTTTGGTTTGGGTTTAAATCTGGGGGCCTGCTAGAGGCTAAAAGTTTTAGGCGAAGAAGTCTTTGCCGAGCTCTGCATCGCGGGCCAGACGCTTGCGAACCTCCGCTTCGCGGCCCTCACGGCTAACTGCTGAGGGCAGGGCATCGGAATCCATGACGCCGGTGGGCGAGTTATCGGGTGGTAGTTGCTGCCAGGTGTCTAAGGAGCCGGGGCGGACGTCCTGTGTCTGGGCATCAAAGCGGTTCTTAAGTTCGGCTTCTTTTTCGTCCATACCAGCCTTGACGGTGGCTGCAAACCCCAATGCCTTAAGGGCCGCATTCTTGAAGGGAGCCCCGTAGGTGGAATCGAAGAATCGAGCCATGGTACCGCCTTCGCTGGTGAACCGTTCAAGGGTGGTTTTGGTTTTAACTTCCACATCGGTGCGAGCGGGTTTCGCCACCCTGGTGCGGGTGGCCAGGAAGCCTGCTGCTGCTCCACCGGTGATGAGTAGAACGTTTTTGAGCAGACCCATTTAGAACTCCTCAGCGGCGCTGGCCTCAGCCTGGCTACGCGGTGGAACGGGTGAAGGCCCAGCCGCGTCACCCCTGACAGCCTTGCGAATGCCGTGCGAGAAAGCTGCGACTTTAATGAGGGGTTGCCCAACGGTCGAGGTGACCAGTGACGAGAGAGCTGACACATTAGCTGAGGCATCTGAGACGTTGGAGGTAATGCTGTCAACCTTCTCAATCTGCGCATTGGTAGAGGTCACTGTCTTGGTGACTTCGCCGATAAGCGGGGCCGTCTCGTCGTTCAGCGATTTGATGGTGGTCGTGAGTTCGTCAAAGACCCTGCCCAGCTTGATGATGGGTAGAGCCAACAGGGCAACGAGTACGGCAAAGACCCCTGCGGCAATAAGACCTGCGATGTCTGCTCCACTCATGGGGCACCTGCTTTCTGGTAGGCATCGTCTACCCTTAAGAACACGATTTGGTAACAATCTTACTTGACGTATGGGGATGCACGGAATTTTTTGCACATTTTGCCCGGTCGAACCTATCACATCTGAGCCTGTCACTGCGTTTACCTAACCCAGCCGCACCGGTAGTCTGTGCCCCCATCTTCTTGCGGTGGCACAGCAAAAATGACACCGACTGAGGAGAGCCTTAAAGGGGCCAGCCCGCACCTTCTCCCCGGAACAGGGTGGGTGCGGGCTGGCTAATGCTCGGCGTGATTAGGCCAGGCGTGAGTAGTATTCAACCACGAGCTGCTCTTCGCAAGTGACGGGAATTTCTTCACGCTTGGGCGCGCGCTCAAGCTTAGCGTGGAGCTTCTCAATCTCTACATTCAGGTAAGCGGGGGTGTCGGGCAGGACGTCCTGGTGCGCACCGGTGGCTGCAACCTGGAAGGGCGCCATCTTCTCGCTCTTGGGGTGAACGTGGATGAGCTGGCCGGGCTTGACGCGGAAGGAGGGGCGGTCAACGCGGATGCCGTCTACCATGATGTGGCGGTGAACGACGAGCTGACGAGCCTGCGCGATGGTGCGAGCGAAACCTGAGCGCAAGACGAGGGCGTCCAGGCGGGTTTCGAGAATCTCGACCAGGTTCTTACCGGTCTGGCCTTCGATGCGCTTAGCTTCGAGGTAGGCGCGGCGCATCTGTGCTTCACGGATGTTGTACTGTGCGCGCAGACGCTGCTTTTCACGCAGCTGAACAGCGTAGTTTGAGTCTGCCTTCTTGCGGCTACGGCCGTGCTGGCCGGGGCCGTAGGGACGGCGCTCGAGGTACTTTTCAGCCTTGGGGGTCAGCGCGATGCCGAGGGCACGTGACTGACGCACGGTACGGCGGGTACGGTTGTGGTTTGCCACAGTTCGTATTCCTTTTCTTTAGCGGTTGGCACGGCTCGTAACGCATAAACGGTGGTGTGCTGAGCTTTCCTCTCACGCGCGGTGAGGGGTGCCATTCTTCTGGTGGTCTGGCCTCCGTATGTGCCACCCACGGATTTGGGTGGTGGAGAGTATAGAGCAGCCGCACTCTTGGTACTACGAGCTACCCGGTGATCGATTGCCCTTTCCCTGCCCCAGGTCAGAACGCACGGGCACAGGCGGGTCACTGCGTTTTGGGTAGTCTGCCAGCCAAGTTAATAGTGTACAGCCCCGAGCACGTGAAGTCTGTAGCGAATATGGCGGCTTGATGTGGGTTTGTGCACATCAGGAATCTGCTGCTCTAGTGCGTCCTGGTATGTAGCAGGGACTTTATGCGGGCAAGGCGCTCCCCTAATTCCCGCTCCCCACCGAAGGCTGTGGGTTGAAAGTAGGTCTTACCCACCAGTCCCTCAGGTGCGTATACCTGCTGGGCCACCCCGTTCTTTTCATGGTGAGGGTAAACATAGCCCTTGCCGTGCCCCAAGCCACTCGCACCTGGGTAGTGAGCATCACGCAGATGTAGGGGAACCGGCCCTGCCAAACCTGCACGGACGTCCGCCAGGGCTCCATCAATAGCCTTGTACACGGCATTAGATTTTGGTGCCGTGGCGAGGTGCACCGTCGCCTGCGCCAGATTAAGCCGGGCCTCCGGTAGGCCCACCAGCTGCACTGCCTGCGCAGCATTTACCGCAGCTGTCAGAGCGGTGGGGTCGGCCATACCGATATCCTCACTAGCATGTACAACTAGGCGGCGGGCAATAAACCGTGGATCCTCCCCCGCTTCGATCATGCGCGCCAGGTAATGCAAGGCCGCATCGACATCAGAACCACGAATTGACTTGATAAAGGCACTGATAACGTCATAGTGTTGATCGCCCTTCTTGTCGTAGCGAACCACCGACTGGGTCAGCGCCTGCTGGGCGTGTTCCTGTGTGACGGTCACCGGGTGCTCAGCGGAAAAGACGGTACCGGCACCTGTGGCCTCTCCAAAAGCCACAGCTGCAGCCGCCTCCAAAGACGTGAGAGCCTTGCGGGCATCTCCCGCAGCTAGCTTCACCAGGTGCTCCTGAGCGTCGGCTTCTAGTTTTACCTGACCGGCCAGACCTCGTGAATCAGTAACCGCCCTGTCAAGTAGTTCTTCAATATCGGCATCGGTCAGCCCCTGGAGTGTGAGCAGAATCGAGCGTGACAGTAACGGAGAGATTACGGAAAAGGAGGGATTCTCGGTTGTTGCTGCCACCAAAACCACCCACCGGTTCTCGACCCCCGGCAAAAGGGCATCCTGCTGGGCCTTGGTAAACCGGTGAATCTCATCAAGAAACAGCACCGTGGTCAGTCCGCGAAAGTCGCGATCTTCAAGGGCCTGTTCCATGACCGCACGAACGTCCTTGACCCCGGCTGTGATGGCTGAAAGCTCCACGAACTTCCGCCCCGTACCCTGAGCAATCACGTTCGCAAGGGTGGTTTTGCCTGTTCCAGGAGGGCCCCAGAGAATCACCGAACTCGGCCCGGCAGGGCCACCGCCCTCACCTGCTAACACACGTAGCGGTGATCCCAGACCCAGCAGGTGTTTCTGCCCCACCACCTCGTCCAAAGACCGCGGCCGCATACGTACTGCAAGAGGGGCACGTTCCCGGGTGCGCTTGATGTGATGAGATTCCTGCTCAGGCTGGCTGTCATCAAAGAAGAAAAGTGAGGGTTCCATGGCGACCTCTCAGGTGTCGGTAGGTAGTGGGGCTAGAGGGCGTCGGTGTCAAGAATCAGAGTCACCGGGCCATCATTGACCAGACTGACCTGCATGTATGCGCCGAACCGGCCAGTTTCGACTCTGACGCCCGCATCTCGCAGGGCCTGCACATAGTCGTTAAAGAGTGGTTCGCTCACCGGTCCGGGAGCTGCCGCAGACCAGGACGGACGCCGCCCCTTCTTCGCATCTCCATAGAGGGTAAATTGGCTGACGGCCAGCACGGGGGCAGCGGCGTCCACCACAGACCGTTCCCCCTCCAGCAGGCGCAGGTTGGCTGTTTTCTCAGCCAGTTTAGTCACTTGAGCGGGGCCGTCCTCGTGGGTTATGCCGACCAGGACCAGCAGGCCGGGCCGGTCAATTGCCCCTACCGTTTGGCCCTCTACGGTAACGGTTGCTGAGGTAACCCGTTGAAGAACTGCGCGCATGGGTGCTCCTATATATGTAGGGGGCTGACGGTTCTAGCCTATCAACTGCCCTAGAAAAGACCAGAAAAACCAGAAATACCCACCTAGTTCGTGGGTATTTCTGGTTTAGATGGTACCTACCGGGAAGGGATGCTTACTTCTCGCCGTCCTTCTTGGGCTTGAAGTCCACACCGGCTTCCTTACGCTGCTGGGCAGTGATGGGGGCAGGGGCCGCAGTCAGCGGATCGTAGCCACCACCGGTCTTGGGGAAGGCAATGACGTCACGGATGGAGTCGGTGCCGCCGATCAGCTGCAGAACACGGTCCCAGCCGAAGGCGATACCGCCCATAGGGGGCGCACCGAAGCTGAAAGCCTCCAGTAAGAAGCCGAACTTCTCCTGGGCCTCTTCTTCGGTAATACCCATGACCTTGAAGACTCGTTCCTGTACGTCGCGCTGGTGGATACGAATTGAACCGCCACCAATTTCGTTACCGTTGCAGACAATATCGTAGGCGTAGGCCAGGGCCTCGCCGGGGTTCTTGTCGAAGGAATCCAGGAAGTCAGGCTTGGGCGAGGTGAAGGCGTGGTGCACGGCCGTCCAAGCGGAGTGGCCCAGGGCGACGTCGCCGGAGGCGGTCGCGTCAGCGGCAGACTCAAACATGGGGGCGTCCACAACCCAGACGAAGGACCAGTCGCCGTCCTTAATCAGACCGGTGCGGTGACCAATCTCAACGCGGGCTGCACCCAGCAGGGCGCGGGAGGCCTTGGCTTCACCGGCTGCAAAGAAGATGCAGTCGCCGGGCTTGGCGCCAGTAGCTGCCGCCAGGCCCTCGCGTTCAGCGTCGGTGATGTTCTTAGCAACGGGGCCGGTCAGCTCACCGTCCTCCTGAATCAGCACGTAGGCTAGACCCTTAGCGCCTCGTTGCTTGGCCCATTCTTGCCAGGCATCCAGGGTGCGGCGGGCCTGGGATGCACCGCCGGGCATCACAACAGCACCCACATAGGGAGCCTTGAATACGCGGAAGGTGGTGTCTTTAAAGTAGTCGGTCAGCTCGGTGAGCTCCAGATCGAAGCGCAGGTCGGGTTTGTCCGAACCGTACTTCTCCATGGCCTCCCTGTATGTAATGCGTTCAATGGGGCGGGGAACCTTAACATCAATTAGAGCCCACACGGCCTCAACGATCCGCTCTCCAAGGTCGATGATGTCTTCCTGATCAACGAAAGAGGCCTCGATGTCGAGCTGGGTGAACTCGGGCTGACGGTCGGCACGGAAGTCCTCGTCGCGGTAGCAACGAGCAAGCTGGTAGTATTTCTCAATGCCGCCCACCTGTAGCAACTGCTTGAAGAGCTGGGGGGATTGGGGCAGAGCGTACCAGGAGCCAGGTGCCAGGCGTGCGGGAACCAGGAAGTCCCGAGCACCTTCGGGGGTAGAGCGGGTGAGAGTAGGAGTTTCAACTTCTGTAAAGCTCTGGCTGTGCAGCACCTCGCGGGCAGCCCGGTTAGCCTCGGAGCGCAGGCGCATCAGGCGGGCCGGTTCTGGGCGGCGCAAATCCAGGTAGCGGTATTTGAGGCGGGCTTCTTCACCGACTTCAACATGCTCATCAATTTGGAAGGGTAGGGGCACTGAGGTATTCAGCACCGTGGTTTCCTTGACCATAACCTCAACCTCACCGGTGGTTAGATTGGGGTTTTCGTTGCCCTCGGGGCGGCGAGTGACCTCACCAACAACCTGCAATACGTACTCATTGCGCAGGTGCTCAAAATCAGCTTCGTTATGGAAAACAACCTGGGTGACGCCTTCGCGGTCACGTAGGTCAACGAAAGCAACGCCACCGTGGTCGCGGCGCCGGGCTACCCAGCCTGCGAGGGTGACAGTTTCTCCGATGTTTTTGGCGGTGAGTTCACCAAGGGTATGAGTGCGTAGCACTGGTTTCCTTTCGATGGGGCACGGTGCCCGCTAGGCACCGTCAGTCAATCTGTTCCCGATTTTACCCTGCGCCGGGGGCAGTATCGCGGGAGGGACTCTGTGAATTAGAGGGCAGAGCGCCGGTGCGACCACCCGCAAGTCAGGCTAGTTAACGCCAGTAGGTAGCACACGCACGTGCAAATCTTCTGCCGGTGGCTCCCAGTTGGCAGGATTAGCGGCCACCTGTTCGCCGGAGCGGATGTCTTTGACTTCATGGGCCATCTTGCCTCCCTCACCCGCCGAGGTGAACCAGACAAAGGGGATTCCCCGTTTTTCGGCGTACTTAATCTGCTTGCCAAACTTGGTGGCGGTTGCTGATACCTCGCAGGCAATACCGCGGGCGCGCAGGGCGTCGGCAACGTCCTGGGCGCCGGACCAGGCCTCGTCGTTGGTCAGGGCAATCAGGACGGCGGTGGGCACCTTGCGGGTTGCCTCGGCAAACCTCTGGGAAAGGATGCGGGCCACCAGACGAGTCACACCTATGGAGAGGCCCACACCGGGGTAGGTTTTCTTACCGTTGGAGGCCAACGACTCGTAGCGGCCACCGGAGCAGATAGAACCCAGCTGCTCGTGCCCCACCAGCACGGTTTCATACACGGTGCCGGTGTAGTAGTCGAGACCGCGAGCAATAGAAAGGTCTGCAACAACCTTGCCGGGGGCCCGCTTGGCAGCTTCACCGATGACCTCGGTCAGTTCGTTTAAGCCTTCATCGAGCAGTTCGTGGGTGACGCCCAGGGCACGCACCTGGTCGGCAAAAGAAACATCTTCAGCGCGGATAGATGCCAGGGCTAGGGCAGCAGCAGCCTGCTCATCGGTAGCGCCAACTTCATCTTTCAGAAGCTGGGCGACAGCGTCTGCCCCAATCTTCTCAAGCTTGTCGATGTTGCGCAGAACCCCCGCAGTGTCACTCAGGCCCAGACCCAGGTAGAACCCCTCAGAGAGCTTGCGGTTATTGACGCGCAGTTTGAAATCAGGGATGGGCAGCTGGGAGAGCGCATCAACCATGACAAGAGCCAGCTCCACATCGTAGCGGAAGGGCAGGGAGCCGTCGCCGACCACGTCCACGTCAGCCTGGGTGAACTCTCGGGCTCGACCCTCCTGGGGGCGCTCCCCGCGCCAGACTTTCTGAACCTGGTAGCGCATAAAGGGAAAAGAAAGATAGCCTGCGTTCTCTACCACATAGCGGGCAAAGGGCACGGTGAGATCAAAATGCAGAGCCAGTTTTTCTTTCGAACCGCCACGGCCCTCATTGGTATCATCCATCAGTCGCGAAACAGCGTAAACCTCTTTATCAATCTCGCCTTTGCGGAGTAGCTGCTCAATGGTCTCTACCGAGCGGGTTTCAATTGACGAAAAACCGTGCAACTCAAAGGTGCGGCGCAGGGTATCAAGAACAAAATTCTCAACCAGACGCTCCTCAGGCAGGTACTCCGGAAAACCAGATAGAGATTGTTTGCGAGCCATATGCTCCCCTTTGAATGTCGATTTTATGTGGTGCTCCCATGCCCACGCGCACAAAGCATAGTGCCTAAGCACAGCCCTCTCAATTCTAGACCCTTACCCAGGTGCGCTGGTAATTGGCACCCCAAAAGCACTTTTCGCGCTATGCTAGTGAGTGCACCACCTGTGCCCGATAGATTATTGCCCGCTCGCTAGCGGCAACCGGCCCTATTGACCTCGCCCAGCTGGTGCGCTTTTCATTCCCTAAGGGGCCGCTCAGGCCCACCCGATGCGAAAAGAGTTATAGCGGTGACCACACAATCCGACGACACCACCATTAACGTAGATCTCGATAAGGCCCGTAAGTTTGGGCGCGTAGATGAAGACGGCCACGTCTTTGTGATTGTTGACGGTGAAGAATACGCAGTAGGCCAGGTGCCCGGTGCCAGCGCCGATGAGGCCCTCGCTTACTTTGCCCGTAAGTTTGAAAACGTTGAAACTCAGGTAGCCTTGCTTGAAGAACGTGTTGCCCACAAGGCCAAGGCGGCTGACCTACAGAAGGCGGCAGCTCACCTGGGGCAGCAGGTGGCGGTACGCAATATGGTAGGTGACTATGCATCACTGCAAGAACGCCTCGTTGCGCTAGTTGGCAAAATCAACGAACGAGAAGAAGCCGAGAAAGTAGAGAGCGCTGAGGCCCGCGAAGCCGCCCTGGCAGCCCGCGAGGCTATCGTTGCTGAGGCTGAGAAGATTGTCGCGCAGAGCGATTCAGAGATTCACTGGAAGAACTCCCATGCCCGCATGAACCAGCTGTTCGAAGAGTGGAAGCGCACTCAGAAGGAGCACCACCTTGCTAAGAGCGTTGAAGACGAGCTGTGGAAGCGCTTCCGTGCCGCCCGCACCAGCTTCGACCGCCGCCGTCGAGCCCACTTCTCACAGCTTGATGAGACCAACGCTAAAGCAAAGCGAGTCAAGGAGGCCCTAATTGCGGAGGCCGAAGCTCTGCAGAACTCAACAGACTGGGCTGCTACCGCCGCCAAGTACCGTGATCTGATGGACCGTTGGAAGAAGGCCCCCCGCGGCACCCGCAAAGAAGATGATGCTCTGTGGGCCCGCTTTCGTGCTGCCCAGGACGTCTTCTTCGATGCCCGCACCGCCGTCAACGCCCAGCTCGATAAGGAGTTCGAGGCCAACCTAGCCGCAAAAGAAACCCTGCTTGAAGAGGCGCGCGGCATTCTGCCCGTCACCGATATCACCTCCGCTAAGAAGGCTCTGGAGAGCGTTCTGGATCGTTGGGAAGAAATCGGACGGGTGCCTCGCAACTCTGTGCGTCGTGTTGAGCAAGAGCTACGTAAGGTTCAGGACGAGATCCACCGCGCTGAGAACGCCAAGTGGCAAAAGACAGACCCTGAAAAGCAGGCCCGAGCCAACTCCATGCTGACCCAGCTCGAAGAGACAATCGCGGGTCTAGAAGCTGATCTGGCTCAGGCTGAAGCGACCGGTAACGCCCAGAAAATCAAGAAGGCCACCGAGGCACTTGAGGCTCGTAAGCAGTGGTTGGAGACTCTCAAGGCTTCATCTGCTGAATTGGGCGCCTAAGTCTTTATGACGGTTCTATGACAGTAAACCCCCGTTAATTTGCCGGTTAACGGGGGTTTGCTGTGGATAACCCTGACTTATCCACAGGTTGAGTGAGCTCTGCACCGTAGCAGGATGGTTTTTTGGTACAACAGAGCCATGACTACTCACAACCCACTCTCCGTTCTCTCAGACCTACCGCTCCCGTTGGCACCTCCAGATCCCGTTGGCCGATCCGCCCCTCACTCTGCCGGAGGCACCGGCGCGCTTGAAGCTTCTGCCGTTGATCTTCACCCCGGTAGCGGCCTGAATGCAGGTGATAGCTCAGAGCTACTGGGGCGGCCGCCAGAACCCGAGCAAAGTCATCAGGACGCATCCGCCCACCTACCGGTTCGCCTTCAGGACTCCCTTTTCACGGCACACAAGGTTGGCTTGACCGGGCAGGCTTGGCGTTCTTACATACGGGATCAGGCCTTGGTGCCCATGATGATGGGGGTGTATCGGGAGGAGAAAGTACCAGATAGCCCTCTGCTTCGGGCCTTCTGCCTCGCGGAGCTCACACCGCCTGACTACCTTTACCGCATCAGATTCTCACGTAAAACAGCTGCCTGGGTGCTGGGGTATATCAGCGATCCTCCAGATCACAGGCTTGATGTTGACTACGACAAAACCAATCGGACCAACCTGCCCCGGGCCTATCGGGCTCGTTTTGCCACTCACCAGTCGAGCTTCTACCCCTTTGACAGCGCTGCGCTTGGGCCTATTACCGTAACGACCCCTCTCCGTACCGCTCTTGATTTGCTTCTTTACTATGAGGACGTTGAAGCAATCCAGGCCGTTCGAAGCATACTGCTGGGGACCGCCAACAGCGTCACCCCTGAGATATTTAGGGCTTACGCTACCCACACGAACAACCTTCCGAGTCACATACATGACCGCGCTATGTACCTGGCGCAGGAGGCTGAGCTCACGTTAAGTGAGCGAGGTGCCCGTAGGGGGTAAGGCCCAATCTGTTAGGCGGTCAATGTTCTTACCGGAATAGGCTGGCTAGTTTTTCTCTAACAGGGGGCGGGAACCGGTGAGGCGATAGGCATTGTATATACCGTTGACGTTGCGAATCTGGTTGAGTAGGTGCTCCAGCATGAAGCGGTCAGAAAGCTCGATGGTGTAACGGTTGACCGCAAATCTATCGTCGCTGGTGTGCACCTTAGCGTCAACGATGTTACAGCCCGCCTCAGAGATGACACGGATCGTGTCTGAGAGGAGGGACTTGCGGTCAATACCCTCAACCTGAATTGACACCCGGTAGGTGGACTTACTGTTGGTTGCCCATTCTACGGCTGTTTGGCGGGGGTCATCAGCCTGGTTCAGTACATTGGGGCAGTCGGTGCGATGAACCGAAATGCCCTGTAAGCGGGTGACTATGCCAACAATCTCATCTGGCGGCACAGGGGTACAGCACCGGGCGATTTTAGTCAGAATACCCTCAGCACCGGGCACAACCACACCGTTGTCGTCGCCTACCTCACGTCGTTCACTGACCAGCGATGAGTCAAAGCTACCGAGTTCGACGGTAGAATCAACCTCCTTCTCTCCGTAGTAGAGAGCGACGAGGGCATCAACGACTGCCTTAGTCTCTACTTCGCTCTCGCCGACCGCATGGTAGAGGGAGGCTACATCGTGCTTGTGCAGCTCCTGGGCAACTTGTAGCATGAGCTCCGGCGTCATCATTTTGGTCAGCGGGAGCTCGTGTTGACGCATAGCCTTGGTCAGCCGCTCTTTACCGCGGTTCACAGCCTCTAGGCGGCGACCCTTTGCGTAGTGCTGACGAATCTTGGTGCGGGCCTTGGAGGTACGGACGAACTTGAGCCAGTCTTCGCTGGGGCGGTGGTTCTCGTCGTTGGTGGTGCGGATTTCAACCGTAGATGCTGTCTCTAACTCGGTGTGCAGGGGCACCAGCTTGCCGTTAACCAGGGCCCCTACGGTTCGGTCACCGACCTCGGTATGAATGGCGTAGGCAAAGTCCACCGGGGTTGAGCCGGTAGGCAGAGTGATAGGTTTACCCTGCGGAGTGAACACCACAATCTCATCTGTCTCGAGGGTCTCGGCCAGCTGCTCGTAGAACTGAGCTGACTCTGGGTTTGAGTTCGATATTTCTGAAATTGACTGTAGAATCCCAATGCTGAAAGCTGCGGTCTGGGTACTTGGCTCCTTGACGCTCACCGAGGTATCAGGCTTCTCACCGCGCGAGGCTGCCTTGTAACGCCAGTGAGCGGCCACACCGTACTCTGCTTCTTCGTGCATGGCATAGGTGCGGATTTGAATTTCAAGGGGCAGGCCGCCGGGGCCGTGCACGGTCATGTGCAGTGACTGATAGTGGTTGTGTTTAGGTTGTTTGATGTAATCCTTGAAGCGGCCGGGCATAGCTGTCCAGAGGCTCATCACGTGGCCCAGCGCCGTGTAGCACTGGTTTTCGGTCTCAACCATGATGCGGACGGCAAGAATATCGTTAATCTCATCGAAGCTCTTGCCTTTGGTCTTCATCTTCTGATGAATTGAGTAATAGTGCTTGGGGCGGCCTGTTACAGTCGCCTCGATCCCCACCTGGGCCAGCCTGTCTTGAATAGTAATGCGCGCTTCGCTCAGGTATTGATCAAGTTTGGGCGTGCGCTCCCCCACCATACGCACAATTTCTGCGTAGATGTCTGGGCTCATTGCCGCGAAGGAAAGATCTTCAAGTTCCCATTTAATCGTGTTTAGTCCCAGACGATGGGCTAGTGGAGCGTAAATCTGCAGGGTCTCTTCGGCTTTCTTGGCTGCTGAAGCACCCGAGACGAACCGCCAGGTACGCGCGTTATGTAGACGATCAGCCAGCTTGATGAGCAGCACACGGATGTCCTTGCTCATAGACAGTACCAGCTTGCGGATGGTCTCGATAGGGGCGTTAGGGCCGTATTCAACCTTGTCAAGTTTGGTCACGCCATCAACAAGCAAGCCGACTTCTTCACCGAAGTCAGCGATTAGCTGCTCCTGGGTGTACTCGGTGTCTTCTACCGTGTCGTGGAGCAGACCAGCCACCAGAACCGGGCCGGTTGCGCCAATCTCCGCCAAAATAGTGGTTACTGCTACAGGGTGAGTGATGTAGGGGTCACCGCTCTTACGCTTCTGCCCCCGGTGATAGTAGTTAGCTACTTGAAAGGCCCGCTGGAGAACTTCAAGGTCTTCTTCGGGGTGGTATTTTTTTACTGTACGAATCACAGGGGCTAGAACCGGTGAGAAGCGGGGTGCGGGGCCTTCTTGCCTCTCACGGCCAAATACCAGTCGTGTGGGCACACGGCCTGAAGCCGACATGACCCGGTGTGATCCTCTGAGGGGTCTCTTTTCTGCCGGTTTATGCGGCTGCTGGGTGCTTTCATGTGATCGGCTCATAACCCGCTCCCCTCAAAAACAAGTTTTTACATACGTGGGACTATCTTAGAATATTTCCACACATTCTGTAACAAAAACAGGAGCGGAGGTGTTCCGCTCCCGTTGGCAGTTGCTGAAGCTTATTCAAACACATAGGTGATGCAGGCTCACGGCGAAGCAGCCAACTCCGATAGAACACCTGGACGAGCAACAGGCACCGCTCCCAGGCAATAAAAGAAACCGGTGCCACCCATCTAAACCAAGCGAAGAGGCAAGCACACTCAGGGAACGGAACCCGCCGCAAGGGCAGGAGCACCGATCGTCTCGTGAGCGACAAAGGTAGCTCCTGGCTCCACTACTTACTCTCGACCCTCTTGCACCCCAGGTGCCCTGTGCCCCGCCTCGAATGCCCCACTTCTTGCCGAATGTGCCTCTCTAGCCGGGACTTTCGGCATGAAGTGGGACATTCGGCAAGAGAAGGCCTTCGGCACAGGAGTGAGTCACCAGGTTGCTCATCGCCCCCACCACCAACCAGAGCACCTGGGCAAACCAAGACGGGCAGACCACCAGCCCGCACCCAGGCCCAGGCCCTGACATCGTGTGTGTTCGATGTGTGTGATCGATTGGCTGCCGGTCGTAGTGGGGCGGGGGTATTGCTCAGCTCGAGGGCCTGGTATGGGTTTGCTGGCTGGGTTCAGGCGGGCTCCTTTTGGATTGGTAAGAGCGTGGCTGGTACGACTTTTGAATAGGCCTCTCACTGTACAGGAACCGAGGGATGCCCTGACTAGCCTTTCTTCGGGCTAGGAGCGCGCCCCAGAGCTCTCTATGCCAGGGCTCTTACCGACTAAAGCAACACTTAATCGAAGTGAAGCTGATTGACGGTGACTGCAACCGGCGCGCCCGCAGGTTCACCGGCGTCCTGCTGATGAGTTGCGGGGGCAAGGCGACCGGCTCGGTAGTCCTCAACCCGGGCAGTATGCTCACGAACGTTCTTCTCTCTCAGGCGAAGCGCCGCGTAGGCAGGTGCCGCAACAAAGAGAGTGCCCAGGGTACCGATAATGATGCCCACAAAGAGCGCTAGCGAGAGATCTTTGAGGGTACCCGCGCCCAGGAGCAGGGCACCTATGAACAGAATTGACCCAACGGGCAGAATACCCACAATTGAGGTATTAATTGAGCGAACCAGGGTTTGATTTACTGCCAGATTAACCTGCTCAGCGAACGTAGAGTCGGTACGTTCCGTGAGTTTGTCGGTGTTCTCACGAATCTTATCGAAGACCACCACGGTGTCGTAGAGCGAGTAGCTCAGAACCGTCAGGAACCCGATAATCGCACTCGGTGTAATCTCAAAACCAACTAGGGCGTAGAGACCCACCGTGGTCACAATCGTAAAAACAAGACCGGCAATAGCAGAGACAGACATCTTCCAGGTACGGAAGTAGAGTGCCATACCAACCATGACCAGCAGAATAAACCAGGCCAGTCCAATGAGAGCCTGCTGGGTCACCCCGGCACCCCAGGTTGGCCCCACAAAAGATGAGGTCACCTGGTCAGCGCCCACCCCGTAGGCCTTCTGGAGGGCCTGGCCAACAGCTAGCGTCTGGTCATCGGTGAGCTCCCCCATCTGGGCCCGTACGGTACCGGCAGCAATATTGGTCACGCGGACGTCGGTGGCTTCAGGTGCCGCCTGTTCTACGGCCTCTTGCCCTACTGCTATATCTGGATTGGCAACCTGTGAGACGGTGAATTCTGAGCCACCCCGGAACTCAATGCCCAGGTTAAAGCCTCCGCGCACCACGGGCACCAGGGCCGCCAGAATAACCAGTACGAGCGCACACGTCAGCCAGCGGCGGCGGTTGGGCACAAACCCGAATGACCGCTGCCCCGAGTGCAACTCGTTACCAAACTGTGCAAGCTTATTCGCCATGGTTAGCCTCCTGGGCATGAGCGGACCCGACTGCGGCAGAGGCAGTCGGCGGGGTGGTTGTGCCCTCGTTCTGCTGGGACTCACTGGCTAGACGCTCGCGGCGCTTACGCTCGGCAAGTGACAAGCCTGTCTCTGTATCTTCCGGTTTGCGGACGCGGCCTGCGCCCCGGTAAAGCGGGGTGGCGCCTAGCGAGACGGGGTCCATGCCTGAGAAGCGGCCACCGTTGTAGAAGTAAGGCTTCTGACCGAGGAGCACCATGAGCGGGTGGATGAAGAGAAAAGTGATAATGAGGTCAGAAATCGCGGTCAACCCCAGGGTAAAAGCGAACCCTCGCACGTTGCCGACCGAGGCGAAGTAGAGAACCACCGCAGCCAGCAGGTTGACAGCCTTGGAGGCCAGGATGGTGCGCTTAGCGCGCAGCCAACCGTGGTCGATGGCAGCCGGAATGGTGCGCCCGGCACGGATTTCATCGCGGATGCGTTCGAAGTAAACAATGAAGGAGTCAGCCATCAAACCGATAGATACGATGAGGCCTGCTACACCGGCCAGTGACAGGCGATAGTTCATGAGATGGCCCAAGAGCACAATGATGCCGTAGGAGAGCAGACCAGCGACCAGAATGGAAATGATATTGACCAGACCAACCAGGCGGTACTGAAAAAGGGAATAGATAAAGACGAGAAGCAAACCAATGAGCCCCGCGATGAGACCCATCTTGAGCTGGTCAGCACCCAGTGTTGCAGAAATCTGTTGCTCGGACTGGATGGTGAAGCTGATGGGCAGGGCACCATATTTGAGTTGCTCTGCCAGGTTGCTGGCCTGCTCCTCGGTGAAGTTGCCGGTAATCTGCGGCTGGCCGTTGGTGATGACAGCCTGGGTCACGGGTGACGAGAGCACCTGACCGTCTAGCATAATTGCAAAGCGGGCCCGGGGGTCAGAAGGGTTGGTTCCACGAATCTGGTTCAGGCGCGTGGTCACGTCCTTGAAGGTTTCGGTTGCCGCCTGGTTGAACACAATGTTAACGCCCCACTGCCCGGTTGGCATGCCCGTAGAGCTAGCTGCCTGTGAGTAGGAGGCTGTGTCTATATCTGTACCGTTGATTTCGATGGGCCCCAGGACGAACTTCTCGGTACCGTCGGTTGCACAGGCTACAATGGCCTGGTCCGGGTTCTGGCTGCTGGTATCTACGTTGGCAGGGTTGGTGCAATCCAGTGCCTCGTACTGGCGCCAGAGCTCGGGGGTAAGCCAGTTTTGGTCAGAGCCGTTGGTAGGCTCAGCGGTGGGCTGGGGCAAGTCCTCCTCAGCGGCTGCGGCATCATCGGTCACTGCCTGAGGCGCATCTGCGGTAATCACCGCACGAAAGTTCATCTGCGCTGAAGTTTGAATCAGGTTACGCGTTTCGGCGCTCAGGGTGCCAGGCACGGAGACCACGACGTTCTGCCCTGACTGGGTGGTTACCTCCGCTTCAGCCACACCGGAGCCGTCCACGCGCTGGCGAATAATCTCGACAGCCTGGTCCAGTTGCTCGGTGCTAATGGCGCCGCCTTCGGCATCGTTGACCTGGGGCGCCAAAATGAGCTGGGTTCCGCCCGAAAGGTCAAGGGCTAGTTTGGGGAGCCAGGTGCCCCCAGAAAATGTTGTGCCGAAGATACCCCCGGCGAGGACGAGCAACACCAGCACCATAGAGGCAAGTGCCCCTCTGGCTTTGGCGGCGCGGGCAGGTTGAGCCATCGGTTTCCCTTTGAATCAGTAGACGGGTGAAACGTGAAAAGGCGCGCCACCCGATCAGAGGTAACGCACCTGAGGTTAGTGGGTTTAGTTGTTGGAGTCGCGATTGTAGGGTGCGGATTCCTGGGCGTTAGGTACCGGAGATTCAGGGCCATGGGCTACCTCGCCGTTGATGACGGGGCGCTCCTGCTCGGCTGAGGCGACAGGTTCTTCTTCAATGCTGGTCACGGTCATGAGATGAACCTTGACCACGGTGCCCGGTGCAATTTCGAGTTCTGCGGTGTTAGCTTCTTTATCGATGGTTACCACGGAACCGTAGAGGCCAAAGTTGGTCATAACCTTGGTGCCGGGGCCCATGGTGTCTTGGCGTTCTTTGAGCTGCTGCTGAGCCTTCTTGGCGCGGCGTGCTGGTAGCACAATAAGCAGAAGCATCATGGCTGCTAGGAGTACGAGCATGAATACGGGTGAGCCAGTTTGCACGAGTAAGCCTCAATTTCAATTGATTATAGGGTGGGGGTCAAACCCCCATTCTATGCCATTGAGCCTACGGTTTGCTGTATGAGTAGCGTATAGGCAAACAAGCGGGCCTGTTCAGAGCAATCTACGGCAGGAAGCGCACGAATACCTATATTTCTAGGGCAGTTCTGGTGCTTCAAGGCCTAGATGCTCCCATGCGGCAGGGAGTGCAACCCTGCCCCGCGGAGTCCTGCCCACCAGGCCCTCACGAACCAGGTAGGGTTCGGCGACGGTTTCAACTGTTTCAGTTTCTTCGCCCACCGCAATAGCTAGGGTTGAGAGACCGACGGGGCCGCCCCCAAACTTGTTGATGAGAGCATCGAGTACGGCGCGGTCGAGTCGATCAAGGCCACGCTCATCTACCTCATACATGTTGAGGGCGGTTGAGGCTGATGCTGCATCGATACGATCAATGCCGTGGACGAGGGCCCAGTCTCGTACGCGGCGGAGCAAACGGTTGGCAATACGGGGGGTACCTCGGGAGCGGCCGGCGATTTCGGTAAAGCCCTCGGGCGAAATGCTGAGTTCCATGAGACCAGCAGACCGGCGGATGACTGACTCTAGCTCGGTAACGGAATAGAACTCCAGATGGCCGGTGAATCCGAACCGGTCACGCAAGGGGCCGGGGAGCAACCCCGCGCGAGTGGTGGCACCGACCAGGGTGAAAGGCGGCAGTTCTAAGGGGATAGAGGTAGCACCGGCCCCCTTGCCTACCACGATATCAACGCGGAAGTCTTCCATGGCCATGTAGAGCATTTCTTCTGCTGGGCGGCTCATACGGTGGATTTCGTCAAGGAAGAGCACCTCGCCGGGGGTGAGGGAAGAGAGAATGGCAGCCAAATCACCAGAGTGTTGGATGGCTGGGCCTGAGGTGATGCGCAGGGGGGCATCCATCTCTGCTGCGATAATCATGGCCAGGGTAGTTTTGCCCAGCCCGGGAGGCCCTGACAGTAGCACATGGTCAGCCGAACGACCGCGCATTTTTGAGGCTTCGAGCACGAGCGAGAGTTGCTGTCGCACACGTTGCTGGCCAACAAAGTCGTCCAGCGCCTTGGGGCGCAGGGCGGCCTCAATCATCTTTTCTTCGGGTTCTTCGTCCATGGAGACCAGACGTTGCCCTGGCATTTGCCCATCAGCGTGAGGGAATTGGCTCATGATTCTCTGTTTCTTCGTATGCTCTCGTCAACCGGTACAGACTATAGAATCCGCTAACAACCTTAGCGGGCCACGGTATTCTGGTTGCCCAGCGAGGCCAGCACAGACCGGAGGGCTTCGGCAACTCCCATCGCTTCGGCAGCCGGGTTGTTCCCCACGAAAGAATCAATGGCTGCGGTAGCGTCTTTTTCAGTCCAGCCCAGCGATGTCAGGGCGTCAAGCACCTGAGGCTTCCAGCTGACGCCTTGGTCGATGGGTAGTTGGTCTGTTTCGTTCTCTGCAAGTATGAGTTTGCCGGCCAGTTCAAGGACGATGCGGCGAGCCCCCTTAGGGCCGATGCCGGGAACCTTGGTGAAGGCCTTGTCGTCTCCGGTTGCAACCGCCCGCTCGACCTCGGCCGGGGTGTGGATACCTAAAACAGCTAAAGCGATACGCGGGCCAACGCCTGAGACAGACAGCATGAGGTCGAAGACTTCGCGCTCAGCGGGCTCAGAGAAACCGTAGAGGGTCATGGAGTCTTCACGCACAATCATAGTGGTCAGCACGGTGGCAGACTCCCCCAGCCGTAGCTTAGAGGCAGTGCGCGGGTTGAGGTGAACGTGCATACCAAAGCCGTTAACATCAAGAACCGCGGATTCCAGCCCAAGGTGGCTGACGGTACCGGTGAGAGAGCTAATCATGGAACCCAGTCTAATCGAACAGATGTTCTAACTCAAGCGGAAGGTGACTCACAGAGCCTACCCCCTATCGGTTGGCTTTAGCCTCTGCCTCCAGCCAGGCTCGTTGCGCTGCGGTGAGGCTGGCTGGCCGGCGGGCTGCTACAGAATTGGAACCCTGGTGGGTCTGCGTGGTAGCTGCCATGTTAATGCCGGAGCCAATGCCGCCACCTCGCCAGCCGTGGCAGATTGCTAGGGCCAGGGCGTCCGCCGCATCCGCAGGCTTGGGCATGGTATCTAGCCCCAAAATGCGGGTAACCATACGCCCCACCGAGGCTTTATCTGCCCGACCCGATCCCGTCACAGCTGCTTTCACCTCAGAGGGAGTGTGAAAGTGCACCGGCACTCCCCTGGCTGCTGCCGCAGCAATTACCACTCCCGAAGCGTGGGCCGTGCCAACCACCGTGTTAACCTGCTCCTGGGCAAAAACACGCTCAATAGCTAGGGCATCGGGCTGGTAGGTATCGAGCCACTCTTCAGCTGCCCGAAAAATTTTCAGGATGCGGGCATCAAGGCTCTCCAATGCGGCTGTGCCGGCCACGCCCACCTTCACAAAGTGAGCCTTGCGGTTGGCCGTCATATCTATGAGCCCAAAGCCGCAACGGGTCAGGCCCGGGTCCACCCCCAAGATGCGGGCGGCACCGGGCACCCGTGAGTGTGCGGACGCCGGGCGCTGGCTCACCCGGTTTGATGCGGCTGCTGCGGTGGTTCGGTAAGTCGCAGACATACCGCCCCTTTCATCATCTTTGTGCGGTGATTATTCTGCTTCAAGCTCAGCCATAACAGCTTCGCTGATCTCTGCGTTGGAGTAGATGTTCTGCACGTCATCAAGCTCTTCGATGGCATCAGCTAGCTTGAGGAACTTCTTGGCACCCTCGGCATCTAGGTCTACCTGCATGGTGGGGCGGAATACCGGGTCGTCATTGTTGTACTCCAGCTCTGCCTCCTCTAGAGCCTGACGGATGGCGGGCAAATCAGTAGCCTCTGAGACCACGGTAAAGATGTCGCCCTCATCAATGACTTCTTCGGCGCCGGCGTCCAGAACTGCCATCAGCACGTCGTCCTCGGTGAGGCCCTCAGCCTTAGCAACCTCGGCAATGCCCTTGCGTTCGAAGAGGAAGGCAACGGAACCGGAGTCTGCCATGGTACCGCCGTTTCGGGTCACGGCGGTGCGAACTTCAGCGGCAGCGCGGTTGCGGTTATCGGTCAGACACTCGATGTAGAGAGCGGTGCCCTGAGGCCCGCGAGCCTCGTACATGATTTCGGTGTAGTCAACGGCTTCACCGGTGAGACCGGCTCCGCGTTTGATAGCACGCTCAACGTTGTCGTTGGGGACGGAGTTCTTCTTAGCCTTGGAAACAGCTAGGTCAAGGGCGGGGTTACCTGCCGGGTCGGGGCCTCCCATACGAGCGGCAACCTCAATCGCCTTGATGTATTTGGCGAAGGCCTTGGCGCGCTTGGCATCAATGGCGGCCTTCTTGTGCTTGGTTGTGGCCCATTTGGAGTGACCTGACATGATTCTCCTTGCTTGTATGATGCGCCCGCTCCGGGTAGGCGCGATGTACCGCCTACTATTCTAGCGTGGACGGGAGGCCGCTGTGGCACGGGCTTTTTCAACCAGGGAGTCGTCAATAACAGCCGGTGTAAACTCACCGTACTTCTTGAGGGCGGCCTGTTTGATGAGAAAGTCAGAGATAGCCGGGTTTTTAGGGAGCAATGAACCGTGCAGGTAGGTGCCAATGACGTTGTGGACGCGGGCTCCTTCGCTGGAATCTTCGGTATTGTTGCCCTCTCCCTTGGTGACGGTTGCCATAGGCTTAGTACTACCCGAGAGGTAGGTCAGGCCAGAGTGGTTTTCGAAGCCTATGATGGTGCCAAACTCGTCTGACTCTTCGACAATATTCCCGATCAGCCGGGTTTCGCCGCCTCGGGTAACTGCATCAAAGACGCACACGCCGTTGAGAGTCTGCCCAGTTACAGTCTTGAACTCTTTACCAAAGAGCTGGTAAAGACCGCAGATGACCAGCATGGGGGTGCCGCTCTCAGCCAAAGTGCGCAGGGTTTCTGCGTGAGCTAGTAGGTCGTCCTGAATGACGGATTGGCCGGAATCCTGGCCTCCGCCGCCTATAAAAATATCGCCGTCGAGCGGGAACTCATCACCGGGGTTGTAGTCAACGATGTCGGTGGTGAAACCGTGGGCCTGTGCGCGCCGTGAAAGGGAGAGGGTATTACCCCAGTCTCCGTATATGTTCATATCGCGCGGGTAGAGCTGAACAATCTTTAGGGTCTTGTTGTCGGTGTGGGCGCTACCCTGCTGGCCTGCCTCAACCGGTGCCTTCTCAAAATCGGTCATTAGATGGCCTCCACATCGGTGATCTTTGCCAGTTCCTTACGTATTGCCAGCATGGCGGTATAGGTACAGAAGATGCGAAGGGGCCGGTCAGCTGACTTCTCGATGAAGGTAGCCAGAGCCTCTTCAAGGTCCTCGTTGATGGCTTCAACCTGAACGTCGTCGTGAACCAGGCGCAGGGCCATGTCGTAGGCACGCACACCCGATACCATGGTGACACCTCCCTGAGCCAGCGAGTGGAAGTCAACATCCCAGAGCCAGGAGACATCACGACCATCGGCGTAAGCATCGTTGATGGTGATCATGGTGGCGTAGTCACGGGCGTCGGCAGAGGCCAGCGATAGGCGGAAACCGCTGGGGTTTTTGACCAGGAGCAGTTGCAGGGTTTGGCCGTTAACGGTAAGAGTTTCACCGCGGCCAAATGCCGGGGCAATATGCTCAAGCTCAGCCAGAAGTTTAGTCTCATTGAGGGCCTCTCCCATGACTTCGCGGGTCAGGGCCATTGCCGCAGCAGCGTTAAAGATGTTGTAGACACCGTAAAGGTTGATGGTTCCCTGAACCTCACGCCCATCAAGAGCGAAAGTGGCTTCGGTGCCCTTGAAGCTCATAAGCGTCACGGATGCAGCTGGCAGTTCAGGAGCCGCAGCCTCGGCGCCCTGCAAGGCATCGTGCCTTTCGGGGCTGGTGCGCAGGTCATCGTCAGAGGGGAAGAGTGCGCGCAACTCGCCAGATAGACCGTAGTAGCTCACCTCAGTTTCGGGTTGTACGTTAGCGGCCAGGGAACGAATGCGGGGATCTTCGCGGTTGAGCACGACGGAACCGGTCGTCGCGCCAGCAACCGTTGCCAGCATACGGCGGGTTGTGTCAATCTCACCGAAACGATCTAGCTGATCACGCAAAACGTTGAGCAGGAGCGCGTAGTTGGGCTTGACCTTGCGTACAAAGTGCACGGCGTGAGCCTCGTCCAGCTCAAGCACAGCGATGTCTGCATCCAGCTTGCCCGCTAGGTTCATCTCGCCCAGAAGGGCGGCAGCTACACCGCGCACAAAGTTCGACCCGGTGCGGTTGGTAAAGACCTTCAGCCCCTGGGCTTCCAGTAACTGCACCACCATCTTGGTTGTGGTCGTCTTACCGTTGGTACCGGACACCACAACAACACCGCGGGGTAGCTTTGCCAGCTCCTCCGCCACAAAATTAGGGTGAAGCTTCTCCATCACCAAGCCCGGAAAAGCGGAACCGCCCCCACGCAACTTGGTCGCATAACGAATGCCTTGGCCAACAAGGCGAACAACAGGTCGTGACATGGTGACTATCTTACCGGGTTTGTGTATGCTTCGAATCTGTATGACTACTTTCATGAACCAGCTCGTGACCTACCCCGAATTCATTTGGCGCGACATCACCTGGTGTGACCGCTCCCCCTACCTTAAAGTTGAGCCTCTGCTTGATGGTCAACCTAGCAGTGAGATTGAAACAATTGCCATAACCCCGGGGAGCTTCCTCGGCCTCACCACCTTACCGGCCGGCGCGCTCGGTGCCGGCATCTACTGCAGCGGTTACTCGCGGGCAGCTGTCGACACCATTGGTTTTCACCAGGCACCCTGCCCCGCACGCAACGTCATCACCAGGGGCAAGCAGTGCGACTCCTGCTTGGCCCGCGACGAGTTCGCACCCATTCATCGCATACACCTGGGCTCCCGCATGAACGAGGCAGCTCTGACCTATGTCAACCTTGAACACTACCTCTACATCGCCACTTTTCCCGATGGCACATCTAAGGTCGGCACCGCGTCCCTGCACTCCAACCCCCGCCGTCTGGACGACCAGGCTGTTGCCGCAGCCACCTTCGTAGCCCGAGCAGACACCGGCATCATCGTACGTCAGCTGGAAGACCTGGTCTCGCACGAGGCCAACATCACCCAGTTCAAACGGGCCTCCACCAAATACAAGGCCTGGATCGACCCGGCCAGCACCGAGCGCCTCAAATCTGAGCACTACATGGCGGTGGAAAACGCCACTTGGGCTCTCGAAGATGCTCAAGACACTGTTGAGGGTTTTGATATCACTGCGGACCGCTGGGTGCCTTCCCTGGCAATGAGCCGGGCCTACGCGTCCTTACGGGCGGAGAACCCCGAGCCCCTTACGGCCTACCCCACCCTCACCGAGGGGGCTCACGGCTTCTATATCTCCGGCGGAACCGGCAAATTCCTGACAGCCCACTTCGGCGACCCCGACCAGACCTTCCTCATCAACACCGCAGAACTCTCCAACAGAGCCTGCCGCCAACACGGGGAACTCACTCCCCCGGCGTCCGTGCAGGAATCCCTGTTCTAGGGGCGGGCGGTTGGCTTTCCTACTGCCCTCGACTATCCCAGGCAGCACTGAGCAGGTCTCGGATCTCGTCCAGGGTCTGTGTGACCGTCTTGGTGCCTGCCACGATGGGCAGGAAGTTGGTGTCGCCGCTCCAGCGGGGCACGATGTGCTGGTGTAGATGGGCGGCAACCCCTGCCCCGCCGACTTTGCCCTGGTTCATGCCGATGTTGAAACCGGCTGCGCGGCTCACCTCCCGCAGGATTCCCATGGCTTTCTGGGTCAGGGCTGTGATTTCAGCGGTTTCTTCGGGGCTTGCATCGTCATAGTTAGGAATGTGCCGATAGGGGCAAACCAGCAGGTGCCCGGGGTTATAGGGGTAGAGGTTGAGAATGACGTAGGCCTGCTCCCCACGGTGCACGATTAGGGACTCTTCATCCGTGCGATCTACCGCGAAACAAAATGGACACGTATTTTCCGTGTAATCCTGCTGACCGGTTTTTACATAGGCACGGCGGTGCGGGGTCCACAGCCGCTGGAAGGCGTCCGGCACCCCGGGCAGCTCGAAATCGTCGGTGGTGTAGTGGGGAATCTGCATCGCTAATCGCTCTCGGTGAAGGTAGCAAAAGTATAAAGGTCTCGGGACTGCGTCGCGTAAAGCTCCAGGCCGAGACTGGTTGCGGCGTCAGCCAGGGCACTCTCAAATGTACTTGGCAATTGGGCGGCACCGGCATCACCAAAGAGAGCTAAAGATAAAGACTCTCCCGGCGAAAATCGAGGCCGGTAGGTAATTGCCTCGAACCCTGCCTTATAAAAGGCCTGCGCCCAGGCCTGCGGGATATCGTAGCTAGGCATGGTTGTGAGTTCTCCGGTAATGCCCAGGATAAAGGCATCATCGTGGGAAATATGCGCAGAACGCACAGAACACGGCAGAGGCAACCGCGAAATCACTCTTCCCTCGGCGAGGCTTTGGGGCAGGCGCCCGGACTGGCTGAGTCTGTCACCTAGAACCTCGCGGACGGCAGCACCCGGGTTGGTTGCGAGATAGCAGGTTCCCCGGGGGTCGGGCAGGTCAAAACGACCCTGCATCGATGAAGAGAAATACCAGGGGCCATACTGCTGACTGTGGGCGCGGAAAAATTCGCTGCCTTTTTCGTACTCTACAGAGGGAGTCAGTGAGAGATTCGCCCCCGGCATAGGCCCGTGCTGGGCTATTTTTTGCCGAGTCATACTGTCTGCCACCCTGCTGCAAGAGAACGGGCTTCGGTCAAAACTGTATCGAGGCGACCTTGGTCAAGTAAATCTAAAGGGGTTACCCCATCGAGCGGTGTATTGAACCACTGGGCAACAGCGAATGAGTCTGAGTCACCAAAGGCTCGCAGCACCTGTTGTATATCTCCCCGTACAGCTCTGCCCTCAAACTGAAATACAGGGAAAATTGACTCACTATTTTCGATGGTCAGTCTCAGCAACTTGTGGTGCTTGACCTTCTTACTAATGGCTGCCCGGCTAGTAACTTTGAGCAGTTTCATGGTGCTATCAAGATCGTAGACTGGACCGATGAGGTCGCCGTAGCCCTTAACACTGGCGCGGGCTACTAGCGACCTCATGCGGCTTTTAACGTCTTCTAAGTCGTCAATGGACGCCAAAAAATCAGCGGGTAGACTTTCTAATTCTCGGGTGAACTCAGCAACGAGCTGGTCGATAACCGCTTGGGCATGAGCACCTTTGCGGTCGATGGTGCGGGACATAAGAACCTCCCTGATTGGCTCTATAATTGTTAATCCTAAAAGCCACCGTCAACCGCGTCAACCATACGGTTACCCCCTAGCGGCGGGTGCCCCAGGCTCGGCGGTACTGGGCGGGCACATAGTCTATATCGACCGCAAGCTGGTCAGCCCAATCCAGCGCAAAGGCGTGGTTGCGTAGGGCTTCCCGGCCCACCAGCACCACATCGGCCTGACCTGACCCCACAATGAACTCAGCCAGCCGCGGCGAGTTAATCATGCCAACAGCGCCTACCGGCAGCCCGCTCTCCCGCCTAACCTGGGCAGCCATGGGTACCTGGTAGCCCGCATAGACGTTAATTTTTGCCGGGTAGTTTCCGCTGGTTGAAATATCGGCGAAGTCCACGCCGTCCTCAGCCAGCCAGCGCACCACCTGCGAGGTCTCTTCAACGGTAATGCCTCCCTCCACGAACTCTGTGGCTGACAGGCGGACGATGAGCGGCATCTCTGCGGGCATCACTTCCCGCATGGCCCGGGCAACCCTGCGGGCAAAGCGGGCCCGGTTTTCCAGGGATCCGCCGTAAGAATCTTCTCGCTGATTCGAAAGCGGTGAAAGGAACTGAGTGATGAGATACCCGTGGGCCCCGTGAATCTCAATGAAGTCAAAGCCCGCAGCAACCGCGCGGGCGGCAGCGGCAGCGAAGGCCAGCACTAGGTCGTCAATTTTCCCTTCGGTCAGGGCCTGCGGTTCTTTCATACCGGGGTAGGCAAGAGCGGACGGAGCCAGCGTGACCCAACCACCCTCGTCCTCCCCCAGAGAACCGCCATCGTGCGGAACCAGCTCACCAGGGGTCGATGCCTTCCGCCCGGCGTGAGCAATCTGGATACCTGCCTTAGCTCCCCCGGCGTGAATGGCATCTACGACCGGCTTGAAAGCTTCGATGTGTTCATCGCTCCACAGGCCCAGGCAGTAGGGGCTAATGCGGGCAGCGGGTTCAACGCCGGTCATTTCGACGATGACGGCACCGGCTCCACCCCGGGCCAGGGCCCCGTAGTGGGAAATGTGGTAGGCGGTGGGCCTGCCGTCCTGCTGGCCAACTGAGTACTGGCACATGGGCGGAACCCAAAGACGGTTACGGGTGGTCATGGAGCGCAGGGTAAAGGGTTCAAAGAGGGGCGATGCCATATTAACTCGGCCTTTCACGAGGGGTTGTGTATCTGCTTCAACCGGGGGCGAGGCCGGGATATTCCCGAGATGCCGGAGCGGTGAGGGGTAGACTTACAGGCAGCAAGCGCTGATGTGAGGAGCCCCGTGTTTTCTTTCTCCGACCTCGATATATCCCTGGTTGCCGCACCCATGGCTGGCGGGCCTTCTACTCCTGAGCTCGCTGCGGCAGTCTCAGAAGCCGGTGGACTTGGCCTCTTAGCCGGCGGCTATCTTTCTGCTGAAGCTCTTACACGTCAGATCCAGCAGACCCGGGCGCTGACCAGCCGCACCTTTGGGGTGAATCTCTTTATGCCCATCACCGATGAGCAAATACCCGAGGACGCCGGGGCGCAACTAGCGCGGTTTACCTCCGCGCTACAGCCGGTAGCGGAATACCTGGGAAGTGAGCCGGGTGAGGCACAAGCTACGGGTGAGAGCGAGTCTCGGGTTTTCACCGAGCTCATGGAGGTTGTTATCTCCCACCGTATTGCTGTGGTGACTTTTACCTTTGGCTGCCCCAGCGCCGATCTGATGCAGTTGCTGCAGGAGTCCGGTTCCCTGGTAGGCGTAACCGTTACCCGCCCGCAGGACGCCCTTACCGCTGAACAAGCTGGCGCTGATTTCCTCTGTGTGCAGGGCCCTGCCGCAGGCGGGCACCAGTCCACTTTTTCTGTGACTGATGAGCTGAATGAGTTGCCGCTACCGCGGTTACTCGAGGAGGTGCGCAGGATCTGCACTGTGCCCCTGGTAGCTGCGGGCGGCGTCCGCACCGCTGAGCAGGTGCAAAGCCTACTCGCGTCTGGCGCGGTAGCTGTTCAGCTAGGCACCCTGCTCTTACTGGCAGATGAGGCTGGAACGTCAGAGCCCCATCGAAACCTGTTACAAGCCCCTGCGCGAGAAACTCTGATGACAAGGGCTTTTACTGGTCGTTTTGCCCGTGCGATCAGAAATAGCTGGGTGGAACGCCACCACGATACAGCCCCCGCTCTTTACCCGGGTGTGCATGAGGTGACGGGTCCCTTGAGGCGGGCAGCTGCCCTACGCGGTGATACTGAGTGGATTCATGCCTGGGCGGGTGAGCCCTATACGGGCATGAGGGGCGGACCGGCCGCAGAGATTCTACGCAACCTTGTTCCAGCGCGGTAGCTACCATCGCGGGGTAAACTTGCAGGTATGCAAGAACTGACCGAAGCTGCCGTCCGCTCGTCTTTTATTAACTGCTCTAAGGGCGAGGCTAAACGCCTCAACCTACCCAGCCTCAAGGACCAGAATTGGGACGACCTGATTTTCCTATCCTGGCTCGACCCGAAAAGCCCGCTCAAGGGTTGCCTGGTCGTGGAACACGAAGGGCAGGTGCAGGGCGTGCTGCTGCAAAAGTCTAAGGCCCAGAGTAAGGCCGCTCAGATGTGCCAGTTCTGCCTGACTCTGCACCCTGGGTCGGGGATCTCGCTGTATACGGCGGCCCGGCCGGGCGAGTCGGGGCGACGCGGCAACACCATCGGCACCTACCTATGCTCCAACCTGGCCTGCACCAACTATGTACGGGGCAAGAAAAAGCCGGCAGGTATTCGCCAGATGGACGAGACCCTGTCCCTCGAAGAGCGCATAGCTCGCACCCGCGATAATGCGGTCAGGTTTATTGAGCGACTGGTGGAGGGAGCCGCATGATTCAGGTTGAGACGCTCGCGCCCACCCAGGCTGATTTGGTCCAGGCACTCTATGACCAGAACCCCGATTACTTCCTACGAATTTCGGGCCGCCCCGCCGAGCCCGACTCTGCCTTGGAAAACCTGACGGTCTTTCCACCCGGTTTATCCCACTCCCCTGTGTTACTGGGGGCCTTCGATGGCGGACGCCTGGTTGGGGTTTTGATCGCCGTGCTGGGGTTTCCATCCGCGGAGTTCGCCCATGTGGCCCTGGCCCTGGTTGATGGGCAGGCGCGAGGACGCGGGGTGGGCCGGGCCCTGCACGAGGCCTACCTGGGTGCGGTTCGACAGCACCCAAACATCAGCATCTTACGTTTGGGAATTGTGGCAACTAATGCTGAGATTGCCGAACCTTTCTGGCGGGCCCTAGGGTACATACCCAGCGGTGAGGTCAAGGACTTTTCCCAGGGTGACGTAATCTCCACGGTAGAAGTTTTCACTCGGCCGGTTTATCTAAACTAAGGTTTTCATCATCATGGGTGATGTCTTCTTGCATAGACAGCTCTCGGAGAAACCGTGCCCCATCTGGTTCAACTCGGCCACCGATATTGATGAAGTTTTCAACCGTAGCGCGAAGAGATTTCAAATCCTCATTGAGAATGTCTTGGATTTCTTCAGCAGATACTGAGAAGTATTGATGTACTAGGAAGTTTCTTAACCCTACGATTGCCCGCCACTCTACCTCTGGAGCCTGGTCTTTTAAGGCTTTCGGAAGATGGTTTACCGCTTCCCCGATAATAGCCAGGTTTCGCAAGATTGCGTCTAGGGCCATTTCTTGAGTGTCGGAAACCTCGAGATATTTTTGGTATCTGAAACAGCTGTCGATGGCCTCTTGGATGTCCATCAGTCTAAGTTCTATCGGACGGCTCATAGCGCAACTGCCTCTTTGAGAGCGAAGTCAGATACCTGGGTTTTGAGAATGCCAGGTGTTACTACGTCAACTGAGACGTTGAGAATCTCACGGAGTGACTGTGACATTCCGGCTAACCGCATGAGCCTTCTACGGTCTGGTTCGTGCAGATCCACCATAATATCGATGTCGCTCGTTTCGTCTGCATCTCCACGTGCCACAGACCCAAAAAGTCGTGGGTTACTTGCACCGTACTGTTCAAATACTTGATCTATTTCAGCTCGGTGCTCTTCAACGAGGCTCCGCAGTTTGAGGGTTTCGGGTGTGGCTTTCACAAGTACCAGTTTAGTTGGTCAGGGCTTTGTCGCGGTAGGTCTCCCCCATATTTACACCCCGTACCTTCTACATCTCCCGAAGCCTAGCTACCTCAAAACACTCCCGGGCATACTCCCCCGTGCGGGCGAAGCCAGCCCAGATAGACCGAAGAGCCGCGCCCTGCTTCTCCTGGTTCTGCCTGCTTGCTCCCGCCCACAGCCGGCTATCTTCCCAAATAGGGTTATCAAAGAGCAGGGCAAGGTCAGTGCAGTGGACAGACTCGAATGGGCCCCCCACCGCGCCCGTTGCCAGCCGGTAGGCAAGGGCCTGTCCACCGGCGTCCTGATGTCGCTGGGCAAAGACCCGCGCCGGGTCGGCGTACAGCCGCTGGGAAAATGAACGAATCTGCTTCTCCAGCAGGGCCCGTTGCGCTCGCCCGACCCTACCAGTTAGCGGCGGAGTGAAGTAGCCCGACTCCCGTTCCAGGGACCCCACCAGAACTTTGAAATGGGGCGCAACCGCCCGGTAGGCGGCGTCCTCATGCTCTTCGGCTGGCAGGGGGTAGTGCCCGTAGTGGCAGCCGAAGGGCATCATGGCGCGGTCAAGCCCAAACCGGAAAGGGTTAGCCATGACGTGCCGGTGGGACGCCCGAGCCCATACTTCGGCGGGTGCGTCCAAGGGAATCTGGGAGGTGAGGGTCAGCAGATGGCGGGTCATGGCGTCCTTGCCGTGAATCAAGTACAAGGGGGCGCTTTGTATGATGGCCTGTTGGAAGAGATTTTCCTCCACCACACCGTCCGCGATCATGAGGCGGGCAACCAGGTCGCCACCCGCTGACTGCCCAAAGGCGGTGACGCGGTCGGGGTCTCCCCCGAAGCCCGCGATATGTCGGCGGACCCAGCGCAGGGCCTGGCGGGCATCGAGCAGCCCGAGATTAGCAGGACGCCCGGACGCCCCACCCATAAAGCCCAGGTAGCCCAGCCGATGCGTCACCTTGACCACGATGAGGCGGTGCTCGGTGACCAGCAGGTAGGGGTCGTAGCGTTGCCCGTCCCCGGAACCGTAGACGTAGGAGCCGCCGTGGAAGTAAACCATGACCGGCAGGCGCTCGCCGGTACGGACGTCCGCCGGGGTGACGATGGTGAGGTTTTGGCAGTCTTCGCTCATGAGCGGGGCCTGCCGCATTCCTTTTTTGCCGGGGCGCACGTGCTGGGGCGCAGCGGGTGCGGGGTCGGTGGCGGTGAAGCTGGTGGGCAGGTCGTCGAGGCTGAGCGGACACGGCACGGCAAATCTGCGCGCCCGCGCGTAAGGGATACCGCGATAGTAGTGGGCTGCACTGACCCGTTCACCCAGGCCGGCTATGTTCATGGAAGTCCTTGCTACTAGGAAGGTAGTTACTCCCAACCTAGCACTGAGAATCTTTTGCCCACAGAATCAGGTAGTTGCAATAGTCGAGAACCCTTGAGTGGTTTTAGAACCCCTCGGACGTGAGGAGAGGATCAGGGCGTGCCTGTGCCGATAGTACTTAGGGATTCACATCGTTGAGTTTGATTTGATTTATTCCTCACAACTTTCCTCCCTCTACATTTAAACATGAAAGGGAACATAGTAAATAAAAACTTATTAGTAACAACAGTATAACCCTTAGGAGTTGCAATTCTTATCTCCTCAGCACTAAGAGGTGATTCAGAATTGAAGCCGTAGTCCCAAGAAGATTTATCAGGGTTTAATATAGACCAATTTCTATATTTTTTTGAGTTTTCAAAAATTACTCTCTTTTTAATTTCCGATTCATTTTCCACCACCACTGAAGTGCTTCCAGTGAAGTACATAGAATAGTGTTGGTAAACATTCCTCACAATTAAATCGGTCTCAATATCAAGCACACCCCGACGATTGACTATAGAGCTACCCATAAATATTATAGTAATACCTATAATAAGGACACCTATTGAAGTCAAGATCACACCCAGAGTTTCATTAACTTCAATACCCGATCCGTCCATGAATTGCATTGCCAGGTAACCAATGACAAAAGTTAATATAATTACAGATAGGATAAGTACGAGAGTTCCCAGAATCATGAGCAAGATTCCAGAAAGTTTAGCAAGCCTATCGATTTTACCTCCATGTATATTATTTAGGTTAGGGAATGTGGAATTATCTGCAGTTTTTTCTGGTATTTCAAGCAACTTTTTTCTGGCATACTGATCCTGGATCCCCAAGTTTCCGATTTTAGACTCCAGAATTGACCTATGTATCGCCTTCTTATACTCATCCCTAAGACCTGTTACATCAATTTCTCTCAAAAATTCATCGGAATTATGGTTTACAATAATCTGTTGAATTTTTTCTAGACGTAAAAGCTCGGGCGGAAGTCCTTTATTTTGGTTTCTTATTGTTTTTGAGACATTGCGTGAAGCAATAAATGCAGAGTATATTGCAGCAGCTGACCCAATCAGCGTGGTAAGAATAACCCTGGATGTTTCTGCGGCAAAAAACCAATCAAACATTAAATAAACCTTCTACCTCAAAAATAGGCCAAACGTTAGGCAAAGTTCTACTTGAGACAAGCTAACCATATTAAGGAGTTACTTATGATCGCTTCCCGACACGCTCGTTGCTAGGTCCCATTCGGACAATAGATCCCCTTACTCAGCCGAAATTTCTCTAGGATCCTCATTAACCCTTTCTTCAATATGCTTCACGATTCGCTCCACGGCTTCGTCCACGGGCACGCCGTTTTCCTGGGAGCCGTCGCGGAAACGGAAACTGACGGCGCCCTTCTCGACGTCCTCGCCACCGGCAATCAGGATGAAGGGTACCTTCTCCTTAGAGGCGGTACGAATCTTCTTGGGGAAGCGGTCGGTACCGTAATCCACCTCAACGCGCACGCCGCGGGCCTTGAGCTTGGCAGCAACCTCACCCATGTAATCATTGAAGGCCTCAGCAACAGGCACACCAATCACCTGAACGGGGGCCAGCCAGGCAGGGAAAGCACCGGCGTAGTGCTCAATCAGCACACCCATGAAACGCTCAAATGAACCGAACTTGGCTGAGTGAATCATGACCGGTTCCTGGCGGGTGCCGTCTGATGCCTGGTATTCCAGACCGAAGCGGGCAGGTTGGTTGAAGTCGTACTGCACGGTGGACATCTGCCAGGTGCGGCCAATTGCGTCCTTAGCCTGAATAGAAATCTTGGGGCCGTAGAAGGCAGCGCCACCCGGGTCAGCCACCAGTTCCAGACCGGTCTCAGCGGCAACCTTCTCCAGAACAGCGGTAGCTTCTTCCCACTGCTCGTCCGTACCGATGAACTTATCCTTCTTATCGCCCTCGGTGTCGCGGGTGGACAGTTCCAGGTAGAAGTCCGTCATGCCAAAGTCCTCTAGCAGGGAGAGCATGAACTTGAGCAGGTGGGCAACCTCAGCAGGTGCCTGCTCCTTAGTGACGTAGGAGTGGGAGTCGTCCTGGGTAATCATGCGCACACGGGTCAGGCCGGATAGCACGCCGGACTTCTCATCGCGGTAGACAGAACCGAACTCAAAGAGACGCAGGGGTAGCTCACGGTAGGAGCGGCCACGAGAGCGGAAAATCTCGTTGTGCATGGGGCAGTTCATGGCCTTAAGGCGGTAGGCCTGGCCCTCGTCCTCCATCGGGGGGAACATGCCGTCTGAGTAGTAGGGCAGGTGCCCGGAGGTGTAGAAGAGATCTTCCTTAGAGATGTGGGGGGTCTTGACGTACTGGAAGCCCTCAGCGATGTGGCGGGCACGCACGTAGTCTTCCATGGCGCGCAGAATGACGCCGCCCTTGGGGTGAATCACGGGCAGGCCCGGGCCGATGGTCTTGGGGAAGGAGAAGAGGTCAAGCTCTTCACCCAGACGGCGGTGGTCGCGGCGCTCAGCCTCAGCAATGCGCTCCTTGTAGGCAACCAGCTCTTCCTTAGAAGGCCAGGCGGTGCCGTAGATACGCTGCAGCATGGGGTTCTTCTCAGAACCGCGCCAGTAGGCACCACCGGAACGCATCAGCGCGTAACCGTTAGCAATCAGCTTGGTATTGGGCACGTGGGGGCCGCGGCAGAGGTCCTTCCAGACGGTCTCCCCCTTCTTGTTCACGTTGTCGTAGATGGTGATGTCACCGGCACCGACCTCAACGGAGGCACCCTCGGCAGCGTCCGCACCGGAGCCTGGGCCCTGGGAGAGGGTCAGCAGTTCCAGCTTGTAGGGTTCATCGGCCATCTCGGCCTCAGCCTCAGCCTGGGTGACCACGCGGCGGCGGAAGGTCTGACCGCTCTTGATAATCTTCACCATGTCCTTCTCAATCTTCTTGAGATCTTCGGGGGTGAAGGGCTCTTCAACATCGAAGTCGAAGTAGAAACCGTCGGTGATGTAGGGGCCGATGCCGAGCTTGGCGTCCTTGCGGTAGTTCTGCACAGCCTGGGCCATGACGTGGGCGGCCGAGTGACGCAGGACGTTCAGGCCGTCTTTTTCATGGACAGAAACAGACTCGACAGCGTCGCCGTCAGTCAGTTCGGTGGAGAGGTCAACCAGGGTGCCGTTGATACGGGCAACGACGATCTCGGGGTTCTCTGCGAACAGGTCGGCTGCGGTGGTGCCAGCTTCAACCTGCTGAGCGGCACCTGCGACGGAAATGGAAAGAGCGGACAAATGTGTCTCCTAGGTTTGTGCCCACCCCTACAACGGGTGAGCTATCGATACATCTGCACGGTACGAGGGTGCAGAACAAACCTTATTTTACCGCTGGTTAGGCTACTTTGCGCCCTTTGCTAGGGCGCGGGTATCGAAGTTTTCACCAGCGAGGTAGGAGCGGGCGGTCAGGAAGAGGCAGTAGCCCACCACCAGCACAGGGGCAATAAGGACGGACGCCTCCCCCAGCGCCCCGGTCATGGTCAGGTTAATAACTTTGACGGCTAGCACCAGGGCAAGGGCCAGGCCGGAAAAGGAGGGAACCACGGCCTGCGTCTGGGCGTAGAGACGGCGGGCAGAGTACACCCGGGCATCCAGGCCCAGGGCCTGCGCAGCGGCCAACTGGCGCTGCCCCTGCTTGCCCGCGTGAGGTGAAAATGCGTCGTGGGACTGGGCTGAAGCGTCCTTGCTTGCCATTCGCCCCATAGCTGCTCCACTCCACCAAACCAGGGCAAGAAGAGGAAGCAATATACCTGTCAGCCCGAAAACCGACCAGACGCTCTTGTCTACCCAGCCGTCCGCCCGACCCCACAGGCTGTAATGCACCGGTAACTGTTGCGGCAGCGACGGGTAGACCAGGGCCAGATATATCACCTCAGCAACTACCAACCCCAGGGCCGCAAGGAACCAGGTGCGGTTGGGCTTAATAGGCGGGTAGGCGGACGTCATGGTCTACTTGCTCTTGGTCTTCTTGATAGCAGCCGTCTTGGGCGTGACCTTGGCTCCTGCCAGAGAAGCCTTCGCGCGGGACTTCTTGAAAGTTACCTCGAGCCCGTCCACGGCCTTTAGGCGCTTGCGCATGACCTTGATAGCCTCGAGGTTTTGGTCAATCATCAGGAAGTTGCGGTTAAGCTGGGCGCAGGCGTGGCCGGTAGTGCCAGAACCGCCGAAGAAGTCCAGCACCCAGTCACCGGGTGCGCTGGAGGCCTGCACAATGCGGCGCAGAATACCCAGGGGCTTCTGGGTGGCATAGCCGGTTTTTTCCCTACCACTGGGCGAGACGATGGTGTGCCACCAGACGTCCGTAGGTAGCTTGCCAATCTCTGCCTTTTCAGGCGTGACCAGGCCGGGCGCCATATAAGGCTCGCGATCAACCGCCTCAGAATTGAAGTAATAGTTCTCAGGGTCTTTCACGTAGACCAGGATGTTATCGTGCTTAGCAGGCCACTTCTTCTTGGACTTAGCCCCATAATCATAAGCCCAAATAATCTCGTTCAAGAAGGACTCGCGGCCAAAGAGAGCATCGAGCACGACCTTGGCGTAGTGGACCTCGCGGTAGTCCAGGTGCAGGTAGAGGGTACCGGTAGGCTTGAGCAACCGCCAGGCCTGCATAAGGCGGGGCTCTAAGAACTCCCAGTAATTCTCAAAGGAGTCAGAATACCCGTAGATATCGCCCTTGATGGTCTCGTAGGTGTGGCCCTTGTAGCCCACCCGGCTACCGCCCTCGGTACGCACCGTCTTAATGCTCTGACGTTTCTGCACCTTACCCGTATTAAAGGGCGGGTCAATGTAAATGAGCTGGAAGCTCTCTGCGGGCAGGTTTTTGAGCACGGCTAGATTATCGCCGTGAATCACCACGCTGGTGCTATCTGCTGACCACAAAGAACGTTTTGACACAAGGTACAGAATACCCCAAGCGCCCTGCCCCTGCGTGCACTGAGCGTAAGTGAGAAACAGTCACCCAGGGCGTTTTGTGGCGCTGTGAAACATTCCCACAACCCTTGACTCATAAGAACTTTTTTATATAAAGTTTTATTTATGGAACCCGTTGACAGTTACTCGCTAGAAGACTTTGAACCATCGGTCAATCTCTTCTCAGCGCTGGCGCACCCTCTAAGACTGGCTATTTGCCACCATCTTATGAAGAGCCCCCACACTGTGAGCGAAATCCATGCCTGCCTTGGGGTGTCACAACCCCTCACCAGTCACCATCTCAAGCTTCTCAAAGATGCCCATGTGGTCACCAGCTGGCAGGAAGGCCGCAAGACTTTTTACACCCTGGCCGATGACCACATCACACACGTCATTATTGACGTGCAGAAACATACAAAGGAATGATTATGAGCACTGCAACCCTACACCGCGAATCTGAAGCCCACGCTCACACCCACGGCCCCAACTGCGGCCACGAGGCTGTTATCCACCTCGACCACGTTGACTACCTGCACGATGGCCACGCCCATCGCGAGCACAATGGTCACTACGACGAGTGCACCACCTGTGAATGCAAGGACTGCAATGATCTCTGTGTAGCGTGCACCTGCGAAAACTGCACCTGCAAGACCTGCAACCACAACAAGTGCCAGTGCGAAGAATGCAACGACGCCTGCGCAAACTGCTCATGTGAAGCATGCACCTGCACAACGTGCCAGCACGCAGCCTAATTGCTTGCTTTAGACCTTATCGGTAATGGTATTATCCGGGCCCGCCCCCTGTTTCAGGGGCGCGGGCTCCTTTCCTTTAAACTACTGCCGGTGGTTTTGCTCGTGAGCACACATTAGTTAAACTACCGATCCCCTCAATAGAAGTTTCAACCACCTGCCCATCTGCCAGCCACTTGCGCGGCCGTAAAGACAGCCCCACCCCGGCGGGCGTACCCAGGGCGATAAGGTCGCCGGGTTCGAGCGTCATAAAGGTGGAAATGTATGAGACAACCTGGGCCGGGGCAAAAATCAGGTTGGCGGTAGAGCCCTGCTGACGGGTCTCTCCATCAACGGTGCAGGTCATAGTCAGCCCACCGGTTATATCCAGTTCATCAGGGCTAACAATAACCGGCCCAAAGGGAGTCATGCGATCCCAGTTCTTGCCCTGAAACCACTCAGAAGTGCGGCCCTGCCAGTCGCGCACAGAGACATCGTTAAGTACTGTATACCCCAGCAGGTAATCGTCTACCTCTCCCTCAGAGAGACGGCGGCCCCTGCGCCCCACCACGGCACAGAGTTCGACTTCCCAGTCGATTTTGCTGCTCTCAACAGGTAGCTCAATGGCCTCCCCCGGGCCCACCAGGGCATTTCCGAACTTGGTAAAAATCGTGGGGTACTGGGGCAAGCTCGTACCAACCTCGGAAGCGTGATCGGTAAAGTTCAAACCTACGCAAAGCACCCGTTGTACCTTATTCAGTGGGCGAACGAAATCGTGCTCGGCGAGCTCGATCCGTCGGGCACCCAGCTCCGCTGGGCTCACCGACCCCAAATCACTAGACCCAACGTACTTATGAAGCGGCCGGGGAAGTAGGTACCAGGCTCCCCCGCTGTGCACGACCGCACGCGCCTTACCGTCCTTATAAATTTGACCAAATTTCATGCAAAGCCCCTCATCGTACAGGGTCTCGGCCTGCGCCGCGCGACCCTCCGGTTTGTACCCTTGTTTATGAAGCAATATTCGTTATGACCAGGTGAATAATTGGTAACACTGTAGGAATATATCAGGCAACAGAGTATTCTATACAACACAGTGTAAAACATCCCCACCCCCAAGGAGGCCTACGATGAGCGGCTCGATAACCCTGATTTCTCAGACTTCGAAATCACGCAAACCCATTACCGTAAGCACCCGCCCCGCGCAGCTTGACGACGCGGAGGCCCTGGCCCGGCTCTACTTCGCCTCCTACAACGATGACCGCTTTGCCTCCCAGGCTGATGCGGCAGCAGAGATGGAACGCATACTCAAAGGTGAGCACGGCGAGTTCTACACCGAGGCCTCCCCCGTGGTGGTTGACGAGCACAACCGTATCGTTGCCGCCTCACTCTGCCTCAAGCACCGCGTAGTAACTGAGCCCAAGAGCCTGCCGACCATCTACGAACTCTTCACAGCAGCCTCCCGCCGCCGCGAAGGCCTGGCAGAGCAGCTGATTCGCCGTAGCATTGATCAGATGTTTGAGGACGGCTACGAGCAGGTATCTGTGCGCATCAGCGAGAATAACTCAGCTGCCCTTGCCCTGTATCTGACCCTGGACTTCAACCGCTGGTTCCCGGAGGAAGACGACGACATTCTCTAGACAAGCGATAGACTAGGAACGGTTGAGCCCTACCCGCACCAGCAGCGGAACTAGGGCTCTACCCCGTTAAATTAGTTTCTTAGACTACTGAACAGATCTTCGACTGGTTCCAGCAGGTAGGGGGCGTTGTTTCGCACCTTGCCAACGTCCTTGCTGACCTCGCGCATGGCCCAGCCTGCGGTCTCGGCAAAGGCTCGCCCCCGAATAAGTTGCAAGGACGCCTGCGCCTGGGCACGGTAGACCCTCTTCTGCTCGGCGCTGGGCTTAGGGGCACCGGCTGGTCGGCCTGACCTGAGCCAGGCGGTCAGGCTATCAGTTTCGTTGATTTCAGCATCATCAGCCACGTGCAATGGTATGGGTAGGCGGTTATGTAGCTGACCCAGCTGCCGCTCAATATCGGTGGAGTAGCCGGGATCGCCACCCAAATCAGCCATAATCCCAGGGTCGAACTCACCGTTACCGGGAGAATCCATAGTCACAATTGAACAGGACAGCAGCCATTCCCCTTCTTTACCCGGAAAGGGCCCACCGGGCTCGGCATATTCTGCTGGAATCTTCCACCACTCATACAGGCCAGCAAAGTAAATAGGCCGCCCGTCTGCGCGGTGCACAAAGTAGGGAGTCTTGACCTGCTTGCCCGCTACTGTGGTCTCGGTTTTCCACTCGTAGTAGCCGCTCACCGGAACGGCACAATGCCCCGAGATAGCGGCCTCACGGAAGGTAGGCTTTTCAAAAATAGTTTCACTGCGGGCGTTGAAAGCCCGAGATGAAAAGGCTGGGTCCTTAGCCCATCCTGGGAGCAACCCCCACCGGGCCGAGTGTAGTTCTCGGGTAAAGACCAAGGCGCCCCCCTGCCCAGCGGCAAGGTGGGCAGGCGCACCCGCCAGTGCGGGCCCGTCCGCCCCGATAATCTGCTCGGCAGGGAACAACAGCTGGTCAACCAAAATCGGTACCGTACTCGTAGGCGCTACGTTGTAGTTGGTGATGGGGTCGGTAACTTTGACCCCGGCCATGTACTGGGGGTGTTCAAGGGCTAGTTCAAGAGCGTAGCGTCCGCACACTAGAACCCCTCACTTTCGTAGGCTTCAATGACGGCATCTTCGATGTCATCAACGGTGATGAGGGGCTCGATGTCGGCGGCAGCACCCACTGTCGTGGGGTCAAGGGGCAGGTCAAGGGCCCGGTAGACATCTGCTGTCACCTGGCGCAAGCTATCCGCACCCGTTACCACGATGCCAGAAGAAAACCACCAGGCTCCGGCCACCACCCGCTGGGCAGTGCCGATGAGTTTGACGCGCTGACCACCGGGTAGCTGACCCCAGACCGAATACTCACCGGGGCAGTACTCCCCGGGCAGCTCCCCTACACCGGCAGTAATACCGAGGTCGGTGAGAGCCTCAGCAAACATGGCACCGAAGATACCGTAGCGTTCGTGGTTGCCGCTGACGGCGTCCGAGGCCTTTTGAAAATGATCCACCACCAGGCAGCCCGAGTGGTAGGCGACAGCGTGCCCACCCACGGTGCGAACCAGGGGCTCAAAACCGTGATTCATAGCAGCGGCTCGGGCACGGGCAAAGCTGGGGTTGAGCTCGTCCCTGCGCCCAAAAGCTACCGTTGGCTTTGGGCGGTAAAGACGCAGGGTACTGGGGGCTTTTCCCCTACCCACAGCGCGCACGGTTACCATGGCTGAATCAATCATCTGGGCCATGGTTCCACAGGCGGCCGGGTCAACACGGTCAAGGTGCAACATCAGTCCACCGAAATCTCATTGAGGCTTGTGGATACGAACTCCCACCAGGTCGGGCGCAACCCCGCCTTCAGCGCCACCTGCTGACTGATAATATGCGAGGGGCTGGTGCCGTAGAAAGGCACGTAGCCTTCAGCGAGGACGGAGACTGCCAGCTCCCTCACCAGGTAGGACGCCAGGCCCCGCCCCCGGTGCGCCGGTAGCACGTCAATGCCAATTTGGCGGCACCAGTCAGAGTCTTCACTGGCACCAGCCAGGGCTACCAGCTCCCCACCGGTGTAGGCACCCAACACCTGCACATCGGGGCGCAATTCTTTGAAACCGAGGGCATTTTCAAAGTTGGGGTCACCCTTCAAAGGAGCAAAGTCTTGGGGCTGTAGCCAGCAGAAATCATAGTCGCCGGGCGCGGCCCGCTGCGCGGGGGCGTCCTTGCCTGCACCTACCGGTACCTCGGCAAAAAAATCCTTGCCTGGGGTATAAAAAAGCGACGTACCGGAGAGCTGTAGGGCGTAAGGGGTCAGATAGTCGTTGAGTTTGCGCAGTTCGGAGTAGTCGCCTACCCAGTTGCCGTTATCCCCGGCCAGCAGGTTATCTGCGGCCTCACGGACGCGCGGGTGCTGGGCACAAATGACCGTGAGCCCCCGATAGTTGATGAGGCGAAGCTCCCAGTGATCACGGTAGCGACGGCGGGCCGGGTGCATCTCATCGAGGGGAAGACGACGGGCTGAAAGATGGGTTGAGCCGTGCTGCTGGGCGATATCAATGGCCTGTTCAGGCAGGCACAAGTCGATGGACAGCTGCGCAGCCAGAATCTTCTCAGCCTGCTGGTAGCTGGTGATAGGCGCGGGCATGGCTCTCTTTCTGCTGGGTGACGTCTCTATCTAGGGTACTCGCTTTGGCCGGGGCGCGGACGCCGGTGGCATCATTGCGTGTAGGGGGAGGTTGGCTTCACTCCGCACTTATTCTGTTTTACCCGCAACTAGTTGCGGCTTTTTCAGAATAAATGCGGGGTGCTGGTGTTTATGCTGGGTCTATGAAGATTCTTGTTTTGGGTTTGAGCGGTGCCGGTAAGTCCACCTGGGCGCGGCGGTTAGCTGCCGGGTATGGTGTTCCGTTGCTGCACCTTGATACCGTTCACTGGTTGCCGGGGTGGGCTGAGCGGGAGCTTGCGGACGAACGCTCTCTTGTGGGCGAGTTTCTGGATGAGCATGAGGGCTGGGTGATTGAGGGCGGCTATTCCAATGTGCATTTTGAGAGGCGACTGGCTGAGGCTGACCGTATTTATATTCTCTTAGCGCCCCGCCTAGTGCGCCTATGGAGGGCAGGACGCCGCTGGTTCACCTACCGCGGCACTAACCGGCTGGATATGACCGAGGGCTGCCCCGAGAAGCTCGACCTCGAATTTGTGAAGTGGATTCTGTGGGACGGCCCCAGCCGCGCCCGTATGAAGGCCCTGGCGGACGTCCGCCGCACCTACCCCGACAAAACGGTGTGGAAGAGGTGGTGGAACTGACCCACTACGACTTCTTCTCAGAAAATGACCCCTCACCATTTCCCCACAATGGGGTTCAGCAAGGGGTCATTTTCTACCTATGACTAGGTTCTTTAGAAGTCCCAGTCCTCATCTTCCGTGTTCACGGCCTTGCCGATCACATAGGAGGAGCCGGAGCCGGAGAAGAAGTCGTGGTTCTCGTCGGCGTTGGGTGAGAGGGCCGAGAGAATCGCGGGTGACACGTTGGTGACCGAGGCGGGGAACATGGCCTCGTAGCCCAGATTCATCAGTGCCTTGTTGGCATTGTAGTGAAGGAACTTCTTCACGTCCTCACTCAGCCCAACACCGTCATAGAGGGAGTGGGTATAGGCCACTTCGTTCTCGTAGAGTTCGTAGAGCAAATCAAAGGTGTAGTCCTTGAGCTCAGCCTGGCGCTCAGGAGTCTCTTTTTCGAGGGCACGCTGGAACTTGTACCCGATATAGTAGCCGTGCACTGCCTCATCGCGAATAATGAGACGAATCAGGTCGGCGGTGTTGGTCAACTTAGCGCGAGATGACCAGTACATGGGCAGATAGAAACCCGAGTAGAAGAGGAAGGACTCAAGCAGGGTTGAGGCGACCTTCTTCTTAAGCGGGTCATCGCCACGGTAATAGTCCATAACGATGCGGGCCTTCTTCTGCAAGTGCTCGTTTTCGGTAGACCAGCGGAAGACCTCATCAATCTGCTTGGTGGAAGCCAGGGTAGAGAAAATCGAGGAGTAAGATTTAGCGTGCACGGATTCCATAAAGGCGATGTTGGTGTACACGGCTTCTTCGTGGGCAGTGACGGCATCGGGTAGCAGAGACACGGCTCCGACAGTACCCTGGATGGTGTCAAGCAAGGTCAGTCCGGTGAATACGCGCATGGTCAGTTGCTGCTCTTCAGGGGTCAGGGTCTTCCAGGACTGTACGTCGTTAGAGAGCGGCACCTTCTCGGGTAGCCAGAAGTTAGCGGTCAGACGATCCCAGACTTCCAAGTCTTTTTCGTCTTCAATGCGGTTCCAGTTGATGGCCTCAACGTGGTTGACTAGTTCGACCTTCTCACTCATGGTGATGGGTTCTCCTTAGTTTGGATTCTTGCTCTGCCTGGTTCAGGCTTAGTTCTATTCTTTCACCCTTAGGCGTATTGTGCACCAGTGGCCTAGAAGCCAGCCACCCCGCAACCGGGGCGGCTGGCTCTTCGTTTTAGCTCAATTTAGAGCATGCAGCTGACGCAGCCCTCAACCTCGGTGCCCTCAAGAGCCATCTGACGAATCCGTGAGTAGTAGATGGTCTTGATGCCCTTACGCCAGGCATAAATCTGAGCCCTATTGACATCGCGAGTAGTGGCGGTGTCCTTGAAGAAGAGGGTCAGCGACAGGCCCTGATCAACGTGCTGAGTAGCCACGGCGTAGGTATCGATAATCTTCTCGTAACCGATCTCATAAGAATCCTGGTAGTAGTCCAGGTTCTCATTATCCATGTAGGGAGCCGGGTAGTAGACACGGCCTAGCTTGCCCTCCTTGCGAATCTCAATCTTCGATGCAATCGGGTGAATCGATGAGGTTGAGCCGTTGATGTAAGAGATGGAGCCGGTGGGCGGAACAGCCTGCAGATTCTGGTTGTACATACCGTGCTCAGCCACATCGGCCGCCAGCTGCTTCCAGTCCTCAGCGGTGGGCACAAAGTGGCCGGCGAAGAGCTCGCGGGCCCGCTCGGTTTCAAAGTCCCAGGTGCCGTTGATGTACTTCTCGAAGTACTCCCCTGAAGCGTACTTGGACTTCTCAAAGCCAACGAAGGTCTGCTTGCGTTCGCGGGCAATCTCCATGGAGGCACGAATCGCGTGGTAGGTCACCGTGTAGAAGTAGATGTTGGTGAAGTCCAAGGCTTCTTCAGAACCGTAGTAGACGTGCTCACGGGCAAGGTAGCCGTGCAGGTTCATCTGCCCCAGGCCAACGGCGTGGCTCATGGAGTTACCGCGCTCGATGGAGGGAACAGAGGTGATATCTGACTGGTCAGACACAGCGGTCAAGGCGCGTATAGCGGTGCCGACGGTCTGGCCCAGGTCGCCGCCGTCCATCGCCAGGGCGATGTTCAGGGAGCCCAGGTTGCAGGAGATGTCCTTACCGATGGTCTCGTAGCCCAGGTCAGCCTTGTAGACAGAGGGCTCTGAAACCTGCAGGATCTCGGAGCAGAGGTTAGACATGATAATCTTGCCGTCAATGGGGTTGGCCTTGTTGACGGTGTCTTCGAACATGACGTAGGGGTAGCCCGATTCGAACTGAATTTCTGCCAGGGTCTGGAAGAACTCGCGGGCGTTAATCTTGCTCTTCTTAATACGAGCATCATCAACCATCTCGTAGTACTTCTCAGTGACGTTGATGTCTGAGAAGGGTACACCGTAAATACGCTCTACGTCGTAGGGCGAGAAGAGGTACATGTCCTCGTTCTTCTTAGCCAGCTCAAAGGTGATATCGGGAATCACAACGCCCAGTGACAGAGTCTTAATACGAATCTTCTCGTCAGCGTTCTCGCGCTTGGTGTCAAGGAAGGAGTAGATATCGGGGTGGTGGGCGTGCAGGTACACTGCACCTGCACCCTGACGGGCACCGAGCTGGTTGGCATAAGAGAAGGAGTCTTCGAGCAGCTTCATCACGGGGATGACGCCGGAGGACTGGTTCTCGATTTTCTTGATGGGTGCGCCAGACTCACGCAGGTTAGTTAGAGCAAAAGCAACGCCGCCGCCGCGCTTGGAGAGCTGCAGGGCTGAGTTGATGGAACGGCCAATGGACTCCATGTTGTCTTCAATGCGCAGAAGGAAGCAGGAGACCAGCTCGCCGCGCTGCTTCTTACCGGCGTTAAGGAAGGTGGGGGTAGCGGGCTGGAAGCGGCCAGAGATGACCTCGTCAACAATCTTGGTCGCCAGCTCCTGGTCGCCTTCTGCCAGCAGCAGGGCTACCATGACCACCCGATCCTCAAAGCGCTCTAGGTAGCGCTGTCCGTCAAAGGTCTTGAGCGCGTAGGAGGTGTAGAACTTGAAGGCCCCCAGGAAGGTGGGAAAGCGGAACTTCTTAGAATAGGCCAGTTTTGACAGTGACTTGACGAACTCAAAGGGGTACTTCTCAAAAACCTCCGGCTCGTAGTACTGGTGCTTAATCAGGTAGTCAATTTTCTCTTCAAGGTCGTGGAAGAAGACGGTGTTGTTGTTGACATGCTGCAAGAAGTACTGGCGTGCTGCCTGCCGGTCGGCCTCGAACTGAATCTGGCCGTTTTCATCGTAAAGATTGAGAAGAGCGTTGAGTTCGTGGTAGCCCATGCCACGGTACTTTTCGGGGGTGCTGGGGTCCTCATGCCCGGGTTCTACACTGAGGCCGGGTACAGGGAGTTTTGAATCCAAAATTCTTCCAATCCTTTTTGAACGGTGATGACGTCTTCGTGGGTGCCCATGAGCTCAAATTTGTAGAGTACGGGCACGCGACATTTGGCGGCGACCTTGTCTGCTGCTACGCAAAATAGTTTGCCAAAGTTGGTGTTTCCCGCACCGATGACCCCTCGAAGGAGCGCCCGGTTATGCGGGTTATTGAGGAACTTAATCGCCTGCGGCGGTATTGAGCCTGCACCGCCGGGTCTACCGTAGCTGGGTATGCAGAGCACGTAGGGCCCTTCTACTTCTGGCGGCGTGGCACTCGTTTTTAGCGGTAACCGTAGGCTCTTGAACCCGGTCTTTTGAATGAACTTGTGAGTGTTCTCTGAGACTGATGAAAAGTAGACGATGGTGGGATCACCGACTGCTTGTTTGCTGGGGGTTTTATCCATGGTGATAACCTTGGATCGATGTGATGGTGGGGGTGACTAATGTAAGCGCATAGTACCTGGGTTAGATGGCACGAGCTCAGTCCGTGCCCCTGGCACAGGTGGGTGCTCTTAGGCCGCCATGGCGGCCAGGGAGTTAATCTTATCGGGCTGGAAACCTGACCAGTGATCTTCACCTGCGATTACCACGGGTGCCTGTAGGTAACCCATTGACTTGATGAGTTCGAGAGCTTCGGGGTCCTTGGTAATGTCAACGGTGCTGTACTCCACGCCAAGTTTATCGAGAGCGCGGTAGGTCATGTTGCACTGGACGCATGCGGGCTTGGTGTACACCGTAACGGTCATAGGGGTCTCTCCTTGGTGTCCCGCGCAGGCGGGAAATCTTTGCGTGGGCGCTCCATTAGGAGCCTAGTGTGGTGAGTTCCAGCAATTTAATCGGTGGTACTCGAACCGAGATTTAATACTACATCTAGTGTCTGCTCACCGCATCTAACCCAAGATGGTGTGGTTTGTTACTAAAAATTTTCTAGAACTGCTCTATCCACAGTTCTCCCGCGAGTTTGTGCGGATTCCCCCTCCTGTTATCCACATGGCTCCCTGGGGGGCGATTTTTGCTAGTCAGGTCTGTTTCTCGGAGAGAGCAAACTTTTGGGCGCTAGACGGAGGGCTCAGGTTCCCTGTGTTTACGCGGTTTAAGGGGTTCAACCTAAATCATTTCTTGAGCGTTTAAACCTGTCCAGAGAACTTTTTAACAATATTTTTGCTGCCGCTGAACAATGACGAGGGGCACCCTGCCAGGCTTGACAAGGGCGCCCCTTAAGGTGTTTAAGCAGGCTTGGTCAGACCAGCCCCCGTTCTTTGAGCTGCTCGTAGAGGGCGGTACCGTCATTACCTTCAAGCCAGAGATCGCCCTTGACGATGTCGCGGGCACGGTTATCGCCCCAAACACGGCCAGATGAGAGCACAGACTCGCCGAAAGTGAGGTTGCGAATCAGGATTGCTTCGACATTGTGGGGGTAGCGCACTGCAAAGCCATTGTAGATTTCGGGGTCGCGTTGGCCGTCGTCACCGATAAGAATCCAGCGCATGTGTGGGAATTCGTTGGCAAGACGTTTGAGAGAGTTCACCTTATGCTGGGCACCCGAACGGAACCAGCGATCGGGGGTGGGGCCCCAGTCTGTAAGCAGAAAGGTACCCTTGGGGTAGCCATTGCGGTGCAAAAAGCGGCGGAGGGTGGGAGTGACGTTCCATGCGCCGGTAGAGAGGTACATGAAAGGAGCTTCGGGGTGGGCTCGGTGGAGTCGGTCCATCATGACGGCCATACCCGGGGTAGAGTTCCGGGCGTGCTCATTGAGCACAAAGCTGTTCCAGGCCGCTAAAAAGGGGCGGGGCAGGGCGGTGTTCATGACGGTGTCGTCCACGTCGCTAACGACGCCTAGGGTTTGGTCTTCGGGGACGATGTAAATGCTGGTCACGGCAGGGTGGGAGCCTGGGGTAGTCATGATGACCCGGTGTATACCCGGCTCAAGTTCGACCTTGATCTTGACGTCAACGACTCCCCCTCGATCGGCGTGGACGCGGTGGTGGATTCCGTCAATGTCAATATCTACCTGGGCGTGGGAGATAGCTACTGAGGTGAAGGATCTCCAGCCGCGTACGGGTTCCACGGTGGGGTCGCCTTTTTCAACAGAATCGAAGACTCCTTCAAACAGGTCAGTCTTGTAGAGGGCACGGCCTAGAAGGCGTACCCAGCCGCGGGTGCCGTACCCTACTGAGGGGACGATGACGGGTTCGAGACCGCCTGCCTTTGCTCGGCGCTCCCTGAAAGTGTGAATATTATCGCCGATGCGATAGCCCATATTGACGGCTTCGTCAGCTGCTTCTTGAACGATAGAACGTAGTTCGTGTGCCCCTGGTGTGCTCATGCCATTAGTTTTTCATATTCTCATCGTCTGCGCATATTGAGGTTCTTGATTGCTCGGTAGGGCTTGCGGAGGTTCCGCGTAAAAGGTGGGCACCGCCACGGCGCCCACCTGTGTGACGTGTGTGGGTAGTGGGGGTGCTTAGTCGACGTTCAGCACGCAGGTCGCGCTACCGGTGCCGTCTGCTTCGTTAGCGTGGTTAACGTGGTCGCCCTCTTCAAGGGAGTAGCCGGTGCCTTTGATGGCACAGAAAACCTCAGCTGCCGGATCCTGTGCTGAGACAGAGACGCGAATTTGTGAGTCTGAGAGGTCTGTCAGGTTATCGTAGTTGAGCTTGTATAAGGCTTCGCCCTCGAACTCAGCCTGGTTACCGTCAAAGCTCATCTGATCCTGGTAGACGGTGACCTTTGCAGGTGCTCCGGTGCCGTTGTGTTCAGCAGTTACCTCGATGGTGATGTCTTCGCGGCCGCCCCAGCCGTCAGTCTTCTCGATGCTCATACCAGGAACGATGGTTTGCGCGCAGCCTGCGAGCAGGGCGGTCGCCGCAAGCGCGGATACTACGGTAACTTTTTTCTTTGCCATACATAAAAATATAGCGTCTTCACAGTCTCTTGAGGTAATGCTACGCGCTGGTTTCTGACAGTTTGTAGTCAAACCAGCGCTACGGGTGAGTAGCTGGCTGAGTCTGGGCCACCGTCTGATTGACGTTAGGCCTAGGTCGCCCGCCCGGCGATTAGCCCACCGCGCACGTAAAAGGGCCAGCTGATTCCGTTTTTGGACATAGTCGTAAGCGGGTCTATTCTCTGCGCGAAGAGGTAGGAGCGATCCTTGTAGGCAATAAAGAATTCGTCAAAGGCTGGAAGGTGTAGCTCAAGATCACGCGCTGCGGTGAGTTCTTCGGCGGTAACATCTTTCTGCCAAGCTCCATGTAGTATCGGTGGGACGCATGGGTCCAAAAGCCTATAGCAGATCCCCCGCACCATGTGGTACTGGTGTGGGGGATCGTGAGGGGCGGTGCGGCCCTAGGGGGAACTACTCGTGAGGATATTAGCTCTCGCTCAGTCGTTCTGGATCGGCGGTCACTAGAATTTTGACGGCTGTTTCGTTGCGGTTGATGAGGGTGTCGAAGCCTTCGTCGATGAGGTTTTCCAGGGCGATTTTGCCGGTGATGAAGGGTTTGAGATTGATTTTGCCTGATTCAACGAGTTTGATGGTGTCAGGGTGGTTGTTGACGTAAGCGATGGTACCGCGTACATCGACCTCTTTAAGAACTAGCTTTTGCATATCTAGCTGGGCAGGTTTGCCCCAGATAGAGACGATCACGATGACGCCCTGGGGTTTGATAGCGGCGAAAAGGGTGTCGAGAACGGGTTGCACCGAGGTACATTCAAAGGCAACGTCGGCACCGCGCCCACCGGTGAGCCTGTTGACCTCTTCGACGATATCAGTATCTGCAGGCGAGAGAGCGTAGTCAGCGACTCCTGAATCAAGGGCTTTTTGGCGGCGTAGCGAGGAAAGCTCACTCATGACGACTGTCGCCCCCTTCGCTTTCAGCACGGCTGCTGTCAGTAGCCCGATGGGGCCGGCCCCTCCAATGAGGGCTACGTCGCCTTCCTTGATATCGCCTGCGCGTTCGACGGCGTGATAGCCAACGGTGAGAGGCTCGATGAGGGCGGCTTCGTCAAGGGGCACCTCTTTTGAAATTTTGTGAACCCAGCGGCGCTTGACAGCGATTTTTTCAGCGAGGCCTCCACCGCGGCCTGCCAGACCGATAAAGTTCATGTTTTTAGAAAGGTGATAGTTTTTGTTGCCCTCTGAGGTATCCACATCGTCTGCGATAATGTAGGGCTCAACGACCACATGGTCGCCCACCTTGAGGTCGCTGATACCCTCCCCCAGTGCTTCGACAACACCAGAAAATTCGTGGCCCATGGTGACGGGAGCTGTTTCGCCAGAGATGGGGTGCGGTGTGTTATGGGTAGGGCAGAAGATGGGCCCGTCCAGGTATTCGTGCAAGTCCGTTCCGCAGATACCGCACCAGGCAACCTTGATGAGCACTTCTCCGGCTCCTACGGTGGGTTCTTCAACGTTTTCGATGCGGATGTCTTTGTTGTCGTAGTAGCGTGCGGCTTTCATAGGTCGATCTCTCCTTGATAAGGCGGTAACGAGGGGGCTCTTGTGCCCTGCCGTGGTCTTGTGACCTACCTTCTACCTTAGCGAGGTAAAGGATTGGCGTGTTGAGGTGCGGTTGTATCTCACCAATATGACCCAGCATGACGTTGCGGGTGGGGTGACTTTTTCCTGACCCCGCACAGATACGAGCAGAGCAAGTCAGAGTAGCATCAAGGCGCGGACGGGGCAGGCGGCGGCCACGGTGTGGGCCTTACCTAGGGCGATGAGGTTGAGTGCTATGGGTTCAGCTGTCTGAAGTAGCCCCCTTGAGAGGTCAGAGTGATGGTTGGCCCGACGGAAGGGTTAGGGGCCTGTATACCCAACCTATGTTAGAGCTGTGAAACTAGAGCCCTACTGGTGGTGGTAAGGTCTGCCTGCTGTGATTTCTCTGGCTCGATATATTTGTTCGGTGATGATGAGGCGAACCAGCTGGTGGGGAAAGACCAGGTCTGAGAGACTCCAGATGGTGTTTGCGCGAGCGCGTACAGAATCATCGACCCCGTAGGCACCGCCTATCACCAGCACAAGCCTCCTATATCCCAGCTGGGAGTCTAGGAGCTGTGCGAGTTTGGGTGATGAGAGCATTTTTCCTCTTTCATCGAGGAGCACCAGGTAGTCATCTTTCTCAATTTTGGCTAGGACGCGCTGGGATTCTTCGGAACGTGCGGCTTCTTCTGCCAGTGAGGAGTGAGGCAGGTAAACCCAAGAGGTGTCCCAGGGCTTACGCAGGCGTTTTTCGTAGCGGTCGATGCCTTCTGAAACCCATTTTTCGTGTTTCTTACCGATAGCGATAATTTTGATGGTCACTTTTGCTCCTCGCTGTGGAGGTTCTCTGGTTCTTCGTGCTGGTTGCTGGCGGTGAGCACCGTGAAAACGGGGGTGCGTACCAGCTGGCGCACCTGACTCCACCACTGTTCAACCTGTGGGCGGTAGCGGGCGTGGGAGTTGTGTACCAAGTAGAGTCTGCCGTCTGGGGCGAGGAGCCGGTGGGCGGCCTCAAGGAGTGGGCCTACTAGTGACAGGTCAACTGCGGTTCCTCTGTGAAACGGCGGGTTGAGTAGCAGTACATCAACTGAGCCTGCGGGGATGCGTGCTCCCGCATTGTCCCAACTCACCTGCACTCGGGCGTCCTTACCTAAGAGGTGATGGGAAGAACGGGCAGCGTCGAGGTCAAGGTCAGTGGCGAAGGCCTGTGCCACCTGAAGTCCTGCGGGCAAGCCGTGTAGAACGGCCTGGGTAACCGAGCCGTTGCCGCAGCCTAAATCAAGCATGGTTAGGGGCTCAGTTGCCGGCAGTGATTCCAGGTCGGCAAGAGCTGCCTGGGCCAAAAGATTGCCTCCGCGGTCTGGTCTGCCGCCCGAGAACACGCCACCGACAGCCGGTAGCTCCCCTGCAAGGCGTGGAGCTTGCTGGGCTGGTGCGGGATCTGACGCTAGCAGGCAGCGGTGCTTGCCTTGGCCTCGCAGGCCGGTTACCTGAGCGAAACTGCGGGCTAGGGTGGTATTGAAGCTACGATTCATGTGCTTCGTATTACCACCGAGAATCAGCGCCCCCTGAGCCCTCTGTGCCTGCTGGTAGGCGGCAAATCCGTGGGCGACATCGGTAAGGGCTGCGTGGCTTTTGGGTAGATGCCCCAGAGCTAGCCCCCCTGAGAATTCGTGGCGGGCTAGAAAATCGTGGAGCCCAAAGGTAGCGGTCTCAACTTCACCGGAGCCGTCCAGGCCCGCAATGAGCAGGCGGGTAGCGCCGGTCTCCCCTAGGCTCGCGCGGAGGGCTAGCATGTTCTGGGCATCTGCGTATGAGCGCTGGCGGCTGAACACGCGCCCGGTTTGGGTGTGCTCAAGGGCCCAGCGGGTGAGGGCGCCTGCGGGGTCATCGAGTACGAGGACGTCCCCCTGCCCCTGGGGGCTGGCGGTGACGAGGTGTGCGGTAGCGTCCTGAATGATGAGTCGGTCCAGGGCTGTGCCGCCGAGATCGATAGGATTAGGGGTGTCTGTTGGTGGGAGGGTTTTCACTCCCCTATTCTCTCACGCTAGATGGCCTCAGCCCGGCGCGCTATTGTGGGCCGCCTGTGAGCGGCGCTTCCCAGGCACCCTGTATGAGTGTGCGAAGGGTGTGCAGGTTAGTGGATTTGAGGTTCGTGATATAGAGGCACCCGGCACCGAGTTTGTATTTGCCCAGTGAGGCTAGGTGATGTTGAAAGTGTGGTGCGCCTTGTATTCCGTACAGTGTCAAAGACGCCTTGCGGGGGCTGAAACCAATTTTGAACCAGTCTCCGTGGCGCCCGCTCGTTGACGCATAGTGGACTTGGCCGTAGCCGACCATGGTTGGGCCCCACATGACCGGGCTGACGCCGGTAATCTGGTTGAACATATCGAGAAGGGCCAGGCCGTCAGCCCGCCGGGTGGGCCATTCAACTGCTTGGCAAAATTCCTGGGGGTCAAGGCTGGTGGGCCGGGTTTTGATGTCGGCGCTGGTGTGCCCGGTGTGCCCCGGTGTGACGGTGACAGATGTAGCCTGGCTAGCGATTTCTGCCTCTGTTGGTGCTTGCTCCATATCGCCACCTGTTTTTCGGAGTGCGCCCAGCAGACGGTTAAGGCCTTTGGCCCCTACGCCGTGAAGTGCAAGAATTTCACCGTAATTGGCTCCGTTGAGCTGGTTGAGGCGGGTGATGCCCTTCTGCTGAAGAGCCTTACGTAAGGGGGCACCTACCCCCGGAATGTTAAGGCTGTTGGTCTCTGTCATCATGGTTGCTCCGCACTGTGGGTTTACCCCGGGTTTACGCCCAGTTCCTCTCTGTGTATAGCTTCCCCTCCTACCGGGTGAGGCTTCTAGGCTCGGTCAGCCACAGGCCCACAGGGGTTCCGGGCGGGCAGGCTGAAGTATTGGTGATGAGGCGAGCAAATCGTTTCATACTCCTAAAATACCCCTCCTCCGGGTCTATAGCGAAGCTAGCGGGTTGATCGGTAGACAGAAAAGTTTGTCAACTGTGATTGACACAGTGAGCTTTAAGCAACTAAAGTTGACATCATGAATCCGGATTCAGCAGCACAGCGTGCAGCAGACACCTCAGACCCCGCACGAGGACTCAGGGCAATTGCAGCCCTGAGAGACCTGACCGACGCCCTCGAACTGCAACAGGTCGAAGCTGCCCTAGCACAGGGCATGAGTTGGCAAACCATAGCCGACTGCCTGGGAGTCAGCAGGCAGGCTGTACACAAAAAATATGCTAAGAAAATTGACCCTTCTATCCCTCGCCCCAGGAGGACGAGATGAAAAAACCTCAGCCCGATTTTGCCTCCTACCTATCACTCTTGCATCATGCCCAGCTAGCAGCCAATCAGCGAGGTGTAGGAACCATTGACCTACCTGACCTACTAATAGCTCTAACTCACGACCCGGGGCTGGCCGGGCAAGCGCTCAGAGAACTAGGGCTTACTACAGATGCCGTCACCGCAGCTAGTAGGTCTGCCACCACGAGCCTACTTGCCAGCGTGGGGGTCACAACCCAGCCGTATCTGCCAGTAGCATCAAGCGAGAAATATGACATGACCCCACGAGCGCGAAGGCTGCTTCGGTCTACTCCCACCCCTGAATCCCTACTTACCCTACTGCTGGCTGAAACAAGTGGAACGATCCAAGAAATCTTAAAAATTGCAGGGTGTAGTACCCAGCAGGTGTCCACTACACTAGCTCAGCTCCAGGCAGATACGCCCCCCGCTACCAGCTCCTCCACCACAGAGCCCGTTGGCGCGCAACCATCCGAATTGAGCGCGCCGAAGCACCTCACGTCCCAGCAAAGTCAGCACATCAACCAGCCGCTAGCGGATATCTGGGATTTCGTCACCGCAGCTGAGAACCTCCCCCGCTGGGCTCCGTCACTCGAAGCTATTGCACCAACACCTGACCCACACTCCTGGCAAGGTGTGGCAACAGCACCAGAACCGAGGCATCGTTTTGGCAGTAAAGTCAGAACAGGCCCTGGTGAACGGCAACTCACCATAGAGCAGGCTGTCAATGAGACAAACCACTCGGTCACCTATACGCTCAGTCACGCGCCGTACCTCAACCTCAATACACAGGTCATTGAGGTTCAGCTCACCTCGGATCGTTCAGGAACCAACGTGACCGTCACGAGCGGCTGGCTACGCCCGCCACATACCCTAACACCGGCGGCCCTCAAGCCCTTACGCCCATTACTGGGGCTAGTGCTCAAACCGCTCCAGCGTCTTGTAACCACCATTCAAGCTCTGGCCATTGGCCGGGAACTGGCCAAGGCCCTCACGAGCGGTGAGCGGAGCTAGTTCTTTGCCCAGAGAAGCTGTGGGAGACAAGATAGTGCTAGATATTAGCCGTGTTGATGATTTGACCGATGTAGCTACCCGCAATGCTGAGAGAGGTTCGGCGTCTGCCTGCTGATGGGATTGCGGTGATTGTTAAGGACCCCGAGGGGCTGGGGCTTCTCTCGCCCTCTACCGTCTAACCGCCCCTGCGTCCTACTACTAGGGCCGGGAGTAGAGCCAGGGCCGAGAGCAGGGCGAGCGCAGAGAAGGAGGTCTCTGCCATAACGAGCCCTGAGCCCAGGGCGGCAACGGCCGCTCCTAGGTTTGCGAGCGAGTCTAGGCCCCCGGTTGCCCGGGTGCGACTGTCGGCAGGTAGAGAGGTTGCAAAGAGGGCTGAGGCTGCCACAAAAGTTGCTGACCAGCCCACACCGAGCACGAAGAGTGAGGTTACAACGGCAGTATGTTTTTCGGGCCAGAGCGCACCTGTGAGACAGGCGGTTGCCAGTAGGCCTGTGCCCGCAATAATCATGCTTTGGTGACCTAACTTATCTGCGGCAAAGCCCATGAGCGGCGATAAAGCGTACATGCCCAGTACGTGCAAGCTGATGGTGAGTCCGATGAGCTCAATGCCCGAGCCCTGATGGTTCATGTGAACCGGGGTCATGGTCATCACGGTGACCATGACTACGTGTGCCCCCAGCAGAGCTGTTGCGGCGTAGCGAGCTTGCCGGTTGCCTACAATCTCACGGGTAAAAGAGCTGATTTTCTGTAGAGGGTTGGGGGCGGGCCTGGATTGAGTCTGCGGTTCGGGGCCAGCGGTCTGTGAAGGCTGTGACCTGGCGGTTTGACGGGGCATGATGAGAAGAACCGTCAGAGTCGCTCCGGCCATGGCGACTGCGGCCAGGGTGAAGGCCACACTGTAGAGGTCACTTCCAAAGACGGTAGCGAGCGCCTTGGCGGGGGTACCGATGTTAGGGCCGAGCACTGAGCCGATGGTTCCCACCCAGACAATGAGGCTCAGGGCTGAGGCCTGACTACCGTCAGCAGCGCGATCAGTTGCGGCGAAGCGAGCTTGTAGGCTGGCGGCGCTACCGGCCCCCATCAGGAGCAGACCAATCACCACTAGCCAGAGATTACCTCCTGCTGCTGCAAGCGCTAGCAGGGTCGAACCGCAGGCGGCCGTTCCCCAGCCAGTTCCCAGAGCTACCCGGCGAGAGGTCCGTGCGGCAAGGTTGGCAAGGGGAATTCCGAAGAGAGCTGCGCCGAAGGTGGAGGCTGTGCGAGCGATCCCGGCAAGTGCCTCATTCTGGGTGACCTCACTGGCTAGGAGCACACCGATTGAGGGCGCAGCGCCTACCCCAATAGTCCCGAAAACCTGGGTGAGGCTGAGAGCTACAAGAGTTCGCCGTTGCATGGAGTCTCGCTGAGATGATTCTAGGTGTTCAGGTGGTGAGGTGCTCTGGGCCATAGTGATAATAGTAGTGGCTATGCTTTGATTCTGTGCGGTGACTTCGCCATTAGTCCGCTCAATCCTATCGTTGAGCGGGGGAGGCCAGGGGTGGAGGTAGGTGCCCGAGCTTATATGATGGATCCCATGACCTTTCCACTGTGGTTTTCTTTGGTTGCCGCCTGTCTGGTGATTTCTTTAACTCCCGGTGCGGGGGCGGTAAATACCATGACCACGTCCCTTCTCTACGGATGGCGCAGGGCCGTCTTTACGGTGCTGGGTCAGCAGGTGGCCCTCGTGGCACAGATCGCGATTGTGGCAGCTGGCTTGGGTGTGGTGGTAGCCCGCTCCCCCGTACTCTTTGATGTAATCCGCTATGGCGGGGCTGCCTACCTGGTTTACCTGGGTATTCGAATGATGCTGGCTAAGGTGAGGACGCCCGGCGAGGCCCGACAGGAAGCAGTGGTTCAGCAGGGCCAGGACGCCGGTGAGCAGCTACCTGCTGAGGGTCAGGGGCGCGGGGCGCGGGCGTCCTTTGTGCGTACAACACAACTGAGGAGCCCGAGCTCTGCGCTAACGCTCTTCACCCGGGGCTTCTGGGTGAATATGTCGAACCCTAAAGCGATTGTGTTTATTCTGGCCTTTATTCCGCAGTTTGTGCGCCCGGATGCCCCGCAACTACCCCAGTACCTGATGTTAGCTGCGACCATGGTTGCCGTTGACCTGGTGGTCATGTGGGGCGGTTTCGCAGTGGTTGCTCAAGCCCTGACCAGGCTTTCGCACTCGGAGCGTGGCCAGAAGACGCTGAATCTGGTGTTTGGCTCCCTCTTTATTGTGGTAGCTGCCGTCATGGTGTTTGCTGGGCACTAGATTGAGGAGGCAGCTTCATCATGCACCGGAGGTCTGATTATTTTTGAAGAAGTCGCCTAACAACCTTGAACCGCTGGCATACCACCAGCACATCCTCGGTTAGGGTAGCCTCCGCAGTAGCAGGCTCTTGACCCTCCCAGAAGTTTTGGTGAGCCTGCCACCATTCTTCATAGTTGGTGTATCCTTCGCCTTCAGCCTGAGCGAATGCATCAGTGACCTCTCGCGCAGGACAGATGCTCACCTCAACAGTCTCCGTTATACAAACCGGTTGATTTTGAGAGTCAATCACAGTTTCACGCTCGCCTACAGCAGGTAGCGTATCCCCATACTTTTCGTAGTCAGCTACTAAAGAGGTTGTTGCGGTTTTCTTCCCAGATAAGATAGCTGCCACCAGGGCATCGCGCAGGGGCCCGGGTGTTCCGTATTCGGCCAGCGGCAGGCTGTTTGCCTCAGGGGTCACTTTCACTCCCCTTCCATCTGATGGTGAGCCCATGAGGCTTCACCCTAGCTAAAGTTCTGTGCCACCCAGTCACCTGCGGCGGTAGCCGGGTTAGCTTTCTCATCACCTGAAACCCGGGTGTTAAGTTCAACTAAAACCTCGGTAGTGAGCTTGGCTGAAAGCTCGTTGAGCACTGCGCGAGCGCCCTCAGAAACAGCTTCTGCATTGATGAGGGGTAAGACCTGCTGGGGCAAAATCATATTCTTGGGATCTTCCAGCACCACAAAATTGTTGGCGGCAATTGCTGGGTCGGTAGAAAAGAGGTCAACAATATCGACGGTTCCGTCAGTCAGTGCGGCAACAGTGAGCGGGCCAGCGCCATCATTAATGGGCTCAAAGGACGAGGGCTCGAACCCATAGACGCTTTTGAGGCCGGGTAGGCCGTAGGCGCGCTGAGCGAATTCCGGCGGAGCACCGACCGATAGCTGACCCGAATGGGCAGCCAGATCTTCGAGGCTGGCCAGGTTCTTTTCAGCGGCGGTGGCAGAGGTGACAACCAGGGAGTCCTTATTCTGGGCGGGTGAAGCGTCAAGTGCCAGCAAAGAATCGTCAAGCGCCTCACTGAGAGCAGCTAGAACCTCATCGGAGGTTTTGGCGGTAGATTCTTTGTCGAAGTAGAGTAACAGGTTTCCAGAGTAATCGGGCACAACGGAAACCGTGCCCTCGGTAAGTGCCCCAATATAGGCTTCACGTGCACCGATAGCCGGGGAGGTGGTCGCCTCCAAGCCCCTAGCGTTGAGCGCAGCGGCGTAAATTTCAGCGATAATCTGGGACTCAGTAAAATCGGCAGACCCCACGGTAATGGTGCCACCGGCCGAGGCACCAGAACCACCGAGGGCGTTTTCGCCCGAGTTACCGCAGGCTGCCAGGGCCAGGGCGGTTGCCCCCAGGCCAAGACCAGCGAGAAAATGACGGCGGTTGAGAGGTGACATAGTTATTTCCTTTCGGGAGTGGTGCACAGCCGTTGAAGTACGGCAAGGAGAGCATCAACAATGAGGGCGAGCCCGGCAATCAACACTACGGAGGCAACCATGAGGGAGTAGTCTCGCACTGCCAGGCCATCGATCAGATAGCGGCCAAGGCCACCCAGATTGATGTAGGCAACCACCGTGACAGTGGCGATAACCTGTAAGGCGGCGTTGCGGATTCCCCCAAAGATAACGGGCAGGGCCAGCGGAACTTCCACCCGGGTAAGAATCTGCCACCCGGTCATGCCCTGGGCTTTGGCCGCGTCTTTAGTAAGCGGGTCTACCGACGCTATGCCCGCATAGGTACCTGCAAGTAGAGGGGCGACGGCAAGAATCACAAGCGCTAGCACCGGCGCCGTGAGTCCAAGACCCAGCCACAGGGCAAAGAGAGTCAGTAGGCCCAGGGTAGGTAGAGCTCGTAGGCCACCGGTGAGAGCCACAACCAGGTGCTCTCCCCTGCCCGTGTGCCCCACCCAGCCCCCCAGGGGAAGGGCAATGAGCCCGGCCAGAAGCAGAACCAGCCCTGTGTAGCCCATGTGTTCGCCCAGTCGGGCCAGTACACCGGTGGGCCCGGCCCAGGAGTCTGATGTGGTAAGCCACGCCCAAGCGTCCGATATAATCATGGCTTCCTCCAGCGAGTCAGTGCCGCTCCTGCCAGAGCGAGCAGGCGGTCAAGGGTGAGGGCAAGGACGACGGTGAGTAGAATCCCTGTGATAATTTCGGCGGGAAGGTTGCGGCGCAGACCGTCGGTGAACAGGGTTCCCAGCGATTGAATGCCAATGACCGCTCCAACTGACACCATAGAGATGTTAGCGACCAAAGCCACGCGCAAGCCTGCAATCATGACCGGCAGGGCTAGGGGAAACTCTATCTTCCAGAAGCGGCTCTGAGGGGTATAACCCACGGCGGTTGCAGCTTCTAAGGTAGTGGGTGAAACCGAGTCGAATGCGTCAACAGCGGAGCGAACCATCATCGCCACCACATAAATTGACAGGGCAACGTAGACGTTGACCGGTGATGTGATGGACGTACCGAGTACCAGCGGCATGAGCACAAAAAGAGCCAGCGAGGGGATGGTGTAAAGAAGGGCTGCCCCGTTGATAACGGCGCCGCGGCGCACCCGAGCTCCTGCGGAGTAGGCGGCTGTGGAACGGCCGTCCCTACGCCGCCCCAGTGCAAGCCGGGCGAGAGGCAGGGCCACGATAAAGCCCACCACCACCGGAATCACTGACTGGGCAAGGTGAGTGAGCGTCAGCTGGCCTACCAGCGGCAGATTATTGCTCAGCCAATTCATGCGGTAGCACCGCCAGGAGCCGCAGTATCAGCCAGGTTATTTCGTAGGGTGCGTTCAGCACGGGTAGCGGCTAGCACGTTCTCTGCAGCGAGCAGGCCTACGGCCCGCTGATCGGTGTCTACAGCCACACCCCAGCCTGAGGGTGAGGAGAGTACAGAGTCCAGGGCATCGCGCAGGGTGCTGTCCACAGTGAAGAGGGAACCCCCTGGCAGGTACCTGCCCCTCGTTACCCAGCCGTTGGGGCGCCCGTCCTCAAGTTTGAGTTCCCACCCCTCAACCGCAGCCGCGTCGAGTGGGTAGAAGGTAACGTTCTCTGCGCCGGCAAAGGTGAGGCGGCGCATCCCCCGGTCGCGGCCAACGAAGGAGGCCACGAAATCATTGGCCGGCGCTCGCAGAATTTCTTCTGGGGTACCGGACTGGGCGATGGTGCCGCCGGGAGCAAAGACGGCCAGATAGTCACCGAGCAGGGTGGCTTCATCGACATCGTGGGTGACGAAGACGATGGTGCGCCCTAGCCTGTGTTGCAGGTTCAAAAGGGTCTGCTGCAGGTCGGCGCGGACGACCGGGTCAATGGCGCTAAAGGGCTCGTCCATGAGGAGAATATCGGAGTCACTGGCTAGAGCCCGTGCCACACCCACGCGTTGAGCCTGCCCTCCCGAAAGTTGCGCGGGGTATTTGCTACCGTAGGAGGCTTCAAGCCCTACGGTGGTCAGAAGCTCAGCCGCCCGTTCTCTTGCTTCTGCCTTTGACACCCCCTTGAGACGGGGAACGGTGGCGATGTTGTCAAGCACCGTTTGGTGGGGCATGAGACCGGCCTGCTGTAAGACGTAGCCGATAGAGCGGCGGAGCTCGTGGGCTAGCTGCTCTGTGTTAGGGCGCCCCTTGATAAGAATCTGCCCGCTGGTGTGGTCTACCATGCGGTTAATCATGCGCAGTGAGGTGGTTTTACCGCAGCCCGATGGGCCGACGAAGACGGTTATTTTTCCCTCGGGTATGGTGAGGGTGAGGTTGTTAACTGCTGTGGTGTTCCCGTATTTTTTGGTAACGCCGGTGAAGGTGATGGCCGCTTGATGGGTCATATATGCGGTTCTTTCTCTGTTGGGCCTCAGATGCAAGGTTCTTTCTCTAACCTACCCTGCCACGAGCTTATTCCTCATTAGGCTGACTATTTTCTCGCGTAGCGAAGAAGGGGCTCGTACTCAGTGGAGCGTCCAGCGGCTTCGCTACGAGTCCGGGTTACCTTCATACCCTTATGAATAAATCTCCCTGTGAGCATATGTAAACTAGAAACCATCTTTACTCTTTCCTAAGGAGTGTTATGGCCCGCATCGGCATCATTTTGGGATCAACCCGCCCCCACCGCGTCAGCCCCGCAATTGGCCAGTGGGCCCTGTCTCACCTAGCTTCAGGTTCAGCCAACACCTACGAAATAATTGATTTGCGCGACCACTCCCTGCCCTTCTACGATGAGCCGTTGCCGCCCCGTGCAGCTGGAGGCAACTACCAGCATGAGCACACCCAAGCTTGGGCACAGTTTGTCTCTGGCTTTGACGGTTTTGTAGTCATTTTGCCCGAATACAATGGCAACATGCCTGCGGTGCTCAAAAACGCCCTTGACTACCTCTTTGTTGAGTGGGAGGGCAAGCCTATCACCTACATCTCCTTTGGCGGACGCGCTGGCATGGGTTCAGCTGCCGGTTTTGAAGCTGCAACGGGCGGCTGGGGCTTCACGCTACTACCCACCCACATCAATATCAGAATGAGCCGCAGTTTCTTCAATGAGGCAGGGGAGCTCGTGGACGCCGATGCCCACTTCGCAGAGCACCTACCGGCTCTGCGGGCAATAGATGCCGACTTAAGCCAGGCTGTGCGTTAGTCCAACATCATCTAATCAATACATGTATGCTCCCGGCGGAGCTTAGGAGCGCAGGATTTTTTCAATCGGGCGCCCCTTAGCTACCTCATCTACGAGTTTATCGAGGTAGCGGATTTGCTGCATGAGGGGGTCTTCTATTTCTTGCACCCTATACCCACAGATATGGATCCGGTAATCAGGTGCGCGGCGGGGTTGAGCTGGGCTGAGGCAAAGAAGTCACGAAAGGACGTCCGCCCCTCAAAGTGCTGGGCCAGGTCGGCTGGGCTGTAACCGGTCAGCCAGCAGGTGACGATCTCGACCAGGGCGGGGTCCTGCCCCTTGCGTTCCACCTTGGCCAGATAGTGGGGCCAGACCTCGGCCACGGGCATGTCAAAGATTTTGTGGGTCATTATTCATACCTCTTTCTAGCAATGAAAGTATACTCGCTAGGTTTTCTCTCAACGATCAACAATAGACAGTTCAGTTCTGGACCAATGTGAAAGACCACCAAAACCTGGGTGCATTGGATAACCAGCCTTCGATACATAGGCCTGCACTTTTGCCTCTGGTTTCTTAATATCCTCTATCATTTCTTGAATGCTGGCGAGTATTTCTTTTTTCCAGGGGAATCTGCGGTCTTGAGGACTACCCCACATCAAGTGAATTCGGTCAGCTTCAGCCAGACATACACTAAAGATGTGTCGAGTTACCTCTAAAGTTCTTTTAATTTTTTCTCTTCCCTCTTCATCACTCCACAGGGGTAAATCATGTGGCTGGCCGACCAACGGAATTAAGTTAATTAGTGTCATTGACTGAAACTGAATTGGTTTACCTTCTGAGTCGACGGGAAAGAAGCGCGTAATCACTGCGGTAGTTGGGTCGCCACCCTGCGTAAGGGGGCCCAAACATGTTGCAGTGGATGGATTGATTCCAATAAACACTATTTTTCTGTCTGAGAATCATTGTTAGGCGTTCTGAGGAAGTACCGACTGCCTACTTCTTGGGGGTGCTCTGGGAATACAGTTTCCCCTCCCAGCCACGCTAGGCCCAAGTCCTGAGCAATATTTTCTACTGATGTACTAGGCAAAGATTCCACCTCTAATGGTTACTCACACTTCTAGGCACTGTGTAAGTCTCCTACCAGCTACCGATACAGACAACTGTATGTTGATTGAGGACTACCCTTCAAAGGCATGAGGCAGACTGTTACCCAAAGTAGCTCATGAAACTGCATGTTGAATGCCTGCCGATACGGGCAGGACGCGGACAGCTCCGGGTGACTTGAGTTGCGCTAGGGCTTAGGCGGTGATTGGGTTCTGTCCCACCGGAGCTGACCCTGTAAAGTAGGGTGCTGAATAATCAGTGTACTTTCCCCTATTATCTTGTGCTGAGGACCCTATGCGACCAGATTCTAAGCCCACCCCTCGGGCTCTTTTCCGTACGTTTGCCACCGCTGAAATGATTACTTGGGCCCTGTTGATTACGGCCCTGATTCTGCGGGGTACCGGCGTGACCAATATTGTGCCCATTGCCGGTGGTATTCACGGCTTTGTTTTTCTGAGTTATTGCGTGGTGACGGTCTTTATCTGGGTCAACCAGCAGTGGAAGGCTCCCGTGGGCGTCGCTGGTCTGCTCCTGTCGGTGATTCCCTTTGCGACGGTTCCCTTTGAGCTTTTCCTCGATAAGCGGGGCCTACTGCGCGGGGGCTGGCGTCTGGCACCTGGCGGGGCCGCACCGTCCGGCCCGTTCGAGAAAGCCCAGGCCTGGGTCCTGGCTAAGCCTGCCCTGGCCAGCGCCCTCTTGCTTGCCTTCGTGGTTCTGCTCTTTGTGGTGCTCCTGATGGCGGGACCGCCCGTGCCCAAGAATTAACCCGGCATAACTGAAGCACCAACTCAACGACCGTGCGTCATATCGCTGAGCGTGTACCTGCCATGTGCACGCTCAGCGATATGACGCACTTTCGCGTACCACCAATCTTTAGACGTGCTTGTACTACCTACTTGCGATGTAGAACTTTGAACAGGTAAAGGGGCAAGTACGCATCGGGCGTCGCTAAAGTTCCTCCCAAGGTACAGGAGTTGTAGTATTTGTCTCCCAATCACTGCGCAGAATTGCATAGGCGACGGACGCTCGCGGCTCAGCGCCATCTACCGGCCAGCCTTGGCGATAGTAGGCTTCCATAACCCAACCAGCTTTAAGAAAGGTGTGGCGCATAGCAAGGTTATCGTCCCGAGTCTGCCCTTCAAAACGACGAATCCTTGGTTTTTGCTCAAAAATCCATGATGTAGCTGCGTTAAGTACGTCTACTCCGAACCCTCGTCCTTGCCACTGGGAGGCTAGTCGTAGATCAAATACCGGGGTGTCATCGCACAGGTCCTCGAAACGAATGTAGCCGATACGACCGTGCTCAGAGTATTCAATCCAGTAAGAATCGCGTTCCTCGTTCTGAAAAGCTCCAGAATCGAGCGCTTCTTCAACCTGCTGGCGGGACACAATGGGAGCCATGTGGTATGGCCACTCGTTCCCGGTCAGAAAAGCTATCAGCTCTTCTCTATCGATAACAGGGTCAATTCGCACCAATGAAATGGTTTCAGTGTTCATTGCATTCTCGCTTTTCAAAGAAACATCTCTAGACGGTACTAGACAATCAGATTCACATATCTCAATGCTACTGTAAGGAGCAAACAGTAGCTCAAGCCCCTTGTCACCTCACACCATATCAACTATGCACAGACCTCAGCCCCAACAGCACAAGCTGCCCCCTGGAATCGTCCAGGCCCTCACTGAGCGTGCAGCTCCCGGTGAGCGTCTCCTTGAAATTCGTCAGGTAGGTACAAGCTCCGTAGTTGCGCTCACAGAACACGTGGCTATCCGTATTGCGCGCGATAGCGATACCGCCCGCACCCTCATCAAGAGACAGCAACTCGTAGACGCCCTACCCGAGTTTTCATTCGCCCTACCCCGATCGGCGGGGCCTGCTATAGAACAGGACGGTATCGTGGCCGTCCCTACTATTCGCTTACGAGGTAAGCCTCACCCGGCAGGTAGCGGTGACCCAAAAGTGCTTGGGGCGCTTCTAGACGAGATTCAAGCGACCCCGGTAGAGCCTTTTTCCCATCTATTGGCAGAGCGCCATTCCTTTTGTGGTGGACCGCAGTGGCTTGATGTCATGGCCAGCCAGGTGCTCCCGTTATTCTCCCTCGCAGCCCAGAAAATTGCTCAGCAAATACTCGACCAGCTCAGCAGCTATGAAAGTGATATTAGTTCCGTTGATTTTGTGTTGTCTCACGGTGATTTGGCCGGCAGTAACATGCTCTTTGAGGGCTCACAGGTCCTTGGGGTTCTAGACTGGGATTTAGCCGCCCTCGATGACCCCGCTGTTGATGTGGCCTGCCTTGCCGCCTGGCACGGCTCGCAGGTGATAGGCCAAATAGCGGGTGATAATACTAGCTTGGCTGCTCGGGCACGTCTCTTGCGTGCTTCTGACCCGCTTCAGGTGGTAGCTTTTGACCTCTTGCACGGCCGTTCCCCTGAGTCACTGGCTCATACTGTAGCTAAGGCCGAGCAGGGTCTACTCATTCCCAAGAACTAGCCCACACCTCTCAAGGAGTTCCCCCATGAATCAGGCATTCGAGGAAGACCTACTCGTTAGTATCTACGACCACGATAACCCCGACGGCCCCGACCACGACTTCTACCGACAACTTACTCAAAATACCCGCGCCGAACGCATTACCGACTTGGGGTGTGGCACAGGTATTCTCACCGTCACCCTAGCAGGTCAAGGACGCACAGTAACCGGTATCGACCCATCGAAAACAATGCTGGCTTATGCTCGCGCTCACGCCAACTCTCACCAGGTTACCTGGCTCGAGGGCACCAGCTCCGTCATGGAGAAGCACTCGGCAGACTTAGTGCTCATGACCGGCAACGTCGCTATGCATATTATTGGCGACAGCTGGCACCAAACCTTGCAGGATATCGCTGGGTCCCTTGCCCCAGGTGGCACTCTTGCTTTTGAAGCACGCAACCCGTTGGCCCGCGCCTGGGAGCAGTGGTCTGCCCAGGGCCTAGAAAGGCAGACTCCCGCTGGGAAGCTACGAGAAACCACTCGCGTTGAAGGCCCTGATGAACAGGGCAGGGTGCTGATAGCCTCTACCCATGAGTTCCTTGACCACCGACAAACCATCACCAGTCAGTTAACCCTTGAATATCGCTCCTACGGACGCATAGTGTCTGACCTAGAGGCTGTTGGGCTGAGTGTTGAAGCCTGCTACCGTAATTGGCGGCAAGATCCTTTTACCTCAGAAAGCACCGAAGCACTGATGGTGTTTGTAGCAGTAAATACACACTAGGCAGCGCACTAGAAAATCAAGGAGCAGTGCCGCCTCAGCAACCGTCCTCAGCGAGCGTAGCTCTATGACCTACACTCACTGCCTAACTGTCTATCCGTGTTTTAAGGTCAGCTCGTATGTGAGGCCATTCGTCGCGCAGAATGCTAAAGATGAGGGTGCTGTTCCAGGAGCCGTCGGCCATTTTCTTGGTGCGGCGCAGCTCTCCGTCAAAGGTGGCGCCCAGCTTACGGACGGCGGCAGCCGACCGCTCGTTACCCCCGGCTACCTCAAACTCCACCCGGGAAAACCCGTGATCAAAGGCCCAGGTCAGTAGGGTATGTTTAGTGTCAGGGTTGACCACGCTCCCCCACACGTCCGGCGCATAGGCCGTGTAGCCAATGGCAAGGCTCTCAATCTCCGGTCTGAATTTGTAGAAGGACGTAGTGCCAACCAGCTCACCCTTGTACCGCACCAGGTAGCTCCGCCCACCTTTCAACCAAGGGTAGTAGTCTACAAAAAACGCCACATAATCCTCAGGTGATGTTGGCAGAGCCGCGCTGCCTCCGGCGTGCCCACCGGCAAAAACTTCTGGCACGCACAGTTTGGGAGCCACTTCTCGCAACCCCTCAAGGGACAGGGGCTCAAGGGTTACGTATCTTCCTTGGAGCATTTCGATGGGGTGCGGAAGTGAAAGCTCAGGCACGGCGCCCTCCTAAAGTGGGTTGCGTTAATACCGGGTAGTTCCCTTTATGCTATCTCATGCCTTCAGAAGACCGAGGGTTATCAAGATGAAGCCAACAAGCTGGAGGGAGGCCCACAGTTCCATATTCACCGGTCACAGCCCGCAGGATGTCTCGGAAAACATCGACTGTGGTGCAAGAGTTACGCAATGCAGGACCACTGGTAATATGACCAAATGGAGCTCACTACCAATCGCACCCCTACATCACAGAATACAATTCTTTTCTCCCCGCTTGGCTTTAACCTTGCAGAGGTAACCCGGATGATAGAGGTCGCCCGTGCAACAGCTCAACTTGGTATGACCCCTGTTTTCCAGATACATGACTCCGGCTATGACTGTCTTGTTGACGATGCAGGTTTTCAGCGTCTACCGGGGGCACAGCCCCTAACCACATCACAAGCACAAAAAGCTATCGCCTTCGACCAAGGGCGTTCTTTCTCGCACCCTTTTACAGAAACGGTAGTCCGAGAGCGCGTGGTAAAAGAGCGTCAAGCAATCAGTTTTCTCGGGGCGCGGGCGGTGGTTCACGGTACTAATCCAACTTCTCCCATCTCTGCCCGGGCTGAGCAAGTTCCCTTGATATATCCGGTGCCCTATATTTACAGCCAGGCTCAGCTTGTAAGGCGGCAGACTATTCCCTTTGTGCCCTATCGTGGAGTCGGCCCGCATATAAACCGTCTGCTGCAAGGCCCCGCTGTTAAAGCTTTGAACTCACCGTGGCTGATGCCAAAACCCTTTAGAACTATCGCGCAGGAGAACGGCATCAGATTACGGGGGCTTCTCGATTTACTTCACGCGGATTACACCCTTCTTACCTGCATGCCCGATGAGTTTGAGGGTGCCCCTCTACCGGCTGGGACGGTGCGGGTTGGCCCAATTTTTGCCCATCTGGATGCGGAGTTGCCAGATAAGGTACTAGAGCTGGCAGCTCAGGATGCCCCGCTTGTTTATTGTGCTTTCGGATCTTCTGGCACAGCCTCCTTAACCTGGCGGGCTCTTGGGGCTTTGGGGAACGCTCCGGTGAATGTGATAGCTCCGGTTAAGCAGTATCTTAGCCAAGAGCAGATTTCACGGTTGCCCAAGAATGTTCATGTGACTGACTTACTGCCAGCTCACCGGCTGGGTGAGCTGGTTGATGCGGCTGTGCTTCACGGAGGGCAAGGTACGGTACAGACCGCTTGCGCTACAGGAGTACCTTTTGTTGGGGTGGGTTTGAGCGCTGAGCAACGATGGAATGTAGATGTTTGGGTACGACGCGGCAACGCAGTGAGCTTAACTGCGGGTGATTTTCGTGGCCGTGCTCTGAGGTTTCATAAGTCTTTGCGGCACATACTAACTGATGCCTCGGTGCGGGCAACTGCGCGGTACGTTGCGCAGGAACATAAGGACGAGGACGGCGCACGTGAAAGCGCGAAAGTAATTGCTCAAATCACGGGGCACGTTCGTGCTCAGCGTGAGAAGATTCGGCGTTGGGTTGACTGAGTTTGACTGAATTAGCAGGTAGAGAATAGCGGCTTTGGGAGTTCCCGGAGCGTAAATGCGTATGGTTGACCCATAGCTCCGCCCGGTGTTAGATTGGCGACTTGGGCATAGTCACCGCAATCGGCGGTGGCTGACACGAAAACTAACGCGTGCCCATGGCGTGAGGAGGACCAGTATGGACCCGATCAAATCCAACTCAACTGACCGTTTTGTTCTCGTCTTTGACACCGACAACAGCATGATTCGCGAGGACCTTGCGCCGTCGCTACTCCAAGCCGATGGCTTCCCCACCGACCATTACTTTCCCAGGCTCGGCATCGCCGTTGTTGGGGGTGATAATCTCGACTTCGAGGCGCTAGAGGCCCATTGTGGTGAGCGTCAGATACCTTTGACTGTGCGCCCAGAAACCAAATACTACGCCTTATCTGAGCCGCCCTACGACGACACCGCCGAGTTGACTTGGGGCCTACAAGCTATTCGAGCAGAGCAGTCCTCTGCTACCGGTGCAGGCATCCGTGTGGCTGTGCTAGATACCGGCTTTCATACCGGGCACCCGGACTTTGCCGGACGAACCGTGGTTGCCGAGTCGTTTATTGAGGGTGAAGGGCCAGAGGATCTACACGGGCACGGCACCCACTGCATCGGCACCGCCTGCGGGCCGCGCTCACGTTCAGGAGGCCCGGGATACGGCGTAGCGCCAGCGGCGGAGATTTATTCCGGTAAGGTTCTCGACGTGAACGGGGAGGGCACAGATACGACAATTTTGACCGGTATTGACTGGGCCCTGCAACAAGGCTGCCAGGTGATTTCTATGTCGTTAGGTGCAGATGTGCGCGAGGTTCACCCACCCTATGTAGCAGCCGGACGCCGGGCGCTGGAGCAGGGGTCCTTGATTGTCGCGGCAGCTGGAAACAACGCTTCTCGGAGCCAGGGCAACCCTGGATTTGTTGGGGCGCCTGCTAACAGCCCTTACATCATGGCCGTAGGTGCCGTGGATCAGAGCCTTCAAGTTGCCGATTTTTCTGCTCGTGCCGTCCCCGAGGACGGGGGCCAGGTAGATATCGTAGCGCCTGGCGTCGATGTCTACTCCTCCTGGATCGCCCCGGAGGTCTATAACACCATCGGCGGTACGTCCATGGCGACACCTCACGTCTCGGGGGTTGCTGCTCTGATCGCGGAGTCCACCGGTGCAACTGGCCAGGATTTATGGGATCAAATCATCACTAATGTGCAGCCGCTTAATCAGGACGTAGCCGATGTGGGTGCTGGGCTTAGCATCGCGCCCTCGAGCACGTCGGCTGGAAGGCAGCCACAAGACCGAGAGTGGGTTATTACTGTAGACGATGCCCACACACAGGACTTGGAGCTGGTGGCTGACACGTTGCGCTCTCGCGGAGTGCAGGTGACCCGCACACTACCAGCACTTGGCATCATCCACGCTCACAGCTCAAACATCACTAAGGAAGAGCTAACCGGGATTGTTGGGGTGGCATCGGCTGACACCAACCATCGGCACCAGCTTCGTGAGACGAACTAGGTTCTCTTCACTGTGAAGTATACCGAGACCCGCCCCGACAACTGCCGGGGCGGGTCTCATCTTTGCCCTCATATCAATCGAGGAGCAAACTCTTGTTAGTTAATGAGTCTAAGCTGTACAACAGCGTCAGCTGCCATATAAAAACCAACGAGGGCTAAGACCCACAAAATTGTCACCTTTGCTTCATACTCCAAGCGGGGAATGATTCTTATAACCCGGCCGAGCATTCTCCCTCCCCAGATATTGGCCAGTAACCCCACCAGCAAAGCTGGCGAAATCATGATTAGGCAGTAGGCTGCTAAAATCAGCAACTGAATTGGGAAGCTCAGACCCAGAGATTCGATAATGCCTACTGCTGCCAAGTAGGGCAGCATGGTTGCGATTTCAATGACGGCAGCGCCTATAGCTAATCCAATCATGGCAGCAAGCGACGCTGTACCCGTGTGCTTAGTTTCAGAGCGTTTGGCGATAATTTCATCAACGCTTTGTTTCTTCGGGTTGGGTGAGAGAGCTCCAAAGGCTAGCAACGCGAGCCCAAGTACCAGGCTGGACCATCTAAACCATGTGGTAGCAGCGACTGAATCAATGACGTCGAAGAGCCAGTGCATTCCGAAGAAAAGTGCCACGCCGATTCCAAAATAGGCAAGCGCAATAGTTGCTAGATAGACTCTATAGTGAGCGGGGCGCATACGCCCCCAGGAGATAAGTAACACTAGCGGAATAACAAGCGTTCCGGCGCTGAGGCTATCCGCAAATGCAAGGCCCACGAGTGGGAGGAGTTCCATGTCACCAATCCTCTCTCATACATTTGTATGAGAACCTATCGTATCATACGACCGTATGAGATAATTGGAGTTATATGAACGAAGACAACATCAAACCCATCTATTCAAAATCCAACCACACGAAATACCCAACTCAACCAGCATGACTGCCTCTTCTAGCCTCAGGGAATTTTCCCCCCAGGAGAAATCCATCGCTGATTCAGCGATCTCCCTTATCGTAAGCCAGGGATTTGACAATGTTAGTGTCCGCAAAGTTGCCACAGCCTCTGGTGTCGCACCTGGCACCGTCCAATATTTCATGGGCACCAAGGAACAGCTTCTCATCAAGGCACTACAACGTTCGGCGCAGCGCCAGGTAGAACGCATTGAACTCATGGAACTCCCGCAAAACCTTACTCCCCGCGAAAGACTCACACTCATTCTTCGTGAGTTACTACCTATTGGTGAAGTTCAACGTGAAGACGCAGCCCTATGGATTGTCATGAGCGCAGCTGCGTCTACCAGAAAAGCTCTTGCAGCAACATATCTTGAGCTTCTGAAAGGCTTTCAAGCCGAAGTGACAACTAGCGTCCAAAACCATCTCCAAGCACCAAGCACACCTGCCTCATCTGATACAACAGTAGAAATTACTTTAGTTGAACAAACTGCACGCCTTATCACCGCTTTAGTCAATGGACTAACCGTTGACTACATCAATATTCCTCTGAGCAAGGATTCCGCAGAGGCTCTTTCTTCAGATTTATCTGAAGGTCTAAAACGAATCCTTGCCTAGCTCATTAATTGCAACCTTGAGGCTTTCCATAAAGTCTTTCTCGGAGCACCACAGGCTCGCGCTCGTTGCGGCGAGCCCGGGGTACCTCTACCCTTATAAATAACCCTCAATGAACAATAACCTACGTCAAGGAGAAGTATGAATCTACCCATTCGTACCCAGCGCCTGACGTTGCGAGCTCACTCGCCAGAGGATGTTTCGGCACTCCAGGCTATCTATTGCCAACCCGAAGTAGCTCGTTTCCTGCTGGATGAGCCATGGACTCAAGAACTTGCTGAAGCGAAAGTAAAAGAGCGTCTCCCAAGGACCGATTTAGTTGGGCCAGCAGAGGCTCTCGCTCTCATAGTGGAGGCCAATGGCACGGTCATCGGTGACGTGGCCCTTTGGCTTACTGATACTGAATATCGTGTTGCTGAAATCGGTTGGGTTCTCGATCCAGTTTTTGGCGGCAAGGGTTTCGCTACCGAAGCGGTGCAGGCAGTGTTGAATCTTGCCTTCCATCATTATGACTGCCATCGGGTTATTGCGCAGATGGACGCCCGCAACGAGGCTTCGTCGAAGCTGGCTGGACGCTTGGGCATGGTGAAAGAGGCCCATCATCGCCAAGATTGGTTCTCAAAAGGTGAATGGACCGACACCCTTATTTATGCAATGCTCTCAACTGACAAATAGCAGGTAGATTTCTGCTCCTTATGTTCACCAGTCGCTCATGTGAATACCAGACCCGGGTCTGTTCCCCTGCGGGGCCCGCCTCGGCGTAGCATCACCCGCATCGACACCGTCGCCTAAACCACTCCTCACCCGCTCGCTCGTCACACAGGTGAGCCAGCAACTTCTCAACCTCAATCTGCAAGATACGTGGCCTCTCGATTAGGTATTGATGGCCGCGGCCAATCGGCTACCCCACTCTGCGGCGTGGGCGACAGCTTCTACGGGTTCGTGGATGGTGAACGGGGCGTGCAATGAGACGAGGGCGAAGGTTGATATGTACTGGGTTCAGGTCATACCAACCACCCACAAACAAACTATGAGGCTTATTCATAAGGGTAGGTGAAGCAGGCTCACAGCGAAGCTGCTGGCTCGGCGGCTGGCGTGAATCGCCTCGTGAGCGAAGCGAACCAGGCGAGAGGGTCGGCAGCGAGCGTGAGCCTGCGGAACCCCTTATGAATAAGCTTCTATAAACCCAAACACCAATCAAAGCACCAGAAAACACCTCATCCGGAGTCCTAAACCCAAGCCCCTAATGCAACCGACCAGTATTCCACCAAACCACCCAACCAGCCGTCTGCGCCTCCAACTGCACCACTGATCCAAAGAACCCGACCCCGCACCATCTCAGCCTTATAAGCCCCATTGACCAACTCAGCCAAAGCAATTATCGTAAGAATCCCCCCTAGAACCCACCGATAACTGCACACCAAGTTCTTTCACATCAGCAGTGTAATCAGCAGAAACATACTGCCAACCACAATCCGAATGATGCACAATCTGCGCTGGGTCACTTCCAGCCCGCCTGGCTTCAAATAAAGCCTGCTTCAATGCCGTTAGAGGCACCCCCAGAGCACGCATGGTCGATGAGACACCCCAACCGACAACCTTGGGTGAAAACACATCAGTAATGAAGGCCCTATAGCAGAACCCAGTACATATCAATTCCTTCCGTGGGGTGTGGGTGGAAGGTGTGACCGAAACCCAGTACATATCAGTCTGGACGCTGCATGGCCGGTGACGGATAGACAGTGAACACTCGTTGCCCATCAAGCCACTCTGTGAGCCTCCGCGCTTCAGCGTGCAGCACTTGGTGAATCGCTGGGTCGACGTGCTCAAGCAGCCTCACCTGCACCACCCCATCGCCGTCCTGCACCCAGACTCCCACCACGCGCCCATCGACCCACACAGTCGTTCCAGCATTACCCGCGCTGTCAAAAAGTTGCGGCCCATGCTTACCAAGGAAGAAGTCTCGCTCCTTCCACCCCATCACAGTGGGGTCGAGCAACGGCAGTAACGCCACCCAGGGCTCGGGGCTGGTGACCGGCTCGACATCGTCTTGCCGCAACCAACCAACCCTGCCGTCTTCCAGTGACACCGGCACCGCGTTGAGATCATCGAGAGCAGTCCGGACCGTCGTTTTGGTGTTACCAAGCCACCAGGCGATATCCTCAAGGGTGCCAGGGCCGTACGACCACAGCCATCGATGCACAAGTTCGGCGTACCCTTCTCGCGCCTCCAGCGCCTCGGGGACGTCATGGCCCCACCACGCTTTGGTCGTCGTCCAGGTCGGACGGCTCGTGTACCAGACGCCCGCATTACCTGCCCGAGCCACCACGCCGTCCAGGCTCAGTTGGGTCAACACCTTCGGAGCGATGGCCTGTTTGCCACCCCAGGCCTTGTCCGGAGCCTGCACTAGGAATCCACTTGCCTCCGGCACCTCTTCGCGCACCTGCGCTGAGGATCGTGCGACTCCGTCAGCGAGATGACCGAGCACCGCGCGCTCAGCGCTAGCAAGTCGGGCTGCGCCTTCCCCCTCGGGCACCGAGCCCCACCGTTGAAGGTCTTTGATGAATCGCTTGCGGTAGACCATCGCGATGCGTGCGGCGGCACTTCCCCACACGGCTGGAACCAAGTCTCGCGGGAAGACGAAGATCGTCTCGCGCATGGATTGTTGCCTAACCAAGGAACGTGTCTCGTACAGCGCGCGTTCCACATCATCGACACTGACCTCGTCGATGCGTGCCCAGCACGACAGGTGCACGCTCGGCGGGTCGGTTGCGTGCAAGCAGACCACTGCACGAGTTGCCTCTTCTGGAGAAGCAACCCTGGCTGTACGAGCGAGTGCGTGTCTCACACCGATCCGTGCCCGACGTTCCAGGTCTGTGACCAGTCTCTTCATCAGATACCACCTTTCGTCGTCACTGAGGTAACCCTCTGGTCGCGGCAGTGAGTCGTTCGCCCCAGCCGCGCATATAGTCGATGGCTTCGGGTGGCCCGTGGACGGTGAAAGGGGCCCCGATGGCTGCAAGGCAGAACGCGGCCCAGTCGAGTGACTCTGCTGGGATGTAAACCTCTGAAGTGCCTTCATCGACGGGTTCGACACTGCCATAACGCGCCACCTCCTGCTTGACTCGTTCCGCGGGAGCGCTCACTGTCGCCCGCACCGGGTACCTCGCAGGCATTGATCTGATCTGACTGTGTACGAACTCGACGGGGTCGGTTTCGGGAAGCTGCCGCGGAGCGAACCGCTTGCCGCTTCGGACCGGGTCCTTGATCCGGTCGAGGCGGAAGGTGCGCCAGTCCGCGCGGTCAAGATCCCAGGCGATGAGGTAGAGACGCTGGTCGATACTGACGCTGCGGTGCGGCTGGACTGAACGCTGTGTGATACTGCCGTCCCTCATGCAGTAGCTGAACTTCAGCGACTCATGATCGCGACAGGCCAGGGCAACGGTGGTCAGCGATGCGACATCCGTGATGCCCTCTGGAGGATAGTCCAGTGGGGCGGTCGCCACTGCCCGCAGGCTGTCGATGCGCCGACGGATGCGCGCTGGAAGCACCTGGACGATCTTTGCCATCGCGCTCACTGCCGCGTCCCCTGATGTGGGGTGGCCGGAGGCGACCTCTTTGAGTCCCAGGACCACCGCCGCAGCCTCGTCCTCGCTGAGCACCAATGGCGGCAACGAAGCACCAGAACCGAGTTGATACCCGCCGCCGGTTCCCCTGGTCGTGATGATCGGGTAGCCGAGCTTCTGCAAGTCATTGACGTCGCGCCGTAGCGTGCGCTGGCTGACCCCAAGGCGACGCGCGAGTTCGTCGCCGGGCCAGTGGCGTCGGTTTTGGAGCAGCCCGAGGAGTTCCAGGGCCCGTGTTCTTGTCGACATGCTTTCTATCCTAAATCTTCTTGTGGTCATATAACGTCCACAACCCTTGGTAGGTTGGGTTTGTCATCAACCAAGGAACGGAGTGCAGACAGCTCATGATTACCACAAGCAGCCTCACGCGGAGCTTCCGCGCCCCCGACGGCGAGGAAGTCCAAGCTGTTCGGGGCATTGATCTCACCGTGGATCACGGAGAAACAGTCGCGGTCCTCGGCCCCAACGGCGCGGGCAAGAGCACGCTCATGCGGATGCTCTCCACGCTGCTGCCACCGACCAGCGGCACAGCCACCGTCGCAGGCTTCGACGTGACCTCTCAGAGTTCGCAGGTTCGCACACGCATCGGTTATGTCGGTCAGGGCAATGGCGCCGGGCACACCCAGCGCGCCATGGACGAGGTCGTCACACAAGGCCGCATCTATGGGTTCAGCAGGGCCGCTGCCCGCAAACGTGCCGCAGAACTGCTGTCCATCCTCGGACTAGAGCATCTGGCAAAACGCAAGACCCAGGCGATGAGCGGCGGCCAGCGTCGCCGGCTGGATCTGGCAATCGGGCTGGTGAACAAGCCACCGCTGCTCTTCCTGGACGAGCCCACCACGGGCCTCGACCCGCAGAACCGGAGCAACCTGTGGGACCACATCATCGATACCCGGCAAGAAACCGGCATGACGGTGGTGTTCAGCACCCACTACCTGGAAGAGGCCGATGACGCTGCCGACCGCATCGTGGTCGTCGACCACGGACGTATCATCGCCGAGGGTACGCCGACACAGCTCAAACAGCGTCACGTCGGCGACCGGATGAGCCTGGACGTTCCAAACCCTACCCAGGCTGACCAGCTCCGGGCGCTCGTCGCACAGATCGACGGCGTCCGTGAGACCACCGCACAGGCGAACTCGGTTGTCGCCCAGGTCAGTGATGGCCGCGCTGCTCTGCCTACCGCCATCGCGGTCGCGCAGAGCCACGGAATTGAGGTAACGGCCGCCGACACCCGGCTGCCCACCCTAGACGACGTGTTCCTCAAGCTCACCGGGCGGAGCCTGCGTGATGCGGGTGAGATCGCCGAAACCCCCACCGAATGACAGGAGAACACACCATGACCACCACCGCACACCGCCGCAACATGCTCAGCGACACCATCATCGTTATGAGCCGCGAGCTGCGCCCCGTGACCAGCGATCCGTTCTCTCTGGTATTTGGGTTGGTCCAGCCGCTGTTCCTCCTCTTGCTGTTCGGGCCGCTGATCGCCACGAATCACGAGTCGCCCTGGGCCTGGTTTGTTCCGGGAATCCTCGTCATGACTTCCCTGTTTGGCACTGCCGCCACCGGGTCGAATCTCCAGTTCGACCTGCAGAGCGGCTCCCACGAACGCCTCTTGGTCACACCGCTGACCCGTTCCTCCCTGTTCGTCGGACGCGCACTGAAGGAATTTGTGCCACTCGTGGTTCAGGCCGTCGTGGTCATCGTCATCATGATCCCGTTTGGGTTCCGTCCCCACCTGGGCGGGGGCCTCATCGGCCTGCTGCTCGTGGGCATCCTTGGCATCGGCATCGGTTCACTCAGCTACGCGCTGGCCATCGCCACTCGCCGGCAGGACTGGGTGTTCTGGACCGTGCACCAGACTGTGCTGTTCCCGCTGATGATCCTCTCCGGCATGCTGCTGCCCCTAGATAACGCACCCGCCTGGATGCGCGTCCTGTCCCAGATCAACCCGCTTACCCACGTCGTGGCCGCCGAGCGCGACCTGTTTGCCGGTCAGATCGCCACCACCCACGTTGCCCATGGATTCCTGGCAGCGACCATCACCGCCGTCCTCGGCATTGTTCTCGGGCTGCGCGCCCTCCGCGCCAGCACCAGCTAACCCACTTCACGAAAGGACCGTAACCATGCACATTCTTGTCACTGGAGCCACCGGCCACGTTGGCCGCCACCTTGTCACCCAACTGAACGACGCCGGACACCGCGTCCGGGCCCTGACCCGCAACCCAGCCAGGGCCAACCTGCCGGCAGGCGTCGAAGTGGTTGCTGGTGACCTCACCGACACCAGCACCCTCACAGCAGCCTTCGACAGCATCGAAGGGATACACCTGATCACCTTTGGCGGTGACAACGGTGAGGAACTGACCAACGGCCCAGAAATCATCGCGCTGGCCGAACGTCACGGCATCCGCCGCGCCACCGTGCTCGGCGGCTGGTCGCCCACCAGTATTGAGGCCGCCTTGCAAGGCAGTTCGATCGCCTGGACCATCCTCCAACCGGGCGAGTTCATGGGCAACGCCCTGGAACTGGCCGAGGAGATCCGCACCTCCCGAACTGTCTCAATGCTCGCCACCTACCCCAGCGCGGTCGTGCATGAAGCCGACATCGCCGCTGTCGCTGTCGCCGCACTCACCCAGAACGGCCATGCGGGACAGTTTTACCCGCTCACCGGGCCAGAGGCGCTCACCCCGGCCGAACGTGTGCGTATCCTCGCCGAGGCGACGGGCCAGGACATCGCCTTTGTGCACCTGAACGAGGAAGCCGAACGCGCACGGCTGCAAAGTTACGGATACGACGAGGAGTATGTGGAGTTCGGCATCCAGCTCGCCACCAACCCTCCCGACGCCGCCGGAGTGGTCCTGCCCACCGTTGAAGAGGTCACCGGACAACCGGCCCGGACATTCGCTCGGTGGGCGCACGAACACGCCGAGCAGTTCGGCACCATGACCTGAACTTGTGGTGCGGGCATCATCACCCGCTCAGCGATCCTCGCCCACACCACCATCGATGCGCCGACCGAAGTCACCACAGAAACAAAACTGCCCCGCCATCAGGCGGGGCAAGTTTCGATTTTCTCATCTTACGTGGAGGTAAGGGGATTCGAACCCCTGACCTTCTGCATGCCATGCAGACGCGCTACCAACTGCGCCATACCCCCGTGGAGCTAAGGGGATTCGAACCCCTGACCTTCTGCATGCCATGCAGACGCGCTACCAACTGCGCCATAGCCCCTTATTTATCTGCCGCTTACAGCGACCTCTTTAGTTTAGGCCACCCCTGAGCCCCAAAGCAAACTGAGGCTCAACCTAATGATATGAGCTAGAACACTCAGGCTACGGGGTATGACTCAGCACAATTAAGAAGGCAACTCCCTCCCCCGCTCTAGGGCAGGTCGGGGCGCATATGCGCCCCAATACCAGCTAGAAAACTAGTCTTCGCGCTGGTTCACCAGGTCCGCTTCGGGGGTGATGATTTCAAAGTCAGCCTCAGCTCCCTGAACATCAACCTCACCGGCCTCGCTCTCAAGACCCAAATCAATGCGGGGAGCTTCGCCCCACAGGCGGTCCAGCGCGTAAAAAGCGCGATCTTCCTCATGCTGAACATGCACCACGATGTCACCGAAGTCAAGCAGAACCCAACGGCCCTCAGCGCGACCTTCACGGCGCAGGGGCTTAAGCCCCAGCTCCTCACGTAGCTTATCTTCAACCTCGTCAACAATTGCGTTAACCAGTCGTTCGTTGTGGGCAGAGACAACCAAAAAGCCGTCAATCAAACCCATAATGTCAGAAGCATCAACAGCCAGCAGGTTGGTGCCCTGCATGTCATCAGCCGCGCGTGCGGCTACCTTCAACGCTTCAATAGACTCTGCAGCAGCGGTCATTTCGCCCTTTCCGAGCACATCGTTCCCTCAACCTCTGAGGGGTTTCATTCATCTAAAGTTTTACCGTAAGAAGTAGAACCATATACCGGTTGCTATCAGCAACAGCAGGAGAATTCCCAGCATCGAGACCAGCGCCCCAGACTTTTTAGTCTGAGCGGGCACCTCAGAGGAGCCAGATTCGTGCCCTGCCTCCACAGTCTCAGATAAGGAGGTCTCATTGGCATCGTCTGCTAGCCTGTGCCGCCGAGTGCCGCTAGAGCTCTCCGCCTTCTCGTTATCGCCTAATTGCTCCAGCTCGTTCGTGGGGTCGTCATCGTCCTCAAGGGGCTCGTCGTAGGTGTAGCCTGCCGGTGCCAGCCGGTCTACTTCAGAACTATCAGAGTCTACCGCAGAATCGGTTGCATCACGTGCAGACGCTAGGGGCCACGGGGTTCTCGCCGAATCAATTTCGCTCAGGTCCAGGCCCTGAGCATCAACAGCAGGCACGGGTTCAGGTAATTCAGGTATAGCTGTATCTGCGTAAGCGCTAGGACGTTCCGAGACAGCAAGCTCTGTCACTTCACCGTGGTCAGGCCCAACAAGAGCGTCAGAACCTTCCGCTGCAGACTGGGCAGACTGACGTTCGTCCTCCTTGGCCTGGGCACGCGCAATAATAGCTGTAACAGCCTCAGAGTTGGTCGTAGTCTGATTCTGGCCGGAATCTTCAGTAGCTGATTCTATCGGCTCAGCTTCAGACTCAGTGTTTTCATCAGATGCCAACCCAAGCTGATCAACGCTCACAAAGCCCGTGTGGCCGGTGATTTCTCCGGTAGCGGCCGCAAAATCAACCTTCTCAGCTCTCTCATCGGCTGGGTAGGCATCCGTAGCATAAACTTGCTGTTCAATTCCTGCCAGGGGGTCATCGAGCACGGTAGCTCGAGTCTCGTCAAAATCGACGTTCACTTCACCCTGATCATTTGAGCTGATATTGCCCATCTGCGAAAGATTGGCGAGAGAGCGGGTTGGGTCCTTGGGTACCTCCACCCCGTCAACGTCGCCCATAAACATAGGCATTTCTGGTGGCTCTTCATCACCGCGCTGTAGTGCCCGTAGGTACTCCGCGACCTCATCGTAGTAACGGGCAAGGCGTCGGGGCCCCATGGGGCGGGTTGGTGGGGGCACCTCTAGCCCATCTGGAGTGATGAAAGGCTCATAGAGATAGCTGGGGGTTGCCTCATCCGGGCTGGTACCGGGCTGGCCGCTATCGGGTTGCTGGGGGCTGGTGGTCACTGTGCGTCCTTACGGTCAACAGGTTTCTTGCTCTTATGCTACCAAGTTTGCTCTGACCCCGTCAGAGCAACAGGTTGCTGCAGCCCAATCTATTTTAGCCGGGGCAGGCCAGCAACGTACCCGCCGGAGGCGTCGGTATCGCTGTCAGCTTGACTGTAGAGCTCGTATTTGTTGATGTACTGCACTACCCCATCCGGCACCAGGTACCAGACGGGGAGGCCGTGTTTGGCGCGATCGCGCACGTGGGTAGAGGAGATAGCCATGGCCGGGATTTCGAGAACACGGACGCGGTCGGCGGCCTCAGCAGGTACTTCTAGCTCGTGCCCGGGGCGTGTCACTGCCACAAACGTGGCCAGATCCCACATACGGTCGGCGTCCTTCCATGTGGTGATTTGGCTCATCGCGTCTGCACCGGTAATAAAGAAAAGTTCAACGTCAGGTCGCTGGGCGTGTAAATCGGTCAGCGTGTCAATGGTGTACGTGGGCCCATCACGTTCAATATCCACGCGGCTGACGGTAAAGCGCGGATTGGAGGCCGTAGCAATCACCGTCATAAGATAGCGGTGCTCGGGGGCGGTAACCCTTTTATTGGCTTTCTGCCAGGGGTTACCGGTGGGCACAAAAAGCACCTCGTCAAGGCTGAGAATCGCGGCGACTTCACTCGCTGCGACCAGATGCCCGTTGTGGATTGGGTCGAAGGTTCCTCCCATAACTCCAACACGGGTGGTGGTTGGGTCAGGTTCAGGAATTCCAAGCTGACGTCGAATTTCGTGGGCAGGGCGAATCACAGGGCTCCTGAGGGCGGTGACGAGATCGGCGGTTTACTACGTACACGTTCGGCGCGGCACCTACCCCGAGAAGGGGCCTTGCGGGTACCGCGCCGACAACGGGTTCGGGGTTTATTCCCTAGTGCTTGCGCTTGCTTTGGTAGTCACGCAGAGCTTCGGTTTCATCACTGCTCAGGTGATCCGGTGCGTGATCAGGGCGGACAACGCCACGGCCTGAGAAAGAGATGGTAATAAAGAAAAGAAGGCCGAAGAAAATGAAGCCGAAAATGGCAAACCACCAGGTGGGCATACCAAAGAGTTCAAGCTGGTGGCTCCCTTCCTCTGAGGCAACAACCGCTGCGCCAGCGGCAAGAACAGATGAAAACATATGTGTACCTTTCGTTTCTGAGGCGGGTGGCCCGCCCCAGCACGGGCATAGGGTGGAATCTATCTACCATGCTACCGGGTCGTGAGTGCTTTGGCCCAGCTTACTCGGTTGCACGGCAATGTTTTTTGGTATGACGGGGCCTAGTCACGCGTATGCCAGTTGCCGCGCACAATCCACTTGGTCGTCGTTAATTGCTCTAGCCCCATAGGGCCGCGGGCATGCAACTTTTGCGTGGAGATACCCACCTCAGCCCCCAGACCAAACTGCCCGCCGTCCGTGAACCGGGTGGAGGCATTCACATAGACCGCCGCAGAGTCAACGTCCCGAATGAACTTCTCGGCGTTGGCTATATCGTTGGTCAGAATAGCCTCGGAGTGGCCGGTGGAAAATGTTCGAATGTGAGCGATAGCTGCCCTCACATCCGGCACGGTCTTGACCGCTATGTCCAGTGAACCGTACTCGGTGGCCCAATCTTCATCGGTGGCGGCAACAGCGTCAAGGCCCTCGGGAAGAATTGCACGGGTAGCCTCGTCCGTGTGCAAAGTTACCCCGGCCTTCGCCAGGGCAGCCAGGACGCCCGGAGCGGCTTTAGCCCCCTCAGCCAGCAGGAGGGTCTCTACGGTGTTACAGGTGCCGGGGCGCTGAGTTTTAGCGTTCACCAGAATCTCAGCTGACTTAACGGGGTCAGCTGTAACATCGAGGTAGATGTGGCAGTTGCCCTCTCCCGTCTCAATCACGGGCACCTTAGCGTTCTGTACCACCGACTGAATCAGGTCATGCCCACCACGGGGAATCAGCACGTCAATGTGGCCGCGGGCCTGCATCAGGGCCTTGGCGCCGTCTCGGCCGAACTCGTCCACCGACTGTACCGAGTCGATGGGAAGCCCGGTAGCATGCAGAGCATCGCGGATAATGCGCACAATCACCTGGTTACTCTTGGCCGCAGCTGAGCCACCGCGGAGCATGACCGCATTACCTGCCTTGATAGCCAGTCCCGCAATATCAACGGTAACGTTGGGGCGCGCCTCATAAATCGCACCGATGACGCCCATAGGAACCCGAACCTGCTGCATCAGCAAGCCGTTGGGCAAGGTGGAGCCGCGCACCAACTCCCCCACCGGGTCAGGTAGGGCTACCAGCTCCCGCAGGGCATCAGCCAGCTCCTTGACACGACGCTCATTGAGGGCAAGGCGGTCGAGCATGGCTTCACTCATGCCGTTCTCACGCTCGCGGGCCAAATCCTGAGCATTCTGCTCAATAATCACACCGGTGTGTTTCTCCAGCGAATCAGCCACAGCAGTCAGGGCGCGGTTCTTCCAGCGGGTATCTGCCTTAGCCAGTCGGCGCGAGGCTATTCGAGCGTCAACGGCCATATGAACGACCTGCTCCATAACGTCTTCGGGAACAGTCAGTTGCTCACCCATGAGCTTCTCCTTCGAGGCTAAAAGGACTCTACGCCCACCATCCTACCGTGCCCGGGGTGGCCCAGTGGCGGAAGCTTGGCGTGGCTATTGAGTGGGTTGTGCGCCACCAACCAGCGCTATATTATCAGCGTGAGCCACAGTACCGTCATAGGTTTCGCCCATGGCCGCCTGAATCTGCTCGGTGTGCAACCCTATCATCTGGGCTGTCTCCCCCGCCGAGTAGGAACTCAGCGCGTGGGCAAGCACCTGCCCCGCTTCATCAACGATGGCAACCGGGTGACCGCCGTCGAAGGCGCCCTGCACACCGGTCACTCCAGCCGCTAACAGGGAGCGGCGGCGACGCAGAGCCGCAGCGGCTCCCGCGTCAACGGTAATTGCACCCCCAATATCGGCCAGGTGCTCCAACCAGAGGGTCTGTACCGGGCGGCGCTCACCGGTCGTATAAAACCAGGTTCCCACGTCCTCACCAGCAAACGCGGCACGGGCATTGGGGGCGCTGGTGACGAGTGCTGGGATACCGGAGGCAGCGGCCAGCTGGGCTGCTTTGACCTTGGTCACCATACCACCGGAGCCCACCCCCGCTGAACCAGCTGAGCCGATATCCATGCCTGCCACATCGTCAGCAGAACGCACCTGTGAGACCCGCTGCCCGCCCTCCGCCGGGTGGCGGGTGTAGAGGGCATCAACGTCTGACAGGAGGAGCAAGGCATCAGCTTTAACCGTATGAGCTACCAGAGCCGCAATGCGGTCGTTGTCGCCAAAACGAATTTCGCGGGTGGCCACCGCGTCATTCTCGTTGATAATGGGCATGACCCCCAAATCGAGCAGGCGCTCTAACTGCCGGTGTGCGTTACGGTAGCGGTCACGCGCCATCAAATCTTCGGCGGTCAGTAGCACCTGGGAGACCGTGACGCCGTAGCGGGAGAAGATATCGGTATAACGGCTCATGAGAAGTGACTGCCCCACAGATGCTGCGGCCTGCTGGGTGGCTAAATCCTTGGGGCGGCGTGATAGGCCAAGGGGCGCTAGCCCCGCCGCAATAGCGCCAGAAGACACAAAAACCAACTCGATGGAGGGGTGCTCTTTCTTCTTTTTCGCTAGCACATCAGAGATAGTGGCTATTGCCAGCTCGTCCAGGGAATTTTCAATTGAAGTCAGTGACGACGAGCCGACCTTGACCACAATGCGCTGAGCTCGGGGCATGTCGGAGCGGTCGACAATGGGGCTGCGGCGGTGCTTGCCACGTGATTCCGCTGAAGCCTGAAAGGCGCCTTTCAAATCCAAAATTTTAGCTCCCTCAATGGCACTATTCAGCGTCCTGCTCAGCCGAACGCTGGCCAGTCTTGGCTGCACGGGCTTTGTCTGACTTGGCTTGGTCAACCGATTCGGTCCAGATACCAGCTACGCGTTCAGCTTCAAGTTCGGCGCGGGCTTCGGCCTTGGCGTCCATCCGCTCGTGGAAATCTGCCTTACGCTGGGCACGCGTAGGGCGGATGATTTCTTCGAGCCTGGCGTCGGTACCGCGGGGGGATGAGAGCAGCTCGGCACCGCCGACCATGGTGGGCTCCCAGTCGAAGACCACGGAATCAGCCTCCTCACCAATGACCACGGCATCACCTGCACGGGCACCGGCCTTGAAAAGTTCGTCCTCAACGCCCAGGCGGTTGAGGCGGTCAGCCAGGTAGCCCACGGCCTCGTCATTGTTGAAGTCGGTCTGCTTAATCCAGCGTTCGGGTTTTTCGCCGAGCACCCGAAAGAGCGGTTCCAGGTTGCGTTCCTCCTTGCGGATGGTGAATTCCTGGCGCTTCTTGGAACGGAATCCCTTGGGCTTAATAATGACGGCGTCTTCGGCAGGGGCCTCCTTGGATTTCTTACGGGCCTTGCGGTCCGCCTCGACCAATTCTGCCATAGCAAAGGTCAAGCGGCGTAGACCCTCGTGGGAGGCTGTTGAGATCTCAAAAACCCGGTAGCCCCGCTCTTCAAACATGGGGCGCACAAACTCAGCCAGCTCGCGGGCCTCTGGCACATCAATCTTGTTGAGGACGATCAGCTGCGGGCGCTCGTTGAGCGGCACGGTGACGCCGGCGGTGGGGTCAACCTCGTAGTTTTCGAGCTCACCGCGAATCACATCAAAGTCACTGATGGGGTCACGGCTGGATTCTAGGGTGGCGCAGTCAATGACGTGCACGAGGGCACTTGATCGTTCGACATGACGCAAAAAGCGGTGACCCAGCCCGCGGCCCTCAGAGGCTCCCTCAATCAGACCGGGCACATCGGCTACGGTATAGCGAACATCACCCGCCTGCACCACACCCAGGTTGGGAATCAGGGTGGTGAAAGGATAATCGGCAATCTTGGGTCGGGCCGCTGAAATCGCTGCAATCAACGAGGATTTGCCCGCTGAGGGGTACCCCACCAGGGCAATATCTGCAATGGATTTGAGCTCCAGCACAAGGTCACGGGTTGAACCGGGAATACCGAGCAGGGCAAAGCCCGGGGCCTTACGCTTGGTAGAGGCTAACGCGGCATTACCCAGGCCGCCCAAGCCACCTTCAGCCGCCACGAACTCGTCCCCAACGCGCACCAGGTCGGCCAGAACGTTGCCGTCCTTGTCTTTGACCACGGTGCCCTGGGGCACGGGCAGAATAAGATCTTGACCGTTGAAACCGTGGGCCAGGTCACCGCGGCCAATATCACCGTTGGGGGCATGCTGGTGGGGGCTGTGATGGTATTCAAGCAGGGTGGTGGTCTGGCCGTCCACCCGCAAGACCACGTTGCCGCCGCTACCGCCGTTGCCGCCGTTCGGGCCGCCGAGGGGCTTGAACTTTTCGCGGCGAACCGAGACGCAGCCGTGCCCACCGTGCCCGCCGGTTACATGCAAGACCACGCGATCTACAAACTCTGCCACGATTCAGCTCCTTCAAGCTAACAATTTCTTTGGGTATCTAGTTTACAGGCCTTACCTTTTGAGGCTGAGCCAGCGGTACGCAAGAGGGCGACCACGAGTTGCCTCGTGATCGCCCTCTTAACCGAATAAGATATGGGACCTTACTCAGCAGCTGCAAGGATGTTAACAACCTTGCGGCCCTTGCGGGTACCGAACTCGACCTTACCTGCTGCTAGAGCGAACAGGGTGTCGTCGCCACCGCGGCCTACATTGTTGCCGGGGTGAAAGTGGGTGCCGCGCTGGCGAACAAGAATCTCGCCTGCGTTGACGGTTTGGCCGCCATAGCGCTTAACACCGAGGTACTGGGGGTTTGAGTCACGGCCGTTGCGGGTGGAGCTTGCGCCCTTCTTATGTGCCATTGATGCCTACCTTAGGTAAAGAAAGTTTGTTAGAAACCAGTCTACGCTGAACTTATGCGTCGATTGCGGTGATCTTGACGGTGGTCAGTTCGGCGCGGAAGCCCTGACGCTTCTTGTAACCGGTCTTGTTCTTGTACTTCTGAATAACGATCTTGGGACCGCGGAGGTCTTCAATCTTTTCTGCGGTAACCTTGGCTGAAGCCAGGGACTTTGCATCAACGGTGACCTTGTCGCCGTCAACCAGCATCAGCACGGGCAGCTCAACGGTGCTACCGGGCTCGCCAGCGACGCGGTCAAGGGTAACCAGGTCTCCAACTGAGACCTTTTCCTGGCGGCCGCCAGCGCGGACAATTGCGTATGCCACTTGGGAACTCACTTCTTCTTGACGTCATTTTAATGGTTCAAAACGAGTCTTCCTGAAAGGAACTCGGGCTCAACAGCAAGGTGGTGACCCGGTTTGCACAGTAAATACCGGGCGATTTCAGGTTCTGTCGTTTTGAGATGGTTTGGCCTTATTTCGTGTGGAATATGCCTAGCTGAGTCCACGCTAACGCTTGCTTGTGGAAACAGCACCGACTCACCAGTTTACGCGGTGAGTCGGTGCCGGGCAAGATATGTGGTGAACCCCTCAGGCACTGGGGAATGAAAGGCCCCAAAACCGACTGGCTGGGGCTGGCATGAATTGCGTATGAGCGCCAGCGAACCAGCAAGAAGGTTAGTCGGCGTAGGGGCGCCTTTCATTCCCCGTATCTTTAGTTACCTACACGCTTGATGTCGGCAGCTGAGACACCGACACCGAGCATGACAGGGGCATCACTGTCGGTAGTTGCGGGCTTGGCTGCCTGGTCGATGCTGGCTACCACGGAGCTACCGCTTGCTGCCGTGACCTCTTCAGTACGCACCTGGCTGGAACCAGCACCTGAGCTGACGGCCCGGCGTGAGCGGCGCTTGGGGCGTGAGGCAGGGGCGTGAGCAGTTCCCTCCTGACTGACAGGGACTTGCCCGGTAGCCTCAGGTTCAGCAACCTTCTTACCCGGGGTGGCTACACCGGTAACCGCCGGGTCGGCAGCTACCTCGATAGGAGCCACATACTTGACGTCGCTAGTAGAGGCACGGCGGGGCTTACGGGCACGGCGTTCCTGACGTTCCCCGCGAGCGGTGTCCCCATACTCCCCTCCAGCACGACGGTCGCTACCGACCCGGCGATTACCTGAAACGGGAGCGTCCTCACCGTCACGGTCGTAGTCACGGCCTGCCTTTTGGGAGGCGCGGGCAAGAGCCTCACCTGCCCGGATGGCGTCCAGCCGTGAAGAAGTCTGGGAGAAACGAGAATCGGCCTCGGGATCAACTTCTAAGGAAGCATCTGAATTAGCGGTAAGGGCGTCAGCAGAGATGTCATTGCGCCTATTACTGCGGCGCTTGCCCTGGGTTCGGTCACGCCCGCCACGGCCCTGTTCGCCACGCTGGTGGCCGGTACTAGTCTCGGTGGATTCCTGACCGGACTCATCGCTCTCTGCGTCGAACACCGCGGCCAGTGATTCGAGAGTGAAGGAGCCCTGCTCCCCCATGCTTTCTTCGTTCTGTCCCCCGTCAGAGGTAGCAGGTAGTTCGATGACCTCATCGCCGATGGTCAAAACCTGCTCACCGCTCTCAGACAGTGCCGCAGCGGTCTCCATACCAGAGTCAGCCCGACGGTTGCGCTTGCGGCGCTTGCGCTTACGGGCAGATTTCGACTCGGCCTCCTCGTCCTCATGCTCATGGTGGGTTGAGGCAGCCACAATGTTAGCCAGAGCGGCCTTACGGGCTTCGGTCTTCTGCTCGGTCTCTTCATCGACCTCCTGAGCAGCCTCGCGACGGCTCACCTTCTGGTTACGGTAGCGTTTACGATCGTCGCGCTCAGCACGATGAATAAAGTCAGAGGCACCGCCGGCGCGGCCATTCAACGGCTGGTCGTGGACCAGAATGCCGCGGCCCCCACAGACCTCACAGGGCTCTGAGAAGACTTCGAGCAGACCGGTGCCCATGCGCTTACGGGTCATCTGTACCAGGCCCAGCGAGGTTACCTCAGCGACCTGATGCTTAGTACGGTCACGCCCCAGGCATTCGACCAGGCGGCGCAACACAAGGTCACGGTTAGACTCAAGCACCATATCGATAAAGTCAATGACAACGATGCCGCCAATGTCGCGCAGGCGCAGCTGACGCACAATTTCTTCTGCAGCTTCGAGGTTATTCTTGGTGACGGTTTCTTCGAGGTTGCCGCCGGAGCCAGTGAACTTACCGGTGTTAACGTCCACCACGGTCATCGCCTCGGTGCGGTCAATGACCAGGGAGCCGCCGGAGGGCAGGTAGACCTTGCGATCCAGGGCCTTAGCCAGCTGCTCTTCAATACGGTAGTGGTCAAAGAGGTCCTCGTCCTCTTCCCACTTCTTCAAGCGGTCCAGCAGGTCGGGAGCAACATAGGTGACGTAAGCTTCGATAGAATCCCAGGCATCCGAACCCTGCACCATCATGGAGATGAAGTCTTCGTTAAAGACATCGCGCACGGTCTTGATAGTCAGATCTGGCTCCTGATAAAGCAACTCGGGAGCCAGCACTTTACGGGAGTCGCTCTTCTGCTGAATTTCTTCCCACTGCACACGCAGGCGGTTAACGTCATTAGCCAGCTCCTCCTCGCTGGCTCCCTCAGCGGCGGTGCGCACAATGACGCCCGCGTCCTCAGGCAACTTGTCCTTGAGGATTTTCTTGAGACGCTGACGCTCCACGTCGGGTAGCTTGCGGGAAATTCCGGTCATGGACCCGCCGGGTACGTAGACCAGGTAGCGGCCGGGTAAGGAAACCTGGCTGGTCAGGCGAGCCCCCTTATGGCCCACCGGGTCTTTGGTGACCTGAACCAGTACGGAGTCCCCGGCCTTGAGAGCATTCTCAATTTTACGGGGGGCACCGTCAAGGCCGCTGACATCCCAGTTGACTTCGCCCGCGTAGAGCACGGCGTTGCGGCCGCGGCCAATATCGACAAAAGCGGCTTCCATAGAGGGCAGAACATTCTGCACCTTGCCCAGGTAAACATTGCCAATCAGGGAGTCCTGCTGAGTCTTAGACACAAAATGCTCAGCCAGCACCCCATCTTCGAGCACACCAATCTGTATACGGTCGTCCTTCTGACGCACGAGCATCTGGCGGTCTACGGATTCGCGGCGGGCCAGGAACTCCGCCTCGGTAATAACCTGGCGGCGGCGGCCGGTGGCGCGGGTTTCGCGACGGCGAATACGCTTGGCTTCGAGGCGGGTAGACCCACGCACTCCGGTTACCCGGTTGGTGCTGTGAGAGTCAGACAGGCGCGGTGCGCGAACCTTGACCACGGTATCTTCTGGGTCACCTTCAACGCCCCCCTCAAACTCGTAGTCGGCATCACCTTTACGGCGACGGCGGCGGCGGTGGGAGGTAATTTCGGGATCAAGGTCAGCTAGGCGGCGCTCTCGGCGATCTGCCTCTTCGGCGGCCCTGCGGGCTTCACGCTCAGCCTTGAGCTGCTCAGCGATTTCTTCCATGTTGGGCGAGTAGAAAAGCATGGTGTTTGAGCTCACCGCAGCATTGACCTGGGCCAGCTCGTCGGCTGTAATCTCACGTAAAGACTTACGGTGTTCAGTGGGCTCTTGTTGGGCTGGTTCCGATTCTTTGGAAGGATTGGTATCTATCTGAGCTTCGGCCGCTTTCTTGCTCTCGGGCTCGGTCTTTCCTGCCGTCTCAGGCTTCTGCTCCTCAGCGTCATCGGACTGCTGGCTACCATCAGCTAACTCACTGATCTGGGCTTCTGCTTCGGGCCCCTGGGGGGTGGCCTCTGCCTTGCTGAAATCAACCTCGCCCGGGGCGGGGGTTTCTGTGCTCTCGAGGTTTTCGGTGACCTCGGGCTGTTCGCTGCTCATCAGCGTTCACTCTCCTTGTCGGTGTGCCGCAGCCGCACCTGTGGGCTTGCCTGCTGTCGTTTGTGCCCTTGCGTTTCTACGTGGCAGGGCCAAACGAAAACCTTGCTACCCGGCTAAGACCTTCTTGCTCCTCAAGCAATACTCGGTCAGTCTGAGCTTTTTATCGTCCATACCGAGGGGCCGGGCCAGCGGCAACAACCCGAGGGGCTCTTTGAACTACTCGTTTTGGTAGCGGTTCAAGCCGGTTCGTGCGCCTACCTCAGGTGGAACCTGGGGGCCAATCGGGGTGCCTGCTGGGCAGTGCCACCGCATGCGGACGGCACACTGCCACACCCATTCTCTCACAGACCGCAACCTTTGGCTCTGCAGCAACGAACCTGCCTACTCATCTGTGAGCTAAACCCACCCCTGTTCGCTGTAACCCAACGGGAGGGAGCGCACCGCTACCTGTGAAGTTCGTAAAGAAATCCCACCATGCACCCTGCCAGGCTGATGCCGGTGACCGTGCCCCGTAGGATGGAATCAAAAGATAGAAACACCCTAAGGATTCACTGTGTCTACCTCCGTACACACGCCACCCGAAGAACCGACGGTTTCGCAGATCGTAGCAGACCGCCGTCTGGGTTGGTTTACTCTGCTACCTGGCCTGCTCGCCTTTGGCTCGGCAGGCATGCTAGTTTACGAGCGTCTACAGATTTATATGGACGCCGCCCACAAGTCGGTCTGCGATATCAACGCCCTGCTGAACTGCGGCACCGTCATGCGCACCTGGCAGGCTGAGGCTTTTGGCTTCCCTAATCCCTTCATCGGTATTGCTGGTTACGCTATTGTGCTGACTATCTCCACTGCCCTGCTTGCTGGAGCCCACTTCGCCCGCTGGTACTGGGTTGCCATGCAGGTTGGCCACACTCTGGCTCTGGGCTTTGTGTTCTGGCTTTGGTACAACACCACCTTTGAGATTAACGCGCTCTGCCTCTTCTGCATGATTGTGTGGGTTATGCAGATTGCTATCTTTGTCAAAGTCACCACGCGCAACATCCACGCCGGTGTCATTCCGGCTCCTGAGGCCATCCGCGAGGCTGCGCCGAACTGGACCTGGTTCACCATCATCCTGATGTATATTCTCATTTTCGGCATCATCTTTATTCGCTTCTTTGACGTTATCGTGGGAATGTTTTAAACCCCGCAGAAGATGCACTAGGGGCCCGCAGAAAGTTCACGCTTTCTACGGGCCCCTAGATTTTTACAGATTAGGCATCAAACCAGAGAGCGATCTCCCGCTCGGCTGATTCGGGGGAATCTGAGCCGTGCACCAGATTTTTCTGCACGCTTCCACCCCAGTCACGACCAAAGTCACCGCGAATAGTACCGGGAGCCGCCGTAGTGGGGTTGGACCCGCCCATAAGAGTGCGGGCGCCCTCAAGCACACCGTTGCCTTCCAGAACCAGGGCCACCACAGGGCCAGAGCTCATATAGGTCACCAGGGGCTCGTAGAAAGGTTTGCCCTCGTGCTCGGCATAGTGCTGTTCGAGTAGCTCACGGTTGGGGGTCAGCATCTTCAGTTCAGCGATGCGGTAGCCCTTACGCTCAAAACGGGCCAAAACCTGGCCCGTCAGGTTACGCTCAACCCCGTCGGGCTTGACCAGAATCAGGGTACGCTCAGTCATATCTCTTCTCCTTTGACGACGATAGTGGTTGCGACCACTCTCACCCTACCAGTCTTTAGCTTTAGGCCGGGTTAGCCTTTTCCCACTCTTCCTGCTCCTTAGCCCGAAGAGCGTTTTCAGCATCGAGCCGAGCCCCACTGGTCACACCGTACCAGTAGGCCACCGCAAAAGCAGCACCCACAAAGAACATGGAGGGCAGGGCAAAACCGGTCAGAATCAACACTGCCTGAAGAGCATAGCCCAGATGATAACCCCAGTTCTTTCTCAGGAAGGCCGGGGTGGCAAGCAGGGCAACAACCAGGGTCAGGCCCAGCGCCCAAATCAGCACCTTAACCCAGGTTGGGTCGTTGAAGTGGTGGCCGAAGATCGCCAGGGTTGCAAAGAAGGCAACCAGAGCTTCGAGTGAGAGCACCATCGAGGTAAACATGACCTTGATAGAGCGCTGCTTTTTCGGCTGGCCTGGGCGCCATTCGCGCTGGGCGCGGGTCATTCTCGCCATTATCTCTCCTTTACAATCCGAGCAGGGTGCTAGCTTCGCCTACCACGGTGATAGAACCGGTAACCAGTACCGCCGAGTTCAGGTTGGGCACGTCAGCTGCTGCCGTCACCGCTGCTGAGAGAGCGTCGGGGATGTTCTCGTAGGTCTCGATGGTCTCTTCATCAAACCCAGTTTCAAGAGCCAGCTCAGCTAACTTTTCCGGAGCAATCGCACGCGGGGAATCTGACTTTGTCAGATGCAACACGGTGCGCCAGTCAGCCCGACCAAGGTACTCGTCGAAGAGCAAGGCCAGCATGGCCTCTGCGTGCTTTTCCTCTAAAATGCCGACCACCAGGTGTAGCTCCTCAAAACTGAAAGATTCCTTAAAGGCGGCGGCCGAGGCAGTCAGCCCATGCGGGTTATGAGCAGCATCCAGTACTACCGGAGGTTCTGTGCGGGCCACCTCAAGACGGCCCGGCGAGCGCACCTGGCCAAAGGCCAGCTTAACCAGCTCCTGATTCAGCTCTTTCTCTCCCCCGCCCAAAAAAGCCTCCACCGCAGCGAGGGCAACGGCCGCGTTCTGGGCCTGATGGGCACCGAAGAGCGGTAGTGCGATGTCTTCGTAGCGGCCAGCTAACCCCTGGAGGGTGAGCAACTGCCCACCCACACCTGCGGTGCGGTCGAGGGTGCCGAATTCAACCCCTTCAAAACGGTAGTCGGCGTTGTGGGCACGGGCTGCTTCGAGCAGCACCTGGGCGGCAGACGGGTCTTGGGCTGTAGAGACCAGGAAGCCGCCGTCCTTAATAATCCCCGCCTTTTCACCGGCGATTTCGGCCAGGGTCTGCCCCAGCATGTCGGTGTGGTCCAGGCCGATGGGGGTGACCACGGAGACGGTAGCGTCAGCTACGTTGGTGGCGTCCCAGGTGCCACCAATCCCCACCTCGAGCACCATCACATCGACCGGCTCGTCCGCAAAAATAGCGAAGGCCAGAATGGTCAGGGCTTCAAAGTAGGTGATGCGGGGGGCACCGGCGGCCTCGAGTTCAGCGTCCACTATCTGCAAATAGGGCTGGATCTCGCCCCAAATCCTCACAAAGGTGGAATCAGCTACCGGAGCGCCATCAATCGCGATACGCTCTGTCACATTCGAAATATGGGGGCTGGTGTAGCGGCCCACCCGAATATCGTGTGCCATGAGCAGGCTCTCAATCATGCGGGCGGTTGAGGTTTTACCGTTCGTGCCGGTCACGTGAATGACCGGGGCAGCGCGGTGCGGCTCCCCCAGAACCTCCACGGCGCGGGCCATGGCGTCCAGGCGGGGGGCCATCTTGTTCTCAGGTGCACGAGCCAGCAGCTCAGCGTAGACCGAGGCGACGCCGAGGGCGTCGTCGTGGCGAACGCCCTCGGCAACAAGCCCGGTAAAAACGGGGTCAAACTCCATGCTGTCGTCAGTCATTTAGGCCTTCTTCACAGAGGCAGCAAACTTAGCTCCCTCAGAGTAGGTGACAGAGACAGCCAGGGTCTCACCGGCAACCAGCTCTTCGTGCTTCTTGATGGCTTCAAGGTCAGCAGCGGGGGCGGTGACGGCCAGCTCGATACGGTCTGAGACCTTGAGGCCGGCCTCCTTGCGCTCTGCCTGAATAGTGCGGACGGCGTCGCGGGCGGTGCCCTCGGCCAGTAGCTCCTCGGTCAGGTGGGTGTCGAGCACCAGGAAGCCTCCACCGGGCAGGACGGAGACGGCGCGCTCGGTGCTGCCCTCGGTTTCAGCAACCACGGTTTCCAGCTCGTACTCGCCCGACTCCAGAGCCATCTTGTCGGAGCCAACGACCACGGTGCCGTCCTCGGTGACAGCCCAGTCGCCACTCTTAGCCGCCTTGATAGCAACCTGAACCTGCCTACCCAGGCGGGGGCCAGCGGCACGGGCCTTGACCTTGAGCTGCTGGGAGATGCCGAAGTCAGCGGGAGCCACCTCGGCGGCGTCCAGTAGCTCAACCGCCTTGATGTTGAGCTCATCAGCAATAATGGACTCGAAGGTGCCAGCCAGATCCTTACCGCCAGCAACCGCAACGGTCAGGGCGGCTAAGGGCTGACGCACGCGCAGCTTGTGGGCCTTACGCAGGGCTGAGCCGGCAGAGGCCACAGCGCGGGTGGTCTCCATGAGACCCAGCAGCTCTGACTCGTCCTTGAAATCCTCAGGTGAGGGCAGGTCGGTCAGGTGGACCGAGCGCTCCCCGGTCAGGCCGCGGTAGATTTCCTCGGTGGTCAGCGGCAGCAGGGGCGCGGCCATCTTCACGAAGGTCACTAAGGCGGTGTAGAGCACGTCGAAGGCTGCGGTGTCTTCGTTGAAGAAGCGCTCGCGGGAACGGCGCACATACCAGTTGGTCAAAGCGTCGGTGTAGGTGCGCAAAGCCTCGCAGGCGGCAGAGACGTCGTAGGCGTCCATGGCCTCGGTGACCTCGGCAACCAGCTGGCGGGTCTTGCCCAGGATGAAGCGGTCCATCACGTGCTGCCCCTCGGTGACCAGCTTGGCCTCGTAGCCTGCCCCGCCGTTTGCGGCGTTGGTGTAGAGGGCAAAGAAGTGGTAGACGTTCCACAGGGGTAGCATGACCTGGCGGACGCCCTCGCGGATACCCTGCTCGGTCACAATCAGGTTGCCGCCGCGCAGAATCGGAGATGACATGAGGAACCAGCGCATGGCGTCCGAACCGTCGCGGTCCAGCACCTCGGAGACATCCGGGTAGTTGCGCAGGGACTTAGACATCTTCTGGCCATCCGAGCCCAGCACAATGCCGTGGGCGATGACGTTCTCGAAGGCGGTGCGGTCGAAGAGGGCGGTTGCCAGAATGTGCATGGTGTAGAACCAGCCGCGGGTCTGGCCGATGTACTCAACGATGAAGTCTGCCGGGTAGTGGGCCTCGAACCACTCCTTGTTTTCAAAGGGGTAGTGGAACTGGGCGAAGGGCATGGAACCGGAGTCGAACCAGACGTCCAGCACGTCTTCCACGCGGCGCATGGTGGACTTGCCGGTGGGGTCGTCCGGGTTGGGGCGGGTCAGCTCGTCGATGTAGGGGCGATGCAGGTCGACCTGACCGTCCTTGTTCAGGGGCAGGCGACCGAAGTCGGCTTCCAGCTCAGCTAGGGAGCCGTAGACGTCGGTGCGGGGGTAGTTGGGGTCGTCCGATACCCACACGGGGATGGGTGAGCCCCAGAAGCGGTTGCGGGAGATGGACCAGTCGCGGGCGTTCTCAACCCACTTGCCGAACTGGCCGTGCTTGACGTTCTCAGGGATCCAGTTGATGTCCTCATTCAGCTCGCTCATGCGGTTCTTGAAGTCGGTGACGCGCACGTACCAGGAGGTGATGGCGCGGTAGACCAGGGGGGTGCGGCAGCGCCAGCAGTGGGGGTAGGAGTGAACGTAGGACTTCTCGCGGATCAGCGCACTATCAGCCTTGAGGGTCTTGATGATGGTGCGGTTGGCCTCAAAGATCTGGACGCCGGCAATCTCGGTCAGGGGGGCACCCTCAGCTAGGGTGGAGTCGGCGAAGAGGTCCAGGAACTTGGCGCCCTCGTCGATGGAAAGGATGACGGGGATGCCGTAGCCCTCACAGACCTTCTGGTCGTCCTCACCGTAGGCGGGGGCCTGGTGCACCAGGCCGGTACCGTCGGTGGTGGTCACATAGTCAGCGACCAGAATCTGCCAGGCCTTGTCGGTGCCGAACTTTTCGGTGTCGGTGAAGTAGTCCCACAGGGGCGCGTAGCGCACGCCCTCAAGCTGGGCACCGGTGTAGGTGGCAAGTATGGCCTCGCGGGCGGCGTCCGCAGGCTTCTCGGCATCCGCATAACCCAGATCCTTGGCGTATTCGCCCAGCAGGTCAGCAGCCAGTAGGAAGCGGCGCCCTGCCAGTTCGCCGGCACCGGGCACCACAACGTAGCTGATCTCGGGGCCAGCGGCCAGGGCCTGGTTGGTGGGCAGGGTCCAGGGGGTGGTGGTCCAGGCAAGAGCCTCAACACCGGTCAGCTCGGCGGCGACCTCGGAGTGCTTGGCCAGGGAAGTATCGTCGGTGATGCGGAAGGCAACGGTGACGGAGGGGTCCTGACGATCCTTGTAGACGTCATCGTCCATGCGCAGCTCGTGGTTAGAAAGCGGGGTTTCGTCCTTCCAGCAGTAGGGCAGCACGCGGAATCCCTCGTAGGTTAGGCCCTTATCGTGTAGCTGCTTGAAGGCCCAGATCACGGACTCCATGTACTCCACATTCAGAGTCTTGTAGTCATTTTCAAAGTCCACCCAGCGGGCCTGGCGGGTAACGTACTCTTCCCACTCCTTGGTGTACTTGAGAACCGAGGCGCGGGCAGCGTCGTTGAAGTTATCGATGCCCATCTCGATAATCTGCTGCTTATCGGTCATGCCCAGCTGCTTCATTGCTTCAAGCTCTGCGGGCAGGCCGTGGGTGTCCCAGCCAAAGCGGCGTTCGACCTTGTGCCCGCGCTGGGTCTGGTAGCGGGCCACCAGGTCCTTGACGTAGCCGGTTAATAGGTGGCCGTAGTGAGGCAAGCCATTTGCGAAGGGGGGGCCGTCATTAAAAACGAACTCGTTAGCTCCGTTTTCACCGGCGTCGCGGTTATCGATGGAAGCCCGGAAAGTACCGTCTTTCTTCCAGTAGTCCAGTACTGCTTCTTCGAGTGCGGGAAAGGAGGGGGAAGCGGCCACCAAGCTGGCTCCGCTTGCGCTTGCCTTGGGGTAGACAGGCTTCTTAGTCATGGTTGCGCCCTTGAGGTTACTTATTGCCAATAACGTGGGGTGCAAGGACGCCTGCCCTCCCCCGTCCTTATGACGGGCAAGAAACCTGCGCGGTACCACCTTGCTTACCTCAACCGGCCCGACCCCCACACCCTGATTGGCGGGCATGGGTCTGCGCCGGGGCAATCTGCCGTCTCGTGAGATGAGGCAGGTTGCACCCAGCGCAGGGTCGAACCGGTTATCAGTCGCTTCATGACAGCTGTTTCGGGCTTACCCGTCCGGGTCTACTGGGGCTATATCTATTCCGCGCACTCCCCTCGTCGCAACGAATTACGGGGGTGTGCAGGTACAACCTGTTCTTCCGGATTGCTCGCCGGTGATGGCCGGGTCATTGCAACTGCTACCTATTTTAGGGGGCAGGTGCGGTGACTGTCTAACGTGTTTTTGAAGTTGCTTAGTCTAATCATCTGCATGTGGGAAAGAATTACAGGAGTGTGAGTACAAGATATGGGGTAGCCCAGGAGACTGCACCCCAAGATAAGGTGCAGAACAGCATCGCAGGGAAAGCAAAATTACAATTCCTACCCTCGACTCTATCTCCTGCCCCGGATCCCCTGCCGCACCACCCCTGCCTACCCTGCTGCCCCTGGCGTTCACCCATTTCCATCTCACTGGTCATGAGTACATACCAAACCCTCGCGCTGCCCATCAGCGGCGTAAACATTCCACCGAGTCTGCTACGCAGTACTCGCTGACACCCCACAAAAACGCCGCTAGACTGGGTGCAAGCAATACCGAGGAGAACATCATGCCCCTAATTAATGTCTCGTACGCGTCGATTCAGTCTGATGAGAAGAAGGCTGAGCTGATTGCTGAACTTACCCGCACCTATGTACAGGTAATGGGCGCAAAGGAGAGCTCGGTGTGGGTCGTGCTCAACGAGGTGCCGCGCACCGATTGGGGTGTGGGTGGCCAATCGCTAGCAAGGCTCGACGCAGAAGCTGCTGCACAGCACCAGGACGCCCGCCTTGAGGTTCGCCAGGCAAGGCAGGAAGACCTACCTACCCTGGCGGCCATTGAAGCCGAGTGCTTCCCTGCCGCTGAGGCCGCTAGCGAAAGTGACCTGCGTGCCAGGTTTGAGGTTTTTAGCGAACACTTCTGGGTACTTGAGGCCGACGGCCAGCTCGTTGCCTTCATCAATGGGCTAGCCACTGACTCCCCCGTTATCTTTGATGACCTCTACGAAAATCCCCAGGCCCACACCCGCCATGGCGCTTACCAAACGGTGTTTGGCATCAATACCCGCCCAGCCTATCGGGGCCGGGGGTATGCGTCTGTACTGATTGAGCACCTTATAGAACAGGCCAGGAGTCAGCAGCGCTCGGGGGTAATTCTCACCTGCAAGAAAGAACTTATCCCCTTCTACCAGAAACTGGGCTTTGAGCTTGACGGGGTATCAGAATCTACCCACGGTGGGGCTGTCTGGCACGACATGACATTACATCTCTAACTTTGCGTCCCCAACCAGGCTTAACCCACCGTCGGCATCGCACTGCCAGCGGTGGGTTATTAAGCTCCTATTATCGAAACGACCTAGAGCTTGCCCTGGGCCTTCATCTGTTCAATAACCTTGTGCTCAGCGTCAGGGCCAGGAGCAATTCCGGGTGGTATACGGAGCATGAAGATAATTCCGGCAATCCACCAGACTCCAAAGATTGCCCAAGACTGCCAAGAGATTTGGCTACCGGCAGGCATAAAGGGCAGATAGAGGGCTACAAGAAAGAGTGCTACCACAATGGCCAGGTAGCCGATGTATAGACCGCCATTGCCGGAACCTCCAATGCGCAGGGGGCGGGGCATCTCGGGATCACGCTTACGAAGGACGACGAAGCTAATCATCACCATCAGGTAGGCAATCACAATCATGGGTGAACCGGCATCCACAACCCATACCAGTGCTGCACGACCAAAGAAGGGAGCGATAGTTGCGAAAAACCCGAGGAGCAGTAGGGCGTTGATAGGAGTGCCGAACTTGGGGTGAACAACGCCTAGCCACTTGGGTAGCATGCCACCGCGGGCCAGAGAGAAGAGCAGGCGGGAGGCCCCCATCTGCAGGGAGTTCCACGAGGTGATAATACCCGCTACCCCCGCAGCCACCATGAGGTTAGGCACGAAATTATTCCCAAACAGCGCGCCCATGGCATCTGCGGCAGGAAGGCCAGCAGCCTGAAGTTCGGTATCGTCAAGTGCCACGGACACGGTCAGCACAATCAAGATGTACCAGGCAGCTGCAATCAGTACTGAGATCACCGAGATTCTACCGATGCTACGGGGCTTCATATTAGCTTCTTCGGCGGTCTGCGGAATCACGTCGAAACCCACAAACATGAAGGGGACGATGATGAGAACGGCGAAGAAACCAGCAGCTCCCCCAGAAAACAGGGGCTCCATTTTTGCACCTTCACCACCGCTGAACATACCGATAAGTTGCAGCGCTCCAATGGCAAACAGGAACACGACCACGAAAATCTGAACACTACCGGCAATCTTTGCTCCCAGAATGTTGATGAGAGTAATAATGACAGCTGAGACTGACCCGACAAGTGCCCAGACAAGATACACATCAGATTCAGCGACCGTATAGAGCTTGATATGGTCGAGGTTGACCACGTAGCTCAGTGCACGGGGTAGGGCTACGGCTTCAAAGGCAACAACGGTGGCGTAACCTCCCGCAATTGCCCAGGAACCGATTAGCGACCACCGGGGGCCTAGGGCTCGAATGATGTAATTGTGCTCTCCACCAGCCTGAGGCATAGCAGCTACGAGCTCCGAATAAATGTATGCCATAAGCGCCATCATGGCTCCGCCGACTGCGAAGGCGAGCATGGCCCCGATTGACCCGGCGCTGGTTATCCAGTCACCGACGAGGATAACCCAACCGAATCCAACCATTGCACCCACCCCGAGTGCGAGAACAGCGGCTGGGCCCATTGATTTTTTAAGTTCAGGGTGATCACTCATGTGCTCAGACATGATTCCTCCAAAAGGTCATAGCACCCTTGTGAGGTGCAACACTAACGGCTGGAAATACCTTACTGAATAAACATGCGGTGTGTGTATATATTATACAAAGAGACGAATATCACGGACGATTTGACTAAGCGCTCATTACCTGCACTTGACCTAACTGCAACAACCAAGGTCAAGGGGGACGTCCCTACCCCCACCCCAGAGAACCTGCAGCCTGACTCAGAAGCTCAAGCGCGCGCCGGGGATTGCCACCGCCTGAAGCTGCCAGCAGGTCACTCCCCTGCCGACGGTGAGCCAATGACCAAAAGGGAGACTTTTCTCCACCGCCACCGAGCTGGTACCAGATACCATGCGTCTCGCAGAAAGCCGCTATATGCTCGTGTAGCTCGGCGCAATTGGTCAGCGCAAAGACCAGCCAGGCACCGGTCAGATCATCATCCTTCAAAGGACGACGGTGGGCTAGTAGCTCACCCCGGGCAACGAGATTTTCGAGCTCAGGTACCAGACTGGGTGCAACAAGCTCGACTCGGGCACCAGCCTCAAGCAGTATTCGGATCTTGCGGGCAGCAACCTGCCCACCACCGACGACCACAACCCTGCGCCCGCTTATATCCAGGGCAATAGGGAGCCTGCGATTCATAGTTCCACCTCTCGCTTTAATAAAACTCCGTATGAAGCCCCATGTTACGGCGCGTTGCGGGCTGTTTCATCTGAGGACACGTAAATAGGTGATAGCAGGAGGTTCATGTGACGATGAAAACCCCTATTGTCTTCTCCTACAAAGGAAGCCATGTTTGCTGACCTCGAACTCATGGATGCCAGTGTGTTGCTGTGCGGCGCTCCCGAGCGCACGCAACGGGTTGCAGCCAAGTATGTGGGTGCTGCTCATCTATTTCAGGTGAAGGATAAAGCCCAGCTAGCAGTTGCCCTGACGCAAGAACCTATCACCCTACTCGTAATCTGTACTGCTCTTGTTGAAGAAGCTGACTCCTGGCGTGCTGCAGCCCGTGCAGCCGGGTCTTCAGCCCTTATTTTGGTCGATGATGAAGCTCCCTTTGAACAGGTTGGCACCGTCTTTCTGATTGGTGCCGGGCCGGGTGACCCCGGTCTGATGACCCGCCACGCCCTCACTGCCCTGGCTCAGGCCGATGTGGTACTCCTTGATCATCTGGCTCCCCACCAAGACCTGCCTGGTTGGGCTCCACGCGCTGAAATCATAGATGTGGGCAAAATCCCCGGCAAACACCGGGTACCCCAACATGAGATTGACCGGCTCATGGTGGAATACGCCCTGGCCGGGCGCAATGTGGCGCGTCTGAAAGGCGGTGACCCCTACGTTTTTGGGCGCGGGGCTGAAGAACTGTATGTCTGCGAACAGGCTGGCATACCGGTGAAGGTATTCTCCGGGGTCACTTCGTCCATTGCCCTACCGGCCCTAGCCGGTGTGCCCGTTACTCTGCGCGGGGTCTCCCACATGTTTACCGTAGTCTCAGGTCATCTTCCACTAGCAGCTTCTGAACTGGATCAGCTTGCTGGCCTGCTCAAGGGCGGTGGAACGGTCTCCCTGCTCATGGGCGTCAAGTCCCTACCCCATACTGCTACCGGTCTGCGCGAGCGCGGGGTGCCAGCGTCCTTGCCCCTGGTTGCGGTGCAGGACGGTTTCCGCCTCAACCAGCGTGAAATATACGCGACCTTAGGTGACTGCCTGAAGACTCTGGCCGATGTGAAGCCTCCGGCTGTGATTACCCTAGGTGAGGTATGCGCACTTGCCGGGCCCCGACGCGATGAGGTCTTAGCCCGGGCTTTTGAAACTCACTAGGTTGTAGCTAGTCTGCTGGCCCAATCTACTGCAGGTTACGGGTGCTCATAGACAGATTCACTGAAGTTTTTCGACGTGTCCGCCGGTTTTCGACTATTGAGGAGTGGAAAACCGGCGGACGCGTCGAAATGTCAGCGAGGTACTGGGAATTCGGACGGGTGCGCACCCCTGCTACAGGCTGAGAAAGTTTTCCACACCCGAGACTAACTATGAAGCTTTTGTGACCTCGAAGGTGGCTGAAAACCTGTCTCACAACGGTTAGAAGGCAGAGTTATCCACAGATTCTCAAATAGGGTCTACGCCGAGGGTCTGAACAGTGCAATCTAGATACATGAAAAGCCTGCATGATATTCACCCTCTAGTCCAAACGGCTCGCGATTTGGAGCTTCGCGGTTTCACCCGCCATGCCCTGCGTCAAAAAATCTCACGCGGAGACATCGTTAGAATACGTCGCGGTGTCTATGTACCAGCCAAGAGTTGGTCTTCGCTCTTACCGAGCGAACGCTATGTGGCACAGCTAGTTGCGCATTCAAAAAACATGGGTACCCGAACAGTCTTTTCACACCAAAGCGCTGCGGCCCTCTTTGGTTTTGCTCAGCTGACTGTCCCAGAACGCATCCACGTTGCAGCGCCAAATTCAAGGGCTCATTCTTCTCCAGGTGTGACTGTGCACGGCTTGGTGAGCGAACCCGTTGAGCTAGCGGGTCTTCCAGTGACATCCGCTCTGCAGACTGTAGTGGACTGTTGCCGGGTTCTTGATCTACGCCATGCGGTAGTACTAGCCGATAGTTCCCTGCACGCTGGGGTTCTCTACCCGGATCTCATGGCCTACTTGCACCAGGCTACGGGGCATGGAAGCAACCGTCTACAGAGGTTGGCTGAGTTGGTCAATCCGCTCTCAGAATCTGCCGGGGAAAGTCTGGTGGTCTGTTTTTTAGATGAGTTTGGGTTTCCGCACTGTCAGCAACAGGTGTGGGTTGAGAGCGGTGGGCGGCGCTACCGGCCTGATTTTATGTGGCCGGAGTACATGATTATTTTGGAGTTTGACGGAAACATCAAATACGCGGGTGCGAATCGTGAGCAGGTATTTGGTCAGCAAAACGAACGTGAAGCCTGGCTCCGGGCTAGGGGGTATAACGTGGTGCGCACCAATTGGCATGAGGTTGTGTACCGGCCGCAGTTGTTGGCAGAAAAACTGAAGCAGGCGTTTGCTGCCGCCGGTGTATATCTATAATTTCGACGCGTCCGCCGGTTTTCGACTCCTCAATAGTCGAAAACCGGCGGACGCGTCGAAAGATTACCTCTACACAAGCTGTTGCTCGTCAGCGGCCATAGCCCAGCCCGCAAAGCTCTGGGCCGCGTCGGTGCGCTCAGCCAGGTAGGTGCGAATCAGGCGTTCAAGGTAGTCTTCGAGAAGGTCGGATTCTACCTTGAGCCCTCGCACGGTGCGCCCCAGGGTTCCGGCCGCGTCGTTCTGGTAGTCGGCCAGCCCGCCGCCGAGGTGTACCTGGAAGCCGGGTACCTGGCGTCCGTCCTCGGTGGTAATAATCTGGCCCTTGAGCCCAATATCAGCTGTCTGAATACGGGCGCAGGAGTTGGGGCAGCCATTGATGTGCAGGGTCAGGCGCTCCGGGAGCTGGTCAGCCACATCGGCCATGCGTTCTTCAAGGTTGTCGATGACGCGCGCTGCGGTGGACTTGGTAGCTACGATAGCCAGCTTGCAGTATTCGATACCGGTGCAGGCTATGGTTGAGCGGCGGAAAACGGACGGACGCGCGTAGAAACCCAGCTTCTCTGCTTCAGTGATGAAGGGCTCTACGTCATCGCCTTTAATGTCGAGCACAACCAGCTTCTGGTAGGGGGTGGTGCGCAGGCGGGTGGAGCCGTACCGTTCAACCAGGTTGGCCAGGTCAATGAGCTGACTGCCGCTGATGCGCCCCACGGTGGGTGTCAGGCCGATATAGAACTTACCGTCCTTCTGGGCGTGAACGCCCACATGATCACCGGTGACAGCGGGAGTTTCGGGAGCCGGCCCGTCGGGCAACGCGTAGCCCAGGTACTCGTCTTCTAGCACCTGCCGGAATTTCTCTACGCCCCAGTCAGCAACCAGAAACTTGAGGCGGGCTTTGTTGCGCAGGCGGCGGTAGCCGTAGTCACGGAAGATGGAGATAACGCCCTTCCAGACCTCTACAGCCTGTTCCTGGGTCACGAATACGCCCAGGCGCTCGGCTAGCTTGGGGTTGGTGGACAGGCCGCCGCCAACCCACAGATCATAGCCGACGCCCAGGTCGGGGTGGGTGACGCCAACGAAAGCTACGTCGTTGATTTCGTGGACGACGTCCTGGCTGGGGTGGCCGGTGAAGCAGGTTTTGAACTTACGCGGCAGGTTAGAGAAGGCCGGGTCCCCAATATACTTTTCTTTGATCTCGCGGATGACCGGTGTGGGGTCGATCAGTTCGTCCGCTGCAATACCGGCTAGGGGTGAGCCCAGAATGACGCGGCCTACATCGCCACAGGCCTCGGTTGTATCGAGCCCTACCTCAGCCAGGCGGCGCCAGATTTCAGGCACATCTTCTACCTGAACCCAGTGCAGCTGCACGTTCTGACGGTCAGTCACATCTGCGGTATCGCGGGCAAAGTCTCGGGAGATTTCACCGATGACGCGGGTCTGTTCGGTGGTGAGCTGGCCAGAGTCGATACGCACACGCAGCATGAAGTACTTATCTTCGAGTTCTTCGGGGCTGAGGGTGGCGGTGCGTCCGCCGTCAATGCCCTGTTTGCGCTGGGTGTAGAGGCCCCACCAGCGGAAGCGGCCGTGCAGGTCGTCCGACTCGATGGAGTCGAAGCCTTCCTTGGAGTAGGTTTCAATGATGCGCTCGCGCACGTGTAGCCCGTCGTCTGCCAGCTTGAATTCTTCGTTGGCGTTGAGCGGGGTTTTGCCGTCAATTTTCCACTGGCCGTTGGGCTTTTTGGAAACTGGTTTACGGGGGACTGGGGTAGCTGTCTGGTCGGGGCGGGCGGTGAGAGTTTTAGCCATGGGTTCTAGTCTTTCGTGCGTGTGGTGCTGGTTGCGAGAGTGTGAAGTGAGGGTGAAACGGTTTCCCGGTAGCCGGTGGGACGGCTCGGTGCGAGCTGGCGGCTTCGCAGTACCCCGCGGGTGCTCAGAGCCAGCCCGGTCAGGGCAGTTGCCAGGGTCAGTGGCAGGCTATAGGGGGCAAGCGCTGGGATAAGACCGATCAGGTAGGGCAGGTGGGTTACAGCCAGGCAGGTGCCCACGAACCCACCCAGGGCAGTGGGATTAATGCGGGTGACCAGCCAGGCCGCCACTGGAGCAGCCAAAACCCCGCCCGCTAGCAGAGCCAGTACAGCCAACAGATGCTCGGTCAAATCTTGCCACATACCCAAGATAAATCCCAGGCTAGCTGCCAGGGTAACCAGGAACTCTGCTGTGTTCACGGTACCCACGATACGGCGGGGTTCAGTTTTGCCGATGCTCATCAGGGTGGAGCTGGTGACCGGGCCCCAGCCTCCCCCACCGGCGGCGTCCACGAATCCACCGAAGAGCCCGAGGAAGCCCAGGGTGCGCGGGGTGGCAGGGGCGCCAGTTCCCCGGGCGGTGCGGCGGCCGGTGGAGAACCGGAGCACCAGGTTGATACCAATCAGAGTGAGAATAGTTGCCATGACCGGTTTCGCGGTTGCCAGGGAGAGGTTGGAGAGCAGGGTGGCTCCGGCGAAGGCACCTACAGCGCCGGGTAGGCCTAGCCGTAGCACGACCTTCCAGTCGATATTGTTAAATCGCCAGTGGCTAGCCCCCGAGGCCAGGGTGGTTCCGAGTTCTGCCACATGAACAACTGCGGACGCGCTGGCCGGGTTCATCGCTGCAAGGGCAAGGAGCAGGGTGGTTGAGGTAGCTCCGAAGCCCATGCCGAGGCTGCCATCGACCAGTTGGGCGAGCAGACCGCCCAGGGCGATGAGAAGTAGTTTGTTCATGGTGGTGTTCGTTCTGTGAGGGGCGCTAGCGGACCAGGCCTGCGGCTAGGGTGTTGCCGTCTGACTGGTTGATAAGCAGCAGGGAGCCGACCAGTCCGCGCCCGGTGTAGGGTTCGGTGGGGAGCTCTTCTGCCACCTGTAGGGTGACGGTGGCGATGTCGTTGAGTTCGATGGCTTCGCCGGGGTGTTCCTGGTTGGTATCGATGTCGAGCAGGGAATCGATGGAGACCAATCGAGCTCGTACCAGGGAGGTTCCGTAGCGGAGTTTTACCTTGGCGCCGGGACGTAGCGGAGTATCGGCTAAGCCCACCAGGGTTGCGGTGAGTTCCCGGCTGCCTTCGGGGCGGTCGGCACCGGCAATCAGGTCTCCGCGGGAGAGGTCGATATCGTCTGCTAGACGCACCACGATGGAATCTCCTGTGGTGGCAGTAGCGACGTCACCGTCTGCGGTGTCGATATGGGTGACGGTGCTGGTGCGCCCCTGGCCCAGGTGCACGGTATCTCCCACAGCCAGGTGACCGCCTTTGATACGCCCGGCGTAACCCCGGTAGTCGGTGCCCTGGGGGCGGATCACGTACTGGATGGGTAGACGCAGTCCGGTCTCAGCCCCCTGATCAGCTACTTCTACGGTTTCGAGGTAGTGCAGCACGGTCGGGCCGGTGTACCAGGGGGTGTTGGCAGATGGCTCGACCACGTTGTCACCCCGTAACGCACTGATGGGAATCACGGTTACTTCGGCAATGCCCTTATCTCGCGCCAAAGCCGTAAACTCTTCGCGAATCTGCTCAAAGACGTCCTGGGAGTAGCCCACTAGGTCAATCTTGTTGACCGCCAGCACCACCTGGCGAATACCGAGTAGGGCCGCAACCGTTAAGTGGCGGCGGGTTTGGGTCACCACACCGCGGCGGGCATCCACCAAAAGCACTACCACCTGCGAGGTCGATACCCCGGTGACGGTATTGCGGGTGTACTGCACATGGCCGGGGGTATCGGCCAGAATAAAGGTGCGCTCGGCGGTAGAAAAATAGCGGTAGGCCACATCGATGGTGATGCCCTGTTCGCGTTCGGCGCGCAGGCCATCGACCAGCAGGGAAAAATCCAGACCTTCATGACCGCGCTCGCGGCTGGTGCGTTCCACGGCTGAGAGCTGGTCGGCCAGCACGCTCTTGGTGTCGTGGAGCAGGCGGCCCACGAAGGTTGATTTGCCGTCGTCAACGCTACCGGCTGTGCACAGGCGCAGGGTTTGGCGGGTAGCTAGCTGGGCTGGCGCCCCGGTTGCCGTCTTAGCATCGGTGGGGTGGGTGAGTAGGGTCATTTTAGAAATAACCTTCCTTCTTGCGGTCTTCCATAGCGGATTCGCTCAGGCGGTCGTCCGCTCGGGTCGCGCCGCGTTCGGTCAGGGTTGAGGTGGAGATTTCGGTGATGATGTCTTGCACCGTGCTCGCTTCTGACAGCACAGCGCCGGTGCAACTCATATCACCTACGGTGCGGTAGCGCACCCGACGGGTTTCGATGGGTTCGCCCTTGGTGGGGCCTCCCCATTCCCCTGCGGTGAGCCACATGCCGTCACGGTTGAAGACTTCACGTTCGTGGGAGAAATAGATGGGTGGCAATTCAATGCCGCGGGCACCGATGTATTCCCAGATGTCGGCTTCCGTCCAGTTGGAGATGGGAAAGACGCGGATGTTTTCACCGGGCAGGTGTCCGCCGTTGTAGAGGTTCCACAGTTCGGGGCGCTGACGGCGGGGGTCCCAGCCGCCGAAGGCATCGCGCACCGAGAAGATACGCTCTTTGGCGCGGGCTCGCTCTTCATCTCGGCGTGCACCGCCGAGTACGGCGTCGTAGCCCTGCTCTTCAATGGTTTCGACCAGGGGGACGGTCTGCAGGGGGTTGCGGGTGCCGTCGGGGCGCTCCTGTAGCTCACCCCGATCGATCCAGTCCTGTACTTTAGCCACGCGCAGGCGGGCGCCGGTGCGCTCCACCAGGCGGTCGCGGAAGTCGATGACTTCAGGGAAGTTATGGCCGGTATCCACGTGGAGCAGTTCAAAGGGCACGGGTGCCGGTGCAAAAGCACGGCGAGCCAACTCGTAAACCACCACAGAGTCCTTACCGCCTGAGAAGAGCAGGGCGACCCTATCGAACTGACCGGCGACCTCGCGCAGGATCTGGATTGACTCGTTTTCTAGGTCTTTGAGGTGGGGTGAGAGGGGGGTTGAGGTAGTGGTTGTGCTCATGTGTGTAGTCCGCATTCTGTTTTGGTGAACCCTGCCCAGCGTCCGCTGCGGGGGTCTTGGCCGGCTTCTACTTTGGCGGTGCAGGGGGCGCAGCCGATGGAGGGGTAGCCTGCCTTGGTCAGGGGGTGCACAATCAGGTGGTTCTTTTCGATGTACCGGTCGGTGTCTTCAAGGCTCCAGGTAACCAGGGGTGAAATCTTGAGTCTCCCGTTGGGGTCAATGTCCAGGGCCGGGGTGGTGGCGCGAAGCGGCGAATCGGCACGGCGCAGGCCGGTAATCCAGCCGCTGTAGGGAGCCATGGACGCTGCCAGGGGCTCCACCTTGCGCATGCGGCAGCAGGCTGCGGGGTCGCTGCTGTAGAGGTTGATGCCGTAGCGGGCGTCCTGCTGACCGGTGGTGAGCAGGGGCTTAGCTCTTACCAAGGTTTGGGGGTAGCGTTCTTCCACCTGCTGGGCGACGTCCAGGGTTTCGGGAAAGTGGTAGCCGGTGTCGAGGAAGAGGAACTCAGAGTCGGGTAGGTAGCGGCTGGCAAGTTCGGCCAGTACGGTGTTTTCCATAGAGAGGGTGACGGCCAGCCTGCCATCCACATGCTCACGGGCCCAGGTGAGAATCTCTTCAGCACCTGCCTCGTAGAGGTCTGCCGCGTAACGGTCAACGAGTTCACGGTTGGCCTCTTTCTCGGCTGCAGAGAGCTGGGCCGGTTCAGCCGTGCCTTCTGGGCTAATCGCGGGGTCTTGCAGCGATGCAGCCGACGAGCCAAGACCAAAGTTTTTAAAATTTATGGGTAAGGGTGCCATGGCGCTCCTTTCACAACAGTTTGTTGGGTGAATAATTTGAAAGTCTAGGCTTATGGGGGTAGGGTGGTCGAGTTATTTCAGCTACCAGGTCACGAGGCGACATTTTTACGTCACGCGACTTCATGGGGGGTAATTTTTACGCAATCTAGTTTGCGCAAATCGCCTGTGGCACACTAGTGTGCGTCACTCAGCCTGGCTCACCCGTCATCTAGTGAAATCTGCGTACCGCGGAGGCCGCAGAGCGTGCCACAATGGTGACTATGCGTATTTTGTCTATTCAGTCCGCTGTTGCCTACGGCCACGTGGGTAATTCAGCCGCCGTCTTCCCCCTGCAGCGTCTTGGCCACGAGGTCATGCCCGTCAATACCGTGCTGTTTTCCAACCACACCGGCTACGGCGCCTGGCGCGGCCCGCTGATTTCGGGTAACGACGTCCGCGAGATTGTCACCGGCATTGATGAGCGAGGCGGCCTGACCGACACTGCACTGGTGATTTCTGGTTACCAGGGCGGCTCATCCATCGGCGATGCCATTCTTGATGCCGTTGCCAAGGCCCGCTCAGCCAACCCGAACGTCCTCTATTCCTGCGACCCGGTGCTGGGTAATGCCACCAGCGGCTGCTTTGTCTCCCCCGAAGTGCAGGAGCTGATTCGTGACCGCGTGATTCAGCACGCAGATATCATCACCCCCAACCAGTTTGAGCTGGGTTTTGTGACCGGCACCGACCCCAAGACCTTAGATGAGGTTCTCGACTCTGTGGCCGCAGCCCAGAAGATCGGCCCTCAGACCGTGCTGGTCACCAGCGTGAATACCCCCGAGACTCCCGAGGATTCGATTCAGATGCTGGCAGTTTCGGGCGATGAAGCCTGGCTGATCACTACCCCGCGTCTGCCGATGAAGGCCAATGGCTCGGGCGACGTTACCCAGGCCCTCTTTGCCTCCCACTTCGCATCGGGCAAGAGCCTGAAAGAGGCCCTGGAACTGACCACCGCCAGCGTCTACGAGTTGCTGAAAAACACCCTGGCCTCGGGGCAGCGTGAACTACAACTGATTGAGTCCCAGCAGGCCTATGTTGAGCCCGCTGAGACCTTTGAGGCTGTAGCGGTCAAGCGCTAAGAGCGGCTAGGGCTTCAGTAGCCCGTTCCAATGCAACTGAGGCAACTACTGTTGCTGAAGCGGCGTCACCGGGTAGCACCAGCGGCTCGGTGACGGCCGCTTTTTCTGTGCCCAGATAAGCCTTGGTGAGTTTGCTGTGGAAGTAGCCGCGGGCCAGCAGATAAGTGGAAATATAATCAGCCTGGTTGCTCTCCCAGGCCTGGTCGATGGTGGGTTCAATATCTGCAATAAAGCCGTAGGGCACCGGGCGGCTGAGCAGGCTGCTGAAAACTTCTGCCTGGTAGAGCACGGCTTCACGGCCATCGGCGCGGGAGGAACCCGCTGCTGCCAGAGCGATATCGTCGTAGCCGTCCCAGCCCGCTTCTTCAAGGCGCTGGAGCTGGAGCTTAGCTAGGGCTGCTGAAGGGCCTAATGCTCTAGCAATTGCGGTGGTCAGGTGGGTAGCCTGAGCAGCGGCCTGTTTCATATCGTGTTCGGTATGGTAGCCCGGTGAGAGCAACAGGGGCACAAGGACGGCTCTCGCCCCGGACGGTAGCGCCTGTAGCACCTGCGGCAGGGCGGGTTCTTGCACATCTACGTAGGCCTCGTGCACGGTGTAGGTTCCCGGAGCCTGGGCCTCGACCAGGGCGGTGAGCTGGTCACGGATGAGATTGACGGCTTCACGGCCCTGGGGGTTGTCGGTTCCATGGGAGGTGGCGACCAGGTGAATCATGGGGCTCCAGTCTGCTGCCTGCACAGCAAGTGGGTGGGGTTAACCCCACCCACTGTACAGCACAATCAATCGACTGGCAGATGCGCTTCTCCCGCTTTTATCGTGCTGATTCCTCAGCAAGGGGTTGGCTGACCAGTTTCTCCGCTTCCTCCTTGCTGAGAATCCGTCCGCTCAGTCCACCGCGGTCGTGCCAGGCACCACCGACCTCGATTCTGGAAGTAATGTCCAAGCCGCCAGCCTTGACGGGCTCCCAGCCACCCAAACGCAATAGGTGGGTAATGCGCTCTTGCGCTACAGGGTCGTCCGTTGCAAACAGTTGAGCAACCTTTTCACCGCTATCGGTAGTTTCTTTGCCCAGATTAGCCGCGCTCATGGTTCCTAGCGCTTTGACGAAATGAACTCCCTGAGGAAGCAGGGCAGCGTTTTGCTGACCAGCTGAGGACCCTTCTGGGTTGGCGGAAACCGCCCGGCCGTCGTCAGTAACCCGGAAGTTGTTGGATGGGTCAACAACGACCTTGTCCACCAACTGTGAAGAGTGTTCCTTCAGGAGCTGCTGGGTAACGGGGAACATCGTAGCGAAGACAACTGTGTCTGCTTCTTCAATGACCTGCTCGACGGTACCAGCCCGAATACCTAGCCCCAGTTCTTGGGCTGATTTCTGAGCCGATTCGAGATCTGATGCCGCAACCAGTATCTCTTTTCCCCCGCGGGCCAGGCGAAGGGCGACCTGTGAACCGATGCGCCCTGTTCCAATGATTGCTGTAGTCATGACAAACTCCTTATTTAGTTCATATATTGACTATTCTCACTTTACTCTCGCGCTCTTAATTTTCAACAAAAGGGGGTTGGGTCGCGTCTTAATTCGACACAAGACGAGCCCCAGCCCTAACGACGGGAACAATTTAGCCAACAGCCTCACAATCACAACCTAGCGGTCAACATTGAAACCACAGCGGGGCTCAGTGCTGGCGCAACTGGTGTAAACGGTCGAGTCCTCTTCCCCTAGCGGCCCCGTAATGCTGACCTGCCGCACTTCTCCACTGTCATCCTTCCCCAGAACAAGGTAGGCCTGCCCGTCCGCATCGAGATGCAGGCCAGCTGCGGGTTCACCGGCCTCGCCAAAGAAGGGCTGAATTTCGAACCGCGGTTTCTCTACCGGCGCGGACGGCAGGGTGCCTTCCTGGCTATACCCGGTATCGGTGGGTGCTAGCACCACCACGGACCTATCCGTTGCCAGATAGATGTTGCCGTAGCGGTCGACATTGGAGCCTCTTTCAAGATTCCAGACCATATTGCCCATTTCGGTATGCGCAGTGATGAAGGCGTAGGTATTGCCCCGGCCCTCGTAGAAGTCAATGGGTTCGCCGTCCCGATAAACGGCGTAGGCCAGTTACATCTGGGAAGGGGTTGACCCCGGGTTCATATCCCAACCGTAGGTGCGAATCTCTACCGGCCTGAGGGTGGGGTGGGTGACAGCAATGGTTTCGTAGTTGGTACAGCGACCTAAGCAGGCGTCCTCAACAACCTGATGTGCAGCTGCCGCTGAAGAGCTTGAGGGTGTAGGGGTGCTTGCTGGTGCGGTCGTAGAGGCAGAAACGGAGGAAGAGGTCTGAGCCGGTGCCTGCGCTGGAGCTTCACCGCCACCGGCGCAGGCGGTCAGAAGTGGTAGCAGGGCCAGCATTCCGAGGTTAGGACGCCAGCTACCGGGGCGGCTAGTGAGGGCGGGGCGGGTGCGAGGGTTGCGCTTCACGGTCATCATCTCCTTTGATTGATGGCTGGTTACCGTCGTGGGCTCCCTCTTCCCATACTAAGTAGGCTGGCTAATTGCTATCAAGAAGATGACGCTGGTTCGTCCCAGCCCCCTGCCCGCTCCGGCTATGAGGCTGCGACCCGCCGAATCACCTTGTACTGGGCCGCCTGGGCCACCGGGCGCATGGTGATGTGGTCCAGGTTGATGTGCTGGGGAACGTTCACGGCGAAGGTAACGGTCTGGGCCACGTCCTCAGCCAGCAAAGGTTTTTCCACGCCCGCGTAAATCTTGGCAGCCGCCTCATCGGAGCCTAGGCGATTGCGGGAGAACTCTTCGGTGCGCACCATGCCGGGGCGTACCTCAATCACGCGCACGTTGTGCTCAGCTTCCTCTAAGCGCAGGGTCTCGGTCAGGGCCCGCTCACCAAATTTGGCGGCATTGTAGCCCGCTCCCCCTTCGTAGCCGGCTTCAGCTGCGGTGGAGGTCAGGTTGAGCACGGTGCCCTGCCCGTTCTCGCGCAGGGCGGGCAGGAAGGCCTTGACCATGTTCAGGGTACCGATAACGTTGAGCTCGAACATGGCTGACCAGCCAGCGGGGTCAGCGTTGGCCACAGAATCAGCCCCAATAGCGCCGCCAGAAATATTGACTAAGGCATCTAGGCGACCACCGGTTTCCCCCAGAATATCCTGAGCGCGGGCAGCTACCGCGTCGGCGTCCGTAATATCGAGGACGACCGGGCGCACCCCGGTACGCTCAGCAAGTTCTGCCAGGCGGTCGGCGCGGCGGGCCACAGCGTAGACGCTCCACCCGGTAGCTACCATCTGTTCGGCGGTCGCCCGGCCAATACCGGAGGAGGCACCGGTGACCACGGCGACCTTACCGGCCTGGGAGTCAGGAGCAAAAGGATTAGCGGGAAGTAGTGAAGTAGTCATAGCACTAGCCTAACCTGCACACTAAATCTATTCGTGAGAGAATAGGCACCATGGCTGAAATCAACCGGGGCACAGACACGCCCGCAGAAAACACCGTAGATATTACCGTCCCTACAAAGCCCGGCCTTGAAGGTCTCGAGAAAAAGTTTACCGAGAACTGGGCCGCCAACAAGACCTACGCCTTCAACCTGAATACCACCCGCGAGAAGGTCTACTCCATCGACACCCCGCCGCCCACCGCGTCCGGCTCCCTGCACGTCGGTCACATGTTCTCCTACACCCAGACCGACGTCATCGCCCGCTACCAGCGTATGAAGGGCAAGAACGTCTTCTACCCCCTGGGCTGGGACGACAACGGCCTGCCCACCGAACGCCGCGTCCAGAACTACTATGGCGTACTCTGCGACCCCGCAATCCCCTACGACCCCGATTTCAAGGCCCCCGAAAAACCCGCCAAGAACCAGCGCGACTGGCCCCGCATCTCCCGCCAGAACTTCATCGAGCTGTGTGAAATCCTGGCGGTAGAAGACGAAAAGGTCTTCGAAGAACTCTTCACCACCCTGGGTCTTTCCGTTGACTGGTCCCACACCTACCGCACCATCGACGCCCGCTCCCGCAAGGTCTCCCAGCTGGCCTTCCTCAACGACCTGGCCAGCGGCGATGCCTACATGGCAGAAGCCCCCACCATGTGGGATGTCACCTTCCGCACCGCAGTTGCCCAGGCAGAGCTGGAAGACAAAGAACGCCCCGGCGCCTACCACCGTATCTCCTTTACCCGCGAGAACGGCGAGAAGGTCTGGATCGAGACCACCCGCCCTGAGCTGCTGCCCTCCTGCGTCGCCCTGGTGGCCCACCCCGACGATGAGCGCTACAAGCCCCTCTTCGGCACCAAGGTCACCTCTCCTCTCTTTGGCGTCGAGGTCGAGATCAAGGCCCACCCCCTGGCCCAGCCCGACAAGGGTGCCGGTATCGCCATGATCTGCACCTTCGGCGACACCACCGACGTCACCTGGTGGCGCGAACTCCAGCTACCCACCCGTGCCCTAATTGGCCGTGACGGCCGCTTCGCCACCGACACCCCCGAGTGGATTACCTCCGCCGAGGGCCGCGAGCGCTACGAGCGCATGGCCGGTGCAACCGTCTTCACCGCCCAGAAAACGGTCGTTGAGATGCTGGTTGAAGCCGGTGAAATGGACGGCGACCCCAAGCCCATCACCCACCCGGTCAAGTTCTACGAAAAGGGCGACAAGCCCCTCGAAATCGTTGCCTCCCGCCAGTGGTACATCCGCAATGGTGGCCGTGACGCCGAGCGCCGCAATGCCCTGGTAGAGCGCGGGCGTGAAATCACCTGGCACCCTGCCTTCATGCGCTCCCGCTACGAGAACTGGGTCGAGGGCCTCAACGGCGACTGGCTCATTTCCCGCCAGCGTTTCTTCGGCGTGCCCTTCCCCGTCTGGTACAAGCTGGGCGCCGATGGCGAACCCAACTACGATGAGCCCATCGTCCCCAGCGAAGACATGCTCCCCGTTGACCCCGCGTCGGACGCCGCCCCCGGCTACACCGAAGACCAACGCGGCGTACCCGGCGGCTTCATCGCCGACCCCGACGTCCTGGACACCTGGGCGACCTCATCGCTGACCCCCCAAATTGCCACCGGCTGGGCCGTGGACGAGAACCTGCACAGGGTCACCTTCCCCATGGATCTACGCCCCCAGGGTCACGACATCATCCGCACCTGGCTTTTCTCCACCGTGGTTCGCTCCAACTCCCTGGAGAAGTCCGTACCCTGGACCGACACCGCCCTTTCCGGCTGGATCCTGGACCCGGACCGCAAGAAGATGTCCAAGTCTAAGGGTAACGTCGTGGTGCCCAACGAGGTTCTGGAAAAGTACGGTTCGGACGCCGTTCGCTACTGGGCTGCCAGCGCCAAGCTGGGTGCCGACACCGCCTACGACGAGGCTCAGATGAAGATTGGTCGCCGCCTGGCCATCAAGCTGCTGAACGCCTCCAAGTTCGTGCTCGGCCTGGGAGCTACCGCCAACTCGGTCATCACCGACCAGGCTGCCGCGAGCGCCCTCACCAACGAGCTGGACCGCTCCCTACTGGCCCGCCTCGCTGCCCTCGTTGACGAAGCCACCGCCGCTTTTGAGAACTACGAGTACGCCCGGGCCCTGCAGATCTCAGAGACCTTCTTCTGGCACTTCACCGACGACTTCGTAGAACTCATCAAGGACCGCGCCTACGGCAAGGCCGGCGAGGCTGAGCAGGCTTCCGTGCTGGCAGCCCTGGCCACCACCCTTGACGCCCTGCTGCGCCTCTTCGCCCCCTTCCTGCCCTTCGTCACTGACGAAATCTGGTCCTGGTGGCGCGCAGGCTCGGTGCACCGCGCCCCCTGGCCCACCACCGAGGGCTTTGCCGCCGCCGTAGCGGACGCCGACCCCGCCGTCCTGCCCACTGTCGCAGCTGCCCTGGGTGGTCTGCGTAAGGCCAAGTCAGAGGCCCAGGTCAAGCAGCGTACCGAGGTTGAAACCGCAACCATTACCGGTTCAGCGGACGACCTCACCCGCATCCGCGGCGGTCTTGGCGACCTCAAGGCAGCAGGTAACGCCCGCGACCTCACCCTCACCGAAGCAGAGGGCGAGCTGGCTGTCACCGACGTTGTGCTCATTACTGAGGACGAAAGCTAATGTATTTGGCCTGCATGCCCCCTAGGCGGCTAACCTTCTTGAGCTCGCGCTGGGGCGCTCGCTCAATTCATGCCAGCCCCAGCCAGCTACCTGCGGGGGTATACAGGCCCTGACGTAGTTGCGTCTCAAAAGATTAGGCCCGGTTCCAGAGCTTCTGGAACCGGGCCTTTCGTGTATTCAGTAACAGGGGCGTAAAGCGCCCGCTCGTTACTACTTTTCGGTGTTGAAAATCGGGCCGACCTTGCGGGGGCGCTTGAGCTCGAAGAACCCCGGGTAGGAGGCCAGGGCTACTGCACCATCAAAGACCTTGGCAGCTTCTTCACCGGTGGGGGCCGGTGACATCACGGGGCCAAAGAAGGTCACCCCGTTGATGCTCATCAGGGGCACGCCGATATCGTCACCACCGGCTGAGTCCAGGCCAGCGCGGGTGGATGCGCGCATCTGCTCATCGTACTCTTCGGTGAAGGCAACCTGGGCAAGCTCGGTGGGCAGGCCCACCTCAGCCAGGGCAACCTCGATAGCCTTCTCGAAGTAGGTACCCTCCTTATTCTTCTGATGGTGGATCTGCTCGCCCAGAGCGGTGTAGAGCTCGTCCAGCTTCTCCTGGCCGTACTGCTCTGCCACAGCGGTGGCAACACGGGCCGGGCCCCAGGTGTTATCAATGTGCTTGCGGTAGTCAGGGTCAAGGTCGCGCCCCTCGTTCAGGACGGCCAGGGAGAAGGGGTGCCAGGTTACGGCAACGTCGCGCTGGGTCTCCACTTCCTTAATCCAGCGGGAGGTCATCCAGCACCAGGGGCAGGTGGGGTCAAACCAGAAATCAACAGTATTTTCAGCCACAGGTTATCCTTTCAATCAGTGGTTAGGTAGAAGAGTAGCCCGCTACCGGTGTGTAGAGCACTGATAGCGGGAAAGTATTTAGGCTGACTTCTTCTCCGGGGCCTCGATGACTAAAATCGGGTCCTTCGTTCCGGCAACCACTGCCTCATCGATGATGACGGTGGTGACGTCGTCGCGGCTGGGCACGTCAAACATGACAGGCTGCAGAATAGACTCCATGATGGCACGCAGTCCGCGGGCGCCGGTGTCACGCTCAACCGCCTGATGGGCAATAGCGGCCACGGCCTCATCCTCAAAGATGAGCTCGACCCCGTCAAGGGCAAACATGCGCTTGTACTGCTTAACCAGAGCATTTTTAGGTTCGGTCAAAACCCGTTGCAGGTCAGTCTCTGTTAGTTTGCCGAGGGTGGCTAGGACGGGCAGGCGGCCAATGAACTCGGGAATCAGACCAAACTTCAGCAGGTCTTCCGGCATGAGCTTGGTCAGAATATCGCTCTCTTTGGCGGCCTGGTCAATCGATGCACCAAACCCGATTCCCTTACGGCCCACACGGCTACCCACAATCTCTTCAAGGCCGGCAAAGGCACCGGCCACAATAAAGAGGATGTTGGAGGTGTTGATTTTGAGGAAGTCCTGTTGAGGGTGTTTACGCCCACCTTGAGGGGGCACCGCTGCCTCAGTGCCCTCAAGAATCTTGAGGAGCGCCTGCTGCACACCTTCACCTGATACGTCGCGAGTGATAGAGGGGTTGTCAGCTTTACGAGAGATCTTGTCGATTTCGTCGATGTAGATAATCCCGCGCTGAGCTTTTTCAATATCACCGTCAGCTGCCTGTATCAGCTTGAGCAGAATATTTTCTACGTCTTCACCCACGTACCCGGCCTCGGTTAGGCTGGTCGCATCGGCTACCGCGAAGGGGACGTTGAGCTTCTTAGCCAGGGTTTGAGCGAGATAGGTTTTACCGGAGCCTGTCGGGCCAACGAGTAGGATGTTGGACTTGGCTATTTCTACGTCTTCCCCTTCTGTTGCCAAAAATTCTACGGCTTCAAGGGTGGGGTTTTGCTGGGCGCGAATACGCTTGTAGTGGTTGTAAACGGCTACTGAAAGTGCGCGCTTGGCGGCCTCTTGACCAATGACATATTCCTGGAGATGGTCGAAGATTTCACGAGGTATAGGTAACTCTTCAACGGCACCAAGGTCTTTGACTTCTGCTAGCTCTTCTTCGAGAATTTCGTTGCACAGCTCAATGCACTCGTCACAGATATAGATGTTGGGGCCGGCAATCAGTTTGCGAACCTGTCGCTGGTTCTTCCCACAAAATGAGCATTTGGGAAGAGTGGTGCTATCGCCTAGACGAGCCATAGACCCTACCTTTCCTTCGGTTCCTCTAAACTAATCTACCGTGAAAACCTGTCTAGACCCAAGATGTGACGATTTGTGCAAGGTTACGTCTTGATGACTTAACCGTGCTCCACCGGAGCCCTATATCAGGTGCATGAAACGCGGACGCCGCTCCCCCGGTACCCTGCCCAAGGCTGACAAGGCGGGGAACGGCGTCCGCGTGCTGTACTCCTAGAAAGGTTTAGTCGTGCTTTTCAGCGGTGTTGAAGGCGGGCTTGACTGCCTTGCGGGATTCAAGTACCTGATCCACAATGCCGTATTCCAGGGCAGCTTTAGCGGTGAGGATGTTGTCGCGCTCAATGGACTTATCGACCTCGTCGTAGTCCTTACCAGAGTGCAGGGCCAGGGTCTGAGCAGTCCACTCGCGCATACGCATCACTTCGTTGGCGTGAATCTCAATATCTGAGGCCTGGCCGCCCTGCTGGCCTGAGAGGGCAGGCTGGTGAATCAGCACGCGGGCGTTGGGCAAAGCCAGGCGCTTGCCGGGTGTACCGGCGGCCAGAAGCACAGCGGCGGCTGAGGCGGCCTGGCCCAGGCAGACGGTCTGAATCTCGGGGCGGATGTACTGCATGGTGTCGTAGATAGCAGTCATCGCGGTGAAAGAGCCACCGGGTGAGTTGATGTAGAGGGTGATGTCGCGGTCAGGGTCCTGGGATTCCAGCACCAGCAGCTGTGCCATGATATCGTCTGCGGAAGCGTCGTCCACCTGCACGCCAAGGAAGATAATGCGATCTTCAAAGAGCTTGGCGTAGGGGTCCTGGCGCTTGTAGCCGTAGGGGGTTCGCTCTTCGAAGTTAGGGAGCACGTAACGGCTGGTGGGCATACCGGCAGGTGCGGTGGATGAGGGAAGATGAATCATTCGTTTCTCCTGTAAAAGTTTGTGCCGGTTTACTTGTCGCTAGCGCTGGTAGCCGGGCCGATCTTATCGAGAATCTTGTCGAAGAAGCCGTAGGCTAGGCCTTCTTCGGCGTTGAACCAGTTGTCGCGGTCGCTATCACGCTGGATGGTTTCTATGCTCTGGCCGGTGCGCTCAGCGGTAATCTCGCTCAGGCGCTGCTTCATGTCGAGAATAAACTGGGCCTGGGTGCGAATATCAGAAGCGTTGCCACCGATACCACCGGAGGGCTGGTGCATGAGGATGCGGGCGTTGGGGGTGGCAAAGCGCTTGCCGGGGGCACCTGCGGTCAGCAGGAACTGCCCCATGGAGGCAGCCATACCGGTCACCACGGTGACAACGTCATTGGGAATCAGTTGCATGGTGTCGTAGATGGCCATGCCTGCGGTAACGGAGCCGCCGGGTGAATTGATGTAGAGGTAGATGTCTGCCTCGGGGTCCTCGGCTGAGAGCAGCAAAAGCTGGGAGCAGATGCGGTTGGCGTTGGAGTCTCGCACCTCGGAGCCCAGCCAGATGATGCGTTCTTTGAGTAGACGGTTGTAAACATAGTCATCCTGGCTGCCCATGGGGGTTTCCATAGTGGGGCTCTGGTGTGCTTCAGGGGTGAAGGACATGTGTTCCGCTCCTTGTGTCGGTTGTAGCACCAGCGCGGACGCCGGTGCCAAAGATTTGCTTGACACTTAGGTTATCGCTTTTGCCTGCTCCCGGATTCCCAAAATCGGGGCAGTTCGCTGTTGGCATGGCACCGAGTCCCTCTCAACTGCGGTTGACGCGCAGACTCGGCGGCACGTAGCCCTTGCGTCTGTCTTCGCCAACCTTTGAGCGTCCGCGTGAAGTCACGTGGACGCTATAAAGCTGAGTACTCCCGAGATGATGCCCCGTCGTGGATTGAGCCTGGTCAGCTTCCTTGCACTAGTGATAGCAGGCGATGAGACCGTTGGGTCCTTCAATCACCCTGATAGGGGTATTGAAAATATCGCTCAAAAGCTCATCTTGCATGATTTCCTCAACGGCACCGAAGCTAACCAGTTTGCCGTCCTTGATAGCGCAAATATAGTCAGCGTAGCGGGCGGCAAAGTTAATGTCATGTAGCACTACAATAATGGTGCGCCCCAGAGTGCGGGCAGCATTCTGCAGGTGCTGCATCATCTGAACAGAATGAGAAATATCAAGGTTGTTGAGGGGCTCATCAAGCAGTACATAGTTGGTTTCTTGGCAAAGGACCATAGCGACGTAGGCTCGTTGCCGCTGGCCGCCCGAGAGCTCGTCCAGGTAACGGTTTTCAAGGTCGGTCAGATTAAGAAAATCAATGTACCGCGAGATGATGTCTTCGTCCTCAGCGGTTAGCCGCCCGCCGGTGTAGGGAAAACGGCCAAAGCCCACGAGCTGGCGCACGGTCAGCTTGGTGACAAAGTGGTTCTCCTGGCGCAAAATTGACACGACCTTTGCCAAATCTTTCGACTTGCTGGTAGCCACATTGAGCCCGCCAACTTCGATGGTGCCCGCATCAATATCGAGCAGGCGCCCCACCATGGTCAGCACGGTTGACTTGCCGGCGCCATTGGGCCCAACCAGGGCGGTAATGCCCCCGGAAGGTAGCTGCACGTTCACCGGGCCGATGCTGGTTTCGCCGGAGTAATTTTTAGCGACCTGGCTGAGGGTAATCATAGTTTGCCCTTTCGGAGAATAACGATGAGGAAGGTGAGGCCGCCAACCAGCTCAATAATAATACCCACTACGCCCTGAGCTGCGAAGATATGGTTCATGATGAAGTAGGCAGCTGCCAGCACAGCAAAAGAGAGCACCGTGGCCATAGGGAAGAGGTAGCGGTGGTCATAGGTGTCTGCGAACTGGTAGGTCAAGGTGGCGACCAGGAACCCCAGAAAGGTAAGCGGGCCAACCAAAGCAGTGGATACTGCCATCATGACTGAGACAAGTACCAGCACCAAGATAGTTTCTCGCCGGTGGTTAACACCCAGGTTAGTTGCCACCGGTTCCCCCAACGAGAGGGTGTTGAGGGTTCGCGACTTTAGATAGAGCACAAGGACGCTGACCGCCACCAGCGGAATAGCGATGGGGTAATATTCCGGGTCAGCGTTATTGACGGAAGCAAAAAGACGCGCAGTTAGAATATCGAATTCGCTGGGAGTCAGCATACGTTGCATGAAGGTGGAGAGTGACCCCAGGCCTCCACCTAACACCACTCCAACCAGGAGCATCACGTGCATGTTGGCACGTTTACCGGTCAGTAACCAGGAGTAGAGCAGCAGCGAGAGCGCCACCATCATAACCAGCTGAAAGATAAAGGTATCGAGGGTGCGCGCGGCCACCAGGCCAGCAGCCCCGGCAAAGTACACCGTTGAGGTATGAATCGCGGTGTAGAGAGCCTGAAAGCCCAAAATGCCCGGGGTCAAAATACGGTTATTGGTCACGGTCTGAAAGGCAACGGTGGCTACAGCCTGGCATACCGCAGCTACAGCCATGGCAATCAGCGCGTTGGAGCGGCGCTCAGCTATCAGCCACCACTTGGGTGTTCCGGTGTCAAAGGGGTTGCTGTAGGCCAAAAGCCCAAAGGCCGCCAGTAAAGAGATGACCAGTAAACCGGCAAGTATCAGCCAGTAAGTGCGGGCAGCCGCCGGAGTCTTGAAAGCCCCGGCGCTCCGGGCGCGAGCAGATTCATGCACTAGGGGGCGGGCGTCCTTACCCCCAACAGGCCCCGCACCAGCGGCCTGCAGGGCACGATTATCGTCACTTGCGGGCTGTAGCACCGGGGCGCCCCTTCACAATCAAACCGATAAAGACAACAGCTCCCACCATTCCCAAAATGACCGAGACCGGAATCTCGAAGGGGGCGATAATGGTACGGCCCACCAGGTCACAGACGGTGACGACCGCGATGCCGGTCAGCGCCACCCACGGCAGGTTAGAGCGCAGGTCGTCACCGCGGAACATACTCACCAGGTTAGGAACAATGAGACCCAGGAAGGGTAAGAAGCCCACTACGACCGTGACCACGCCGGTTGCCACAGCAATAAGCGCAGTTCCGATAAACATGATTTGAGCGTAGTTGAGCCCCACGTTGGTAGCGAACTCCTGGCCCAGACCAGCTACGGTGAGCCGGTCAGCGTACCAAAAGATAACGGCCACCACGATGACCACCAGCCAAAGAACCTCATACTGGCCCCCAATCACCGAGGTGAAGCTACCGGCAAACCAAACACCCAGGTTCTGCAATAGATTGGTTTGGAGCGCAAAGAAAGTGGTGAAGGCAGAGACCACCGCGCCCAGCATGATACCCACAATTGGAACAATGAGTGACGAGCGTAAAGAGACCCTGCGCAGAAAGAGGAAGAAGACCATTGACCCGATAAAGGCAAATACAATGGCTGCTGTCATCTGCTGCAAAATATTCGCTGCGGGAAAGAAATAGAGCATACACAGCAACCCCAGGCTGGCCCATTCAGTGGTCCCTGTGGTGGTAGGTTCCACAAATTTATTCTGAGTCAGCATTTGCATGACCAAGCCGCACATAGCCATAGCCGCCCCTGCCAGAACCAGTGCAACAGTTCGAGGTATACGGGTAGTCCCAAACATTGATGCACCGTCGGGTTGGCTGAAGATATCGTACTGCCCCACGAGCAGTGAGGCGACCAGCAGAGCCAGCACGCCCAGTACAGCAAAAATAAAACGCAGGTTCCAGAGAGAGCTACGGGTGCGTGTTAAGCGGGTGTTGTCTATCGTTGTCATAAAAGCTTTCAAGGAGTCACCCCACCAAGGCTGTGGTGGAGTGACTCCTGTATTAAAGGCAGTTTGATGGCCCGAAAGCTACTTGGCTGCCTCGAACTTATCTGCAAGATCGTTAAGGATCTCGGTGTAAGTGATAATCGATTCGTTGGTGTAGGTGTCCGCCGGGGCGTACTGAATCTGGTCCTTGGTTACCGCAGTAACGTTTGCCAAGGCTGAGCTACCGGCAATGACGTCGGCAGCGGCAGCTGAGCCTTCATCGTTGCTCGTTGCCGCATCGCGATCCAGAACCAGCAACCAGTCAGGGTTAGCTTCGGCGATAGCTTCAACCGAGATATCATCGCCCTGGTGGTTATCAGAAGATCCCTCTACCTCAAGAGCGGGCTTGAGATCGAGCATGTCGAAGACCGGCCCGTAGGTACGGCCGATAGAGGGGGCAATATAGCCGATTTCGCCGCCGGAGACGTTGACGGCCATGACGGTGGACTCGCCGTCGTAGGCAGCCTTCGCGCGAGCCAGGGCCGCGTCAAAGTCCGCAATCAATTGTTCAGCCTCAGCCTGCTTGCCAAAGACCTCGCCCAGTGTGGTGACCTGGCGCTTAAGTTCGGAGTCCAAAGGTTCACCGTCACGGGGTTCTAGCTCAAGAATGGTCGCATCAGGGCTAAGGCTCTTGATGTCCTCATAGTACTGGGAGAAGCGTTGACCGTTGATAATGAGGTCCGGCTCTTCAGCGGCTAGAAGTTCAAGGTTGGGCTCACGGTGATTTCCGATATCGGTGATTGAGGAGTCGTTCTTGTAGGTCTCAACTGTATCGGGAATCAGGGGGACGGGGGCTGCAACCAAACTAACTCCCCATTCTTCAAGCACCTCAAAAGTGCGGTTATCGGTTGCTACGACCTTCTGCGGGGGCACAGTGACAGTATGCTCACCGTAGTTGTCAGTGACGGTGACGGTACCTGAAGCCTGCGAGGCTGATGATGAGGAAGAGGCCGACGATTCGTTCGAAGACTCAGTTGTTCCTGCTCCACAAGCGGTGAGAGCCAAAGCAAAAACGGAGGTGGCTGCAATAAGGGAGATACGGTTTGCCTTCACTGGTTTTCCTATATCTGTAGTGTGGTGTGCATCTTGGTAAGCCTCAGTTTCTAATAAGGCTTGACTTACTCAAGCCTAGTTAGCCCCACCTAAGTTTTCAAACCAAAACCTCTATTACGGAATATTTTTTTAATCTATTTTTCTGTAGGTAGGTAGCAAGGTGCCCGCACACGCGCAAACCCCCTGGTGACCCTTTACGGTCACCAGGGGGTTATGGCTAGAGCCTACGCCAGCTACAACTACTCAGAGTCTGCGCCCTCACCCAGGAAGGAGGAGAGATCAACAACCTGACCGTCAGCGTCCTTAACCTCAGCCTGAGCCAAAACAGCCGCCAGAGCCTTGGAGCGGCGAACCTCGCCAACAATCATGCCAGACTGCCCGGAGCCGTCAAGCATCTGAGCGAACTGGTTGGGATCCATACCGTACTGCTGGCTCATCGTGATGATGTAATCAATCAGCTCAGACTGCTCAACAGAAACTTCTTCCTTCTCAGCGATAGCATCAAGAATCATTTCGTTCTTAAAAGCACGCTCGGTGTTCTCACGAACCTCAGCACGATGCTCTTCAGTATCGTGGTCCTCATCCTGGCCGGGAGCATCAAAGTGCTGAGCCAGCTGGTCATCAATCACCTTCTCAGGAACAGGAACCTCAACAAGCTCAACCAGAGCATCCAGAACCTTCTCACGCGCCTCGGCGCCCTGCTCGGCAACCTTAGAATCAGCAGCCTGCTTCTTCAGGTCTTCCTTCAGCTCCTCAATAGTGTCAAACTCAGAAGCCAGCTGGGCAAAATCATCATCAGCCTCAGGCAGCTCGCGCTCCTTAACAGCGGTGACCTTAACCTTAACGGTCGCCTCCTCACCAGCATGCTCGCCACCAGCAAGCTTGGTCACAAAAGTTGCGTCCTCACCAGCCGACAGACCCAGAACAGCCTCATCCAAACCGTCCAGCATGGTACCCGAACCGACCTGATACGAGAGGTCGTTTGCAGCGTCAACCTGCTCACCGTCAATGTCAGCAGAGATATCAATGGTCAGGAAGTCCTCATCAGCTGCCGGGCGCTCAACAGACTTCAAAGTACCAAAGCGGCCGCGCAAGGCATCGAGAGCCTTCCGCTCGTCCTCCTCAGTCACCTCAACAGAAGCAACCTCAACCTTAATACCTGAATAGTCCGGCACCTCAACCTCAGGGCGCACAGTAACCTCAATAGTCAGCTTAACGTCAGCCTCACGATTACCCGCATCAGGCTTTGAAGCAACATCAAGTTCAGGCTGAGCCAACGGAGTCAGCTCATTTTCAGCCAAAGCCTGCTGGTAAAAATTGTTCAGAGCATCATTCAAAGCGCTCTCAACCACAAAATCAAAACCAGCGCGCTGATCAATCAAAGCCCTAGGGGTCTTACCCTTGCGGAAACCGGGAACCGAAATCTGGTTAGCCAGCGACTTATAAGTGCTGTCAAGGTAGGTCTTGAACTCAGCAAAAGGAACCTCAACCTCAATCTTTGCGAGGGTCGGGTTGATCTTCTCGACGGCAGTCTTCACGTCCGTTGATCTCCTGAATAACTTGTTGGAACCACCACCCGGAAAAGAGTGGGGCTAAATACATACGTTCTATAGAAAAACCCGCCGTCTCCGGCGGGCCAATCTATTTCACGTCGGGGTGACAGGATTCGAACCTGCGATCTCCTGCTCCCAAAGCAGGCGCGCTAGCCAAGCTACGCCACACCCCGAATTTTGCACGGAAGGCACCACCTAGTCTAACGGCAAACCCACCCCAACACCTAACCCACACCCCCAAAACCACCCCGCGTGTTGCCACACCCTAAACCCGCCGGATTTGACAAGGCCACACCAAAACCGGTTTACTGGAACTCGTCTAAACACCGGGCACACCCACAACAGTGCCAGGTACATATGGGGATGTAGCTTAATGGTAAAGCCTCAGTCTTCCAAACTGATGACGCGGGTTCGATTCCCGTCATCCCCTCTCATGCGGCTGTAGCTCAATGGTAGAGCGCACGCTTCCCAAGCCTGATACGCGGGTTCGATTCCCGTCAGCCGCTCCATTTGACTTCTCACCCTAACGGAAACCAGTCCAACACAAGCCACCTACCAGCCCCCCCCTTTCTTAATTCGCGCCGGGATTTATTTCCTCGCTCGCTCGGAATCCCAGCGCTCATCCCGTCAGCCGCTCCATTTAACTTCTCACCCTAACGGAAACCAGTCCAACACAAGCCACCTACCAGCCCCAGGCACGCACCGGGGCAGGAACCACAACATCGAGCAGCTCAGACAAATCCTTCACACGCACCGTGCCGCGAGGTAGCTTCTGAACACGGCGTTGCCGAGCCACCCAAACCGCCTGTAAGCCTGAACGAACCGGTGCAAGAACGTCCGCAATATAATTGTCACCCACATGCACCGCAAACGCCGGGTCAACCTCCAACTGGGCACACACAAACCTAAAGAGCATAGGGTCCGGCTTAGAAATCCCCACCCGCTCCGAAGAAAACAGCGGTATATCGTGCAACCCAATCGCCTCAAGCTTCTTCCGCTCCGTCAACAGTGAACCGTTAGAAATCACAGCCACCTGTAAGTGCCCGAACCGTTCCCCTAACCGCTCAAAAAAACTATCCACTTCAGGGAAAGGAGCCCAGGCCCTACTCGTCTCCTCCTGAAAAGCCGCCAAAAACCCCTGAGCACACTCAGCTGACGGCTCCCGCCCGGTCATCAGATGCAACAAACTCGATGTACGGTACAAACGGTTTTCATCAAAAGCCTGCTCACCCACTAAATAGCGTTGAAAGTCTTCACGCTGGATATCAGCCCAAGCCTGAAAATAGCTCTGGGTATCGGCTAACCCCCCAATAGAAACAAACTCACGCACAGCTCGGTTAAAACCCACCGCTGTGGCCGTGTCATAGTCAAGCAAAGTGCCATCAAGGTCAAACAAAACCAGGTTGGCTCTTTCCAGGAGCAAACTCCCGGCATGTATCAAGGCGCCTCCCAACACACAAGCGAATTTTGGTCACGCACCAGCTTATCCTCTCCCTATGGCTATGATGGAGTACACCCCCATTTCGTCAAAGGAGACACCATGTCACCCCGCGCAGCCTCGCTGATACTCCCCCTGTTCGCAGCCCTAGCTCTCACCGCATGCGGCAGCAACAATCAAGCTGAGACCTCCTCCCCCAGCCCTGAACCTACTTCTAGCCCCACCAGCGCAGTAAGTACTCAACCATCAACCGGTGAAACCACAGCAACTGCCACCAGCACGCCCCCAGAAAGCACCGAGGCGAGCCCGAGCAACCCCGCAACCGAAACCTCGGCTTCCACCGGCGCTACAACCATCATTGAGCCGTCAGAGCAACCCTCTGCTCCTGAAGAAACCCCTGTACAGGCTATCAATCCGCCGGTAAATGACGGGGCACCCGCCCTCGTCACCGACCTCGCCCCCTACCAGGTAGGTAGAGACCGTACAACCCCGCTTCAGGACGGCAAACTTTACTTCCAAACCGCAGACGGAGCCGGGTGCGTCATGGAACCTGAGGCTGTGTCATGCTACCGCATCGGGTCACAGGGTCGCCATGGCTACGGTGTCATGTGGCTGAATCCTGGGAGCGTTCCATATCAGGATTTCCTCGATTTCATTCAACCAGGCTTCCCGGCTTTTGCTTACGGTTCGATTCTGCCAGCCGGGCAAACCCTGACACTCGGTGAATTCACCTGCACTGCGACCCCTGAAGGGGCTGCCCGTTGCGACAATGGTACACATTGGTTTGCGCTCAGCAATAACATCAAGGATTTCAGCAGTTAACCCTCTCATCACTCATCCCTAACACTGGCAGCCGGGGCACCAGTAAAGCTTACGCCCTGCAACTTCTTGCACAGCAATGGTTGCTCCACACCTTCCACAGCTACGCCCCTGGCGATGATAAACATAATTGGCGTGGTCAGGCCAGGCCTGAGACTCAGGAACACCGGGCCGATCAGCCGGGTCAGTGGTGATAATGCGGCCGACTCTCACCCCAATTTCTAACAGCTGTTTGTTGTCTTGCCACAGGTTTTCAAGCTCGGCCAGGGTGCAGTCCTTACCCGGTTTAAAAGGGTCTAGCCCGATACGGTAGAGCGATTCGGCCCTAAAAATGTTCCCCACCCCAGAAATCACTTTTTGATCCATGAGTACCACCCCTATCGGGCGCGACGTCTTTCCTGCCGCCTCAAAGAAGGCCGTGGGGTCAGCGTCCTTGTTCAGGGGGTCAGGGCCAAGCTTGGCCCGTGCCTGCCCCACCTCTTCTTCAGTGAGGGTACGGCACACAGTCGGACCCACCAGGTCTGCCCAACCGTGAGCTGAGACCAGCCGGACGCGCGTGGTCGGCCTGGGCGCTGACGGCTTAGAGGACAGGGCCCCGGTGTAATCCTCTTGTTCACCTATTCTGCGCGGGGCACCGATAGAAGAAGCACCGGTAAAATACTCATCGCCACCAAAGGTGAAGGCCCCATAAATACCCAGGTGAACGTTAAGGTAGAGGTCGTTGCCGAACCGGGCGAAGAGGTGCTTGCCGTGGGCAAAGGCCTGGCAGAAAACCTGACCGTTGAGCAGGGAGGCGCCATCGGAAAAGCGCCCCTGAGGGCTTGTTACTTCTAGCCTCTCACCCGTAAACACATCGGTAAGTTGTCGAGCCAGACGATGGATGGAGTGACCCTCAGGCATGGGCTAGCCTTCTGCCCCGTCAATCTGCTTACCACTAATACGACCGGTGGTTTCGTACTCCGCTATTTGACCAATACGGCGGGTGTGGCGCTCCTCCTGAGTCCAGGCAGTGGTGAGAAAGACCTTGATGATGCTCAAAGCTTCTTCAGCGGAGTGCTGACGCCCCCCTACAGCAACGATCTGAGCGTTGTTATGTTCACGTGCAAGAGCAGCTGTGCTGTGATTCCAGGCTAGAGCGGCCCGAATTCCCTCAACCTTATTCGCGGCCATCTGCTCACCATTTCCCGAACCGCCAAGCACAATGCCCAGCGAATCAAGGCCTGCTTCACGGTCTGCGCGCACAGCCAAGGCTGCATTGATACAGAAGCTGGGGTAGTCATCGAGTGCGTTATACTCAGCTGGGCCGTGGTCGACCATCTCATACCCCTCAGCCGAAAGCTGCTCAATGAGGTAGTGGCTGAGTTCGAGGCCTGCGTGGTCAGTTGCGATATGTACGCGCACAGTTTCTCTCCTTGAAGCTGGGCTTCTCATCGGATACCCGATGGTTGTTTTAGTTAGGTGAATCACTCACCGAGCGCATAGAATTGGCTGGGAATGCGCGAGGGTGTGCCTATACACGATTGTAGGGCACCGCGAGCGCCAAAGTAGGTAGCCAGAGTTTCTGACAGGCGGCCTAAACCGTCGGAGTGAACTGCCGCGACCCAAATATTAAACGAGACAAAATGAGGTTGATATGCCTGGAATGAACTTAACCCGTGCTGAGGCCGAAAAACGGGCTTCTATTATTCAGCGCGTTGAATCCTACCGTATCGAGCTAGATCTGACGCTGGGCGAACGGATTTTTGGCTCGCGCACCGTCGTCCGCTTTGATGCTGTGGCGGGGCAGCAAACTTTTATTGATGCAGTAACAGACAGGGTGCATCGCGTTGAGCTCAATGGTGAAACCGTAGACGTGAGTGCCGCTGACGGTGTGAGGATTGCTCTGCCAGCACTAGCTGAGCACAATGAATTGCTTATTGAAGCCGACATGCTCTACACCAACACCGGTGAGGGTCTGCACCGTTTTGTTGATCCGGTGGACGGCGAGGTCTATCTCTACTCTCAATTTGAAGTTCCCGATTCACGCCGGGTTTACCCCGTTTTTGAGCAACCCGACTTGAAGGCTGAATTTGAGTTTATTGTGACGGCCCCCGACCACTGGGTTGTAGTGTCGAATCAGCCTGAAGCCTCTGTTGAGGGTGCCGACGGCAATAAGACCTGGGCCTTCAAACCAACGCCCCGCATCTCGTCCTACATTACCGCTATTATCGCAGGCCCCTACGCTTCCGTGCATTCTTCGCTGACCAACAGCGAGGGCCGCGATATCAAACTCGGTTGCTATGCCCGTCAATCGCTCATGGAATACCTTGACGCTGATGAAATCTTTCATACCACTCGCCAGGGCTTTGACTTCTTCGAGAAACAGTTTAAGACCCCCTACCCCTTCGAAAAGTATGACCAGCTCTTTGTGCCTGAGTTCAACGCTGGGGCCATGGAGAATGCCGGTGCTGTGACCTTTCTGGAGAACTACATCTTCCGCTCCAAGGTCACCGAAGCTATGGTTGAGCGCCGCGCCATTACCGTGCTACACGAGCTGGCCCACATGTGGTTCGGTGATTTGGTCACCATGAAATGGTGGAACGACCTGTGGCTCAATGAGTCCTTTGCTGAGTTCATGTCAACCCTGGCTGCCGCAGAGAATACCCGGTTCGCCCCTGAGGCCTGGGCGACTTTTTCAGCTTCCGAGAAGACCTGGGCCTATGCCCAGGATCAGCTCTCCTCCACTCACCCCATTGTTGCCCCCATCCGCGACCTGCAGGACGTCCAGGTTAACTTTGACGGAATCACCTATGCTAAAGGTGCCTCTGTTCTGCGCCAGCTGGTGGCTTGGGTTGGCCAGGAAAATTTCATGGCAGCGCTCAAGGTCTACTTCGATAAGCACGCCTACGGCAACACTGTGCTCGATGACCTGCTAGATGAGCTAGAAGCTACCAGTGGCCGCGATGTGCGCGCCTGGTCTAAGCTCTGGCTCGAGACCGCAGGAGTTAACACTCTCACCACCGAGGTTGAAGAAGCTGAGGATGGCACCATCACCCGCCTGGCCCTGCGTCAGTCCTACGCCGAAGGCTACGAAACCCTGCGCCCCCACCGCCTGGTCATTGGTTTCTACAACCTGAGCGAAGACGTGCTGACCCGCTCCGAACGTCTAGAAATTGATGTGGACGGCGAGGTGACCGAAGTGCCGCTAGCTCTTGGTGCCAAGCGGCCCGACCTGATTCTGGTCAATGATGAAGACCTGGCTTACGCCAAAATTCGCTTGGACGAGCGCTCCCGCGCCACCGCCGTGACCGACCTGGGCGCCATTGATGCTTCGGTAGCCCGCGGCGTTGTCTGGGGCTCGCTCTGGGACACCGTGCGTGATGGCCAGATGCCTGCCCGCCAGTTCGTTGACCTTGTGCTCAACAATATTGGCTCTGAAACTAACTCTACCGCTGTGCGCACTCAGCTGCTCAACCTCGAAACTACCCTGCGCGCCTACCTGAATCCCGCGCATGCAGCTGAAGTGCGTGAACAGGCTGCTGACCGTGTTTGGGAGCTGGCGCAGGATGCTGAAACCGGCTCAGATAGCCAGTTCCAGCTGGTTGGTACTTTTGCTCGTTTAGCCCATACCGATGCCCAGTTAGATGCTGTTGAGGCCCTACTGACCGGTGAGGTCACTCTGGGTGGCCTGACCATTGATACTGACTTACGCTGGGCCCTGCTCGGATCTCTGGCAGCTGGCGGCCGCCGCACTGCCGCAGACATCGACGAGGCCTTGGCTGCTGACAACACTTCTAATGGTCAGCAGGCAGCAGCAACAGCTCAGGCAGCCATTCCTACTGCGGAAGCCAAGGCTGTCACCTGGTGTTCAATAGTTGAGACAGGCGAACTCTCCAACATCATGCAGCGCTCAGCTATTCTCGGTTTTTACCGGGGTGCACCTGAGTTTTCTGAGCCCTACATCGACCGATACTTTGAGTCGGTTGAGGGTGTATGGCGTGAACGCTCCCACGAAATTTCAAGCCAGATTATCGGCGGGTTGTTCCCGCGTTTCTACACTGCTGAGGTTCTAGAAAAAGCTGAAGCCTTCCTTGCATCTTTGCCTGAGGACGCCGCTGCTCTCAAACGTCAGGTTGCCGAGGGCCGCGATGCGCTAGTTCGTGCACTGAAGGTTCAGGAAGCTGATATCTAGAGATGTGTGTGAGGCCTCCGATAGAGGGCGGGAGTAAACTGGTGGGTATGAGTCAGCTACCTAACCCAGCCTTCCGTCCTCTGTCTACGGCCGGTGAACTCAGCGGTCAGAAACCTAACACCGATGATTCGGTTGACGAGCGTTCCTTCTACTATCAGGTAGGCGGCCGCCCAGTTTTTGAGAAGCTGACCCGCGAGTTTTATGCGCGGGTAGCTGAAGACCCAGAGTTTCGCGCCCTGTACCCTGAAGAGGACTTAAGGCCCGCCGAGCGGCGCCTTTTCATGTTTTTGGAACAGTACTGGGGCGGGCCCAAAACCTATCAGGCTGAGCGCGGGCACCCTCGTTTGCGCATGCGTCACGTGCCTTTCTCTATCGGCCCCAAACAGCGTGACACCTGGCTCAAGTATATGCGTGAGGCCCTAGACACCCTTGAGCTTCCACCTCTCTATGACGCTGAGATGTGGGCCTATTTTGACCGTGCAGCCCACGCCATGCAGAACCGGGCTGAATGAGAGTTTTGCGGGGCGGGCACTCTTCTCAGCCTGTGCGTATATGGGGCGGTTTTAGAGACCCGCTCCCCCGTTTCTTATCAGAACATGACCGGCACGAGCCGAGATGCGCGCCCAGCGGCCGGCTGTGAAAACCGGCATCGCCTCCGTTGAACGCGGCGGCAAAAAACCGAGCACTTCGAGGGCAAAAGCTGCGCCTGTGGGCAACTGAGCAGTCGTATCGGGGGCGCTGAGGGGCGAAGACCAGATGCGGGAGCGTACCGTATTCACCACAGCAGGGCCGGGGTTGGCAGGTAAAGCCTTGTCCACGGCTAAGATACCTTCTTGGGCGGCAGTCCGAGCATGATCAGAGAGATAAAAACCGGTCTTTTCCCAACCTGCGGTGGGTGGCGTGACTCCGGCCCAGGGAGCGGTTACGGAGACCGGCGGGAGGGCTAGGCGAAGGCCAGCGTCCTCAATGCGATTCAACCGGTCTAACAGCGCTTGGGCATCAACGGTGAGATTACAGGTTGCGGGCTGGGCAAGGTGCAGAGCCCGCAAACCCAGAACTGTAGGGGCTACATCGAGAAGGCCTTCTGGGGCCAGCACACACACGTAGATGCCCAGTACTGTTCCCCTGGTTTGCAGGCGTACCGCTGCAGAAGGGTCAACTGACCGAGCTCGGGTCAAGAAGGTTACGAAGTCCCGAGCCGTTGCAGCATCGGGCAGGTGCAAAAATTCGGTGGCGCCCGAGTGATGGGGGTCAGCCATGATGATTGTTCTCCCTACGTCTCTTCCATTCACTTACCCCACAACTGTAGCCCAAATATGAGAAAGTTGAACCATGAGTCAAGCAGCATCACAGCAACTAACCCCCACAGGCAAACTCCTTGCCATGCTCAACCTTAACCGTGCAGTTGCCTCGGCTCACGAGCATGTCTTTGAAGCAGTTACCTTGACTAAGGAATCCCCACGCATCTTCGGTGGGCAGGTTCTGGCTCAGGCAATCATGGCAGCCTACCAGACGGTTGAAGGTAAGAATCTCCACTCTTTACACGGCTACTTTCTACGACCCGGGGACGTAGACCGCGACCTCTCCTACGGGGTCGAGAGGCTGAACGATGCCCGCTCCTTCGCCACACGCAGGGTTCAAGCCTACCAGGGTGGGCAACCCATTTTTTCGTGTATTACCTCCTTTCAATCGGTTTCTGCAGGGCCCAGTCATTCTTCGACAATGCCCGAGAACCTGCCTGACCCGGAATCCCTGCCCGCAGCAGCTGATCTGCTTGGGCACCTACAGGTTCCGGTTGCTCAGAAAGTGGCTTTTGGGCGGCCCTTCGATGTGCGCCACATCAGCGACCCGGTCTATATTGCTCCCGCTCCAGAACAGGTGCCAACCAATATGGTGTGGTTTAAAACGTTCGATTCTCTGCCCGATAACCCCATAATTCATCAGGCGGCTCTAGCTTATGCCTCAGATTACACGCAGCTGGAGCCGGTTTTACGTCAGCATAGCAAGACCTGGTTGGAGCCTGATATGAAGGTAGCTTCGCTGGATCACGCCATGTGGTTTCATCGCCCGGCACGCGCTGATGAGTGGTTATTACTTGTGCAGGAGTCGCCTAGCGCGCAGGATGCCCGAGGCCTATCAGTCGGTAGGATTTTTACACGGGACGGCGTTCATGTGGCCACTGTAGCCCAAGAGGCTATGATTCGGCTCCCTGAGTACCGCGACCGGTAACCTTGGGTACAGCACGGGCCTCTCCCACACTTGAAATGGTGGGAGAGGCCCGTGCCGGTTTATTAAAACTATCTGGTGAGTTTACGGTGAACGACGCGATGCGGCTTGGCGGCATCGGGGCCAAGACGCTCAACTTTGTTCTTCTCGTAAGACTCAAAGTTACCCTCAAACCAGTACCAGTTATCGGGTTCTTCTTCGGTGCCCTCCCATGCAAGGATGTGAGTGGCCACACGGTCGAGGAACCAGCGGTCGTGGGAGACCACGACGGCGCAGCCGGGGAATTCCAGTAGCGCGTTTTCCAGTGAAGTCAGGGTTTCGACGTCCAAATCGTTGGTCGGCTCGTCGAGTAGGAGCAGGTTGCCGCCCTGTTTCAGGGTTAGAGCAAGGTTCAGACGGTTCCGCTCACCGCCAGAGAGCACACCTGCCTTCTTCTGCTGGTCGGGGCCCTTGAAACCGAAGGCAGAAACATAGGCGCGGGAGGGCATTTCTACTTGCCCTACCTGGATGTAATCTAGCCCATCCGAGACAACTTCCCAGAGTGATTTCTCCGGGTCGATGTTGGCCCGGTTCTGGTCAACGTAAGAAATTTTGACGGTTTCACCAATCTTCAGGGTACCGCCGTCCAAGGTTTCAAGGCCTACGATGGTCTTGAAAAGAGTCGACTTGCCCACGCCGTTAGGACCGATGACGCCGACGATACCGTTGCGAGGCAGCGAGAAAGAGAGGCCGCTGATGAGGGAGCGGCCGTCAAAGCCCTTCTGTAGGTTCTCAGCCTCAATAACGACGTTACCCAGACGCGGGCCCGGAGGAATTTGAATTTCTTCGAAGTCCAGCTTGCGGGTTTTCTCTGCCTCTGCTGCCATCTCTTCATAGCGGGCCAGACGAGCCTTTGACTTAGCCTGGCGTCCTTTAGCGTTGGAGCGCACCCATTCCAGTTCTTCTTCTAGACGCTTGGCGAGCTTGGCGTCCTTCTTGCCCTGGACTTCAAGGCGCGCACGCTTCTTGTCAAGGTAGGTGGAGTAGTTACCCTCATATGGGTAGAGGTTGCCTCGGTCGACCTCGGCGATCCACTGAGCTACGTGATCGAGGAAGTAGCGGTCGTGAGTAATTGCAATAACCGCGCCTTCATAGGACTGTAAATGCTGTTCAAGCCAGAGCACCGATTCCGCATCAAGATGGTTGGTAGGCTCGTCAAGTAGTAGAAGGTCGGGCTTTTGGAGCAAGAGCTTGCAGAGGGCCACGCGGCGACGTTCACCACCGGAAAGATGGGTGACAGGTGAATCCCCCGGGGGGCACCGCAAAGCGTCCATGGCCTGCTCCAGCTGAGAATCGATGTCCCAGGCGTTGGCGGCGTCAATAGCCTCCTGCAGCTTACCCATCTCTTCCATCAGTGAGTCGAAGTCTGCCTCAGGATTCGCCATCTCTTCAGAGATTTCGTTGTAACGAACAATCTTTTCGTAGATTTCGCCGACGCCTTCTTGAACATTGCCAAGAACGGTCTTTTCTTCGTTCAGCGGGGGCTCCTGTAGCAGGATGCCTACGCTGTACCCTTCTGAAAGCCGGGCTTCACCGTTGGAGGGGGTGTCTAGCCCCGCCATGATTTTTAGAATGGTGGACTTACCGGCACCGTTGGGGCCAACCATACCGATTTTTGCGCCGGGGAAGAACGACATGGATACGTCGTTGAGAATGACCTTATCTCCCACAGTTTTGCGGGCTTTGGTCATGGTGTAGATAAATTCTGCCATGCCTTTAAGCCTACCGGTTGCTGTCAAGGTGACGATGACTCCCGGTAAAGTGCTGGGCAGATTTTTGTGTAATTTTGCCCAGCCCTCCCGGTACCTCCGGGGGCTGAGCCCCCATCGCAAATCCGTCACCGTCACCTTATGAGGTGAGGGCGGCCTCAACAGCGTGCTCTCCAGCCTCAACCAGCGGAGAATCACTAGCTTGTGTCTGTGTGCCCTGTTCTTTCGGTGCTTCATGAGCTAGCGGTAAATCCTGCCCCTGGTTCTCGTGTCTCGGTTCTCCCTGCTGCTTTACTGCCGGGAGGCTGGCATACCCGTGATGAGCAAGCTGATCCTGCTGCTGTTTGCCCTGCATCTGCTCATGGAACTTACGGTCGGTCTCGTCCACCTCGGGTTTACAATCGGAGATACGGGCAAAATTCGCCAGTCCAAAGTTGAGGTCATGGCCAACAGCGGTAGCATCAATTTCTATGCTGGTTCCCGGGGAACCATCGGCCCGCTCGAACTGTTTCACCCTTAACCGCCCGGTAATAAGGACGGGGTGCCCAACGTGCAGACTTCGGGCGCAGTTATAGGCAAGAGCTCTAAACGTATTGACGGTGTACCAGTTAGTTGCTCCCTCTTTCCAGCTCCCGGTAGCTGCATCAAACCATCTGGGAGTTGATGCGATACGAAAATTGGTTACCGGAATATTTCCATTCGGCAGGAACCTCTGAGTGGGTGCTGTGGCAATAAAGCCTCGGATAGTGACGGTATCTGTCATGACTCCTCCTTGAGTGACTCGTTAACTACAACGGGTAGTTTCCAGGTTGCAGAGCATGCCGTCACAATGCCAGCAAAGTGCCGTTTGTGGATAACTTTTTATCAGTATTTCCCTGCCATTCCGGGGTAGCGCTTGCACAAGTGGTGCAGCCATTGCGAGAGTACGCGTCTTTATGACGGATTTTGTCCACATACCTGGTCCGAAACCAAGCGATGGTTTTAGTGTGTAGCTCAACGGAATAGAGCACCGCTCGTGCAACAAAGAGCATAGCTTCGGCACTTTCAAATATCTCTAGCCCTGTCTCTGTGAAAGGAGGCCCCCACATGGCTTCGTCTCAAGAACCCGAGTCAGCTCGACCTTACCCGCCCTGGGCCAAGGATTGCATTACCAGAGACTATCTTCAACAGGAGTGGCAGCAGGTGCCCAGAACTCAGCAAGCCCTGTTTGAGCACCTCTGCCTGTTCATTTTTCACTCGGGTCTAGGGTGGTCACTTGTACTTCGAAAACGCCAGGAGCTAGCTAATGCCCTTGATGGGTTTAACCAGACCAGGCTAGCTAGGTGGGGTGAGCCTGAAATCGCTGCCTATCTGACAGGAAATCAGGGTATTCGTAACGAGTCAAAATTACGGGCCTGCCTCACTAACGCTTCAATATTTGACCAAACCGGGTTACAGCTAGCAGATCTTTTGAGTGAAGCTCTCCCCGAGCCCATCTGGGTAGAGTCAATCGAGAATCCTCCCAAAAGATTAGAAGCAACCGATGAATTAGCGAAGAGTCTCACAGAGATGGGTTTTGTGCGGCTGGGCCCTGTGACCCTGTGCGCTCTCGCTCAGGCAACTGGCTACATCAGATTTAGAAGCGGTTAACCGACGTAGTCAAAGTAAGCCTGTACGGCTTGGCTGGCAACGTCGTAGCCCTCTGTCTGATCGGCAAAACCTTTCGAGAGAAGAGCTATAGAAAAAATCTCGCTCTCAGTGCGGGTTACACCAACGGAATTTATATGCCAAGCACCGGTGTCGTCCTGAATCCACCCGTTCTTGACGGATACATCGCTCACCGGAGCCCCGAGCACAGTCTGCCCGTAAAGGGCGCCCACACCCCATGTCTGCGACCAGTCAAGTGGCACCATTTTTTCAAGAAGATACTGTGCATCAGGTGCGTTGACCCATTCAACTGTATCTACGATGGAACGCATAATCTGAACTTGGTCTTCAGCCCAGGTCTGATTATCTCCCCACGTTCCTGCTGAACGGGTCTGGGTAGCTCCCAAAAGTTCGTAGGTTTTATTGAGTGACTCTGCGGATGCCTCTAAGGTGCCATCACCGTTACCGAAACGGTTATAGATTTCGACCGTTGCACCGTTATCGGAATAGGTAATCGATGCTTCAATGAGAGCTTTTTCGTCTTCAGTGAGACTGCGCTGTTCAAAGGCAGCAAGGCGGAGTAACGTAAGCGATATGGGAACCTTCACGATGGAGGCTTCATAAGACCACTGGTCTCCCCTATGCAGAAAAATCTTGTTAGTGCTGTGGTTATAAACTGCGAGGCTAATAGTGACACCGTGTGTGGTTTCCAGTTTGTTCAGGGCCACATTGATATCAACATCTTGGGGTTCGTTAGTGTGCTCCCCGCCGGTTGCGGTGGGCTGTATCTGTTCGTCGTCCGGTCCGCAGGCTGACATCATTGATATACCGGCTAAACCGAGACCGATGCATTGGAGTATCTGGCGACGATTTGTGGCGGGCAGGGGCACTTTTGCCTGTGATGGTGCGGTTGGGCGGCTATTCGAACGCATGAGTTCATTGTATTGCATATGTTCTATCAAACCGTGGTCACCGGCCATCAGCATTCAGAGCAAGGCGTCTCATGAGATTCTATGAAGCTCCTCATGAGACGCCTGCTGTGCGTGCCCCAGGAGGGAGTCGAACCCCCGACCAAGAGATTAGAAGGCTCCTGCTCTATCCACTGAGCTACTGAGGCTGGCCCAGTCCATACTATCCACTGGAGCTCTAAAAGTCACTTTGAGGTGGATGGTTAGATGGTGATCTCGTAGAGGGAAGATCTCTGAGCTCGCCTGAGAACCCTACTTGTTGCAGGGTCGAAGAAAATGAGCCAGAAGGCATAAGCAACGCTAACAACGGCAGCAATAAGACGGCCCATATTCTGATTAAAGTTCTCTAGGTAGGGTGACACCGCCAGCTGGTCTGAGACCGCGAACATCACAAAGAAGAGGGTAGTAATAAAGTAGAAATCAAGCTGCCAGTCAGTTCTGATACCTGCAACAACTAAAAGCGGAATAAACCAGAGTAGATACCATGACTGAATCATAGGCGAAAAGATAACAACCAGGGCTAAAGCAAGCCCGGTGCGGCGGATAAGATTTTCGTCCTTACCCACAAACATTGTTACAACAGCTAAGATCATACCCACCATTTTGCTCGCAGAGAAGAAAGTATCGCGGATAGAGTTAGCCAAGTCGTTGTCTGAAGTAATAGAGGCAACAATCTGGTTGAGTTGGATTCCGATGAACCCAATTGGCGTGAACCAGATAAACTGGCCGCCAGTAGTTGCAAGGGCCCCAATCCAGCCGAAACCAAGGTCAGTCACAAACCCGAGCAGTGCTAGTTCCGCTAGAGAAAGTGCAAGAGTCAAAGCCCAGTACATAAATTTTTGGGGCCAAGAGGCCCCTCTCCCCGCCCACATAAGCCCGATAAAGGGCAGGGCAACGAGGGCGATAGGCTTGATGGCTATCGCGGCACTCACAAGGGTCACCCCCACCAAGCCGCCTACGGCGTCCCTGCGGGAGGCCGCATGATAGATACCTGCCAAAATAAGACCTGTCATGAGCGCATCATTGTGAGAAGAAGTCACAAAAGCCGCAATAAAAAGAGGATTTGCTACAACCAGCCAGTTAGCCCGGATTCCGTTAATCCCGTGCAGTGCCGCTAGCTTGGGCACATAAAAGGCGATGAGACCCACTCCTACCAGTGCAACGGCACGAAAAAGATACAGGGCCAGGTCAACCGAATTCCCCGAAATTTGCGCAACCCATTTTTCAATCATGAGAAAAAGTGGCCCGTAGGGAGGGGCAGATTCAGACCACAGCTGATCGGCGCCATACTGAAAAAAGTTGTTAACAGCCGATACCCCGTAGTCGTAAGGGTTAAGGCCAGAGGCCATGACTCGCCCCTGAGCAAAATAGGAAAAGACGTCGCGGCTAAAGAGAGGGAAGGCGAAAAGCTGTGGGATAATCCAGCAGATGGTTGCCGCCACAGCCCATTTTTGGGTGCGTAAGTCCCATACTCTAAGTTTCTGTACCATGCGAATCCATTCGCGGCAGAGCATCATAGCTCCAACCGCCAGCAGGACGATGCAGACAACAATACCGCTGACCGTGTACCTCAGCGGAATAATCCACTCAACCCTGCGAAAGGGCGAAGCATCTGCGAGCCAGCCGACCCCAAAGGATGCAAACATCACCAGAAGGGAGCCAATGGTTCCAAAGACCAGGGTACGCAGAGGGCTTCCTGAGACATAGGCTGCTGTTTTCTGGTCGTATCGGTGCACAGGCCAGTCATCGGTGGGGGCCGCCGCAGTTCTTGGGCTCATGGGTCTCCTGATTTCAGCCAAGTGATTACACCTGCATTTTACCTGCTGGTTCCTTGAGCCGGTCACAGGGGAACCCTCCCTGTTTTTTTCTGGGCGAAACGGCGGTTGGCACCGGGGCGCTCAGAAGCCCTGGGGAGGTAGATTAGAGATGTGTCTACTTCTACTGAACGCATTGTATGGATTGATTGCGAGATGACCGGTCTCTCGCTTGAGACAGACGCCCTCATTGAGGTTGCGGCTCTTGTCACCGATTCTGAGCTGAACATTTTAGGTACCGGTGTTGATGTAGTGATTAGCCCTGAGCCTGAGGCTCTTGAGCAGATGGGGGATTTTGTGCGGTCAATGCACACCGCCTCTGGCCTACTTGATGACTTGGAGCAGGGAGTAACTCTAGCCGAGGCTCAGGCCCAGGTACTTGACTACGTTAAGCAGTGGGTCCCTGAACCAGGTAAGGCTGTTTTGGGCGGCAATTCGGTGGGAACCGATAAAACGTTCCTTATGAGAGATATGCCCGAGCTCGTTGGCTACCTTCATTATCGGGTCATTGATGTTTCGACCATTAAGGAACTGTCTAAGCGCTGGTTCGAGAAAGCCGCCTACAATTCACCCGAAAAAACGGGAAATCACCGCGCCCTCGGCGACATCCAGGATTCGATTGACGAGTTACGCTACTACCGTTCCACGGTGTTCGTGCCCTCCCCTGGGCCCGACAGCAAAACTGCGCAGGCAGTTGCCCACCAGATAGTTGAGACCCGGCAGGTTATTAGTCCTCTTTAAATAAAAATCGGTGGCCACACAAACATGTGACCACCGATTTTTTAGCTCTCAGAGGCTTGATTCAGCTCAGGGTGAGGCAGAGTCTTGCGCCTCTGAAGGGCAACCGCTGCCCACATAATAATTACCAGGTAGAGACAAATAGCAGGTATGCCCGCAATGAGAATTGCGGTGAAGGTTGCATGGTCAAGATCATCGGAGCTACCGTTGATGGCCGATGCGATCCAGAGCGGTGAGATTAAGAGACCAACGATTGATACCCAACTGAGCACCTTGGCAAGCTTTGTGACTGCCTTGCCGGGTTCAAAGAAGACACCGAAGGCGTCAACAGCCAGGGCCAGGACAATCAGCGGTAGCCATGTGTTGTGGTGAGACCATGAGATAGGTGACATCGACATCATTAAGAAGGCATTGACCGCGATTTCGCTGAGGACCATGCCGCGCCGGTGCAACAGGGGCAGCAGGGCTGCCGTTGCTGCAAGCAGAAGCAGGATGAGGGTGTACTGCAGAAGTTTAAGGACTGGCCCTTCAGGAACCCCTAGGTGCATGAGCCAGCCTAGAACTGAGATGTTATCGGGATAGTTGATGTTACCAACGCGTGAGGGGTCTGAAACAGCTGAGAACCAAAAGTCTTGGGCTTCCTTGGGCATCAGTATAAAGCCCAGAGCCACCGTACTTGCAAAGCTAATTCCTAGGGTGATAACTCCCTTGATATCCTTGCGCATGAGCAAGATCAAGCCGAAGGCAAGTGGAGTGAGTTTGATGCCACCTGCAATGCCGATGAGGACGCCGCGAGGCACCTTGGTTGCCGGGCGGAGCATGTCAAGCATGACCAGTAGCATAATGAGCGGGTTGATCTGGACCAGGCCCAGCCCTCGCCTCCAAGGGCCTGAAAGGAGAATGAGGGCGGTCAAGAGTGCGATGGTGCCGGTCCGCCCTAGTTTTGATTGAAGGGGAAGAGAGTAACCCCGCTGGTTGGCGTAGTCATATATCAAGGTGGACATCCACCAGGCAACACTAAAGGAAAGCACCAGCATGAGGGTGACTCCTAGCCAGCTGGGCATGAAGGCCAGGGGCACAAAAAGCATGGCCGCGAAGGGTGGGTAGGTGAAGGGTAGCCAGAAAGTGTCACTGAGCTTCATGAGATCAATCTGATAGAGATCTTTGGCGAAGCCTTCATTGTTGAAGATGGTCATGGCTCCGGCTCGGTAGACTGAGAAGTCTAGGCCGCCAATGGTGAGCGAGTAGATGCTATGGCCTACAATCACGAGCGCGAGTATGGCGTAACCTACCCATGAGTGGGGGTTTTTTGGTGTCGTCATGGTGTTGTGGTAAGCCCCTGATGTGATTGGTATCCGCTGGCGAGTTAGTTTTCTGTAGTGCCGTAGCGGATGAATGTGAGTGAAAGTTTGCTTGTGTTTGCTAGTTTACCCCACCATTTTCCAGTCGATTGAGCTGTCAAATCTCCTGCTCGTGAGTATAGCCACCCTGTTGGCGGCCCTCTGAGTTTGCGGGGATTAAAAGTAGCATGTAAGCTAATATCCGTTGCCAAAATAACCCGGTCGATTCGGTGAGATTTTGAAACATGGTGGTCGTAGCTCAGTTGGCAGAGCGCCTGGTTGTGGTCCAGGAGGTCGCGGGTTCAACCCCCGTCGATCACCCTGAGTGAGAAGGGCCGCTACGGTAGTACCGTGGCGGCCCTTCTTTCTTTTCCCTGTTTTTGAGAGGTTGATTATGTCTGTTCGTCCGATTGTTATTCACGGTAATCCTGTGTTACACCGACCAGCTGCCCCGGTCACCGAGTTCAACCATGAGTTACGCGCTCTCATCGATGATATGTATGAGACTCAGGAGGCCTCTCATGGTGTTGGTCTGGCGGCCCCTCAGGTGGGTGTGGGTCTACGCCTCTTTACTTATTCTTATGAGAATGAGGACGGCGTTCCTCCGGTTGGGGTGGTAGTTAACCCGGTTCTGACTCTGGGCAAGATTGCGACCACTGATCCTGATCCTCATGAGGAGGTTGAAGGTTGCCTTTCTTTTCCTGGTTATTCCTTTCCGCTCAAGCGTGCTGACTGGGTGACTGTCAACGGTTTTGATGGGGACGGTAACCCACTCAGGTTTGAGGCAACAGGATGGTTTGCCCGTGTTATGCAGCATGAAACCGATCATTTGGATGGCAAGCTCTATGTGAATCGTTTAAATGCCAGGTACACCAAGAAATATAAGAGGGTTGTGAAGGCTGAAGGCTGGACTGTGGACGGTAATACCTGGCTTCCGGGTGTTGATCCTGATCCTTTCGGTCACTCGGTGAGCGAGGATTTTTCTCAGGAACAGGATGCCCGATAAGCCCGGGATGAAGCGCATTTTTCCGAGCGCGCGAGGAAACAAAAAATGCGCGGAATCGGTGAGCGTGAGCGAGCCGCAGAACCCGGCTACGGCCCCGAGTATAAAGACTGAAGTGTGAACAGGATGCCCGATAAGCCGGGTTCTGTACCCACCAACGTGGGCGGCAACCATCCATCTAGGCCCGCAGTTGCCTGGGGGCTCAAGCAGCCTACCCGAGCGCTTCACCGCACTGATTACTGGCGCGCTCTGTTTGGCCTTGCTCCGGGTGGGGTTTACCGAGCTACCGCAGTCACCTGCGGCACTGGTGAGCTTTTACCTCACCTTTTCACCCTTACCCCTGTGTGGGGCGGTTTGTTTTCTGTGGCACTGGCCTGCAAGTTACCTTGAGTCGACGTTATCGACCACCCTGTGCTGTGGAGCCCGGACTTTCCTCGAGGCTGTTTAGCCGCGCGGTTGCCTGGGCATCCCGTTCTGGGTCTACTTTACTACACTGGTGGATATGTTGATTTTGTTTCCGCCGTCTGAGGGTAAATCTGCCGCGCTCGGGGGTGCGCCTGTTGAGTTGGGTGAGTTGTCGTTTCCGGCGTTGACGGGTGCCCGTGAGGCGGTGGTGGATGAGCTGGTTCGGGTTTCGAGAGGTGAGGGTGCCGCTGAGCAGTTAAAGGTGGGTAAGTCTCTTCTCGCTGAGGTGCAGCGCAATACCCGGTTGTGGGGAGAGCCTGCACAGGCGGCAGCGAAGGTGTATTCGGGGGTGCTGTATGAGGCGTTCGACTATGAGGGGTTGGACGTTGCCTCCCGAGTGCGCGCGGAAAGTTCTACGGTGATTATCTCTGCTGTTTGGGGTGCTGTGCGCTTGAGAGATTGTATTCCGGCCTATCGCCTGTCGATGGGCACCAAGCTCGGTGAGATAGGGGATTTGGCGAAGTTTTGGAAGGGTGAGTTGGGGGAGGCCCTGGATGAGTATGCCGGGGAGCAGCTGGTGATTGATGGGCGCTCTTCTGCCTATCTGAGGGCCTGGTCCCCCTCTCCTGCCAGGCACCTGCTGGTGCGGGTGGAGCGAGTCACCGCGGGTGGTACTCGTCAGGTGGTCTCTCATATGGCTAAGCATTACCGGGGGCTGCTGGGCCGTTATCTGGTAGAGCACAATCTTACGGGTGTTGAGGAGCCGGGTGAGCTGGCTGTTGCTCTGGGGCAGGATTTTGAAGTGGAGTTGAGCTCCCCTACCGAGAAGAAACCGGGTACTCTGACCCTGGTGGTTCGCGCTTGAAGTGATGCGCCTTATCGGGCTGTTGAGGCTGATCCTTCTACCTGCCCGGTTGAGACGGTGAAGTCCCACGGGTCGGTGTTAAGGGTGGAGACGTAGGTGTCGACGCCGAATCCTTGCTCGGCCAGCTTATCGGTGAGTAAGCGGGCGGCACCGTCCATCCAGAGCCATTCGCTGGCAAAGTGGGAGCAGTCGATTAGGGCGGGGGTACCGTTGGAGATAAGGGCTTGTTCACGGGCTTCTGAGGCGGGGTGGTGGCGGAGGTCGGCGGTAATGTAAACGTCTGCTCCTGACTTTCGTGCCTCAGCGAAGAGCGAATCTCCGGCACCGGTGCACAGGGCAACCGTTTCAACGGTTGTCTCAGGCGATCCTGCGATGCGTAGTCCGCCTGCGGTTGCGGGCAAGAAGTCGGCAATAGTCTCGGCTAGGTCGCGCAGGGTCCTGGGTGCGGGGAGCATACCTACGCGCCCAATGCCGACGGCGGCCTCCTCACCGTTAACCTGGGTGAGTTCTCCTCCTGAGAGTATCTTGCGGTCAGTCACACCGAGTAGATCCATGAAGACCTCATTGGTGCCGTGCGGGGCTGAATCCACGTTTGTGTGGGCACCTAGTAAGCCGCAGCCACCTTCGATGAGGGTGTGGACGATTTCGCCCTTGTAGTCGGTGTCAGGTAGAAAGGATGCCCCGCGTAGCAGAAGTGGGTGGTGTGTGACCAGTAGCCCCGCCCCTTTTTCTCTTGCCTCTCGTGCGGTGGCTACGGTGGCGTCCACGGCAAAGCCGACGGTGGTTACACGGGTCGATGTGCGCCCGACAATGAGCCCGCTCGCGTCCCACTTCTCTGCGAGTGCGGGCGGGAAGATCTGGTGGAAGGCGGTAACGACGTCGCCTAGGGTGGGGGTAGCAAGTTCAGTCATAGGTTTTATTTTGTCATGGGTGAACTTCTCACGGGAATAAAAGGTACTGGCTCAACCTTGAGGTTGGTATGCAATCTTTTGTTTTTGGCGGTGGGTGCTTCTGGTGCATTGACGCCGTATACCGTCAGTTTGATGGAATTACAGCGAGTGTTAGCGGCTACACCGGCGGCCACACTGAGAATCCAACCTACCGGGAGGTCTGTTCAGGGCTCACCGGGCACGTTGAGGTGGTCAAGGTCGAGTTTGATGAAGCCGTCATTCCGGCTGAAACTGTGCTCGATATTTTCTTTACCTCGCACGACCCCACGAGCTGGGATCGTCAGGGCGCGGACGTCGGTAGCCAGTACCGTTCAGCCCTCTACTATTCTGATGAGCAACAGAAGCAGCTCTTTGAGTCGGCTATTACCCGGGCGCAGAAACTCTGGGAGCGCCCCATCGTCACTGTAGTTGAACCTCTGGGTGCCTTTTACGAGGCCGAGAGCTACCACCAGAACTACTACGCGCTCAACCCATACCAGGGCTACTGCATGGCCGTGATTAATCCCAAGCTGAGTAAGGCCCGCCAACGTTACGCCAAGTTTCTTAAGGCGTAGTTGATTCGCCTAACTTTCGTACACTAGAGAACGAACATCAATCACACCTCTAATACGGTAAGGATGAAACCCATGACTGCCCTGTACAACAACATCACCGAGGTTGTTGGCCGCACCCCTATCGTGCGCCTGAACCGCCTGGACGCTGACCTACCCGGCAATGTCGCCGTCAAGCTGGAGTTCTATAACCCCGCCAACTCCGTCAAGGATCGAATTGGCGTTGCTATTATTGACGCGGCTGAAAAGTCGGGTGCTCTCAAGCCCGGTGGAACCATCGTTGAGGGCACCTCAGGTAATACCGGTATCGCTCTGGCCATGGTGGGCGCTGCCCGCGGCTACAAGGTTATTCTGACTATGCCCGAGACCATGAGCAACGAGCGCCGCGTCATGTTGCGCGCCTACGGTGCTGAAATCGTGCTGACCCCCGGCTCTGAGGGCATGCGCGGCGCTGTTGAGAAGGCCAAGGAGATTGTTGCTTCAACCGACAACGCAATCTTAGCTTCACAGTTCTCTAACGAGGCCAACCCTGCAATCCATTACAACACCACTGGCCCTGAGGTCTGGGAGGCTACCGAAGGTAAGGTAGATATTTTTGTTGCTGGTGTGGGCACCGGGGGTACTGTCTCAGGTGCAGGTAAGTACCTGAAAGAAAAGAACCCCAACATTAGAGTTGTTGCGGTCGAGCCCAAGGACTCCCCCCTGCTGACCGAGGGTAAGGCTGGCCCCCACAAGATTCAGGGCCTGGGTGCTAATTTTGTGCCCGAAATCCTTGACCGCGATATCTACGATGCCGTCACTGACGTCTCTATTGATGATGCCGTCACTACAGCCCGCAAGCTTGGCACTGACGAAGGCATTCTCGGCGGCATCTCCTCGGGTGCGGCGGTCTGGGCCGCGCTCGAAGAAGCGAAAAAGAGCGAGAATACTGGCAAACTGATTGTTGCCGTTGTGCCTGATTTCGGTGAACGCTACATCTCCACGCTCCTCTACGAAGACATCCGAGGCTAAAACCCGGCACAGCAGAACCTTCTTGAAAGCACCCCGTTGAGACTAGAAACGGGGTGCTTTTGAGCTATAGACCGGACGGCTTGGTCGCAGCTACCCCAGCCGGGTAGGATTTTATGGTTTTGCACGGCGGAATGGAAATAGCGGGAAGGCATTAGCTGTTATACAGTTGCGCAAGGGAGACTTGTCGCCATCAGACTGCCCAGGCGATACAACAAAGAGACGAGGAGCCGATGAGTTTTAGAGCACGACTGCGTGAGGATCTTGAGACAGTTAAATCACATGATCCCGCTGCCCGCGGTGACCTTGAAATTATGATTAATTACTCAGGAATGCATGCCATTTGGGGGCATCGACTGGCGCATCACCTTTGGCAGAACAAAGCAACCAAGACCCTGGCACGTACGCTAAGCCAGTTCATCAGGTTTATGACCGGTGTAGAAATTCACCCCGGGGCAACAATTGGCCGTCGTTTCTTCATTGACCACGGTATGGGCGTGGTGATTGGTGAGACCGCTGAAATCGGTGATGATGTGATGCTTTATCACGGCGTCACCCTGGGCGGGCGGTCGCTTGAGAAAGGTAAACGCCACCCCACCATAGGTGACCGGGTTACTATTGGTGCCGGTGCCAAGGTACTTGGCCCGGTTCTCATTGGAGCGGACTCCGCAGTAGGTGGAAACTCAGTAGTGGTTCACGACCACCCCGCCGACTCCATCATTACCGGCATTCCTGCCCGATCGCGTCCGCGTACCCCCGATGCAAAGAAACCCCTGGTCGATGCAGTAGAGTACGTTGACCCCACCATGTGGATCTAACCACTCACCCACGACTAAGGGCCGGCCGCAATCGCGGCCGGCCCTTGACTAAATCTAGCGGTTAGATTTTCTAGAGTTAGTGGGTGTGGGAATCCTCAGCGTTGATTTCGCTCCGATCGCCACTCCACTCAGTGTGCCACATGCCCTCAGAATCAATACGACCGTAGGTGTGAGCCCCAAAGAAGTCACGCTGGCCCTGAATCAGGGCTGCGGGCAGACGCTTGCGACGCAGTCCATCGTAGTAGCTCAAGGATGAGGCGAATACAGGGACGGGCACGCCCTCGGCGGTTGCCTTAGCAACCACACGACGCCAAGAAGGAACCAGCTCTTCCATCAGCTTCTTGAAGCCGGGGGCCAGGAGCATGTTAGCCGGAGTTTCGTTCTTGTAGGCTTCCATGATTTCGCCCAGCAGTTCGGCGCGAATGATGCAGCCAGCTCGCCACAGGCCTGCGATGACGTCAAGTTTGAGATCCCAACCGTATTCGTCGCCAGCCTTAGCTAACATGTCAAGGCCCTGGGCGTAAGAAACCAGCTTGGACGCGAAGAGAGCTCTGCGGACGTCCTCGATGAATTCTTCATCACCGTTAGCAACAGCGGTGGTGGCGATGAGGCCAGCTGGGAGCTGTTCTTGGGCCTGGCGGCGGGCCTCGCTGTTGGATGATGAAAGGGCACGGGCGAATACTGATTCTGCAATACCGGATACAGGCGCACCCAGGTCAAGGGCGGCCTGAACAGTCCAGCGGCCGGTCCCCTTCTGGCCAGCCTCATCAACAATGACATCGATGAGGGGCTTGCCTGTCTTGGCATCGACCTGGGCCAGCACCTCAGCAGTGATTTCGATGAGGTAGGAGTTCAGGTCGGTAGTGTTCCACTGCTTGAAAATTTCAGCCTGCTCAGCGGGTTCAATACCGGCAACGGTGCGTAGCAGGTCGTAGGCTTCACCGATGACCTGCATATCGGCGTATTCGATACCATTGTGCACCATCTTAACGAAGTGGCCTGCGCCATCGGTTGAAATCCATGCGCAGCAGGGGTCGCCGTTGGGAGCCTTCGCGGAAATTTTTTCGAGCAGGGGTCCGAGAGATTCGTAGGATTTGGCCGATCCACCGGGCATGATGGAGGGGCCGTTGAGTGCACCTTCTTCGCCGCCGGAGACGCCGATACCGACGAAGTGCAGGCCCTTCTCAGCCAGATCACGCTCGCGGCGGATGGTGTCGGGAAAATGCGAGTTGCCGCCGTCGATAACGACGTCGTCTTCATCGAGCAGGGGCACAAGCTGATCAATGACGGCATCAACCGGAGCTCCCGCCTTGACCATAATCAGAATACGGCGAGGGGCCTCTAGAGAGTCCACGAGTTCCTGCAGGGTCTCGGTGCGGATGAAGTCACCTTCATCGCCGTGTGCTGCCAGGAGGGCATCTGTTTTTTCAACAGAGCGGTTGTGCAGTGCTACGGTGTAGCCGTTACGGGCCAGGTTACGAGCCAGGTTGGCCCCCATAACCGCTAGGCCGGTTACGCCAATTTGTGCCTTACGCGCAGAGTTATTTTCAGTCATGCCTTTAAGACTACGCTGGTTCGGCACTGTTGAGCGCCTTGGAGTGCTGAGAGCAACAAAACTCTCATATTTTGGGCGGGCGGCAGGGGCGCCCACGTGCCGCTCCCCTACTCCCTCCTGCTAGTCGGCGTCGTAGGTATCGGTGAAAAGCACCCAGACGGCGGCAGCACCGATGAGAAGGGCAACAAGCGCGAAAATCGACCAAAGCGTGACCAGGGTCCCCTGTGTTATGAAGAAGAGAGAAATAAGTAGCCAGGTCACCGACAAAAAAACCGCGGTGGTATGACGAGGTTTAAAGTTGCGACTCAAAGTCTTCTCCCATCAACAATTGTTTTCTGCTTTCCAGACCTAAGTGTATATCTGAGCCCAAAAGCAAGTCGCATAAAAACAAACGTAGAGGAGGGGAAGGCCTCGTGAGCCTTCCCCTCCTCTACACCAACCTTTGAATACAGGCTAGGCAGCCTTGGTTGCGGCGGTGACGGTTGATGAGGTGGTTGAGACACCACCGCTGACCACGTAGTTAGCTACGTACCCGGTCAGTACACCGTTAATACCTGATGCCTGCACAGGGCCGTCGGGCGAGGTGAATGCACCGGCGATATCGGTGGCCACAGTGGTTGACTTCACCGTAGTCGAAGCGTCTTGTGACGCGGCAGTGGTCTCTACAGGGACTGCATTGTAGACTGAACTGAAAATGTAGTAATCAGCGGCTGAGGCTACGTTGCCGTTGGCGAGGGTAACGGTTCCTTCGGCGGCAGGCTGTATCGTATCCCAGGTGGTCGCCGCGACTCCGTAATTGGTGCTAACAGAATCAATGGTGTAGTCGGCACTACGGGGGATGAGCAGGTAGTAGGTCAGCCCGGTCAGTGTCACGGTTGCCTGGCTACCGTCTGTGGTGTAGAAACCAAAACCGCTGGAACCGTTCGCGAACGACTGCTGACGGACTCTACCGGTGAACTTAGTTGGGTTAGTGGAATCAGAGTTCTGAAAATTAAAGGTTTCAGGTGATCCCTGAACGAAAACGCTAGTAGATGATGACGCAGCGTATGCAGGAATGGTAGCGGTTGCAAGGACGGCAGGAGCAGCCCAAGCGGCGCCCTGAAGGACGGTGCGACGTGAAGTGGTCAAGAGTGTATTCCCCTTTTATTCATTTGTATATAGGTGCGATGCTGTAACAACAGAGATTTTTAGTTTACCCGCGGCACCAAGGCACCCACTTCAGAATGTGGGCCCAAAAGTGCCCACATATAGGCCTACATTTTCGCCAATTCGCCCACTAAGATCAGTGGCACTAGGAAGGTTTTTCTGCAAAAGATCTCGGGCGAACAGTGCAGGGCTTTTCGAATGGGCAGTGACAAACTCCAACCGAGCCACAGACGTCGCCTTACCCCCCCCCTTATGGGCCACTAGGTTCTCATGTTGCGGGTTAGTTTACCCACAACATGAGAACCTAGCGATCCATAGGTGATTTCATTCCAGCAGCTGAGGCTTGAACCGGCTATTCGGGGTATAGGGGATTATAGGACAAAAAGGGCGGCGAACTGACTCACTGAGCCCTTCGCCGCCCTCATACGGGGTGGGTCCTACCGGGATCGAACCGATGACATCCACGGTGTAAACGTGGCGCTCTACCAGCTGAGCTAAAGACCCATAAGGCCATTCGCGCTCTCTCGCGCGACGACATGTAATACTCTACGCAGATTGAAACTGACGCGCAAATCAACACCGCTCATGAAGCCGCCAAACGCCCCTGTTTTCCACCTGTTTAGCATCCACAGAACTCACCTAAAAAGCATCTGACCAGGTATTTTATTGCTGTAAAAAAATTTTCACATTTTTTCGAACCCCTGAGGCATCAGCCATCAGAAGCAGTACAACCCCGCACAGCGCCCTACTCGGTAGAGCAAACTATCCACCCTGTTTCATCACAAGACGAGCTGCAGCCCACTCGCGAGAGAGCGGTTCGGAAGTGGTGACGTGCAACCCAGCCAGTGGGGCCGCCTCCTCAACCTCAACCGGAGGAACGTGACCCTCACGTCCGGACTTTGGGGTTAGCAACCACACCACACCACCCTCATCAAGAGTCGCTAAAACATCCATCAAGCCGTCAACCAGGTCGCCGTCCTCAGCACGCCACCACAGCAGCACCCCATCAACAACGTCCTGGTCATCTTCGTCAAGGAGCTCAGACCCAATGAAGTCTTCGAGCGCATCGCGTAAATCAAAATCTACGTCCTCATCGTAACCAAACTCCTGAACCAGGCTTCCCTGCGGCAAGCCCATCTTTGCAACAGCTAGCTCCTGTGCAGCACCGGTGGCGCTCACGTGCATCCTCCATCATCATGTGTGAAACAAAATAGGCCCTCATAGCCCAGTGACGCGCTGGCCTATGTAGGCAGGCATCGTCACTACCTACTGAACACCCTCACAGCCTTCAAATCAACAGAACACGGTCAAAACAGCCTACTGAATTTCACCTACAGAAAAAGAGGGTTCAAGTGACGGCTAATTCACACTCACAAACCCAAGACAGCGGAGCCCTAAAACCGCCGCAATGTGACAACATAGAAAGGAAGTTGTCTGAAGTAGCTTGTTCGCCGCTCCTGACACACGCCCGGTTACCCCGGCTATGTAAAGAGCCGGGCACTGACACACTCCCCAACAACAAAGAGAGGTTGACTAGTGGGACCCTCAGAAACGAACGATCACGTTTTGAGTGCACTGACCAACAGCTTCACCGACATCGACCCCGAAGAGACCAGCGAATGGCTTGAGTCTTTCGACGAACTCGTTGAAGCCCACGGCACAGAACGTGCGCAGTTCATTGTGCGCTCACTCATGCAGCGTGCAGGCCAGAAGTCAATCACCGTGCCCATGGTGACAACCACTGACTACGTCAACACTATCCCCGTCGATCAGGAGCCCGAATACCCCGGCGACGAGCAAATTGAACGCCGTTACCGTGCCTTCCTGCGCTGGAATGCAGCCATGATGGTTCAGCGCGCCCAGAAAGCAACCATCGGTGTAGGCGGCCATATTTCTTCCTACGCAGGTGTAGCTACCCTCTACGAGGTAGGCTTCAACCATTTCTTCCGCGGCCGCAACCACCCCGGCGGCGGTGACCAAATCTTCTTCCAGGGTCACTCATCCCCCGGTAACTACGCCCGCGCCTTCCTTGAGGGCCGCATCACCGAAGAGCAGCTGGATGGTTTCCGCCAGGAGAAGACCAAGGCCGGCACCCACCTGCCCTCCTACCCCCACCCCCGCAACCTGCCCGACTTCTGGCAGTTCCCCACCGTGTCTATGGGCCTTGGGCCCCTCAACGCAATCCACCAAGCACAGTTCAACAAGTACCTGCACAACCGCGGTATCAAGGACACTTCACAGCAGCATGTCTGGGCCTTTTTGGGCGATGGCGAGATGGACGAGCCCGAGTCACGTGGCGCCCTGCAGTTAGCTGCCAACGACAAGCTCGATAACCTGACCTTTGTGGTCAATTGCAACTTGCAACGCTTGGACGGCCCTGTTCGCGGTAACGGCAAGATTGTTCAGGAACTCGAAGCCTTCTTCCGCGGGGCGGGCTGGAACGTCATTAAGGTTCTCTGGGGCCGTGAGTGGGACTCACTGCTCGAGAAGGACAAGACCGGCGAGCTCGTCCGTATTATGAATGAGACCCGTGACGGCGACTACCAGACCTATAAGGCTGAGTCCGGTGGCTTCATCCGCGAACACTTCTTCGGCCAGACCCCTGAGACCAAAGAACTGGTTGCAGATATGACCGACGACGAAATCTGGGCCATGAAGCGCGGTGCCCACGACTACCACAAGGTGTACTCAGCTTTTAAGGCAGCCGTTGAGCACAAAGGCCAGCCCACCGTGGTTCTGGCACAGTCTGTTAAGGGGTACGGCCTGGGTGCCTCATTCGAGGCTCGCAACGCAACCCACCAGATGAAGAAGCTGTCGATGGAGGACCTGAAGCAGTTCCGCGATCACCTGCGCATCCCTATCTCTGACGAAGAGCTAGAGAAGGATCTCTACAACCCGCCCTATTACCACCCCGGTAAAGACTCCGAGGAATACAAGTACCTCATGGCTCGCCGTGAGGAGCTGGGTGGCTTCGTTCCCGCACGCAAGAACATTCAGCCCAAGATTACCCTGCCTTCTGACAAGGCCTACAAGGGTGCCTTCAAGGGCACCGGTAAGCAGATGGCCGCTACCACCATGACCTTTGTGCGTCTGCTTAAAGACCTGATGAGAGAGAAGGACTTCGGCCACCGTATCGTGCCCATCATCCCCGATGAGGCCCGTACTTTTGGCATGGATTCCTACTTCCCCACCGCTAAGATTTACAACCCCAACGGACAGAACTACCTGGCTGTTGACCGTGAGCTCATGCTGGCCTACAAGGAATCCCCCGAGGGCAAGATTATTCACGTGGGCATCAACGAGGCTGGCGGTACTGCCGCCTTCACTGCCGTAGGTTCCTCCTACGACACCCACGGCGAGCCCATGATTCCGGTTTACATCTTCTACTCCATGTTTGGTTTCCAGCGCACCGGTGACTCCTTCTGGGCAGCCGCTGACCAGCTGACTCGCGGCTTCATCATGGGTGCAACCGCTGGTCGCACCACCCTGACCGGTGAAGGCCTGCAGCACGCTGACGGCCACTCACCGATTCTGGCTGGCACCAATCCCGCAGTGATTCACTACGATCCTGCTTACGGTTACGAAATCGGCCACATCGTCAAGCGCGGTATCGAGCACATGTACGGTGACAAGGACGAAGACCACAACGTCATGTACTACATCACCGTCTACAACGAGCCCATTCAGCACCCCGCTGAACCCGAAAACCTCGACGTTGACGGCCTGCTCCGCGGAATCTACCGCCTGCACGAGGCAAAGAATGACGGCCCTCGCGCCCAGCTTCTGGCCTCAGGTGTTGCGGTCCCCTGGGCTGAAAAGGCTCAACAGATTCTAGCCGAGGACTGGGGCGTCTCAGCAGACGTCTGGTCAGTGACCTCCTGGACCAACCTGCGACGCGACGGCCTGGCTGCAGAACGCGAGCTCATGACCAATCCTTCAGCCGCCCCCCGCACCCCCTTTGTTGCCCGACAGCTAGAGGGTGCTACCGGCCCTATCGTAGCTGTGTCTGACTACCAGACCGACCTGATGGACGGTATCCGCCAGTTCGTTCCCAACGAATTCGCCACCCTGGGTGCTGACGGCTTCGGCTTCTCAGATACCCGCGCCGGCGCCCGCCGCTTCTTCAAGATTGACGCTGAGTCCATCGTCGTCCGTACCCTGCAGATGCTGGCCAAGCGTGGCGAGGTCCCGGCAGAGGCTCCTGCCAAGGCTTTTGAGATGTACGACCTCAACAACATCAAGGCCGGCACATCAGGCACCGCAGGTGGCGACGCCTAACAGGTAATACTTCGCTGGCACGGGGTGGCACTCGGTTTACCGGGTGCCACCCTTTGTTGTATCTATTGCAGCAGGTGTAGGATGGTTATTTGAAATATTTGCCAGGAAGTTTCAACATCTGGCGTTCTTTAGTAATGTGAGGCGGTTAAACGCGTGATTGCACTGCTGTGCCCCGGGCAGGGTTCTCAGAAGCCAGGTTTCCTTTCAGAATGGCTTGGCGAAGAGGGCGTGAAGGAACACCTGGAGCGCCTCTCAGATGCTGCCCAGCTCGATTTGGTTCACTATGGCACCCAAGCTGATGAGCAAACGATTAAAGATACCGCTATCGCCCAGCCGCTCATTGTTGCGGCTGGGCTTGTAACAGGACGCCTCACCCAGCAGGTTCTCGAGGGCCGCTCCTCAGTGTTTGCGGGGCACTCTGTAGGTGAGATTACTGCCTCAGCTTTGGCGGGCGTCCTCACTGAGGAAGAAGCTATGCGCTTTATTAAGGTACGGGCCACCGGTATGGCGCAGGCAGCGGCCACTCACCCCACAGGCATGTCTGCCGTGCTGGGCGGGGTTGAGGCTGATGTGCGTGAGGCGATTGAGGCAGCTGGTCTCACCGCAGCCAACTCCAACGGTGCTGGTCAAATCGTCGCAGCCGGGTCGCTCGACAATCTAGCCGCTTTTGCCGAGGCTCCTCCCGCAAGGACCCGCGTGATTCCGCTCAAGGTAGCGGGAGCCTTCCACACCGAATACATGGCAGAAGCTCAAGGGCCCCTAGCCGAGTTTGCCACGACACTCTCTGCCGGTGAACCCACCGCTCCCCTGCTGTCGAATTTTGACGGCAGGCAGGTAGCTGACGGCCAGGCCGCCCTGAACTCGCTTGTTGCCCAGGTTACCCGCCCTGTCCGCTGGGATCTGTGCATGTTCACCTTGGCTGACATGGGCGTACAGCATCTGGTTGAGGTGTCACCCGCTGGCACTCTCACAGGCCTCGCTAAGCGCGGCCTACGAGGCACCCCTGCTTCTGCTATCAACTCCCCCGCCGACATCGTAGCGCTAGCCGATACACTGACTGCCTAACTCCTTGAAAGGACCTTCTATGCCCTCTCTGAAGCAGGTTGATATCAACCGCTACTCCCGCATCCTGGGGTATGGCGCTTCGCGCTCCGACCTCGTGGTCACCAATGACGATATCGCTGGGCCTATCGATTCTTCCGACGAGTGGATTGTTCAGCGTACCGGCATTAAGACCCGTCAACGAGCGTCAGAGAAGATTTCTGTTGCCGATTTAGCCATTGGTGCGGCCAAAGACGCGCTGGCTGCCTCACGCGTCAGCGGCGAGGAACTTGACGGCATCATCGTTGCCACAGTCACCCACCCCTACGCCACACCTTCTTTAGCTGCGCTTGTTGCCGAAGCTGTTGGTTCTAAGGCACCGGCTTACGACATTTCTGCTGCCTGCGCGGGGTTCTGCTATGGCATCGCCCAGGCTGATGCCTTGGTACGTTCAGGCACGGCTCAGAAAGTACTGGTCATTGGCGTTGAGAAGCTCTCAGACTTTATCGACAACACCGAGCGCACCATCTCTTTCCTGCTCGGTGACGGCGCTGGTGCCGCAGTTGTGGGTGTTTCAGATGAACCCGGTATCGGCCCCACGGTCTGGGGATCTGACGGAGCCCGATGGGATGCAATAGGCATGACCCACTCCCTGCTCGAAATTCGTCATCGCGACTTTCTGGCAAATCCGGTGCAGGAGGGAGAGAAGCTGTGGCCTACCCTACGTCAGGATGGCCAGACCGTTTTCCGATGGGCTGTATGGGAAATGGCTAAGGTAGCCCAACAAGCACTGGATGCCGCCGGGGTCACTGCCAAAGATTTGGGCGCTCTCGTCGCCCACCAGGCCAACATGCGAATTATCGACCAGATGGTCAAGACCCTCAAACTGCCAGAGACGGTAGCGGTTGCCCGCAATATTGAATGCACCGGCAACACCTCCGCCGCCTCTGTGCCTCTTGCAGTTCACCAGCTTTTGGAGGATAACCCAGAGCTGTCGGGTCAGTTAGCCCTACAGATTGGCTTCGGTGCCGGACTGGTCTACGCTGCACAGGTCGTACGTCTTCCCTGACCCTCTGCACACCGGCCCTCGCCGCGGTCATGCGCTCACTGTAGCTGGCTAGGAGGGCCCCACCATATTTTGAAAATTGTTAGATTTATTTCAAAAATTCGGGGGAGTCTTAGTCTTCTTTTACGCGGGCTAGGGGCTACACTCATGTGAGGAGGCTACTGAAGTGGGCACGGCCCCATCAAGCCCTCGCCGCCCCTATTGTTGCGGTGAGACCGAATCAGGCGGCGTCCGCCGCGCAAATCAGATGAACCAGATGAAGGAGCCATCATGGCAGACCAGAACGAAATCCTTGCAGGCCTTGCGGAAATCGTCAACGAAGAAACCGGCGTAGAGGTTGAAGACGTACAGCTCGATAAGTCCTTCACCGAGGACCTCGACATTGACTCCATTTCAATGATGACCATCGTTGTCAATGCTGAAGAGAAGTTTGGCGTCACCATTCCCGACGAAGAGGTCAAGAACCTCAAGACCGTTGGCGATGCAGTTAACTTCATCGCAAACGCCTAAGCTTGAGCGCTAAGGGTTGGGCACGGGAACTCCGTGCCCAACCCGCTTTTTATCATTCAACCCACATTTCAGTTCAAAGGAAAACCTTCATGACTCGTAAAGTTGTGGTGACCGGCCTCGGCGCTACCACCCCCATTGGCGGGGATGTTCAAACCACCTGGAAGAACGCCATCGCCGGTGTTTCAGGAATTAGCACCATTGATGAGCCCTGGGTTGAAGAATATGATTTGCCGGTCTCAATTGCCGGTCGAGTCGCTCTCGACCCGGTTGATTCAGGCAGAATCACCAAGGTCGAGGCTAAGCGCCTTGATCCATCAGGGCAGCTGGCGCTGGCTGCTGCCCGTGAGGCCTGGGAGGATGCCGGTTTTTCGGGGCCTGATGCAGAAGCAGCAGAGGAATGCGACCCCCTGCGCACCGCTGTTGCTTTCGGCACTGGCATTGGTGGGGTGTGGACCCTGCTGGGTGCCTGGGATACCCTGCGCGACAAAGGCCCACGACGGATGCTTCCGATGACTGTGCCCATGCTTATGCCCAACTCCAACGCCGCCGCCATATCAATGAACCTCAAGGCTCGCGGTGCGGCACAGACTGTTGTTTCTGCCTGCGCTTCGTCAACTGAAGCTCTTGAACTGGGCCTTATGCTCATTCGTTTGGGCAAGGCTGATGTGGTAATTGCTGGCGGTTCTGAAGCTGCCGTCCACCCCATGACCATTGGAGCTTTCGCCAAAATGCAGGCCCTTTCAACCCGTAACGACGACCCTGAGGGTGCCTCGCGCCCCTATGACACTGACCGTGACGGTTTCGTGATGGGTGAAGGCGGTGCCGCTCTGATCCTTGAGTCTGAAGAGCACGCTCGCGCTCGGGGCGCCCGCATCTACGCTGAACTGGCTGGCACCGGTGTTTCAGCAGACGCCTTCCACATCACTGCACCGGATCCAACTGCGCTTGGCGCCACCCGTGCCCTACGTGAGGCGCTGGCCGACGGCGGAATATCCCCAAACCAGGTTGTACACGTCAATGCCCACGCAACCTCAACCCCGGTCGGTGATATTCCCGAGTCATTAGCTCTGAGGGAGGTCTTTGGCGATCATACTGAGCAGGTAGCTGTGTCGGCAACCAAATCTATGACCGGTCATTTACTCGGTGGTGCTGGGGCGCTTGAAGCTGTGCTCACGGTTCTCGCTGTCTACCACCGCCAGGCCCCCTGCACTATTAACCTAGTCACCAAGGACCCAGAAATTCATCTAGATGTGGTCACCGAAGCCCGCGATTTGCCCTCCGGTGAAATTGTTGCCGTATCTAACTCGTTTGGCTTTGGTGGTCACAACGCTGTAGTTGCTTTCCGTAGCGTTGAAGCCTAATCTGAGTCACCCCTGATTGAGGCCTTTGCGGGGTTTCCTCCTGATGGAAACCCCGCAACTTATTTTCTTGTAAAGCTCAATAGCGTCTGCGAAGGCTGCTCATGCCACCCACTCTACATACCGCCCTGATCCGCATCGATGTTTCGTGTAGCTGGGTGAAGAACGGCACCGGGCCGCAAAGGCTCAAGTTGATCATCCCAAGGTTGCCCGAGGGCCAAAGCCAGATGGTCGTATAAAGTATTGAAATCCCCGGCCGCCTGCTCGAGGGCGTAACGGATTCGGTCTTCGGTGACCGTAAAGTTACCGTGCGCATCTACTGGGACGCTACAGATACCCAAATCAGGTACATGCATGATACGCAGACCACTGGTGGTCTGCGTAGGGCGCTCGGTCACCTCATAAAAACTACCGGTGTAGGGTCTCAGGGCGGAAGCAAGCTGTGCAGCTGTACCTGCTGGCCCATTCCAGCTCAGCTCTGTTCGTTGGTGCGCTACTACATGTGGTTGAGGTTCCCACCGCAACTGTACTGTGGTACCCAATATATTTTCTAATGACCAGCGTACATGGCTCGTTAGATGGGCGGGCACCGCATGGAGCAGAATCAATCCACCGGTGGAGGTGACTAAGCTACCGCCGTGTGGGTGGCGCTGGCTACCAGCGTTCTTGGGCACAGGGAGTGCTTCTGGTGTCGAAAACATAATTGCTTCCATCCTATACCCTCGTGACGCTAGGCTCGGGGGTGGGCTCCCAGATAGGCTGAAGCTAGCCTATCTACTGAAACATGTGTGTAGATTTGGGTGGTCGCTAGAGAGCTGTGCCCCAGTAGTTCTTGTACCGCTCTGATGTCTGCTCCCCCGTCAACCAGATGGGTGGCAGCCGTGTGCCTAAAGATGTGGGCTCCGCTGGCGGTGGTGTCATCTAGGGTGCCCAGCAAGGTGGTCAGGTCTGCTCGGATCTGCCGGGGGTTAGCTCTTCCTCCTCGCGGCCCGAGGAACAGAGCGGGTTGGGGTGAGCTAACGGCGGGTTGGGCGTTGTTTTTCGCGGGAAGCCATATCGGGCGCCCGCGAGTGACCCACCGGTTGAGAGCTACCAGAGCGGGAGAACCGAAAGGTACAATACGTTCTTTATTGCCTTTACCAAGGACCCGCACGGTACGGTTGGCGCGGTCAACAGAGTCGAGGTCAAGGCCGGTGAGCTCAGAGATTCTAATGCCTGTGGAATAGAGTAGCTCAACCACTGCGTGCAAACGGAGTAGCCTGGGGTCGAGAGGGTCAGCTTCAAGCGCCGTTACCAAGGTCTGGGTGACGGTTTGCATGTGTTCCTCGGTTAGGACCGGTGGCAGGTGCTGAGTTTTCTTCGGTGTGCTCAGCTTGAGAGCCGGATTGGTCTGCATAAGTTCCTCTTCCTCAGCCCAGGAGAAAAAAGTACGCAGGGTAGAGGTACGCCGTGCCATGGAGCTTCTGGCTGACCGCCGATGGTGATGCGTGGCCAGCCAGCTACGAAGCATGTCGAGAGTGATGTCAGTCAGGTGAGTGACTCCGTGGCGGGCGGCGTAGGCGAAGAAATCTGACATATCAGAGCGGTAGGCACGTACCGTTGCCGGTGACCGGTGTAGTTCATACGTCAGATACCGCTCAAAAGCTTCGCTGGCCCTGGTGAACTCTCGGTCTTCGTTCACCGTGGGAGCACCAATTTTGAGAGTAACAGGTAGCTGACTCGAGTTCTCTGCACTCACCGTGAGTCCCTCCCCTCAATTTTGGCGCCTTTCGAAACTAGTTTATCGCCCCACCGCAGGGTTGTCTGCTGGCATACGTGTTTTGGCCCACCCGCCTCGGTTGGTTGTCGCCAGACCTAGCGACGCTAGCTGGCTTAGGGTCAGCATGACGGTTCTACCGGGCAACCCTACTTGAGCAACTAGGGTGTCGGCACCCACCGGTGTGCGCACAGGTAGCAAATCCCAAACTCGCGCCTGAGCCTCGGTCAGTGAGTCAATCAGTAGCTGATGAGTATCTGGCTGGCTTAGTAGACTCTGTTCGTTCTGGTTTCCCAGAGGGGCACTGTCTTCAATAATGTGCCGGGCATCCGTAGTCAGCTGAGCTAATCCGTCACGTATCAGCCGGTGGCACCCCTCTGAGGTGGGTGAAAAAATAGGGCCGGGTACGGCATAAACCGACCTGCCGAGGGCAAGTGCATGGTTGGCAGTGTTGAGTGCGCCGCTACGCCACCTGGCCTCTACCACCACAGTGCTATCGGATAGAGCCGCTATTAACCTGTTGCGTTGAAGAAAGCGAAAGCGGGTAGGGTTTTGCCCCAGGGGTATTTCACTCAGCACCAGCCCCTGCTCAATGATGCTGTGTAAGAGTTGCTCGTTATGCTTGGGGTATAGCCTGTCGAGTCCGCCAGCCATAAGCGCTACCGTTGATAGGTCACCAACGCCTGTGGCAAGTGCTGCCCGGTGGGCTGTGGCATCAACGCCAAAGGCTCCCCCTGAAATAACAGTGTAACCGGCCGCCGCTAAATCACCGGCGAGGTGGCTGGTAGCAGAGTTGCCATAGGAGGTCACATCCCGTGAACCGACCACGGCCACGGTAAGGGCTCTGTTGAGTTGTGCCAGCCGAGCGCGGTCGCCCCTACCCCAGATGCCTACAGGTCCAGCGGTGTCAAGATCATTGAGGGAGCTGGGCCAGTCATCATCTTCTGGTATACAGAACCAAGCATCACAGGCCCGAGCCAGCTGAGCGTCCTGCTCTGCGGTGATGTGGCCGCGACGGGTCACCCACCGTTGATTGCGCTCAGATACAGTAGTAGAAAGGGCCTGGGCTCCAGCGAGATCTTGAACGCCACGTTCTTCAAGGTGCTCAGCCAGGACTCTGGAGGTTAGTTGCGCCCGCCCGGTGAGGTAGTCAGCAGCCAGCACCGGCCCCACAAGCTGAATCAGCGCTGATGTAGGGGCGTCTTCGGGGTCGGTAATGCGCAGAATCTCGGTACGTGCCCGTCGGATGTCTTCGAGGTCTGCTGTCGAACTGGATTGAATCTGCACACTTGTAGCGTTGACTGAGCCTGTCATGCTCCTACCCTTTCGCTATTGAGGTTTCTAAAATAGAGGGCCAGGTCTATGTGCTCACGTGTGGGGCCGGTAGCACCGTCTAAATCAGCCAGAGTCCATGCGGTGCGCAGGACCCGGTCAAACCCCCGGGCCGTTAAACTCCCCCGGTCAAGTGCCTGCGAAAGCCCAGAGGTGAGCTGAGAAGAAATTTTGAGGGGTCCTCGTAGAATCTGACCATTAGTCTCAGCATTGGTGGTCAGGCCTAAGGGGGCGAGGCGTTCAGCCTGGGTGGCCCTGGCCTGTTCAACTCGTGCTCTGATGTGTGCCGATGACTCACCCTTTCCAGTGGCGGCAAGATCGGTAGCGGTAACCTTGGGCACAGCCACCTGAAGGTCAATCCGGTCAAGTAAGGGGCCCGAAAGCCTGCCGAAGTACGATCTACGTTCGCGACTGGTACAGGTACACTCTAGGCCGCGCCCAACGTTGTTTCCGCAGGGGCAGGGATTAGCCGCCAACACGAGTTGAAAGCGGGCAGGGTACCGGGCTGAGGCTGCCGAACGGTCAATGATAATTTCACCGTTCTCTAAGGGCTGACGGAGCGAATCAAGAACCGTTCGTTTGAACTCCGGGGCCTCGTCGAGAAAGAGCACACCTCGGTGGGCCCTTGATACACAGCCAGGTCGAGGTAGTCCGGCTCCACCACCAAGGATGGCTGGCGAACTGGCGGAATGGTGGGGAGATTCAAAGGGCGGTCTGCTGATGAGTTCCTGAAGTGGAGCACCGGCCATGCAGAGTGAATGAATGGCAGTAACCTCCATGGCATCCTCTGTGCTCAGAGGCGGCAGAATACCGGTAAGCCTCTCAGCCAGCATGGTTTTACCCGAGCCAGGTGGCCCAGTGAAAAGCAGGTGGTGGCCGCCAGCGGCTGCGATTTCAAGGGCTAGACGCCCCTCGGCTTGCCCAGCAACGTCTGCCATATCTGGCTCCAGCCGAAGAGCTGATGCGGTGGTAGTCTGTGGTACCGGACGCTCTTGGGCGGGTCGTTTGAGTTGATCTGGGTTTTTTGCCCCCAGGGCCACAAATACCTCTGCCAAGCAGGTGACTCCCTGCACTTGGGCACCACTCACGAGGGCTGCTTCGCGTGCGTTACCTGCCGGTACGAGAACCTGTGAGTAACCGGCGTCCACGGCCGCTTTAACTGCCGGCAGGATTCCTGGGATTTCACGCACTGATCCGTCAAGCCCAACCTCCCCGAGAAAAACGGTCTGCCCCGATGGCTGTAGTTCGCCATCGGCTTGCAGAGCCGCCACAAGCATAGCTAAATCAAACATTGAGCCTCGTTTAGGCAAGGTCGCAGGCGTCAAATTGATAGTGAGTTTCTGAGCGGGTAGCGGTAGCCCTGAGTTCTTGGCCGCCGACCTGATTCGGTCGCGAGCTTCGTTGAGTGAACTATCGGGTAGACCCAGTAGCACAAAACTGGGTAGAGCCGCTGATATATCGGCTTCAACCTCCACGATATGCCCTGTAACTCCCACCAGAGCTACAGAAAAGGTACGTGCGAAAGCCACGGCTACACCACCGCCTGCCGGTGTTCAAAGTCAAAGCGGGCGGGGTTTCCGCAGATAGCCACAGCATCTACCCTGAGTCCCCTGAAATCACCGGGGTGTAGCTGAGCCCAAGTATAGGCTAGTTGCCGTAATCTACCTGCTTTTTCACCGGTGATGGCTTCGAACGGGTGCCCAAACCCCTCACCCGACCGTGTTTTCACCTCAATCACAACCAGGACGCAGTCCGGATCAACCATCACTAAATCAAGCTCCCCGGTGGGCCGTTCTTTGCCCAGCTCAGCTGGTGCCCTCCAATTCTTTGCCAGGCACGTATACCCGGCTTGCTCCAGCACCACCCGGGCCACGCTCTCACCCCATTGCCCCACCCGTGCAGGGTTATTTCGTAAAATGATTGCGTTACGAGTCATGGGGCCGTCCTTTCTCTTGGGCTTGCCATAAGCTCCTTTATTGGGCCCCATTCTGCTGGTCGGTCTACCTCAGCGTCCAGCCCAGTGCTGCCTGTGGATAAAAGTGCAAGCTCCCACCCCTGGCTTTACAGGCTCGGTGTTTTCAACAGCTCGGGCATTGGTGCAGTCATGACGCTGATATGACGCGCTGGTCTCTTGCCCGGCACCGTCTGTGGATAACCTGCTCTCCATAAAAAGCCCCCGCCAGGGCTAACCTAACGGGGGGCGATGAAAGAGGTGTGGAGAAAAAATTAGCTTGCGCTCGGGTCGAAGCCAGTCACTGTGGGGACGACGAAATCTTCAGTAGCTGCACGCTCTTCCACGTTGACATCACGCACTGAATATACTTTCACATTCTTGACGAACCGGGAGGAACGGAAGACATCCCACACCCACACGTCCTGCATCTCCACTTCAAAAAATACCGCGCCATCAGTAGCCCTGGGGGTGATCTTGACCTGGTTAGCCAGGTAGAAGCGACGCTCAGTTTCTACAATGTAGGTGAAGAGTTCTGCCACATTTTTGTACTCTTCATACAGGGCAAGCTGGGCTCCTGACTCGTAGCTTTCAAGATCCTCATTACTCACAGTTCCTCCTTCTCACGCTTCATCATTGCTTTTCTCACCTGTTCGGGGCTAGCTGGGAGAGCCCAGGTGAGCCGGTGTTCTGGGGTAGGCCCCACTTGCTCTATATAAGTGCGATGTGATGCTGACCCATAGCCCTTGTTTTTGGCCCAACCGTAACCGGGGTAGCGGGCGTCCAAATCTCCCATGAGAGAGTCTCGCTCCACCTTGGCCAGCACCGAGGCTGCCGCTATTGACGCACACCGCAGGTCTCCTTTGACCTCCATCTGCACCGGCCCGAACCAGCCTGCATGGGCCTGTCCAGTTACATCTCCCTCTGCCCACGCCTGCCCCACTAAGTGAGAATACAGAGCTGTGGTTGAGTCAAGTTCAGCAGTAAACAGGTCAGTCTGAGGCGGGGTCAGCCAGTTGTGTTTGCCATCGAGTAGAACCGCATCCGGGTAAGCGCCAGCGGCCGCTACCCGAGCCAGGGCCCGCTGACCCGCGAGGCGAAGGGCCACAATAATTCCGAGGGCATCAATCTCAGCTGGGCTAGCGTGCCCCACCGCTGTGACTGCCCACTGCCGCACCAGCGGAACCATTGCTACCCGCTTCTTCTCTGTCAGCTTCTTAGAATCAACCAGGCCATCTATGCTCAGCTGAGCATTCCTACCGATGACGGCTACGCCCACCGTCACCGGCCCGGCAAGTGGACCGCGGCCCACCTCATCCATACCAGCGAGCAGTGTTATACCCCGAGCAAAGAGCTCGCGTTCCACCGTCAGATCAGCAACAGTACCGCCTTCCGCCATAGGCACCCTATTCAGAAGCAGGCACGTCAGCGAAGACCTCATCTGCCCCGTTCACAAAAGTGAAGTTAGACAGGGGCCAGGCCACTACAAAGACCTCGCCTACCACATCCGCGTCATTGATGAACTCTGTTCCTGCCGGTATGTGGTAGCGTGAATCAGCGGAATTTGAGCGATTATCGCCCATCACAAAATATGAGTTTTGTGGAACGATTACATCAAACGGTATGTCAGTGGGGCTCACACCGGGCTTGAGGTAAGTCTCGTCAATCTCTACCCCGTTTACGGTGATGCGGCCGTCAGCCGTACCCACAACATGGTCGCCACCCACACCAATGACACGCTTGACCAAATAGTTCGAAGAGCTCTCAGGCATGACACCCACAAACGCCAGAACCGAACGTACCGGATTGGGGTTCGATACAGCGGGCATCCAGCCCTGAGTATCTTTAAACACCACGATATCGCCGCGTTCAGCCTCGGTAAAGAGTCCTCCAGCTACGTTGACGAACACGCGGTCATTAACTTGAAGAGTATCTTCCATCGAGCTTGATGGAATATAAAATCCTCGCACAATAAAAGTCTTCAGCAGAAAAGCGATGAGTACCGCATAGAGGATAATAAGCGCGTACTCTTTAATCACGCTCTTTTCGCGCCGGCGTTTACCGCCACGCGGCTGATTTTTGGTGTCGGTGACGGCCTGACTTGCAGCTTCATCGACCTTATCTTGGTTTTGCTCCATAAGCATGCGCCTTTCTGCTGTGAACGTCTGCGAGTAAATTTAATCTGTAGGAGAAAGTGTAGCGCTGTGCGGCACCTGGCCAAATCTCCCTGCTGGCCAGGCCAAAAAGATTGGCTTACCAATGACGGTTTCAGTGCGAATCATGCCGCCACCTGGAGCGCCCAGTAGTGCCCGTGAGTCAGCTGACGCTGAGCGGTGATCACCCATAACCCACATACGCCCAGCGGGTACCTGAACACTGAATTCAACGTCGCTAGGTGCATCTCCCGGGAATAAGTAGGGCTCATCGGCGCGCTCACCGTTCACCAGTACATAGCCCTCAGAATCGCAACAGACCACAGTATCACCTTCAATGCCAATCACACGTTTGATATACACCGTATCTGAGCCCACCAGTCCCAGCCACTGCCCAGCCGTCCCTATGGGGTCACGCACCCAGGGGCTACCTGAGACATAGGGCGCAAATGAGCCAGAACCATCAAACACCACCACATCACCGCGCGCTGGGTGCCGATCGTATTTAGCCACCACAATACGATCACCCGGCTCATAGGTTGGCTCCATGGAACTTGACGGTATATAAAACACATCAAACACAAACGTCCTCATGAGCAAGAGCAAGGCAAATGCCAAGGCGGTGGCAACAGCAATAAGGCGCCAGCCCCGCGCAAAGGGCTGGCGCCTTATCTCAGTGGATTCGGCGGAATCGCCAGTTACCATTGATACAGCTAAAACCTGGTCGCGGTTTAGGATTCGCGCTTCTCGCGGATACGAGCGGCTTTACCGTGACGGTCACGCATGTAGTACAGTTTCGCACGACGAACGTCACCGCGGCTCACAACCTCAATCTTATCGATGACAGGAGAGTGAACGGGGAATGTACGCTCAACACCAACGCCGAAGGAAACCTTACGGACGGTGAAGGTCTCGCGGACGCCGCCACCCTGACGGCCTACCACAAAGCCCTTGAAAACCTGAACACGGCTACGGCTACCTTCAACAATGTTAACGTGAACGTTGAGGGTATCTCCGGGGCCAAATTCGGGTATATCGGTGCGAAGTGACTTGTTGTCAATGAAGTCAAGAGTCTGCATTGAGTTTCTCCGTGAATATCTCTGCCGCAGGTCAAACATATTCGAGTTTCGCGCAGGCAGTGTCTGAGGGCTACCGCTATCTGGCGGCACCAGACCGATGCTGTCTGCGAGTACACTGTTCTCACCGGTACCCGCCGTTGGGGCACCGGTAGCTCGTGTTGTTGGTGGTCGCTCTTCCCCCTGCGGCAGGGGCGTGCCCAACACGAACACAAAGAAAAATTATCCCACAGAAAAGCCACCTTCGCCAGATGAATGGAGGCGGGCGCAGCGGAGGAATTCTGTGAGTTTGGTTGCAGGTTCCGAGTAGGGGCAGCTGACCTCTACCGTCTCCGGTGTCTCACTACCCTGCTTGCGGCAGAGCCAGCCTTTAAGGGCAGGTAAAACGCGCGGTGGTTAGCTCCCGCCCTCTTTCTTGGCAGAATACAGTTCTTGCAGGAGCTTGCGGTCTTTTTTATCCCAGCCCTCTGCCGGGTAGGCCTTGACCATGTCGGGGCGGCGGGCGAAGGTGCGCTTTATTTGCTCGTCGCGGCGCCAGCGGGCAATGGCCCCGTGGTTACCTGAGAGCAGGACGGGCGGCACCTCCTGCTCCCGCCAGGTGGCAGGTTTGGTGTACACCGGGTACTCCAGTAGGCCCCCGGTATGAGATTCTTCTTCCAGTGATTCAGGGTTGCCCATAGCACCGGGAATCAGGCGGGTGACTGCCTCAATCATGACCATGACCGCTACCTCACCACCATAGAGCACGTAGTCGCCGATAGAGACCGGCCTGACCCTGAAATGGCCCTGAGCCCAGTCAAGTACACGCTCGTCAATTCCCTCGTACCGGGCAGGAGCAAAGACAATATGCTCTTCAGCTGCCAGTTCATAGGCCATCTGCTGGGTGAACACGGCCCCGGCGGGAGACGGCACAATGAGCAGGGGCTTCTCGCCCTGTTCCGTGAGGGGCACTGGGGTGGCGGCAAGCGCCTGGTCAAGGGCTAGGCCCCAGGGCTCGGGCTTCATGACCATACCCGCTCCCCCACCGTAAGGGGTGTCATCCACTGTTTTGTGGCGATCGAAAGCGAAATCACGCAGGTCGGTCACGTGCAAATCAACCCTGCCGGAGTTGCATGCTTTACCCATGAGAGAAAGCCGGAGCGGGGCCAGGTATTCGGGGAAGATGGTGATGACATCAAAGCGCATGGGGTTTAGCTGTGCTCACTCTCGGTGTCTACTTCGTCGTCTTCATCGCTGTTGAGTTCGAGCAAGCCGGCAGGCGGGTTGATGATGACGTATCCTTCTTCGGTGTCAATGGCAGGCACAAGTTCTTCGACGAAGGGAATCATGACCTCTTCACCATCTGCGGTGTTTTCAAGGATGAGCAGGTCCTGGGTGGGCATGGTCTGCAGCCCGGTGACGATGGCGACGGGCTCCTCTGGCAGGTAGCCGTCCTTGATGTCGGCGGCCAAGTAGACGGGTAGGTCAAGCAGTTCGTGCTCATAGTAGCCTTCATCGTCACCGTCGGTTTCTGCTTCGCTAGCAGAGTCAAAGGTGAGGCGGGTGTCCCGCAGGTCTTCAGCCTGGTTTCGGTTTTTTACTTCGTCAAAGCCGACGACCAAGATTTTCTTGTTCCAGCGGGAAGATTTGACGGTGAGGGTGCCGGCGGGGGCGATGCGCCCCGCTGCGGACGTCGGGTCAAAGTTGTCAATCTTGAGTACGGAACCGGGGGCAAAGCGTTCTTCAGGAGCATCCGTAAAGAGCTGAACGGTGACTTCGCCCCGAATGCCATGGGGTTTGCCGATGCGGGCAACCAGAACCTGCATGGGTTCTCCTTGAGGTGGTGTGTGGGTTTTGTACTAACTTTACCGGGTTTTGGCTCTTCTACGCCGTTTCATTGTTACGGGGCTGGTGACCGTAAGCAGGAGCGAAAGGACCTAGCCCAGCAGGTGGTCTGCCAAAGGCGCGGACGCCAGGGGGCAGATGCAAGAAGGCCCCTACCGCTTGGTGTGAAACGGTAGGGGCCTCTTTTTATGTATTTAGTTAGCGTCTCTTGTCGGTGTCAATCACATCTACCCGCACGTGGTCGCCGTCGTTGATGGCGTTGACTACGGTGCGGATGGACTGGGCGGTACGGCCGGAGCGGCCAATCACACGGCCCAAATCATCAGGGTTGACACGAACCTCCAGAGTTTCACCGCGACGGCCGTCCTTAGAACGAACTTTCACGTCCTCCGGGTGATCAACAATACCCCGAACGAGGTGTTCGAGAGCGTCAGCCAACATGATTACTCAGCTGCTTCCTCAGAAGCTGCTTCGTCAGCAGCCTCTTCTGCGGGAGCTTCTTCAGCTACCTCTTCAGCCTTGTCCTCGCCCTTGGGGGTGATTGCCTCAGGGAGGATGACCGAACCCTTTTCGGGAACAACGAACTCGGGCTTGGCGTCAACGGGCTTTACGGTTGACTCAGCCTTTTCGCCCTTGGCAGCAGCCAGGTCGCCGGTCAGCTTCAGCAGAGCAGCTACCTGCTCGGTGGGCTGGGCGCCAACGGACAGCCAGTACTGGGCACGCTCCGAGTTAATCTCGATGCGCGAGGGGTTCTCGGTCGGGTGGTAAATGCCGATTTCCTCGATAGCCTTACCGTCACGCTTGGTGCGTGAGTCAGCTACTACAACACGGTAGCGGGGATCGCGGATTTTACCGAAACGCTTGAGACGAATTTTAACAGCCACTGTAGTGGTTTCTCCTGTTTTCTATAACTGTTCGAGGTCAGGCTTCAGCTCGTGGGGCGGGCTTCTTCAAGACCTCTGCGGACACAACCTCACCCGGATGAGAGGGGCCGAGTGAAATCGAGTACCCGTCAAGTATGCCAGCTCAGCCTGCCTTAAGCTAGAGTTTGACGGCTTACCCAGGCGTGTTGTGAGCAAGCTGACCGACTTTATTTTTTCAGGGCCTGCTTCCAGCTCACAGAGGTGCCGCCGCGCATGATGTTGGCCCGGTAAATGCGAGCGCCCACACGGGTCAGCAGAGCTGCTGTAGCCAGTGTAATCACAAGGGCAAGCGCAGGTTCCCATAAGGCCACGTCCTCAGTCAGCAGGCGGCGAGGCATCGCGATGGATGAAAGCACCGGCACAAAGGAGACTACTCTAAGCCAGAAGTCTGATAGATAGATACCGGCGAAGAGGGCCGCGATGAGCACCATCATGAGGGGGATTGAGAGGTTGGTGACGTCCTCAGCCCGAGCGGACATAGCGCCAACAGCAGCCCAGATGGTTGCAACGGCTGCGAAGCCCGCAATGTAGAAGAGAGCGAACCAGCCAGCTGAGGGCAGAATCCAGCCAAACTCGGTGGCTGAGCCTGTTATCTGCATGGCTACAAGGGCGGTGGCCCCGTAGACTACGACTTGCAAGATGGCCAAGATAATGTTGCCAATGATCTTCCCAGTCAACAGTTGCCCCAGCGGTATAGCGGTGGCAATGATTTCAACGATACGATTCTGTTTCTCTTCGACCACTGAATTAGCAATTGCCACGCCAAAGAGAATCGTTGACATGTAAAAAATCATGGCGAAAGCTAGGGAAACTATCATAGCCAACCCAGCGTTATTCTTACCGTTGATGGTCTGGGTTGTGACGGTGGTGCCCGAGTTAAGGGCGCTCAAATCGATACCGGCGGCAGTAGCGTTTTCGGCGGTCACCGTTGCAGAGATGGCAGAACTTAGGTCAGTGATAATAGTGTTATCGGGAGAGGAGTCGAAGACGAGTTCCCAGCCGTCTTCAGCCGGCGCCAGGTAGACGTCTGCCTCGCCGTCAACGACCAAGGCGCGAGCCGCGTCCGCATTCTCCACCTGGGTGGCGGTGTAGCTAGCTTCGTCGCCGATAGCAGAGTCAGTTGCTGCAATCAGGGCAGAGGCCCTGTCGTCACTGGTGGCTACGGTGTAGCTTGATGAGCCCGAGTTGAGAAAGTAGGGAATCAAAATAGAGGCCAGAAGAATGACCAGGGTAAGGAGGGTACTTCCAATAAAAGATTTGTCGCGCAGCTTGACCATGACCTCTCGGGTTGCCACAATCTGCCAGGCGTTTTTCGGTGCTGCATGGGTCGTCATTGTCCTGTAACCTTTCGGTAAATTTCGCCGAGGGTAGGTAGCTGGCGAGAAAATTCGTGCATGTCGCGGCTGAGACCTTCGCGCAGAATCTGTGCGCGTAACTCGTGCATCTGCGTGCCGGGAGCAAATTCTAAAGTGGCTTCAGTGCCGTTGACATCAAGGACGGTAATGCCCGGTATGTCTCGTAGCCAGGCGGCATCGACCCCGCCCCGGTAGAGGTAGCGGGGGGTGCCCGATTCCCGGAGTTCGGTGGCTGCCCCCTGGGCCCTCACGGTGCCCCTGTGCAGGATAACCACACGGTCACAGAGACGGTCTACGAGGTCGAGCTGGTGGGATGAGAAGAGAATGGGGACGCCGGTGCGCATGAGTTCTCGCATCATGGAGACCAAGGTGTCCACGGCCTTGGGGTCAAGCCCTGAGAAGGGCTCATCGAGAATCAGGGCTGTGGGCTGGTGCAGAATGGAGGCAACAATCTGCACTCGCTGTTGGTTGCCTAACGAGAGGGATTCGAGCTTGTCGTTCAGGCGCTCCCCCAGCCCCAGTTCTGTCAGATGCTCGGTGGCGACCGTGCGGGCGGCTACGGCGCTCATGCCGCGTAGCTGCCCCAGGTAGATGAGTTGCGACAGGATGGGCTGTTTGGGGTAGAGCCCACGTTCTTCGGGCATGTAGCCAAATCCGGCTCGGTCAGCGGCGGTGATAGGGCGGTCGCGGTACAGCACCTGCCCGGCGGTGGGTTCGAGCAGGCCCATCATCATGCGCATGCTCGTGGTTTTGCCCGCGCCGTTGGCCCCGAGAAAACCGGTCATTAATCCCGGCTCAACGGTGAAGCTCGCGTCCTCCACCACGGTTTTAGCGTCGGTGCCGGTACCGAAGACCTTGGTCAGGCCCCGCACCTCAATTCTGTTGTGATCAGTCATGATTACCTCCTAGGGTGTGGTATTACACTCAGTTTAGGAGGGGGGCTACTAGAGCGGCTCCCCCGCCAGGTGGAACCTAACGGGGGAGATTTCAGAGCGGACGGTGTGGGCCTGGTTGAGAGAGCACCGCTGGTTTAGTGCATTAGGCCGACCCGGTGCGCGAAGATGACCGCTCCTACCCGGTCACGGCTGTGGGTTTTAGCCAAAATATTAGAAACGTGGGTTTTCACCGTGGCCGCCCCCAGAAAGAGCCGCTCAGCAATTTCAGCGTTGGTCAGCCCCTGTGCGAGCAGTTCAAGGGTTTCCTTTTCGCGCGGGGTCAAGGTAGCCAAGGCGAAGGCATCTTCAGCGCTGAGCTCCTGCCTGCCCTCACCTTGCTGTGCCCCACCGGAGGCTACAAGGGCCTCCCGATTCCCCGCTTGCTCTACAAAGCGGGCAATCAGAGGAACAGTCATCTCAGGTGAGAGAAGAGCCAGGCCGCCGGCTACCTTACGGATAGCATCGACTAGCTCGTCAGCCTCAGAGGTTTTGAGCATGAATCCGCTGGCCCCTGCCTGCAGGGCAGCAAAAAGGTAGTCTTCGCGATCAAAGGTAGTAAGAATGAGGACGCTGACCGCCGGTAGGCTTGCGGTGATGCTGGCGGTAGCGGCAATTCCGTCCATCACGGGCATTTGAACGTCCATCAGTACCACGTCGGGCTGTAAGGCGGTAGCGAGTTCCAGGGCCTCAGCTCCGTTACGGGCCTGCCCAACAACCTCTATGTCGTCCTCCATCGAGAGAATTAGAGCGAAACCCGAACGGACCATGTCTTGGTCATCGGCAAGAAGTACTTTAAGCGTCATAGCGTCCTAAGAATGTGTATCGAAAGTTGCGGGGAACCGCACCTGCACTCGCCAGCCCTCCGTGCCCTCACGGCGGCCCACGCAGGAGGTGCCCCCAAGGGCTGCTGCCCGTTCACGGATTCCCTGAACGCCGTAGCCCTGGTGGGTAGATGTGGGAGCAAGGGAGCCTTCCCTCTTACTGTTAGAGCCTACACCCGGCCCATCATCGGTCACTTCAAGTTCGGCCCAGCCCTCATGGGTGGAGCCACCGGTGCGTAAGGCGATGACCACCCTCTGGGCAGCTGAGTGCTTGCGGGCGTTGGTAAGCGCCTCTTGCACCATACGGTACATCGAGAGTTGCGTTCCCTGCTGTAGGGTGCTGAGCATCGTAAGGTCCTCCGAACTCACCTGCACCGTGACCGACAGGTTACCGGTAACAGTCGGGGAAGCCAGAGACAGGATGTCTACAACCTGCGGCTCCTTAGAGGTTCCAGAAGAGTGCTCGTCCTCTCCAGATGCACGCAGTACACGAATGAGGTTTTTCATCTCTGTGACTGACGAGCGTGCCAACTTCTCGATGTTAGCCAGCGGCTCAGCTGCCAGCTCGGGTTTCTTCTCCAGGGCCCTGCGGGCAGCTGCCGCCTGAACCCCCATGGACGACACGTGATGGCCCACCGAATCATGTAGCTCCCGGGCTATGCGCAGGCGATCACGGGTCACAGCGTCCTCGGCCATCTGCGCGCTCTGAGCTTCGAGCTGTTGAGCCTGAGCTGACAGAATTGTGCGCTGGTAGGCCTGGCTCCAGGCGGTGCGGCCCATGATCGCCGCGCACCCGAAATAGAACACGTTGGTAAAAATAACCATCACATAGCTAGCGGTGGGCTTGATGAACAGCCCACCCTGGTAGTCCTCAATCCCGATGATTTGGTACCCAGCATCGGTCACTACCCATCCCATCACAAACCAGAGTAAAACAATGAGGCAGATTAGGGCATAAACAATCCAGGTCATGGCCCGATTCTTACCCCAGGCCAAACCTGCATAGAGCACCGCGAAGTAAGACAGCTGGTAGCTTAGGGTCGCAGAGGCTATGACGGAAAAATAGCTCAGGACGAAGAAGAGCAGGGTCGCTACAAGCATCATGGTCAACGGGAAGCGTCTGCGTGCAGCCAGGGGCAGGGTCATACCCGCCGCTGCCCAGTAGGAATTTCGGATTTGCTCGCTATCATCTCCCAAAAGACCTGCTGAGTGGTAGGCCGCATTCAGTAGCAGGGTAACCACTAAAACCACCAGCCAGATGAGAACATCTTTACGTAGGGACGCCGGTGATGGAGCTGGGCGCTCCCAGTCTGGGTCAATCTGTGAGAAAGAAAAACGAGTGGAACTAGTCACCTGCCCACTCTATCAAGCCCGGTCATGCCGTTACCTCCCCCCGCAGACGGAGGTAACGGCACTATCGACCTACTCAGCTAAACCAAAGAAGCGGCCAAGTTTAACTCGAGTCTGCTCCCCCGCCTGAGCACCAAGCTTCTTGGCGTTGCGCAGAAACTTTGGCACGGTGGGCTCTTCAGCTCTCCTGGCTGAAACCGCGTGCTGGGCTCTCAACTCTTCCGTCAGCGACAGCGGGCGGGCGGTAAGATTCTGCACCGGCATCTGTTGCTGGTCGCTCAGCTTTTCATGTGCTCTCGCAATGACCAGCTCTGTGGCTCCTAGGGCACCCAGGGTAGCCGCAGCCACCAGCGCGGCCCTGCCCGAGCGGCCCTGTGATGCCCGGCGAGCTCCCCACAGCGCCAGCGCGCCCGATGCACCGAGCTGCGCGGCGGCATCTGCTTTCACCAGCCAGGGCCGCTGCAAAAGTTCACGCGAGACAGAACTGACCGGGTCGGTACCGTTGGGGTAGGCGGTGACGGCCTGCTTGAGACGGCCCAGCCCCGTCATATCGGGGGCGAACTCGCGGTAGCCCACGAACTCATCGAGGGTCACAGCCCCGGTCAGCACCTTCAGTAGCTCATCAGGCAGTTCGAGGGCGTGTAGTGTTGACTCGAGACCATCGGTACTACCGTAATCGAGCACGTAGTTAGCCAGCCTGTTGGCGGTCCGTTCATCAAGCCCATAGAACCAGGTGAGCTGCTCTAGATTCTCGCGGGCTGCGAGCTCCTGGTAGGGGTCGGGTAAACGACCCGGCATATGCCAGACCAGGTTGCCGACGTCGGTGTTTGGCTGAGAGGAGTCAGACAGTATCTTCTTGACGGGCGACCAGGAAAAGGTCAGTACCGTGCCCATCAGTGGAGTATCGGGGGTACCCATAACTTTACTCGCCCAGTCTGCTACGCTCCCCTTCACAGGCTCAGTCGAGTCGGCGGGCAACACAAAAGCCAGATTCTGCGCGAAGAAGGTGTGCTCGGCAATAATTGCGGGAACGTTGAGCGCCTGCAAAAGTGCAGCTAGGGTGCGTGAATCTGCTGTTACCAAGGACCAGCCCCTATCTGCCGGTGCCGCCTGAACGGTACCAGAAAATACAGTGGGTTTCATGTGCGCTGCCAGATCAGCCATAGATGCCTCAACTAGCGCTGCACTAATCCCCTGCGGGTCGAGGCCAACCGCGTCGGTTCCCAGAGAAAAGTTCGCCAGGTGCAGGTAGTCAATTTCTAGACCGCCCGTTTGCCCTTCGAGCCCGGGAAATGCTTCGCACAGCTCTCGATAGACAACTTCGAGGGGTCTGCCAGCCTTGAGTCTGCCGTCAGAATGCGCCAGCACCGTGCGCGGCAGGGGCGCCTCCGGAACGTTCTCACACAGAAAATAAACCTGGGCGCGCCCCTGCGCGGTCTCAACCGCTGTTACTTCGGGTAGGGCTTGAAGGTAGGCAAGGACGTCGGGATTCAGCTCCCAGTGTCCAGGCCCATCACCCTCAGTGCCGTTAGAGGCGGGGTCTGATTCGTTTGCACCGGTGGTCTGGAGCAGGTGATGCTCTTCGGTCGTCTCAGTGCCCATAATTTGCTCAATCAGGCTATCAAACTTGGCCGAATCTTGGGCTAGCTCGTCAACGCTCCGTAGCTCTTCGTCAGTGTACTCATGACTCGGAACATTCTGCTGATTCCGGAGAGCTTCAATGATGGTCTCCAGCTGTTCCCGCACCTGCATTTCATAGCTAGCCGGCGTCTTGGTGTTCCCCGGCTCAACAGGGGCGGTGTCTATCTCACCTCTGTAGAAAGCGGGTAGCTGCGCCCGCCAGGGCTGGGGGTTCTTGCCCACGTCAATGCGCACCCGGGCCCAGAACACCTGCGAACCTACCGCACCGGCGGCAGGGTAGGCTGCATCTGCGGTTTCACGGTGTGATTCTGTCATGACCTCAAATCCTCACGAAGATAACGAATAGTATGCCTGCCTTCACCCCACCAGCTGAGCTCAAAGCACGCCATATCTAGGAGCCACTGCTGGAGAACTCATAGACTTCACCGGTCTGAAGCGCTCGAAAGGCTTGGCGGAGACGGTGGGCATGACTGGGGCCGAAATAGGCATCGAGGAGCTCGGGAGCAACCCACTCATAGCCGGTCAGTTCTTCTTCTTGTAAGGTAATCTGAGCCCCTTCAGGGAGCACACCCGCATCGTAGATGTAGTAGGTTGAGTCGCCCCAAATTCCCAAGGCTAGCCCGTGAAAAATCACCAGCAGGCGGCCCGGCTCTAGGTTAAGGCCCACCTCCTCAGCGACCTCACGAAAGCAGCCGGTCTGCGGGGCTTCACCGGCCTCCACCGTACCGCCGGGAATCGTCCAGCCGTCCTTATAATTGGGCTTAACCACCAGCATCTGCCCCGCCCCATTACGAATCAGAGCACCTGCTGCCAAACGGCGTGTAGGTAGAGTCGCAATAAAGGCCTTGAGCTCATCTTCAGGCAGGTAAGAATCGACCATTGAACTACTCCTTGACAGCGGGTGGACACTACACCCTAATGTACCGTGCAGCCAGAGCCCACAAAAGATAAAAAGGGGGTTGAACTCTGATAGCAGAATACAGGGGCCTACCTCGCAGGTCTGCCCCTGTCATCTTTTTATAGGCGCTCCCCCGCACAGCCCACACCTGTCAAACTAGAAGCATAAGTAACCGGCTAACCCCGGCATGGCTCAATGCCCCAGACTCACATTTACTACGGGTCCGAGCCCCCCCGACCAGACGTGAATAGGCCTCTCGTAGGAGTGGGCACGGCTACGCGCTCTCAGTGATAGGCGGGGGCGGGCCGCGCACTCGCTCGCCTATCGCAGAGAGCTACTTGAGGAACTTCTCGAAGCCCTTGGGTAGATTCAAATCCTCGGGCTTGACGTCCTGGTTCTGCTGGCCGAAGGCCGAACCGAGAGCTGCCTGTTGCTTGGCGGCGGCCGCCTGCTCCTGCGCCGCGCGCTTAGCCGGATTGCCGGAGCGGGCCTTGCCTTTGGCTTTGCTCTTACCCTTACCCTTGTTCTTGCGGGCAGCGCCACCGGCGGCAGCCATACCGGGCATCTGCATACCGCCAGGCATACCGGCCATGTTGCCAGAGGCCATCTTCTTCATCATTTTCTGGGCCTGCGCGAAACGCTCCATGAGCATGTTGACCTCAGAGACGGTCACACCGGCGCCCTTGGCAATACGGGCGCGACGGGAACCGTTAATAATTTTGGGGGCTACCCGCTCATGAGGGGTCATGGAGCGAACAATCGCTTCGACGCGGTCTATTTCCTTCTCGTCAAAGTTGTCAAGCTGCTGACGAATCTGGGCGGCACCCGGCATCATCATGAGCAGCTTTTTCATGGAGCCCATCTTGCGAATCTGCTGCATCTGGGCCAAGAAATCATCGAAGGTGAAGTCCTCCTGGTCAACGAACTTCTTGGCCATACGGTCAGCTTCGGCCTTGTCCCAGGTCTGCTCGGCCTGCTCGATAAGAGTGAGAACGTCACCCATATCAAGGATTCGGGAGGCCATACGATCTGGGTGGAACTGCTCAAAGTCGGTGACGTTTTCACCGGTTGAAGCGAACATGATGGGCTTGCCGGTCACCGACGCAACCGATAGGGCGGCACCGCCGCGGGCATCGCCGTCAAGCTTTGAGAGCACAACGCCGGTGAAATCAACGCCCTCGTTAAAGGCGTTGGCGGTGTTGACGGCGTCCTGGCCAATCATGGCATCGATGACGAAGAGGACCTCATTGGGCTCAATTGCGTCTCGGATATTTCGGGCCTGAGCCATCAGCTCGGCATCAACACCTAGACGGCCTGCGGTATCAACAATCACAAGGTCGTGTAGCTTGGCTCGGGCCTCGGCTACGCCGTCACGGGCCACCTGCACGGGATCACCGGTAGGCACATCGAACTCGCTGGTGACACCGGGGTGGGGGGCGTAGACGGGCACACCCGCGCGTTCACCGACGACCTTGAGCTGGTTGACGGCGTTGGGGCGCTGCAAATCGGAGGCGACCAGCATGGGGGTGTGCCCCTGCTTCTTGAGCCAGTGGGCCAGCTTACCGGCCAGGGTTGTTTTACCGGCACCCTGCAGACCGGCCAGCATGATGATGGTGGGCCCTGTCTTGGCCATATTGATACGGCGGGTCTGACCGCCCAGTATATTGACCAGTTCTTCGTTAACAATCTTGACGATCTGCTGGGAGGGGTTGAGCGCTTCAGAAACCTCAGAGCCCAGGGCCCGTTCCTTGATGTGCGCGGTGAATTCGCGCACGACGGGCACAGCGACGTCAGCATCCAGCAGGGCGCGGCGAATTTCGCGGACTGTTGCGTCAATATCAGCCTCGGTCAGCCTGCCTTTGCCGCGCAGGTTTTTGAAGGTTGCTGTCAACCGGTCTGAGAGTGAGTTGAACACGGGCTGTGCACTTCTTTCGTGGCTGGGTTAGGGTCGCGGGCCTCAACAGCCCGCTAACAAATTTTAAGAATCAGCTATTAAGAATAACGTATGAAGGCAAGGAGCCGCCGGGTTTGCGCGATTGAGACTCAGAATCCCTATTTCGACGCTTTCGCCGGTTTTCGACGGTTTAACCGTCGAAAACCGGCGAAGGAATCGAATGTATGCACCGTAGGGTTGAGGTTCTACTCCTTGACCCAGCCCGCGTTGATGTAGGCGGACGGGTTGGCGTAGGGGCGGGCAAAGAGGAAGGAGCCGTAGTTGGCCAGACCGGTCTTACAGAAGACAATCTCGGGGCCGTTCATAATCGGAATCATGGTGGCAACCTCGGCCATGTGCTTCTTCTCAATCTCGTTCGAAAGAGCGTTGCGTTCAGTTTTGTCTTGAATGGTACGCAGGCGATCGCACATCTCATCGAGCTCGGGGGTGCCCACTCCATTGTAGGTCGATGAGTGGTAGAAATACTCAGCTGTGCTCGATGCGTCGTCACCCAGCACACCATAACCTGAGTAGGTCACATCGTATTCCTTGTTGCCGATGACGGTGGAGTAGTTGCTATCGGGTTGTTTGTCGATGGTGCATTCAATACCGGCTGCCTTCATCTGCTGCACGACGGTCTGAGCGGTGGCATCTGCGATAGGGTCGTCACCAAAGGTGGTAATCGCGAACTTGGCGTTGGCCCCGTCCTTGGCCATGTAGTCACCGCTCTGGCTGTAACCGGCGTCGGTCAAAATCTTCTGGGCAACTTCTGTGCCGACCTCTGTTGGGTAGTTGTCCTGGTAGTCATCGGCAAAGGGCATGAGCATCATAGACCCGGGTACTGTTTCGGTCCAGTTCAGACCGTTGAAACGCAGAGTCGCAAGAGCCTGGCGGTCAACAGCAGCAAAGATGGCGCGGCGCAGGGCGGTATCGGTGAGACGTTCGGGGTTAATCATCAGGCCACCGGCGTAGAGGTTCTGACCGCGGCGGGGCTCGGTGCCGCTGGTGCTTTCTACGTCCTTGTAGGCGGTCAGGGTGCTTGCTCCAACGGCATCGATTTCACCGTTGCGGAAGGCTGCACGGGCAGCTGAGGCTTCCATTTGGCGGAAGGTGATGCGTTCGAGCAGAGGCTTCTCACCCCACCAGTTTTCGTTGGGGACGACGGTGAGCACCTTCTGCGCTGAATCCCAACTATCAACCTTGTAGGGCCCTGAGAGGTAGTCATTGTTAATCGTGTCGAGCAGGCCGTCATTGAAGATTGCCGGGTCTTCCATGGCGGGGTGAACCAGACCGGTACCAAACAGATTCTCGATGGGGTAATAGGGTTCGGTCATGGTGACCTTGACGGAGAAAGCGTCGCCGTCTTCTTCGATGGAGGCAATGTGGGCGTAGACGCCGGGGTCTACGATGTTGTAGCCCTCTTCGGTAAGGGTCTTGTGGGTAACCTGCAGGGCCTTGATATCGATGGGGGTACCGTCGTTGAACTTAGCCTCGGGATTCAGCTTAATGGCGATGGTTTGTACACCGTCGGTTTCGGTGGATTCGTAGGAGAGGCAGTAGTCAGTGTTGATGCTGTATTCGCCGGTGGCGTTGGACTTCCAGAGGCCACTGACGGTGGCGGTGTTTACCGCTGCCATGACGTTGAGGTTGGAGGTGGTGTAGCCAGTTTGGGTGGCTACGTTAAAGTTAGGGCCTAGATCCAATGCGGCCAGGGCGAGGGTACCCCCGGCCTGGAGCTCTGAGCGGTCACGTTCGTTAATGGATATCAGCTGCGAAATGTCGTCGCCGGCGCCAAGGGCCGCACCGGTTTCTGCGCTGGTTGTGTTGCCTGAGCCGCCACCACAGGCTGCCAGCAGGCCGGTCACACCGGCTAAACCTGAGACGACAAAGAAGGACCTGCGGTTGAGGTTAATACGTGCAGTCATGATGCAATCCTTAGATAAGCAGAACTTAATGTTCGCCACACTTTTTGTGTGATTGAGACTACCCTAGCAGGTAATTCACGGCATATTAATATCTTTTCAACCCATATTTCACATTATGGCCCCGTAAGAGCTGAATATTTCTGAAAAAAATAGATTAGCTTATCTAAACTTTTCTCCTATCCTCAGGTATCACAGAGCACTTTTCGGTTTTTACATAGCACCTGAATCGCATCGTCTTCAAAAATACTCTTGCCCCACCACCCAAGAAAGTGGTGGGACAAGATGTATGGGCTAGACCGGGGATTCTCTCTCTCCCCCCCCCTCGAGATAAATCGAGAAAAGGTTAGCCATTCATCCAGCCAACACGTGACCAAGAGTTGGGGTTGTAACGGGGACTACCAAACATAGAGGCACCGTAGTTAGCTAGGGCAGTCTTGCAGTAGAAGATGTCGGGGCCATTGAAGACGGTACCAAGAGTTGCAAACTCGGCCATGAATTTCTTTTCAATTTCGTTGCACTTAGCGTTACGCTCAGCGTCATCCTCAATCTTTTCCATCTCAGCGATCATGGCATCGATTTCCTCGGATCCGGCAACACCATCAAGGTTAGATGAGTGGTAGTACTGGCGGGTTGCGATGGTTGCATCAGGGCCGACAGTGAAACCAGAGAAGGTCATATCGTATTCCTTGTTACCGACCACCGCGGCGAAGTTAGCGTCGGGCTGCTGGTCTATAGAGCACTCAATGCCGATGGTCTTCATCTGCTCAACCATGGTCTGGGCCAGAGCAGCAGAGCCGGGGTCGTCACCGAAGTTGGTGACACGGAAGCTAGCGTTTGTGCCGTCCTTGGCATAGTAGTCGCCGTTCTTGGTGTAGCCGGCATCTTCCAGAATCTTCTGAGCTGCCTCAACACCGTGCTCTTCGGGGAAGTTGTCCTGGTAGTGCTCAGAGACAGGTAGCAGAAGCATGGAACCGGGGGTCTCCTCAGTCCAGTTCAGCCCCTGGAAACGAATGTCCGAGAGGTCCTTACGGTCAGCGCCAGCAAAGATAGCACGGCGCAGAGCGACATCCTGGATGCGAGCGGGGTTGAGGTCCAATCCACCGGAGAAGAGACGCAGGGAACGACGGGGCTCCGCATTAGCGGTACCCTCAACGTCCTTATAGGCAGCCAAAGTTCGAGCTTCCACTGCATCAATTTCGCCATTGCGGAAGGCAGCACGGGCTGCGGAGGCCTCCATCTGGCGGAAGGTGATACGCTCCAGCAGGGGCTGATCCCCCAGCCAGTTCTCGTTGGGAACAACGGAGAACCGCTTTTCGGAAGAGTTCCACTCTTCCAGCTTGAAGGGGCCAATACCATAGTCGGGGTTGGGGTTATCGGTCCAGCCATTGTTGAAGACCTCAGGGTCGGCCATGGCCGGGTGCAGGACGCTACCAAAGAGGCTAGTTGCCGGGTAGTAGGGCTCACTCATGGTAACGATAACGTTGAAGGCATCGCCATCTTCTTCGATAGACTCGATGAACTCATACATACCCGAGGTCACGATATTGTAATCGCCTTCAGTGGACTTAAAAACGTTCCACGAGGTGCGTAGCGCCTCAATATCGATGGGGGTGCCATCGTTGAACTTAGCATCGGGGTTGAGCTTGATGCGGATGGTCTGAACTCCGTCTACGGTTTCTGCTTCATAGCTCTCGCAGAAGACGGGGTTGACTTCTTCCTGCCCATCAAAACCACTGAGCCACAGGCCGGTAGCCATATTGACGTGGGTGGTAGACAGAACGAGGGCGTTATCAGCTGAGTTGCCGTTCTGAGAGGTGATGTTGAAGTCGGGGCCAATTGAGCTGGCCGGAAGAGTAAAGGTGCCTCCGTTCTGTAGATTAGCAAGGTCCTGCTCATTGATTTCTACCTTAACTTCATCACCAGCTGCTGCCATGCTGGCGCTAGCAGCACTTGTGGTGTTGCCATCTGAGCCACCACAGGCTGCCAGCAGGCCGGTGGTACCCAGAATGCCGGTACCCCAGAGCAGGGTACGGCGATTAAGAACTAGATTCTTGTTCATTCTCTCTTCTCCTTTGTAAAGAGGATGGGTCAGACATAAAAATAGAAGTGACGTCAATTACATGCTATATATGTAATTCATCTCATAGCGACTTCGTGTTCGGGATAATGACAGGCGTACTTATGATCCTCGCTTGCCAGGCTCAGTGCGGGGACGTTATCGGTACAGTTCTTCTGCTTATCATCGGGAAGTAGCTTAAAGATGGGGCAGCGAGTAGCGAAAGCACAACCCTCCGGTGCGTTGACGGGGGTGGGTAGGTCGCCTTCCAGCACAATACGCCGGCGATTAGCCTCCACCTCGGGATCGGGCACAGGGATGGCAGAGAGCAGAGCTCTGGTATAGGGGTGCACGGGACTATCAAAGACCTCGTCCACATCTCCAATCTCAACCACACGCCCCAGGTACATCACAGCTACTCGGTCAGAGGCATGACGTACCACAGCCAGGTCGTGTGCCACCATCAGATAGCTCAGACCCAGCTCCACCCGCAGCTGCTCCAGCAGGTTAATCACACCGGCCTGAACCGATACGTCAAGAGCCGAGACGGGCTCATCAAGAGCCACCAGCTTGGGGTTAACAGCGAGAGCACGGGCAATACCGATACGCTGGCGCTGGCCGCCTGAGAACTGGTTGGGGAAGCGGTTAACATGGTCGGGCTGTAGGCCAACGGTCTTCATCAGTTCAAGCACACGCTTCTTGATGTCTTTGACTGCCCAACCCTGGTTTTGCAAGGGTTCGGCCAGAATTTCGTAGACGGTGAAGCGGGGGTCGAGTGCACCCGTTGGATCCTGGAAAACCATCTGCTGGTTCTTACGGAGGGCATTGAGCTCTGAACCGCGCAGACCCTGCTTATTGGAGACACCAGCGATGACAATTTCGCCGTCGATGTCTTTGGAGAACTCCATGATTTCGAGCAGAGTGGTGGTTTTACCGCAACCTGACTCACCCACGATCGAGAAGCACTCGCCCTCACGGATATCGAAGCTAACGCCATTGACCGCTTTGACGGTGCCCACGCGGCGCTTGATGAGAGCGCCCTTTGTGAGGGGGAAGAACTTTCTAACGTCCTTGACCTCAAGCACGTTCGCACGTTCTTCGCGGGGTACACCGTCGAGTGCGGAGGTCGGGATAGCGGGAACAGGGAACATCTGTTCAGGACGTTCATTGACAAACTTCTCTGCGTACAGGCAAGCTGAGCGGTGGTTCTCGCCGGTACCTGCAATCAACTTGAGCTCCGGCTCCTCGGTCAGGCAGGCGTCCGTAGCTACAGGGCAGCGGGCTGCGAAGGAGCAACCGACCACGGGCTTGAGCAAGTTGGGCGGGGTGCCCTCAATCGGTACCAGCGAGGTTTTTTCCTTGCGGTCCACGCGGGGCACGGCACCCAGCAGACCGATGGTGTAGGGCATGGAGGGCTTTTTGTAGAGGTCGGCAGCTGCAGCATGCTCTACTGCCTTGCCTGCGTACATCACCATAATTTCATCGGCCATGCCAGCGACGATACCCAGGTCGTGGGTAATCATGATGGTAGCTGCCCCGGTTTCTTCCTGGGCCTTCTGCATAACCTCAAGCACCTGGGCCTGAATGGTCACATCAAGCGCGGTCGTCGGTTCATCTGCAATCAGCACACGGGGGTCATTTGCAATGGCCATAGCAATCATGACACGCTGACGCATACCACCCGAGAACTCGTGGGGGAAGGACTTGAGACGGCTCTCGGGGGAAGGAATGCCTACCAAACGCAAAAGTTCGATAGAGCGAGCCTGAATAGCCTTATCGCTCATGCCCTTATTATGGACCTTGAGCACCTCAGCTAGCTGGTGGCCGATAGTAAAAACCGGAGTCAGCGACGACAACGGATCCTGGAAAACCATGGAAATCTCTTTGCCACGGTAGTCACACATCTGCTTATCGCTCATATCCAGCAGCTCGGTGCCGTTGTACTTGATTGAGCCGGTGATGTCTGCGGTGGTAGGGTGCAGGCCCATAATGGCCATAGAGGCAACCGACTTACCGGAGCCAGATTCGCCTACGATGCCCAGCGTCTTGCCCGCATATAGGTCGAAGTCAATGCCGCGCACCGCGTGCACAATACCGTTTTCGGTATTGAACTTTACGTTGAGGTCTCTAACGCTCAGTACTGGTGTAGTGCTCATTTACTTCTTCTTTTTCTTAACTTTGCCAACGGACAGGGAGGTAGGATCGAAGGCGTCACGCAAGCCGTCGTTCATCAGGGCCAGGGGGCCAACCAGCAGGAAGAAGAACAGCAGCGGAATCCAGAACATCCAGGGCAGGGTATTAATCTGACTTGAGGCCTGGGCGATGAGTGACCCCAGTGAGAAGTTGGGGTACTTCACGCCGATACCAATGAAGGTGTAAGACACCTCAGCTAGAATCGCTGCGGTGATGCCGCGGGTAAATTCAAGCACCATCAGGGAGCCGATGTTGGGTACCAGGTGACGCCAGACAATCTTGAAGGGGTGCACGCCCATGTAGCGGGCAGCCTTCACATAGTCACGCGAAATCAACGACATGGCCATAGCTCGAATCACACGGGCGGTGTACATCCAGCTGAAGATCAGAAGCACGATGGTCAGAATGAGCCAACCGGGTAGATTATCGCGAATAGCCTGGCCGCCAGCACCGTTGATTACGATAGCTACAACCAGCAGGCTGGGTGCCATAATCAGGGTTTCGAGGACGAACAGCATGGTCTTATCGATCTTGCCGCCGAAGTAGGCCATGAGGCAACCGTAGATAGCTGCAAAAACTACCGAGATAGCACCTACGATAAGGCCGATGAAAACCGAGGTGCGCACCGCTTCGACCATCTGAGCGTACAGGTCTGTGCCTGCGCTGGTGGTTCCAAACCAGTGTTCAGCGCTGGGACCGGTGGAAATATAGAAGGGGTCAATGGTGGTGGTATCCCATTTCGAGAGGTAGCCGCCAAAAAGCCCAAAAGCTATGACCAGCAGCAGAACCACAAGGCCAAAAACCGCGGTCTTATTCCGCATGAAACGACGGAAGATAATTTTCTTTTTGCTGATAATCTCGAAGTCAGCCTTGGCCTGATCAACCTTGGTGATAATACCGGTGAGGTTGTTGTAATCGGTGGAGGGTGAATTACTCATGAGATCCTCACTCGGGGATCGACGACGGTGGTGGCTATATCAGCGATGATTGCACCAACTGCAAAGATGAAGGAGCCATAGGCCAGGGTCGCGACCGCGGCATTGACGTCCTGGGCGCCGATAGCCTGAACCGACCAAAGACCAATACCGGGCCAGGCAAAAATTGCTTCGGCGAAGAAGCCGCCGGTAAAGATGGCTGGGACTGTATAGGCGATGGACTGAGCCACCGGAATGAAGGAGACACGCAGAGCGTGACGTCGAATGGCCTGGTTGCGGGTCAGGCCCTTAGCGCGGGCGGTTCGCACGAAGTCGGCGTTAACGCTATCGAGCAGGTACTGGCGCTGGGCAATCTGGTAACCGCCCCAGCTCATAATCGTGATACAGAAAGTTGGGACGATGTAGTGGGCGGCTAGGTCAAGTATGTAGGGTATACCCGGTTCAACCCCTGGTGAAGAAATGCCGGTGACGAAGAAGATGCGCTCCCCCGACATGTTGTTGATTGCCACGGCACCCAGCTGGACCAGGAAGTAGGCGATAGGAGCTGGCAGGATATACACCAGGTAGGAGTAGCCGGTAATCACACGGTCTGAGAACTTGTACTGGCGGGCAGCTGAGTAGACACCGAGGGCCACACCGATGACGAGGGAGAGCAGGACAGCAATCAGGTAGAGGCGCGTCGATACCCAAACACGCTGGCCAAACTCAGCGTTGATGAAGGCACCGTTCGGGCTGCGGCCCCAATCCCAGTGAAGAACTATATTGGTTAGCCACTGCGTGTAGCGTTCCCAGGAGCTCATGGACGGGTCAAGGTTCAAGGCGGAGAAGTTGCTCTGAATCTGCTCGGGAGTGGGGCGAGGGACGCGTTCCTGCTCTAGCAGCGCTGGGTTCAAAGAGTTAACGGCGAGAAAGTAGCCACCGGAAGTCGTCAAAAAAATCATGATGGCATAAGTCGCGGCCCGCCTGAGCAGGTACTTAATCATGAGACGAACTCTTTCGTGGAGTCGAACATTGTGTGTGCCTTTACAAATACTGCCGAAGTTATGATACCCGGCATATACTGACGTATTGTCAACGAGTATATGTAGTAGCACCCATCACATCAAGCGTCGAGGCTCCCCTGGGTTACCGCTGAGTACCTCTACCTGTTTACAGGCCGTTTACATACTCAAAACCTTGGCCCCAACTCCCCCGAAAATTCGGGCTTTAAGCGGTAGATGGATCGTCTTTAAAAGACCCTTAAAACAGTTTATCTGCGCAATATGGTTAAAAAATCTTTAATAATTCATGTCAGATTTTGAATCAAAACTAGGGCAACTTCGGCTGAGGAGTTACCCCTCCCGCCCAGCATGAAGGGCGCTCCGCTATCTGCAGAGCGCCCTCACCGTCACATGAAAACAAGAAACCTTACAGGTCAATCTCTAGAAGAATTGGCGTATGATCCTGGCGGGGGCCAGAGTCAACCATCTCAGAAGACTGCACCTTCTCAGCTACCCGGTCAGAGACCAGCCAGTAGTCGATACGCCACCCTGTGTTATTGATTTTAGAGGTGCGGGACCGCTGAGCCCACCACGTGTAGGCTCCCGTCACGTCCCCGTGCACCTGGCGGAACGTATCACTGAAACCACGGGACAAAATGTGGGTAAACCCCTCACGTTCCTCGTCGGTAAAGCCCGGTGAGCGGCGGTTAGACTTTGGATTCGCCAGGTCAATCTCGGTATGAGCCACGTTGAAGTCGCCGGTTGCCAGTACAGGTTTTGAGGCATCAAGGGTCGCCAGATAGTCGGCGTAGAGGCGATCCCAAACCTGGCGGTCAGCCAGGCGGCGTAGGCCTTCAGACGCATTGGGGGTGTACACCTGGGTGACGTAAAAGTCATCAAACTCCAGGGTAATCATACGCCCCTCCGAGTCCATGGTTGTGGGCGCTGTGAGACGCGGGTACGTCACGACCGGTTCCAGCTCCTGGCGGTAGAGGAACATAGTACCTGCATAGCCCTTGCGTGCAGGCGCATCCGAAGACGCCCACACTATCGTGTAGTCAGGGAAGTAGGCCTGTAGGGCCTCCACGTGCTTCTTGGTTGGGCCCTGAGGCGACAGTTTAGTTTCCTGTAGCGCCACAACGTCCGGGGCCAGCGCTGCAATTGATGCAAATACATCGCGTGAGAGCAAGGCACGCGCAGACTCACCGGTGAGGGCAGCATTTAAGGAGTCAACATTCCACGAGACAAGTTTCATGCCCACCAGTCTACCGTCACCAGGGCACCCACCTGTGAACGCCCCGCACCCCACGTGTGCCAAGGGCCGGGGTGTTCTCATGTACTCCCCGGCCCTCACTCGGTGACGACGACTATATTGCTGAGACGCCGCGTTCGCCCGTGCGAACACGTACCACCTCATCAACGGTACTCACCCAGATTTTTCCATCACCGGCGCTACCGGTGTTGGCCGTTGCGATGATCAGATCAATGATGTCTTCGGCTCGATCAGCCGCTGCCAGAATCTCTAGGCGAACCTTGGGGATGAGGCGGATATCGTACTCTTTTCCCCGGTAAACCTCCACATGCCCATGCTGGCGGCCGTAGCCCTGAGTCTCCGAAACCGTCATACCGTCAACACCGAAGTTTTCGAGTGCCTCACGGATTTCATCATATTTTTCTGGTTGGATCAAAGCTGTAATCAGTTTCATAGCTCTACCCTTAGTTCTTAGAGAAGGCACCGGAGGCACCCGTTGACATGGCGTAGGCGGTCTCTGCGTGCTGAGCTAGGTCAATGCCCTGAATTTCTTGCTTTTCAGTCACGCGGAAGCCGATAGCACGGTGGACAGGAACGACGATTATAAGAGTGACGACTGCGCAGTAAAGCATGGAGATTATCGTAGCTACCGACTGAGTGACCAGTAGACCGAAGCCGCCGCCATAGAAGAGACCCGCAGTGCCGGTTTCGGGTGTTGCGATAAAGCCCAGCGCCAGGGTTCCGAGGATACCCGAGACCAGATGCACGCCAACAACATCGAGTGAGTCATCATAGCCAAAGCGATACTTGAGACCAACAGCCCAGCCCGATGCGACGCCGGAGACAAAACCCAGGGCCAGGGCACCAACCGGGCTGACATTGGCGCAGGCAGGGGTGATAGCCACCAGGCCAGAGACCAGGCCGGATGCTGCGCCCAGGGAGGTCACGTGCCCGTCACGAATACGCTCGAGCAGGGACCAGCCCAGCATGGCAGCTGCCGGAGCAGCTAGGGTATTGACCCAAATCAGACCAGCCTGAGCACTGTCTGAGGCGGCACCCACGTTGAAACCGAACCAACCGAACCAGAGAATTGCAGCACCCAGCATGACCAGGGGCAGGGAGTGGGGGCGCTGATTGGGATCTTCGCCAAACCCCTTGCGGGCACCGAGTACAAGGGCCAGAATCAGGCCCGCAACACCGGCATTGATGTGGATGACCAGACCACCGGCAAAGTCAATCGCTTCACCAAAGATAGACCCGATGAAGCCCTCTTCACCAAAGAGACCTCCGCCCCAGACCATAAAGGCCAGCGGGCAGTAGACCAGGGTCAACCACAGGGGCACAAAGATGCACCAGGCACCAAAGCGGGCCCGGTCGGCAATTGAGCCGGAGATAATAGCTACCGCGATAATTGCAAAGGTTGAGCTAAAGGCAACAGCCAGCAGGTCTGTTCCCCCAGCTGCCAGAGTGGCTGCCAGCCCAAGGTCATTGACGGGGGAACCCACAATGTCTGGGATCAGGGCATCTCCCCCGCTCATGCTATAGCCCCACAAGACCCAGCAGACCCCTACCAGTCCCATGGAAATAATGGACATCATCATCATATTGAGAGCCGACTTGGCTCGGGTCATACCGCTGTAGAAGAGCGCCAAGCCCGGCGTCATGAAGAGCACCAGAGCCGCGGCGACCACGGTCCACACATCGCTGGCAGTCAGTTCCATGACTGTAACCCCTTTTCTTTACCCGTCAGGTTGCCTGTTTCTTAATCTGCTACGAAGCTGGCCGTGCCAGGCTCCGCCTTGCATGTTTGACAGGTTCTATTCTTCGCCAGGTGTGTTTCACCCAATGTTGGCAAGGGTTACTGGTGAGTTACAGTGGACCTCTGAGTGTTGCGAGAATGAAAACAGCGGTTACAGGAAGGTTTCACGGGGTAACACCGATGTTTAAAGAAGAAGACCATCTACACCGAAAGACCCGCCTGGGTTTCCCGATATAGATGGTATTGAGTGGCAGAGGCAATAAGTTAGTCAAGCAGTGCGTCAACAAAGGCACCGGGCTCGAAGGGAGCCAGGTCATCGGGGCCCTCCCCTAAGCCAATAAGTTTGACCGGCACACCGAGCTCCTCCTGAATTGCCACGACGATACCGCCCTTGGCCGAGCCGTCAAGCTTAGTTAGCACGATACCGGTAATCTGTACAACTTCTGAGAATACCTTGGCCTGGATCATGCCGTTCTGGCCGGTCGTTGCATCAATCACTAGGAGCACCTCGGTAACCGGTGCCTCTTTTTCAACCACGCGCTTAATCTTGCCCAGCTGGTCCATCAGACCGGCCTTGTTCTGCAGGCGGCCCGCAGTATCAATCATGACGGTATCCACCCCACGGGCCTTGCCCTCACGAATCGCCTCGAAAGCAACAGAAGCCGGGTCGGCACCGTCCTTATCTGACCGCACCGTATCGACACCCACCCGGTCACCCCAGGTCTGTAGCTGATCAGCTGCCGCAGCACGGAAGGTATCAGCCGCCCCCAGCAGTAGACTCTTCTCTTCAGCCACCATAACGCGGGCCAGCTTACCCACGGTGGTTGTCTTACCCACGCCGTTAACACCAACCACCAGCACCACGCCGGGGTTCTCGCCCTCACCGTCCATAGTGAGGGAGCGGTCGGTGTCTTCGCCAACAATAGCGAGTAGCTCCTCACGCAACATCTGCTTCACGTGCTCCGGATTCTCGGTACCCTCAACACGCACCCGCTGTTTCAGAGCTTCAACCAGTCGGGTAGCAGGTTCAGCGCCTACATCAGCAAGAAGCAGGGTCTCCTCAACTTCATCCCAAACGTCCTGATCAATCCTGTCGCGTGAGAGCAGAGCCAACAGGCCCTGACCCAGCGCAGTGTTGGAGCGAGAGAGACGGGCCCGCAAACGCACCAGACGGCCCTGGGCGGATGCCGGGCGCTCAATAGTAGTAACAGGCTCACCGGCCGGTTGCAGATCATCGTCCTCGTGGGTAGTCTCGTAGCCGCCCTTGGGTGCCTTGGGGCCGCGCAGTAGAACTAAAAGCACGCCGCTCAAAATCAGCACACCGAGCAGTATGTACACAATCAAAGTCAGAGAATCATTCACCCTTCTAGCTTGCCACAAACAGCCCTGTGTTACAGCCTCCGTAGCAGAGATTAGAACGCACTTCTGAGCGCATCACCCCGCACCGGGCAGACGTGAGCTAAGATACTGCTAGCACCGTAACCGCCCACACAGAAACCACGACTTCCTGAATGTCTCATCGCCTGCCTAACCCCTCCCCCGAAACCGGCGCGCACCCCGTCATTCCACCCGTTACCGCTGACTTACAGGCCCAGCCTGCTCAGGCCGAACATACACCGTCGATCAAAATTCCCTCACAGATTAAGGTGCTCATCGCCGCGTCCTTTCTCATTGCGCTTGGCTACGGCCTGGTTGCACCGGTGCTACCTGGCTTTGCCCGTAGCTTTGACGTAGGTGCCCTGGCAGCAACCTTTGTGGTCTCAGCGTTCGCGCTCTCACGGTTAGCTTTCGCACCGGCCTCCGGCCACCTCATCACCCGCTTTGGTGAACGCCGTATCTACTCAGCTGGCCTTATCATCGTGGGCATTGGCTCTATCGGTGCGGGTCTTTCTGTCAACTACCCTATGCTGATTGGCGCGCGCATTATCGGGGGCACCGGCTCGGTTATGTTTACTGTAGCGGCCATGGGCATTCTTGTACGCAACTCGCCGCCCACCATTAGGGGCAGGGTCTCGGGCTATTTTGCAACATCTTTTCTGTTGGGCAATATTCTGGGCCCGGTGCTCGGTGCGGCCGCCTCCTCGCTCGGTATGCGAGTGCCTTTTTTCGTCTACGCAGCCATGCTTCTCTGCGCCTCGCTGGTGGTGCTGACTCAACTCAAAGACCAGCCCCACGAGGTACACCTGAACACCCAGGGTATTGAAGTACCCAAGCCCGAACTTAAGTTCAGCGATGCCCTAGGCTTCACCAACTACAAGGCGGCCCTCTTCACCAATTTCACCGTAGGCTGGGCCATTTTCGGTCTGCAATCAACAGTGCTACCGCTGGCAGCTGTAGCGCTACTTACCACCCTGCACACGGGTGAAAGCGGCTACGACCCCGCCTTAGAAGGCGCCCGCCTGGCCGGTTTTACGCTCGCTTCTTTTGCAGCGGGTAACGCCCTCATGCAGATATACTCAGGCAAGATGGGCGACAGGGTGGGCCGCCGCCCCATGGTCTTCTCAGGGCTAATCCTAGCGGGCACTATCACCATCGTCTTTGGAACCATCACACTGCCCCTGCTCTTTGTATGTGCAGCTGTGCTACTCGGTATCTCAGCGGCCCTGGTAGGGCCCTCACTCCAGGCTGCCGTGTCTGATGTGGTGGGCAACAAACGCTCCGGCGGCCAGCCCCTGGCCTACTACCAGATGGCCTCAGATATCGGCATGATTGCAGGGCCGCTCATCGCTGGCTTCATCATTGACAGCTCAGGTTACTTCCCCGCTTTCGCGCTAGCTGGTGCTCTTCTGCTGGTTGCAGCAGCAGGCTGGTTCCCCGGCTACGCCCCCAAGTACCCGCAAGACGTTGCCGACCCGGGCTATACCGGCACATAGGTCGCTAGGCGGGGTCACTCATTCGGTGCGATAGCACAGTCGATACACCGTCACGCATCGAAATACCATAGAGAGTGTCGGCCTGCGCCATAGTGCGCTGGTGATGGGTAATCAGCATGAGCTGGGACTTCTCTCGTAGCTGCTCCAGCACCTGTAGCAGGCGGCCCAGGTTACGGTCATCTAGGGCGGCATCAACCTCGTCAAGCACATAGAAGGGCGCCGGACGAGCCATAAAAGTAGCCAGTAGCAAGGCTAGTGACGCCAGAGTGCGCTCACCACCCGAGAGCAACGAAAGTCGAGTCACTTTTTTACCCGCCGGTTTCACCTGGATATCAAGCCCGCTACGCCCGGGGTCATGCGGGTCAGCCAGAATAAGCTGCCCCTCACCCCCGGGAAAAAGCAGAGCAAAAATACGGCTGAACTCTGCCTGAACATCCGCCAGGGCCGCGGTGAAGGCGGCGTCAATATGTTCAGTGACATCTTTCATCACTGCACGTACGTCAGCGCGGCTGGCTCTCACGTCGTGAATTTGCTGGCGCAGATAGTCATGACGCTGCTGTAAGGCCTCGTATTCCTCAAGAGCTAACGGATTGGTCACACCCAAACGCGCCAGCTCGGCCCGGGCTCGACCCAGTTCAGCCTCTACCTGCTGACGATCCACCTCATGTACATCACGGCCAGCCACTAGTTGGGCCGGGCTCAGGCTCAGCTCCTCAGCTGCCCTCGTCTCAAGGGCCTCCCAGCGGGCCTCAAGGCGAGCGCGGGTTGCAGCGGCTTCGGCGTGGAGGGTGAGAGCGTCCGCAAGTGAACGCTGAGCTGATTCCTGCTCTGCGCGTAGCTTCGCGAGAGTCTGCTCGGTCTGCGCCTGGCTGCGACGGGCGGCCGAAAGTTCGGCGTCCGCTGCCGTTAGGAGGGCGTGAATGGACCGGCGGAGTACTACCGCTTTAGCGGTGACTCCCTCAGCACGGGTACGGTTGGCTATCGCTTGGGTGCGGCACTCTTGAGAGGTCTTGTACGAGGTGGTCACCGCAGCGAGAGCACTTTCAGCTTGAGCCAGGCGGGCTTGGGCCGTCTGCTGGCTGGATTCGGCGCTGGCAGCTTCTGCCTGAGCCTGAGCTAGTTTGGACTGTATCTCGGTCAGCCGGTCGGTAGCGGCCAGCACGGCCTTATCCAGAGCTGCCCGGTCTGAAGGGGCTTGGGGAGGGAGTTGATCGAGAGCCTTGGTTGCGCTTGTGAGGTGCTTCTGGGCGATACGGTAGGACGCTGTAGCTCGCTTGACAGCGTCGTTGAGGCGAGTAGCCTCGGCGGTTTCATGTGACTGTGTGGCCTTGAGGGCAACCAGCTGGCTGTCAGCCTGAGTGAGCTTGCTCTGGGCTTGCCCGGCCGCGTGTGCTGCTGCTTTCTCGGCTGCCTGCGCATCGGTGAGTGCCTGCTGGGCCTGCTCATGCTTGCTCTGTGCCTGCTCAAGAGCGGCCACGCTGAGTTGCAGATTCTTACGAGAGCTCTGTAGCTGCCCGAAGAGTTCTAGAGAGCCGCGCGCGGCACCCGGTAGCAGCAGCGAGGTTGCTGTGAGTAGGGTTCCGTCGATTACGGCGGCCGTGGCATCGGGGCAATGTGCTATCGCCCGGCGGGCAGTTTCAAGAGAGTCGCACAGATAGACTGTGCCCCACAGCTGGCTAAGGGCTCTCTTGAGGTAGTCAGAAGCTGAGATAGCCTGCCAGAGCTCGTCAACGCCATCGATATCAGGCGAAGCTTCAGAGAGTGGGGAGCTCTCTACTGCTGGTTGGCTGGCAGGGGGTGCGAACACTTGGCTGACCTTGCCCTCAATGCCGGTTCCGTCAGTGTTTACCAAAGCGGTAGCGTAGGCTCCGAGCAAGGATGAAACAGCGGTCTGCCAGGGCTCCGCAACATCAAGTAAAGATAGAATTTCCTGGGCCCCACCTGCCTGAGCTTCCTCCCGGGCAACCGCGTCACCAGAAGCTGACTGTTCGTTAGCCCAGGCAGCTTCTAGCGCCTGGCACCGGGATTGCAAAGACTCAACCTCAAGTTCTGCTTCATGTGCGCGGGTACGTGCTGAGTCGACTTTGGCTACCGCTCTCACTCGGCGCGTACGAGCTACCTTCTCTTTCTGCTGCGCTTCCACTACCGCGTCGGCAGCTTCGGCTCGCTCTCGGTGGGCACTCTCTAACCTGCCGGTGGCCTCACCTTGGTGACGGCTAAACTCATCCTGCTCCTGACGGCGGCGGGCCAGTTCTCCCTCAGCGCGCTCAAAAGAAGCCCGTGCCGCTGCCAGTTGTGATGTCAGCTCCGATACCTGTTCTCGGTGCTTATCAGCACACTCATCAGCTTGAGCTAGTTTGTCTCTCGCCTGCGCTAGCTCTTTCTCCGCAGCCTCGCCCTGCTCTCGGCGCCGAGCGATAAGCTTCTGGGCCTGACGGAGCCGGGCGGCGGCGTCCTTGGCCTGTTCCAGCTCAGCGTCACGCACCTGCTGAGCCCGCTCCAGGCGAGTAGCTACCTCTTCGTTGTGTTCATCGCTGAGCGGGCTACCAGCCCGTTCACTGGCAATCAGCTGAACCGTCTCAACACGGTGAGCTAAGGTCTGTAGCTGTGCACGGTGTTCAGCTAAGAAGGAGGCTTGATCACGCTGTTGATCGAGCTGCCGCTCAGTGGCGGCCAGTTGCTCCCCCAGCTCCTCGGAACGCAGCTGGGCCTGCTGGCGGGTTTCACCGGCCTTGTTCCAGCCCTGTTCCAGCTGCTCGCGCTCTCTTTGAACCGCCAGAGCATCGAACCTCAGCACATCAGCTGTCAGTGTGCGGACACGTGATGCCACCTCTGAAGCCATACGGGCAGCATCAGCCTGCTCCCGGCGCCCTTCGAGCTGACTCTCGAGTTCAGTAGCTACGTCTTCCAGGCGATTAAGATCGGCCTTAAGGTCATCTAGTTTGCCCGCCGTCTTTGCCTGGCGACGCCTGTGCTTGAGCAAACCGGCTGCCTGTTCAATGAGTTCACGACGGTCAGCGGATGTACCGTGCAAAATTCGGTCCACCTGCCCCTGCCCGATGAGGGTGTGAAGGTCACGGCCCACGCCGGTATCAGCCAGCAGATCCTGCACATCGCCTAAGCGGGCTGGCTCCCCGTTGATTTCATAGTCAGAGCCGCCAGCTGAGAACATGGTGCGGGCGATTTTCACCTCGTCCAGGGCAACGGGTAAAGACCTATCAGTGTTGTCAATAACCAGCTCAACCCGTGCTCGGCCCAGCGCTGCCTGCGCCGAGCCTCCCGAGAAAATCACGTCTTTCATGGCAGCCCCGCGCAGGGCCTTGGCACCTTGCGCTCCCATGACCCACGCCAGGGCATCTACCACGTTCGATTTGCCTGCCCCGTTGGGCCCCACCAGCACGTTGAGCCCGGGCTCAAACTCAAAAACCGTAGCCTGAGCGAACGATTTAAAACCTCGTACGGTCAGCGATTTCAGATACATACTTAAGCCCATCGACAAGAAGGTAAGAGAACTTGCCCCACCACTTTACCTCAGCGCAAGAGCGCTGTTCGGTGTGAGATGAACCGGTAACGCCAATGTGCATTGAGATAGCCGAGTGCGCATATTATTGAAAAAGTGCGCTCTATGTTCAAATAAGCGCGGAGCCCATGTTCATCCCAAGGCTAGAAGAAGAGATTGACCACTAACTCAGATATCCGCCACGCCAATGCTTCTCTGCTGTCTGTCACCAGGGTTTTACCCCCTGAAGTGGTCACCAGCTCCTATTTTGATGAGCAGCTCGCTTCAACCTACAAACGCCTCAAGATGCCCAAGGGCCTGCTTGAACGCCTTGCAGGAATCAGTGAGCGCCGCGCCTGGGGCGAGTCAATGCACTTTGAGGACGGGGCGGTAGCAGCTGCCGAGGCCGCTCTTACCCAGGCCGGGGTGCCCAAAGACCAGATTGGGTTGATTATCAACACCTCGGTGACCCGCGATAACTTTGAGCCCGCTGTGGCTGTGGGAGTACACGACCGTTTAGGCCTACCCCATCGGGCCTTGAACTTTGACATCACCAACGCCTGCCTGGGGTTTGTGAACGGTATTACGGTGGCGGCAAGCATGATTGATGCTGGTGCGATTGACTATGCCCTCATCGTAGACGGAGAGGACCCCTCCCCCTGGCACGCCACCGCCCTACGCCAGCTGAACAGCCCGGATGCTACCCGTGATGATGTGCTGGCCCAGTTCGCCACTTTAACCTTGGGGTCAGGGGCAGCAGCCGCCGTGATAGGTCGCTCGGATACCCACCCCGAGGGGCACCGCATTGTCGGTTCAGTCTCGCGGGCAGGTACCGAACACCGCAACCTCTGCGTCGGCGGTGAGGCAGACCAGGGAATGAACACGGACGCTGCGGGGCTACTCAAACACGGCCTACAGCTGGTTGCTGAGGCCTGGCAAGAGGCCCATGAGCAGGGTTGGGACTGGCGAGATATGCGCTCCTACGTGACCCACCAGATTTCTAACGCCCACACGAACGCCATTATTGAGGCCGTGGGCATTGACCGTGACCGTATTCCGCTAACTTTTCCTGTCTGGGGTAACGTGGCAGCAGCTGCCCTTCCCATGACCCTGGCAGAAGACTCCGTCAACTATGCCAAGGGCGACCGTATCCTCTGCATGGGTGTGGGCTCGGGCCTGAACACCGCACTGATGGAAATCACCTGGTAGGAGGTGGCGATGGAACAGCTTTTTCCGACCCCTGAGGCATGGCCCGGCGTTGAAGCTACCTGGTCCCACAGGCGTGAAGTGCCCTCGTCTGCACCGGTTGAAGCCCCGGGGACGGTTCGCACCTGGCACTATCTCGATAACGGCCCTGCCCTTGAAGCTGCGGGCCGGGCACCGGTGGGCACGGTGCTTGCAGTACACGGCAACCCCACCTGGTCCTACCTCTGGCGTTCGGTACTGGCCGCAGCGAGCGCGGCGGAACACCCCTGGCGCGTGATTGCGGTAGACCAGCTGGAGATGGGTTACTCAGAACGTACCGGGCTTACCCGCACCCTGACTGACCGGGTAACTGATTTGGGAGACTTCACCGCAGCTCTCGGCCTTAATCAGACAAGGCTCCCTCTAGTCACCTTAGCCCATGACTGGGGCGGGCTTATCTCCCTAGGTTGGGCGCTACGCCACCGTGAGGTTCTCTCTGGCATTGTACTCACAAACACCGCAGTCTTTCATGACTCCTCTGAGAAGATTCCCGTGGCATTGCAGGCGGCACTAAACCCGGCGCTACATTCCTGGGCCACCGAAAAATCACCGGCCTTTATCGATGTCACCCTAGGCCTGGCGCAGAAGCCTCTCGATCGAGGGGTTAAGCACGCCTATAGGTTGCCCTACCGTACCGCTGAACACCGGCGGGGTGTACGCAACTTTGTGGCCGATATACCTGCCACAGAGGCAGCCCCTAGCTACCAGCAGATGGCGGCAACCGCCCGGGGTATCACCGAACTCACCGTTCCGGCTCTGATGCTCTGGGGAACCAAGGATCCGGTCTTCCAGCGCCGCTACATGGCCGACTTGGCAGCGCGTCTGCCCCAGGCCGATATTCACCGTTTTGAGCGGGCAAGCCACCTGGTTGCCGAGGACGAAGACATAGCCACCCCTATTCTGACCTGGCTGGGCGAGAACTTCGCCGGGGAGCCCACCCAGCGTGAGCGCCACCTGGTGAGCCGTGCTCAGCTGACCCCGGCGTCCGCCCCCTACCGCCCTATGCTGGCAGAAATCTCTGAGCGTGCCAACGATACCAGCGTGGCGGTGGTAGATATGGGTGCTCGCGGCAACGGCACAGAAGTAGCAGCTCAGCTGAGCTGGGCGGACCTGGCGGTCGAAGTTAATCGCATAGCCTCCGGCCTGCAACAGCTCGGGGTGCGCCCCGGCGACCGGGTCAATTTGCTGGTTCCCCCAGGAATCACGCTCACCACTCTCATCTATGCCTGCCTCAAGCTAGGTGCCGTGATTGTGGTAGCCGATACCGGCCTGGGGGCCAGGGGGCTCACTCGGGCGCTCAAGGGAGCCCGCCCCGCCTGGCTGATTGGCGTTCCTTCAGCCCTCACCGCCGCCCGTGCACTGGGCTGGCCCGGAACTCGCATAGCCGCCACCGCCCTGCCAGCGGCAGCATCGCAAGCCCTGGGGCTGGCCGGATCCATCACCGACTTTAAAGCCTCTACTGCCTTTGAGGTTGATACGCCAGATCCTGACGCTGATGCAGCGGTTCTCTACACTTCTGGCTCCACTGGCCCAGCTAAGGGCGTGGTCTACACCCACCGGCAGCTTGCGGCTATGCGCGATACCATTGCTGCAACCTATGACCTTAAGGCTGGGGCTGGTCTGGTTGCAGGCTTTGCCCCCTTTGCCCTGCTTGGGCCTGCGCTCGGTGCCACCAGCGTCACACCGGCCATGGACGTGACCAAGCCTAAAACCCTGACTGCCTCGGCACTAGCCTCAGCCGCTGCGGCTATTGACGCAACCGTGGTCTTTGCATCCCCCGCTGCCATCATGAATGTGCTTCAGACTCTCGACAGTTTGACCTCAGACCAGCGGGCGGCACTGGGCCGGGTCACTACCATGCTCTCCGCAGGTGCTCCCATCACCTCCCAGCTACTGACCCGGCTACAGAAAGTGCTACCAGCAGCGTCGCTACACACTCCCTACGGTATGACCGAGGTGCTGCCTGCCACCGACATCAGTTTTGGGCAGATTCAGCAGGCTGAGCAGGACGCCACTGAAAACCTTGTGGGCGCCGGTGACGGTGTGTGCGTGGGAACTGCCGTGCACGGGGCCAGCCTGCAACTTGCCCCCCTGCTACCCGACGGCACTGCCAGTATCGAGACCACCACAGAGCCAGGTGTAACCGGTGAAATTCTGGTTTCGGCTCCCCATCTCAAAGACCGCTACGACACCCTGTGGGTAACCGAGCAGGCCTCCACCGCTACTCCGGGGTGGCACCGCACCGGTGATGTGGGGCATTTTGACGCCAAAGGCCGACTCTGGGTTGAAGGCCGCCTTGCCCATGTACTGGTGACTGCCCAGGGAGTGCTGACCCCGGTGGCCCTTGAGCAAGCTGCTGAGGCGGACCCCGATGTGATACGGGCTGCTGCCCTTGCAGTTGGGCCTGCGGGTACATCTGCTGTAGTTATCGTTGCCGAAGTTGGCCCCCGGTTCAGGGGCAAGAAAACCCGTAACGGTCTTGCCCCGGCCGATCTGACCGCGCGCGTACGCCGCCAGGTAAACAGCCAGACCGGTGTGGATATTGCCGCCCTGCTTCTGGTAGACGAGCAACCAACCGATGTCCGTCATAACTCCAAGATTGATCGGCAGCTACTTGCACGATGGGCGGGCGAGGTTCTCATGGGCAAGAAGGCCCGCCTGGGTAAGGGGGTTATCGCGTGGTAACCTCCCTGCGCCCCCTTGATTCTGCCCACTGCGCACCGGAGCGGGGCGAGCGCGTGCTGGTCACCGGGGCCTCCGGTCTGTTGGGCCGCGAGGTGGTTTTTGCCCTCCTGCGTGCCGGTTATGCGGTGCGGGCTTTTCAGCGCGGTGAGTCAGGTATCAGACAGTTGCTCCCTGATCACCTGGCCTCACGCTTTGACCAGGTACGCGGCTCACTGACCGACCAATTGGCTGTACGCCGGGCTTTGACCGGCGGGGCTGACTTGCCCCCGGCAGACGGTGTCATCCACCTGGCGGCTAAGGTTTCGGTGGTCGGTGACTGGGAGGATTACCTCCGGGTCAACGTTGAGGGCACCCGAACCCTGCTCGAAGCTGCCCGGGCCGCCGGAGTGAGCAGGTTTCTGCATACCTCCTCGCCCTCGGTTGCTCACAGCGGCACCTCAATCGTGGGTGAGGGCAATCCGCCTGCCACGCCTCAGCAGGCCCGTGGCAACTATGCCCGGTCCAAGGCTGAGTCCGAGCTGCTGGCTTTGAGCTTCGACGATGAGAACTTCTGGGTTGGGGTGCTCCGCCCCCACCTGGTGTGGGGTCCCGGCGATACCCAGCTCGTTGAGCGTGTGCTTGACCGGGCCGCGTCCGGCCGCCTTCCCCTGCTCAATCACGGTACCGCCCTCATCGACACTCTCTACATCGACAACGGTGCGGACGCCTTTGTGCGCGGCTACCAGCGGCTCGAACGGGTTCGGGGGGTTCCACTGGTAATCACCAACGGGCAGCCTCGCCCGGTGGGTGAAATTATCGCCGGTATGTGCACCGCATGTGGCGTAACGCCACCTGCGTATTCGCTCCCTGCTCCCCTGGCCTACGGCGCTGGTCTGGCCCTAGAAAAGATATGGGCCCGGTTCGCTCCCGAGCAGATTCCGCCGCTGACCTCATTTTTGGCCGAGCAGCTCTCAACAGCCCACTGGTTTGACCAGCGTCGCACCCAAGAACTACTGGACTGGGCCCCTACGGTATCCCTTGAAGAGGGGTACGAGCGGCTAGGAGACTTTTACGGGCAGCGGTTCGCACAGGCACCCCGGCCAAGGTAACGCGAGGCAAGCTAGCAGGGCGAGGTGGGCGCCCGCAGCCAGCGAGACGGGGTCTGGCCGCGAGACCAAGAGTGTTGCTGGCTGAGGCGCTCCTCACGCCCCTATGGCTAGCCCCTCAAGCCGCGTGGACGTCGTTGACAATGCGGGCAGCGGTAGGAGCTTCTCCCCGCGAAAGGCTCTCTCACCAGTAGGGAGGTGCGCCCGGCAGTCAGGCATCGGGGGCAAGGTTGGCCAGCCTGACCGTAGGCGTTTAATGACCGATCAAAATAGCCCGATTCTCCGTTGACGTTCACGTAGAGGTCATCAAAGCTGGTACCGCCCTGAGCCAGGGCATCGGTCATGACGGCCCGGGCTGCTTCAACCAGCTCACGGGCCTGGGCTGCGTTGATTGCCCTGGCAGGTTTGGCGTAGTGCAGCCGGGCCAGCCAGAGGGCTTCATCGGCGTAGATATTGCCCACCCCAGAGATAGCCGACTGGTTCAGCAGGAGTTTTTTGATGCCGGTGGATGTGCCCAACATGGTGCGCCGAAACTCGGCAAAATCGAAATGAGGATCAAGCGGGTCACGGGCTATATGGGCTACTGCCTGCGGGATGTTCGGTAGGCCCAGCTCAGATGCGGATGCCCCCGGCAGTGGCCTGCCGCCTACCCCGGCGGTCGGCACCAGTGGGCTGAGGAAGAGTCCGCCGAAGATACGCTGATCCACAAACTGTAGCTCTAGCGGCGCCCGGCAACCACCTTCATCGACTGCTCCGGATAGGTCCACCAGAATTTTTAGGTGCTTTTCTCTGTGCATGCCAGGGGCCTTGAGCAGGGCTTGCCCGCTCATACCTAGGTGGATGACCAGGGCGAATTCCTCCACTCCGTCAAAAAGCAACCAGAGATACTTGCCGCGGCGGGCGACGTCCGCAACCGTCAAACCGGTCAAGGCTCGCTCAAAGTGATCTGGCCCAGCCTCATGACGGCGCACTGACCTCCCATCGAGCACCTGTACCCGCGCGAACTCTGCACCCATGATGTGCTCAACCAGCCCCCGGCGCACAACCTCAACCTCGGGTAATTCAGGCATTTCTCCCTCTTCATTGGCAAAAGTTCAGTCAGCTGGCACCGTGTGGCGCCAGCATCTCGAACATATCAGGTGCAAGAATCATTCCTATGTCGCAGCAACACGATTCTCTGAGTAACCCTCCCAGCGCGCCCTCCTTCGCCCATGAGCAACAGGGCTTTCAGCAGGGTCTCAAACCTCGCCAGATTCAGATGATTGCTATGGGCGGTTCTATTGGAACCGGACTTTTTCTCGGCGCTGGTGGCCGATTGCACGATGCGGGCCCCTCCCTCATCGTCCTGTACGCCATCGCGGGCTTCTTCGGCTACCTGATTCTCCGCCAGTTGGGTGAGCTAGTCAGTTATCGCCCCTCGTCTGGCTCCTTCGTCAGCTACACCCGTGAATTCTACGGTGAGAAATGGGCCTTTTTTGTGGGTTGGATGTACTGGTTCTCCTGGGCGGCAACCGCCATCGTCGATGCCACCGCCACCGCCATCTACTTCAACTGGTTTGGCCGATATATACCGGCAATCCAGTCTATTGAGCAGTGGGTTGTGGCCCTCATTGTGCTGGTTGTTGTGGTGAGTATGAACCTGATTTCGGTCAAGATTTTCGGTGAACTTGAATTCTGGTTCGCCCTCATTAAGATCGGCTCCCTATTACTCTTCATGGTAATCGGTATCTTCTTCGTGATTTTCGGCACCCCGACGGGCTCACCCGTAGGGTTCAGTCACATCGCTGAGTCCGGTTGGCTGCCCAACGGCCTACTGGCAGCCCTGGTTGTCTCGCAGGGCGTCATTTTTGCTTATTCTGGTATCGAGCTGGTGGGTACTGCCTCCGGTGAGATTAAAGATCCCCGCAAGGCTATACCCAAGGCTATCAACACCGTGGTATGGCGCATTGCCCTCTTCTACGTGGGGTCTGTGCTCCTGCTATCGCTGCTTCTGCCCTACAGTGCCTACTCAGCTGATGAGTCTCCCTTCGTCACCTTCTTTGGTTCCATTGGGATCGACTACGCTGCCCCCATCATGCAACTGGTCGTCATCACCGCTGCGGCCTCCTCCCTCAACGCCGGGCTCTACTCTACTGGTCGTATCACCCATTCCATGGCTATGAACGGCTCCGCCCCCCGCTTTACCGGTGCCATGAGCAAGTCAGGTGTTCCTATCGGCGGTATTCTGCTTACCGGTGCAGTGGCCCTGCTCGGTGTAGCTATCAACTATTGGAAGCCCTCTGAGGCCTTCGAGATTGTTCTCAACATCTCGGCAATCTGTATCGTGATTGGCTGGATGGCAATTACCCTTCCGCACGCCCGCTTCGTTGCTTTAGCCAGCCAGGGTGAGCGCGCCCGACCCGACTACCGGGCCCCGCTGGCACCGGTCACCAACTGGGTTACTATGCTCTTCTTAATCGGGGTGCTGGTTCTTATCGCTTTCGACTACCCCATCGGCTCCTACTCGCTGGCCGCTATGGCCCTGGTGGTGCCCGCCCTCATCGTCGGCTGGTTCCTCGTGCGCAAACGGGTGCACCGGCTCGCTGCTGAACGAGTTCGCCAGGATCCAACCCAAACCAGTTCCATCACGATTATGGAGGATAAGGACGACTTTGGCCTACTCCCCTAGGCTGAGTCACCTTGTGCACAGCACAGCAAACAATAGGGGCGGGTTCACCAAATCCATCGGTGAACCCGCCCCTCGGTTGACCTGTCGGCTTTACGCTGGTTGCACTTGTAAGCAGAAAAGTGACGGCCAGCTTCGAGCGCGGGGACTAGCCGTAGACCTTGTGATAGGCCTGCTCTGCGGCTAGACGCTCAGCCTCTTTCTTGCTTGTGCCCTTACCCTGCCCCATCACTGTGCCAGCAAGGAGCACCTGTGCCGTGTAGCGGCGGGCGTGGTCGGGGCCTGTGCCCTCAACCTTGTAGGCTGGCTCGCCTAGACCCTGGGCCGCGGCATACTCCTGAATCTCGGTCTTCCAGTCGCGACCCACGTTGAGGGTCTTATCATCGTCGAGGAGGTGGGCCGTGTGAGCAAGCACCAGGTTGTGGGCAGCCTCTGGGCCGTGCGTCATATAGACCGCACCAAAGACGGCCTCCATGGTGTCAGCCAGGATTGAATCCTTATCAGCGCCACCGGTTTTAGTCTCTCCCCTACCCAAAAGAATGCAGGGGCCCAGTTTGAGGCCGCGAGCCAGGTTAGCTAGGGTGCGGGTTGAAACAATCACATGGTGGCGTTTGACCAGTTCCCCCTCAGGTAGGTCAGGGAATTTTTTATACAGCTCTGAGGCTACAGCCAGCGATAACACGGAGTCCCCCAAAAACTCTAAACGCTCATTGTGGGGCAGGCCGCCGTGCTCAAAGGAAAAAGAACGGTGAGTCATTGCAAGCTGAAACGTCTCGGTATCGATGTCGATACCGAGACGTTTCAGGAACTCTTGTGATGCAGAGTTAGTCATAGCAAGCGCTAACTTACGCGTCAGCTACCTTGCGGCCCTTGTACTCGTAGAAGAGTTTGTTACCGGCTGAGTCAGTCACGAGCTTTGCCTGGTGAGGCAGGGAGTAGGTGACGCGACCGTTTTCAACGGTCTTGACCAGCTGGGGTACAGACGCCTTCCACTGGGAACGGCGTGCACGGGTGTTAGCACGGGACATTTTCCGCTTGGGAACAGCCACAGCTATCTCTTTTCTCTTGTTGCTTTATAAGTTTTATTTATTGTTTGCATCGAGTAGCGCCGATAGCGCGTTCCACCGGGGGTCGATGACCTCGTGGTGGTGCTCGGGGTCGTCCTCAAGGCGCGTACCACATTCGGAACACAGGCCCTGGCAGGAGTCACTGCAAACGGGTTGGAACGGCAGTTGAAGAATCACTGCGTCCCGCAGCGCCGGTTCGAGATCAATCTCGTCGTTCTCTACGGCGTACTGCTCATCTACTTCATCTTCGGGGCCGCCCTCAGGGGCCTTCTCGAAAACAAAAAGCTCTTGAACATCGGCTGTAACATCAAAGTCAACCGGGTCGAGGCAGAGGCTGCATTCACCGGAGACGGTGACAGTTGCAGTACCAGTTACCAAGATACCATCTGAAACGGATTCCAGACGGACATTGAGGTCAATGTCGCTGCCTTCTTCCGCCTCAATGAGAGCGTTGCCAAAATCGTTTGGCGCTGGCATAACTTCATCTAGGGTCTCCATAGCGCCCGGGCGATGAGCGAGATCTCGCACGGAAATCACAAAGGGCGATGAATCTTTTCGTGAAATAACGAACTCCCTATCGAAGTATTTTAAACCAAGCACCTATTTTAGGCGCTTAAGGCCGAGGGAATCAAGCAATTGCAGCGGCTTGGCCTGTTTGGCTAACCACATTGAACCGGAGAGGGTGCATCAATAACAGGCGAGCGAAGCCGCTGGGCCCACCCAGCATAAGCCTGGAAAGGACGATGACCCCAGAAAGCAGAGGACTTCTCAGCTGTCAGGGTAGAGGGCACGCTGCACAGCACGCGGCACAAAGGCCCGCACGTCACCGCCATAGCCCGCCACTTCTTTCACGATTGTAGAAGAAATGTGGTTGTATTTGGGGTCACCCGCAATAAAAGCTGTCTCGACCCCGGCGATATGCCGGTTCATGGATGCCATCGGGGCTTCGTACTCAAAATCAGCGCTGTTACGCAAACCTTTGACAATCAGCACAGATCCGTTCTCCCGCACAAAGTGAGACAGTAGCCGCCCCTCCGGCAGAACAATAGTATTCACCCCGTCAAAGAGTGCAAAGGTCTCTTGAACCATGGTGACCCGCTCTTCGAGAGAGAAACGATACTTCTTTTGGGCATTATGAGAGATAGCCACCAGCACGGTGCCATAGATTTTTGCTGCGCGGGTGATGATTTCGACATGACCGTTATGAATCGGGTCAAAGGACCCGGGGCAGACAACCAATTGCATGCTTCTAGGCTACAACACCCGGGGGTGAGGTAAGACATAAAAGGTCATGGTTCTAAGTCTGTGGCGACGGGAGCGGTAGTCTGTGGGAATAGTCTGGGTGATAAATTGACGCCGGTGGGTCACTCAAATCGACATAAGGGAAGGTGGATTCGGGTATGGAACGGGCATACGAACGGCTCGGGCGGGCAACGGGTCTGATGCGGGCTGATGGCAGCTGGCAGTCAACCATTTTTGAGGAAATGAGCGCACTTGCTCAGCGGTATGGGGCTCTCAACCTGGGGCAGGGATTCCCCGACACCGATGGGCCAGAACAGATGCTACAGGCTGCCGCCCAGGCTATCTCATCTGGCGCCAACCAGTACTCGACTATCGCTGGGCACCCGGCCCTGCGAGGAGCGATTGCCGAGCATCAGCAACGCTTCTATGGGCTTGCTATTGACCCTGATACGCAGGTAACCGTCACCGCAGGAGCCTCAGAGGCCCTCACCGCCACCTTTGCGGCTCTCGTTGAACAGGGGGATGAGGTGATTCTTTTCGAGCCCTACTACGACCTCTACCCGGCCGCGGCAGCTCTCGCCGGGGCGTGCGTCCGTACCGTGCCGCTCGTACCGCCCACCTTTGAACCAGATTTGGACGCACTTGAGGCAGCCTTCTCAGACCGCACAGCCCTAATTGTCATCAATGATCCGCATAACCCCACCGGAACCGTGTTCTCACACGAGACCAAAACCAAGATTGTTGAGCTAGCCCACCGGTTTAACGCGATTATTCTGGCCGATGAAGTCTACGAACACCTGACTTTCACAGGCCCCTACCGGCCCATTCAGACTCTGCCAGGGGCCGCTGAGCGTACCGTAGCTGTATCTGCGATCTCCAAGACCCACTCGGCCACCGGCTGGAGGGTGGGGTGGATGACCGGCCCACCCAACCTGGTGGCCGCGATCCGCCCGGTCAAGGGCTACCTGACACATTCGGCAGCTGCTCCCCTCCAGGCCGCCGCAGCCGTTGGTGTGGGGCTGGAGGATGACTTCTACGCCGGTGTGCAAGGGCGGTACGAGCACCAACGGCGCGTACTTATAGAGGGCCTAGCAGGAACACCCTGGCAGGTACTTGAACCGGCTGGCACCTTCTTTGCGGTTGCTGATGTGGCTGAGGTGGTCAGGGCTCGGGGCATGGGCTCGGCGCGGGATCTGTGCCAGAGCCTACCCGGTGATGCCGGGGTCGCCCTCATCCCGCTGACGGCTTTTGTCACCGATTCCTACCGGCCCCAGGTGGAGAATTTTGTACGGTTCGCTTTCTGTAAGCGTCCGCAGATTCTTCAGGATGCCGCTCGCCGCCTGCGCGCCTACAACCATCAGTGACCCGTACTGTACGGGCCGATGAGCACCTCGGTAAGGTCGGCTACTCGGGCCCACAGCAACCCTGAGGTACCTGACCACCTACACATGCGCTAGTTACGGTCGTCCTTGGCGCGGATCAAATCGAGAGCCACTAGCCCACCAATCATTGCCAAACGTACCTGCGCTGGCGCTTGCGGGTCAAAGTTCACCCCGTAACGGGACTTTCCGCGAATGCCCTTGACCAACCCGGCCCACTCACGTGAAACCTGGGCCGCCACATGACCACCCGCCGTAATGTTGAAGTCGAACTCGAACAGGCTACCCTCAAGCTCCAGGGTCAGGCCCGGAAGCTCAACGGAAAGCCGCTTCCGCATGAAGGAGAAGCGTTTCTGTACGTGCGCAAAGAGGGAGCCGTCAGGGTTGTGTAGCTCATAGCGGTCAAACCCAAAATCAAAGGGGTCAACAATCTTGAGCAGGAGGGCACCTCGGTCATCAACAAGGTCAAAGGTTCGGCTACCCTTAATGAGCCTTCCGGCAGTTGACCCCGTAGTAAGCACACGGCCCAGAATCTGGCCGTCCTGGCTCTCTAAGGCAAAATCGTTGCTCATGAAACTACGGGTCTGCTGAATAGCCAGGGTATTCTCTGTCAGCAACCGGGGTAGCTGTGGGGTTCCATGCTGCTCAAAAGTGTTCTCGTTCATACCCCAACCCTAACATTCCAGCGATTGTCTGGTTTGTTACGAAACCTGCACATACCCCTGTTTGTAGCGCGCAGGCGGGCCAGAACTAGCACACAGCGGGTTCCACATAGTAGAGGATTGTCTCCCCGTACTTCTTCTCAGAAAATTTTTCAAGGCCGCTGGGCCAGGAAGGTTCGGCAGTACGCGAGGCCCGCTCCACAACAATCACAGCACCCTCGCTCACACGCCCCGCAAGCAGCCCCAAAAGCTCCTCCAGCTCGCTGTTAGTCACAGCGTAGGGTGGGTCAACAAAGATGAGATCCCAGGGATTCTTCTGCGGCAGACCGGACACCTGCTTCAGGTAGGCACGTGCCGCCATCCTATGGACGCGAGCGCTACCGGCAGCCGTCTTACTCACCGCCGCGACGTTCCTCTCAATGACGCTAACGGCCTTGAGGTAGTGGTCAACAAAATCAACGTGGGCGGCGCCGCGTGAGAGGGCTTCACAGCCGAGTGCCCCGGAGCCCCCAAACAGATCAAGCACGTGCGCCCCCTTCAGCATGTTGTAAGACTCCAGACGAGAAAATAAGGCCTCTTTGACCCGGTCAGTGGTAGGGCGGGTGCTCTCCCCTGGCACGTTGGTCAGGCGAGTTCCCCCCGCGCTACCAGCAATGATACGACTCATGGGGCTGCGCTCCGCTCGTAGTGGTCAAGGGTGTGGACTGTTTAAGGGTACCGGCAGAACGGGTAGGAACAAAGGTAGGGGTGGATACAGAGTGGCTGCTGGCGGGTACTCAACGAGGCACATCTATTTACCGCACTTATTCTGTTTTAACCGCAACTAGTTGCGGTTAAAACAGAATAAGTGCGGGGTTTTCTGCTTTCCCCGGTCGTGCTTAGCCACGGCCCAGGAAAGCCTCGCGGTCGGCGTCCAGCGCGCGGTCAATGGTGCGAGCCAGATCCGGGTGTCTTGCCAAAGTGGGATCAGACTCGATCACGCCAAAGGCGTCCTCACGAGCACGCTCAATCAGTTTGGCATCCGTCAGTGCCCGCAGCAGCTTGAGCGTAGATTTTTTACCGGACTGGGCAGCACCTAGAATATCTCCCTCGCGGCGCTGCTCCAGGTCAACCCGTGATAGCTCGAACCCGTCGGTGGTTGAGGCTACGGCGTTGAGACGTTCACGGCTTACCCCATCAGCAGGCTGCCTGGTCACCAGCAGACAGGTGCCCGATAGGGAGCCTCGCCCGATACGGCCACGTAGCTGATGTAACCCAGAGATGCCGAATCGGTCGGCGTCCATAATAATCATCAGGGTGGCATTGGGCACGTTCACGCCCACCTCAATCACGGTGGTGGAAACCAGCAGATCAACACGGCCGGCCGAAAATTCGGTCATCACGCGGTTCTTCTCGGCGGTGTCCATACGCCCGTGCAAGGCCTCAATGCGCACCCCGGCCAGGGCAGGGACCCCCTCCAGCTCCTCGAGCATGCTCTCTACGGACGCTAGCGAGCTGCGAAGGCTCTCCCCTGCGGCAGCCTGCCAGCCCATCCCGCCAGAACCAGCGCTCGTGTCAAAGAGGGCTTGGCCGACTTCGGCGTCCATGGCCGCATCAGACCCACCAATTTTGGGAACCACAACATAAACCTGATGACCGGCATCAATCTCCTCGCGGGCCCGAGCCCATATGCGGTCAGCCCACCGCGGATGCTCAGCCAGAGGTACAACATGGGTAGTGATTTTCTGGCGGCCAGCGGGTAGCTGGTCAAGTACCGAAATGTCGAGGTCACCAAACACCGTCATAGCAACGGTGCGCGGTATGGGGGTTGCGGTCATAACCAGTCGGTGCGGTAGCTCCCCGCCGGGCCCGCGCAGGGCGTCACGCTGTTCCACGCCAAAGCGGTGCTGTTCATCTACCACGACCAGCCCCAGGTCGGCGAAGGTCACAGCATCTGCCAGCAGGGCGTGGGTGCCAATGACGATGTCAGCTGATCCCGAGGCGATGGAGAGCAGTGCCTCGCGCTTAGCCTTAGTCTTCAGTGAGGCTGTTAGTAGTACCACCCTAACCTTATTTCCCCGAGAAGTATTCGGGGAGTCCGCATCCAGCGGAGCTGTGTCTAGCAGGTCGCCTAAGATGTCACACACCGAACGGTAATGCTGTTCGGCCAGCACCTCGGTGGGGGCCAGCATGGCTGACTGGGCACCGTTATCTGCTATCTGAAGCATGGCCCGCAGGGCCACCACGGTTTTTCCTGAGCCCACATCTCCCTGGAGAAGCCGATTCATAGGTGAGACGCTAGCCATATCGTCACTAATCTGCTCCCCCACCTTCTGTTGCCCCTCGGTCAGCTCGTAGGGCAGTAGCCCCAGGAGCGCATCGGCAAAGCCGCCGGGAATGAAGGGGCGTGCAACGGTTTGGTGGGCTGCACGGGTGGCTCGGATTCGGGCTAGAGCCGCTTGAAGTACGAATGCCTCCCGATAGCGCAGTGAATGGTGGGCGGCCCTCCAGGTCTCTTCGGTATCTGGGGTATGCACAGCGCGGTAGGTCCACTCCAATGACGGGATTTTTCGGCTTTTCCGTACGCTGAAGGGTACCGGGTCTTCTAGCTCCTTGAGGTTGACCCGCTCTAATAGAACTTCAAGGGCTGAGGCTACCCTGTCTGTGGGTAACTTGGGTGAGGCCTTATAGACGGGAATCGGTGCGGAGGCCCGGGCACGGGCTCTTTCAATGGCCTCGGCACTGGCGCCCGGATCAAGCACCACATCGCGCGCAGCGATAACGGCATAGTGTGGGTTAGTTAGGGTGATCTCTCCCCGGTAGGAGCCGACCTTGCCTGAGAACATGACCCGGTCCCCCTCATGGATATCGCGGGCAGCCGTCCAGGCGTTGAAGAAGCTCAGCGTTATGATGCCGGGGCTACCAGCCACGGCGTAGGGCTCAGGTACATACCCGCTGAAGGTAGCACCGGGCATGAAGTCTCTCTCACCGCTGAACTGAGAACCTACGGTGCCTTGCAGTCGAGTGTTAGTGTAGCCGTGCCGGGTGGCAGCCGGAGGAGCGGCCCCTCGGTAGGTGTTGGGGTGGGGCGACCGGTAGTTAGGGTAGGGCTCGGAGGTGTTTTGCTCATTCTCCCCCAGGTGATCGGTTATGGTGACCTCGGTGATGGATCCGCGACGAGAAGCCATGGAACGGGTAGTCACGCGCAGAACCCTGGCGACAATGGTTGCCTCAGTTCCCTCGACCAGGGATGAGAAAGGTGTGAGCTCTCCGCGTGGCAGATACTTACGGGGGTAGTAGTCAAGAGCTTGACCTACGGTTTCAAGCCCAAGGTGAGTTTTGAGAGCTCGAGCTGTGCTGGCTCCCAGGTAGCGAGTCAAAGGCTCATTTTCTAGCCGGTCTTCGGAAGCGTAGCGGGCCAGGGCAGCCGCGGCCTCCGGTGTGAGGGGGGCAGCTTTCTTCTTCGTCCGGGTGGCCTTCTTCGGGGGAGCTGATGTCTTGCGTGGGCTGTGAGCCATGTGCGCTTATTCCTCGTGGCTGTGTTCGGGCGAAGCCAGTGAGGTGATGCGTACCTTCTGCGGTTCGCCGGCAGCACGCAACAGGGCTAGGGCGTCCTCTGCGGTAGGCACGTGAACATGAACTGCCCAGAGGGCCTCGTTACCGTCCTCAATCTGTGCAATAGAAACAGAATCCCCGGCTGCATCCAGGGCACTACGGAGCTGGGCTACTTCGAAGACCGGCAGGTGAATCTCGCACATCACCTCCACCTGGGGCTCCCCCTTTCGAGGTTTCTCTGGGGCTCGCAAAGGCAGGGACGCCGGAGCCTCAGCAAGCAGGTCGCGGTAGGTGGGTTCCGGTTCGGCCCCCATCAGCTGGGCCACTAGGGACACCAAAACCAGGTGAAAGCCCAGCGCACCTGAATCAACCCAGCCGTTGCGGGCGTGCTCAGCATGAGCGGTAGCTCGCAGGGCAGTTTCTGACGCTACTACCAAATCATCACTGTATACACGCCAGTTGACCTTCAGTTTAACCTGGTGAAGCGCCGCCATCAGAGTGAGCATGGTGCCCTCAGCTGGCTGGCTCAGGGCCAGACGGGCTCCTGTTGCAGCCACGGTGAAGGCCCGGGCCAGGTGCTCAGAGGTGAGCCTTCTGTCAGGTGAACTACCGAGCTCTCCGTTTCCAGTGGAAGTCACGGGTAACTCGCTAGCCGGGCCCAAGGTCCTTGCAAGGCCCAGGAGCCAGACTGCCAGAAGGGTACCAGAATTACCTCGGGCCCCCCGCAGAGCGGCTCGGGCGGCAAGATTCAGGGTAGGTTCATCGGCCGCACCAGCTGCATCGGCGGCATGCCCCAGGGTGGCGGCTAAGTTGGAGCCGGTATCGGCATCGGCAACCGGAAAAACATTGATGCGGTTAAGAAGGGATTGATGCTCAACCAGTTGTGTGTGGGCATGCAACAGCCAGTTGAGCCACCAGTCAGCGGGCACCTGCCTCAAAGTGATCCCATCCTTTCGCTGTGTATGCGCGGCCATCTACAGTGACACCGCTACCTGCATGTACGCTACCAATTTTAGTAAACCCTGTGGGTATCTGAGTCGGGTCACAGGTGCCCATGAGGGCGTGATCCTCACCGCCCGTCAGAACCCAGCCCAGGGCGGTGGATTCCGCCTTATCTGTGCTTGTGAGAAGGGACGCAGTTTCGTGCACACGCGCAACCCAGGGGGCTAAATCCCGGGTGTGCAGGTCAATTCGCACGTGCGAGGCAGCAGCTAGCCGGGTGGCATCACGCACCAGCCCGTCAGAGATGTCCATAAGGGCGTTAAGGTGGCCTGCTGCCCGCTGACCTAGCAGCAGGGGTGATACAGGCTGCTGTTGGGCAGCGATACAGGCCAGCTGAGATTCAGTCATAGTGCGCAGGCCAGAGGTTTCGAGCAGGGCTAGCCCCGCAGCGGCGGCGCCCAGGGCTCCGGCGAGGACGACCGCGTCTCCCTCGCGCGCACCATCCCGGGTGACGGGGGCGCGGGTCAAACCAACGGCAGTGCCCGTCACCGAAATTTCGGCGCTCCGGCCCAGGTCTCCACCGGCAATGGTACAGGTGGTTGCACCTTGGTGTTGGGTCGATTCGACGAGACCCCGAGCAAAGTCCTGTACCCAAGTAACTGGGGTGACCGGAGGCAGACTGAGAGAAACGAGCAGGGCTACAGGTGTAGCCCCCATGGCTGCGATATCGGCCAGATTTTGTGTAGCTAGCTTCCAGCCAACCTGGTAGCCGCCCGTTGTGTGACCCGAAGGCCAGACAGACCGGAAGTCCTGGTTTTCAGTTTGTGTGTCGGTGCTCATTACGGTGAGCCCCCCGGTGAGATCTAGCGTAGCGGAGTCATCACCGGGCCCCACCACAAGTGCACCGTCAGCGGGCACCCGTCGTAGCGATTCAGCCCGTGTGTTGTGAGCAGTGAGCACAGGTAGAAAAACCGCCAGTAGCTCGCTTTCGCTGACCTGCGAAACGGTAGTCATCCTGCTCCTAGTGTTTGGGCTTACGATTGCGCCAGACAAAGTTGAAAATGACGATGCTCAGGCCCAGTACAGCGCTGCCGGTGAAAATCACGAGAGGCCTGGCCCCGTTCACAATCACGCTACCCCGGTAGAACATGCTTGAGCCGGGATCTGCAGCTACCTGCCGCCCCTGGGCCTCAGCGCCGAACACACCCGCAGCAGTGTTGGAATCTGCCGATGAGCTGCCCCGACTGTGCTGGCCTGCCCTATCCAAGAACCCCTCGACCCATCCCGGTGTGCCGTCGTAGGCTTGCTCTGAGTGTGCAACGTTGAAAAGACCAAGCACAGACCCGGTGGTGGGCTCCACCTCCAGTTTGCTCGTATCGGCGTCAAGACGGAGGGGCGTCTGGGTGCCCACTACGGTTGAGCTGGGCGCGGCACTCAACTGTTCGTTTTGCCCAGGCCCAACCTCGCTGCGCGGGGGGCTCGGTGCTTGTGCTAGAGGTACCGCAATTGGGGCGCCAGGTACTTGCTGCCCGTTCGGTTCAGTTTGAGTCGAAGGAAGGGACGGGGCGGTTTGCCCTGTATCTCCTCCACCCGAATCAGTAGCTGGCTGCTCCGGTGTGCTGGGGGGAATCCAGGCCTCAGCCGCTGGTGTGACCGAGACCTCGGGCAGGGGGGCAGGTGTGGATACCTGGGTTGGCTCTTCGGTGGGTACGTCAGTTGGCTCCGGTGGAGCTGGAGCAGGTTCACTGGGCTGGGGGCTGGCAGGTTCACTGGTTGCCGGGGGCTGCTCGGGCTGAGGTTGCTCGGGCTGGGGCTGCTCGGGCTGAGGTTGCTCCGGCTGAGGTTGCTCCGGCTGGGGCAGTTCGGGGGCAGGGGTTGTAGGGCTTGTTGAAGGCGTGGGTTCGTTCACCGGCTTCGGAGTGGCTGTAGCGCTTGCAGTGGGTGCTGGGCTCGCAGTGGGTGCTGGGCTCGCCGGAACCGCAGTGGCTGAGCTGATGTATACTTCACCCGGCAGAACCAGTGGTGCTACTGCAAGCACGGTAGTCACCCCACAGGCAACACCTGCCATCTTGCGTCCCATAGTTCTCCCCTCTCACCGGGATTGATTACACCCAATACCTATCTCTCTCCCAGCCGGGCCTTGTTACCTCATTCTTCAGCGCCTGGGAGATAGTACTCTCTCTACCTTACCGAATCTGCCAGACCCTAGCCATCACCGGTTAAAGTATGCCCATCTTATACAATGGGCAGGTGAGAAAAGCACAGCTCTTACTGACCCTCGCCCTAGCCACTACAGGACTGACCGCCTGCGGCCCGGGTGCCGTCCACGTGCAACCAGCACCAGATGCCGCCAACCCGACCTGTGCCTACGCCCTAGTCGCTATGCCCGAAACTCTCAGCGGCCTCAGCCAGCGCGAAACCACGGCGCAGGCAACTACCGCCTGGGGCGATCCCGCAGCGGTTATTCTCAAGTGCGGGGTGGAGCTCGGTGAAGCGCCAGTATCAGACACCTGCGTCTCGGTCAACGGGGTTGACTGGATTGTTAGACCCGCTGACGAAGAGCAGGCAGATGCCGCAGAACAGACGGCTGCCGGAACCTGGGTTGCAGAGACGTTTGGCCGCGACCCGGCTGTCCAAATAACTTTCGACGCTGAGCGTGTCTCATCGTCCACGGTTTTGGCTGAAGTCTCATCTGCCGTCTCACAGATTCCTCAGCACATGATGTGCACCAACATCGATGACACCCTCACCGATATTGAGGGCGGCACAGGCTCCTAACGCAGCCCCAGCGGGCGTTCTAGGGCCAATGAAATAAGCTCGTCAATCAGATCTGCATACGCAAGCCCGGTGTTCTCCCACATGGTCTTATACATGGAGATGGGAGTAAATCCGGGCATGGTGTTCACCTCGTTGATCAGAAGGCGGCCGTCCTCGGTGTAAAAAAAGTCAGCGCGGCACAGCCCCTCGCCGTCGACGGCTAAGAAGGCATCTACAGCTAGCTGGCGAATACGCGCAGATATCTCAGCAGGCAGATCAGCTGGGCAGCGGGTCTCGGCTGAGTTCTTCGACACGTACTTGGCCTCAAAATCATAGAAACCGTGCTGGTGATCAACCACCACAATTTCTCCGGGATAGGACGCCCGAGGCAGCTCCGACTGGTGCCCATCAAGTACCGCGCACTCAATTTCACGGCCCACAATACCGGCCTCAACCATCACCTTGGGGTCATAGGTCTGAGCCTCGGCGATAGCCGCGTCAAGACCGTCAAGCGAATCTACCTTGGTGATGCCGAAGGACGACCCGGCTCGGGCGGGCTTCACAAAGACAGGAAAACCCAGGCCAGTGATGCGTTCGCGAGCACCAGCCCGGTCAAGGGTCCACTGGCGGTGGGTAACAACCTCATAGGGGCCGACCTCTAGCCCTGCCGCTTCGAAGGCTATCTTCATGAAGTGCTTGTCCATGCCGACAGCTGATGACGCTACACCGCACCCCACGTACTTGAGGTTGGCCATTTCGAGTAACCCCTGAACGGTACCGTCTTCGCCGAAGGGGCCGTGAAGCAGTGGGAATACCACGTCAATAGCGGGGCCGAGTTCAACCCGGGTGGTGTTGTCTCCGTCAATCAGACGCAGGCGGCTATCGTCACCCCCCAGAGGCAGAAAGACCTGCTTACCCTCTGCAGGTAGCTCCGCCAGATGGTCAGTATCAAGGAGCTGAACCAGGGTTTCTTCGTCCGTGAGGTACCAGCGGCCGTCTTTGGTGATGCCGATGGTGACCACCGTGTATTTCTCACGGTCGATAGCGCTCAGCACGCCGCGGGCAGTGATGAGCGAGATGGAGTGTTCTGAGGAGCGTCCGCCGCACAGCAGGGCGACGATGGGCTTGGTGCTCGGTTCGGTCATAGCGTCCTTTGATTTGGGGGGCCAGAGGCCCTCACCGGTTGCTAGGTTGAGGGAGTGATTCCTTCTGATTTAAGGGATCGGCCTAGCAGCGCCGGGGCAAGTTCTTCAACTGATATTGTACGGTTGAGCACAGCCACCACTGCCTCCGTAATGGGCATTTCTACCCCCACTTTTCGGGCGAGTTCTGCCACACCGGGGGCTGACTTGATAGATTCAGCGGTCTGGGTCATCACTGTATGGAGCTGGTCAGGGGCCACTCCCTCGGCCAGCAACCGCCCTGCGGTATGGTTGCGCGAGAGGGGGGATGAGCAGGTGGCTATGAGGTCACCCATGCCAGCTAACCCGCTCATGGTTTCAAGTTTGCCCCCCAGGGCAAGGGCTAGACGGGTGGTCTCAGCCAGGCCCCGGGTCATGACCGAGGCCTTAGAGTTATCGCCGTACTGTTTACCTTCACACATACCCACGCAGAGGGCGATGACGTTTTTTACCAGCCCTCCGATCTCTACGCCCACCACATCGGTGTTGGTGTAGGGGCGAAAGTAGTCAGCGACGCACACAGATGCCACAAGCTGCGCGGTTGTCTCATTCTGTGCAGCAACCACACTGGTGGTTGGCTGTTCAACAATGATTTCTTTGGCGAGGTTGGGGCCCGAGAGCACAGTGATGCGCTCCGGTACAGTCTCAACCGTCTGAGGGCTGGCACCGGTAGCCACCAGGTGACTCTGCAGAACCTCAGTGATGACCTCACTCATGCGCAGACCGGTGCCCATCTCGAGCCCCTTAGCCAGCGAGACCAGCACAGCTGAAGGCTCAATCAGGGGGGCAAAGCTCTCAAGCTGGTTGCGTAGCACCTGGGCTGGGATAGCCAGCACCACTAGGGTCGCACCCTCGAGTGCCTGTTCCGCATCGGCAGTCATGATTAGATTGGCTGGTAGCTGCACGCCCGGGAAATAACGCTCATTGATACGGGATTCCTGCATGGCGGTCATGGCCTGGGGGTTGCGGCCCCACAGCACAACCTGCCGGTCACTCCCCGCTGCCGTGGCACCGTCCGCAACCACCTTGGCGAAGGCGGTGCCCCAGCTACCTGCGCCCAGCACAGCTATCTTACTCGGTGACTGTTGAGTCATTGTGGTCTCTACATCCGTAGTAGCGATGGTGAGCTCACTCCCTGGGTTCTTGGCGGACGTTCAGCACAGCGTTCCAGCGGCCGGCTGGGGCTTTCTCGCCGCGCAGGCCTTCGAGGAGGGCGGTGACGTCGTCAAGCATGCGGTTGGTGACGGCGGCTAGCTCGTCGTGGGTGTAGCGGGCACCGGTCTCGCGGCGCTCTACCAGGTCGCTGTAGTCAACCGGGTTACCCACAACAACCTTGACTTTCTTGCGGGGCCAGCCAAAGCGGGGCTTGCCGCGGCTGGGCCAAAACTCCTGGTCCCCCCAGTGGGCTACGGGATAAACCGGGGCACCGGTATCCAGGGCCAGACGGGCTGCACCGGATTTACCAGTCATAGGCCAGAGATCTGGATCTTTGGTCAGAGTGCCCTCGGGGAAGATAACAACTGCTCCCCCGGCGTCCAGAACGTTCTGGGCGACCTCAAGGGACTGGCCTGCCTGGGCCGAGCCACGGGCTACCGGTATGTGAGCGCACTGGCGCATAAGCCAGCCCAACAGCGGCATTCTAAACAGTGCTTCTTTGGCCAAGAATCGGGGTAGCACGCCCTCCAAGAAGAGAGGGTAGGCTGCGGTAATCGGGTCAACCACTGTGAGGTGGTTGGAGACCACGATAAACCCGCCGGACTTGGGTAGCTTCTCGCGCCCCTCAATCTGCGTTTTCATCGGCAAGTTGTAGAGGGGCCTCAGAAGGTTGCCTGCAATACGATAGACCGTATCGCCGGTGCGCGTGGGCTTGATGGTACCGAGTGATGCGCTGTTCTTACCCATGGTTTACGCGGTGACCTCAAAGTTTGCACCTAGGGCAGTGAGCTTGTCAACAAAGTGCTCGTAGCCACGTGAGATAACGGATACCCCGGTGACGTTCGAGGTACCTTCTGCTGTCAGAGCAGCGATGACGTGGGAGAAGCCACCGCGCAGGTCAGGCACGTTGATATCTGCGCCGCGCAAAGGGGACTTACCCGTGATGATGGCTGAATGCTTAAAGTTCTGGTGGCCGAAGCGGCAGGGAGTGGGGCCCAGGCAGTCCTTATGGAGCTGCACGGTGGCACCCATACGCACCAGCGCGTCAGTGAAACCAAAGCGGTTCTCGTAGACGGTCTCGTGGACCACTGAGACCCCCTTGGCCTGGGTCATGGCAACCACTAGAGGCTGCTGCCAGTCAGTCATAAAGCCGGGGTGGACGTTGGTTTCAACAAAGAGAGGGTTGAGGTCGCCACCCTGATGGAAGAAGCGAATCCCCTCATCGGTAATATCCATACCGCCGCCCAGCTTACGGTAGACGTTGATGAAGGTCGATAGGTCTTTTTGATTGGCGTTGCGCACAAAGATATCGCCGCCGGTTGCCAGAGCCGCTGAAGCCCAGGAGGCTGACTCATTGCGGTCTGGCATAGCTACGTGATTATATCCGGTTAGCTCGTCGACGCCCTCAATGAGAATCTGGCGGTCGGTCTCAACGGTGATAATAGCGCCCATCTTCTGCAAGATTGCGATGAGATCCATAATCTCAGGTTCAATAGCAGCGCCGGTCAGCTCGGTCTTGCCCCTGGCACGGGTTGCGGCCAGTAGCACCTGCTCGGTTGCTCCTACAGAGGGGTATTCAAGGTTAATCTGGGCACCTTTCAACCCGCCAACGGGTGCCTTCATGGAGATACCGGTGGGTAGCTTCTCAATCTTGGCGCCAAACTTTTCGAGCACACGCAGATGGTAGTTGATGGGGCGGTCGCCGATTTTACAGCCGCCAAGATCAGGGATAAAGGCTTCACCGATGGTGTGCAAGAGAGGCCCGCAGAGCAGAATCGGAATACGGGAATCACCGGCATGAACCTCAATATCGGTGTGGTTAGCCACCGAGACCTTGGAGGGGTCTAGGCGTAGCTCTCCAGCCTGCATGTTGTAGTCAACCGAAACGCCGTGCAGTTCCACCAGGTCAGTGACGACCTGCACGTCCTTAATTTCGGGAACGTTGCGCAAGACAGACGGGGTGGAGCCCAGCAGAGCTGCAACCATAGCCTTGGGGACCAGGTTCTTAGCACCGCGAACGTTTACTTCGCCTTTCAGAGGGGTGCCACCTTCAATACGCAGTGCGCTGACCATCTAAATCCAATCGTCCAGGTTTGTTTCACGTTACTTTACGTGTCAATTCTCGAATACCAACTTTACCCCACTCAGATGCAGAGGTTGTTGTACAGGTGGTGTTCTTAGACATACGCTACCCTTTGCCCTGCTCAGCCGGTTACACGAAACCAAAAGGACGCTGGCGCAGGGGCGCAGCGTCCTTTCAACTTGGCAGGTAGGGCATCTTAGAGCTGCTGGGTGCGAGGCAACCAAACCGGGCGGTTGGCCTCGAACTCCGCGATAGCCTCCTCGTGCTGTAGGGTCAGGCCAATGTCATCTAAACCCTCCATGAGGCGCCAGCGCACATAGTCATCAATCTGAAAAGGTACAGTCAGCGCACCAACGGTCACGGTCTTTTCTTGGAGGTCAACGGTGACTTCAGCGCCGGGCTCGGTCTCGAGCTGCTTCCAGATCAGTTCGATGTTATCTTGTTCAACCTGGGCTGCAACCAGGCCCTGTTTGCCGGAGTTACCGCGAAAGATATCGGCAAACCGGGCAGAGATGACCACGCGGAAGCCGTAGTCTTTCAGAGCCCAGACGGCATGCTCACGGGAGGAGCCGGTGCCAAAGTCGGGGCCAGCAACGAGCACAGACCCGTGCTTATAGGGCTCCTGGTTGAGAATAAAGTTTTCGTCTTTGCGCCAGGCGGCGAAGAGGGCATCATCGAAGCCGGTCTTGGTCACGCGCTTGAGGTAGACCGCTGGGATAATTTGGTCGGTATCGACGTTGGAGGCGCGCAGGGGCACCCCAATGCCGGTGTGCTTTTTGATGGGTTCCATGAGAAATCCTTGTTCCGCCCGGGGCGGCCGGGCTTGATGGGGGCGGGGTGCTTAGAGGTCAGCCGGTGAAGACAGGGTGCCACGAATAGCTGTTGCGGCCGCAACCAGGGGCGACACCAGATGGGTGCGACCCCCCTTGCCCTGCCTACCCTCAAAGTTGCGGTTTGAGGTAGAGGCGCAGCGTTCACCGGGCGCCAGCTGGTCAGGGTTCATACCCAGGCACATGGAGCAGCCAGCAAAACGCCAGTCAGCGCCGAAGTCCTTAAAAATCTGGTCGAGGCCTTCCGATTCAGCCTGGGCGCGAACCTTTTGGGAACCGGGCACAACCATCATGCGGACGCCGTCGGCCAGCTTCTGGCCCTTGATGATGTCGGCTGCAGCACGCAGGTCTTCGATGCGGGAGTTGGTGCAGGAGCCTAAGAAGACCACATCAACCGGAATGTCCTTCATGGGGGTGCCTGCAGTCAGATCCATATATTCGAGGGCGCGAGTGGCGGCCTTCTGTTCGTTTTCGTCCGCAAAATCTTCGGGGAAGGGCACAGCCTGGGAGAGCGGAACACCCTGGCCCGGGTTGGTGCCCCAGGTGACGAAAGGTTCAAGTTCATCAGCATTGATGAAAACCTCTCGGTCAAAGGTCGCACCCTCATCGGTAGGCAGGGTCTTCCAGTAGTTAACGGCGGCCTCCCAGTTTTCGCCGGTGGGTGCGTGAGGGCGACCCTTAACATACTCAAAGGTGGTTTCGTCAGGAGCAACCATACCGGCACGGGCACCTGCCTCGATAGACATGTTGCAGATGGTCATACGCCCCTCCATGGAAAGGGAGCGGATAGCGGAGCCCCGGTATTCGAGCACGTAGCCCTGGCCCCCACCGGTGCCGATTTCTGCGATAACCGCCAGAATAATGTCCTTGGCAGTGACACCTGGTTTAAGGGTGCCCTCAACGTTAATGGCCATGGTCTTGAAGGGGGCCAGAGGCAGGGTCTGGGTAGCCATCACGTGCTCCACCTCAGATGTACCGATTCCGAAGGCCAGGGCCCCGAAAGCACCGTGAGTGGAGGTGTGGGAGTCGCCACAGACTACCGTCATGCCTGGCATTGTAAGGCCCAGCTGGGGGCCAACCACGTGCACAATCCCCTGCTCGGCATCGCCCAGTGAGTGAATACGCACACCGAACTCTTCGGCGTTCTTACGCAGGGTCTCAATCTGGGTCCGTGAGGTGATGTCGGCGATGGTTGAGAAAATATTCTCGGTGGGGGTGTTGTGATCCTCTGTCGCGATGGTGAGGTCAAGACGGCGCAAGGGGCGGCCCTCCAGGCGCAGACCCTCGAAAGCCTGAGGCGAGGTGACCTCGTGTACCAGGTGCAAATCGATATAAAGCAGGTCGGGCTTGCCGTCTGTACCGGGCACAACGGTGTGCGCTTCCCAGACCTTTTCAGCCAAAGTTCTTGGGGTATGGTCGGTCGTACCAGCCATGGAGTCCTCCATTTTTCTTGTGATGCATTAACAAGTGTGACGCGGCCACAAAAATCTTTCCAATAAATGAACTTGTATATCATAATATGAGAATTCATGATAGATTAGTAGGCACATAATCCCTATAACCTAGCTACTTTCATCTCCGAAAGGCACCACCGCACTCTTCAGCTGGGCTAACACGGCCCACACCATAACAGGCGAAAGTTTCCCACCATGCAAGATAACCGCAGCTCAGGCGTCGGCGTCCTCGACAAAGCCGCCCACATTCTTGACTGTCTTGAAGCAGGCCCCGCCACCCTCTCCCAACTCGTTGAAGCCACCGGGCTAGCACGCCCCACAGCCCACCGCCTGGCTGTGGCCCTTGCACACCACCGGCTGGTAGCTCGGGACGTTCAGGGCCGCTTTATGCTGGGCCCCCGCCTGGGTGAGCTCTCAAGTGCCGCAGGCGAAGACCGTCTCATTGCCGCCGCCGGCCCCGTACTGAACAACCTGCGTAATGTTACCGGCGAATCATCCCAGGTCTTCCGCCGCCAGGGCGACTGGCGTGTCTGCGTGGCCTCGGCTGAGCGCCCCATTGGTCTGCGTGACACCATCCCCGTAGGAACCCAACTCTCCATGAAAGCTGGCTCTGCAGCCCAGATTCTCATCGCCTGGGAGGATCACGCCCGCCTGGTTGAGGGCCTGCACAATGCCCGTTTCTCAGCCACGATGCTCGCTGCGGTACGACGCCGCGGCTGGGCCCAGTCAGTCGGCGAGCGCGAACGCGGCACGGCCTCTGTCTCAGCCCCGGTGCGCTCTCCTTCCGGCAAGGTCATTGCTGCGATTTCGATTTCAGGGCCCATTGAGCGCCTCACCCGCCAGCCCGGCCGTCTTCACGCGGAGGTGGTCTGCGAGGCCGCCGCTGCCCTGACCGAAGCCCTCCGTAACTAGATTCGGCCTTGACGGTAAAGGGGCTAAGCTAGCCCCCTCCAAAAGGAGTCCCCGCTGATACACCTTCAATCAGCGGGGACTTGTGATGCTATGCGGCTTCGCGCAGGGCCTGCCTGTAGCTGTCAAGCCGGGTGAGTTCGTCCTGCACCGGCACGATGACACAACGGGAGGCAACGTCTGCCAGGTTGGCTTCCAACTGGCGGCGAATCCCCCCAGCATAGATGCGGTGCCCAACTGCCGCTATCGCCCTACCCAGAACAGCAGTCAGAATACCGAGCAGTAAACCGGTGACCACGAGCAAAGTAGGTACCGGTAGCGGGAAGCCCTCAACTGTAGGTGGTTCAGGTAGCACAATCTGAAAGTAGCTAGCTACCGCCAGGGCTGTCAGCCAGAGTAGACCCACAAGTGCCACCCCCAGACCAATCCACTGAATCATGTTGAGCAGGTGCCACCACCAGCGTTTTTTGTTGGCGTCGTAATGAACGGTCGCCGCTGCGCGCTCAATTTCGGCTGGTAACTGGCTTTCGTAGGTTCTGGCGGAGTCTCGGATGGAATGGCTCCAGGGTTCGGTGACCCCGGCTGAGACGTTCTGGGCGAAGCTACGGACGGCCGTGCCCAGAGCCGCTTTTTGGGGCGCACCCAGCGGGGGCAGAGAAGACCTAGAAATCGGCTCCCCGCCGTGGTCTTTATGTAAGCCCAAACGCTTGAGCGGGTCACTCTTAATCTTGAGCAGCCAGCGGGTAGCTATCCAACCGGTCGCTGATACGGCATGTAGCTTATAGGAATCCGCTGCGGCCTTGACCAGGGCGTCCGCACCTGAAGCCGCGTAGATACCGTCCTCAAGCTGAGTCACCGCAGCGGCGGTGAGCCCGGCGGGCTCTCCCCCGCCGTCTTGGGTGGCCAGGGAGGCCTGAACTCCGTCTAAATCGGCCTCTATGCGGGCAACAGCTGCTGTCTTGGCCACAGCCACCTGCCCCAGCACCTCACGGAGCCGCGGAATCTGATAGCCCGTGCGGGCAGAAACCGCCAGCGGGTCAGCCAGCAGGGTAGAGGTGAGCCCGTCTCGGGCTAGGAGTAGTTTGAGAGAGTCAAGTACGGCAGGTACTTCGGCTTGGTCGAGGCGGTCAACCTGATTGAGCACAGCCAGGGTCACCGCACCGTGAGAGGCTAAGGGGGCGATAAAGTCCTGGTGTATCACGGCGTCCGCGTACTTCTGCGGGTCCATAACCCATACAAGGACGTCCACGCACTGCGCCATTTTCTCAACGAGCAGGCGGTTGGCTGCCTCCACCGAGTCGAAGTCTGGTAGGTCGAGTAAGACCAGGCCGCCGGAGGCCTGTTCCGTTTTGCCCGCCCCCACGGAGGTGCGGATCTTGTTCCACATACCTACGGTCACCGGCACTTCGGAGCGGTTGAGCGAGGCGGCTGCTTCGGCAGGGTCCTCGTCCATGTAGGTGCGGTTCTCAACTCCCAGCCAGTCGAGTAGGGGCTCTGCTCCATCCCTGCCCCAAACGGCAGCCTGGGCGGTAGCTGTGGTAGGGCGAGTGGCGGCGCTTTTCGCGATGTTCTTACCCACCACAGCATTAAAGAGGGTGGACTTACCTGACCCTGTTGCACCGAAGAAACCGATGACGGTGTGTTCAGCTGAGAGTTCGCGGCGGGCGGCGGCACGTTCGAGTATGCCGCTGGCTGCCTGCGCGGTTTCGGGGTCGATACGGCCCTCCCCCAGCGTGAGAGCAGATTCGAGGGCCTCAACGCGGGCGGCAAGTGCGGTGGCTGCGGTGGGGCGTGTTGTTGATGCCATGGTGCTCCTACTCCCCTGCCTGCTCGTTCTGACCCTGCGATGCTGCGGGCTGTGCGGTAGTGCTTAGGCTGAGTCCGGCGGTTTCAAGAGATGCGGACGATGCCCGCAGCTGCTCAGCGTCGGGCACGTCCATCGTGTGCTCTGCTTCCGTCTCGTATATAGCCGTGTCCAAAAGATTCGTAAAACGCGATTGCTGGCTGGTCAGAAGTTCAGTTACACGGTCTTCAAGCCTGGTGCGGGCGCCGGCAGCCATACGGCGCACGGCGTCCTCACCAAAAATTGCTTCAAGCAGCTTCTGGCCTACCACGCCCGAGCCACCTGCGATACCTACTTCGAGGCCGGTCAGTCCACCGGTCATGGAGAACACAGCAACCATCAAAATGATGGCGGTGACATTCACGCCCAGTGACATAAACCGGGCGCGCTGACGTTTACCGGCCCCCTCTGCCGCGATGATATCCATGACGTCCTGCTGCCAGGCACGAATAGATTCAGCAACTTCTTCTGAGAAGGTCGCGTCTAAGGCAGCCAGGTCATCGCCAGCTAGCAGGGCACGGCCTGCCCTGTCATCAAGCCAGCGGCGCTGTGCGGTCTCGGCAGCGGCAGCGGCCTCTTCCATGATGACCGAGTGCAGGCCTACTTCAAGGGCCTGCTCGACCTCAACAGCGCGGGTAGGAGGCGTACCCCTAAAGAAACCAGCTATACGGTCACGCACCCGGCCAACGGTTGTTTCAACCTGACGAAAGAATTCGCCGGTCCCCACAAAATCCTGCCATCGGCTGAGCACCTCGCCACGGAGCATCTGCCCGTCTTGGGTGGCCTCCTTGACGTTGCTCAGGGCCCGTTCAAAAGCGGTGGTCACGTCTGCACGTAGGCGAAGCTCGGCGTCCTGCTGTTCCTGGGCTGCCTCTGCCAGCTGGCTAGTCTGTGCGGCCACCGAACGCACCGCACCCTCCAGGGTACGGCGGGCAATCTCGCTGCGGGCGCTTGAGTCTGCGCCCAGGGATCGCAACCAGAAAATCAGGGGAGTCAAAGCCACCGAGGGCAGGAGGCCGCGCTCATCGCGTTCCTGCTCGGTTACTGAATGGATAAGGGCGGGGGTAATGCCCGCTTCGGTCAGCATACGCGTCAGATCTGCTTCAATTTCGTTCTCGGCTCCCTCGGGTACACGGTTGAGCAGCACCGCGATGGTGATATCGCGGGCAGCTGCCTGGCGCAGAATCTCCCACGGCACAGCGTCGGCGTACCTGTTAGCTGTGGTGACGAAAAGCCACAGGTCAGCGGCTCGTAGTAGTTGTTGCGACAAGCGGCGGTTCTCGTCAGAAACCGAGTCGAAGTCAGGTGCATCAATCAGGGCTATGCCCGCGGGAAGGGAGTCAACGGGCACGGTGACCAGTTCGTCCTGCTCACCGTGGGGGCTGGCTCCGGGGAGCGCTTCACCGGGTGTGACGGGCACGCGTACCAGGTTGGGCAAGAGGCGTTCTGGGGTGAAGGACGCGGCATCCTCCGGCCGGTGGAGCAGTACGGGCTGGCGGGTGGTGGGGCGGATAGCGCCTGACCGGGTCACGGGTTCGCCTATGAGCGTGTTGACTAGGGTCGACTTACCAGCACCGGTTGATCCACCCACAACCACGGTGAGCGGAGCATCTAGGGTGGCTAGTTTGGGCAGAATGTAGTCGTCCAGCTGCGTTACGGCGGTTCGAGCCTGCTCTCTAGCGGCATCGGCCGAGCCGGTTAGTAACGGAAAGCGTGCGGCGGCGATGGTATCGCGAACCTGCCGCACGGTAACCAGGGTTTGAGTGATTGATTCGTTGTGCACGGTATCCATTCTCGCATAGCCGGGGGGTGCTGAGCCCGGTAACAAAAATCCTCCATCACCGGGCGGTGATGGAGGATTTCCTTAGCCTGTGACCCCAACCGGATTTGAACCGGTGTTGCCGCCGTGAGAGGGCGGAGTACTAGGCCGCTATACGATGGGGCCAAACTCTTTTGAGCTGTTACCGCATTTTGGCAACGGATAAAACTATACACACAGCCTTAACCTGTGTGCAAGCTGAAAGGGTGTAAGCTACACCACCCCTGGCCCCAGTTTTGTTCAGCAAAAAATCCTCCACTGCACAAGAAGTGGAGGATTTCTTTAGCCTGTGACCCCAACCGGATTTGAACCGGTGTTGCCGCCGTGAGAGGGCGGAGTACTAGGCCGCTATACGATGGGGCCGTAACGCCTTAGTCAAGACGTTCGCTGGGATACCAGGACTCGAACCTAGAATGACGGTACCAGAAACCGTAGTGTTGCCAATTACACCATATCCCAATTATTATTTGTTCCGACCTACTCCCCCTTGGGGAAGGTATCACCGCAACGAGTAATAACTTTATACGAACCCACCAAAGCCTGCAACTCAAAACCCGTAGAGCTGGCTCACACCCTAGGCCCTCGCCGACTGCTTCCCCCGATTTTTCGCGGTTTTTGGCCCTAAAAATTCTTGAGGAAGACCAATCAGGCTAGGGCCAGCTAGGCCAGGGAGGCACGGAGCTTTTTCAGGCGGGCCAAGGAGGAATCCTTGCCCAGAATCTCCATGGATTCAAAGAGAGGCGGTGAGATGCGCGCACCGCTCATAGCGGTACGCACCGGGCCGAAGGCCAGACGGGGTTTGATTTCCAGGCCGTCGACAATAGCTTCGCGCAGGGCAGCTTCGACGGTTGCAGCAGTGAAATCGTCTAGACCTTCTACAGCGGTAATAGCCGCGTCCAGCACTGCCGGTGCTGACTCCTTGAGCTGTTTGGCGGCGTCCTCAGCGACCTCAATCTTCTCATCGGCGGTGAAGAGGAAGCCCAGCAGGCCGGGGGCCTCTCCCAGAAGCTGCATGCGCTCCTGCACCAGGGGCGCGGCCTCAGTCAGAATAGTCTGCTCGCGCTCGGTCAGCTTCTCGTAAGACTCAGCGGAAACCAGCTGTGCCTTGTGCAAAAAGGGAACCAGGCGGTTGCGGAAGTCCTCTGCCTCAAGCAGGCGGATGTGGGTGCCGTTGATGGCCTCTGCCTTCTTGATGTCAAAGCGGGCAGGGTTGGCCAGCACGTCCTTGATGTCGAAGGCGGCAACCATCTGGTCCATGGTGAAGATGTCTTCGTCGTGGGAGAGGGACCAGCCCAGCAGGGAGAGGTAGTTGAGCAGGCCCTCCTTGATGAAACCGGCATCCAGCAGGTTGTAGAGGCTGGATTCTGGGTCGCGCTTGGAGAGCTTCTTATTGCCCTGGCCCATGACGTAGGGCAGGTGGCCGAATTCGGGGATGAAGCTGGTGACGCCCACCTCAACCAGGGCCCGATAGAGGGCGATCTGGCGGGGGGTGGAGGAGAGCAGGTCTTCACCGCGCAGCACATGGGTGATGCCCATCAGGGCGTCGTCTACGGGGTTGACCAGGGTGTAGAGGGGTTTGCCGTTGGCGCGGACGACCACGAAGTCGGGTACAGAACCGGCCTTGAAGGTGATGTCGCCGCGCACCAGATCGTGGAAGGTGATGTCGGTGTCGGGCATGCGCAGGCGCAGGACGGGCTGGCGGCCCTCGGCCCGGTAGGCGGCCTTCTGCTCTTCGGTCAGGCCGCGGTCGAAGTTGTCGTAGCCTAGCTTGGGGTCTTCGCCCTTGGCCCTGTGGCGCTCTTCAACCTCTTCGGGGGTGGAGAAGTCTTCGTAGACGAACCCTCCGGCCTTGAGCTTCTCTACTACCTGAGCGTAGATGTCCATACGTTCTGACTGGCGGTAGGGCTCGTGGGGGCCGCCGACGCCAACGCCTTCGTCCCAGTTGATACCCAGCCACCGCAGGGATTCGAGCACCTGGTTGAAGGATTCCTCGGAGTCACGGGCAGCGTCGGTATCTTCAATACGGAAGACCATGGTGCCGCCGGTGTGCTTAGCGTAGGCCCAGTTGAAGAGGGCGGTGCGCACCATGCCCACGTGCGGGGTGCCGGTGGGTGAGGGGCAGAAGCGGACGCGGGTTTCGCTGGGGTCGTTAAGTTTCAGAGCGTAATCACTCATGGATGTGGGCACATCCCTTTCTTCTTGAAAGCTGGTGGTGGGTTCTAGTTTACTCGCCGCTTTTCTTCGGCGCGGAACTTTGCTGAGGGTGATAGTTTACTCAGCGCGGACGGTGTTGATTAGGGAGCCGATGCCCTCAACCTCGATCTCGACCTCGTTACCTGCGCTCAGGCGTCCTACCCCTGCGGGGGTACCGGTGAGGATTACGTCACCGGGCAGCAGGGTGAAGTATTCGCTGGCTGCGGCAACCAGTTCGGCCACGGAGAAAACCATGTCGGCGGTGGTGCCGTCCTGTTTGAGGTCGCCGTCCACCCAGGTTTGGATGGCCAGGTCGTCGGTCTCTAGCTGGGTTTCGATCCAGGGGCCCAGGGGGCAGGCGCCGTCGAAGCCCTTGGCCCGGGCCCATTGGATGTCGGTTTTTTGGGCGTCGCGGGCGGTCAGGTCGTTGGCAACGGTGAAGCCGTAGATGACTTCGGGTACGCGATCGAGGGGTACGGACTTGGCGATCCGGCCGATGACGACGGCGAGTTCACCTTCGAAGGAGACGTTGTCTGACCATTCGGGCAGGGCGATGGGGTCGCCGGGGCCGATGACGGAGGTGTTGGGCTTGAAGAAGAACTGGGGGGTAGTGGGGGTTTCGTTGCCCAGCTCGGTGGCGTGGTCGCGCCAGTTGCGGGCCACACCAATGACCTTGGAGCGGGGGATGATGGGGGCAAGCAGGCGGACGTCGGCAATGGGGTATCGCTTGTCGGTGGGGTTTATGCCGGTGTAGAAGGGGTCGCCGGTCAGGACGGTGATGGTCTCTTCGCCGGGCTCACCTTCAACCAGGCCAAAGTGCAGGGTATCGTCTACAGTAAATCGGGCAATGCGCATGGTTCTAGACTACCGGACTCCCCCAGGGCAGGGCGGTGAAGGCTGGCCTTAGCCTACTCTTCCTTGCCTGCCTGCTCTTCTTTGTGGGCTTGGATAATCTCATCAACCAGGGTCTGGTCAAAACCTTCAGCTTTGAGCAGCTCATCTTCTGCCGGGAGAATTGCACTTGCCTTTAGCTGATCGATTATTCTGCCTCTTACTTCTGGATTCTGTGGATTTTCTTCAAATTCATCGAAAAATGAGGCCTTGTCTAGACGAGCATCCATCAGGTTCGCCCCCTCCAGATGAACATCCCACAGGTACGCCCGCTCCAGATGAGCACCCTCCAGGTCCGCCTCCTCCAGATTAGCAGCCGCTAGGTACGCCCGCTCCAGATGAGCACCTCCCAGGTTCGCCCCCGCCAGATCAGCACCCACCAGCTGCGCCCCCTCCAGATGAGCACCTCCCAGGTTCGCCCCCTCCAGATGAGCACCCTGCAGGCCCGCCCCCGCCAGATCAGCACCCACCAGGTACGC
>NZ_CAKMSB010000003.1 GCF_928381405.1 Rothia nasisuis
AACCACAGAACCCCAACTCATCCGCGTCTGGCGCACCGAAGTCAGACTGGTCGATGGCACCTGCGCCCAAGAACCCACCGCCTGGGGCTGCCCCGACTCCACCGCCACACCCACACCCACCTGGTAAGAACCAAAGCACCCGGATTTCCGCGCGGCCCCTATGCCCCTGTACCCCTGTACTCCCCTGCACATGTTTGCAGGCTTCTCGTCTACGGCAAGAGGCTGGGCAAATTCCCAGGGAAACTTCACCCAGAAACTTTTTTCATAGGGTTCGCACAGGTTCCCTAAACTCCCTTCAAAGGTTGGGTTGCCATAGTTAAAGACATGAGGACGAGGAGAGAAAACCTCCACTCAAGAGACTGAGAATCTCACAGCGGCGATGGCCGCACCCTTTCAGAGAATGTGTGTAACCTCTGATGCTCCTCCCGTAAGGGATTAGGTGCGAAAATGTGTGTGTAGAAGAGAAGGCCGCAACCAGAAGGTTGCGGCCTTCTCTCTATCTCATAAAATAGTAAGCACTGACAGCTAGGGCGGTGGGCAGACAGCAAGGAGGTCACCGGCATGACAGCGCCCTCACAGACCGCCGAAAAGTTGGCTGCCAGGCTAACCGATTGCCCTGGATTCACACCAGCAGGCCCACCTCCCCCACTAAAAAATATGGGGGGGTAGCCCCTAGCCTGACAAAGGCCCACGATTCTACAATGGTAGAAATCTCAACGAGGAGACCACCATGACCGAACAGACCATCCAGTCCCGCCCGGCCGTACAGCAGGCATCCGCGCCCTACACCTACGAGGAGCGTATCGGCAGCAACTGGTCGCAAACCCTCACCAGCACAGCCCTCTTCACGGCTCTCTCAGCCAGCCTCATCTTCCAGGCCCACCTGCTCAATATGGTTCTTGTCTTCTGCTGCGTAGGTTTCGGTATCTACATCAGCCGCCGTCGAGCATCAGCAAAAAGAACCCTGCCTATCAGCTATGGTTTAGCCTCCCAGACGGTTTTCGCAGTGGCCGTCCTTGCCCTGCTCTACCCCGGCCTGGACGATCCCGCCAGCGCCGCCTGGCGCCTGCCCCTGCTTGCACTCACCACCCTGCTGTTCTACCGCTTCGTCACGCCCGGCTACCACCCCATGAGCAGGGAGCAGGGATGATAAGCATCCCATCATACACACCAGACAAAGACACCATTATCATCGGGGCTCCCCCCCCCCCCCCGCAGCAGCCTTGGTCACTGGTCTGGGCTACGGGTCTATAGCCTGGGGCATATACGCCGACAGCACCTGGCTGGGGTTTGTCTCAATCTTTCTCGGCGGTCTCGGCCTCGAAATGGCTCGTTTTCCTTGGCAGGGCAAGCATGTCTGGCAGGCAACCGGAATCCTCCTTCTCGGCCTGGCAGGTACCATGCTAGGAACCTTCCTCTTCTATTCCCTGCTCCCGGAGTCCATCGCACTCACGGCCTGGGGCACTGCGGCCCTCCACGCTGCACTCACCTATCTGCTCTACATCTTTATACGCAGGCTTCTACCGGTGCACCCACCCCACACAAGCAAGCACAGCACGTAGCTCCTGCACAGCAGGGACGCCCGCCCCGCTCCCCTGCCGCAGGGCAGGTAGGTGGGGCGGGCGTCCGCACCCTTGAAACTTGCGTCTAACGCCTAAGCGGCAGGCAGCTCGGGGAAGGCCTCAGCCACGCCGGCAAAGGTAATCTTGCCGGCATCGGTATTCAGCCCCAGGGCCAGGTCGGGGTTGTTGGCCAGGGCCTCGTCAACACCGGTAGCCAGCTTGAGCACGTAGGGCAGGGTTGCGTCGGTCAGGGCAATCGTCGAGGTGCGGGGCACAGCACCGGGCATGTTGGCAACGCAATAGTGACGGATGCCGTCCACCTCAAAAATCGGGTCAGCGTAGGTGGTGGGGCGGGAGGTCTCGAAGCAGCCGCCCTGGTCAATCGCAACGTCAATCAGCAGGGTGCCGGGCTTCATGGTCTTCAGATGTTCGCGGCGTACCACCTTGGGAGCCTTGGCACCGGGAACCAGAATCGAGCCGATCACCACATCGGCCTGAGTTATTTCACGCTCAATATTCGCGGGGGTAGAGTTCAGCACGCGCGCGCTGGAGCCGAATAGGTCAGACAGTTCACGCACGCGGGGGCCGTAGCCCTCAAGAATGGTGACCTCAGCGCCAGCGCCCACCGCCAGCTTAGCGGCGTGGGTACCCACGTTACCGCCACCCAGAACCACCACGCGGCCGGGGGCAACACCGGGCGCGCCACCCAGCAGAATACCCTGACCACCCTCGGTCGCCAGAGTGTACTGGGTTGCAGCCTGAGCCGCCAGGCGGCCCGCAACCTCACTCATAGGCAGCAGCAGGGGCAGGGCGCGGCCGCTCCGCACGGTCTCGTAGGCAATACCGCGAGTCTTGGCCCGCAACAGCGCCTCAGTCAGCGGCTTATCAGCGGCCAGGTGCAGGTAGGTGAAAAGGGTGAGATCCTCGCGCAGGTACTTGTACTCGGGTTCAATCGGCTCTTTGACCTTCACCAGCAGTTCAGCCTGGTTCCAGGCCTCGTCCTGGCTGACCAGGGCGGCACCCGCCCGCTCGTATTCCTCGTTAGAGAAACCGGCACCGGCACCGGCGTCCTTCTCAATCAGCACGTCGTGGCCCGCCTGAGTCAGGGCCAGCACACCGTCTGGAGTGAGGCCCACGCGCTGCTCCTGGGGCTTGATTTCGCGGGGCACACCAATGCGCATGAGGGGGTCTCCCATTCATTTTCGTCGCTGAAAACTATTGCGTTAGTCAGCCTACTCCCTTTTATTGAACAAAAACAAACCACCCCGGGTTTTCTTCATATTCATAGAAAACCCGGGGCGGACGGCGACTAGGCGAGCTCTTCCGGAGCAAAACTATGGGCCAATGCGAGCTATAGAGAAGGAAAAAGCATCCCCTCCTCATAGGCTGAATCGATACTGATAAGCTGCCATAGCTCAGTTGAGTACGTTTGGTTTCCCTGAATATGGTCAACCCAATCAGACAGCAGACGCAGAATATGAACGGGAGCTTCCACCGGTAAACCTGAATACTCTAAACCTTTTGCACCTTTCCACGGTGACTTTGCAACAGGACGGGTAAGACGCCTCCCCCACAGCCGGTTGTGGTGAGCGGCTAGATTCCGAAAGAAATTTACGTTACCAATAGCGCGTCTTAGCTCCTCAGCTCGTGTAAACCCTAGATCCTCCATCAACCGCTGTATCTGGTTAGTATCTTTCCAGGTGCTCACCATCTTAGAGAGATCCCCGAGAGACATCGCCTCAACCATTGCCCACAAAGGAACCTGCTGCCCCTGATTCACAAAGTGCTGAAGATACAGTTCTTCTCGATTCAAGGTGTCTTCAATGCTCCTCATCAAAGATTCACGGCTGCGAGTAAGACCCGCATGTTTAGCCTGCCAAGCGTCTAAGGGCATTCCACGAGGCGGCAAATTACTAGGGCGGGAGGGCTCATATGCGCTTCTCAAAAGATAGCGGGTAGGCCCATTCTCTGGCCCTTCAGCCAGACGAAAAGCTACCCGTGTTCTAATAACTTGGTTCAATCACCTGCACACCACGAAAAACCAGTAGCCGCATCTGATTATCGAGCGAGTAGACCGTTAGAAGCTGTTCGAGACTTGTGCCCGGCTTGAACTCGTCAGCCGGAGCAGGTTCCATAAACTGCTTAAAGTAGCCACTGAAACGGTAGTAATTCTGGTGCGCAAGGAAGTTAGCCAAAAGCGCCCGCTGTGAATCATCCAAAGGCAACCCACGCATCTCTAGTTTGGCTACCTGTTGGTCTATATCAAGCCATGGTTTGGTAGGCTGCGGAGGATGTTGTGATGCCAGATCTGAAGGCAGAATCATGTCTAAATTTTATAGAAAAATCCCCGTAGCGTACACGGCTAACGAATCAGCCAGTCCCAAAGGACCGTACGCAACGGGGATGAATGTTGCTCTATAGTCTACCCGATTTCTGTTCGAGTGTTGAGCCTACTCAAGGTAATCTGCTCAACATCTAGGGCTACGGGAGGACCTAGATGTAATCTAGGCCAGCTCGGCGGCGGCAGCCGGGTCGGAGTCGTCCAGGAATTTCTCGATACGCTCAGCCTCGTCCGCCTCACCAATAGCCGTAGCGGTCTGGCCCAGAATCAGCAGGGCCTTAAGGAAGCCCCGGTTGGGCTCGTGGCTGACCGGAATCGGGCCGTGACCGCGCCAGCCGTTGCCCCGCAGAGCGTCCAGGCCGCGGTGATAGCCCACGCGCGCATAGGCGTAGGCCTCAAGGGTTCTGCCCTCTTTCAGAGTTTCTTCGGCCAGCAGCGCCCAGGCCAAGGATGACTTGGGGAAGGCCTGCGCGAGATCAGCGGGGGCCTCACCGGCGCGGACGCGGGCCGTCAGCTCGGGCTCTTCGGGCAGGTAGGTGGGGGCGGGGCCATCCAACAGGTTCTTACCGGCAAGTGACATGGTTACTCCATTCAACTCAAATTCTTGTAACTACAAAAAGTCTACGCGTGCTCGGGAAAGAGCATCTCCAGCCCAGCTCTGCTGAGCCGGAAACGAAGGGGCCGAGAAGACGTCCTTTCTATAAGCTGTTGTTTCTCAAGTTCCTCAATATAGGCTCGCACTGTATTCCGAGACCTGTCCATGACCTGACTGAGAGTAACCCAGTCAAGACCTGCTCCCCCGCCAAAGAGATGGACTTGCCCTAGCACAAACAGAGAGTCCACGGCGCCTCGGGAGAGCTCCTCTCTTTCCTTGGGCAGGGCGTTAACGCGATCTGAAAGGCTACTCATGAGCTGCTTTTTAGCATAGAAATCACTAATAAGTTCCAATTGGGCGTCCCGGATAAAATCCAGCATCACCTGAGCAAAATAGGTGGCATCGCCCATATTCAAGGGGTCTTCCACCTCGCTAAAAGCCTTATAGTAGACAGCCTTTTTCTGATAGATGACTGCTGATAGGGTCAGCACGGTATAAGCCGAGAGCACCTCGTATAGCTGGGCACTCAGCATAAAACGCCCAAATCGACCATTACCGTCGTAGAAGGGATGTACTGCCTCAAACATGAAATGGGAGACTACCCGAGAGAGAAGAAAAGGAGCATCATCCTCTAAGTGCGTTAACATGGCCTGAAGCTGTAATTTCACGGATAATAAGCTCGTAAAGGTATCCTCTTTGAGCAGCTAGAGGAATATCAACAGCAAGTTGTCCAAGCGTTCGCTCGTTCAGGAGCACCTGCTCCTGTAAGACGAGAAGCTGAGGTGTGGAGGTATAGAAAAGTGAGTGATCGCCTACCTGAAAGGAAGTCTCAAAGCCACTGGCTTTCCTCCGACGGCCTTCTTCTTCGGCAGCTACAGCATCAAACTGGTGAAACACCGCTTTCAGGCTCTTGTACTTCTTCAAAGCCAACCCTTATCTCACAAAAATAGCTGTTTTTGGTATTTAGCTCCCATCATAGCCAGATGTATCTCCCAAAAACACCCCCTTCTGGGAGATAGCACCATCATCCAGAGCTCCTATCTCCCAAAAACCGCCCTTTTTGCGTTTCAGCAGGCGCGGGTGCCCTTCACCGGCTTTCACTCGCCGTTAACCGGCAGGAAACCTAGAGTGAGACATTAAGCAATCTACAGCTCCTACACTAAACCGTTGGGCATACACCCACGTCACACATTATTTATTCGCTTACCCAGAAAATGTGAGTACCCCCATGTCTCTTATCGGCAAAAATCTGCTGACCAACTTCTTCTCCTCACGCTCTTCACTCACCTGCACCTACAAGTGCGGTAACGCCTGTTTTGGTAGATGCAGCAACACATCCTCCAACGAATACTTCGGCGCTGTCACACGCCGATCTGCCCTGCGCACAGGCGGCCTGCTCACACTGGCCCTGGGCGGCGGCGCACTCGCCCCCACCAGCCCCGCAGCAGCCGCAGCAGCAGGCCCATCGACACGGTCAGGCCCCGGGAGCTCCTTTTACCAGCCGAGCAGCCCCGGCCTACAGTTCACCCCCGTCCTCCCCAACACCAGCGACAGCGTGACCGTCCCTGACGGGTACACCTACAACATCTTAATGTCATGGGGAGACCCCCTCTTCAGCGATACCCCCGCCTTCGACGTCAACGCCCAAACCGCAGCCAAGCAAGAACGGCAATTCGGGTTTAACAACGACTTCGCAGGGCTCTTCGAGCACCCCACAGACTGTACTCGGCTCGTCTATGTCTGCTCCCACGAATACACCACCGAGCCTCACATGCACCCGCACTACGACGCCGAAAACCCCACCGAAGAGCAGGTCAACATCGGCCTGGCAGCCCACGGGCAGACGATTCTTGAAGTGCAAAAAGACCCATGCTCGGGGAACCTGACCGCCCTAATCGATGCGCCACTCAATCGCCGTATCACGGGCAACACCCCCTTCACGCTCACTGGCCCAGCTGCCGGTAGCTGCCTCGTCACAACCTGCGCTGACCCCCGCGGAACCACCGTCCTTGGAACCCTGAATAACTGCTCAGGCGGCATCACCCCCTGGGGAACCTACCTCTCCGGTGAAGAAAACATTGACCAGTACTTCGCCCACCTTGAGGCGTTAGAGGGCAGAGCTCACGAAGGCACCCAGCGCATGGGTATCAAAGAGGGTGCAACCGAGCGTCTCTGGGAAAATTTTCACCCCCGCTTCGACCTGGCAGTCGAACCCAACGAGGTCAACCGCTTCGGCTACATCGTCGAGATTAACCCCTTTGACCCTGCATCCACCCCGGTCAAGCACACCGCGCTCGGCCGTTTCAAGCACGAGGCCGGCAACGTGCACGTGACGAACGACGGAACCGTGGTCTGCTACTCCGGCGACGATGAACGCTTCGAATACATCTACAAGTTCGTCTCCAGCCGCAAAATCATCGAAGGCGATACCTGCCACAACATGACCATCCTCGACGCCGGAACCCTCTATGTAGCGTCCTTGCAGGGCAATTCATGCCCTACAGAGATTGACGGCGCAGGCACTCTCCCCTCCGACGGTACCTTTGACGGAACCGGCATCTGGCACCCGCTTGTCACAGCCCACGAGGACGGCTCCGCAACCTCCCACGTCGCGGGCTTCACCCCCGAAGAGGTCTGTGTGTACACCCGCCTGGCGGCAGACCAGGTGGGGGCCACCAAGATGGACCGGCCCGAAGACTTTCAGACCAACCCTGCCACCGGCCTAACCTATGTGGCTCTCACCAACAACAAGTACCGCGGTGCCACCGGTGAGGATGCCTCCTTTAGCAAGGAGGACGTGACCGAATACGCGCCCATCCGCGAGAACAAAAATGGCCTGGTTATGGAGATTGACGACCAGCACGCAGGTACCTGCTTCACCTGGAACCTGCTTCTGGTCTGCGGTGACCCCGACGAAGCCTACAGCTACTTTGGCGGGTTTGATAAGACCCAGGTCTCCCCTATCTCCTGCCCCGATAACCTGGCCTTTGACCCCTACGGCAACCTCTGGATTTCCACCGACGGCAACGCTCTGGGCACCCACGACGGGCTGTACAGTGTTGAGCTTTCGGGTGAAAACCGAGGGCAGGTCAAATGCTTCCTCACGGTGCCTACCGAGGCAGAAACCTGTGGGCCCATCATCTGTGAGAATCGGGTGCTGGTCAATGTGCAACACCCCGGTGAAGGCGACGAGTCAACGGTAGAGAACCCTTCTTCCACCTGGCCTGATGGCCCCGGCAGGGTGCCTCGCCCGTCGGCGGTGGTCATCTGGCGTGAGGACGGCGGCAACATTGGCCTAGAGGCCCACAGCAACTAGCAGGCCACACCGCGGCGTCCACACTGTCTGCTGCCTCTGCGCTGCCCCGCGCGTCCGTCCGCGTCCCACCCGCGAATGTGCCACTTATTGCCGAATGTGCCGCCCTGTCTCCCCCACGTGGCAATAAGTGGCACATTCGGCCTTAAATACTAAAAGGTCGGCCCCCGCACACGCGGGAGCCGGCCTTTTAGAGTGCCAGGAGGTTCCTAGCTACAGGGGCTACTTGCCGGAGGTACCGGCGGAGCCGAGCTGCTGGGCAGCTTCAACAACGCGCGCAGCCATACCAGCTTCAGCAGCTGCACCCCAGACGCGGGGGTCGTAGGTCTTCTTGTTGCCGACCTCGCCGTCAACCTTGAGCACGCCGTCGTAGTTGCGGAACATGTGGTCCACAACGGGGCGGGTGTAGGCGTACTGGGTGTCGGTGTCGATGTTCATCTTGATAACACCGTAGGAAACTGCGTCTGCGATTTCCTGCTCGGTGGAGCCTGAACCGCCGTGGAAGACCAGGAAGAAGGGCTTATCGCCCTTGCCGTACTTGGCACCAACTTCGGTCTGGATTTCCTTGAGCAACTCGGGGCGCAGGTGAACGTTACCGGGCTTGTAGACGCCGTGGACGTTACCGAAGGTCAGGGCTGCCATGTAGGTGCCCTTTTCGCCCAGGCCGATAGCCTCAACGGTCTTGATGGCGTCCTCAACGGTGGTGTAGAGGGAGTCGTCGATAGCGCCTTCAACGCCGTCTTCTTCGCCGCCGACTGCGCCGATTTCAACTTCGAGGACCTGCTTGGCCTTGGAGGTGCGCTCAATCAGTTCCTGAGCAATCTGTAGGTTCTCTTCGAGGGAGATAGCGGAGCCGTCCCACATGTGAGAGTTGAAGATGGGGTCTTCGCCGCGGGCTACTGCCTTCTCTGATTCTGCCAGCAGGGGCAACACAAAGTCTTCGAGCTTGTCTTGGGGGCAGTGGTCGGTGTGCAGGGCGATGTTGACGTCGTACTGCTTAGCAACTTCGCGGGCGTAGGCCGCAAAAGCCAGTGAGCCGACAACCATGTTCTTCTTGTTGGGGCCTGACCAGTAGGCTGCGCCGCCGGTTGAAGCCTGGACGATGCCGTCTGAGCCTGCCTCTGCGAAGCCGCGAATGGCTGCGTTCAGAGTCTGTGAGGAGGTGACGTTGACTGCGGGGTACGCAAAGCCCTTGGTGCGGGCGTTTTCGAGCATTTCTGCGTAGACTTCAGGGGTTGCAATAGGCATGCTGACTCCTTGGTTGTCGGTGGGGCCACCCGGTTGGCAGCCACAGTGAGTTGGTGCCGTGCCCGGTGGGTTCTTGCAGCGCGGGGTTCGCGGTACAAGGACGCCGGTGGGTGGGCTCCTGCCTGCCTCTCAGTCTATCAAGGGGGCGGGGCTTCTGGGGAGGTTTCCCACATTAATTTCGGGCATAAACCCACAGAAAACAATGTACTTCGCAGGGGTATTAAGCACCCTAACACCGGTTTTTCAACAGAACCGGTGTTAGAGCGTTGGGTTTTTATGGGTTTAGCCCGGGCTAGAGGCCAAAGATCCAGACCGCCAGGGTCATGGTCACTGCGGTAATCACCACGATGCAGAAAAGATTGAGCCAGAGGCCTCCCTTGACCATCTGCCCGATGGTCACATAGCCCGAACCATAGGCAATCGCGTTGGGCGGTGTAGCCACCGGCAACATAAATGCACAGGTGGCAGCCAGGGCAACGGGAATGGCCAGCAGCATGGGGTCATAGCCCATACCGATGGCAATACCACCCGCAACGGGCAAGAAGGTTGCAGCGGTTGCGGTGTTGCTGGTCAGCTCAGTCAAGAAGATAACGCCAGCGGTCACCAGCAGAACAATGACGAGCACGGGCATCACGCCCATCTGCTCTACGGAATCACCGATCCACTTGGTCAAGCCTGAGCTGGTGAACTGCCCAGAAAGAGCCAGGCCGCCACCGAAGAGAAGCAGCACACCCCAGGGCAGCTTGGTTGCGGTCTCCCAGTCAATCAGGCGTACGCCCTTGTTGGCGGTGCCTCCCGCAGGTAGGGCGAAGAGGAGCAGGCCAACAGCTACAGCGATTCCCGCGTCGGTAATCGGGGTGCTCTCTGGCCAGATGATGGGCACAAAAATCCAGGCCAGCGCAGCGGCGATAAAGATGATGAGTACCCGCACCTCACCGGCGCTCATAGCCCCTAGCTTGGCGTATTCGTTGGCAATGAGCTTCTTGCCGCCGGGAATCTCATCAATCTCTGGCTTGAAGAGAACCTTGGTGAGCAGGAACCAGCAGAAGAAGAGCACCACCACAGAGAGGGGCACGCCCACCAGCATCCACTGACCAAAACCAATATGCACACCGTGGGTATCGGCCATGTAGCCAGCCAGTAGGGTGTTGGGCGGGGTGCCAATCAGTGTGCCCAGCGAACCGATGGAGGCAGCGTAGGCAATGCCCAGCATAAGGGCGGTTCCAAAATCAGACTTAATAACCGCCTGCTTGACTTCCTCGCTATCGGGGGTAGCGGCGTCCCCAATCTGAATCGCGGTGGTGCCTGAGGCCTGAGCGATCAGCATAAGCACGGAAACACCGATAGGAATCATCATCACAGCGGTTGCGGTGTTTGAGACCCACATGGAAAGAAAACCGGTTGCCACCATGAAACCCGCTACCATCATCGAGGGCTTGGTACCCATAATGGTGAGGGTCAGCAGGGCAATGCGGCGATGCAGGTTCCAGCGTTGCATTGCAAGAGCCAGCAAGAAACCGCCCATGAAGAGGAAGATGATGTTGTTGCCGTAGCTAGCGCCAATGTCGTTGATTTCGACCTCGGCGTTGAAAACCGGGAAAATCACCAGCGGTAGCAGGGCGGTGGCGGGAATGGGCAGGGCCTCGGTCATCCACCAGGCCCCCATGAGGACGGCGGTGGCTGCGGTCAGCCGCGCGGCGTCGGGCACCTCCTCGGGCATAATGACGTAGGTGAGAGCGGCTGCAAGCAGGCCACCGAACAGGCCAATCAGACGCTTCTTACGTTCACCGGGTTCGACCTCTGGGGCCTGAGAGCCGCGGGAGCGGTGAATCTGATCAATAGACTGTGTGGGGGCCGCACTATATTTCTGCAGATGGTCGCCTGTGATATGGGGCTTTTCCATCTCAACCTCACTTCGTTGTGTGTGTTGGTGCCGGGAGTCTACTAGCTCATTGCGAGAGCATGTTCTCCCGGGCAAAGTGTGTATACAGGGATTTCTTTACTGTACCTGATAAGCGCTGATGTGAAGCGCCCCGGCCACTTCTGTTACTTGCCCTGCCTCGGCTAGGGGCCCGGAGCGTCCCTGCACATAGCTCGACTCCACCAGCCCAGCCCGCGCTAGTGAGTGGCCTGGCGAACTTCGCGGCGACGGTCAGCGATAGTAAAGACCATCCCCAGAGTAAGGGTCACCAGAATTGAGCCAAAGGCGGCGATGATGCCGATATTCCAGTGGTAGCCCGCTTCAACCAGGCCGTATAGAACTGACGGGATAATAGCTGTGCCAATGGCTGTGCCCATCCGCTGACCCAGCGAGAGCACGCCACCAGCTACACCGCTCACGGCGGGTGACACAGAGGCCAGGGTCAGCGTCTGGTTGGGCGAGATGACCAAGCCACCACCTGCACCAATCAGAATCAGCGGTAGCGCCAAAAACCAGACCGGCAGCAGACCCTGCTCAACCGGGGTGATAGAGAACATGGTAGCCACGATTGAGATCATGGAGAGGCTAAACCCCACCATGACCAGTCGGCGGCCCATGCCCAGCACCCGGCGCCCCGCCCAGGGAGCGGCGAAAGCCGAGAGGATCGATGAGGGGATTGTAATTAGTGCGGCCATCAGTGCGCTCTCACCCAGGTGATTTTGTACGTAGATGGGGATGACCAGCCAGATACTGGTGTTACCCAAAAAGTAGAGGGTGACGATGAGAATGCCATTGCGGAAGGCAGGGGTGGTCACCAGGTCCATGTCGAGCATGGGTGGGCGGCCTACTCTCTTGTAGCGGCGCTCCCACCACATGAAGAAGCCGATCAAGGCCAGACCTACCGGAAGCGACGCCCATACCAGGGGGTTACCGCTGCGTTCTACAAAGGGAAAGAGGGTGGCGAAGATAGCTACTGCCAGGGTGACCATACCAACCGGGTCAAGGTCGAGACGGGAGCGAGCTGACAGTTGGGCAGGAGCCTGCGGGCGATCGTTGGGGATCCAGCGCTGGGCTAGGAGTAGACCGAGCAGGCCGATGGGCACGTTTATCATGAACATCATGCGCCAGCCCAGGGTCTCGCCAAAAATTTGTATCAGAAAGCCACCCAGCACCGGTCCTACGATTACAGCCAGGGCTACCACAGTGCCGAACATACCGTAGGCGCGGGCCCGGGTCTGGCCGGTGAAGCTGGCCTGAATGATGCCGGTGGTCTGAGGGTTGATGAGGCCTGCACCCAGGCCCTGGATCACACGGGCTGCGATGAGGACGCCGATGGTTGGTGCGAGTGCACTCAGCAGGGATCCTAGGGTGAAGAGCCCCACGCCGAGCATAAACATGCGGCGGCGGCCGGTGGCATCGCCAATGCGTCCGGCGGCGACCAGGGGCACGCCGAAGGCCAGGGCGTAGCCAGAGACAATCCACTGGGTGACGCTCGATCCTGCCTTGAGGGAGTGCCCGATGGGGGTGAGAGCCACGTTGACTACCGAGATTGCCATGAGCGCCATGAAGAGCGGAATCAGCAGGGCCACCATGAGTTTGCGAGCGCTGGTGTTGGGCGGCAGGTTGACCTGGTCCGGTGGAGCAGGGCGCTGCGCGGGAGCTTGTGCCGGTAGGGGGTTGGTCTCTGGTGGTATTTTCACTGCTGCGTTTCTTCTCTTGCGTCCGTGGCGTACAGTGCCATTGTAAACCCGCTTAGTTCAGCAATGAAACATTTGATGTGTAAAGTTTTGCAGAAATGCAAACTTTTCTTAGGTTGGCGCCCTAGCGGACGCGCTGGCCGAACTCGTGGCGGCGAATCCAGGCGTGCATGGCGATACCGGCAGCAGTTGCCGCATTCATGGAACGGGTGGAACCGTACTGCTCGATCGACAGGGTCGCCTCAGCTGCCGTGTGAATCCCTTCAGAGAGACCCGGGCCCTCCTGCCCGAAAACCAGCACGCAGTCTTTGGGCAGGTCGTAGGTTTCAAGCTGCTTGGAGTCGGGGAAGATATCAATACCTATAATCGCTAGCCCCTCCCCCTGTGCCCAGGCCACAAAGTCTTCAACGGTAGGGTGGTGGCGCACGTGCTGATAGCGGTCGGTGACCATAGCGCCGCGGCGGTTCCACCGCTTCTTGCCAATGATATGCACCTCTTTAGCTAGAAAAGCGTTGGCAGTGCGCACCACGGTGCCGATATTGAGGTCGTGCTGCCAGTTCTCGATGGCTACGTGAAAGGAGTGGCGTCGGGTGTCGAGATCGGCAACGATGGCGTCCATACTCCAGTACCGGTAGCGGTCAAGGACGTTGCGGCGGTCGCCCTCGCGCAGTAGCTCTGGGTCCCACCAATCGCCTTCGGGCCAGGGGCCCACCCAGGGGCCGACGCCGATTTCCCGCTCCGTGCTCTCGACTTCGGCCTCAGTTGCTTCTAGGTCTGCCACTTAGTCCAGGCCCAGGTCGGTCTTGGAGTAGGCGTAGAGGCAGGGCACGCCCGCAACTTCTTCAATGTGCTCCTTGGCGCCGGTAGCGCGGTCAACGATGACGGCGACGGCTACCACCTCAGCGCCTGCCTTGCGCAGGGCCTCAACAGCGGTGAGGGCGGAGCCACCGGTGGTGGAGGTGTCCTCAACGGCGACCACGCGACGTCCTTCAACTGATGGGCCTTCAACCTGGCGGCCCATTCCGTAGGACTTCTGGGCCTTACGCACGACAAAGGTGTCGATGGCGCGACCCTGGTCACCTGCGGTGCGCATGATGGCGTGGCCGACAGGGTCGGCACCCATGGTCAGGCCACCGGCGGCGTCAAATTCAATGTCAGCTGAGTCGAGCAGGTCAAGCATGACCTGGCCAACCAGGCGGGAGGCCTCGTGGTGCAGGGTGATGCGGCGCAAATCAACGTAGTAGTCAGCTTCTTTACCAGAGGCCAGGGTGACCTTACCGCGCACGACGGCTAATTCACTGATGAGCTCGCGCAGACGTTCGCGTGCTTGATCGATGGGGAGGGTGGTGGAGAGGTTAGTCATGCTTTTTAGTCTAAAGGACGCTACCGCCTAGCCGGGGGCAGGCAGGGCGAGTTACCGCCGGGTGAGCCGATTAGCGCAAGGACGCTCGGGCCCAGCTCGTCACAGCAAGCAGGCAGGTTGTACGCCCGCCCAGCCCACCCGCTACCTGGGCACGGCAGCCCGGAGTTTGGTGACCATCTCCTCATATTCAGCGGCCGGGTCAGAGTCCGCGACGATTGCCCCACCGGCTGCCAGGGTGAACAGACCGTCGGAGTGGGCTACTAGCGTCCTAATGACAATGGAGAGGGCGGCTGAGCCGTCGGCGCCCAGGTAGCCCAGGGCACCCGAGTAGACCCCGCGGGCCCGGCCCTCAAGCCGGTCGATGATAGCCATGGTGGCGGCCTTGGGTGCGCCGGTCATGGAGCCGCCGGGGAAGCAGGCGGCCACAGCCTCCAGGGCGGTGACGCCCGGGCGCAGCTGCGAGACAACGGTTGAGACCAGCTGGTGCACTGTCGAATAGGACTCCACCCCCATGAGCACCGGCACCCGCACGCTCTCGGGGTAGGAGACCATCGACAGGTCGTTGCGGAGTAGGTCCACGATCATGAGGTTTTCGGCGCGGGTTTTGGGGTCGCTGGCAAGCCAGGTGGCTGCCTGCTGGTCTTCGTGGGCGGACGCGCCCCGCGGCACGGTGCCCTTGATGGGCTTGGCTTCAGCGCGGCCCTCGGCAGTGACCGTCAGGAATTTTTCGGGAGAGGACGAGAGCACCGTAAAGTCATCGCAGCGTAGGAAGGCCGCGTAGGGGGCGGCATTGGCCTGCCGCTGGGCCAGGTAGAGACTGAGCAGTTCGTCAGCATCTAGCGGGGTAGCCAGCTGCACTGAAGTCTCGGCCGTCAGGCATACCTCATAGCTGTTGCCCTCAGCGATTTCAGCCCGAGCGCTGGCAATAGCGGCCAGATAATCGGTGCGGTCGGGCAGGGGAAAGTCAGGTAAAACCACCTGCGAAGCATATTCCTTTTTAGCTATACATATAGATGAAGTGAATATTTCTTGCAGTTTTTGTGCAGTGTCTTCAACCCAGTCAGCGGGCCCTACCAGCCAGCATCTCTCGCTGGCATGCTCAAGGATGAGGTAGTGGGTTGCTGGCATCCATAGGGCATCTGGGGTATGGGCTACCCGCTGAGGGTGCTCCCCGTGAAAGGCAGTGACCTCTAGGTCGGCATGGGTTTCGTAGCCCATGAAACCCACATAGCCGCCCAGCAGGACGCCGATGGGCGGGGCGTCCTCATCCTTGGTGACCGCAGGGCGCGGCGCAGCCTCCACAAAGTCGGGGAGCACCTGCCAGATGCTGTCGCGGTAGACCTGCTGGGGGCGGCCACTCACGTCAAGCAGGTCAACCTGCCCCGGCTGCCCGTAGCGCAGCACTCCCCCACCCAGGGGCGCCCCCAGGTAGGAGTAGCGGGACATGGGCGACTCGTCGCGGGCCGAATCCAGCCAGAAGGCATACGAAGACCCGCCAGCCAGCAGAGGAAAAGCGACGGCGGGTTCTACCGAAAAGTTCAGAGCACGACAGGTTAGAGAAGTCACCGACTCATTGTAACGGGGTAGGCAGGGGTTTTACCTGCCCAGGCTTGGTGTGGGGCTGGCGTCAAAGAGCTGCTAGGGCGGGGGTGGAAGTTCTACCTGCGCAAGCCTGGCTCGGGGCTGGCGTATAGGGGTGGCTTGCGCAGGTAAAACCGTAGCTAGCTGCCATCGAGCTAACAAAGGCCGGCGGGTAGCTAGCGAACCTGCGGGGTTTCGCCATTTTCTGAGACCATAGGTTTCTCAGCCTCCTGCCAGGCACCCATGCCGCCGATAACGTTGACGGCGTCGAAGCCGTACTGGGTCAGGTAGGCTGCGACGCGCAGGGAGCGGCCACCAGCGCGGCAGATGACGTAGACGTCCTCGTCGAGGGGAACTTCGCCGTAGCGCTCGGGCACCTCGCCCAGGGGGATGTGCTGGGCGCCTTCGATGTGGCCTTCTACCCACTCGTAGTCTTCGCGTACGTCCAGAATTTTGGCGTCTGCGGGGATTTCGTCGACGGTGACCTGGCGGATATCTTCGTTCATCGCTGAACCTTTCTTTCGTGGTGGTTCCTTCAGCCTATGCCGGGGGGTCTTAGGCTTCAAGGCTGGCCCCTTGGTTTAGCCTATAGCGTGCCCTGTCTGCGGCTTTTGAGCAGGGGTTTTCGTAATAAAACTTCCCTATCTTCTTTATTTTCAGGCAGGACGGCGGGGTGCGGTGTGTAGCCGGTTCTTCAGTGTTTAATGGGTCTATGTCTAACCGTGCCGGCACTCTTGCCACTCCAGAAGATCTTGTCAATATTGATGAGCTGCTTGCCGCCTACCGCGAGCGCACTCCCGACCTGAGCGACCCTGCCCAGCGTGTTGCTTTTGGCACCTCGGGGCACCGGGGTAGTTCGTTGAAGAGCTCCTTTAATGATGCGCATATTGCTGCGATTTCACAGGCGATTGCTGAATACCGGGCGGGGCAGGGTTTTACCGGCCCGCTGTTTATGGGTAAGGATACCCATGCGCTCTCTGGGCCCGCGCAGGATACTGCGCTGGAGGTTCTTGCGGCTAACGGTGTCACTGTGCTGCTGGATGAGGCGGACGGTTTTGTGCCTACCCCGGCTCTCTCCCATGCCATTATTGTGCACAATGCTAACCCTGAGTGTGGCGGGCAGGCTGACGGCATCGTTATCACCCCTAGTCATAACCCGCCCGCAGACGGTGGTTTTAAGTACAACCCTCCTCACGGTGGGCCAGCAGATTCCGATGCGACCGGCTGGATTGCCCAGCGCGCTAATGAACTTTTGGAAGGTAATAACGCTGACGTCAAGCGTCTGCCTCTAGAAGAGGCTAGGGCTGTTGATACGACCGGTACCTACGACTATCTGGGTGCCTACGTTGCTGAGCTGGGCGAGGTCATCGATATGGATGCTATTCGCTCTGCCGGCGTCCGTATCGGTGCAGACCCTATGGGTTCTGCGTCCGTTGAGTACTGGAAGCGTATTGCTACCGAATATGATCTGAACCTGACCGTGGTTAACCCCGATGTGGATCCCCAGTGGGCTTTTATGACCCTGGATTGGGATGAGAAGATTCGCATGGACTGCTCTTCACCCAACGCCATGGCCTCCCTCATTGCTAACCGCGATAAGTACGACATCGCTACCGGTAATGATGCGGACTCTGACCGCCACGGTATCGTCACTCCCGATGCTGGTCTTATGAACCCCAACCACTACCTCGCTGTAGCCATCGACTATCTCTATACCCACCGTGATGGTTGGGCAGCGGATGCGGGAATCGGCAAAACCCTGGTCTCTTCGTCCATGATTGACCGCGTGGCTGCTGCACTGGGTCGCACGCTGGTTGAGGTTCCCGTTGGTTTCAAGTACTTTGTGGACGGTCTTAGCGCCGGCACTATCGGCTTTGGCGGCGAAGAGTCCGCAGGTGCCTCCTTCTTGATGCGAGACGGCAGGGTCTGGACCACCGATAAGGACGGCATCATCCTCGCCCTCCTTGCCGCTGAAATTATTGCTGTTACCGGCAAGACTCCTTCCCAGCGCTACGCGGAACTGGCCGCAGAATACGGTGCGCCGGCTTACGCCCGTGTGGACGCCGCTGCTAGCCGCGAGCAGAAGGCTAAGCTGTCCAAGCTCTCCCCGGCGGACGTCACGGCCTCCGAACTGGCGGGTGAGGTTATCACCGCCAAGCTCACCGAGGCTCCCGGTAACGGAGCAGCTATCGGCGGTCTTAAGGTCACCACCGAAAACGCCTGGTTCGCTGCCCGCCCCTCCGGCACCGAGGATGTCTACAAGATCTACGCTGAGTCCTTCCTCGGCGCTGACCACCTGGCGCAGGTGCAGACTGAGGCGAAGAAGCTAGTGGATGGCGTCATCGCCTAATACCCAACTCCATTTCCAGTGGCCCCACCCGCTCTGATGAGCGCACCGGTGGGGCCTTTGTGTAGGTAAATAGGTTGGGCCCTATGCCTTAAGAAAATTGACCACCAAGTTTAACTAAGCTGGTTGAGAAGAGTATCGTTACCTAGCGAGCAGATACCTCAACCAACGACCGGGGCTTCTTTGGCCACCCCCGCATGCTAGCTAACCTTTTCTCCGTAGAGCTCTGGGAGCGTTTCTCTCCCCCTCCCCTGCCTCCCCATGATGGGCACCTTAGAACTTCAAAGGGACCGCACAGTATGCGGTCCCTTTGAAGTCTTCTAGTTCTCCTGTGACGTTCTACGGCCCCTGTGGGCGGCACCAACGGAAAAGCGGGGGCCGGGCGGACGCCCCGCGCTGACCCTCTAGTTGCCCTCCACCTCGTCAACCAGGGCGCGCAGGTCGTCATGGCGCAAATCGTCCTTACGGAAGTGCTTATTGCGGTAACCCGAGCGGCCCATCATATGCCCAGAGATAGGGATGGTGAGCATCTGAAGGAGCAAGATGACAAGCAACACCGGCAGCAGAGCCAGGGAGCGGAAGTGAAAGGCCACGGCCAGTAGCATAAGCATCAGACCGAAGACCTGAGGCTTGGTGCCCGAGTGCAGACGGGTCAGCAGGTCGGGAAAGCGAACCAGACCGATTGCCGCCCCCAGAGACATCAGCGCCCCCAGTAGCATGCAGAGCAGGGCCAGAACGTCACAAACGGTATCAAAATTCATTACTCCCCCTGGTCCTTGCTCACGCGTTCAGGGTGAGCGTGGCGGTGCCCCCGCTGATCGGCGTCCTCAGCCAACTCCACCGGCGCGTACCTGCTACTTTTCTTTGCACGGCGGCGGCGTAGCCCGCCCTCAGAGATACGGGAAACTGGGGTGGCCTCGTCTGCCTTCGAATTATCAGCAAAGCGGGCTACGGTCACCGAGCCCACAAACCCAATCATGGCTAGGGCAACTAGCAGAATCAGGAAGAACTGGCTGTTAGTCACAATCATAAGCACGCAGAGAGCTGCAGTCAGAATCGAGAGCAGCACGTCACTCGCCAGCACACGATCCAACAGAGCAGGGCCCTTCCAGATGCGGTAGACCGTGCCCCAGGTAGCCAGAGTCAGAATCAGGCCGGTGGCCCAAAAAGCCCAGGTCATGCGTGCTCCTCTCGGGATTTTTTCAGATCAGCTGCGCGCTCGATGGAGCGGTCAGCGGCCTCGTCCCTTTTGAGGGCCTCGTACTCCTCGCGGCTACCGGCAGCCTTAATAATCAGGGTCTCAAAGTGGTCAACCTGATTGAGAAACCTCTGAATCTCCTCATCAGTGGATATGTTGAGCACATGAAAGTAGAGCACTGACAGGGAGCGGTCAACCTCAACCACCACGGAGCCAGGAATCAGCGACATGGTATGCGAGACCGCGGTCAGCAACAGATCAGAATGGGTGCGCAACTGCACGGCTACCACCGAGTTACGCAGAGGCGGGCGGAAGGTGGCAGCTAACCACATGACCTCAAACGAAGCCTTAGCAATGTTCCAGATAAGTTCTAGAACGAAGCGAACCGCGTAGAAGATATTGAAGCGGTTCGACAGGTAGAGGGTGGGGAGCCTAAAGACCGACATGGTCATAAAAGCTAGCACTGCACCGAAAGCTATGAAAGGTAGCGAGAAATCCTGCCAGAGAGCGCACCAAACAAAGACCAGCCAGAGGAAAGGCGGGATAGCGTGAATCAGGCTCTCGCGTGAGAGGTTGGACTTTTTCACTGGTTCACCTCCTGGGAGCTATTACCTTCAATCTGCTGACGCAGATAGTCCTCACGGGTGGGGGCCTCATCCCCGAAGGCAGATTCGATGTAAATATCGGGATTAAAAAGGTTATCTGACGCATTCTCTGCCAGTTGGAAGAGGGGGCCAGAGAAGAGAGTAATGAGCACACCCACCACAACCAGAGAGACGGTAGAGGCCATCATAGAGGCCGGAATCGGCTTGGTCTCGTAGTGGGCTGGGTCATCAGAGTGTTCGGCCATAACCAGCTCGGGGGTGGGCTCCTCAGCCTCCTTAGCGGGTCGCCAGAAGGCCTTGTTCCACACACGGGCCAGGGCCAGCAGGGTCAGCAGGGAGACCAGGACGCCAATGCCAGCATTGAGATAGGCCAGGGCGCTACCGTTTTGTACAGAGGCTTCAATGAAGCCGACCTTTCCGATAAAACCCGAGAAGGGCGGGATGCCGCCTAGGTTGATGGCGGGGATGAAGTAGAGCAGGGCCAAGACGGGGGCTATCTTCATCAGGCCGCCTAGGCGGCGCACGTTGGTGGAGCCAGCTCTGCGCTCTACCAGGCCAACCACCATGAAGAGGCCGGTCTGGATCACAATATGGTGGGCGATGTAGAAGACCACGGTAGTCAGGCCCAGCTCGTTACCCAATGAAATGCCCCAGATCATGTAGCCGATATGGCTAATCAGGATGAAGGAAAGCAGACGCTTGATGTCACCCTGGGCCAGGGCACCTAAGATACCCACCAGCAGGGTCAAGCCCGCCACGACCCCCAGAAGTGTGTCCAGGCGCCCTTCGGGGAAGAGCAGGGTCTCGGTGCGAATAATCGCATAGACACCCACCTTGGTTAGCAGGCCCGCGAAGACAGCGGTCACCGGGGCCGGGGCCGTGGGGTAGGAGTCAGGCAGCCACAGCGATAGCGGGAAGACCGCCGCCTTGATACCAAAGGCAATCAGAAGCATCAGGTGCAGCTGCATCTGGGTGCCCTCGGGCAGGGTGCCCAGCTTCAGCGACAGGTCGGCCATGTTGATGGTGCCCACCGAGGCGTAGACAAAACCGATAGCGGTCAAAAAGAGCATGGACGAGACAACCGAAACCACCACGTAGGTCACGCCTGCACGAATACGCGGGGTGTTGGCGTTCATAGTAATCAGCACATAGGAGGCCATGAGCAGAATTTCAAAACCCACGTAGAGGTTAAAGAGATCCCCGGCCAGGAAGGCATTTGAGACGCCCGCCAATAGCAACAGGTAGGTGGGGTAAAAGACCGAGATGGGCACCTCGTCGTCCTCATCTTGCAGGTTCTGGCCGGTAGCGAAGACCAGCACCGCCAGCGAGATAGTCGACGAAACCACCAGCATGAGGGCCGAGAGCTGGTCGACCACCATGGTGATACCGAAGGGGGCCTCCCAGCCTGCCAGGTGCACGGTCTGGGGTTCTGCGCCCCACACTGCGGCCAACAGCAGAGCCTCAAAAAGGAGGGTTATGGTAACGGCAGCGAAGGCAATGACGCGCTGCACGCGATCTTTCTTGGAGACGAAGGTAATCGCGGCGGAGAGGAAGAGAATGATGATGCACAGGGGGGCGAGCTGGGCAATGTCCACGGGCTAGTCCCCCTTCTTTGACACGGTCGGCTGGGCGGCAGTTTGGCTGATTTTCTTCTTCTCTTCTGCTTCGTTGAACTCTTTTTCGCGGGTTTCCTCATCAGCATCGAACTCCGAAGCGTCGACCTCAGCAGCGGCGTCTTCTTCTCTATCGAAGGAGTCCTGCCCCGCTACGCGAATATCTTCGGCGTCATCGGTAATTTCATCGGCGCGTGAGAGGAGCCAGGAACGGTAGATAATGCCTAGAATCAGGGCTGTCACAGCACAGGAAATCACGATAGCCGTTAGGATCAGGGCCTGCGGTAGCGGGTCTGAGTAGTCTTCTGCGGCGATATCTTTGCTGTAGAAGGGGGCTAGGCCCGCCGGTCCGCCAGCGTGAAGAATCAGGATGTTGGTCGCGTTGGTCATGAGCATGAGGCCCAAGAGCACGCGGGTCATAGAGCGGTCAAGAATCAGGTAGACGCCCACGGCGTAGAGCACGCCCATGACCAGGATTAGACTGAGGTCGATAATCATGGTTAGGCCTTTCCTGCCTGAGCTCGGGCTTGCTTCTCTTTTTTGCGACGCTCAACTATGAGCTTGAGATCGATCCGTTCACCCAGGCTACGCAGGATATCGAGCACTAGGCCAATGACCAGCAGGTAGACACCGATATCGAAGATGGTGGCGGTGACAAAGTGGACGTGACCGAAGACCGGTAGCCAGAAGTCCAGCACGTAGCTGGAGAAGATGGGGTCACCCCAGAGGGCCGGAGCCAGGGCGTAGAGGGCGGCGATACCTAGGCCTACCCCCAGGAAGGTACCTGCGGAGAAGGGGGAGGCGGCGCGCAATTCGGCACCGCCACCAGCCAGGTAGCGCACGGCAAAGGCCAGACCCACCATGAGACCACCGGCGAAGCCGCCTCCGGGTAGGTTGTGGCCTGCAATCAGCATATAGAGGGAGACTATGATGAGGGTGTGGAAGAGCAGGCGGGTCATGACCTCCAGCAGGATGGAGCGGGACTCCGGCGGCAGGGTGCGGCCTGCCACGATGAAGGGGTCACGCTCCACCGAGGAGAATTGCCCTGCCACACGCTGGGCCACAGTAATCTGGGTGCGCTGGGCAAAGGAACTCTCAATCTTCTTCATGGCCTGGGTGTCGAGCCTGCGGGCAGAGGCCGAGTCTGCGCGCCCTTCGATAAAGAGCAGGGAGGCCACGCCGGTGGCTGCCAAAGCCAGCACCGAAATTTCGCCGAAGGTATCCCAGCCGCGCATATCTACCAGGGTCACGTTGACCACGTTGTAGCCGTGGCCAATCTCGTAGGCCAGGCGGGGCATCTCTAGCGAGATAGGGGCCAGGGAGCGGGAGGAGAAGGTGAACATGGCCAGGGCCATCATCAGGGCCGAGAAGCCCAGGGCGATAATGACGCGCAGAGTCTTGCGGGCTCCGTCCTTGCCGTCCTTGGAGCGGATGCGGGGAATTTGCCGGGGTAGCACGCGCATGGCCAGCACGAAGGCCACCAGCACGATAGTTTCTACCAGCAGCTGGGTGGTGGCCAGGTCAGGGGCGCTGCGCAGGGCGAAAAGAATAGCCATGCCGTAGCCGGTGACTGAGACCATCATGATAGCCAGGAAGCGCTTGCGCACAAAGACCACCACCAGGGCGGCCACAATCATAACGATAGCAATAGACCACTGGGCCGGGGATTCAGAGACACGCACGTTGGCCAGGGGCGGGGTTTCGTTGACGAAGAGGGCCGCGAAGGGCACCACCACGGCGGTTATCAGAATGACACCCAGGTAGAAGCCCAGGGAGCCTCGCTGAGTCATACCGGTGACCCAGACAGCCAGGCGGTCCAGCCCATCGACGGCGTCGCGGTAGACGATAGAGGCGCTGGGGGCCGAGGGCAAAATACTCTGTAGCTCTTCAATCTGTTTGCGGAAGATAAAGAGCAAGGTGCCAATCCCCATAATGACCAGGGAGGTCAGCAGGGCCGGGGTGATGCCGTGCCAGAGAGCCAGATGCAGTCCAAGCTCATCGGCACTCTCGGGGAAGGCTACCAGAAAGCGCTTGACGAAGAGGTGAACCAGTTCGGGGTAGAGCCCGTAGGCAATGGTTAGGGCGGTCAGCACGGCCGGGGCGAAAAGGAAGGTCATGGAGATCGGGTGGAAGGCTGTATCGGGGCTGAGCTTCTGGCCCCGGCGGCTGCGCCTCAGGGCCCGGGCGCTGATGTCAATATCGCCGTTATCGACCTCTTCAAAGTCAGCGGCGCCCTTTTCCACCCGGCAGTACTTAACACCCTCTTTGTGCATGTAGGCGTAGGGTTTGACCGCAAAAGCACCCCAGACGAAACGGGCCGAGTAGGCAAAGGTGAGCACGGAACCCAGGAGAATGGCAATCAGAGTGGTTGCCTCCTGCCAGCCGGTGGTGCGAGCAAGGTAGGTTTCCAGTACCGCCTCCTTGGCCACAAAGCCCGCTAGAGGCGGAATACCAGCCATTGAAGCTGCCGAGAGAGTAGCCACCGTGGCCAGCTTGGGTGCCCTGCGGTAGATACCCGAGAGCTTGCGAATATCGCGGGTGCCTGACTGGTGGTCGATAATACCGACCGAGAGGAAGAGGGCGGCCTTGAAGAGGGAATGAGCTACCATGAGAGCCATAGCCGCGTAGATGGCGTCCGGGGTTCCCCCTGAAATCACCAGGGCCAAGAAGCCTAGCTGCGAGACGGTGCCGTAGGCCAGAATCAGTTTCAGGTCGGTCTGCTTGAGGGCGGCCCAGCCGCCGAAAACCATGGTGAAGGCACCGAAGATAATCAGCGCGTTCTGCCAGATAACTACCTCGCCGTAGCCGGGGGCCAGACGCAACAGAATATAGATGCCAGCCTTGACCATGGCCGCGGCGTGCAGGTAGGCCGAGACAGGGGTGGGGGCGGCCATAGCGCCGGGTAGCCAGAAGTGCAGGGGGAAGATGGCCGACTTAGAGAGCGCACCGCAGAGAATCAGCACCAGGGCAACAGAGAGCAGGCCCATAGTCAGGGGGCCGGTGCCCTCCTGGGCTGCGGTCAGCACGGCGGGGCCCCGCTCCACCAGTTCGGCCAGGGAGTAGGTGCCCAGGCTGTAGCCCAGCATAACGATACCCACCAGCATAGCCAGGCCACCGGCGGTGGTGACGGTTAGGGCTTGCAGGGCCGAACGGCGGGCTGAGAGGCGGTGGCGGGAGTAGCCGATGAGCAGGTAAGAGAGGATGGTGGTGATTTCCCAGAAGATGAACATGAGGATAAAGTCATCTGCGGTAATCAGACCAAACATGGCTCCGGCGAAGCCGAAGAGGTAGGCGGCGAATTGGCCGTCGTCACCGGTGGAGTGTTTAAAGTAGCTTGCGCAGTAGAAGAGCACCAGGGAGCCCACGCCCAGCACAAGTAGGCTCATGACCCACGAGAGGGTATCCATGCGGAAGGTCAGTTGCATGTTTAGCTCGGGGATCCAGGTGTAGCTCTCGGCCCAGGGGGTGCCGCCGAGGATCTGACTTGTTTTGGTCAGCACTAAGGCAAGGACGGCTGCGGGAAAAGCTGCTAGCAGGTAGAAAGTAGAGGTGCCCATGCGGCGGTAGAGCCAGGGGGTCACTATGGACACAAGCAGGAAAAGCGCAAGAACTATGGTCACGTATCGGCCCTTGGTATGTGCAACGGGGTCTTTAGTTAAAGAGTAGGCCTACCCAGTTTACCTGTCGATGATGCCCGTCTCATAGAGCCTGTAATATTCCACTTACTTTGTGCATTCCGCGCGGTGCAACCCTTGATACATATTTTTTCCTTTTCAACGCGAGCGCGCTCCTGGGCCACAAGTTCCATTTGCTCAAGGATGCGGCGGCGGGCCCCCCGTCCTTCGGGAGGGTACTTGTGCTCCGGCTCCAATGTCCCTTCTTTTTGCCGAAAGTGCCACTAAGGCCGGCGCTTTCGGCAAAAAAAGGGGACATTCGGCTAGCTGAAACATCACATCTCAAAAATCCCCGTTGCACCCTGTTCCAGAAGCCACCCCACATACAATAGGTTCGATTTACCCATTACACCGCGAAAGTTTCTCATGTCTAACAGATTTGGCCTCACATGGCAGCTCCACGGTGACGGCAAGAACATCACCCCCGGCTCCGTCGTCCGCCCCCTTGAACGCCTCACCTGGGGCCGCACCATCGGCATCGGCGCCCAGCACGTGGTTGCTATGTTCGGCGCAACCTTCCTGGTGCCTCTGCTGACCGGCTTCCCACCTGCCACCACCCTCTTCTTCTCGGGTATCGGCACCATGCTCTTCCTGCTCATTACCGCAGGACGTGTGCCCTCCTACCTAGGTTCCTCCTTCGCCTTCATCGCGCCCCTGGCTGCTGCCACCAACCAGCACGGCCCCGGCGGCGCCCTGGGCGGTATCGTCATGGCCGGTACCTCCCTCTTCATTGTTGGCCTGCTTGTTCAGGTTGCCGGTACCGGCTGGCTAACCAAGCTCATGCCCCCGGTAGTGACCGGCTCCATCGTGGCGCTGATCGGCTTCAACCTGGCCCCCTCTGCCAAGAACAATTTCATGGCAGCGCCCGTTACCGCCCTGGTGACTCTGGGCTCCATCATCCTGATTTCTGTGCTCTTCAAGGGCATGGTTGGCCGCCTGTCAATTCTGCTGGGCGTTATCATCGGCTACATCACCGCCGTGCTGCGCGGCGAGGTCGACTTCACCGCCATTGAAAAGACCTGGGCTGAGCAGGGCCTGATCGGCCTACCCCACTTCCAGCACCCTGAGTTTCACTGGAACCTGGCTGGTCTCTTTATCCCCGTCATTCTGGTGCTGGTTGCCGAGAATATCGGCCACGTGAAGTCTGTGGCGCTCATGACCGGGGGCAACCTCGATAGCTACTCCGGCCGGGCCCTCATGGCCGACGGCCTGGCCACCACCTTAGCCGGCGCTGGTGGCGGTTCGGGCACCACCACCTACGCTGAAAACATCGGCGTTATGGCAGCAACCAAGGTCTACTCCACCGCCGCCTACTGGGTTGCTGCAATTTTCGCCGTCCTGCTCTCCGTCTTCCCGGTCTTCGGTGCTGCCGTGGCGTCCGTGCCTGCCGGTGTGCTGGGCGGGGCTGCTACCGTGCTCTACGGCATGATTGGCATGCTGGGTGTGCGCATTTGGGTGGAGAATCGTGTGGACTTCTCAAACCAGGTCAATCTGACCGCCGCCTCGGTAGCTCTGATTGTGGGCATTGCCGACTACACCTGGGATATTGGCGACCTGCAGTTCGCCGGTATCGCCCTGGGCACCGCGGCAACCCTGGTGGTCTACCACCTAATGGCTGCGCTCAACAAGGCCTCCAAGGCCCACCCCGAGCCGTTGACTCCAACTGAGGCCAAGGGCGACGTCCACTAACCCCTCAACCGACAGTTGGTACCATCTAAACTAGAAAAACCCACCAACTAGGTGGGTTTTTCTAGTTTAGATGGTACCTACCCGGAGGAGGCGAGGACGCTCGCGAGCAGGTCGCTGCGATTGGTGACGATTCCATCAACCCCCAGGGCAAGAAGCTGGCGCATGGTTGGCTCGTCATCAATAGTCCACACGTGCACCTGCACGCCTGCGGCACGGGCAGCCGCAACCAGCTTACGATCCACGATACGTAGACGCCAGCCTCCCAACTCCCGGCAGGCGGGAACCTGCACGGCATCGAAGGGTAACAAGAAAAACCTCGTGAATGGTTTAAGAACATTCCACAGACCTGGGTGTATGCGCGAAAAGGCATAGAAGAGGATGAAGGTGGACTGCGAGGCGCTCAGGGTAAGGCGAAGCCCAGCCCGACGGGCGGCGGCGTGCGCCTGCCTCAGACGACGCTCCGAAAACGAGGCAAGCCGCACCCGATCTGCTGACTCAGTAGCAACCAGTGTACTCACTACGGCCCTTGCCGCCCCGGCGTCTTTAAGATCGATATTAAAGCGGGTCTGTGGGAAGGCGCTAAGAGCCTTTTCGAGTGAGGGAATGAAACCACCTTCTGTTAGCTCCACACGGCGCACCTGCTCCCAGGTCATCTCTGCGACCCGCCCGTCGTGAGATGCCAGACGGCTAAGGGTAGGGTCATGAAAGACCACAGCGACACCGTCCGCAGTGGTGTTGACATCGGTCTCTATCCAGTCGGCGCCGGCATCGAGTGCACTCGAGAAGGCACCGAGGGTATTCTCGGCAGAGTGAAGGACTAGGCCGCGGTGGGCAAAGATTTCTGCGGGCGCAGGAACAGGGGGAGATGCAAATGCGTGTGAAGGCATAAATACAAGTATATTACCGACCGGTAACTTATAGGTTGTTGATTTAGCTCTCACAATGAATGAGGCTTACTCAAAAGCCCTCTGGTGCGGCTCCCCGAGCCCTGAAACGAAGCCGCTGGGGCTCCATTCAGCGCCAGCCTGAAAGCAGAAAACCGTGCCGAAGAGGCACCAAGAAGGGGGGGCATGGAGTCACCCGGCACAGCACCAGCCCTAGCTCTGCCGCCCAGCTAGGAAACCCTCAATGGTTTGCGCCACCCCGTCCTCTTCAAAACCGGGGCAGATGCGGCCCACGCGGTCCTTCAGTTCAGGTAGCCCAGAGGCCATAACATAGCCGTGACCAGCCCAGTCGAGCATCTCAAAATCGTTGGGCATATCACCGAAGGCCGCGACTTCACGAGGTTCAATGCCGTGTTCGAGCGCAAAGTCGGCCAGCGCCTGCCCCTTATTCAAGCCGCGCTGCGCAATCTCCACCAACGGCTGATAGGGTGCAGAGCGGGTTACCGAGGCGCGCTCCCCCACCATCTCGCGCACCTGATCTAACAGTGCGGCGGGAGTGGCCCCGTCCTTGTAAAGCAAATATTTAATCACTTCAGCTGCGGGGTCTAACATCTCGTTAATCTGCCCGCGCATCACTTTAGTCAAATCCTCCTGGGCATGGGGAGAGTAGTCACCCTGCACATATACACGGTCGAGAGTTTCAGCAATGAACAGAGAATTGGGAAAGACCGTTTGAAGCTCCCCGTGCAGTTCGCGCACCTGCTCGCCAGCTATGGGGCGGGTGGCAACAACCTGCCCTCGCGCGATATCGAACGTCACCGCTCCGTTAGAGCAGAAAGCATATGAGTTCTCGCCGTTCCACTCCTCGCCCAGCTGCTCAAGCACCGGGCCCATCCAGCGCAGTGGGCGGCCTGTAACAAAGATGATACGGACGCCAGCATCCGCCGCCGCGTGCAGAGCCTGCAACGTACGGGGGCGGAACCTGAAATCATCACCGATGAGGGTGCCGTCCAGGTCACTGGCAATCAGTTTAATCATGTTTCACATTCTAGTTCTCTTCTTCATAGGTGGCAGTCAGAAAAGCACGGGCAATGCCGTGGAAGAAGAGGTTGAAGTTGACTACGGCAGGTGTTGCGCCCTCATCAATGTCTAGCTTTTCCACGTCAACGGCGGTCACACAGAAGATGTAGCGGTGCGGGCCGTGGCCAGCGGGCGGGGCTGCGCCTAGAAAACCTCGGGTGCCGCCGTCATTGAGGTGACCGATGGCGCCGTCGGGCAGGTCCTCGGCTGCGCCGGTGGCGAGTTCGGTGACCGAGACTGGGATATTCGATACCGCCCAGTGCCAGAAGCCACTGGGGGTGGGAGCATCCGGATCAAAACAGGTGACCACAAACGACTTGGTCTCTTGGGGAAAGCCGCTCCAGGCTAGCTGGGGCGAAACGTCCTGGCCACCAGCACCCATGACGCCCGAAACCTGGGCTTTGGGCAGGGTCTCGCCTTCGGTGATATCGGCGGACGTCAGTGTGAAAGTAGGCAGTTCAGGTAGGTCAGCGTAGGGTTCACGGTTGAGCACGGCGCCTCCTCGTTGATGTAGCTCGTGGCCTGTCTGACCTAAGTCTACCGGTTACAGGTACTAGGTACACAAGGGGTGGGGCATCTCAAGAATAACCGCGCCCCGTGCAACCCCTGATAGAGGGCCTAGGCGCCCGGGAAGAGCGCGGCATTAAGCTCCTCACGGGTGGGGGGATTAGCGCCCTCACGCGAGACGGTAATGCCCGCCGCTACCGCCGCGAAGGCCAGAATCTCCTTGAGGTCATCCTTGCTCATCAGTTCGATAGCGGCACGAGCACCTGCCCCCCGAACGCCGCGGTCCAGCAGGGCTGCCAGCAGAGCTGCCATGAGCGAGTCGCCCGCGCCCACGGTATCGGCCACCTCTACCCGGTAGGCGGGTAGGGCCAGGCCGTCAGGTGAGGTCTTACGTGTCAACGCCCAGGGGCCCATCTCACCGCGGGTCACAACAACCAGCGAAGCGCCGAGGTCGAGCCAGGCCTGAGCTGACTGCTCAAGGGTCCGATGGGGGTAAAGCCACAGTAGATCCTCATCAGAGGCCTTAACCACGTTGGAGTAACGCACAATACTCTCTGCCCAGGCACGCGCCTGTGAGGCGTCAGGGACGATGGAGGGGCGGCAGTTGGGGTCATACGAGATAAGCGCATGAGGAGCCGCCTTCTTAATGGTCTCAAGCACCACGGTAGCGCCGGGCTCAAGCATGGCGCCGATAGAGCCCACGTGCACGGCGGTAGCCTCGCGGCCCACCTGCTCGAGGGCGGTCGCAGCGGCATCCAATGACCAGTCAATATCGAACTCGTACTCGGCAGCGCCACTTTCGCCAATCGTGGCCTGGGCGACCGAGGTCTTTTTAGCGTCCGCCCCAACAGGTAGCAGAACACCTGAGGCACGCAGGTGCTCATCAATGAGCTTGCCGTAGGTATCGTTGCCGTAGCGGCCAATGAACTGCGCGGTGTGACCCAGCCGGGAGGCGCCTACAGCGACGTTCATGGGTGAGCCGCCGGGGTGCGCGTGAGATTCGAGCCCGGGGCGCTGAACAACGTCTACGAGGGCTTCGCCAATGACAGTAAGCATGAACACAATTTTACCGGCTGACTGCCCCGGCAGGGGTTATGATGCGTCACAAACTGCACATGTGAGTGAAGAGACTATACACTGGTGCTGTAGCGCCACACCCCACCAATTGTTTCTTCGTAAATAATTGAGGGTTTGGCGTGCCCTGACACCAGCTACCAGCGCACCGACGCGCTACTAACCGATGAGTTCAATGACGCTACTCATCGAGGAAGAGGTCACACCATGACTATTTCTGCCGATAACGCTCACGAGCAGTGGCTGACAGCTGAGGCCGAAGCCGAGGCAATGATTCCCCTGATTGGCAAATTGAGTCGAGAGAACAACGTCGTTGTTTCCATTCACGGCCATAGCCTCATCAACAAGTCTGTGATTCAGATCCTCAAGGCCCACCGCTTCGCCCGTCAAATTGACGATGTTGAGCTGAACCCGGCTGATTCCCTGCGCGTCCTTGAGGTTGTCAGCACCTTTGAGCTGGGCGCCTGCTCCCTGGATCTAGCCAGCCTGCTACGCACCTTTGAGGCCTCCGGGGCAGCTGACCTCGAGTCCTTTCTCCGCCAGGAGCTGGCACCGGTCATCGGCAAGAAAGATCAGATCAAGGCTGCGTCGCAGGACGTCGTGCTCTACGGCTTTGGCCGTATCGGCCGCCTGCTAGCTCGCATCCTACTGGAGCGCTCCACCGGCCCCGGGCCTAAGCTGCGTGCGGTCGTCGTACGCAAGAACACCGACAACGACCTGTACAAGCGCGCCTCCCTGCTACGCCGCGACTCCGTGCACGGTGCTTTCAAGGGCACCATCCGTGTAGATCCCGAGAACTCCACCGTCATCGCCAACGGCACCCCCATTCGCTTCATCTATGCCTCTGACCCCGCCGAGGTTGACTACACCGCCTACGGCATCGAGAACGCTATCGTGGTTGATAACACCGGCCGCTGGCGTGATCAGGACGGCCTCTCCCGCCACCTGCAGGCCAAGGGGGCAGCGCGCGTCCTTCTGACGGCCCCCGGCAAGGGAGTGAAGAATATTGTGTGTGGTGTCAACGACAACATCATCGACGATAGCGACCTGGTGCTCTCGGCTGCTTCTTGCACCACCAACGCCATCACCCCGGTGCTAGCAGTGATGGACGAGGTGTACGGCGTCAAGCGCGGCCACGTTGAGACCGTCCACTCCTTCACCAATGACCAGAACCTGATTGACAACTTTCACAAGGGCGATCGCCGCGGCCGCTCCGCTGCGCTAAACATGGTGATTACCGAAACCGGTGCCGCAAAGGCCGTCTCTAAGGCCTTGCCACAGCTGGAGGGCAAGCTGACCGGCAACGCGATTCGCGTGCCCACCCCAGATGTCTCCATGGCTATTCTGAGCCTGCAGCTTGAGAAACCCGTGGGGTCAAAAGAAGAACTCAACAACCTGCTACGCGAGCGCTCCTTACGTTCGTCCCTGCGCCGTCAGATTGACTACACCGATTCTCATGAGATCGTCTCGACCGATTTTGTGGGCTCTCGTGCCGCCGGGGTGGTTGATGGTCTAGCCACCATTACCTCGGGTGACGACAACGCTATTCTCTACGTCTGGTACGACAACGAGTTCGGCTACTCCTGCCAGGTGATTCGCGTACTCGAATCAATGATTGGCGGCAAACTGCAGAGCTTCCCCGCCTCCACCTAAGGCACCTTCTAAGGTTCCGGGCACAAGGATGCCCACGCCCCACAGAGGTCTGCCTCGGCCCACCCCAGGCTGGGGCAGACCTCTTCTATGCGTCCTGCTAGGCTGGAAGCCATGAAAATTGCTACCTGGAATGTGAACTCTATTCGTGCCCGCGCCGACCGTGTGGAAGACTGGCTCGACCGCTCTGATGTAGATGTACTGGCGATTCAAGAGACCAAGGCAACAGATGAGACCTTCCCTTTTGAAATCTTTGAGTACTCGGGCTATGAGGTAGCCCACTTTGGGCTCTCGCAGTGGAACGGGGTAGCTATCGCCTCGCGTGTGGGGCTAGAGGATATTCAGCGTACTTTCGCAGGCCAGCCTGCCTTCGGCAAGCCCGATGAGGAACCGGCGGTGGAGGCCCGCGCTATCGGCGCCACCTGCGGCGGCGTCCGCGTGTGGAGCCTGTATGTGCCCAACGGGCGCGGTATTGACGACCCCCACATGCCCTATAAACTGGCTTGGCTTGAGGAGCTACGCAAGGACGCAGCGTCCTGGCTAGCCAAGAACGAGCAGGCTGAGTTTGCCCTGGTGGGTGATTTTAATATCGCCCCGCTCGATGAGGATGTCTGGGACATCGACTTTTTTCGGGCCAACCAGCTGACACACGTCACCGGGCCAGAACGCGCGGCTTTTCAAGCTTTTCTAGAAAAACCCCTGGGTTTGGTTGATGTGGCCCGCGATCACACCTCTGTTCCCTACACCTACTGGGACTACACCAAGTTGCGCTTTCTCAAGGACGAGGGGATGCGCATCGATTTTCAGCTCTACTCCCCCGCGCTAGCTGCGCGAGTGGTAGATGCAGAGATTGACCGTGAGGAGCGCAAGGGCAAGGGCGCTTCGGACCACGCCCCTGTCATCGTCGAAATCAACTAACCCCACGGATCACTCAGTTCTCATTTTGTGGGTAAACAACCCCGCAAAATGAGAACTGACTGGTCAATTAGGCCGGGAGGAGGGGGCGCCGGGCGTGCCCGTCATACCCTTGCGGGGGCTGGCCCGTTACAGGGAAGGAGGAATTAAAAGAAAAATCCACTCTCATGTAGAAGCCTAGAGAGTGGATTTCGTGGCTCCGACCGGCGTCGATCCGGTGACCTTACGATTTTCAGTCGCACGCTCTACCAACTGAGCTACAGAGCCAGGCATACCCTTAGATATGCCACAACCGCGTCTTCTCATAGGCGAGAACTTACGCGGTCGGAGCGACCCCGACGGGACTTGAACCCGCGACCTCCGGCGTGACAGGCCGGCGCGCTAACCAACTGCGCTACGGGGCCATACGTAAGAACTAAAGCTCTTACATGGCCGTGAAACCGAAGTTCCACAGTACCCCCAACGGGATTTGAACCCGTGTTACCGCCGTGAAAGGGCGGCGTCCTAGGCCGCTAGACGATAGGGGCTAGTTCGCTTGAACCGCAGACTTGATTCATCAGCCTGCCGCTCGAACAAGTAATACAATACGCGACTTCAAACAGGCGTGCAAATCGAAAAATACCCGCGGAACCCCACAGGTAGGCAGAAGATTGGTGGCTCACGCCACAAAACCAACACACCAACCGCCGCAATTACCGCTAAATCAACTAGTCATAGCCGCTTTTCGGCGGTCAGATACCCGCATCAAAAAATTTCCGAACTTTTTTAAAAAGGCGGCAGGGAAGCGCCGTCGGAGTCTGATTATCAAAATCAGACCTCGGCGGGAACCTCCCTGCCTTCGCCTTACACCTCTAGCCTCCTCCCCTACACGGGGCAGAAACCAGGGTCTCACCGAGTGCAGTTAGCCCCAGGTGATACCAGCGTCGGGGGCCTGATTGATGCGCGGGTCATCAATCTGGGGAACAATCATGACCGGCACCTGAGTGTTGTGCAAGATACCCTGCGAAGTGGAGCCCAGTAGCATACCGGCTATGCCGCCACGGCCACGAGTACCCACCACAATCAGATCAGCGGTCTTACCCGCCTCAAGGAGCACCTGCACGGGTGAACCGTCAATCAGCTTAAACTCAATCTCAAGGTTGGGAAAGTAGCTGCGAATCCATTCAGCGGCCCGCCGCTGCAAATCTGCAATCTCACGGTAGAGGGCCTCAAAGTCAACGGCTGCAGGCACCCAGTTGAGTGCACCGGTGTAGGGGGCGAGCGCGTTGACCAGGGTCAGTTTGACGCCGCGACGGTCGGCCTCGTCGGCCGCCTGCATCATGGCAAGGCGGGCCTCATCGGAGCCGTCAGAGCCAACAACCACCGACTGGCCGCCGCCCAGGAGCCTGGGGTCAGTCTCGATTTTCTCAGCGTAGGACTGGGGCACTGCCACGGTGGGGCAGTGCGAGTGGGCGGGTAGAGAAGTGGAGACGGTGCCCAGCAAACGGCCCAAGAAGCCGCCGTGCGAGCGGGACCCGACTACCATAAGTTCCGCTCTCTTCGAGAGCTCCAGCAGGACGGCGGTGGCGTCACCAGTCTCAACGGTTGCGCGGAGTTCCACACCGGTTTCGCCCACGCGGGAGTGGGCCTCGTCAAGAATCTGGGCAACGCCGTCGGTCAAGGCCTGCTCGTCAACCATGGAGTAGCCTGCATCAAAACCGGTACCGGTGAAGACGGGGAGGGAATAGGCCGTCACCATACGCACGGGCACCTTGCGAATCTCTGCCTCATGGACGGCCCAGCGCAGAGCGCCGTAGCTCTGCTCTGAGCCGTCAATCCCAACGATAATTTCACCGGCTGCGTTGGTCACGTCTGCAATGTTGTCGCGGCTGGCTACCGCTTTTTCACCGAAGGTGAGTGCGCTTTCGGTCATGGTCATCTCCTTAGCTGTGCGATGACCCCGCAGATGCGCCGGGTTGCCGGCGCTACCGCCGGGGCCTTACCCCCAGTCTAGCCCTCGGGAACTTCCTTGAGTGACTTATTTCGCATCATTACCGCACTTATTCATTTTTGAACTACGAGGCTTGTTCATAAGGTCTTTCTCGGAGCCCCGGGCTCGCGCTATCTGCCAGCCCGGGGGTGCCTCTACCCTTATGAATAAGTCTCTAAGGAGCACAAGGACGCCGCCACCCGTCCACCTTGCCGCGCGGTAGGGAGGGGGGAGGCGTCCTGCCGCTAACGAGCGTGCGCCATATCGCCGAGCGTGCACTAACCATGCGCACGCTCAGCGATATGACGCACGCTCGCCGAGAAACGGGGCCTAGCCCGCGCACCTAGCGCTAGCCCAAGGGGCTAAACACAGCGCCAGACGCGGTCACCGTCAGCACACCCCACTCGGTGTACAGCACTGAGGCATCACCCACCTGCTGAACTTCAGATGTGGGGAAGCCGAAAACGCTCACAGCTCCGTGAGCGTTGTAGTAATCACCGGCAGGGACGCCGGATTCCACAAAGTGCGCCCCGGTAGCCTCAGACCAGAAGATATTACCGCTCCCCTGGCCTGGGTGGACGAAGCTCTGGCGCGCCCCGTGACCCACCGGCTGCTCGTCGCTGACCGGAATTAGATTATCCAGCGGGAAGCCGCTCGCTACCGTCACCCCGCCAAAACGCCACAGGTCATGAATCGCACCGTGTACGGTGTGGGCACCGGTTACCCCGTTATAAAAGATGGAACCGTCAGAGAAGTGCTGGCCTGAAAAACCGGGCTTGCCCGGCCCGCCAACAGCCGTGAAGCCGTCATCGGTGGGTAGGCCAATCCAGGGGTGCGAGGGGTCAGAACCAGCACGAACAAGCTGTTCGTTATACTCCTCACTAATAGCGGTTCCACCGGCCATGAAGAAAGCGCCGGTCTCTTCGCTCCAGTAGATGGTTCCCTTTTCAAACACCTGGAAAACCGCTCCCGGTGAACGTGTAATCGTTGTCTGCTCAGACGAAAGCGGCTTGCCGTAGTAGGACTCTCCGCCGCCAAACTCATATTTAGCACCAATAGCGCCGCTCACCTGGGCATCCGGGGTGTAACCAGCCGGTGCCGCTCCTGCCGGAGTGAAGCCGACCGCCACCAGGGCTGAAAGCACCAGCGTCGCGGCACTGCGACGAGCGAGGTACTGGCCTGAAAAATTCTTATTCTTGGTGTTCATGGCATCCTTTCCAACACCGGAAGGCACCTCTCACAGTGCCCGGTCAACCGATGGGATACAGCCCGGAGCTGGCCCTGACGCCACAGCACCGGGGAGAGGCCTCCCGGCCTCTCGGAGCATTTCTCCAATACATCCACCCCACCACAGCTATCCGGGGGTAGGCAAGCAAAAAGAGGAAGATTTATTGAATCGTAAGCGAACCGTTACCGACCCGTGACACTGCAATCTCGTTCCCAGCATCTGCCCACCGTCTCGTGGGAAACTAGGGAATAATTACGTCAAGAATCGAGGTAGATTATGGCAGATAGACCCCAAACCGCCGCCTGGAACACCTGGGCGCGCCAGCACCGTGCTCACCCCACCGGCCTCCTTGCTCCCCGGTCAGTGCCCGAACTGCAAAAGCAGGTTACGGACGCCTCAGTAACGGGGAGCCGCCTTAAGGTGGTGGGGCGGGGGCGTAGCTCCTCAGCTATCGGGCAGCCTGCGGGTGCCCTGCTGACTTTAGAACACCTGACCGGCCTGGTCCGTCTTGATTCTGAGCGCCTGACTGCCACCTTTCTGGCGGGCACCACCGTGCGCGAGGCCAACCGGTTGCTGGGCTACTATAACCTAGCCTTCACCAACCTGGGGCGTCTCGACGATCAGACCCTAGCCGGAGCCATCTCAACAGGCTTTCACGGCACCGGCCTTGACTACGGCATCTTTGCCACCCAGGTGGTAGAGCTCAAACTGGTTGACGCAGGCGGCAACTTGCTGACCTGCTCGTCCACCGAAAATCCCGCAGTTTTTTCGGCGGCCCTCACCGGCCTGGGCGCCCTGGGAATTATTGTGGAACTAACTTTCGCGGTGGTGCCCCAGTTCCGCCTGCACGCCGCCGAGCGCGGGCACTCCTATAACGATATTGTTCACTCCTTTGAAGATCGGGCCCGTGGGTCTGACCATTACGAGTTCAGTTGGTTTCCCGGCTCACCCGAGGTGCGCACCCGCCGCCTGACCCGCCTGGCCCTGCTGACCGACGGCTACATGCCACCCGGTGCGGCCTTGAGCCAGGCTCGCCGGTACGGGGGCGACCACCTGCTCAACAACGGGGTGTTCTCGGCTCTCAGCTACACCGGGGCTAAGGTTCCGGTAGCCCAGCCGCTATTGAATAAGGTCTCGAACTGGGCCAAGGGCAACCGCCGCTACGCCGACTATTCGGCACGAGTCTTTACAATTCACCGCACGGTACGGCAGAACAATATGGAATACGCCTTTGATTTTTCCCAGTTCGCCGATGTGATGCGTGATGTGCGCTCACATCTGGCTCAGTACCGCAGCCAGATGGGCTACCCCCTGGTAGTGCGCACAGCTGCTGCTGACGATATTTGGCTCTCGCAGGCCTGTGGGCGAGAGACCTTTTATGTGTCTGCCCGGGCCTACTGGCGGCAGCCGCACGCTGAGCTCTTTGGTGCCCTTGAAGATGTCTTCAAGGCCCATGAGGGCCGCCCGCACTGGGGCCAGTTCCACACCCACGCCGCTGAGACCCTGGCAGAGCTCTACCCCCGCTTTGAGGATTTCGTGGAGCTGCGCGAAGAGCTGGACCCCGAGGGTCTCTTCCTCAACCCCTACCTGGACTGGGTGCTCATGCGCTAACCCTCCCTGCCCTCCCCAGTAGGTACCATTTAAACCAGAAAAACCCACGAACTAGGTGGGTTTTTCTGATTTAGATGGTCTTTTCTACAAGAAGCTGAAGGCTACTCGCCGCGTGAAATCGCGGTCATCTCGTCACGGTCAACTACCTTAACGCGGGCGCGGGGCTCGCCGGCAGCGTCCTTGGCCTCTGCACCCAGGGCCTTTTCGTGGTCGTCCAGGCGGTGCCAGCCTTCCCAGGTGGTGTAGCGAACTCCCTTGTCGTCGAGGAAGGCCTCAATGTCTGCGGGGTCGGCGGCCTCGGCGGTGTAAAGGTTCTCGCGGTCTTCCAGCAGGTGGGTGACGGTTTCGAGGGCGTCTGACTTGGTAGAACCAATCAGGCCGACGGGGCCGCGCTTAATCCAACCGGTGGCGTAGAGGCCGGGGACGGGCACGTCGCTGTCGTCGATGACGCGGCCCTCAACATTGGTGATGACGCCGCGTTCGCTGTCGTAGCCGACCTCAGGCAGCTCGGAGCCGAAGTAGCCGATGGCGCGGTAGACGGCCTGCACGGGGTAGTCGATGAATTCGCCGGTGCCGGTGACGCCGCCGTTGCCGTTGAGCTCGGTGCGTTCCATCTTGATGCCGGTGACCTTGCCGTGTTCACCGAGAATTTCAGCGGGTGACTGTAGGAAGTGCAGGTGCAGGCGGCGGGAGGCGGTGCCGGGGTTTTCCTTCTGCTCTTCGAGCCAGCCGGTCAGGGTCTTCATCATGACCTTGGTCTGGGCGTTGGTTTCCATGGCTTCGCGGGAGGCCTCGTCGAACTGGAAGTCTTCTTCGTAGAGCACGATGTCAACGTCGCGGGAGTGGGCCAGTTCGCGCAGTTCGAGGGGGGTGAACTTGATCTGGGCGGGGCCGCGGCGGCCGAAGACGTGCACGTCGGTGACGGGTGAGGCTTTGAGACCTTCGTAGACGTTGTCGGGGATTTCGGTGACGAGCAGGTCGTCGGCGTGCTTGGAGAGCACGCGGGCGACGTCAAGGGCTACGTTGCCGTTGCCGAGCACGGCAATTTCTTTGGCTTCCAGCGGCCAGGTGCGGGGATAGTCGGGGTGGCCGTCGTACCAGGAGACGAAGTCGGACGCGCCGTAGGAGCCGGTGAGGTCAACGCCGGGGATATCCAGGGAAGCGTCCTTGATGGCGCCGGTTGCGAAGATGATGGCGTCGTAGTGCTTGCGCAGGTCGGCCAGGGTGAGGTCGGTGCCGTAGTTGACGTTGCCAAAGAAGCGGATGTCGCCGCGGTCCAGCACCTTGTGCAGGGCGTTGATGATGCCCTTGATGCGGGGGTGGTCGGGGGCTACGCCGTAGCGGATCAGGCCGAAGGGGGCGGGGTAGCGGTCGAAGATGTCGATGGCTACGGGCACGGCTCCGGTGCGGACTTCTTCGCTTTTGGTGAGGATGTCTGCGGCGTAGATACCTGCGGGGCCTGCACCGATGACGGCGACGCGCAGGGCGCGGGGGGCTTCGGTTGACACGGGTTTTCCTTTCGGCGCCGGGCGTAGGTGGGCACGGCGGGTTGGGACTTTGGTTCTGCTCTAGTCTACCGAGTTTGGGGCGGACGCCGTCGCCCCGGTTACAGAGTAAGTCCTGGGGTTACCGCGGGTAGGGGCTGGTCGTAATAGATGTAACAGATGGGGGGCAGGGTGCTTTAGATGGCTCCGGCCTGGGACCAGCCAGCGTCTAGGCATTCTTGGGGAGCGGTGAAGATACCGGTTTTGTTTTTCTCGCTCTGGGCAAGGACCTCTGCCGGAATCTGGCTGTAGTGCTGCTGGTATTCTTCCTCGCTCATGTAGTCACTGGCTAGTTCTTGCTCAGCAAACTCGGTGGGGTCAGCCAGTGTGCCGCCGAAGCACATGACGCCGGAGTAGAGCACGTAGATATTGCCGGTGTCGATGCCCCGCTGAACATCTTCGTTAGAAATGGTGGGACCCTGGGTTGCCAGCTCTTCGGGGCTGGCGGTTGCTGTGGCAGGTGGCAGTACAGTGGTGGCGCGGACGCTCGGGGTGGAGCTTGGTGCCTCAGCTGTAGTGGACGCGCCGCTGGAGCAGGCCGTAAGAAATGACAGGGTCAAGAAAGAAAGGGTAAGAATGTTTTTCATAATTCTTTATAACCTACCCCACTTCCATGAAGCAAGATGGGGCTACGGTGACAAGTCACCTATCTAAAAGAGACTTATTCATACAAGGTAGAGGCACTCCGGGTTCACAGCGAAGCTGCTAGTTCCATCGAGCGCAAGCCCAAGGGCACCTAGAGAAAGGCCTTATAAATAATCCTCAAGTACTTAAGTACCAAGTTTCTCCACTCCCTTCCATACGAATTCCATGATGTGTTACATTATTTTCATCCAAAAGATTTATATGAGTCAGCCATCAAACCAGCTCAACACAATTAGCTATATCAGCCTGGACACCCCTCCTGGGTCTCAATTTTATAGGCTTTCTCCTTGTGAAGTATCCACAGGGCACATCCATTTAGGTTCAAGGTCATCAGGAGCTACCTAAAAGATACATCCAAAACTCCATATTTATTGCCATCCAAGAAAGGAAAAAAGTTATGAGGTTTCGAAAAATAATTTTAAGTGGGATTATTTCCGCATCTCTAGCTTTCACCCCCATTAGCTTTGCATCTACGCCTCAAGAGCCAATCACCGAAAAGAGTGTCCTTGAAGCTGTAGAAGAAAACACTAAATCACCCGGTGACATAGAGTCAATCAGCAGGCTTTCTCCGAGTGAATCTATTGAACTAGATACCAAGGAAGGCCTTGTTGAAAATAAAACAACAGACCAATCTGTAACTGAGATTCTTTCCATCGAAAGGACTGATGGCTTTCAAATAGTTGGCGTAATCAATGAAAACCATCGGGCAGATTCCGAAATTCGAGTCAACTTCCCTGGCATGCACTTGCGACAAATTGAGGGTGGCACTGTCCTGGTTTCGAATGATCTATACGGAGAGCCTGAATATATTATTGATCCAGCTTGGGCGGAAGACTCCATAGGAAAAGAGATTGGAACCCATTTCGAAATTCAAGGCAGTGAATTGGTGCAAGTCATCAACTCGCATGAGAGTGATTATACAATTTATGCAGATCCATATGTTCGTTCTGGAAAGCTGAGCTTCTGGCCGTACACCTCCTACTGGGAGTATGTACTGAGCCCTGAGGAAACAAGAAAGGTTGCACTTGGCGCATCGCTTTGCAGTTTAATTCCACATCCTGCTGCCACAATTCCATGTGGTGGGGTTTCTGCAATAGCAAACTACGCCCTATCAGGTGGAAACTGTCTGCTAATCCGATACTTTGGACCCCATGGGGTCCCACTCTCGGGAAGGTGTTAATGAAATTTTATATAATTCTCATTTCGATTATTTCCTACGTTGCCATTATTTTCTTGGGTGGAGGTGTTGAATCTTCAACTGCGAATATTTTAGTTCTCTCTTTGGCAACAGCTTGCACTGGGGCATTTCTTTGCCCTAAAAAAGAGGGCATTGGATATATTGCAATTGCCAGCATTCTGCTTATATTTGGTGTATTATTTAATGAATTGATATACACTATAAACATTGTCCTTGTTGTAGTTGCATCATTTTCTATATGGAGATTGCAAGTGGCAAATAGAAGTCACCTCTACGATGAGGGCTCCCCATAATGAGGCTTATTCAAAAGTAATCAGGCAACCCAGGCTCGCAGCAAAGCTGCTGGCTCGGATGAAATGAGCGGGTGCGAGCACACAAGAGCGAACGGAATCCGCCGTCAAGCGGGACGCCAACCGCCTGGATAAGCAACGATTTTTCGCGAAGCGAAAAAGACATCTGGCAATCATGCGAGTTAGGAGCGAACCAGGCCAGAGGGTTGGGCTTGTGCCCATTGAGGCTTATTCATAAGGGTAGGTGAAGCAGGTTCACAGCGAAGCTGCTGGCTCGACGGCTGGCGTGAATCGCCTCGTGAGCGAAGCGAACCAGACGAGAGGGTCGGCAGCGAGCGTGAGCCTGCGGAACCCCTTATGAATAAGCTTCATTGAAGCCCGCAGATTATTTTCCTCGCAGGCTCGGATGGAGTCGGCAGCTTCCGAGCGCGCGAGGAAAGAAAGGCTGACGACGGAATAGGCGAAGCCGCTGGGCTCCATCGAGCGTGAGCCTGCAGAACTGCTTATGAATAAGCTTCAGAGAGTTAAACACTTCTGTTGAGAGAGTCCCGCCAAGCGAAGTTAGTACTTAAGTACTGACTTCGCTCATGGTTCTTGAACTTTATTCAAGAACCATGTATTTCTACATCATAGAATACTGTCAATAACGAAGAGAATTCAGATGAAATTAGCTATAATATCACTACTGATTACACTAGCTTCCTTACCTTCACCCGTAACTCCCCTGTCAGATTTCAATAGCAACCACCAAGCATCTTTAGCCAGTCCTGCCGTCCTGTACTGGACATGCCCCCACGTGCTTGAGGTTCTACGACTTTGTAAAAAATAGAGACTCACATGAACCACCTCGAAATCGCCCGCAGCTTCCCTGCCATAAAGCCAACAGGGAAGCTGCGCCTTACCTTACTCTTCGTAACCGTTCTGGTGACCCTTGGCGACTTTCTACAGGTACCCCATCTTTCTGGAGCAGACCGTCCCTATAGCCTGGGGTCTCTACTACTTCTTACCCTCCTGCTTTACACTCTCTACGCGAAGAGAACCCTCACCCCCTATATCTTCTGCGCAGGACTCTTAGTCAGCACCATTCATATTCCTGATGATAGTTTCTTCTATCTAGGAATATTTTTTGGGGTTCCTCTAACAGTTTTTCTAGCTAGCTCAAGGCAGCTTATTTTATTAGGGATTAGCGTACTTTTATTTTTCTTCAGCGGGTTTGTAAATCAAGATTTTCTCAGCTGGCTCATCGTGTCATTAGCCTTCTGTGTTCTTCTATTTTTTGTTCCCCTAGCACTACGAATCTCCTGGGAGCAGAAAAAGATCCTGGCTCAGGAATACGCCGACTACAAAGAACAGGTAGCTGAATCCAACCGCGCCCTAGCCCGCGAACTCCACGACACCGTAGCCCGGCACATCAGCGTCATCGGCCTCACCACCGGCCAAGGACTCGACGCAACCGACCCCAGCGGCAAAGACGCCGCCCTGCACACCATCGAAGAACACAGCCACAAAGCCCTCACAGACATGCGCTTGCTCATCCGCACCACCCGAGGCGACACCGACCCCACAGCCCTACCCCAGACGTCCGCACCCACCATCAACCTCACCCAAACCCTAACCCAAGCCCGCAAAGACCTCACCGACCACGGCTTCACCCTGAACGAAAACATCACCATCACCGAAGCAGACCTACCCGACGGCGTGCGCCCCACCTTCCACAAACTCATCCAAGAAATCTGCCACAACGCCAAAAAATACGCCCAACCAGGGTGCACCATCACCGTCACCGCCAAACCCAACCTCACCGGCGTCACCGTCACCACCTCCAACCCCGCCGCACCCAGCAACCCCAAAAAACGCACCCGGGGCACCGGCTACGGGCTCGTCGGCATAGGTGAGCGCATCCGCGCCCTCGGCGGAACCATGCACTACGGAGTAACAGACACAACCTGGAACCTCACCGTTCACCTACCCCTCGCCACCGCCTAGAAAGCACCCACCATGCACCAACCCACCGTAGCCCTCATCGAAGACGATCCCGACTTCAACGAACTCCTTAGCCTCTACATCAACAACGACCCCGACCTCAACCTCATCGCCACAGGACGCAACGGGCAAGAAGCCATCACTATCGCCAACACCCTACGCCCCGACGTCTTCCTCATGGACCTCAACATGCCCGTCATGGACGGCATAGAAGCCACCCAGCAGATCCTGGCAACCCACCCAGACACCAAAATCATCGCCGTCACCACCTTCGATAGCTACAGCTACGTCAGCCAAGCCCTCGCCACAGGCGTCCACGGCTACCTACTCAAAAACTCCCGCGCCAAAGAAATCAAACAAGCAGTCACAGCAGCGGTTGAAGGGCGGGCCATCATCGACCGGCGGGCCCTCGCCAGCCTGGTCATCTCCATGAACCTCACCCAGCCACCCCAGGGCGACCCCTGGAGCGAACTCAACACCACAGAGCAGGCCATTACCAAACTCGTCTGCCTAGGGCACACCAACCAGGAAATCGCGCAGGAACTGAACTACTCACTCTCAACCGTCAAAAACACGCTCTCACAGGTCTACAAAAAGATGGGCGTCACCACCCGCACCCAGCTCCTGGTACACGCCGGGCACCACAACTTCCCGGTACTCGGTTAGGGAACCAGGCAAAACGCGGTAAACAACCCCGCAAGGGGCTCCTCACAAAGTCTTCAGTTACCTAGACACGAGACAGGTAGGCGCCACCTAGCCGAAACGATAAAGGACGCCGCTGTGGGCGGGTAGAACCAGCGTGGTCGGTGCCGCCACCCCGGCAGCAGACAAGAGCCCAACTGGCACAGCTAAAGCTCCAGAAGCGTGATCACTCAGGTTGACCGCGGCCCAGCCCCCACTAAAACTGCGCACCCAGGCTCCGCTCAGCTGCACTGCATCACCCTGTGGGAAGCCCAAATCCCAGCCCAGCTCCTCACGCCAGGGGGTCCCATTGTGGGCGTCATGGTCGCCGGCGCTCAAAGCAGACCAGTGCCCTGCCCCAAAAACCCAGAAGGCCGCCAGGGCTGCCAGAAAATTGGGGTGCGCGTCCCGCCCATCACTGGCTGCCCGCAGCAGGGTAAGCCGAGGACGCCGGACCCCTGCGGGGCGGGGCTGCCCCAGGGCTACCGGGCTGTGGTGGCCCATCATCTGCTCCACCTGGGCAAGGGCAGAAGGCTGATCCAAGAAATCGGTGACTGACCAGCCTAAAAAGACCTCTTCAAAGCCGCCGCCATAGGCGCTGTGGCGCTCCCATTTTCCGGGGTCCATACGAGATTCGGCTATGTTGGGCACCAGTAGCTTATCCCGAGCATTCAGCGCCTCACCTGCCTCTGCGATTAAGGCATCCAGCCCCTGGTGCACCTGGCTCATGCTGTGCGCCCCCTGAATGGGCAGGTTCAGGCCATAGTAGTCGCCGTAGGTGTCATTATCTGCCATCACTCCGTCAAAGGGCGAGGCGGCAAGCTCAGCGGTGACGTTCTCAACCCAACGCTTACGGTAGGCCGGGGACCAAACCTGCATCTGGTAATGCCCCGGGTAGCCAGTCCACTCGATGAGCTGACCGTCTAAACGGCGGGCAAACCACTGCTCCCCAGCCTGTTCCGCCTGCTGGGCTTCAGCATAAGAAACCCCAGATGTGAAGGGGCCTACCGTCTCATAGCTACGAGTTGACGAGAGGCACTTGTAGCAAAGCACAGTAATGGCGGGGTTCAGAGCCTTAAGTCGGGTAGCGGCCCAGGCATGCTGCGGCTGCAAAAGAGCAACGGTGTAGTGTCTGGCGGCAAACTCAATCTGTGCTTCCGTAATGGGTTCCCCACCGTAGCGTACCCACAAGCCCTGACTCATCTACTTACCTCCGGTTACGAGCTAACGGTTGAACGTTGAGGGGCCAGTTGCCCCTCCGGGCCTCGCTCCAAGAGGGAAATTTGCTGTTCCCGCTCGTCCGAGGGAATACTGCGCACCCCGTCAATGGGTACACCCCGGTGTTCAGGTTTGGTCTCCATCTTGCCTAGTTCCCGGTAAATCATGTTGTAACGATCCATCACGGTATGCAGCTGGAAGAACTTAACAACTCGTTCACGAGCATTAACGCAGAGCTGTTCGTAGAAGGCAGGGTTATCCATGATGCGCTGTAGCGCCCGAGCGAACCCTTCGGGGTCCCCCGCCCGGGTGAGAATACCGCAGCGCTCAATCACCTCACCGTCGTCGGTAACCAGCGCGTCATCAATGAGCTGAGACATGCCGCCCACGTTTGACCCGATGACGGGAATAGACGCGCTCATGGCTTCCAAGGCCACAATCGGCTGCCCCTCGTTGTAGCTGGGCATCACCAACGCATCGAATTCTCCCAGCTTCTCGCGCACATTCACCGTACCGTGAAAGGTGATGTAATCTTCAAGACCTTTAGCTGCAATCGCCTCGCGGCACTGCTCGTAATATCTGGGCAGGTGCTCGGTCGGCCCCAGGCAGTCAACGTGCAGGCTATACCCCTGATCTTTGAGCAGACCCACCGTGTCGATCAGGTCGAGCAGGCCCTTAATGGGGACCACGCGGGCGATGAAAACGAACTTCCAGTGGTGGTTTTTCCCCTGTAGCTCAATCTGCTGGCGGGCGGCACGGCGTAGCGCGTATGCCTCATTCACATCAGAGATGAGCATACCGTTGGGTAGGATGGCTGAGCGTTCAGGTAGACCGTGTAGGCCCCTGGCCTCTTCGATAGCTTTGGGGTAGAGGTAGGTAATCAGATCGGCGCTGGGGTAGCAAAGACGGCCCAGCTGAATCCACCAGCTGACCCAGGCACGTTGCTCGGGGGTGAGGTCGAAGGCGTCCTCGTCACCCACAGCCACGGGCAATGACATGTTGCGCTCTAGCAGGGTGTTTACCGTATCTCGCACATAGAGGTTGTGTTCGGTTAAGAAGAAACTGGTGCCGTTATCCCGCGCTGCCGCCGCACCAATAAGCGAGGCGTACCCCGTAGTGTGTGCGTGATACACCCGAGCGTAGGGCATACGCTCGTGCAGGAGGGCATAGGCCAGCGAGAAGAAGGTGCGCACCAGCCAGAAGGCATCAGAGAAACTCATACCCTGGAGAGGCATGCGGGTGAAAAACACCTGCATAAACTCCTTAGTCCCCAGCAAGGCCCAGCCGGGGAACTGCCTGCTCTTTTCAGAGAACATACGGTCGTAGACAGCCCAGAGCGGGTTGGGGTCAGCCTCCTGCGCTAGGGCCAGGAGAGCGTCGATTATCTGGTTGCAGGCAGCTACTCGTTGCTGGGAATTCATTTTTAGCTCGCGGGTGGGCAAGGTAAACCCGTCTCGATGTTCGTCCAGACTGAGATATACCATCTTCACCCACAACACGTTCTCGGGCATACCGTAGAGGTCTTTGCTGGGAGAGTCTGAATCCCAGCTGATGTGGATAATCCCAAAGGTAATATCAGGGTTAGCGGTGATAATGTCGTGCACCACAGCTGATAGCCCGCCCTTTAAGAAGGGGTAGGTGGATTCCATGACGAGCGCTACGTCAACGTCAGGGTAGTTAGAGTCAGTGTGTTTAGGCCCCGGCTCGGGCATTAACAGGCCTTTGTAGATATTCTCAGTCATCGTGGTTCTCTCAACAGTAAAAATGAACAGTGCATGAGGAAGGGCCTACCAGGCCACAGCGTGACGCCAAAACAGGTCGTAGGCGGGTGTCTTCCAGGTGCGGCGGAAGGCCACATAGCTCACCGCAACAAGCAGTATCTCTCCCGCCACAATTGCAAAATACGCGTGGAGGCCTGGAAAAAGCTGGAAGGCGAGCACGCACAGAAACAGGTGCCCCAGACCAATAAGTTGCGGAACAGTGTGAGACCCCAGGTAGTCAATCTGGTAGCAGAACACCGTCACAGCCAAGAAAAGCCACGAGGAAACAATGACGATCAGGGTCAGCGTGAAAGACTCAGACGAAAACAGGAACATCAGCGCAGCAACGATGACCGAGCTGACACCGGCAACCGTGAGCGTCTGACGGATCGAATTAACCACCCGCTTTTCAACCTTCTGAGAATAGCGCTCTACCTGCTGGTAGCCCATGGTCTGAATGACGGTGCGCAGGTTTCCCACCGCGCGGTCTACCTTGGCGGCCTCAGCAGCAAAGAAATAGTTGTAGGCAATCACGGCGGGCACAAGGCCCATGTACACCGCAACAACGTTCATGGTGCCGCCAAGCGTGATGAAGAGAATATACTTATCAGCCCATAAAACGGCGCCCAGTAAGAAACCGCGCAGCATTTCCCGGACGACCACATGGTAGTCGAGGTGTTTGAAAGCAACCAGGTAACGCAGATGGCCGCGCAACACAAAGAGCATGACAGCAATACCCATGAGCGGGGGTAGGAACCAAACCGTTGGGAAAATCAGAAGAGCCAGCGCATAGGCAATCCAGGCAAAAGCCCAGGTGTTGCGACTATCTGTAGGCAGATTAGCAATCACCAGCAACTGGCTAAAAATCACATTCAAAAAGCCCAGCACCAAGAAGGCAAAAAGCGTGGTTAAGCTCCAGTGGAAGGCAAAGAAAAAGGGTAGGGAAAAGAGCAGAAGAGAGGGGAGCACGGCGATGCTGGTAGTAACCCAGTATTCAGCGAACCGGCGCATACAGGCGTCCATATCACGCTCGCCCAGCAGATCCTCCATCGCCCGGTACACCGGCAGACAAACGCTCTGAGACATCCAGGGCACCGTGATGGCGACTGCCAGGATGATTTGGGGTAGTTGCACACCACCGACCATGATGTGGGCCATTCGAGGCGTCACCAGGGGAAAGATGGTCGTCAGCAGGATGAGAGGGGAAAGATAGAGCATGAACTGATACAAAAAGCGTGCTCTTTTGTACCGATATACGGACTTCTGGGTCCCTGAATGGAGGGGCGTAGACAAAACCTGATCTTTCTGATGATGCAAACATATCTCGCGCAGAGCTCTACTCCACGACCCCTCAGAATACTGCCCCAACCTGCTAGAAAACACCTCAGAAGCAGAGTAAGCGCAAATCACGGCATAAATGACTACAGATTTTGGTAAACAACCACTGAACAGCCCACGGAAATCGCAATGCGGTGCTGACAAGCACAACCACCCGCCCAGCCCCTAAATCCACCCCACACAAGGGGAACAACAGAAGCCCTGCACCTCCGGTGAGGCGGGGGGCTTATCCTGTTATTCACACCTCGGCTACCCTGCCCAACGGCTCCAGGCGCACCAGCACCGACTTATAGACCGGGGTGTTCGAACGCTTAGCCGCAGAATCCAGCGGCACCAGCACATTACCCTCGGGCAGGTAGACAGTGCAGCAGCCGCGGGCGTGGTCATACTCAACCACACGGAAGTTAGGAGCACGGCGCTCACCGTCCTCCCAGACCGAGACAATATCCACCAGGGAGCCGTCCTCAAGGCCCAGAGCAACGATGTCGTCCCTGTGCATAAAGACCACGCGGCGGCCCCCTCGCACACCCCGGTAACGGTCGTCCAGCCCGTAAATCGTGGAGTTGAACTGGTCGTGCGAACGCACCGTCGACAGCAGCAGATGCCCCTCGGGAGCCTCAAGTACCTTGGTCTCATTGACCGTCAGCCGAGCCTTGCCAGTGTCGGTGTTGAAGACGCGTTCGCGCGGGCCGTTGGGCAGGTAGAAGCCACCGGGCTTCTCAATACGCTCGTTGTAGCGCTCAAACCCGGGGATTGTGCCCTCAATGGCATCGCGGATTACGCCGTAGTCATCGATCATGGGCTGCCAAAAACCATCACCAAAGGTTTCACGGCCCACCGAGCAGATGATATCTACCTCTGACCTGAGATCCAGGTCGTCGTTAGCGGTACGCTTGCCGATAGAAGCAGAGACAATACCGAAGGAGTTCTCCACCGTGATTTTCTGCGGGCCGGACGCCTGCACATCGCGGTCGGTACGGGCCAGGACGGGCAGAATCAGGGCCTTCTCGCCGGGGTAGGCGTGCGAGCCGTTGGGCTTGGTCGAGAGGTGCACGGTCATTTCCTGGCTGCTCATGGCCTTCTCGCAGGCGGTGGTATCTGAAGCGACGCGCACCAGGTTGCCGCCCAAGGACATGAAGAACTGGTTCTTACCATCTCGCATCTGACGCAAGGCGTCCACGGTGTCTAGGCCGTGCTCGCGGGGCACGGGAAAGCCGAAGTAATCTTCAAGGGCAGCCAGGAAGGACTCGGGCATTTTCTCCCAGATACCCACGGTGCGGTTGCCCTGCACGTTGGAGTGGCCACGGAAAGGCGCAGAACCAGCCCCGGGCTTGCCCATGTTACCGGTGAGAAAGAGGAAGTTCATCATCTCCCGCAAGGTGCCCACCGACTCGCGGTGCTGGGTGACACCCAGGGTCCAGGAGACAATAGCGTTTTCAGAAGCCTCCACCAGGTCGGCAACCCGCGCAACCTGGGCAGCAGAGATGCCAGAGCCGCGTTCCAGCTCAGCATCATCCAGACCCAAAAGGTGCTCGCGCAGGGCCTCAAAGCCGTCCGTAAATTTCTCAATGAACACGTGATCAATGGCGTCGCGCCGAATCAGCTCTTTGTTGAGCTGCTGGAAGAAAGCGCGGTCACCGTCCAGCCTCACCTGCAGGTACTCGTCCGCCAATTTCTCGGGCACAATCATGCCCAGCGGCGACTGGGGCTCGCGGAAGGCCATCAGGCCTGTTTCGGGCATGGGGTTGAGCACCACCATCTTGCCGCCGTTTTCCTTCATCTTCTTGAAGCTGGTCAGCGAGCGCGGGTGGTTGGTGCCGGGGTTCTGCCCCACCGAGATGAGCAGGTCGGTGGTTTCGAGGTCGCTCATGGTGATTGAGCCCTTGCCCAGGCCAGCGACCTCTTTGAGGGCGACGCCGGTGGACTCGTGGCAGAGGTTGCCGCAGTCGGGCAGGTTATTGGAGCCCAGGCGGCGGGCTAGTAGCTGGAAGGCGTAGGCTGCCTCGTTGGAGGCGCGGCCCGAGGTGTAGAAAACGGCCTTTGTCGGGTCGGTTTTCTGCAGCTGCTCGGCAACCAGCTCAAAGGCACGCTCCCAGGTGACGGGACGGTAGTGGTCGTCGCCGCTGGAGCGGTCGTAGAGCAGGGGCTGGGTAATACGACCCTGCTTGCCCAGCCAAAAATCGGTCTTATCTCGCAGCTCAGTCACCGAGTAGCGAGCCCAGAAGTCAACATCGGCCCGGTCGGGAGTGGTCTCTTCGGCGATGGCCTTGGCACCGTTTTCGCAGAACTCCACCACGTTCATATCTTTCTGGTGGGGTTCGGGCCAGGCGCAGCCTGGGCAGTCCACGCCACCGGGCTGGTTCATCTTAATGAGGGGGAGCAGGCCGCGGGCCGGAATGGCGTGGGCCATAGCGTGCAGTACACCGCCAGGGCCAGCGGCGACCTTGGTGCGGTGCCCAACCTTGGGGTGGTCAAAAGCTGTAGCTTCTTCGCTCACGCGGCTAACAACAGGGACGTCTTCGTGCTTGCTTACCGTGCTCATACACCCCAGTTTAGCGCGATGTGGCCTGTGTTACCTGTGCGTTTAATCCAATGACCCGGAGTAAAGGTTAAAGCGGTTCTCGCGGGCAAAGGCAATGAGAGTCAAGCCCGACTCTTGAGCCAGGTCAACGGCCAGTGAAGACGGCGCCGACACGGCAACCAGCGCCGCAAAACCCGCCATCACTGCCTTTTGCACCAGCTCAAAGGACGCCCGCGAGCTGACCACCAGCGTCCTACCCGGTAGACCGGGGGCAGGAGGTTCTAGCCTGCCGTTCATGAGCAGGTGGCCCACCACCTTATCAACGGCGTTGTGGCGGCCGATGTCTTCGCGGGCAACCAGTAGCTCACCGTGTGGATCGAAGACGGCAGCGGCGTGAATGCCGCCGGTTTTCTTGAAGATCACCTGATGTTCGCGCAGGCGGAGAGGGAGTTCTAGCACCTGCTCGGGTGTAAGCGCAGTGGGTGGAATAGGGCGGGTGGCCTTACCCATGATGGAGTCAATGGAGGCCGATCCGCACACCCCGCAGGCCGAGTTGGTCACGGTCAGGCGCAGGGGTGCGGCCTTCTCAAAGAGGGGCAGGACGCTGCCTGACGAAGAGGGCTGGGGATTTTCGGGGGCTGTGCGGCTCACATCAAGCACATTGTAGGTGTTAGCACCATCGGGCCCGGTGGCCCCAGCGCAGTAGCGGGCGGTGCTGATTTCTGCCGCGCTCTTGATCAGCCCCTCAGCGTGTAGGAAGCCGTGGGCCAGCTCAATATCGTGCCCTGGAGTACGCATGGTGGTGGTGACGGTCTGCCCATCCAGTCTAATTTCGAGGGGCTCCTCGGCGGTCAGGGCATCAGCCCTCCGATCTACCAAAAAAGTGCCGTCATCTTTCAGCACATAGCGGGTGGCCGGGGCGGTACGGTTGAGCCTACCCATCGGCCCGCTCTTTATACTCATCAATGAGAATCTCGACCTGCTCCAAAGCTGCGCGGACGCCCTCCACCTGCTCATCAGCGTCCTGCCCCGGAGCCTGACCGGCAGCGTACCCCACCAGGAAAGCAGCCAAGGGGGCCGCGGGGCGCACCACCCCGTGCGCCACATGCTTGGTCATACCCAGAAGATGGGGCATGGTCTGCCCGATGAGGGCGGGATCCAGATTCAGACGATCCGCCAGCTGCGCCAAGAATTGGCGGGCAAGCTCGAGGTCGTGAGGGCTTTTTTCAGTCATAACGCTCCAACAGTGCAGCGGTCTAGTTTCAGTAATAAACATACACCCCACGCCCAGCAAACTCACCCCAATCCCGCTCTCACCAGCATGAGCCCTGCACCAGCGTGCAGGGCTCAGGGACTCAATACACAGGGAGTAGAAACCTTTACAGGCGGCGCGGCCGAAGCAGCAACATGGCTATAGCAATGACCAGCAAGACCGAAGCCTCGTGCACCAACATGCCAATTGCCATGGTCACCCCGCCGAAGAAGACACCGGCCACCAGCAAAGCCACAGTCAACAGGGCAAGGGCGATATTAACCTTCATGGTGCGCACCGTGCTCTTGGCCAGGCCCAGGGCATAGGGCAGGCGGTCTAAGCGGTCAGACATGAGCGCCAAATCCGCTGTTTCAAGGGCCGCGGGTGAGCCGGCAGCGCCCATAGCAACCCCCACATCAGCAACCGCCAGGGCGGGAGTATCATTCACCCCATCCCCCACCATAGCCACCGTGCGGCCAGCGGCCTGTAGCTCCCGAACCAGCTCCAACTTGCCCTCGGGCAGCATAGCCGCGCGGACGTCGTCCAGCCCCAACTGCTGCCCCACAGAGCGGGCAACGGGCTCAGCATCCCCGGTCGCCATAACCACCTTAATGCCGCGGCGGTGCAGCTCATCAATGGCGGCCTTAGCCTCGGGCCGTACCGTATCGGCAACAGCAACCAGACCAACCGCCTGCCCGTTCACACCCACAAACATGGCAGTCTTCCCCTGCACCTGAAAATCTCGTAGCAGGGCCTCGTCAGCCCCGGTCTCAAGCAGCTGGGCCGAGCCCACCGCCACCTGCACCGTGGGCACCTCAGCAGCCAGGGCAGCCCGGCTAGTACCGGCCGACCTCGTATCAGGCACCCGAGCGTCAGGCACCTGAGTAGGCACCCGGGCGAGCACGCCGCGTCCGACCACCGCCTCAGCCTGCTGAGGCAGCACAACCGGCACCCCGCGCTCCTGCGCCCCGCGCACCACCGCATCAGCCAGCGGGTGGTGGGCAGCGCTCTCAGCGGCAGCGGCTAAAGCCAGTACCTGCTCCTCGCTATACCCGGTATCAAGAGCCAGCACATCGGTGAGCTCCGGGGTGCCGTGGGTCAGCGTACCGGTCTTATCAACCACTAAAGTGTCAACCGCAGCGGTACGCTCCAGGTATTCACCACCCTTAATCAGCACCCCGTCTTTAGCTGATCGACCAATACCGGCTACCACCGAGACCGGAATAGAAATCACCAGGGCACCGGGGCAGGCAATCACAAGAATGGTCAGCGCCAGCTCAACATTGCGGGTCAGGACGCCGGCAAGCAAGGCCCCGATCATCACGGCAGGGGTGTAGTACTGGGAAAATTTCTCAAGGAAAGTCTGGGTTTTAGCGCGGTCGTCCTGGGCATCCTCAACCCGGCGGATGATAGTGGCCAGCATAGAATCACCACCGATCCCGCGGGCCTCAACCTGCAGGCTACCTGAGCGCAGCCAGGTGCCGGCAAAAACCTGAGCCCCCACCGACTTTTCAGCTGGCACAGACTCCCCGGTAATCGTGGCTTCAGCCACGGCACCGTGGCCCCCGGTGACTTCGCCGTCCACCGGAACCTGCTCGCCAGAGCGCACCAGCACGGTGTCCCCGGGGCTCAGCTGCCACAGTTCAACCGTCTCAGTTTCAACCTCGCCACCTTCTTGCAGGCGGATGCGGCGGGCAGTCTCAGGAGCTGCCTCCACCAAATCACTCAGAGCCTGCCGGGTCTTAGCCATGGTCGTGCGCTCTAAGGCCTTACCCACAGCAAAGAGGAAGGTAACAGCTGCAGCCTCCCAATAGTTATGAATGACAACAGCGCCCACCGCCGCAATCACTACCAGCAGGTCAATAGAAATCATCTTCACCCGCAGCGCGGCGATGGCCGAACCGGCAATCTGCCAGCCGGCCACCACGCTTGCTACGACCATGAAGAACTCATACCCGGTAACCCAGGCAGTCATAATAAGAGCAGCAGCCCCCAGGGCCGAGCCCCACATCCTAAGGTGTTTCATGGCCACCCTCCCCTAAATACTCGAAGGGCGGGCGGTGTAGCCCACCTCAGCCACAGCATCAACAAGCTGAGGGACGGTCACCTGCGCAGCGTCATAGTCAACCAGAATACGACCCGAGGAGAACTTGACTACGGCGTTCTCAACCCCGGGCAAACCTCCCAGCTTATTCTCAATCTTCTTGACACAGGAGGGGCAAGAGAATTCATCGGAACGGAGAGTAATGGAACGAGTGTCTGACATGGCTAAACTTCCTTTCTGTTTGCTACCTCTGTCGAGGTACTTTCAGATTAGAAGTTCGGGGAGGCAAGAACATTGACTCCCGTCAATTAAGCAAAAATTAGTTCTCCGCTACCCGGGCCAGGGCCGCCACGTCCAGCAGGGCCACCCACCGGCGTCCTGAATCAATGAGCCCCTGCTTCTTCCACGCTGCCATCACTCGAGAAGCCGACTCCACGGTAGTACCTGCCATACCGGCTATATCAGCGCGGCTCACGTCAGCGGTCAGGACGCGCACACCGTCAGCGCGGGTAGCCCCCAGCTTGGTATTCAGGTGCAACAGGACGTCAGCAACCCGCTGCGTCACCGGCAGGGTGGCCTGAGCGATTTCATTGTGCCGCACCCGGGCCAGGCGTTCCTGTTGGAGGTTGAGGATCTGCACGGCCAGGGCGGGATGTTCCTGCACCAGGTCTGCAAGCTCAGTGGCCGGCAGGTAGAGGGCACACAGGGGCTCAAGGGCCAGCACAGAGTCGGTGAGGACGCCCGGGCCCGAGTGCACAGGGCCCAGCACGTCGCCGGGGGCGGCAAGATCAAGGGTGAGACTGCGACCATCTGCGGTATCGTGCACGATCTTGGCCAAGCCAGCCATCACAATGTAGGAGCCCTCGGCGGCATCCCCGGCTCGCAGCACTGTTTCACCGGGGCCCCAGGCGCGGGCCTTGAGTCGGTGGCTCAGCTCTAGCAGGTCAGCCTCGGGCAGGTGCCCGGTCAGCGGTGAGCGGGTAAGAGCCTGCAAGCGGGTTGCCTGCGAGCAGTGATGAGCCCCGGCCTGACCACGAGAATCATGGCGGTGATGGGTGCAGGGGTTATCTGTCATACCTCTACTCTACGCCTCAGTATTCACGGGGCAGGCTGAGCCGCTACCGGGTCTAGTCACCGGGGGTAAAAGTGACAACCAGGCCGTCCTTCTCACCAAAGCGCTCCAGATGGCCACCCACTACCTGCTCCAGGCGCTCGCGCTTCTCGGCGTCCTCAGCATAGACGTGCAAAATCAGGCGGTCAGCGCCGTCAAGGGGTTGCACCAGAATATCTGCGTAGCCACCAAAGTTGCCATCGCGATTAAAAGTGAGGCGGTGACCGTCCGCAATTTCTTCAGCCAGAATCTTATGGCCAAAGTGGCTCGCTAATTGTTTGGCATAGCGGGCAGGACGGTCGGTGGCAACAAGGGCACGCGAACGGGCAGTCAGGGTTTCAAGAGCGGGATACGCAGAGTCAGACACGGCAGACCTTTCTTCTAGGTTAGGGTCACCTAATATTTTATGGTATGCGGCTGGGTCGCGCCAGAATTACGCCACCTGGTGATTCTCTTGCCTGGCGTCACACCCCTCCCTCTCGTCAGCGCCCACTCCCCCGGCGTAGACTGGACGGGTACATCAGCGCCGCCATCCACAGGGCGGCGCACTTTCATGATCTGGGCCACACACCCACACGAGTATCTACGGATTTTCACGAATGTCTTCTGAGAACACCGCGGCTCACAAACCCGCACCCGCACCCACCAGCGCCCTTGACCGCTATTTCAAAATCACCGAACGCGGCTCCACCCTCTCCACCGAAGTCCGCGGTGGCCTAGCGACCTTCTTCGCCATGGCCTATATCGTGGTTCTTAACCCCCTTATCCTGGGCCTGGGCCTCGACGGCGCAGGTAACGCCCTCGGCGTTGAACGCGTTGCAGCGGCAACCGCACTGGTGGCGGGTGTTCTGACCATCGGCATGGGCATTTGGGCCCGTCAGCCCTTCGCCATGGCGGCGGGCCTGGGCGTCAACGCCCTGCTGGCCTCCACCATCGCCACCACCCCCAACCTGACCTGGCCCCAAATCATGGGCCTGGTGGTGTGGGCCGGTATCGTCATGGCTATTCTGGTGCTCACCGGCTTCCGCCGCGCCGTTTTTGAGGCCGTGCCCGAGTCCCTCAAAACCGCCATCGTCGTGGGCATCGGTCTCTTCATCTCACTCATTGGCCTGGTCAACGCTGGTATCGTCCGCCGTATGCCCGATGCTGCCGGCACCACCGTGCCCGTCTCTTTCGGCGCGGGCGGCCACTTGCAGGGCTGGCCCATCTTCGTCTTCCTCTTCGGCCTCTTCCTCACCATCGCCCTCTTTATTCGCAATGTGCGCGGTGCGATTCTGATCGGTGTGATTGCCTCCACCGTTCTGGCAGTTGTACTAGAAAACGTCTGGCCTTCGGGCTCGTCCATGGATTCCCCTACCGGCTGGTCCCTCATGATTCCCGGCATCCCCGCCCAGTGGATCGGTCACCCCGACCTTTCCCTGCTGGGGTCTGTTGACATGGTCGGCGCTTTCTCCGCCTCTTCCCTGGGCACCCTGGGTGCCACCATGCTCATGTTCGCGATTCTGCTTGCAGTCTTCTTCGACGTCATGGGCACCTCGGTCGGGTTGGCCTCCGAAGCTGGCACCATCGACGAAGACGGCAAGATTGAGAACATCGATAGGGTGCTACTCATCGACGCCGCCGGTTCCGTACTCGGTGGTGGCTCCTCGTCCTCAGCCCATCAGATCTTCGTGGAATCAGCCACCGGCATCGGTGAAGGTGCCCGCACCGGCTTCGCCAACGTGGTCACCGGCGCACTCTTCCTGCTGGCCGTCTTCATCTCACCGCTGGTGTCGATAGTGCCCTTCGAGGCTGTTGCTCCCGCCCTGGTCGTCGTGGGCTTCCTGATGGTCCGCCAGGCCGTTCACATCGACTGGACCGACTGGGGCCTGGGTATTCCCGCCTTCCTCACCATCATCATGATGCCCTTCACCTACTCCATTGCCGACGGTATCGGTGCCGGCTTCATCGCTTTCACCTTCATCCGCCTGGTGCAGGGCCGCGGCAAGGAGGTGCACCCGATTATGTACATCGTCTCGGCTGCCTTCCTGGTCTTCTTCGGCATGGGCGTGATTGAGGGCTGGATGCATGCCTAGCCCTCAAGCGCTCTAGGAGGCCGAGCCAGGCATCCACCAACATCTGCCCCCGCTCTTTCTCTCCTTTCTACGGTAATTAGCACCGTAGAAAGGAGCGAAAGAGCGGGGTTTATATTTACCCGTTAGAGTAGTAACCATGCTCGAACCCGATACCCGCTGCCCCTGCGGTACCGGCGAAACCTATGGCGCCTGTTGCGGCCGCTACCACACCCGTTTTGCTCAGACCGGCGACCTGACAGCGCCCACGCCCGAGGCCCTCATGCGCTCCCGCTTCAGTGCCTTTGCAGTAGGCCTGCCCGGTTACCTACTGGCCAGCTGGCACCCCAGCACCCGGCCTGCGTCCTTAGATCTTGACTCCAGCCTGCGCTGGTACCGCCTCGACATTCTCAGTACGGCAGGTGGCCCCTTCGATACCAGCGGTGGCGTAGAGTTTGCCGCCTACTACCGGTCAGTGCCGGGCACACCCGAGGACGAGCGGGTGCGCGGGGTGCAGACCGAGGTCTCCCGCTTCACCAAGGACGGCGGGGCCTGGTACTACGTTGATGGTGAGGTCAGCTAACCCCGGCAGACTTCTTCGCCCTATCCCTTTTCTCATGGCCCCAGAGATTATCTCGGGGCCAAGAGAGAGGATAGGGCGATTACTTTATTGACCAGCGCGAAGCTGAATATTACTGACCGGCGCGAAGTTGGGCCAGGTCAACCTCTGGTTGGGCGTCGCGACGCGGGGTAGCCGAACGAGTAAAGTCGCGCACCCAGGCGTCGTCCTTGTATTGGGCAGGCACACCGCCACCTAGCAGGCGCTTAGTGATTGCGGCGGCTGCCAGATCACCCGCCACCGGCAGGGGCGCGTTTGACCCGGCAATGATGACGTTGCCCTTGCGCCTCCCCTTGAGCATGGCCGGGTCTGCCACGATGCAGGTATGTTCAAAGACCTGCGCGATAGCGGCAGCCTCAGCGCGAGCCCCGGCCAGGGAGCGGTCGTCGCCGCAGTTGATGATGTAGAGCCCGCCCGGGGTCAGCGAGCGCTCGGCCAGCTGGGTAAATTCGAGGGTGGTCAGTGGTTCCGGGGTGATGTAGCCGGCAAAGACGTCGCGGATGATGATGTCGCGGGAGGCCGGGGCAAAACCTTCGGTGACGGCGCGGGCTTCGCCGACCCTGATCTTGAGGGTGGGGGCCTTGGGCAGGTCGAACCATTCGCGCACGTAGGCGGCGAGTTTGCCGTCAAGTTCAACGACGGTATTGTGGGAGGCCGGGTAGACGTCGGCCAGGTATCGGCCCATGGAGCAGGCCCCGCCGCCTAGGTGGGTGATGCGGAGGTGTGCGGGGTCCAGGTGGGTATCAACGAAGGACTCAATGACGGTGGCCAGCCAGCGCATATATTCGAAGTCAAGTTCACGGGGCTGATCGAGCACGATGTGGGAGGATTCCATGCCGTTGATTTCGAGCACCCAACCACCGGGAGTGTAATCGTCCTCAATCAGCTCGGCGATGCCGGTGTCGATGGGGTAGGTGCCTTCGGTGAGGGCTACGGGGGCTTCTACCTGCTTTTTGGGGGTTCGTCTGCGCTGTGCCACCCCTCTAGCCTAGTGGGTGAGTGGGCCCAGCGGGGCTTGCTAGAGTGAGAAAGCAGTCATTGTGAGTGAAAGGACGCGCGCCCGTGGGTTTTGTGGCTGATGGCCGGTATGTGTTGGCGCCGGTGGGCGCTGAAGACGCCGAGAAGTATGTTGACCTACAGTTGCGGTGCCTGGCGGAAACCTATAACGGGCTTGTAGACCCGGAGTTCGGTGCCCGGCAGGCTGCTAACCGAGAGGGCTGGCTCGAAGAGTTTGCCGAGAATATCGCCGCTCCCGGCGCACGAGCCTTTTTTGCCTACGAGAACCCGGCGTGGACGCCCACCGGTGGCCTATCGTGTGCCGTCGGCGGGGTGATTGATTGGGGGGCCCCGGTCGGATTTTCGCTTTCCCGCCCCGGCCCTTTGGCTTGGGAGCTTGGCATCGGCCTGCCCCCGGTTGATGAAGGCACCCGGGAGCTCACCCATCTTTATACCCTTGCCTCGACTCATGGGACGGGGTTAGGCGCTGCCCTCTTTGACGCTGTTCTTTACCCAGATGAGCCTGCCTATCTGTGGTACATCGTGGGGAACGGTCGGGCGGTCGAGTTTTACCGACGCCGGGGCTTTGAGGACGAGGGGTGCCCTGTCGACTGCGGTGGGGCCTGGGGTTCTGCCCGGACGGCCCGTATGTATCGCGGGCTCACTCTTTAAGGAGCCAGATACTAACACCCGTCCACCGCCACAAGATATTTTACTTTGAAAGTATTTTCTGGGATGGTGGGTATATGAGCACCTCCACCAAAGCCCCGGCAGGTAGCGCAGAAGACCACTCCACGCGTGGCTCCTATGTGCACGCCGGTGAAGAATACAACCGCGACACCGCCTATATCGAGGACCGCATCGTCGCGAATCCGGCAGCCACCGCAGTGACCGCCCCGGAGCACCGCCTCTGGCAGGTCAAGCCCGGCGCCTACCACCTGGTTGCAGCCCGCGCCTGCCCCTGGGCCAACCGTACCCTGATTGTGCGCCGTCTGCTGGGGCTCGAAGATGCTATCTCAGCCGGTATGCCCGGCCCCACCCATGATGCCCGTTCTTGGACCTTCGATCTGGACGAAGACGGTAGGGATCCTGTGCTCGGCATTGAACGTCTGCAGCAGGCCTACCTCACCCGCTTTCCCGACTACCCGCGCGGTATCACCGTACCGGCCATCGTTGATATTGAGACCGGCGCCGTGGTGACCAACAACTTCCCTCAAATCACCGAGGACTTCTCGAAGGAGTGGACAGCCTACCAGCGTGAGGGCTCCCCCGACCTGTGGCCCGCTGAGCTTGAGGACGAGATGCGCGATGTGATGAGGCGTATCTACACCGAAATCAACAACGGGGTCTACCGCTGCGGTTTTGCTGGTTCTCACAAGGCCTACGAGGACGCCTACAAGCGTCTCTGGGATGCCCTCGACTGGGTTGAGGAGCGCCTGGCTACCCGCCGCTACCTCATGGGGGACCACATCACTGAAGCCGATGTGCGCCTCTTCACCACCCTGGTACGCTTCGACGCGGTCTATTACAGCCACTTTAAGTGCAACCGCCAGACCCTGGCCTCCATGCCCAACCTGTGGGGCTACGCCCGTGACCTTTTCCAGACACCCGGCTTTGGCGACACCGTGGACTTCCAGCAAATCAAGGAGCACTACTACATCGTTCACGAGGACATCAACCCCACCCAGCTTGTTCCTGCTGGCCCTGACCTCTCGGGCTGGCTGACCCCGCACGGCCGCGAGGCTCTGGGGGGCTCCCCCTTCAACACGGACGCCGGTGCCACCGCCCCTGCCCCCGTGCGGGAGGCCGAGCGGGTGGCCTCCGGCCACAGCCCGCTCTACCCGGCAGGTACAGAATCCTCAGGTGCGAAGAAGTGAACCGCTTCTGTGACACCCTGGTCGATAGCCTCATCACTGACCAGACCTCCCAGCCCGGCTAGGTCTGACATGTTGCGAACGTGCTGTTGCAGGTCAGGGTGGTAGACCCGAATACTGGGATCCTCGGGCGGCAGAAGAGCTGGCTCACCCACCGTGAAACCCTCAAAGGTAGGGTTGTGGAGCTGAACCCCGCCGATTTCCACCCTGCGGAGCTGCTCGTCCAACCACTGATCTGCAGGTCTCATGGCGTTGGCGTCAAACTGCCGCATGGCGTGATCAATATCTTGGTAAATATCTGAGGGATTAATATCTTCACTGGAAAGGTGGCGGCTCCCCGCACCCGCTTCCTGCGCAGTGGCGTGCACCAGATTGGCAGTGCCCAGAAGCATCATCTGCTCCTGCTCAGTATCAGTGACGGTGGGAAGATGAGTAGAACCTGACGTAACGTTCGTGCTCTGCCACTGATAGCCACTAAAAACCTCCTCCAGCTCCTGAATGGTCTGCTGTGCCCCCGGGTCAATCTCAGCCATCTTCCGGTAGTCGCTAGCACCGTGCGCGCCCACCCCCTCTGGCCTGGTGCGTAAAACGTGAGAGTGGTGAGGCCGGTAGTCAGGATCATCACCCAAAAGGTGAGCAACAGGATCCCCCTGGTAGGTGAGATCAACGTGTTTGACCCCGTCACGGGCCCTCACCCCGTGCACCGGCGTGCCCATGGTAATCACCGAACCCACCCTGTACCTACTGGCAACAGAACCGTTATTAGCCATAGCCATGGCGGCCATACCGCCCTGGCTGAACCCCGCAAAATTCACCTTCGCCCCCTCAGGGATTCCAGCGTCGTCCATAGCCTCTTGAACTAGCGTCATCAGGGCGGGGTACTCCTCAGGAGCTAAATTGGGCTCCTTGAGAGCCTCGGCCATAAGCACCGTGCCAACCCAGTTGTTGACGCCACCATCATACTGCTCACGCCAGCTCATCTCACCATCAGTCCCCGGCACAATGACGAGGTAGGAGACCTCACCGGTGTGCTCATGCACATAGGTCTGAACCGTAACGTGGTCGCTCTCGTGCTGGTGCCCCTGAGCCTCCATGTGAGCATCGCCGGCCTCTTCAATCGCTTGCGCCTGCTCAAACATCTCGGTAATCGCCTGCGCAGTCGTGGGAGGAGCCATCATGTACCCCCGCTCAGAACCAGGCCCCATGAGCACACCAGTCATGTCTTTTGACGACCGCAGGCGACCATTCATACCGGCTTGACGCGCCTTCCTGGCAGCCACACCCGTCACACAGTTGAAAAATTCATGCCCCAGGCGGGTCTGGCGGAACAGCAGATACCCCTTCTCGGTAGCGGTAACAACCGCTTGAGCCCCGTGCACCACCCTGATTTTCAGTGTTCCTACCCGATAACCAAAAACAGAGCCCACCTGACGGGCAGCAGCGGAGCCTGAACGCTCAGCCGCCGCGTAGGCGCTCAACGCCTCCACAGCGAACCGCTCAGCCTGCTCATAAGCCCGGGCAGAGAGCCTCACCCGACCCGCCAGGCGACTCACACCCTCAACCAGAGCATAGAGAGCAACAGTGCCAGCGCCCAGGGTAGCCAGGGCACCCGCGCCAGCCCCCGAACTGTCCAGGGGAGCCAGCAGGGCCACCTGAGCCGTCAGGCTACCCAGCGGCCCCACCAGATCCTCATACCGGTCAGCCACCCCCTGCAAGGCATCAGCCAACGGGCCCAACTGCTCCAGCTCGACCGAAATATTAAAGCCAGCACCACCACCGTCAAGAGAAGAAACACCGTGCACCGCTACCGCCCCACCTCAGCCAGAGCAGCAGCCACCCTACCCATCAACGGGTCAGACATCACCGCAGTGAGCTGCGCGTGAGCCTGAGGTAGCCCCGCCCGCTCGGCATAAACCACAAAATCGTCCAGCTCCACATCAAGCGACCCCATGCCTACCAGCACCGCATCCACCGCAGCACCCGCCGCCCCAATAGCAGCAGCCAGTACTTCCACCTGGGCGGCAACCACCTCACCGGCCACACGCACCTGGCCCGCAGCGTCCTCAAGCTCCCTACCCAGCAGAGCACCGGCCTCCCGCTCCACACTCAAAGCACGACCAAAGGCTTGCCCCGCCTGCGATGACCAATCCACCTGACCCGCAACCCAGGCATCCCGCGAAGCACTCACCACCTGCTCAGCCTGTACACGCACCTGAGAAGCTACCGCATCAGACCACTCCCGAATCCGGGCAGCTAGCGCCATAGCTTCCGCGCTCGCAGCTGCCGCGCCTTCGCTCCCCCAGCCTGCGCGCCCCGCAGCTGCAACCAGTTCATGAACCGACGGCATCACTACCTCCTCAACAGCACAACCAATCAGCACTTGCCCACACTCTAGCCCTCGCCGACCCTGCTCAGCCGCTCGCGGGCACCCTGTGGATAAGGCACAGCGCACCGTCACGCTCGCGCACTCCCCGGCAACCCAGGATTTGGTGCAGCCGTGACGCACTATGACGGAGCTCGTCCACACCCCTTGACGTCAGCATTTGCGGCCTGCAAGGGCGCGGGGAGCCACCGCACACGCAGGCTCAAAACATGCGCTCCCCCACTCACCCGTGAGAAACTAGAGTCATGTCTCATCGCGAAAACTGCACCACCCTGCCCTCTGGCCGCCACTCCCTTACTGGCGCAGGCCTTGCCCTCGGCGCCCTCGACGGCCGCTACAAGGCCGCCACCGAGCCCCTGGTCGACTACCTCTCAGAAGCCGCCCTCAACCGCGACCGCATCCACGTTGAAGTTGAATGGTTCATCTACCTCTGTGACCATCGGGTCCTGCCCGGCCTGGCTCCCCTCACCGACGACCAGCATGCCGGTCTGCGCGCCATCGTCACCGACTTCACCGAAGAATCTGCCGCCGAACTGGCAGAAATTGAAGCCGTCACCGTGCACGACGTAAAGGCCGTAGAATACTTCATTGCCCGCCGCCTTGAACCCCTGGGCCTAGGCCACCTCAAGCCCCTGGTCCACTTCGGCTGCACCAGCGAAGACATCAACAACCTCTCCTACGCCCTGGGCATCAAGGACGCCGTCACCAACGTCTGGCTGCCCGCCGCCCGCGGCCTGGTTGAGCAGATCATGAAGCTGGCCGAAGAGGCCCGCGACGTGCCCATGCTTTCTCGCACCCACGGCCAGCCCGCCACCCCCTCCACCCTGGGTAAGGAACTAGCTGTCTTCGCCTACCGCCTGAACCGCCAGATCAAGCACGTTGAAAAGGCTGAATTCCTGGGCAAGATCAACGGTGCAACCGGCACCTACTCCGCCCACGTGGTCTCTGTGCCCACCGCCGACTGGCAGAAGATTTCTGAAGAGTTCGTCACCGGCCTGGGCCTGGACTGGAACCCCCTGACCACCCAGATTGAAAACCACGACTGGCAGGCAGAGCTCTACTCCTCCATCGCCCACTTCAACCAGGTGCTGCACAATCTCTGCACCGACGTGTGGAGCTACATCTCCATCCGCTTCTTCCGCCAGATTCCCGTTGCGGGCGCGACCGGCTCCTCAACCATGCCGCACAAGGTCAACCCCATCCGCTTCGAGAATGCCGAAGCCAACCTTGAAATTTCTAACGCCCTGCTCAACGCCCTGGGCTCAACCCTGGTGCAGTCCCGCTGGCAGCGCGACCTGACCGACTCCTCCTCCCAGCGCAACATCGGTGTGGCCTTCGGTCACTCCGTGCTGGCTATTTCGAACGTGGTCAAGGGCCTGGAGCGTCTGGACATCGCCACCGACGTCATCGCCGAAGATCTCAACGACAACTGGGAGGTGCTGGCCGAGGCTATCCAGATGGTCATGCGTGCCGAGGCAATCGCAGGCACTCCCGGCATGGAGGACCCCTACGAGCGCCTTAAGGAGCTGACTCGCGGCCACCGCGTGGACGCCGCCCGCCTCAAGGAATTCGTCGCTGAGCTCGGCCTGAGTAAGGACGCCGAAGCCCGGCTCTCTGAGCTCACCCCGGCTACCTACATCGGCCTGGCTCCGCAGCTGCTCGACCATGTGACACGGTAATCAGCCACCGGGGTCACGGTCAGGCCAGCTCCGCCGACTCGGAGTAAGACTTGACAGGCTCAAGCCCCTCTTCCCTACCCTGGCACTTTTGCACCCATGACACCCTACGCCATCAAACAAGTCTTCATCTACGCCAGCACCATCGGCATCTTCTACCTGCTACCCATCAGGCTTAATAACGATTCCTACCTGCAGGGCATCATTGCAGGCCTCATGCTTCTTGCTCTGGCCTACGCCATTACCACCCAGCTACGCAAGCAGGAGCGCCGCTTCTTCGACTTGGTCGCCCTCATGTTTGTGGCTGCTCACGTCTGTGCCTTCGTCTGCTACGTCTTGGCCGTTCAAGAACCCGAGCAGTTCACCGGTCTCGCCACCCGCACCGATGCCCTTTACTTCACCATTGTGACCATGTCTACCGTGGGATTTGGCGATATTCACCCTGTCGGGCAGCAGGCGAAGCTACTGGTCATCGCTATGATTATCTTCGACCTTATTTTTATCGCCGCTCTGGGCCACGCCATGAGCGAGGCGCTCCGTCACGGCCGAGAAAAGCGCTCCTACCAGGCCCAAAAGAATCATGAACAGTAAATTCCTCTGGATCTGCCTCCTCTACGGTGGCCTGGCAGGTCTCGTCTCTGCCCTGACCCTCATGGCCATGCTGAGCCTACAGCACCACATCTGGGCCCTGGGTAGCGGCCCCTTCTTTATCTTTGCTACCGTCATGGTCGGCGGTATTCTGCTGGCCATACTGCAACACCGTCATAGCCTGGGGAGTCTGGATCAGGCTATTGCTGAGACCACCGACCCTGCCCGACCCCGGGCACTCAAGACTGGCGTCCTTGCTCTTTCTGCCATTATCGCTGTGGCCTTTGGTGCCTCCATCGGCCCCGAAGCCGGCCTAGTGGCTGTGGTTGCTGAGCTATCTATACTGGTCAGCTCCAAGATTGCCCGCACCCGCGAAGAGGCAGGGGCACTGGGTGAGGCCGGAACCGCAGCAGCACTGGCTAGTGTCTATGGCTCCCCGCCTGCCGCAGCCTCTTACGCCGACGACTCTATTAACCCCCTCAAAAGTGCCTGCTTTCTTAGCCGGCGTGAGCGGCTTTCTAACCTTTATGGCAGCCCTCAACCTACTGGGAGCTGAGCGGCATATTTTAGAGCTCCCCCTGGCCCCGCGCGGGGATGTGAACACCTGGTGGCAGGCCCTACTCCCGGCTCTTTTGGCCAGTGCCCTGGCCCTGTTCTTTGGCTGGTTACACCACCGGGTGGATCATTTCGCCGAGCGTTTTACCCGCCCCTGGGCCCGGGTTCTCGTAGGTTCTGCTCTGCTGGCGGGGCTACTCGCGGCCGTCCCCCTGCTACGTTTTTCAGGGCACGCAGAGCTCCCTGAACTGGTAACCCTGGTTGAGGATTCTGCCTGGTGGGCCCTCGCAGGCCTGGCCCTGCTCAAGGTGGTTGCGACCGCCCTGAGCCTGTCTGCTGGCTGGCCCGGTGGCGAGTTCTTCCCCCTAGCTTTTGCGGGGGCAGCGGCAGGTTTGCTCACTACGGCTCTGTTACCGGGTACGGACGCCGGTACCGCCCTGGCTGCGGGGATGGTTGCAGCAACGACGGTTGCGGTCAAAAAGCCTCTGGCTATCGTGCTGATTATGGTTTTTATGCTACCCGGCACCGCCCTGGGGCCCCTGCTGGTAGCCTCTGCGGTAGGGACGCTGATGGTCAAGCTGGTAGAAGCCCGCACCGAGTCAGCTAAACAAGCTGGTTAAAGAAAGCGGGGTTACCCACAGCCGTGGGCAACCCCGCTTTGTTAGAGGCTTAAATTATGCAACTTTTTTGGCATTGGAACGAGCCTTAAAGCCCGCAACAATCAGGGTAATACCCAGAGCGATAGTGAGCAGGCCGATCCAGATAATCATGCTAATCATAGCAACACCGGGGCTAGCCATCACCAGCAGACCGGCCAGCAACCAGAGAACACCTGCCAGGATCAGGTAGGCCTTGGGAGCCTCCTTAGGCAGGCGCACAGCAGCAATGATTTCGATGATACCGCGCACCACCAGCCAGAAACCCAGAACCCAGGTCAAGGTAGCTGCGCCCCAGAGGGGCTGAAAGATAACAGCCAGGCCAGCAAGGAGGCCAATGATGCCAGAGAGAATGTAGAAAAACTTACCCGACTTATCGGCAGATCCAACACGTGAGAAAGTTGAGATAGCTTCAACAATCGCAAAGATACCCCACATCACAGCAATCACGCTGAGAGTAATACCGGGCCAGATAATGGCAGCAAGTCCGAGCATGACAGCCAGGGCGCCTGTAATAAAAAGCGGGCGTGCAAAAAGTGAAGAGGTCATATTTGCTCCATGAGAAATAGGGACTGCGTGCGTTTTGCTTAAAACACCTCAAGACTAACAGTCAAAAACATCTCACTTAGTGGTTACCGGCGAATAACTTTTCTTCATAAAGCGTGTTTCTGCTCTCCGTTGTTGGATTTTAGGCAACAAGGCGACTAAAAAATCTACATATTTCTATTACCTGCCACAGGTTAAGAGCAGTAAAGGGCGAGCTGGTTCAATCCCCAGGTTTCCTACAATAGACCTATGACCGACACCTCCCGCCCCGCAGACAGCTCACCCGATCAGGTTCCCCTGGCCGTGCGCCGCCTGCGCAAGCTCCGCGCCCGCTACTCCGAAGCCACCCCCGCTACCCTGGCAGAGCGCCTAGGCGGTATCTTCGTGCGCGATTTTACCCTGGTCGGGTCAGCCCAGGCCGGGGCCCAGGAGCTGACCCCCAACGTCCTCGGCAGCGTTACCCGCAACCGGCGCGTAGCCGGTCTCACCCAGGTAGCCGCCCACCTGGGCGCGGTGCAGCAGGGCATGGCCACCTACAGCAGGGCCGCTAACAAAGGCATCAACACCACAGCCCATGTGGGCAGCGCTCAGGCAGTCAAGACCTACCTGCACGGCATGGCCCTGCTCTACGGGCTTCAGGTTGAAAGCAGCGACGAGGCCGCAACAGCCGTTTTAGGGCAGGACGTCAATGAGCTACTCACCCAGGTCGAAAACACCCCCAGCGCCGGAGTGCGCCAGGGGCAGCAGATGAACATTCTAGGGGCTGTGGCCACCATCGGCCTGCGCAACCCGCAGACCCTACTGCTGGTCAAGGCGGGCGAGCAGCTGGTTAAGGCCGGTGGCGCTGTTTTTGCTAGCCAGAAGGTGCGCCGAGATTTCGCCCAGCAGCTGATTGCCCAGGTAGGGCAGAACCTGGGGGCCGCCCCCGCTCAGCTAGCTGCCAGCACCCTCGCGGTCTTAGACAGTGGTCAAGACGCCGGAACCCCGAGCACGGGGGCAGGGCAGGGCAACAGCGGCTCGGTTCCTGCTACTGATGACGCTGACCTACTGGAACTCTCCGCCGAAGAGATAAGTGCCATTGAGGTGCCCGAGCCCGTGGCCCCCTCCACCCTCGATGAGCCTGAGCCCATCGAACCTTCCCAGCTTGAGGCACCAGAGCCGGTGACCGCATCCGACATTGAAGAACCAGCCCCGGTGGTTACCGAAACTCAGGTGCGGCCCAGCACCGAGGCAGAGCTCGCAGCAGCCGACGGGGCAACCGCCAAGGGTGCCCGCCTAGCTGCCCGCGCCTTCGTCCGCGCCCGCTCCCGTTTTAAGAGTTAAAAGAAGGAGGGGCCAGAGAAAACTCTGGCCCCTCCTTGCTGTTAGCTAGATTCCGACTAGGAATTGAAGGGCTGGGCACAAGCTGACATGGTGCCCTCGGTGTAGCCCTTGGTGAACCAGCTGACGCGCTGTTCCGAGGAACCGTGCGTCCACAGGTCAGGGTTAACCTGCTGACCGGCCGAACGCTGAATCGCGTCATCACCAATAGCACGGGCGGTGTCAATAGCCTGCTGGATCTGCTCTTCGGTCAAGGGGTCGAGCAGGGCGTTCTCGCCCTTATCAGCCTGAGAAGCCCACACACCGGCGTAACAGTCAGCCTGAACCTCAACCTGCACCGCACCCGAATCAGCGCCCGGGTCCTGGTAGTTGGAGTACTTCAGGGTGCCCATGGTCTGCTGAATATGGTGAGCGAACTCGTGCGCGGTGACGTACATGACCGCGAAATCACCGTTTGAACCGCCCATCGCCTTGAGCTGGTCAAAGAAGGGAACCGACATGTACACGGTCGTATCGGCCGGGCAGTAGAAGGGGCCGGTCTGCGAAATGTTAGCGCTACCGCAGCCGGTAGACAGCTGACCCTCGCCCAGTACCAGGTCAGGGGCCGTGTAGCTGACGCCTGCCTCAGCAGGCAGTTTCTCTTCCCACACCATATCGAGGCTGACGCCGGTCGCCAGAATACGGCAGTCGTCGTAGCGGTTAGCGTCCTCAGCGGTCTGGCAGTGATCAAAGTTGCCAGCGCCGGTCACCTGATCCTGCTGGGACTCAGTGCCGTACATGGAGCTAGAGCCACCGGTCAGACCGCCTAGGCCGCCTGACGCAAAAAAGAAGATAGCGCCAACAATCAGCACGCCGGGAATACCGAACTTGCGAGCAACACTGCTCATCAGCATCATCATGAGCGGGTTCGTACCGCCGCCACCGGCGGAGCGGCCATTACCCCCAGAAGAGCCGCGCTGGGAGTAGTTACTGTTCAGATTGTCATTAAAGCCCATGTCAACCTCAGGTTATTTCTCAAGCTGGGCGGGCTCAGCGGCCCCGGCCTCGGAGGCACCGGCGTCCTCACCCTTGCCGCCCTCAAACTTAGGCGCACGGTCAGGGTTTAGGGCATCGGGGAAAACAGCGGGCAGGGCCCCGAAGGTCTGCCCAACAGACTTGACCACATTCTTGCCCAGGGCCAGGTTGGCACCGCCACCGACCACAGCACCCACACCGAAGGGCAGGGCACGACCCAGTAGCGCGCCGGACTGACGGGCCAAGAAACGCTTAATAAACATGTTGCGGATGGTGCGCTCGATACTGAACACCTTGCCTGAATCCTTAGAACCCATCATCATGCCCCACTTGCGGGAGACACCGCCAGTCTTGCCGGTATGGGCCAGAATTGAGTTCATGAGTGCGGAGCCGTCCTCCCCCAGCATGATGGCCATGACCATGAGGCGGGCCTTATCGGGGTCATCAATGTGAACTCCGTGCAACTCAGCCATGGCCTGCGCATAGATAGCGGTGCGCTCCAGGTAGCCGCCAACTGCCAGAGCAGACAGACCGACGGACGCCGCAGTACCCAGACCGGGCACGAAAGCGGTTGCGCCCACGGCGCCGCCACCAACGGTTACATCGCGCAGGTAGGCCTTTTCGAGGCGCTTGGCAATCTGGTCGGGGGTCTCGTTAGGGTGCTTCTCACGCATCTTCTTGAGCATGGAAACAATCAGGGGACGCTGAACCTTCAGCACAGTGTCGACAGTGCGGGTAACTGCGGGCTTGGGCTGACCGTTAGCGTCGAAAGCGCTAGATGCGTTGAAGTTGAACATAGCTTTTAGTTTACCGGCAAATAGCTGTAAACACAGTGTGCTTGCTATTGTGTACGCCCTAGGCGTGGCGGGCTGCGGTAGCTCACGGTGGCAACTGTGGCACCCACCGCCAGATATGCGGCAGACATCTGCCTACACTGGTTGCAGTATCTTCTTGAAAGTAGGCACCCGTGCAAGCAGTTCGTTCACGTTTGGCCGGTTCTGATAAGACCACCGGCGTTCTGCTGGTCATTGGCTCCTGCATCTCCCTACAGGTGGGAGCGGCTTTTGCTGTGCAGCTCTTCCCCCAGCTGGGAGCCTGGGGCGTGACCACCCTGCGTCTGGGAGTAGCGGCCCTGGTCATCTGCACTCTCACCCGGCCCCTCTTCTGGCGGTGGACGCCCGCCCAGTGGGTCGCCGTGATCCTGCTCGGGGCTGCCTTCGCCGGCATGAACGGGGCCTTCTACCACGCCATTGAGCTGCTCCCCCTGGGGCTGGCAGTCTCGGTGGAGTTTATCGGCCCGCTGGTTCTGGCAGCTGTGCTCTCCCGCCGGCCTATCGACGCCCTCTGGATTGGACTAGCCACTATCGGTATGGCCCTCATCGGGGCTGAAAAGGCCTTCGGAGTTGAGCACATTTCTACCCTTGGCCTGGTCTTTGCCCTGGTCGCAGCCTTCTTCTGGGCCTGTTATATTCTGGCCAGCTCCCGCGTAGGCAGGCTCTTTGATGGGGCGGGCGGCCTGGGGGCCGCCCTGGTCGTCGCCACCCTCATTACCCTCCCCTTGGGCGGGGCCGGGGCTGCCCAGGCCTTTGCCGACCCGGGCGTCCTTGCCCTGGCAGTGGGTACGGGCCTGCTGGCGTCCGTGGTTCCTTACACTTTCGAGCTGGCGGCCCTGCGCCGCCTGCCCAATAATGTCTTCTCGATTCTGCTCAGCCTAGAGCCTGGTATCGCAGCCATTGGCGGCTGGCTGCTGCTAGACCAAGAAACCGGTGCCCTGCGCTGGGCGGCGATCCTGCTGTTGACTGTAGCCTCTATGGGTATCACAGCGACATCCCGCCCCAAGCGGGCAGCAGGCGAGCCTGCGCCCGTCACCAGCACCATCGCCCAGGTGGACGCCCTCTAGCCCAGCTTGTCGAGCAGCTCCACCAGCTCATCGGTGCCCAGGGCGGACGCCGGGTGCGGCCCGGCACCCACCAGGTAGGTTGCGGCGTCCTGGGTGAGCGCCACATGGGAGCCCACCAGAATAAGGTTGCCCGCATGGCGGCCGCCCAGCATGGTGGTATCAGTCAGGCACCAGACGTGCTCAAAGACCTCTAATAGGGTTCGGGCCTGGGCCACGAAGAAGCTGAGCCCGGCGTCGTCGCCCACATTGACGGCCAGCAGGCCGCCCGCACTATCACCGGCTGCCGGGGCCAGGGCCTGGCGCAGGTCGGTGTAAAACTCGGCGGTGGTCAGGTGGGGCGGAGCCTCCCAGCCCGAGAAAATATCGAGGACAACCACATCCAGACCGCCCGGGGCACCCAACTCATCCCTCAGGCGGGGAGCGGCCGCGGCGGCATCCTCAATCAAAATTGTGCAGTTAGTACCTTCTGGCAGGGGCAGCTGCTCCATCACAAAACCGGGCAGCTCCCGCTCGATGTCAACAGCCAGCTGGGCTGAGCCGGGCCGGGTGGCCTGAATATAGCGCACCAGGGTCAGAGCCCCTGCCCCCAGGTGGGCGGCGGTGATGGGCGCCCCGGGCTCAGCCTGAAGATCAACCAGGTTGCCGATCCGGCGTAGGTACTCGTAGAAGATGAAGTCGGGGTGGGCTAGATCCACGTGAGACTGCTCTGCCCCGCCGATTTCAAGAATCCGGCCGGTCGCTGAGAAGCCGTCAGGGGCAACGGATGCGCTCAGGCCAGAAAAAGAAAGTTGAATGGTGCGTGACATGTTCTCTAGCCTAGCCCCTTTCCGGTCTAGTGCAGGTGCCGCAGGTCTTCGTCGGCAGCCAGGGAGTGCGGCTCCATCTGGAAGGTGGAGTGCTTAATGGACACCTCAAAATGCTCAGCCACGCAGCTTTGCAGGTGTTTGAGAATCTCTACGGAGTGGCCCGAGGTGAAGCACTCGTCGTCGAGCACAATGTGGGCGGTGAGCACCGGCAGGTCGGAGGAAATCTGGCTGGCGTGTAGGTCGTGTACGGCAACCACGTGGGGCTGGCTTTCCAGGTGGCGGCGGACCTCGTCGAGATCAAGCCCGCGCGGGGTTGATTCCAGCAGGACCGAGGTGGTTTCGCGGAAGAGCTTGACGGTGCGCGGAATAATGAGCAGGCCGATGAGCACAGCCACTAGGGCGTCGGCCTGGTAGAAGCCGGTACGCCAGATAATAAGGGCCGAGATAATAACCGCCACCGACCCCAGGGCGTCGTTGAGCACTTCCAGGAAGGCGGCCCGCATGTTGAAGTTGGTGCGGTCGCCGCCCACCAGCACCGCAATCATCACGATGTTGCCCACCAGGCCAATGACGCCGAAAATCAGCACTTCAAGGCCGGGTATGGGGGCAGGTTCCAGCAGGCGCTGCACCGCCTCGTAAAGCACAAAGAGCCCAACCCCGAGCAGCACGGCGGCCTGGAACATGGCCGAGAGCACCTCGACCCGGCGGAACCCCCAGGTGTGGCGCGAGGACGCCGGCAGGCGGGCCAGACGCGCGGCGGCCAGGGCAACGCTGACCCCCAGGGCATCGGTGAAAACGTGGACCGTGTCAAAGAGCAGGGCCAGGGAACCGGTCAGCCAGGCTCCGGTCAACTGGAAGGCAACCAATGACCAGGCAATAACCACCACAATGATAAGGCGGCGCTCGTTAGCCCCGCTGCCGTGGGAATGCCCGTGGGCATGGCTGTGGGAGTGGCCGTGCGAGTGGCCCATGGTGTGCCCTTCTAGTAAATGCCGAACCCCTTATAGGAGCCAACCGGCTGGGTGATGTCAGAGTCAACATGATCAATCCTACCAGCGGTATCGCCGCCGGTCAGTTCGGCAAGGAGCTGCTCACAGGCGTCCGCGCTGCCCTGGGCGACAATCTCAACCGACCCGTCGTCCATGTTTTTGGCGTAGCCCACCAGCCCCAGGGGCTTAGCAATACCGGCCACCCACCAGCGAAAGCCCACGCCCTGCACGTGCCCGTAGGCTGTCGCCATGAGCTGGGCCTCAGCGGGTTCAGCGGGAGTTCTATCGGTGAAAATATCAAAGAAACCCATGTCAGAAGACTCTTTCTCTAGTAGTCCAGCTTGGCGTTCGCCAGTACGGGTAGGGCCTGGCGGGCCCGGTCTACCTCAGTGAGGTCAAGGTCAACCACCAGAATCTCGGGAGCTTCACCGGCCTCAGCCAGGGTCGCACTGAAGGGGGAAACTACCCGGGAGTAGCCCACGCCGGTCGGCTGGGTAATATCTGCCCGCGGGTCAGCGCTGGTAGGCGACGCCTGGTCAACAGCCAACACAAACATATTGGAATCTAGGGCACGGGCACTGGTGAGAATCTGCCACTGGCTCACCTTGCCCTCACCCCCAGCCCAGGACGCCGCAACAATCGTTGCCTTAGCCCCTGCCCGGGAGTAGTCGGCAAAAAGCTTGGGGAAGCGCACGTCGTAACAGGTGGCCAGGCCAATTTTGGTGCCATCCACGGTGACGGTCACCAGCTGTTCACCGGCCTTAACGCCCTCAGATTCCTTAAAACCAAAAGCGTCGTAGAGGTGCATCTTAGTGTAGACGGTCTCTACCCCGTTCTGGTCGAAGCAGTAGAGGTTGTTATAAACCCGCAGGTTCCATTCATCAGAGAGCTGCACCGGGGCGAAGCCGCCCGCCACCACGGTCACGTAGTTCTCGCGAGCAATGTTAGCGAGGGCGGTGCGGAAGGTTAGCTCGTGTTGGGCAGCATCGTCGTAGAGGCGCCCGCCAAAACTCAGCATGGCTGCCTCGGGGAAGACCACCAGGCGGGCTCCGCGCTCTGCTGCGAGCGCCGTGTATTCACGGATCGTCTCGATATTGCGGGCAACGTCCTTGGTACTGAGCATCTGGGCGAGAGCTATCTTCATACCTTCAACTCTAGAGGGCGCAGCGGGCGGTGACCAGGCGTCCGCCCCGGTGAATGTAATCGAAACCTTCATCTGCGCGTTCAAAGAACACGCACATGAAGGTTTCGGTTACCTACACGACTTCTTAGAGACCCGCCGCCTGCTTGAAGGCCGCCACCATGTCGGCGGTGCTGGTACCTGAGTCCACGTTCTCCAGTTTGGTTCCCTCCACCACGAAACTGGGGGTGCCCTTCACACCTGCGGCGACGCCGTCCTGGTACTCCTGCTCAATCAGGGCCAGGGCACCTTCGCTTGCCAGGTCAGACTCGAAACGGGAGCGATCCAGGCCCAGCTCTTCGGCGTAGTCACCCATGAGGGTGGCGAACTGGGCGGTGTCGGTGATCTCCTTCCAGTCGGCCTGGTGGGTGTAGAGGTGATCAGCCATAGCCACGTAAGCCCCCTGAGCCTCAGCAGCCTGCACTGCCTGGGCCGCAGGGACGGCATTGGCGTGCATGGGCAGCGGGAAATGGCGTACCGTCACGTTCATGGTGCCCTCCAGTTCGGCAGCAGCCTCCCGGTACTTGGGGTCGGCCTTGGCGCAGTAGGGGCACTGCAAATCGGTGTAGAGGGTGACCGTGGGGGCCCCGTCCGTCACTGCATTGAGCTGGTAGCCAGCATCGGTGCGGACGCCCGCCGCAGCTTCACCGCTCGCGGCAGCAGAAGCGCCGGCGGTGGTCTCGGTAGAACCGCCACAGGCCACCAAACCCAGCAGAGGGAGGGTGCTCACAAGGGCTCGGCGGGTGAGTTTCACAGACATAAGACTCTTCTCTCAGACGATAGTTCTGAACCCAGCCTAACCAACCGACTGTACCCCCTGCGGGCACAGACTGTCAGCAAGCGTCCGCCCCTCATGAGATACCACACAAACGCACGCCGCTCCGCCCCTAAAGTCCACACAAAGGAATAAACTCAGAAGTAAACATACGGTAGCCCCACGGCCACCGTAACCCACAAAAACACAGCCACAAGGATGTAGACCCAGATGACCAACGGCATGTACATTTCCGCGATGAACCAGGGCTCAGGCAAGTCCCTCATCGCCATCGGCCTAATCGACTCCCTGCTCAAAGAAACCGACCGCGTGGGCTTCTTCCGCCCCGTCTTCAGCGGCGAAATCGAGTCACAAGACCCCCTCATCCGTCTGCTCCGCACCAAGTACAACCTCAGCGACGCCCAGGCCCGCGGCGGCGTCTCCCTCGAACGCTGCCGCGAACTGCTGGCCTCCGGCGATCACGAAGAAATGTCCTCCATCGCCGTCTCCGTCTACTCCGACATGGCCAAGCACTGCGACGCCATCATCGTCGACGGCACCGACCTGCTCTCCCACAACGCAGCCACCGTAGAATTCGACCTCAACGCCCAGTTCGCCAAAGACCTCGGCACCCCCGTCATCGCCGTCGTCGGCGCCCAGGAATCCACCGTCTCAGACGTCGTCAACGCCGTGGACGTCGCCCGCACCGAACTCCACGGAGCCAAGGTTGACCTGCTGGCCGTCATGGTCAACCGCGCCCGCCCCGAACTGCGCGAAGAAATCCTCAAAAACGTCAAGCGCGGCCCCTCTAACCGCCCCGTCTACGTCCTGCCTGAGCTGCCCGAAATCTCACTGCCCACCGTCGCCGAAGTGGTCTACAACCTCGGCCTGGGCCACGAAGGCATGAGCCAGGACTTCCTGGACCGCGACATCCACGACATCAAAATCGCGGCCATGACCGTCTCCAACTTCCTCTCACAGTTCACCGACGGCGACTTCGTCATCGTCCCCGGCGACCGCTCCGACATCATGGTCGCTACCCTGGCCTCAGCTCTGGCGCCATCCTTTCCCGCTCCTTCCGGTATGCTGCTGACCGGCGGCCTGGCTGCAGAACTCAAGGGCGACACCGCCATCGGCCAGCTGGTTGAAAAGGCCCCCTTCCCCGTCTTCTCCACCCAGCTCGATACCTTCAAGGCAGGCCGTGCCGTCTCCATGGTGCGCGGCCAGCTGGCCCTCGGCCAGCCCCGCAAGATTGCAACGGCCCTGGGCGAATGGTTCCGCAACGTCGACGAAAAGGAACTCTTCGAGCGCCTCGAACTCGAACGCCCCGCCACCATGACCCCTCTACGCTTTCTGCACAACCTCATCGAAAAGGCCCGCAGCGACCGCCGCTCCATCGTCCTGCCCGAAGGCTACGACCCCCGCATCCTACGCGCCGCCTCCATCATCGTCCGCCGCGACTTCTGCGACCTCACACTGATCGGCAACCCCGAAAAAATCGCAGAAATCTGCCAGCGCGAATCCATTGACCTGCCCATCGCAGAGGACGGCAAGCGCGGCGTCACCATCATCGATCTCGACAAGAACGACTACACCGAGGACTTCGCCAAAACCTACGCCGACTTGCGCGCCCACAAGGGCATGACCTTCGAAGGCGCCCAGAACCGCATGATGGACCCCTCCTACTTCGGCACCATGCTGGTGCACAAGGGCATCGTGGACGGCATGGTCTCCGGCGCTGTCAACACCACAGCCAATACCATCCGCCCCTCCCTGGAGTTCATCAAAACCCGCGAGGGCGTTAACGTGGTCTCCTCCGTCTTCCTCATGCTCATGGAAGACCGCGTGCTGGTCTTCGGTGACTGCGCCGTCAACCCCAACCCCAACGCCGAGCAGCTGGCTGACATCGCCAGAGCCTCGGCAGAGACCGCCCGCCAGTTCGGCGTTGACCCCAAGGTGGCCATGCTCTCCTACTCCACCGGCACCTCCGGCTCCGGTACCGACGTTGAGCTCGTGGCCGAAGCCACCGAGAAGCTGCGCGAATCTAACCCCGACTTCGCCTTCGAGGGCCCCATCCAGTTCGACGCGGCCTCCAACATGTCCATCGCCTCCTCCAAGCTCCCCGGCTCAGAGGTCGCAGGCCAGGCAACCGTCTTCATCTTCCCCGACCTGAACACCGGCAACAACACCTACAAGGCTGTTCAGCAGACCTCCGGCGCTGTAGCCGTCGGCCCCGTCCTGCAGGGCCTGCGCAAGCCTGTGAACGACCTCTCCCGCGGCGCTACCGTCGATGACATCATCAACACCGTGGCTATCACCGCTATTCAGGCCCAAACCCTGTAATAGGACGCACGGGGTTGGGTTGGCAGAACGGCCGCAGCGGACTCCCCTGCGGCGACTAACCTTCTCGAGCTCGCCCTGGAGGGCTCGCTCGATTCATGCCCCGCCTAACGGCGGATTCCGTTCGCTCTCGTGTGCTGGCGCACCCGCTCACTCCATCCAGCCAGTCGCCTTTCGGGGAGTCCGCCTGCGTCCTAGGCGCAAACGTCCGCGTACCCCCTCACTCACTAAGCAACTAAAGGAAAACACTTTCATGCTCGTACTCGTTATTAACTGCGGTTCCTCATCTGTGAAGTACCAGGTGCGTGACACCGCCGCTACCGGTGAAGAGAACCAGGTCATCGCTAAGGGCCTGGTGGAGAACATCGGCTCAGCCGAGATTCCCACCCACACCGAAGCCCTCGACATCATGGCTAAGGCCCTGGTTGAGCCCCTGCACGGCAAGACCATCGACGCTATCGGCCACCGTATCGTTCAGGGCGGCGATGTCTTCTCAGAGCCCGTGCTGGTCACTGACGAGGTCATCGCTAAGATTGATGAGCTCTCCCCCTTAGCTCCCCTGCACAACCCCGCCCATGTGCTGGGTCTGAAGGCTGCCCAGGAAACCTACCCCGGCGTCCCCATGGTTGCCGTCTTCGATACCGCCTTCCACGGCACCATGCCCGAGCACGTCTACCGTTACGCTGTGCCCGAAGAACTGGTGGAGAAGTACGGCGTGCGCCGCTACGGCTTCCACGGCACCAGCCACGACTACGTCACCGGCATTGCCGCTGACTTCCTGGGCCTGGACCGCTCCGACTTCAACGGCGTTATCGCCCACCTGGGTAACGGCGCGTCCGTCACCGCTGTTGAGGGCGGTCAGTGCCTGGACACCTCCATGGGCTACACCCCCCTGGCTGGCCTGGTCATGGGTACCCGCTCCGGCGACATCGACCCCTCCGTGCTGACCTCCATTATGATGCGCGACCCCGAGATGACTCCCGCCAAGATGGACTCCCTGCTGAACAAGGAATCCGGCCTGCTCGCTATCGCTGGCAACAACGACATGCGCGCTGTGGTTGAGGCTATGGAAGCTGGGGACGAGCGCGCCAAGCTGGCCCTGGACATGACCTCCTACCGCCTGGCTAAGTACATCGGCGCCTACCATGTGGCTGTTGGTGGCGCTAAGGCCCTGGTCTTCACCGCCGGTATCGGTGAGAACTCCCACCAGTTCCGCAAGCTGGCTGTTGAGCGCCTGGGTGCCCTGGGCATCAAGCTGGACGTCGAAGCCAACAAGGTACGCGGCGACGAGCCCCGCATCATCTCCACCGAGGACTCAGCTATCCCCGTCCTGGTTGTTCCAACCAACGAGGAAAAGGCTATCGCCGAGGCCACCGAGGCCCTGGTTGCCTAAGTTTTAGGGCTTCCCCATTGTAGGGCGGGGGTTCTTTCGAACTACGGTTCTTTACTGTGTTTCGAAAGAAACCCCGCTTTTCGTTTCTATCCAGGTAGCAAGATTCACCAGGCTAGGGGCACCCCGAGGAAACCCTTGAAAAACCTATCGACTTTTTTTAGATAACTTCTTGACTGGATTTAACCAAGGTATTAAAGTCAGAAGCACAAGAACTCACTCTTGATCCCCAAGTCTCAGCCAAAGACGGCTGACCAAGCACTCAAGGAGTACCCGGTGAAACTCGCCTCAATATCAAAAGGGATAGCACTAGCTATTATTGCATCTACAACATTTTCCGGCGCAGCATTTGCAGATACCAATAGTCATATATCTGCAAGTATGGATTCGTCTAGCCTTTCCACTATTATATCAAGCCAACAAGCTAGAATTTATATATCGCATCACCCCAACATAGAAGTAGCCGACCCAGGTTTTTTTGAAGCCGATACTGTGGCTATCACAGGGATTCAAGATTTACCGCTAGGAGATAGTCTATCCACCTCCGCCCTGCAGTCAGCAAGATGCCCGCTTCTTAGAGCAGGTTTCATCTATAGCCATCAGTGGACGGAATCCACTAATGGTTGTGGAATCATCGGAGCTTCCCGCAATGCAAACTACCGGTATGGGTGGACAAAAGATCGATACTTTCTTAATGTTGCCCCTGATGCCTGCGTCCAAGGGCGAGGATATTCATACAACCTTTCGGTTCAGGAACCCATCTGGGTCAACGCAGGATGTGGAGCAAATGGAGAAGCTGTGGTTACTATTGGCAATAGAGCAACCGTCGCAAAAATTCGCGGAAAAACCATGGGCAGCGTTCCTTCATCGGTATATTGGCGATGAAAAATAAGTTCAAAATCATTACAGTTCTAGCCTTTGGAATTATCGCCCTACTAATTTCTTTGCTAATGAACAATATTAGATTGATTAATAACGAAGAAAATTCAACCCCTCGAGCAGAACAGTCCGAACTAACAAAAAATCAAGGAGCAGAAAAGGAGGCCGGAGAAACTTCTAAAAAAGATTTAACGATTGAAAACTACCCCAATCTTATCGACACGCTCCCTTGCAAAGACAAGGATATTTTCTATGGAAATCCAACGTATTGGGACGAAGCAATCGGGATCAATTGCTATCTGAATGATAGAGAATCAATTCTTATACGAATATTTTCGCAAGAGTCCACCTTAAAAGTCATTTCAGATTGGGATGAAGTCATCACCCCAGGGAATCAGCTAGTCTACTCAGAATCTTGGTTTGCCACTGGACCCCGTGATGAAATTCAAAAAATATTTGATGGTTATAGTTATATTGATATAGTTCATGAAACACCCCAGACGGAAGAAATGTCTGAATATGAGTTTTCAACCTCAATGTGCTCATCCATTGTATATAATATAATTCAAGAATCAATCATTGAGGGATACTCTGCAGAGAAATATTCCGACTACTATAAATACTACCCTCGGGAGGCTGTAGAAGAAACGTACCAAAAGATTAGTAGAGATAATTTTTCTGTCAATTTGAGCGAAAACTATGAGTATGATATTTTGGAAAAAATTTCTCACTACGACAAGCAAATAAAAGACTCCTGCAAGGAAAATCCTTGGTAGTAGATATTAATGGTATCCGCGTAAGTAGAAATAGAATAATCGCAACCTGGGGGCCGTAATGTTTGAGATAACACCATTAGAAATTCTTAACAGCGGGCTATTGCTTCTTCTGGCCTCTGCTATTGCATATGGATTTATCCGCTCGCAACCAAGACAAGAAATAATAAACCCAGCGCCTGCGCCATTGAGAAATACTCAATGGCGCAGGCGTTCCTTCACCTATCGCTTTCTTGCTACTGTTGAATGCAGAAGATACACGCCCAATCAGCAGGAAATCGCATGAGTGAGAACAACCCCGGCACCACCCCGCCCTACCCGCAGCAACCCGGCCCACAGGCGTCCGCGCACAGTAAGAAGCAGGGCCTCACCCAGCCCCTGCCCAACGACCTCAGCGACGGCTGGCTGCCCGAAGACATGCGCCAGCGGCCCCTCTCGCCCCTGCCTGCCCCTAAGCTCTTCGGCTTCCAATCCCTGCTGCCCTTCAAGTTCATCAACGCTATTCGACACCCTGCCGAACTGCCTTTGGTCATCATGGCCTACGCGCTCACCCTCCTCCTGTATGTGGGCGGGGGCATCTACCTGATTTATTCCATGTTTAGCACGATACTGGGCGATAACTTTGTGAACTACCAGCTCAGCAACCTGGTCGGCCAGCTAGTGGTCCTCGCTATCTATCTGCCCCTGGGTATCTTCTTCGTGCGCGGCATCCTCTACTCCCAGCTACGCCTCAGCGGGGTGCGCATCACCCCCACCCAGTTCCCCGAGGCCTACCAGATGGTCGTTGAAGCAGCGCACGCCGCCGGGCTACGCCGTGTACCTGACGCCTACGTCGTGCTCGGTAACGGCCAGATCAACGCTTTCGCCTCTGGCCACGGGCACCGCCGCTTCATCGCGATTTACTCCGACCTCTTCGAAATTGGCGGTGCGGCCCGCAACCCCGAGGCCCTACGCTTCATCATCGGCCACGAAGTCGGTCACATCGCCGCAGGTCACGTCAGCTACTTCCGCCTCATCTTCACGTCTTTCTTCATGCAACTACCCATTCTGGGTAACCTGCTCTCCCGCACCCAGGAGTACACCGCCGACAACTTCGGCTACCGTTACGCCCCCGACGGCGCCGAAACCACCACCACCGTACTGGCCGCCGGCAAGTACCTGATGAACGACGTGAACTTCCACGAGCTGGCCAACCGGGCTGTCTACGAACGCGGCTTCTTTACCTGGGTCTACAACCTCACCACCACCCACCCGCCGGTTACCTGGCGCGCCCACGCCCTGCGCGACCGCACCGAACCGGGTCGCCTGGTGTGGCGCCCCAAGAACAACCCGCCCTACCCGCTCTCCATGATTCCGGCGGCAGAGCCTGCCGAAGCCTGGGCCGACCCCCTACAGGCCACCGACCACCTGGCCACCTACCCCGAGCGGGCCGACAACCAGCACTGGGGTTCAGTCAACACCACCCACCGACCCCCGGCCCAGTACCGCGACCGCACCGTGGGCGATATGCTCTACAGCGGCTGGGTACCCCCGCAGTTCCGCCAGCGCACTCCCTGGAACAGCTTCGGAGCCCCCTCACCGCAGGAGCCCCAGCAGGTACCTGGCCAGCATTCACCTGATCAGCAGGGTCAGGACGCCGGTAGTGGCCCGGGTGCCATGCCTCGGGAAGATGAGCGCCCAGCGTCCGCCCCGGACAATCCACCCACTGACCAGGTCTAACCCTCGACACAAAAACCCCACCTCAACCCTTACCTGCATCACAGGAACGGGGTTAGGATGGGGTTTATTAGCTCTCACGCAAGAAGGTGAACCCCATGGGTTTTCTCTACGCTATCGCAGGTATTGTTGCCCTGGTTCTAGCAGCGCGCGGCGGCGCTAAGTGGTACGAGGCTGAAAAGGGCAAAGAGTAAAATGGGCTAAATGGCCCCACCCCTAAAACTGCGCTCCTGGCGCCCAGACCCGCTCATCACCCTGATTCTGCTCGCCGTTGCCCTGGCGATTATCGCCCCGGCACGCGGGGACTTCGCTGAGGGGTTCAGCGTAGCCACCAAAATCGCTATCGGCCTACTCTTCTTCCTCTACGGCGCCAGGCTCTCACCCCAGGAGGCCCTGCAGGGCCTGAAGAACTGGCGGCTCCACAGCACCATTCTGGGCTTTACCTACCTGATCTTTCCGCTCATTGGCCTGGCCCTCTACCCCCTTCAGAGCCTTATCGGCAAGGAGCTCTATCTGGGTCTGCTCTTCATGACCCTGGTGCCCTCCACCGTGCAGTCCTCGGTGGCTTTCACCTCGATCGCTAGGGGCAATGTGGCAGGAGCGATTGTCTCGGCCAGCGCCTCAAATATCGTGGGCGTGGTCGCCACCCCCCTGCTGGTCATGCTGCTGATGCAGAGCGACCAGCTCACTATCTCCGGCTCTGTTTTCGGTGATATTGCCCTTCAGCTCCTGCTGCCCTTCATTCTGGGCCAGCTCCTGCGCCGCTGGGTGGGTGAGATTGCCAAGAACAAGCTGACCAAGCACGTTGACCGGCTCTCCATCGCCATGGTGGTCTACGCGGCCTTTTCGGACGGCATTGTGCAGGGCATTTGGACCCGCATCAGCCCCTGGCAGATCCTGCTGCTGGTTGTTCTGTCGATTGCCCTGGTGGAGTTCCTGCTCTGGCTCAGCGGGGTCGTTTCAAAGAAGCTGGGCTTTAGCTACGGCGACCGGGTGGCGGTACAGTTCTGTGGTTCCAAAAAGTCCCTGGCCACCGGCCTGCCCATGGCCGCCGTTATCTTTGGTGGCGGTACGGTGGGAGCACTGATTCTCCCGCTCATGATTTTCCACCAGGTTCAGCTCATGATTTGCGCCGCCAAAGCCGCCCGCTGGGGCAGGCAGGCCGAAGCGTCATAGCGAAAGTCATGGTGAGGACGCCGGGTTCAGCTCCCGCAGGGTCTCGGTAAGCAGGCGAACGGCGGCGTCCTGCTCTGAACTGGACCGTAGCACCGCAAAAACCCGGCGGCGGCCCAGCGGCTGACTGACCCACAGGCTGCCGGTGCGGGTTCCCTGCCGCCAGGAGGCAGCGCGCTGGCGGTCAAGGGTGAGCTCCGACCGGTAGAGACCATCAAGTACCAGGTGGGGCAGAATCGCTACCGCGTAGCCCCCGTAGGCCGAGTGTAGCTGCCAGCTCAAGTCGGTGGAGATGAAGCGCGGCTGCGGGGCGATAGCGGCTCCCGCCAAGAAGGCGTCTGACCAGGCACGCAGTTCGGTGCCAACCGGCTCCATGCACCAGGGGGCAGTCTCAGCCCAGGCCAGGTTTTTGAGCGGATCTTGAGGCACCATGCTGGCGGGGGCGACTAGCACGATGGGATCGTCCCAGAGTTCTGCTCGCACTAGGGGCCCCGGTAGCTGCACCGGCCGCCCCCCGTATTCTTCAGCGATGACCAGGTCGAACTGGTGGCGGGTCAGTTCGGTGATGGACCGCTGGGGTTCTAGCTGGGTGAGTTCCAGACTCAGGTGCGGGGCCCGCTTGGCCAGTAGCTCAAAGACGCGGGGTACCATGTAGCGGGCCGCTGAATTGAAGGACGCTACCCGCAGGGTTCTGGGGGCCAAGCTGGTTTCGCTAGCCATGGCATTGTGGGCCTGCTCCATGAGAGCGAGGATCTGCCCAGCGTAGTCGGCCAGTTCTCGGCCACGCGGGGTGAGTACCACGCCGCGCCCAGATCTTTCGTAGAGGGTGTGGCCGACCTCGGCCTGGAGTTTGGCCAGGTGGTTTGAGACGGTGGAGGGGTCGTAGCCCAACACGTCAGCGGCTGCGGCCAGGGAGCCCTGCTGGGCGAATTCGAAGAGGATTTCAAGGCGGCGGGAGTCGTACATTCAGGCTCCATTCATTGCTATTATCCATGAGTACTATTTGAACTCATGGACTAGAACCGGGTATTCCTCCTAGTTTACAGTGGTGCCCATGACCCTTACCCAGGCCCTTCTTGGTTTTGCAAGCATCGCCTTTCTCATCACCATCATCCCGGCAACCGATACCGCCCTAGTGCTCCGCTCCCTGGTCGCCGGTGGGCACCGCAGTGCCTACGCCTGCGTCTTCGGCATCACGGCAGGACTACTCATCTGGGGTGTCACCGCCGCCACCGGCCTGGCCGTGCTCATGGCCGCAGCCCCCCTGGTCTTTGACCTCATCACAGTCGCGGGCGGGCTCTACCTGATTTACCTGGGCATCAAATTCATGCTCAACCTTAGGCACTGGGGGCAGGTGACAACCCTCAAAACAGAGCAGGCCGCCCTGGCCTCGCTACCTGCACCCGCGGCGTCCTTACCCGGCCCAGGCGGCGGGGTAAGCACCCCCGCCAGCGCAAAGCCGGGCGCAACCACCCCAGCTCCCGCCAACTTTCGCAAGGATTTTCTGGCGGGTTTTATCGCCAACATTCTCAACCCTAAAATTGCGGTCTTCTACATCGCCAGCGTGCCGCCCTTTATGGTGGCGTCTGTACAGCCCTTCCTCATGGGCACCCTTCTGGCGGCCATTCACGGCGGCATTAACGTGCTCTGGTTTACCCTGATTATCTCGCTGGCCGCCCTGGCCATGAGGTGGCTACTGCACCCGCGCGCCACCCTGGTCATCGACGGTATCGCAGGGTCAGTGCTACTGGTCTTTGGCGTTCTGATTCTGGTGGAGGCGGCGCACAGGCTACTCTAGAGTGTCTGGCGCAAGTGGGTACGCCGAAAGCCCGCGCCCCTCCCGCCAGAAAACCAGAAAAGACCATTTAAACCAGAAATACCCACCTAGTTCGTGGGTATTTCTGATTTAGATGGTACCTACCTAGAGGCCGAGGGCTTCAACCGCCCGAATCAACGAAATGTGGGCCAGAGCCTGCGGAAAGTTACCTGCCAGGCGCTGCTGCTCAAAATCGTACTCAGAACTCATCAGACCCAGGTCACTGGCCCTGTTCAGAACCGTATCGAGCAGGGCACGGCCCTCCGCCTCACGGCCCGAACGAATGTACTGCTCCGCCAGCCAAAGCGACGAGATGAAATGAGGATTGCCCTGGCCCTCAAACCCGTCGTGAGCGTCTGAGTTATCGTACCGGTAGATCATGCCCGACTCATGGCGAATGGTGGCCTCAATCCGCTCCACCGTCGCCAGCATACGCGGATCATCCCAGTCAACCAGGCCTATCTGAGGCAACTGCAACAGGGAGGCATCCACCGAAAAACCACCGTAGGTTGAGACGAAGTGGCCTAGCTCCTCCTTGAAGCCATGCTCAAGAATCTCCTCCGCCACAGCGTCGCGGCAGTGCTCCCAGGTGGCAGCGTCCCCGTCTAAGCCAAAGTCACGCACGGCTGATACACCGGCATCGAAAGCAGCCCAGAGCATGGCCTGTGAGTGGGTATACACAGCAGGTTCACCGAAACTCTCCCACATGGAACGGTCAGGCTCACCAATACGCTCAGTGGCGGCGTTAAGCAGGGCCTTCTGAATGGGCCATGACAGGTGATCCTCGGCCACACCTGCCTCACGCAGATTAGCGAAGGTGACAAGCACCTGCCCCAGGGCGTCCCCCTGAAAGCGGTCACCCGACCCATTACCCGAACGCACCGGCTGCGACCCCTCATAGCCGGGTAAGGCCAGGCGGCGTTCGATGTCGTCCTTTTCACCGGCCAGCCCGTACACGGCGTGAACCCGGCGGGGGCTGTTAGCGAGCGCCCGCAGAATCCAGTTGCGCAGCTGGGCGGTTTCGCGCTCGTGGCCGTGAGCCAGCATCACGTCCATGCTCATAGCGACGTCGCGCAGCCAGGTGAAGCGGAAGTCGTAGTTACGTTTTCCGCCCAGCACCTCAGGCAGGGAGGTGGTCACCGAGGCAACCAGGGCACCGGTCTCACGGGAAATCAGGGCTCGCAGAAGTAGTAGGGAACGCAGGCGGGCCTCACGGTAGCGTGCGTTAGCCCCCTCCCGGTGGTCTTCTGCGGTCGCAGCAATCACCTGAGTGGCGGCGGTTTGGGCCAGTTCGCGGTAGGTTTCAAGGTCTACTTCGGGGGTGGCGGTGTTCGACCCGGCATCGAGCAGGGAGCTTCCGCCAGCCAGCTCCTCGTCAATATTGACCTGGGCTGATATGACCGCGGGTTGCGGGGCGGTGGCAGGCTCCTGCCCCCCGGTTTCACCGCCCTGTGGTGTCGGGTCGGGGCGGACGTCCGCGCCCCCTTCTACGCTTGCGGCCGACTCTGCGGGGGTGTACAAGTCAGACCACTCAGCCCACTGGTCCTGGGTGTAGGTTAGGGCTGCTAGGTAGTCAACCGGGGTCGGTGGGTTGTGGTTGGAGGCGAAGTAGGAAAGCGTAAATGTATAGCTCTGACCAGCGGAGACAGTAAAGGTGCCGGCCTTGGACTCGGGGTCACCTTCAGGCATGGCATCCCCCCGGAAGACCAGGGCGTGGGGGCCCGCCATGCCCACCAGCATATCGGCGGACGGGTCGGGGGTACCGGCGGCGTCCGCTCCCTCGTAGTGGGTCACCCAGGGTACGGTCTTGCCGTAGTCAAAGCGCAGGGCCAGCTCCTGGTACATGGTGACCTCGCCGGTGAGGCCCTCAACATTACGCACAATCGTTGTACTCCCTGACAGGGGCATGAACTCGGTGACGCGCACCGACGCATCTCCCACGAACCAGACGGTCTGCAGAATAAAAGTGTTCTCACGGTAGGAGCGCTCGGTACGAATCTCTACCAGGGGGGCGGGGTTAACCGATTCGAGGGGGGCCAGCAGCCAGCGTCCGTGCTCCCGCTCCCCCAGGAGGGCCGCGAAGACTGCGCGGGAGTCGAAGCGCGGTGCGCAGAACCAGTCGATTGAACCGCTGCGGGCGACCAGCGCGCCCGTATTCATGTCTGACAGCAGGGCGTAATCCTCGATGAAAGAAGCCATGCCACCAGTCTAACAGGGCGCTTACTATCGACCGGCGGCGCTGAAGGTAATCGAAATTGCCATAGGTGCGTTCTTTTTCCGCGCCTATGGCAATTTCGATTACTTTCAAGAATCCACCCTCTTGTAAACATACCCCTAGGGGGTATATGTTTAAGGATATGAGCGAAGAATACCGCACAACCCACCACCAGGCTGACCCGCAGGGCGGGCACCACCACGGCTACACCGCCGACAAGGACGCCTACCTCAAGCGCCTGCGCCGCATCGAGGGGCAGGTGCGCGGCATCGCCCGCATGGTCGATGAGGACGTCTACTGCATCGACATTCTCACCCAGGTCTCTGCCATCAACAGGGCCCTGCATAGCGTCTCCATTCAACTGCTGGAAGACCACGTGCGGCACTGTGTCGTCGACGCCGCAGCCCAGGCAGAAGCCACCGGCAACACCGCCCCGCTTGACGACAAAATCAGCGAAGCCATGGCAGCCATTACCCGCCTGATCAAGAGCTAGCCCGCACCGGGAGCCTCCAGGCCCCGCACCGGGCAACCCAAGCACGGGCGTCCGCGCCCCTTACCTCATAAGGAGAAAACCCATGTCAGCAACCATTGTCAAGGCAACCGGCCTCACCTGCAACCACTGCGCCATGAGCGTACGCGAAGAAATCGAAGAGATTGAGAACGTCACCGGCGTAGAGGTCGATGTGGTCAAGGGCAGCGAATCTACCGTCACCATCAACCACACCGGCGACCTGGACGCCGCAGCCGTCTCAGCCGCCATCGAAGAAGCCGGCTTCACCCCCGTCGCTTAATCTCCCAGCGGGCTGCAGAGGGCGGCTTTGCCCACGGGAGGGGCGGACGCGCGTCTCTGCCAACTAACCTTCTCGCGGGCTCGCAAGCTCGCGCGCGATTCATGCCAGACCCAGCCAGTTGGCTGCCGACGCGCGTCCGCCCCCCCAAATAAGCACTAAACACAACAAACACATCAAGTGAAAGAAGGCGTCATGCCAACCCAATCCACCGCTGAGGTTTTCACCGGTGATACCCGCATCGTGAATCTGAAGGTGGGAGGTATGACCTGCGCGTCCTGTGTGGGGCGGGTGGAGCGCAAGCTCAAGAAAATTGGGGTGGAACCCTCGGTCAATCTGCCACTAGAGACCGCCCGCGTGGTTGCGCCCGCCTCTATCACCGATGAGCAGCTGATTGAGACCATCGAGAAGGCCGGCTACTCGGCCAGTCTCAAGCAGGACGCCGTGGAGCAGGCAGACGAGGCCGGGCAGGATTCGCTCGCCCCGCGCCTGTGGGTAGCGGCGGTTTTCACCCTGCCGGTCTTTCTGGTTTCTATGTTTGCCGCCTTCCAGTTCCCCCACTGGGGCTGGGTGGTTGCAGCCCTGACCCTGCCTGTGGTCACCTGGGCGGCTTTGCCCTTTCACCGCCCGGCCTGGACTAACCTGCGGCACGGCTCTTTCACCATGGACACCCTGATTTCTCTGGGTGTGGTTGCCTCCTACGCTTTTTCGCTCTGGCAGCTGGCCATCGACCCGGCTATGACCGCCCATGCCGGCCACGGAGCGTCCGCAGGCGGGCACGGCATGGACCACATGCTCTACTTCGATGCCGCCGCCATGATTACCCTCTTTTTGCTGGCTGGCCGCACCATTGAGCACCGTACCGCCCGGCGCTCGTCCCAGGCCCTGCGGGCCCTGCTGAATCTGGGGGCTAAATCGGCCACGGTGCTGCAGGGCGGTCGGGAAGTGCAGATTCCTGTCAAGGACCTGTTGCCCGGCGACATCTTTCTGGTGCGCCCCGGCGAGAAAATCGCGGTGGACGGCGAGGTTGTCGAAGGACGCTCGGCGGTAGACACCTCCCTGCTGACCGGTGAGTCTGTGCCGGTTGAGGTGGAAGTTGGGGACGCTGTTGTCGGGGCGACCGTCAATACGTCCGGCTCCCTGACGGTGCGGGCAACTCGGGTGGGGGCCGATACTGTGCTGGCCCAGATGAGTCGCACCGTGGCCGAGGCCCAATCGACGAAGGCTCCTATCGCCCGTCTGGCAGATAGGGTATCTGCGGTTTTTGTTCCGATTGTCATTGGGTTGGCTCTGGCCACCTTGGCAGGCTGGCTACTGGTCACCGGCGACCTCAACGCCGCCTTTACCGCAGCCGTGTCGGTGCTGGTCATCGCCTGCCCCTGCGCCCTGGGTCTGGCTACCCCTACGGCCCTGCTGGCAGGCACCTCACGTGGTTCCCAGCTGGGTATTCTGATTCGTTCAGCCCAGGTGCTCGAATCCACCAAGCACCTGCGCACCGTGGTGCTCGATAAGACCGGTACCGTCACTACCGGCGCCTTCACCCTGGCTGAGATAACTCCCCTTGCGGGCTTTGAGCCCCAAGACGCCGGGCGGTTACTAGCACTGGCCGGGGCGGCTGAGAGCCGCTCTGAGCACCCTCTTGCCCGGGCTATCACCCAGGCAGCCCAGGCTGCTGGAGCGGGTTCCTCTCTGCCTGAAGTCACCGCCTTTGAGTCAGCCCCCGGCGGGGGTGTGCGAGCCACCCTGTTGGAAGAGGTTTCCTCGGGCGAAAGCCGAGAAATCACGGCTCTAGTGGGTCAGACCAGCTTCTTGGCTGCCGAAGGTATCGAGCTGAGCGAAGCCCACACCCACGCCCTACTGGCCGGGCAGGAGGCCGGGCGCACCACCGTCGTCCTTGCTCTCAACGGGCAGCCCGCGGCCCTGCTGGCCCTGCAAGATACCCCCAAGCCGGGGGCGTCCGAAGCTCTGGCAGAACTCAAGGCCCTGGGGCTCACCCCGGTTCTACTGACCGGGGATGCCGAACCCGTCGCCCGTGCGGTAGCTGCCCGGGTGGGCATTGACTCCGCGAATGTTTATGCGGGAGTTAGCCCCTCCGATAAGCTGGCCACCATCACCCGCCTGCAAGAGGGCGGGGTGGGGGTCGCCATGGTGGGCGACGGCGTGAATGACGCGGCCGCCCTGGCCAAGGCCGATGTGGGCGTGGCCATGGGGTCGGGCACCGACGTGGCTATGGAGGCTGCCGACATGACCATTGTGCGCAGCGACCTAAGCTCGCTGCCGACAGCCATTCGACTCTCGCGGGCCACCTTGCGCCTCATTAAGAGCAACCTCTTCTGGGCCTTTGCCTATAACACGGTGGCTATTCCGGTGGCAGCAGCTGGCCTGCTCAACCCCATGATTGCAGCAGCAGCCATGGCCTTCTCCTCAGTCTTCGTGGTACTCAACTCCACCCGACTGCTCCGCTTTTCCTAACACCCCAACCAACGCCCCAGGAGGCACCTATGAAAACCCTACCCACCCGCGTCCTCGCCCTCGCTGCCCTATCTCTGCTGGCTCTGACCGCCTGCGGGTCCAACGAGTCAAATGCTAAAAACGAGGCTGAGGCTCTGGTCTCGTCAGCTGCCGCAGCCCACGCTGATCACGCCAACCACCCGACAGATGGCGGGCCCGCACCTGCCGGTATCGCTGAAGCATCAGACCCCACCTACCCGGTTGGCACCGAGGTTGTTCTCGCCGCTGACCACATGAGTGGTATGAGCGGGGCTACCGCCACCATCGTGGGCGCCTACCAGACCTACACCTACTCGGTGAACTACACCCCTACCGATGGCTCTGACCCCGTCACCGACCACAAGTGGGTTGTGCAGGAAGAACTGGCGGACGCCGGGAGTGAGCGCCTTTCCGACGGCGCCCCCGTGACCATCGAGGCTGAGCACATGACCGGCATGAGGGGAGCTGAGGGGACGGTTGAATCGTCCACCGATGAGACCGTTTATATGGTGGACTTCACTTCCAGTGGCATGACCATGAAGAACCATAAGTGGGTCACTGAATCCGAGATTGAAGGAGTCAAGTAACTCCTCATTCTCAAAGGGACCACGAAACTTCAAAAGGACCGCATACTATGCGGTCCTTTTGAAGAAATGAGGTCCCCTTGCTAGGGGCGGGGATGGGGGTAGAGGGTGGGCTTAATGTCGCGGATGATTGCCTCCAGCTGGCGCAGGTTGAAGTCCACTCCCAGCATGTTGGGAATAGTCACCAGCAGGGTGTCTGCCTCCGCCACTGCCTCGTCTTGGGCCAGTTCTTCAGCGATTTTGTCGGGCTCGCCAATGTAGCTCTTGCCAAAGCGGGAAACAGCACCGTCCAGAATACCGACCTGGTCCTGCCCCTCAGCCTGGGCGCGCAGGCCGAAGTAGTAGTTACTCTGCTCATCAATAATCGGGATAATCGAGCGCGAGACCGAAGTGCGCGGGGTACCCTCGTGCCCGGCGTCCGCCCAAGCCTGCTTGAAGATGCGTAGTTGCTCGGCCTGGAGCTGGTCAAAGGGTACACCGGTGTCTTCCAGCAGCAGGGTGGAGGACATAAGGTTCATGCCCTGTTCGCCGGTCCAGCGGGCGGTATCGCGAGTACTAGCGCCCCACCAGATACGACGGGGCAGGCCGGGTGACTGGGGCGTAATCGGATCGAGCTGGGTGGGGTCAGAAACGCTCTGGGCGATTCCCTTCCCGGCGATGGCCTCGCGGAAGAGGGCGGTGTGACGGCGGGCCATGTCGGCCTCGTCCTCCCCCTCGGCGGGTAGGTAGCCGAAGTGGGCAAAGCCCTTATAGACGGTCTCGGGTGAGCCGCGGGAGATACCCAGCTGTAGGCGCTCGTTACCGGCAATGAGGTCGACCATGGCTGCCTGCTCTGCCATGTAGAGCGGGTTTTCATAGCGCATATCGATGACGCCGGTGCCTAGCTCGATGGTGGAGGTGCGGGCTGCTGCGGCGGCCAGCAGGGGGAACGGGGACATCTGCTGCTGGGCGAAGTGGTGCACGCGGTAGAAGGCCCCGTCTAGCCCAATGTCTTCAGCGCCGACGGCTAGATCGATGGCTTGGTGGAGCATGTCGGCGCCGGTGCGGGTTTTGGATCCGGGATAGTCGCCGTAGTGGCCAAAGGAGAGGAAGCCTATTTTTTGAGTCATGGCCTTGCGCCTTTCTGGTGGATTTTCCTACAGAAATTATTTTACTAGTAAAGTTTTTTAATCGAAAGGGTGCCTAACCAAGAGGCATCCGCCCCTCTGAAAAGTAAGAGGTAGGTGCAAGTTGTAGGGCCCGCTTTCACCACAGCGTCAAAAAAAATTAAAAATTTCCGTGACACTTTGCCCCTCTGTTCCGTCTTACTACTGACGGCGCATCTGGCATAGATTGAGAGCCTCTCTCAATCTGCGCCGTCACCTAAACTAACGACCCTTTACAGAAGGAAGAAACCATGTCTCAGACCACCGTGACCCCCGCAGATATCGCCGGAAACCAGAGCGTCGAGCCCCTCACCCGCAACACCGGCACCGACAACGGCCAGGGTTCCACCAGCATCAACGACGGCGTTATTGCCAAGATTGCAGGCATTGCCCTGCGCGACGTTGAAGGTGTCTACGCCTTAGGCGGCGGTGCAGCCCGTGCCATGGGCGCCCTGCGCAACGCTGTAGGCCAAGAAGACAACCTCAAGCAGGGTATCAGCGTAGAGGTAGGTCAGACCCAGGCCGCCCTCGACCTCTCCATTATCGTCGAATACCCCTACCCCATCTACGACGTCGCCGACCAGGCTCGCCAGGCGGTGATTGAAGCTATTCAAACACTAGCTGGCCTCGAAGTCACCGAGGTGAATATTGAAGTTCTCGACGTTCACATCCCCAGCGACGACTCCGCTGAAGAAGCCACCGAATCTGAGGGTCGTGTTAAGTAATGACTAAGACTTTTGCTGGTGCCCTGCTGGGCACGATTCTGGCTTTCGCTGGGCTTGCCTACGGTTTTGGTGGCTTCGTGCTGGTTGCTCTCCTGATGGCTCTCGGTGCCGCTGCTGGGCATTTTATGCAGACCTCAGACTTCAGCGTTTCAGACCTCTTTGATGCCCTGCGTAAGAGCACATCATCTCGGTAAATTCAGTATTCAGCACTGTGTGCGCGGTCAACCCCAGCAACCTGCGCACGGCAAATGAGGCTCAATGACTACACACATTAAAGGACGCGGGCATACCACGGTCAGGCAGAAAGCCCTGATATCGACCTGCTCAGCCCTTGCTGCTCAGGCTATAGGGGTACCTGTAGAGAGGGCGCAGACCTCCCTCTTTGACGACGACGGTCAGCTTGGCATATCGGTTACCGTGGACTACCCGCTCCCCCGACTCGATAGGCTCATCGAGCACGAAACCTATCTTGCGGCACTCGGCGGCACTGTCTTTGACGCGGTCTCCCGGGCCCGCACCCGCATCTCAACCCGCGCCACCCAGCTCATCGGAGCAGAGGTAGGCTCTGTCAACGTGACGCTTAACGGTGTTGCGCCGCTCGGTAAGGAGGCGAGAGTGCAATGAACGAACAGGGTACTTTAGGCTATGTTGGTGACGCTCAAAGGCACCAGAACCCGCCTACCGGTAACCACCTGGAATTGGATCTTGATCAGGCCGGCCCCCTGGTGAACCTCATGGGGCGGCGGGAAACCCACTCGTCACGTTCCTTTGCTACGGTGCTGCTTGCCCTTGCACTCATCGTGATTTTGGTATGGTGTGGCACAGAGCTGGTACGTGCGGCCCTCGGGCTTCCCCCGCTTGTGCTCTCGGGAGAGAAGGCTTTCTCCGCCTTCTTCTCAGCACCGGAGCTCCTGTCAGGTCCGCTCGGTATTACTCTCGGCGCCCTGCTCTCTCTCGCAGGCCTCTTCCTGATTTTCCTGGCCTGCGCTCCAGGTAGCCTCAACCGCCACCGTGCCCGCACCGGGCGGTTCGCCTTCATTGTTGATGACAGGGTACTTGCATCCGCCCTCAGCGCAGCCATACGCAAACGGACCGGTCTGACCCGTGACCAGGTTGTTACCCGCGTATCTGCCCGCCGGGTAGTCATCACGGTCACGCCTACATCCGGCCACCGGGTTGACACCCAAGAGCTCACCGACATGGCGCAAGCCACCATCGATAGCTACGCGCTCACACCTGCCCCGCAGGCCCGCGTCCAGATAGAAAAACAGGGGGTTATCTCTCATGGGTAGCACACCTAGAGCTCTCAACCGTGTCTTCCTTGGGGTGACCGGGCTCGTCCTTCTTGCCCTTGGGGCGGGGGCATTCGCCCTCCTGTTTCTGCCGCAAGCCCGGCAGGCCTGGGAGACCCAGCTGGCCCCCCTCGAAACAGAGGCCAGGCAGGGCCTAGCCAGCGCAGCGGTAGATACTACCTCGGGGCAGACCAGCCTCTTCACTCTTGCCCTGCTCGCGCTCATGCTCCTAGCGGTGGCGGCTCTTCTCTGGCTGATGCTGAAGCAGCGGGCCCGGCGCGTCAGCTCCCTGGGCACCCAGCAGGACCCTCAGGGTGAGGGGAGCACTACACTATCTCATAGCTTCGTCAAAGAGGCTGTGAGCCAGGCTTTTGAGAACCATCCTGACCTGCTTGCCGTCACCGTCACTTCGTTGGCTGTGAAGAAAACCCCCGGGGTGCAGGTTAAGCTTGAGGTCCGCCAGGGGGCGAACCTGGTGCAGCTTCAAGAGCTGACGGCTCGCGTCGCACAGGGGCTCGATAGGCTCCTGGGGTACCAGGTTCCTCTCCTGGTACGAGCCACCGGTGGCCTGCGGGCTACCCTTCACCAGGACGAGCAGCGAGTCCGCTAGCTCGAAGGCCGGGGCTCACGCGCCCCGGCCTTCCCCTCCCCAAGCTAACCACCATCAGGAACCACAGGTGACAGATTCAAGTCAACATCAGCCGTCCGGGCCCACCGATCAGCTACTGTGCCAGCGCGCCATCGACGGAGACGAACAGGCCTTTCAGATACTGGTACGGCGTTACTTACCGCTCATGCGGGCCTATGCGCTCAGGCTGACGGGTAGCACGGCAGACGCGGACGATGCCCTCCAAGAGACTCTGCTCCAGGCCTGGCAAAAATTGGACACGCTACAGAATCCCAGCAAGGTCAAAAGCTGGCTCATGACCCTCACCGGCCGCAAAAGTATAGATCTTATTCGGGCCCGGGCAAAGAACCTCCCCCTTGAAGACCAGCAGCACCTCCCCAGCACAGAGCCTACCCCCGAGACTCAGGCCCTCATCAGCACAGACATGCAGAAGCTCACCCAGGTATTGAAAAAGCTCCCCGAACAACAGCAGCGCATCTGGCTGATGCGTGAATTTGGGGGATCTAGCTACCGGGAGATCGCGGAGGCGCTCAATATCACCACGGCCAGCGTCAGAGGTCAGCTAGCCCGCGCACGGGTCAAGCTACTCGAGGGTATGGAGGGAAAGTAAGGAACAATGACAGATTGCAACATGCCCATCAGCACTCTCAGCGACTGGGTGGATCGCGATACAAGCCAGCCACTCAGCCCTGCCCACCACAAACTCGCTCACCATATTGACTCCTGCCCGGAGTGCACCCGAAAAATCGCTTCTCTCAGCAAGCTCCACGACCTAGCGGCCACGGCCCTAGACCGGGAGACACAGGAGCAGGAGGCAGACACATCATGGGTTGATTCTCTGCTGAACAACCTGGTTTTTGAGGCAAGGAGCGGGCGGTCTATCCCCCTAGAAGCCCCGTCAGAGCGGGTGCGTCTCAGCCAGAGTGAAGGTGCAGTAGTGGCCGCAGCCAGGGCGGTGGCCGACCGCATTGAGGGAGTTATGATTGGCAGGTGCCGCCTTGTGGGTGACGTTCAGACCTATGGCGCACCGGTCACGGTACAGGTTACGGTATCGGTGTGCCTGGGGCAGCAGATTCCCCTGCTGATCCAGCTCCTGCGAGAAGCCTTGACCTCTGAATTTGCTCGGGTCAGCGAGCTCAATATCACCGGTATCGACATCACAGTGCAAGATCTTCACACCAAGAATCAGGAGGTAGAGGCGGCATGAGCCATCGTATTTTCATCGAACCCGATACCTCCACATCTGCCGGCCGCCATCTTCCCGCAGGGGTCACCCTTGACCGCCTGCGGTGCTCTATTCTGAACCTACCCGGTGTAGAGAAAATCTACCCGCGCTCACCCTATGTGCTACGTGCTATGCGAACCACCCAGAGCCGTTCACATGCCACGTCAGAGGCACCTGAGGGCAGCCAGAACCACACCTCAAACAGTTCAGACGACACCCTGATACAGGGCACCGGGGGCGCAGACCTTACCGTGGCGGTGCGTATCGGCGCAGCTCCCGGTGTTCATGTTCCCACCCTGGCCCGAGAGGTTGGTGCCCTGCTGGCCCGGGAGCTACCTGCTGCCGCCATTGAGGTAGAAATTGTGAGCTGCTAGCCTGACGCTACCGGCCGATAAGCAACAAGTGCCCGGGCTTGTACTATAAGGTGGCAAGCATGCGTGCCCGGTAGGCTGAGGGTGACTCCCCGTACTCAGCCTTAAAGACCTTGCTGACGTGGGAGGGATCAAAAAGAGCGTAGCGGGCGCTAATGGTCTGCACCGAGTCTCCGCGATAGAGGGGGTTGGCTAGGTCCTCCCGAATAGATTCCAGGCGGCGGGTACGAATGTAGGTTGCTACTGTTTGTTGGTGGCTCGCAAACCGGCCGTGTAACTGCCGCAGAGAGATATAGAGAGCTTCGGCGATTTTACTCGGCCCCAGATGGGGGTCACCCAGGTGCTCTTCGATGTAGGCCAGTGCCTGGTGGTAGAGCGTGTTATCGGGCTGGCGGCCCGCCTCGCTTGATTCTGCTGCCATCACCGTAATCACCATTTCTAGGGCTGAGCGCACCAGGGCGAGAGCGTGGGGCCCTGACAGTTCCTCAACGTTTACTGCCAGCTGCTCAAAGAGGGGCACCGCAAATTTTCCCAGGCCCTGGGTGTCTGACACGGGGGTGGCGGTCATAAGTTCGAGGTAGTCGCTGCTGAGGTGAATAAAGCTTTGAGGAAAGAGCACCACAAGGCTACGCTGGCTTCCACTGTATTCAATCTGGTAGGGGCTTGAAGTCAGGTAAAGTGCCAGGTCACCCGGGCCTAGGGTGCAGGTTCGCCCGCCCTGGCTGATGACGGCGCTACCTTCAAGTTGCAGGCTGAGCTTGCAATAACCCTCGGTGGAGTCCGTGGCGGCGGGGTCCCTACGAACGGTGTGCGCGGGGGTGCGCATATCGAAGAGGTGCACATCGCCAAGTGAGGCGGTGCGGACGCTGGCGGTGAAGTTTTCAGAATCGGGAGCGGTAATGACGAGAGGGCCGAAGCTCTCTCTGGCCCCCGCAATCCACTGGGTGAGATTCATGGGGTCGTGGCTACGAAAGCTGTAGGCTTCTTGTTTTTCGTCCTGCTGCATGAGGGGCCTTCCGGTATCAGGGATTGCTCAAAACTGTAACTGAAGTGACTGGGAGCACACCAGGCCAAGGAGTGTGCACTGCACACCTAACACCAATTTTCCAGTGAGCCACATCATAAATCTAAGATCCATTTGAGAGCAAGGAGCTAACGGTGTCATCACTACCCACCACCTATCAGGAACTTCTGAGCCGCGTCACACAGGGCGGCACTCGCGAGGTTTTTGACCCAGCCACCGAAGAACTCATTGGCTTGGCGCCCGAGCAGGGCGCTGACGTCCTCGATGAGCTTGTTACCAAAGCGCGTGAAGCTCAGCCCGCCTGGGCAGCCCTCTCTCACGCTGAGCGTAGCGACTACCTGATGAAGATGGCCGATGCTATTGAGCAGGCCTCCGAGCCCCTGGCCGAGCTGCTCTCCCGTGAGCAGGGCAAGCCCCTGAACGGGCCCAATGCCCGCTTTGAGGTGGGCGGCTGTGTGGCGTGGACACGGGTAACGGCGTCCTTTGGGCTAGATGAAGAGTTGCTGGTGGACGACGGCGAGACCCGAGCCGTTCTCAATTACCGGCCCATCGGTGTGGTGGGTGGCATTGGCCCCTGGAACTGGCCGATGATGATTACCATCTGGCAGATTGCCCCGGCCCTGCGCATGGGCAACACCATTGTGCTCAAGCCCTCTGAGTACACCACCCTGAGTGTGCTGGCCTTAGTTGAGGTTATTAATACCGTGCTCCCCGAGGGTGTGGTTCAGATCATTGCCGCAGACCGCGGTGTGGGTGCTGCCATGACCACCCACCCGGGTATCGACAAGATTACTTTCACCGGCTCCACCGCCACGGGCAAGAAGATTGCCGCCTCGGCTGCTGACTCTCTCAAGCGTCTAACCCTGGAGCTGGGTGGCAACGACGCTGGCATCGTGCTCGATGACGCCGACCCCAAGGCTATCGCTGAGGGTCTCTTCTGGGGAGCCTTCATCAATACCGGCCAGACCTGCGCCGCACTCAAGCGCCTCTATGTGCCTGATTCTCTCTACGATGCGGTCTGCCAGGAGCTAGTCGAGGTAGCTAAGAACATGCCCATGGGCGTGGGTCTTGAGGAGCAGAATGTTCTGGGCCCCCTGCAGAATAAGGCCCAGTACGACATTGTGGCTGATTTGGTGCAGAAGGCTCAGGACGCTGGTGCCCGCATTCTGCTAGGCGGCGACCCGGACGAGGGTTCTCAGGGCTTCTTCTACCCCACCACCCTGGTGGCCGATATTGAGAAAGATAACCCGCTGGTGGTTGAGGAACAGTTTGGCCCAGCCCTGCCGATTATCCGCTACTCCACCCTGGAGGAGGCCCTGGAAGAGGCCAATCGTTTGGACGTTGGTCTGGGTGCTTCTGTCTGGTCACCGAACCTTGAGCGGGCCCGCGAGGTTGCCGCCAAGATGCAGGCCGGTACCGTCTGGATTAATAAGCACGGTGCAATTGATCCACGCATCCCCTTCGGCGGTATTAAGGAGTCGGGCTACGGCGTGGAATTCGGTCTTGAGGGGCTCAAGCATATGGGCTTACCCCAGGTGATTTGCGAGTAGCAACCGCGCCAGGATTGTAGGTAAAGCACCCCCAAGCACAGAGGTTTTTGAGTAAGACAAAAGCTCTGCTGCTTGGGGGTTTATATACATACACTTTGTAGAGGAGAAAACCATGACAGACTTTTTGATCGTAGGGGGAGGCTCGGCGGGAGCCGTGCTTACTCGCAGGCTCATTGATGCCGGCAAAACAGTAACTTTGGTTGAGGCGGGCCTGCAGGAGCCTAACCCAGATATTGACCACCTCAATGATCTTGGCAAGCTCTGGCACTCCGACCAAGACTGGGACTATTTCACATCTCCTCAGCCTGGAGCTCATAACCGCCGGCTTCACCTGCCGCGCGGCAAGGTTCTTGGCGGCTCTCATGCGCTCAACGCCTGTATTTGGGTGCGCGGTGCAGCTGCTGACTACGATAGCTGGGCCTATCTGGGCAACCCGGGGTGGGGGTGGAATGAGGTGCTCCCCTATTTCATCAAAGCAGAGAATTATGACGGAGGCCCCTCTAAGTCACGGGGAACCGATGGCCTGCTGGACGTTCGTCAGGATTTTTCTCGTAGCCCCTTACAGGAGTCTATGGTCGAGGCTGCCCAGCAGGCTGGCCACAAGCTGAACCCTGACTACAACTCGGGCGACCCCGAGGGCGTCTCGCGTATGCAGCTTAACGTGCGGGATGACAAAAGGTTTAATGTTTGGCACGCCTACCTTAAACCCGTGGCTGACCACGAAAATCTCACGCTGATTACTGGGGCGCGGGTAGAAAAAGTTCTCTTTGAAGGCACCTCTGCCGTTGGTATTCTTATGCATACACAAGAGGGGCGCCAGGAAGTATATGCCAGTAAGGTAGTGCTTTCGGCTGGCGCCCTGGGAAGCCCCGAGATTCTCTTGCGGTCAGGCATAGGCCCTGCCCGCGAGCTGAGAGATTTAGGTATAGAACTGGTGGCGGAAGCGCCTGGGGTGGGGAAGAACTTACACGACCATCTGCTTGTGCCGGTGATTTATACAGCTGATAAGCCTATTCCTACCCCACAGGTAGCCCCTGCAGAGGTTCATCTTTTTGCAAGGTCCTCACCTGCGCAGCACCTGCCCGATACCCAACCGATTTTCTTCTCTTTCCCTATGTATTCTCAGGCTTACGGCCCCGGTGAGATGACCGGCCCGGCAGAGGCCTTCACCCTGATGGCTGGTATTGTTCGCCCGCAGTCACGGGGCGCTCTTACGCTCACAGGTTCGCGCCTCGATGACCCTGTCACGGTAGATCTGGGGGTCTTTGAAGCAGATGCAGACTTACAGGCCATGGTGCAGTCCATCAAACAGTGCCGTGCTATCGGCAGGCAGCCTGCGCTGGCAGAAGAGTGGGGTGCCACCGAAATATGGCCGGGCCCAGAAGTCTCTGATGATGAACTCGAACAGTACGCCCGTGATGCCGTGGTCACCTACCACCACCAGGTCGGCACCTGTGCCATGGGCACCGGCACACAGGCAGTGGTTTCTCCCCACAACCTCGCCGTCTACGGGGTTGAAAATCTGCACGTCATTGATGCCTCCATCATGCCTATCGTCCCCACAGGGAACACTAATGCGCCCTCAATTATGATTGCAGAAAAGGCCGCTGACGCACTGATGAGTGCAGATCTAGGGCAATAACGGCACCCCGGGTGCGCGCCCCACCTTGCCTGAAGCGGGCGCACACCCGCCTTCCCACGGCATTTACTGACCATTCGGTAAAAATTTCTGTTGAGCCCTGTTGCACCCCCACGCTTTTCGTATATGATTCAACTCATAGTTAAATGTGACAGCCGCCTCAAGCCCACGATGGCAGCTCCCCCGCATACCTCAACGCAGAGGAACACACCATGTCTACAACCACAGCACACAGGGTCACCGCAGAAGAACGCAAGGTTCTCGCAGGCACTCTCATCGGCACCACCATCGAGTGGTACGACTTCTTCATTTACGCCCAGGCCGCAGGCCTCATTCTTGCCACCCAGTACTTCACCCCCGAAGGAGAAGACAGGACTCTCGCCCAGATCGTTTCCTGGGCTTCACTGGGCATTAGTTTCATCTTCCGCCCCCTGGGGGCTATCGTGGCAGGGCATATCGGCGATAAGTTCGGCCGCCGCATCACCCTGGTACTCACCCTCATCATGATGGGCGTAGCCACCGTCGGCATCGGCTTTGTACCCACCTACGCCCAAATCGGCATAGCCGCACCCCTCATTATCATCGCCCTGCGCATCCTCCAGGGTTTCTCCGCAGGCGGCGAATGGGGCGGTGCAGCCCTGATGTCCGTTGAACACGCACCCCGCAACAAGCGCGGCTTCTTTGGAGCTTTCCCCCAGATTGGTGTTCCCCTGGGCATGATTCTGGCAACCCTGGTCAACCTACTCCTCAGCGCAGTCCTGACCGAAGAGCAGTTCCTGAGCTTCGGCTGGCGCATCCCCTTCTGGTCCTCCATCGTCCTGATTCTGGTAGGCTTCTATATCCGCCACTCCGTTGAAGAATCCCCCGTCTTCAAAGAAATGCAGAACCTCAAAAAGAAGGAGTCAGCCCCGCTCAAACAGCTTTTCAAGACCAACACCCGCGAGGTCCTTCTGGCCGCCTTTATCTTTATTGCCAACAACGCGGCAGGCTATCTAGTGATTGCATTCTTTATCTCCTACGGCGTGAAGAACCTGGGCATGACCCGCGGCCAGGCGATGACAGCAGCCATTATTGGCGGTCTAGGCTGGCTCATCTTCACCATGGTTGGTGGCTGGATGAGCGACAAGCTTGGCCGAGTACGAACCTTCCAGATTGGCTACGGAATTCTACTGCTCTGGGCTGTACCCATGTGGTTCATGATTGACTCGGGCAGCATCGCCCTATTCGCCCTGGCCATTTTCATTCTCACCATTGGCCTAGGCCCCTCCTACGGCCCCCAGTCAGCCATGTACGCCGAGATGTTCCCCGCCTCCGTCCGCTTCTCGGGTATCTCTATCGGCTACGCCATTGGTGCAATTCTCGGTGGCGCCTTCGCCCCCATGATCGCCGAAATGATTCTGCGTGAGACCGGCCAGTCCTGGATGATTGGCCTCTACATCGCGGGCATCACCCTCATCTCGCTGATTGCAGTCAGCCTGGTACCCAAGGGCATCCAAGAAATTGACCTGCACCCAGAGAATGCGGAAGATTTTTCCGAGCGCGCGAGGAAATAAAAATCTTCCGAATTGAGTAAGAGGTAAGGGCTCAGAGGAGGGAAAACTTCTCACAGGTACGCCCTCACCCAAGACCCCCGCACCTCTTTTTCTTGCGGGGGTCTCACCCTTTCCCTTGACCTAGGTCACTTAAAATGACAAGATTTAGTGAACGATTGGTCAGTTATTTTTGACTTTCCGACAAAGGAGTTTGAATGTCGCAGACACCCCAGGCTTATCTCGTAGGCGGCTCCCGCACCCCCGTGGGGCGCTACGGCGGGGCACTGTCGTCCGTCCGCCCCGATGATCTGGCAGCCCTGGTGATTAAGGACGTCATCGAGAAGGCCGGGCTCGACCCGGCGGCTGTCGACGAGGTCATCCTGGGCAATGCCAACGGTGCCGGTGAAGAGAACCGTAACGTGGCCCGCCTGGCCTGGCTACTCAACGACTACCCCGATACCGTCCCCGGCATCACCGTCAACCGCCTCTGCGCCTCAGGGCTCAGCGCTATTACCCTCGCAGCTCAGATGATCAAGGCCGGAGAGGCCGATATCGTGGTTGCCGGAGGTGTGGAGTCCATGTCCCGCGCCCCCTGGGTCATGGAAAAGCCCACCACCGCCTTCGCCAAGCCCGGCCAGAGCTTCGACACCTCTATCGGCTGGCGCTTCATCAACCCCATCTTTGCCGAGCGCGACAAGTTCACCTACTCCATGCCAGAGACCGCAGAAGAGGTAGCCCGGGTTGATTCGATTTCCCGTGAAGACTGTGACGCCTTTGCCGTCCGCTCCCACGAGCGGGCTCTTGCGGCCATCGAGGCCGGGCATTTCAAGGATGAAATTGTGCCTGTGGTCGTGCGCGACCGCAAGGGCCGTGAAACCGTGGTTGATACCGACGAAGGCCCCCGCCCCGGCACGACCGCCGAGGTGCTGGCTAAGCTACGCCCGGTTGTTGCCGGTGGCTCTGTGGTAACTGCCGGAAACTCATCCAGCCTCAACGACGGGGCTTCAGCCATTATCGTGGCCTCCGAAGAAGCCCTGAAAAAGTACGGCCTGACCCCCCGCGCCCGCGTCGCCACCGGCACGTCTGCTGGCCTGGCCCCCGAAATCATGGGCCTGGGCCCGGTTCCGGCCACCGAAAAGGCCCTGGCTAGGGCCGGGTGGACGGTAGCCGACCTGGGCGCTGTTGAACTCAATGAGGCCTTTGCCTCCCAGTCCCTGGCCTCCATGCGCCGTCTGGACCTGAGCGAGGACATCGTCAACCGCGACGGCGGGGCGATTGCCCTGGGCCACCCGCTGGGCTCGTCCGGCTCCCGCATTGTGATTACCCTGCTGGGCCGTATGGAACGAGAAGGTGCCACCCGCGGCCTGGCCACCATGTGCATCGGCGTGGGGCAGGGCGCTGCCCTGCTGGTGGAGGCTGTCTAATGTTTGAGCATTTCACCGCCCTGACCGTTGAAGAGGGCGACGACCGCCTGCTGGTTCGCATGAACCGCCCCCAGGTGCGCAACGCCATCGACGCCACCATGGTCGCTGAACTGCACGAGGTCTGCGCCTACCTAGAGGCCACCCCCAAGATTCTGATTCTGACCGGGTGCGAGGTCAACGGGCGCGGCATTTTTGCCTCGGGGGCAGACATTGCCCAGCTGCGCGAGCGCCGCCGCGAGGACGCCCTGCGCGGGGTCAATTCGCAAATTTTTGACCGCATTCATAAGCTCCCCATGCCGGTCATTGCCGCCATTGATGGCTATGCCCTAGGGGGCGGGGCGGAGCTGGCCTATGCGGCTGACTTCCGCCTGGGTACCCCCTACATCAAGATGGGCCAGCCCGAAACCAACCTGGGTATTATCGCCGCGGCCGGTGCCCTCTGGCGCCTTAAAGAGCTGGTGGGTGAGCCGGTAGCTCTTGAGATTCTCATGGCCGGTCGTATTCTCAACGCCAAGGAGGCGCTGAAGCTGCACCTGGTCACTGAGCTGCATGAGCCGTCCGAGCTCGTGGCCGCTGCCCATGCCTTAGCTGACCGCATCGGGGGCCAGGACCCCCTGGCGGTGCGCGTGACCAAGCGGGTTTTTGGGGCTCCGCGCGAGGCCCACCCCCACATTGACGAGCTGGCCCAGGCGATTTTGTTTGAGTCCCAGGCCAAGTTTGACCGCATGCAGGCTTTTCTTGATCGGAAGAAGAAGTAGAGGTAAGTGATGACTGAAGTTCACGAGTTGAAGGTTCCTGCCCGCGTGGGCGTGCTGGGCGGCGGACGTATGGGCGCGGGTATTGCCCATGCTTTTCTGCTGGCCGGGGCCCAGGTTGTGGTGGTTGAGCGGGACGCTCAGGCGGCCGAAGCTGCCCGCGAGCGCGTGGAGCGCGATTTGGCCAAGTCGCTGGAGCGCGGGGCTTTTGACGGTAATTTTGATGAGCTGACCGAGCGCTTTGCGGTGTCGGTGGATTACAGTGATTTTGCCGACCGCCAGCTGGTGGTTGAGGCCGTGCCCGAGAACTGGGATCTGAAGGTGGGTGCCTTGCGGGCTGTTGAGGAGCAGCTGGGTGAGGGGGCCTGGCTGGCGTCGAATACCTCGTCCCTGTCGATTGATGGGTTGGCTGAGTCTTTGGAGCGCCCCGGTAACTTTATTGGCCTGCATTTCTTTAACCCGGTGCCGGCGTCCAAGCTGGTGGAGGTGGTGCAGTCTCAGCATTCGTCTGCCGAGCTCAAGGACGCGGCCCGCCTCTGGGTTGAGGGCCTGGGCAAGACCCCGGTGGTGGTCAATGACGCTCCCGGTTTTGCCTCCTCGCGTCTGGGTGTGGCGATTGCGCTTGAGGCTATTCGCATGGTTGAGGAGGGCGTGGCCAGCCCGGAGGATATCGATAACGCAATGGTGTTGGGCTATAAGTTCCCCATTGGCCCGCTGGCTTTGACCGATGTGGTGGGGCTGGACGTCCGCCTGGGCATTGCTGAGTACCTGGAGTCACAGCTGGGTGAGCGGTTTGCCCCGCCGCAGCTCATGCGCGATATGGTGGCCCGCGGGGAGCTGGGCCGTAAGAGCGGCAAGGGCTTCTACGACTACAGCTAGGCTCGCCCACCCATACAACAAACAGAAGCTTTTCTTTCACTATGGGGCTTATACTGAAAGAAAAGTTTCTGCTTAAGGGAGGTCTCAGTGGGATATATTCCCCTACCCGTCCGCCGAGCCCAACGCACTATGGGCGAAAATCTAACTACCCAGCGTAAACTTCTGGGTCTTACCGCCCAAATGGTCGCAGAACGAGCAGGAACCACGGTAGTAACCTTACGAAAGATTGAGTCTGGTCAACCCGTTCGCTCCGACATTCTGCTCACGGTCTTGAAAGTCTTGGGCATGCTCGATGGAGTTGTTACCGCAACCGATCCTTATCTCACCGACGTGGGCAAGCTCCGAGCCAACGAGAAGCTCCCCAAGGTGGTAAGGCAGCGCAATGAACCCTAAAGTCACCGTTACAACCCTTATCGGCACTCAAGAAGTAGTCGCCGGGCACCTTTATCCCGCGTATCGAAACGGGGTCTTTTCGTACAGTCTCTTGAAGAACTTAGGGATTTCTAGGCCCGCCCACCCCGGTAGGTACCATCTCAGTCAGAAAAACCCACGAACTAGGTGGGTTTTTCTGATTTAACTGGTACCTACCTGACTGAGGTGGTACCTACTTGATGAAGTTGGTGATGCGCAGAGTACACAGGCGCGCGCCCGTGTCTTCGTGGGTGATAATCACTTCGTGGGTAGTCAGGGAACGGCCTAGGTGAATGGCGGACGCCGTCGCCCGCACCCTGCCGCTTTTTGAGGATTTATGGTGGGTGGCATTCACGTCCACACCCACCGCGACCCTGCCCATAGAAGAAGCATGAATGACCGCAGCCCAGGAGCCCACCGCCTCTCCCAGGGCCAACATAGCGCCCCCGTGCAGCAGCCCTAAGGACTGGCGGTTGCCCTCCACCGGCATGGTGGCCACTACCCGTTCTGCCGATTCTTCTAGAACCGTAACCCCCATCTTTTCATCCAGCTCACCCAGGGTGATTTTCCAGAGTTCCATCTGCCCATCGGCCTCCCGGCCGGCCGCCACCTGCTCGCCCATGAGCGTCCTTTCCGCCCTGCTGCTCAAGGCCTGCAAGGCTTTTCTTCACCTGTGATGTGAACTATAGTTTATACCAATAACTGAACGCTCGGTCATTTATTTCCGAGCGCCCCAACAGTAAGGATTTCTCAATGACGAGCACCCCCACCCTTGTTCCCAGTTTCATCAAGGGCTCCTGGTGGGCCCCGGAAAACCCTGCCTCACCCCAGGACGTCCTCCACGCCATCACCGGCCAACCCATCTACCGGGTATCCACCGAGGGAATCGACACCGCAGGGGCCATTGACTACGCCCGCACCACCGGCCAGGCCAACCTGGGTAAGCTCACCTTCCACGAACGCGCCCTCATCATCAAGCAGCTGGCCCAGTTCCTGACCGAGCACAAGGCCGAGCTCTACGAGCTTTCCTTCGCCACCGGTGCCACCCAGCGCGACCACTACATCGACGTGGACGGCGGTATCGGCACCCTCTTCACTTTCTCCTCCAAGGGCCGCCGCGAGCTGCCCAACTCCCGCGTCATCATCGACGGCAACGTTGAGCAGCTCTCCCGCGACGGCTCCTTCATTGGCGAGCACATCTACACCACCCTGCCCGGGGTGGCCGTTGAGATTAACGCCTTTAACTTCCCCATCTGGGGCATGCTTGAGAAGTTCGCCCCGGCCTTTATCGCCGGTATGCCCACCATCGTCAAGCCCGCCACCCCCACCGGCTACGTCACCGAGGCGACCGTGCGCCTCATGCTGGATTCGGGCCTGCTTCCAGAGGGCGCCCTACAGCTGATTTCCGGCTCTGCCCGCGACCTGCTGGACTACCTGGACTACCGCGACCACGTCGCCTTTACCGGCTCCGCCGCCACCGTCCACACCCTGCGCCAACACCCCAGCGTGCAGACCAAGGGCCTGCACTTTACCGCCGAGACCGACTCCCTGAACGCCGCTATTCTGGGCCCGGACGCCACCGCTGATACCCCCGAGTTTGAGGCCTTTATCAAGTCGGTGATGGTGGAGATTACCGCTAAGGCCGGCCAGAAGTGCACCGCTATCCGCCGGGTTCTGGTGCCCGCCGGGCGCTCCGCTGAGGTGGTCCAGGCCCTGGCGGGCAAGATTTCCGGACGCGTGGTGGTTGGCGACCCGCGCCAGGAGGGCGTGACCATGGGTTCCCTGGCCTCCCCCGAACAGAAGGCCGAGGTGGAGAGGGCTGTGACCCGCCTGGTGGAGGCCGGCGGTAAGATTGCCTTCCGCGGCGAAGCCCCTGAGGGCCCCTCCTTCTACCCGGTCACGGTGCTGACCTTTGAGGACGCCCGCACCCCCGAGGTTCATTCCGTTGAGGCCTTTGGCCCTGTGACCTCTGTGCTGGAGTACACTGACCTGGCTGAGGCCGTTGAGCTGGCTGCCCTGGGCGAGGGCTCCCTGGTGGCTACAGTCTGCACCCACGATGACGCCACCGCCGCCCAGCTGGCCCTGGGCATTGCGGCCCACCACGGCCGCGTCCTGGTGTTAAACCGCGAGGACGCCAAGACCTCAACCGGCCACGGCTCCCCCGTACCCCACCTGGTGCATGGCGGCCCCGGCCGGGCCGGTGGCGGTGAGGAGCTCGGTGGCGTGCGCGCCGTGAAGCACTACATGCAGCGCACCGCTATTCAGGGCTCCCCCAATAAGCTCACTGCCCTGACCGGGGTCTGGCACCCCGGGGCGGACGCCGCAACCGTCACCCGCGCCCAGGTAGAGTCGGGCGAGGGCGTACACCCCTTCCGCAAGTCCCTGGCCGAGCTGGCCATCGGCGACCAGTTCGCTTCTGACCTGCGCGAGGTGAAACTACAGGACATCACTGATTTCGCCCATGAGACCGGGGATATGTTCTACGCCCACACCGACGAGGAGGCTGCGGCGGCTAACCCCTTCTTCCCCCGTCGTGTGGCCCACGGCTACCTGCTGGTCTCTTGGGCGGCAGGGCTCTTCGTTGACCCGGCCCCGGGCCCGGTGCTGGCTAACTACGGCCTGGAGAACCTGCGTTTCATCACCCCTGTCACCTACGATGATTCCATTCGCGTGACGCTGACCGCCAAGAAGATTACCCCGCGCGTGACTGACGAGTACGGCGAGGTCACCTGGGACGCGGTGCTGCACAACCAGAAGGACGAAATCGTGGCCACCTACGATGTGCTGACCCTGGTGGCCAAGACCTGGCCTATGGCCGAGGCTGACGCCAGCTAGCGCCCCAGCTTCGCCAGTAGCCGGTCGTGGTAGAAAGGCGGGTAGCAGCCTGCTTCTACCACGGCCTGCATGGCGGCACGGTCACCCATAGCGGCTGCAAAGGCCTGCCCCATAGTCACCCCGTGGTCGGGGGTAGGCAGAAAAGTAATAGTATCCCCGGCTGTGATGGTACCGGGCTGGATAACGCGCAAGTAGGCACCGGCATCCTGACGCTCAGTAAAAGTTTTTACCCAGCCTTTTTGACCCAGCCAGTCGGCAAAGGTGCGGCAGGGCTGGCGCGGCACCGACACCTCAAGCACGGCCGTACCCACCGCCAGGCGCTGGTTGATGAGAACCCCACTCCAGGTAATACCCTCGGTGGTCAGATTCTCACCGAACTGCCCGTCAGCCAAGGGGGCACCTAATCGCTCGGCCCAGTAATCCAATTCCTCCCGGGCAAAGGCATAGACCGCCTTGTCAGCACCGCCATGGTGCTTGGCATCCCCCACGAAATCCCCGCTCACGCCGGAGCCGTTGCCATAGCCGGGTGCCGGGGCAAAAACCTCCAGCGAAGCTACCGGCTGCTTATTGATACCGGTAGTGCCCTTACCGGTCGGGCTGAGCATTTCTGCCCCGCGATTGGTGGACCGGACGCGCGCCCCCGCCGGGCTTAGGCCAGGAAAGGTGGGTGCGGAGTGGGTTTCAGTCATAGGTCTACGATACCCTGCACCACCTCTAGGGGCGGGCCCCCACCGCAATCCCCCTAAAGGCCATATCGACGACCGTGTCGGCCAGGGCCTCAACGTCGCCGCCACGGGCCGGGTCGTACCAGACCGCCAGGGAGTTAATCATGCCGAAAATCAGGCGGGCCAGGGTGCGGGCGTCCGCACTCTGCCGCACCTGCCCAGCCTGCTGAGTAGCATCCACCAGGGCTGCCAGGCGGCCGGTCAGGGCCCGGCGCTTATCGAGAGCGGCCTGCTGGGCCGGGGAATTACCGCGCAAACGCAGCAGCAGAGTCACATAGGGCAGGTGCTCAGCCAGCACAAACACGGTCTGACGCACCACAAACTCAAGCCGCTCGCGAGCGTCCGCCTCCAAGCTCTCACCAGCCTCAAAAACCTCATCCAGGGCATCGAGAGCCCGGTCAAGAGCGATACGCAGAATTTCTTCCTTAGAAGAAACATGGTGGTAGATAGCGCTCTTAGTCAACCCCAAGCGCTTAGCCAGCATATCCATGCTGGTGGCGTCGTAGCCGTGTTCGTTGAAGACCTCCACGGCCAGGCGCAGTACCTCTTGGCGGTCATAGCCGGGGCGGCCGCGCTTGGCAGGCTGGGGCTGGCGAGTGCTCACGGCACCTTCCTCTCACACACGGGTAGGGAGCCTCCGCAACGGGAGGCTCCCTACATGCTAACAAACCACCCGCTGGTAAGAGTGTTTATTCGTTGCCCTTGGGCTTGTTGCGGTAGTCGTAGATACGGCGGATCTTGCCGACGGAGCGGGGCAGGACGTCCGGGTCTAGCACCTCAATGCGGCAGGTGGAGCCGATCTTGGTTTTGATGTCGTGCAGCAGGCGCTTGCCGGCTTCTTCGGCGGCTTCGAGGGTGAACTCTTCACGGCGTTCGATGCGCACGGTCATTTCGTCCATGCGGCCGGGGCGGGTGAGCTCCAGGGCGAAGTGGGGCGACAATTCGGGCTGCTGCAGGGCCAGCTCTTCGACCTGGGAGGGGAAGAGGTTGACGCCGCGCAGAATAATCATGTCGTCGCTTCGGCCGGTGATACGGCCCAGACGGCGGTGTCCGGGGCGGGCGGTACCGGGCAGCAGGCGGGTTAGGTCGTGGGTGCGGTAGCGGATAATGGGCAGGGCCTCCTTGGTCAGGGAGGTAAAGACCAGTTCGCCGGGGCGGCCCAAATCGAGCACGGTGTCGTCGAAGGGGTCGATGATTTCGGGGCGGAAGTGGTCTTCCCAGATGTGGGAGCCGTCCTGCGATTCAAAGGACTCGCCGGCCACACCGGGGCCCATGACCTCAGACAGGCCGTAGATGTCGCAGGCCTTGAGGGTGCCGAAGGTGACCTCGATTTCGCGGCGCATTTCTTCGGTCCAGGGCTCGGCGCCCAGCACAGCGGTTTTGAGGGAGGTTTCCTTGGGATCGATACCCAGCTTGCGGAAGGCGTCGGCGATGGTCAGCAGGTAGGTGGGGGTGGAGAGAATGGCATCGGGTTCAAAGTCGCGGATAAGCTGCACCTGCTTTTCGGTCTGACCGCCAGACATGGGGATGACGGCTGCGCCCAAGCGTTCAGCACCGTAGTGGGCACCCAGGCCGCCGGTGAAGAGGCCGTAGCCGTAGGCGTTGTGCACCTTGTAGCCGGGCTTGATGCCTGAGAAGCGTAAGCAGCGGGCAACCAGGGCGCTCCAGGTGGCAATATCGTTTTCGGTGTAGCCCACCACGGTGGGCTGGCCGGTGGTACCGGAGGACGCGTGGATGCGGCGCACGTCGCTCATGGGCACGGCAAAGGCCTTGAAGGGGTAGGCCTTACGCAGGAATTCCTTGTCGGTGTAGGGGAAGAGCCCCAGGTCGTCGAGCTCTTTGAAGTCACCGGGGTGCACGCCGTGCTCGTCGTAGAGTTCCTTGTAGGCGGGTACGTTTTCGTAGGCGTAGTGCAGGGCCCAGCGCAGCCGCTCGAACTGGAGGGCCTCGATCTGGTCGCGGCTCATCAGCTCCTCGGGGTCGGGAGCGCCGGGGTCTGCGGCGCGGGGAGCCGGGGTATAGGGGTTTTCTACGCTACAAGCGGGAGCCTTATAGGTGCTCATGCCTGGTGTCCTTCCGTGGCTGTTGGGGGCTTGATGGAGCGGCCACGACCGCGGAACTCGGCGATGAGTTTGTCTCCGCAGGTGACGGTCACATCAACGATGCAGTTGCGCCCGTACTGTGCTTTAAGAGTGGCCTCGGCTCGAAGGGTCTGCCCTTCGTAGGCTGAGGCGATGTAGTTAACGTCAACGCCCGCCCCCACAGTGATGCTCTGGGCGTAGCGCTCAGGGTCACTGTGGTTGCAGGCCAGGGCGAAGGCGGTGTCTGCAAAGGCAAAGGTCATACCACCGTGGATAATGCCGAAGCCGTTGACCATCTCATGCTTGATATCCATTTCGATGACGGCGTGGCCCAGCTGGGCGGTAAGCACGCGAATGCCCATCCAGTCGCTGGCATGATCGCCTTCAAGCATGGGGTGGATTGCGCCCACTCTGCCTCCAAAGTATTTAGTGACCGTTTGGTCAGTTATTCACTCAACCCAACTGTGTCACATTTTGGTGAGACGCGCAACACTTTACCGGTGCTTAAAATCAGCCTCCCGTTTCTCAACGAAAGCAGCCATACCCTCTTTCTGATCCTCAGTAGCAAAAAGAGCGTGGAAGGTTCGGCGCTCAAACTGGATACCCTGAGCCAGGGTGGTCTCAAAGGCGGCGTTCACGGCTTCCTTGCAGACCTGGGCCACGAACTTTGACTTAGAAGCGATGGTTTCTGCCATTTCAAGGGCAGTGGGGAGGACGTCCGCGTCCTGCTCCACCAGGCGGGAGACCAGCCCTGCCCGCTCGGCTTCGTCCGCCCCCATAAAGCGCCCGGTCAGGCAAAGGTCCATGGCTTTAGCCTTGCCGACAGCGCGGGTCAGGCGCTGGGAGCCACCCATACCGGGGATAACCCCCAGGTTAATTTCGGGCTGGCCAAACTTGGTGGAAGGCCCAGCCACCAGCATGTCCGCCATCATGGCCAGTTCACAGCCGCCACCCAGAGCGTAGCCGTTGACGGCTGCCACGATGGGGGTACGCAGGCGGGTGAAGTTGTCCCAGTGGGCGAACCAGTCAGCTGCGTACATGCTGGCGTAGGTCTGGGATGACATCTCCTTAATGTCTGCCCCTGCGGCAAAAGCTTTTTCACTACCGGTCAGGACGATGGCCCCCACCTCGGGTGAGCGGTCAAAGTCGCTTGCGGCGGCAACAACCTCGCGCATGGTGGCATCGTTGAGGGCGTTGAGAGCCTTGGGGCGGTTGAGGGTAATCAGCCCAACCCGGCCGCGGGTTTCAACCAGAATATTCTCGTAAGTGGTCACGGTGTTCCTCCTTGCTGTGGGCAGGCTAGATGCCTGAGACGGGCGAGCCGTCGGCCTCACGAATAGCGTTGATGACGTCTGAGAAGTCCTTGGCGCCACGCCCTTCTTCTACCAGGTGAGTATAGATATCTGCGGCGTGCTTGCCGAGTTCGCCGTTGACCCCTGCGGTGTCGAGGGCGGCGACAGCTAGCCCCATGTCTTTGCTCATCAGGGCGGTGGCAAAGCCCGGTTCATAGTCCCGGTTGGCGGGCGACCCGGGCACGGGGCCGGGTACCGGGCAGTTGACATTGACCGCCCAGCAGTAGCCGGAGGAGGTGGAGATAACGTCATAGAGCACCTGGGCGTCTAACCCCAGACGCTCACCCAACACGAAGGCTTCTGAAGCGCCCACCATGGTGATGCCCAGCAGCATGTTGTTACAGATTTTGGCGGCCTGGCCGGTGCTGTTGGTGCCGCAGTGCACCACCTTCTTACCCATCACCTCAAGCAGGGGGCGAACCTGGTCTACGTCCGCCTCAGCGCCACCCACCATGAAGGTGAGGGTGCCCTGCTCGGCCCCCACCATACCGCCGGACACCGGAGCGTCCACGGCCCGCATACCGGCTTGCACAGCCAGGTCGGCTGCCTGGCGGGCGTGCTCCACCTCGATGGTGGAGCAGTCTACGAAGAGGGTGCCGGGCTGAGCGGCAGCCAGCAGGCCCCCCTGGCCCGCGCGCCCGCCGTAGGCTCCCAGAACGTGCTGGCCAGCAGGCAGCATGGTAATGACGATATCGGCCTGGGCTACAGCGTCTTCGCCGCTGGCGGCCACCTGGATTCCGCGGTCGCGGGCGGCATCGAGCGCGGCAGGCACCAGGTCAAAGCCGTGCACGGTGTAGCCTGCGGCAACCAGGTTGGCTGCCATGTAGCCGCCCATGTGCCCCAGGCCGATAAAAGCGATAGTTGGTGTGGTGGTCATCTTCTTCTCCCTTACAAGGTGGGCTGATAGGTCTAGTGAAGCTAAGGCTCAATCTAACGGGGGGCCATGCGCAAGGCGCCGTCCATGCGGATAGTTTCGCCGTTGATATAGTCGTGCTCGGCGATAAAGACCGCCAGGTCGGCGTATTCGGCAGGAGCTGCAAGGCGCTGCGGGAAGGGTACGTTTTTAGCCAGCTCTTCGCGGAATTCTTCGGTGATACCGGCCATCAGCGGGGTATCAACAATGCCCGGGGCAATGGTATTCACACGGATTCCCGAGCTGGCCAAATCGCGGGCGGCAGGCAGAGTGAGGGCTACAACCCCGCCCTTTGAGGCCGCGTAGGCTATCTGGCCAATCTGCCCCTCATAGGCGGCAATAGAGGCGGTGTTAATAATGACGCCCCGCCCGACAGTACCCTCCACCGGCTCCTGGCTGGCCATTAGGGCAGCCCCGGCGGTGAGTACGTTGAAAGTGCCATTGAGATTGATAGTGACAGTTTTTGCGAAGAGGGCAGGGTCATGCGGGCCCTTTTTAGAAAGGACGCGGGCCCCCGGGGCGATACCGGCACAGTTGACCACGGTGCGCAGAGGGCGGGAGTCCTGCCCTACCTTCTCGAAAGCAGCCTCAACAGCGGCGTAATCGGTGACGTCACCGGGCAGGAAGGTTACGCCCTCAACCTCCCCGGCCTTCTCAATACCGGCGGGAAGGTCGAGCCCATAGACGTGTGCGCCGCGGGCGACTAGAGCGGAGGCGGTAGCCGCCCCAATACCCGAGGCTGCACCGGTGACTAGGGCTGTGGTGTTTTTTAGGTTCATGTTTTCCTCTTTCCGGTGGGAGCTCTAGGGACTTAGACGAAGGCTGAGTAGCCGGTCAGGGCTCGACCCACAATGAGGGAGTTAATTTCGTAGGTTCCCTCGTAGGTGTAGAGGATTTCGGCGTCCCCGAAGAATTTGGCCATCTCGTAGTCGGTGGTCATACCGTTACCACCCTGGATTTCTCGGCCCAGCCAGGCGCTCTGCCGCGCCAGCTTAGTAGTGGTGGCCTTGGCCATGGCGGCATGCACCATATCCAGGGTGCCGTTTTCTTGCATACGGGCGCAGTTCATCATGAGCCCCAGGGCGGCCTGGCTGTTACTCATAATCTCTGCAATGTTCTTTTGGATGAGCTGAAACTTAGCCAGGGGTTTGCCGAACTGCTGGCGGGTGATGGCGTAGTCGCGGGCTATATCAAAGATGCCCAACTGAATACCGTATCCCTGCCAGCCCACCCAGGCTCGGGAGTTGCGGAGCATCTCGTTGGCAGCATCAAAGTTGACGGCTCCGGGCAGGTGGGCGCTGGCGGGCACCTTTACATTGGTGAGGGTGATGTGGGCGTTCTGCATGACGCGCAACCCAATTTTGTTGCGGATTTTCTCGGCCTCGTAGCCGGGGGTGTCGGTGGGGACGATGAAGGCCTTAATCTGCTGGTCGGCGGTGTCGCGGGCCCAGACCAGGGCGAAGTCAGCGATGGTGCCCATGCCGATCCAGCGCTTCTCACCGTTGATGACCCAGTTTTCACCGTCGAAGGTGGCGCTGGTTTCAAGGCCCCCGGCGATATCGGAGCCGTGGTTGGGTTCTGTTAGCGCGAAGGCTCCGGTGAGCTGGAAGTTTTCGAGTTTGGGGAGCAGGTCGGATTTCTGCTGATCTGAGCCGAGCAGATTAATCATGCCCAAGACCAGCTCGTTGTGAATACCTACCAGAGCCGAGAGTGAGACGTCCACTCGGGTTACTTCTGCGTAGGCTAGACCCCTAAAGAGCCAGGATGTTTCGCTGGTTTCCAGGCGGGCCAAACCCACCTCAGCTAGACCTTCGAGCAGGTGCAGGGGGAATTCTTCGGTATTCCAGTAGTCAACGATCTGGGGGCGCACTTCTTCTTGCAGGTAGGTGCGGATGCGCAAAAACCACTCTTTCTCGTGGTCGGGCAGGAGGTTAAGGACGCCGAAGGGGTCGATATCGGGGAAGGGTAGGGGCTTTTCGGGCGGGTTTTTGACCATGCCTCGAATGTGGGTGTTCATAGAGTAGCTCTCCTGTGCAACGTCGTCGTGTGCAACTCACAGGTCGGGGGTCACCCGCCTTCATGTGGTGTGAGTCAAGCCATATTTAGCTCTGAATGTACCTTGCTTTGCGGCAGCCCGGTAGCTTTTGCGGCAAAATAACCGGTTCGTTACGCGCAGACAGGACTCTTGAGGTTGATTTTTCCACAGGCCCTTGGCAGGAGTATCGCCCCTCACCTATAGTGACTCGTAGCACCCTATTCGTGACCTATGCCACTATATCTTGGTGGTTTTTTGCCGAAAGGAAAGAGGTTACCCATGAGCGTTACCGACCAATTTCGCGCTGCCCGCGACCAGCTTGTTGCTCTGCGCGAAGACTACACCGCAGCACGTGAGCAGTTCACCTGGCCCCAGTTCGAGTATTTCAACTTCGCCCTGGATTGGTTTGACCAGGTAGCCGCCAGCGATGAGCGCAAGGACGCCCCCGCCCTAATTATCGCGGAACAGGATGGTTCCAGCGTGAGCGTCAGCTACTCAGAAATGTCGAAGCGGTCATCACAGGTGGCTAACTGGCTGCGTTCAGTGGGCGTGAAGCGCGGGGATCGCGTGATTCTTATGCTGGGCAACCAGGTGGAACTCTGGGAGCTCATGCTGGCCGGCATTAAGCTGGGCGTCATTCTCATGCCCTCTACCGAGATGCTCGAGCCTGTTGACCTCGATGAACGTATTAGCCGTGGCACGGTTGAGTGGGTCATTACCAACAGCAAGAACGTGCCCAAGTTCGAACGGGTTGAAGGTAACTTCACCGTCATCGAAACAGGCGGCAAGACCGCCGGAGCCCTGACCAAGCACCCCCACCTGAATTACCTGGACGCGGCGTCCGCCCCCACCGATTTCACCCCGGACGCCCCAACCCGAGGGGATGAGCCCCTGCTCTGGTACTTCACCTCGGGTACCACCTCCCGGGCCAAGATGGTAGAGCACACCCATACCTCCTACCCGGTGGGCCACCTTTCGACCATGTACTGGATTGGCATGGGCCCGGGCGATGTTCACCTGAACGTGGCCTCACCAGGTTGGGCTAAGCACGCCTGGTCCAATATCTTTACCCCCTGGATTGCCGAGGCGACCGTCTTTATCTACAACTATTCCCGCTTCGATGCCGCTGCCCTCATGCAGAACATGGAGAAGTTCGGGGTCACCAGTTTCTGCGCCCCGCCTACCGTCTGGCGCATGCTGATTCAGGCTGATTTGAGCCAGCTGGCAACCCCGCCCACCAAGGTTGTTGCCGCAGGTGAGCCTCTGAACCCCGAGGTTATTTCTAAGGTGAAAACTGCCTGGGGTGTAGATATTCGCGACGGCTTTGGGCAGACTGAGTCCACTGTACAGATTGCCAACACCCCCGGGCAGCCCATCAAGATTGGTGCCATGGGCAAGCCCCTGCCCGGCTACGATATTGTGCTGATTGACCCGGCCACCGATGAGATTTCGCAGACCGAGGGTGAGATTTGTATTCGTCTGGGCGATGCCCGCCCGCTGGGTCTGATGACCCAGTACAAGGGGGACCCTGAGAAGACCGAGAGCACCATGCGCGGCGGCTTCTACCACACCGGCGATATTGCCGAGCGGGACGAGAACGGGGTGCTCACCTACGTGGGCCGTGCCGACGACGTCTTCAAGGCCTCCGACTACAAGCTCTCGCCCTTTGAGCTAGAGTCTGTGGTGATTGAGCACCCGGCGGTAGCTGAGGCTGCGGTGGTGCCGTCACCGGATGAGATTCGCCTGGCGGTGCCTAAGGCCTACATTGTGCTGGCTGCTGGCTATGAGCCGACCGCAGAGACCGCTCAGAATATTCTGGTCTTTCTGCGGGAGAACCTGGCCGCCTATAAGCGTATTCGCCGCATCGAGTTCTACGAGCTGCCCAAGACCATTTCGGGCAAGATTCGCCGCGTGGAGCTGCGTGCCCGTGAGAACGACTTCCACGGCCGCCACGGTGAGAAGACTACCGCCGCCCTGGCAGCCCGCACCACCACCGAGGGTTATGGCCACGAGTTCGCAGACACTGACTTTCCAGACCTCAAGGGCTAAGCCGGTGCGGAACCTACAGGCCAGCTAGAGAGCGGAAAACCCGCTGAGGATGATTCTCAGCGGGTTTTCTTATGGGTGCCGGGGTGAGGGGTTAGGCCAGGCCCAGCTCCCCCGCTTCCGTGGGGGTGAAGAAGGCCAGGACGCTCTCGCGTGAGACCTCCGCCAGACTGGCAGGGGACCAGCTGGGGTTGCGGTCCTTATCAACCACCTGGGCCCGGATGCCCTCACGCATATCGTGGTGGGCCAGGGCGTTACAGGAGGTCACAAAGTCCTGGTTCAGGGTCTCGGCCAGACTCTGACTACCGGCCCGGCGCACGGCCTCCAGGGCCACCTTCATACCGGTTGGCCCGTTCTTCTGCAGGGCCGCCAGAACTGTACCGGCGAACTCGGAGCCGTCCGCCCCCGACTCAGCTACTGTCTGAACCTTCTGCAGAATTTCCTCAACGGTATCGGCAGCAAAAGCACCCTCAATCCAGTGGGCGTTATCTACGAGCTGGGAGGGAGGCGCGTCAGCCGCGAAGCCCTCAATGACGCGGGTGACGGCGTCCGCCCCCTCTGCCCCCTCAAGGGTAGCGACCAGCTCATCGAGCTTCTCAGAGGGCACGAAGTAGTCGGCCATGCCGACGGCGAGCGCATCAGCCCCGGTCACGTGCAGGCCGGTGACGGCCATGAGGGTGCCCAGGTTCTGCGGGGCGCGGGCCAGTATATTGAGGCCGCCCACGTCGGGGCAGAAGCCGATGACGGTTTCGGGCATGCCAGTGCGGGTGCGTTCGGTGACGATGCGGTGGGAGCTATGGGCCGAGACACCCACGCCGCCGCCCAGCACCAGGCCGTCCATGAGGGAGATGAAGGGCTTGGGGTAGCGGGCGATGCGCAGGTCCAGGGTATATTCGGTGCGGAAGAAGGCTACCCCCTGCTCCGGGCTCTCACCGGTGGCCTTGTAGAGGGCTACCACGTCGCCGCCTGCGCAGAGGCCCCGTTCGCCGGCTCCGCGCAGGAGTACGGCGGTGATGCCGGAGTCCTGTTCGAAGTCGTCCAGGGCTACGTTCATCAACCCCATCATCTCGGCGTTGAGGGCGTTGACCGCGCGGGGGCGGTTGAGGGTGATAACCCCCAGGCTGCCGCGTTTTTCGGTGAGGACGCTCTCGGTCGGCTGGGTGCCGGGCATATCAGTCACGGTGGGCCTCCTTTAGTTGCCGGTGGGCATGACGAAGCTGGCACCTTCTTTAATGCCTGAGGGCCAGCGGGATGTTACCGTCTTGGTCTTGGTGTAGAAGCGGAAGGCGTCGGGCCCGTGCTGGTTGAGGTCGCCAAAGCCGGAGGCCTTCCAGCCACCGAAGGTGTAGTAGGCGATCGGCACGGGGATCGGTACGTTCACACCGACCATGCCGACGTCGACGCGGCGGGCGAATTCGCGGGCGGTATCGCCGTCGCGGGTGTAGATGGCTACACCGTTGCCGAACTCGTGCTTGGTGGGCAGGGCCAGGGCTTCTTCGAAGTTCTCAGCCCGAACCACGGTGAGCACCGGGCCGAAAATCTCCTCGCGGTAGATGGACATGTCGGCGGTGACCTGATCGAAGAGGGTGGCGCCGATGTAGTAGCCGCCCTCGTGGCCCTCAACCGTGGCGCTGCGTCCGTCCACCAGGAGCTTGGCCCCTTCTTTCTCGCCTGCGGCAATGTAGCCCTCAATGCGTTCTAGGGCGCTGGCGGCAACGACGGGGCCGAAGTCAGCCTCGGGGTCAAGGGCATGGCCGACCTTGAGGGTTTTGGTGCGCTCGACCAGTTTTTCGACCAGGGCATCGGCGGTGGCCTGGCCGACGGGTACAGCCACCGAGATAGCCATGCAGCGTTCACCGGCAGAGCCGAAAGCTGCGCCAATGAGGGCGTCGGCGGCCTGGTCAAGATCGGCGTCGGGCATGATAATCAGGTGGTTCTTGGCGCCGCCGAAACACTGGGCGCGCTTGCCGGTGCGGGCGGCGTGCTCGTAGATGCTCTGGGCGATGGGAGTGGATCCCACAAAGCCGACGGCCTTAATGCGGGGATCATCGAGCAGGGTATCGACGGCTTCCTTATCGCCGTTGACCACGTTGAAGATGCCGTCGGGTAGGCCGGCTTCTGTCCAGAGTTCGGCCAGACGTAGGGGCACGGAGGGGTCGCGCTCTGAGGGCTTGAGGACGAAGGCGTTACCGGCGGCGATGGCGGGGCCACACTTCCAGAGGGGGATCATGGCCGGGAAGTTGAAGGGGGTGATACCGGCAACTACGCCCAGGGGCTGGCGCATGGAGTAGACATCGATGCCGGTGCCCACGGAGTCGGAATATTCGCCCTTGAGCAGGTGGGGGGCGGCGGTGGCAAATTCGACGACGTCGAGGCCGCGCTGGATATCGCCGTGGGCATCGGCCACGGTCTTACCGTGTTCGAGGGAGAGCATCTCGGCCAGCTCGTCAGCGTTCTGGTTGACCAGGTCAACGAAGCGGTGCAGAATACGGGCCCGCTTCTGGGCGTTGGTTGCAGCCCACTTGACCTGGGCTTCTGCGGCGTTGGCGATAACCTCGCGCACCTCGTCAGCGGACGCCAGGGGTACCTGGGCTTGGACCTGGCCGGTACTGGGGTTGTAGACATCGGCGAACCGACCTGAGGTTCCTGGGCGGTGGGCACCGCCGACGTAGTGGGTTAACTGCTTCGTCATCGAAGCCTCCTTCCGTAAGGGGAGCACAGCCTTCTGTGCATCAGCTCACACGATACAGAAAAAATAGACGGGTGCCTAGGGGTCAGTCGCAAGATTACGCTTGACCGTTGCGCACTCAAGACTATATTCTGAACGAACGGTCAGTAATTAGTGCAGATGGGGCTACCTCGCCCCGAGCAGCCCGCACCCGCAAGGAGCCAGACATGACTTCAACGACGAAGAACCCCGACCTCTCCCCCGTAGCCGACGCGCCCGCCCAGGTGGGCGAGAACGTCCTTAAGGAAGAAGCCGAGCAGGCCTACTTCGACCGGCTCATCGCCGACGACTCCCGCGTAGAACCCCGCGACTGGATGCCCGAAAAATACCGCAAGACCCTCACCCGCCAGGTCTCCCAGCACGCCCACTCCGAAATTATCGGCATGCAGCCCGAGGCCAACTGGATCACCCGGGCCCCCTCCCTCAAGCGCAAGGCTATTCTCATGGCCAAGGTGCAGGACGAAGCCGGCCACGGCCTCTACCTCTACTCCGCCGCCGAAACCCTCGGCACCCCGCGTCATATTCTCAACGAGCAGCTCCTAGACGGCCGCGCCAAGTACTCCTCCATCTTCAACTACCCCGCCCGCACCTGGGCAGACATGGGAGCCATCGGCTGGCTGGTCGACGGGGCCGCCATCTGCAACCAGGTCCCCCTCTGCCGCGCCTCCTACGGCCCCTACGGCCGCGCCATGGTGCGTATCTGCAAGGAAGAATCCTTCCACCAGCGCCAGGGCTGGGAGATCCTGTACGAACTCTCCCACGGCACAGAAGCCCAGAAAAAGATGGCCCAGGACGCCGTCAACCGCTTCTACGGCCCCGCCCTGCAAATGTTCGGCCCGCCGGACGCCGACTCCCCCAACTCCCAGCAGTCCATGGCCTGGAACATCAAGCGCTTCTCCAACGACGAGCTGCGCCAGCGCTTCATCGACATGCTGGTACCCCAGGCAGAAGCCCTCGGGCTCACCCTGCCCGACCCTGACCTCAAGTGGAACGAAGAGCGCGGCCACTACGACTACGGCCCCCTGGACTGGGACGAGTTCCACTCCGTCATCTCGGGTAAGGGCCCCTGCAACGTGCAGCGCATGCAGCGCCGCCGTGCCGCCCACGAAGAAGGCGCCTGGGTGCGCGAAGCCGCCGCCGAGTACGCCCGCAAGACCGCTAAGCAGCACTCCGAACTGCTAGGAGCCTAACCATGACCGACAAGATCACACACCTGCCCGAATCCAAGGAATGGCCCCTCTGGGAGGTCTTCGTCCGCTCCTCCCGCGGCCTCTCCCACGTGCACGCGGGATCCCTCCACGCCCCCGACGCCACCATGGCCCTGCGCAACGCCCGCGACCTCTACACCCGCCGCAACGAAGGAACCAGTGTCTGGGTCGTGCCCGCCGAGGCAATCCTGGCCTCTGACCCCGATTCCAAGGGGGGCTTCTTTGAGTCCTCCCAGGGCAAGAGCTACCGCCACGCCACCTACTACACCAAGAGCGAGGGGGTAAAGCACCTATGAGTTACGCCTCCTTCGAATCAGCCACCCGCCACAGCGAAGGCGAATCCATCATCGCTGAGGACATCTCCGCCTCCGGCGTCAAGGCCAGTGAGGACGTTGCCCGCTACGCCCTGGCCCTGGGCGACGACGCCCTCATGCTGGGCCAGCGCCTGGCCCACTGGATTTCCCGCGCCCCCGAACTCGAAGAAGACATCGCCCTGGGCAACATCGCCCTGGACCTGATTGGCCACGCCCGCTTCTTCCTCACCTACGCGGGCACCGCCTGGGGCAAGACCGAGGACGACCTGGCCTACTTCCGCGACGAAGAAGAATTCCGCTCAGCCCGCCTGCCCGAACAGGAAAACGGGGACTTCGGGCAGACCATCGCCCGCCAGCTTATTTTCTCCTACTACCAGTACGAGCTCTACTCAGCCCTGGTGAAGTCTGAAGACCCCACTCTGGCAGCGATTGCCGCTAAGGCCCTCAAGGAGGTGGCCTACCACCAGGACCACGCCACCGCCTGGACCCTACGCCTGGGTATCGGCACCGAAGAATCCAACCGCCGCATGCAAGAAGGCCTCTACTACATGTGGCCCTACATCGACGAACTCTTCTACGACTTCGAAGACGCAGTCGCCCTGCCCGGTGTAGCCGTGCTCCCCTCCACCCTGCGCGAGAACTTCGACAGGCGCCTGACCGCCATCATCGAAGAAGCCCAGCTACAGGTCCCCGACGTGCCCCAGGCCCGGGGCGGCGACCGCTCCGGCGTCATGAGCGAGGCCCGCGGCCACATCCTGGCAGAAATGCAGGTCCTAGCCCGCGCCCACCCCGGCGCCACCTGGTAATTCCCAGCAGGCCAGCACAAGGAGGTGCCCCCGTGAACAGCCGCAGCAACCATCCGCTCCACCAGCACCAGCACCAGCACCAGAGTGACTCTCTCACCAGCGAGCAGGCCAGCGCCGGAGTCGACTTCAGCTTTGGCTTCGACGCCGACTCCGGCTACACAGCCCCGCCCCTCGAAACCGAGAGCGCTGTGCCCGCCCCGGCCGGTTCTGACGCCGCTCTGTGGGAACTTGCCGCCCGCGTAGCTGATCCCGAAATCCCCGTTCTCTCCATCGCTGACCTGGGGATTCTGCGGGCCACCCGCTACGAGGGCGACCAGCCTGTTGTGGTCATTACCCCCACCTATTCCGGCTGCCCGGCCATGGGCGCTATCACCACCAACGTCCGCCGGGTCTTCACCAACCAGGGCTACCCGGCCCCGCGCGTGGACACCGTCCTCACCCCCGCCTGGAGCACCGACTGGATGAGTGAAGCAGGCAAAAAACGCCTTGCCGAGTACGGCATCGCCCCACCCACAGGCACAGCCGCCGCGGGGCCCGTCCGCCTAGGACTTGCCGTCAAGTGCCCCCGCTGCCACTCCCTGGCCACCCGCGAACTCGCCCGCTTCGGCTCCACCTCTTGCAAGGCCCTCTACCAGTGCGAATCCTGCTCAGAGCCCTTCGACTACTTCAAGATTCACTAGACCCAAGGAAGACGCCATGACCGATACCAGCACCCGCCGCCGCGCCACCTTCAACACGCTGACCGTGGCTGGCGTCCGCAAACTCACCAAAGACTCCGTCGAAGTCACCTTCGCCGTGCCCGAGGAGCTCGCAGCCGACTACGACTACCTGCCCGGCCAGTACGTGGCCCTGCGCGCCCAGATTGACGGGCAGGAGGTGCGCCGCTCCTATTCCATCTGCGCCGAACCCGTCCCTGGCGAAATTCGTGTGGCTATTAAACGCGACTTCGGCGGCCTCTTCTCCAACTGGGCCAACGACACCCTGCAACCGGGCCAGCAGATTGACGTGATGAACCCCCAGGGCGCTTTCGTCTCCAAGAGCACCATCACCAGCCTCAACGACCCCGACAAAATCGCTGAGGACGCCGCCGCGGCAGGGGGTGAGCACATGGTCGCCTTCGCCGCCGGTTCCGGTATCACCCCCATCATCGCCATCGCCCGCACCGTGCTCAAAGCCAGCCCCACCAGCACCTTTGACCTGGTCTACGCCAACAAGTCCGCCATGGACGTCATGTTCGCCGAAGAAATCGGCGACCTCAAGGACCGCTACCCCACCCGCTTCGCCGTGCACCACGTGCTCTCCCGCGAACAGCGCATCAACCCGCTCATGAGCGGCCGTATTGATGATGAGAAGCTCAACGCTATCCTGAATCACGTCATCCAGGTCGATAAAACCGATGAGTGGTTCCTCTGCGGCCCCTTCGAACTGGTGCAACTGACCCGCGATACCCTGGCCGAACGTGGCGTCCGCGAGGACGACGTGCGCTTCGAACTCTTCACCACCGGCAAGCCTGAAACCCCCGCAGGCCAGCAGGGCCGGGCCGTCCAAGCCGACCCCTCCGGGGCCAACTACGCTATCTCTTTCAACCTGGACAGCACCTCCTCCTCCGTTGAATCCCCCATCTCAGCCAACGAGACCATTCTCAACGCCGCCCTGCGCGTGCGCGCCGATGTGCCCTTCGCCTGCGCCGGTGGCGTCTGCGGAACCTGCCGCGCCAAGGTGGTCTCGGGCGACGTAAAGATGGAGGAAAACTACGCCCTGGAGAAGGACGAGGTCGATTCCGGCTACATTCTCACCTGCCAGACCCGCCCCTGCTCCGATGCTGTGACCGTGGACTTCGACGCCTAGGAGGGGAAAAGCCGTGATTGATCTGACCATTGAGGGCGCTGTTGCCGAGGTGGTGCTGAACGCCCCCGAAAAGATGAACGCCGTCAACGAGGCCGCCCTGGCCGAGCTCTCTGCCGCCTACGACCAGGCAGCTGCGGCGGGCGTCCGCGCCCTGCTTCTGCGCGGGGAGGGGCGAGGCTTCTGCGCCGGGCGGGATATTGCCGGGCTGGTGCCTGCCGAGGACGACGCCTACGGCTACCTGGCTGGCAAGGTGACCCCGCTCTTGAAGAAGATGAGCGCTTTCCCTGCACCGACATTCGCGGCGGTGCAGGGCCCCTGCCTGGGTGTGGGCCTGGGCCTGGCCATTGCTACGGACGTGGTTTATGTGGCTGAGAACGCTAAGATCGGCTCCCCCTTTGCCAACCTGGGCGCCACTCTGGATTCCGGTGGGCACGCCCTCTTTGTAGAGCGGCTGGGTGCCCACCGGGCTCTGGATTTGATTTATACCGCTGACCTGATTTCTGGGGCCGAGGCTGTGGCTGCGGGCCTCTTTAGCCGGGCTATTCCCGCCGAGGAGCTTTTGGACTTTACCCGCGAGAAGGTGGCCAGGGTGGCTGCCGGGGCGACCGGTGCTTTTGTGGCCTCTAAGCAGCTGGTAGCCCAGGTGCGCGACGCCCGGGTAGGCCTTTGGGAGTCGGTTGAGGCCGAAAACAAGACCCAGGGTGAGCTCTGCTCCTCTGAGGACTACGCCGAAGGCTTCGCAGCTTTCACAGAGAAGCGGAAGCCGGTGTTTCGGGGCAAATAAGTGCTGGCAAATCTCCATTCTGGTGCTGGCAAATCTCCATTCCGGTGCTGGCAAATCTCCATTCTGGTGCTAACCTGAAGGCATGAACACACCCTTCCCACGCCATCTTGAACCCCTATGCCGGGAAATTCTAGAAGACACTCCTGTACTTGTTATCCAGGGGGCTAGGCAGGTTGGCAAATCAACCCTGGCTCAACAGTTAGCGGGCGAGGACGCCGTCATCGTCACCCTAGATGATGCGGCCCAACGGGAATTTGCCTCAGCCGACCCAGTGCGTTTTCTTCAACAGGCTGGTAGTGGAACCCTCATCATCGACGAGCTCCAAAGAGTCCCGGAACTCACTCTCCAAATCAAAGCAGAGGTTGACAGTAATAGAAGGCCCGGGCGCTTCATCGTTACAGGTTCCTCCAACCTGCTGCGTACCAGGGGTTCCAGTGACTCTTTAGCTGGCAGGCAAGAATCCGTTGTACTGCGCCCCTTTAGCGTGGGCGAGCAACTACAACTCCCACCAGAAGACTTTGCAACCTGGATTTTGGGGGGAGGCCATGCCCCTGTTCAGGCAGATGACCCTGCCCTATACGTTGTAGCTGGCGGCTACCCTATTCCCCTCCAACGAACCAGCAATCGTAGCCGGGCGTCCTGGTTCGCCCACTACGCAGAAGCCTTAGCCACCCACGATGCGGCAGAAATTGAAGCGGGAAACTTCTCTGAGCACCTACTCTCACTGATTTCCTACCTGGCCGCCCACGGCGCCCAGGAGCTGGTAAAACGTCGCATAGCGCAACATCTGAGCATCAGTGAGACAACGGTGAGCAAATACCTTGACCTGCTGGCTCGCATGTACCTGCTAGAAGAGCTCCCTGCATGGGGCCTTAATTACGGTTCCCGCGTTGTGAGGCGCCCCAGAGTAGGGCTAGTGGATACCGGCCTGGCTGCCTCACTGACCGGGTTCAGCGAAGACAAGGCTGCGACGGTTGGCGGCAGAGAACATTACGGCGCCCTTCTAGAACAGTTTGTTGCCAGCGAACTGCTCAAGCAGAGAGAGTGGAGTGAAACCAGCTACCGGCTCTACCACTTTAGGGAACGGGAGCAGGAGGTGGATGCTGTACTTGAACTCAACGATGGGCGGCTCATACTCCTTGAGGTGAAAAGTCGATCCGTTGCAGGTAGGCAACAGGCCAAGCATCTTTATGCTCTTAAAGAGCGCTTAGGTGACAGGGTTGCGGCAGCGGTAGTTCTTTACACCGGTGACCTTGCTTTCTCCCTAGAACCCTGGTTGCAGGTACTCCCTGTATCGGCGCTCTGGAGACACCCCAGGTAACTGGAGTAGCAGCCCCGGCAGGGCAGAGCTCTTGATTGCAGCACACCTGCAAATGTTGTCATAAGTCTGACTTGGTTGCATATAGAAGAACAAATGAAGTATACCTGGGAAAGAGACCTAGGGAAGAAGGCTACCTTCTTCCCTAGAATTTCCCTTTTCAGGCAGGAGCCTAGTAGCCCACATCCTGGCTCCACTCACCGCCACCGGCGATGAAGCGGGTAGCCAGCTTCTTCGACTCCAGGGCTAGCAGCTGCACGTCGGCAGCCACCAGAATAAAATCAGCACCGGCAGCCAGGTAGTCCTCAGCCTGAGCCGGGTCAAAGGCGTTCACGCCCACCTTCACCCCGGCGGCCCGGGCCACCTCGATCACCCGCTTCACAGCCTCCACCACCTGCGGGTGATTCTGCTGGCCCAGCAACCCCATAGAGGCCGCCAAATCTGAGGGGCCAACAAAAACCCCAGCCAGGCCGTCCACCGCGCAAATCTCTTCAGCATTAGCCACGGCCACCGCAGACTCAATCTGCACAAAAAGCGAAATATACTTCTCAGCCTCGGTCAGGTAGCCGGGCACCCCGCCCCAGCGGGCTGAGCGGGACAGGGCAGAACCCACCCCGCGCACCCCGGCAGGCGGGTAACGGGTAGCAGCCACGGCGTCCTGCACCATGCCAGCATTATCAACCATGGGAATGAGCAGGTTCTGGGCACCGGCGTCCAAGAACTGCTTGATAGCAACCACATCCAGGGAGGGCAGGCGCACCACGGTCTGCACCGGGTAGGCGGCCGCCACCTGCAGAAGCTGCTGCACAGTCTCCAGGCTGACAACCCCGTGCTCACCATCAATCAGCAACCAGTCCAGGCCGGAACCCGCACAAATTTCAGCGGCCACCGGCGAGCCCGAGCAAACCCACATGCCCACCGCCGGGCGGCCCAGCTCCCGCAAGGTATCGGCAAAGGGAGGCTCTAGACGAAGCGACACGTTACCGCCCCCAAGTCCCCATAATCGGCGTGGACGGTATCGCCCGGGTGAACCCACATGGGCTTGGTGAAAGACCCGGCCAGGATTATCTCACCAGCTTTAAGGGAGTCCCCGTGGGCAGCCAGCTTCTTGGCCAGCCAGGCAACACCGTTGGCCGGGTGGTTGAGGACGGCGGCAGCCACCCCGGTATCTTCAATCTGCTCATTGCGGTAGAGCAGGGCTGAGACCCATCGCAGATCAACGGAGGCCGGGTCCACCGGGTTGCCTCCGTAGACCATGGCTCCTAGGGCTGCGTTGTCGCTGATTGTATCGACGATGGTGCGGCCCTCCATCTCAATGCGAGAGCTGAGAATCTCCAGGGCCGGAACCACATATTCGGTAGCCCGCAAGACGTCGAAGACGGTGACGTTGGGGCCGGTCAGGTCGTCTTTGAGCACGAAAGCCAGCTCAACTTCAATACGCACATTGGAGTAGAGCCCGTGCTCGATGACCGAGCCGTTTTCGTAGACCTGGTCGGCGAAGATCGCCCCGTAGTCGGGTTCAGTGATGCCGGTGGCCTCTTGCATGACCTTGGAGGTCAGCCCGATTTTACGGCCGATTAGACGGCGGCCGACGGCCTCACCCCGGGCCCGCCACATGTTCTGTACCGCGTAAGAGTCTTCAACGGTCATGTCGGGGTAGGTGGCGGTCAGGCGCGGAATCATGGTGCGCTTGGCCTCGGCCTCGGCCAAGTCATCGGCAATTTTGGTGAGCTGTTCTTGAGTGAGCATAGCTAGCTTTCAATACTGCGGGAGGTGCTTGAGGGATATGCTCGCCGCCGACTGGCTGGGTCTGGCGTGAATTGGGGCGAGCGCCCCGCGCGAGGCCCAAGAGGGTCAGTCGGCTAGAGCATATCCCGAAGCACCGAACTTATGTATTTCAGTCTTTACAGCTGGTGGCCCAGCTTGTATTCGCCCTTCTTCCAGTCGGGCATGTCTTCTTCGCCTGCGCGGGTGTAGGAGAAGCCGTCGGCACCGATGGTTTGTTCCATCTCGGAGTCGTCGGTGCGCTCGGTGAGGGGTACCAGGTTGCCGTCGAGGTCGAGGACGCGGGAGGCGTCGGTGTACCAGGAGGGTACGACGGGGGTGCCCCACCAGTCGCGGCGCTGGTTGTCGTGGACGTCCCAGGTGACGCGGGGGTTGTCGGGGTCGCCGGTGTAGTAGTCCTGGGTGTAGATCTCGACGCGGTGGCCGTCGGGGTCGCGCAGGTAGAGGTAGTAGGCGTTGGAGACGCCGTGGCGGCCTGGGCCGCGTTCGATGTGGTCGGAAAGACGCAGGGCGCCGAGCTTGTCGCAGATGGCAATGATGTTGTGCTTTTCGTGGGTGGCGAAGGCGACGTGGTGCATGCGGGGGCCGTCGCCGCCGGTCATAGCGGTGTCGTGGACGGTGGGCTTGCGGCGCATCCAGGCGGCGTAGGAGGTGCCGGCTTCGTCCTGAATGTCTTCGGTGACGCGGAAGCCCAGGTCTTCCATGTAGCCGATAGCCTTAGGGACGTCGGGGGTGACCTGGTTGAAGTGGTCAAGGCGGACGAGGGCGCCGGGGATGTGAAGTTCGTAGCGCCAGGCCAGGCGTTCGACGTGCTCTACCTCGTAGAAGAATTCGTAGGGGAAGCCCAGGGGATCAAGCACGCGCACGGAGTCGCCCAGGCCCTTGACGAAGCCGTCCTTCTTGCGGCGCACCTGGCAGCCGCGGGCGGTGTAGAACTTTTCTGCCCTGTCGAGGTCTTCGGGGGTGCGGACGCGGTAGGAGAAGGCGGCGACGGCGGGGGTGTCGCCCTTGCGCAGAATCAGGTTGTGGTGGATGAATTCTTCCAGGGAGCGCAGGTAGATGGTGTTGTCGTCTTCTTCGGTGACGACCAGGCCGAGCACGTCGACGTAGAAGTTGCGGGAGCGTTCGAGGTCGGTGACGACCAGTTCCATAGAGGCGCAGCGGACGATGTCGGGGGCGTTTTCGTCGGGGACGATAACGGGGTAGTCAACAAAGGTAGGTGACATGGGTTTTGCTTTCTTGGGTGGGGCGGACGCGGGGAGGCTACGGTGCGCACCCGGCGGCCGCGGAGGTGGGGCGGGTGTTAGTCGGCCTTGCCGAAGACGGGGTTGTGGACTTCGCCGAGGTTGATGTGGACGGCCTGCTGGTCGGTGTAGAAGTCGATGGAGCGGTAGCCGCCTTCGTGGCCCAGGCCGGAGGCTTTGACACCGCCGAAGGGGGTACGCAGGTCACGGACGTTGTTGGAGTTGAGCCAGACCATACCTGCTTCAACGGCCTGGGAGAAGTTATGGGCGCGTTGCAGGTTGGAGGTCCAGATGTAGGCGGCCAGGCCGTACTTGGTGTTGTTGGCCAACTCTAGGGCTTCTTCGTCGGTGTCGAAGGGGGTGATGGCAACGACGGGGCCGAAGATTTCTTCCTGGAAGATGCGGGCCTCGGGGGCGACGTCGGCGAAGACGGTGGGCAGGACGAAGTTGCCCTCGGGGAAGTCGGCGGGGCGTTCGCCGCCTGCGACCAGGCGGGCTTCGGTCTTGCCGATTTCTACGTAGGACATGACCTTGTCATAGTGTTCGGGGTGGACCAGGGCGCCGACTTCGGTTGCGGGGTCTGCGGGCAGGCCGACCTTGACGCGCTTGGCCTGGGCGGCGTAGCGTTCGACGAATTCGTCGTAGATGCTGCGCTGGACCAGGATGCGGGAGCCTGCGGTGCAGCGTTCGCCGTTGAGGGAGAATACGCCGAAGATGGTGGCGTTGATGGCGGTTTCGAGGTCGGCGTCTTCGAAGACGACGGCCGGGGACTTGCCGCCCAGTTCCATGGAGAGGCCCTTGAGGTAGGGGGCTGCGTTGGCGAAGATGATTTGCCCGGTTGTGGATTCGCCGGTGAAGGAGATGAGGGGGGCCTCGGGGTGCTTGACCAGGGCGTCACCTGCGGTTTCGCCGAAGCCGTTGACCAGGTTGAAGACGCCGGCCGGTAGGCCTGCTTCTTCGAAGATTCCGGCCCAGAGGGAGGCGGAGAGGGGGGTGAATTCGGCGGGCTTGAGCACGACCGTGTTGCCGGTGGCCAGGGCCGGGGCCAGCTTCCAGGATTCCAGCATGAAGGGGGTGTTCCAGGGGGTGATCAGGCCGGCAACGCCGATGGGCTTGCGGTTGACGTAGTTGACCTGGCGGCCGGGGACCTTGAAGGCGTCGTCGGTCTGGGCGACGATGAGGTCTGCGAAGAAGCGGAAGTTTTCAGCGGCACGGCGGGCCTGGCCCTTGGCCTGGGTGATGGGCAAGCCGGAGTCGAAGGATTCCATCTGGGCGAGGGCGTCCTCACGGGATTCGACGATGTCGGCGATCTTCATGAGCACGCGGGCGCGTTCGCGGGGGAGCATGCGGGGCCAGGGGCCTTCGGTGAAGGCGGTGCGGGCGGCCGCTACAGCCGCTTCAATGTCTTCCTTCTTGCCCGAGGCAGCCTGGATATAGGGCTGGTTGGTGACGGGGTCCAGCACCTCGAAGGTTTCGCCGTCAATGGAGTCAACAAAGGCACCGTTAATGTAGTGCTGGATGCGCTCAGGCAGGCCTTCGGGTTTAGCCGTGGTGAGAGTGGTGGTCATGGAGAAACTCCTTTGCTGCTAAGAAGAGCTGTCGCTTATTTTTTTGCTGGCTAGGTAGCTTGAGAGGGTGGCCTTGCGGTGGTTGCGGGCTGCGGTTTCTATCTCCTGCTCGCTAGCCCCCGTTTCAATCAGTCTGATAATGCCGGTGTGCTCGGCCACCGATTCAGCAGCGCGACCGGGCACAAAAGAGAAGGTTGATTCGCGCAGGTTACCCAGGCGGGTCCATTCGGCTTCGACAAGTTCCAGTAGCCGGTCGTTGGGGCAGGCCGAGCACAGTTTCTGGTGAAGGCGGTGGTTAATCTCGGTGAAGGCCTTAGGGTCAAAGTCCTCAAGCAGGGCCTCAAGCTGGGCGTTGAGATCTTTGGCCTCCTGGAGGTCTTCGCTCGTGAGGTAGGGGGCAGATTTTGAGGTTGCGGCACCCTCCAAGAGGCCTAGGCACTGCATACTCTGGGTGTAGGCGGACTCATCAACCATGGCCACCTTGGCGCCGACGTTACGTTCAAAGGTGGCGAGCCCTTCAGCTTCTAGGCGGCGGATGGCCTCTCGGACGGGTACAACCGACATGTCGAGATCAGTAGCCAAGGTTGAAAGGGTCAGCCGGTGGCCGGGGGCCAATTCTCGGGAGATGATTTTTTCTCGAATCCACTGGTAGGCAGATTCCGCTTTCGATACAGCGGGGGGCTCGGTGCTGGTCACGGTTGCTCCCCTCAACTAGGGCTGGGCGGGCGGATTGGCCGCCCGCCAGGTAGCATACTTGTCTTTCCAGGCGCCGACTGGCGGGAAGAGCCCGTCCACGGGGTGCCCCGCAGCAACCTGCTCGGCGACCCAGGCGTCCTCGTGTTCTTTGTCGTAGGCGGCCTGGGCAACCTCGGCTGCGAGGGCCGGGGGAATGACGATGGCGCCGTCGTCATCACCGACGATAATGTCACCGGGCAACACGGTGGCGTTGCCGCAGGCCACAGCGACGTCGACTTCCCAGGGCACGTGCTTGCGCCCCAGAACAGCCGGGTGGGGGCCCTGGGTGAAGACGGGTAGGCCAATGTCCTTGACGGCCGCGTAGTCCCGTACCCCGCCGTCGGTAATGACGCCGGCGGCTCCCCGGTGCTTGGCACGCAGGGCCAGAATATCGCCCAGGGTGCCAGAACCTGATTCCCCCCGGGCTTCAATGACGATGATTTCACCCTCGCGCACCTCGTCGAAGCAGCGTTTTTGGGCGTTGTAGCCACCGCCGTGGGCTTTGAAGAGGTCTTCGCGGTTGGGCACGAAGCGCAGGGTCTTGGCGGTACCCACGACCTTGGTACCCGGGGTCTGGGGGTAGACGCCCTCGATGACCACGTTGTTGAGGCCGCGGGCGCGGAGCTGGGCTGAGAGCCCGGCGGTGGGCACGGCCTGTAGAAGGCGGCGTAGCTCGTCAGTGAGGACGGGGCCCTCACCGGCTTGCTCGCTAGAGGTGGTTTCGCGGGAGGGCAGGCCCGCAGCCTCGCGGGAGCCCCAGGCTTCTTCGATCTGCTTCTCGTCCACGGCGGGCAGGGTGCCGAGGGCCTCATCGAAGCCGCCTTCACCTGCGGTGACGCGGGTGACGAGGCGGCCGGAAGTGGGCGTACCGGGGGTGGTGGGTGCATCTACTTCCACCTCAACCACGTCACCGGGAACAACCACAGAAGAACCTGCCGGGGTGCCTGTCAGAATGACGTCACCGGTTTCGAGGGTCATGTGCTGGGAGAGGTCAGCAACGAACTGTGACAGTGGGAAAATCATGTGGTCTTCGGCGGTGTCGTCCTGCTGGACTAGCTGGCCGTTGACCCAGGTACGCACCCGCAGCTGGTCTTCGGTGACCGTGCGGGCGTCGATGAGTGCTGGGCCCAGCGGGGTGTAGCCATCCCGCCCCTTAGAGCGCAGGTTAGAGCCCTTATCTGCCGGGCGGTAGTCGTAGATACCCAGGTCGTTAGCGGCGGTCACGTAGGCGACGTGATTCCAGGCTTCGTCGAGGGGGACTCTGCGGGCCGGGGTGCCGATAACCAGGGCAATCTCCCCTTCAAAGGCGAGGAGTTCGGTGCCCTCGGGGCGCTCTACTGTGGCCCCGGAGCCAGCGAGTGAGCTGGTGGTCTTGAGGAAGTAGGAGGGTGCGGAGGGGCGGCGGCCGCGCTGGGCTGCGCGCGATTCGTAGGCCACGTGCACGGCAATGATTTTTCCGGGGGTCACGGGCACAGGGGCGGACTGTTCTGCCATTGGGGTCTCCTCCTTGGACTCTGGGAGCATCACCAGGAATCGTATATCATTTTTACACACTAGCAAGTAACCCACATCACAGCAATAGGCTGGGTGGAAAAACATAGAAAGACCACCATGCCCACAGATATCACCACCCTCATCAGCACCGAGGCTATGACCGAACTAGCCATTGACCCCGCTGCCCGGCTGGCAGACGTACAGCCCGGCGCGCTAACCGCAACCCTTGTCACTAATTTCAGTATCGTATATGATTCAGGATAAGTGTTACCCGTCACATACCTGCCGGGGTGCGGAGCCGCACCCACCCACCAAGGAGCACCATGCATTTCCATCACAACGGCTACGTTTCCCGTGACCCCCGCATCGAAGAGCCCGCCGGTTACGGCATAAACCGAGCCCCTGAGCTGCCCGACACCATGGACGTGCTCATCGTCGGTTCCGGCCCCGCCGGTATGATTGCCGCCGCCCAGCTCTCCCAGTTTCCACACGTCAACACTCGTATTATCGAACGTCGAGCTGGCCGACTCGAACTCGGCCAGGCTGATGGCATTCAGGCCCGCTCCGTCGAAACCTTCCAGGCCTTCCGCTTTGCCGAAGAAATCACCCGCGAGGCCTACCACATCACCGAGATGAGCTTCTGGAAGCCCGACCCCGAAAACCCGCGCAATATCGTCCGCACCGCCCGCCCAGCGGACGACCCCCACAAGATCAGCGAATTCCCCCACCTCATCGTCAACCAGGCCCGCGTGCTCGACTACTTTGCCGACTTCGCCCGCAACTCAGCCGGAAAAATCACCCCCGACTACGGCGTCGAATTTCTGGGGCTAACCATGGACGAGAGCCAGGACTACCCGATTGAAGTCACCGTGCGCTACACTGCCGGTGAGCGCGAAGGTGAAGAACGCACCGTGCGCACCAAGTACCTGGTCGGTTGCGATGGCGCCCGCTCCGCCGTGCGCAAGTCCATCGGCCGCACCCTCTCAGGGGACGCCGCCAACCACGCCTGGGGCGTCATGGACGTGGTCGTTTCCACCGACTTTCCCGACTGGCGCATGAAGTGCGCCATCAACTCCACCCAGGGCTCCATCCTGCACATTCCGCGCGAAGGCGGCCACCTGGCCCGCATCTATGTTGACCTGGGCGAAGTGCCCGTGGGCGATAACCACGCCGTGCGCTCAACCCCCATCGAAAACATCATCGACCGCGCCAACTCCATCTACCACCCCTACTCCATCCAGGTGAAAGACGTAGCCTGGCACTCGGTCTACGAGGTAGGCCACCGCCTTACCGACCACTTCGATAACATTGACACCGAGGCCCGTGGCAGCCGCACCCCCCGCGTCTTCATCACCGGGGACGCCTGCCACACCCACTCCGCCAAGGCCGGGCAGGGCATGAACGTCTCCATGCAAGACGGCTTCAATATCGCCTGGAAGCTAGGGCACGTGCTGGACGGCCGCGCCCCCGCATCCCTGCTTGATACCTACTCGAGCGAACGGCAGGAAATAGCAAAGAACCTGATTGATTTCGATAAAGAGTGGTCATCGCTCATGGCCGCCAAACCCGAGGACCTACCCAGCCCCGAGTACCTGGAAGAGTTCTACGTGAAGACCGCCGAGTTCCCGGCCGGCTTTATGACCGAGTACAAGCCCTCTATGCTGACCGGTGGCACCGAGCACCAGCACCTAGCTACAGGTTTCCCAGTGGGCAAGCGCTTCCGCTCTGCCCGCGTCAACCGCCGCGAAAACGCCTACCCCCGCCACCTGGGCCACGAGGCTGCGGCCGATGGCCGCTACCGACTCTACGTGTTTGCAGACGCCGCCCACCCGGCGTCCGCAGATTCAAAGGTGCGGGCACTGAGCGACTTTTTGATTGAGAACCCCGAGTCTCCTTTTGTGAAATTCCGCCCCGCTGACGAAGATTTTGATTGCCGCATTGTGCCGCTGGTGATCTACCAGCAGCTACACACCGAGTTTGAAACCACCGACGCCCCAGCCGCCTTCCGACCCCTGGTAGGCAAGTTCGGCCTCGAATACTGGGAACACATCTACAGTGTTCTGCCCGATGAAGATATCTTTGCTGAGCGCGGGCTCAGCCGCGACGGAGTCCTAGTGGTAGTACGCCCCGACCAGTATGTGGGCGCTGTACTGCCCCTGGCTGATCACACAGGTTTAGCAGACTACTTCAAGGGGGTGTTTCGCGAACCCTGAGACCTCCTCAAAAGACCGCACCCTCGGCGCCCCAGGCTCACTGCGAACCTGGGGCGCCAGATTACTTTTAAATAAGCTTCATACTGTGAAATAACTCCTTATGCCTCAATATGTGAGTGCACACACATCATATCTAACTGCACTCTCATGCAAATACTTTTATATCAACTGTGAGTAGAATAATCTTCACCGCATATCAAAATATCCGGTGTTCCCCACCCCATCGAACGCCTTAGCACTGGAGGACTACCATGGCAAGAAAAGTCATTATCATCGGGGCTGGGTTCGCGGGCCTCGTTGCTGCAAGAGAACTACAGACCCTCGGTCATACTACAGAAATCTTCGAGGCACGAAACCGCATTGGCGGTCGCGCCTGGACCGATAATCGACTGGGCGTTCCACTCGAAATGGGGGCAACCTGGGTTCACTGGATGCAGCCTAATATATGGAATGAAATTACACGTTACGGGCAAACAATATACCCATCACCCTACACAGAAAAGGCCTATTGGGTCACCGAAAATAGGGTGATATCAGGGACGGAAGCAGAAATTGATGAAAAGATTTCACGCCCCATGTACAAAATATTTGAAAATTCCAAAGAATTCTTTCCTAATCCACATGATCCGCTCAAAATTTTAGATCCGGGCTTTCCTGACCACGACAATTTACGTGAAAAATTTAGAACGGCAGATCACACCTCTCCGCTAGATTTGCTGCGCACCGGGGAATTCACCCAAGAGGAAATCGATCTCTGTGATGCCTACTGGTCCGCAGGTTTCATCGGTGACCCCGACAGGGGCTCCTCCCTCATGCCAAAACAATGGGCAGCACTATCGCATCACAACCTTCCTCTCATGGATGACATCACTCTGCGCTGGAAACTCACTAACGGCATGCGGGGCCTCTACGAAAACATCGCTCAGGATCTTACCTGCCCCATTCATCTTTCAACGCCTATCACCAGGGTAGAACACCACGAATCCGGTGTAACGGTCTTTCTAGAAACCGGGGAGTCCCACCGGGCTGACGCCGTCATCATAACCGTTCCGGTCGGCGCCCTGGGGCATATCGACTTCACCCCAGCCCTACCTGCCCCCATGAATACGGTGATAGAAGAAAAATGGAACTCAACCGGGTGTAAGGCCTGGATTAAGGTTAAAGGCCACCACAATATCTTTGCCTACGCACCTCGACCGGCCAAACTGACCATGATTCGTTCGGAGCTTTTTCTCGACGACAACACCACCATTCTGGTTGGTTTCGGTCCGCAACATGAAGCTATGGACGTCACCAACCTTCACGATGCGCAGGAGGCCATTAACCGGTGGCGACCAGACCTTGAGGTACTTGACTGCACCGGTCACGACTGGGTGGCCGACAAGTGGAGCGGACAGGCCTGGGCGACCCTGCGTAAAGGCCAGTTCATTGAGGGGTGGAGTGCATTTGCTAACACCTCCACCCGCTTGTACTTTGCAGGCTCTGACTATGCCAAAGGCTGGCGCGGTGTAGTTGTTGAAGGTGCCCTCGAGACGGGAGTCGCTACGGCTCGGCGAGTTCACAACGAACTATCTGCAACCGACAGCTAAGAACCTTTCTCTAGCAGGTGTGCCCAGGCACACCTGCTCTATAAAACTTATTCGAAAGGGGCCCAGCTCCCCAGGCTTGTACCGCATACAAGCCTGGGGATTAGGGACAAAGAGACTTACGAACAAGCCTCCATCTTCACCCCTTAATATTCAATATTCAAAGAAGAGAATAGCTATGTCTGATCGCGTCTCACGCCCCTCCCCTGGCAAACTTTCAACCACGTCACTCGTCCTGATGATTATCGCAGCGTCAGCGCCGCTCACCGTCCTTGCTGGCGGTGTAACCACCAACTATGCTGTCTCCGGACTGATAGGGGTACCCTTCACCTACCTGGTTCTCGGAATCATCCTGCTCATATTTGTTGGCGGCTACGCCATCATGAGCACCAAAATCCAAAACTCAGGAGCCTTCTACGCGTATGTCACGGCAGGCCTGGGCCCACGGCAGGGAATCGCCTCAGCAATCTTGGCCCTCATCTCTTACAACATGATGCAGATAGGCCTTTACGGAATCTTTGGTTTCTCCGTCTCTACAACCCTCAACTCACTCACCGGGGTCAGTCTTCCCTGGTGGCTGTGCGCTTTGGTGGGCTGGGCCTTTGTTGGGCTCCTAGGCGCGAGATCTATTGATTTATCGGCTAAAGTGCTCGGCACCCTCGTCCTCCTAGAATTTGTTGTTGTGATAGGGGTGAGTGTCTTCTCACTGTTCGTAGCACCAGAAGGGATTAGTAGTACCTCTTTACGCCCGTCCGAGTTCTTCGTTCCCGGCATAGGCGTGCTCTTAGCTTTTGGGTTTGCTGCCTTCATGGGGTTTGAATCGGGCGCTATCTATTCTGAGGAGACCGTCAACCCTCACACAACCGTAGCCCGCGCAACCTACATAGCGGTTACAATTATCTCTCTTTTCTACATGCTCTCCTCGTGGGCTTGGACCATGGGGGTTGGCCCCAGCGTCATAATTGAGCAATCGGGTGAATACGGCCCTGACCTACTCTTTGTCTGGCTGGGAGGCTTCTCTACCCTGATAGCGAATACGGTCAACGCCCTCTTCGTTACTAGCCTTGTAGCAGCACTTTTGGCCTTTCACAACGCTTCTGCCAGATACTTCCTCGCGCTAGGCAGAACCCAGGTAATCCCTCGCTTCTTTGCGCGGAGTAATCAGGCTCAAGTTCCCCTAGGGGGCTCCCTCGCGCAGAGCTCCCTGGCTCTTATCGTCATAGGAATCTTTGCCATAGCCGGTAGCAATTCAGAACTGGGGGAACTATTCCCGGTCATCACTCTTTTCACGTGGTTCACTAACGCTGCAGCATTTGGGCTGGTCTTTCTGCTGGGCATCACCTCGGTAGCTATGTTGGTGTGGTTCAACAAACAGAGTGAGCGTTACAATCTGTGGGTGCGGGCGATAGCCCCGTTTCTTTCAGCTGTTTTCTTTGCGCTCATCGCTGTTCTGGTTCTCTGGAATTTTGATCTCATGATTGGGGCTGAAAGTTTCTCCCCATTAGTGGTTATTATGCCGGGAATAATCATTGCTTCTGGGGTGGGCGGCCTTATCTGGGGGCATATCTTGGGCAGGCGAAACTCCGATATTTATCGGCACTTTGAAACAAACACCTTCTAGGGGAACTTGCGTAAGCCCAACGGCCCATGGCCTCAAGGCCCTATTTATGTGCTTCTAGGGGTTGGCACCTTTTCGCTGTGACCGCACTGGGCACCTTCTTCGAAGAAGGCAACCCCGCCGAAAACACAGGTAAGCCTGGGCAGGGGCTAGGTTTTTACCAACCCTCGCACTATGCCCTCAAGGAGAACTTCAAATTTCTCCAGCTCTTGACCTTGGTCCCCAAACTGGCAGTCAGTGATACCCAAAAGGGCCGCACCATGAACCGCCGCCCAGAGAGCCCACACAACCTGCCAGGAATCTGGTGCCTTCAGCTTCCCCTGAATCTGAAGTCTCTGCACCGCAGTCGCCAGGGGTTCAATTGGTTCCCGGTCTGCCTCCTGAGACTTAAAATGACCTCCAAACATAACGCCATAGAGAGCAGGGTTCCCTAGAGCCCACCCATAATAAGCACGCCCCAATTCCTTGAGGTCTGCTACAGCATCTTCACTTACCTCTACCTCGCGCTGGGCACGTACAAAAGAGTTGCGGGCCTCAATAGAGACTGCCCTAAGCAAATCATCCCGCTTTCCAACAAGGGAATAAATAACCGTGGTGGATACTCCAGCGCGAGCAGCAACCGCACGAAGAGAGAGATGGCTCAAACCCTCATCCACAATAATCTGCGCGGCTGCCATGATGATTTTTTGATGGTACTCGGCTCCATACACAGTAGGTCTTGACACCCCATAAGGTTATCACTAGCCTTTTAATAACACTGTTATTTAATCACTGCCTGCACCTAGGAGAAACCATGCAAGGGCTCAATTTGGGGCGTTTCACCTCATCAAACTCACAAGACGTGACCGTATTTATGCTGGGGTTGCGCATCAATTCAATCATGCGCCCAGACGCCTATCTACCGGTAATGAAAGCCTATCTGAACATGGTGAAATATCTAGAAAACCACCCCGAAACGGGCTTTCTAGGGCAAGAAACCTGGCTCAAACGCACCACAGTCTCTATACAGTACTGGGAAAGCCCTCAAGCACTACAGGACTTTGCCTCCAACAGCTCTGCACCTCACATGCAGGCCTGGCGGAATTTTGCTCAACAAGCCAGCCCCCACGTGGGGCTCTGGCACGAAACCTATCAGGTTCCAGCAACTGCCAGGGAATGTATCTACTTCAATATGCCAGCCTTTGGCCTAGGCAAAGCGAGAGGGCTTGAGGCAATAGGCAAAGAAACCGCAACCGCCAAGCGTCGAATGTCGCGCTGGAAAAACCCTAACAAATAGGCATTTTTCTAGTCAGCCTGCGAAGAGCTAGTTTTCCCTTGCTGCTCACCTGCGTTGGCCTGGTCAATACGCTTGGCCAGGCGCTCCTTCTCTTCAGCCTCACGCCGCTTAGCCTCAGTTTCTCGGCGGGCCTTAGCCTCAGCGTAGAGTTTGGCAGAAGACCGATTAATGCCCGTACCCTCACCCAACGACTCGTCGTTAGGCTTCTCCACCAGAATTAGGGTGGCGCACATGACCAGAGTGACCACGAAAACGGCACCCGCAACAGTCAGGGCCAGCACAAAGTTAGGGGTGTTGTTGGTGCCGCCGGTCGCAAAAATAACAATGCCTAAAAAGGCGACCAGGGCCAGCACAACCGCAATAACCAGCGAGCCACGCACCTGGGCTTTAAATCCGCGCTGGGGTGAATCACTCTTCTGAGCCACGAAATTTTCCTCCATGAATATACGCTCCCACCAGTCTACGGGGTCTAGCCAAGTTTTACCGGGCCGCCACCATCTGGCTCCGCAGCACCTAGCGACCGTGGGCAACCCCGCGCAAGGTCAAAGCCCCCACCACCAAAAAAATACCGGCCACCAGGGCACCACCACCGGCGGTTCCCATAATCGCCTTGTCACCAATCTCAGATACTACGGGCAGGGCCGCCGCCGAGAGCGTCACAATGGCTCCTTCTAGCTGCCAGTCCCGTGCCACTGGGTTACTAGCCTTAGTGCGCATACCGGCCAGTAGTTTGAGCACGCCAGTCAAACCCAGCACACAAGCAGCAATCAGGGTCAGCCAGAACTCCCCACGCGGGGCAACAAAAGTTAGCACACCGCCAGCAGCCTGAACCAGGGCGATCGAGGTAAAGGCCTGGGCTGTGCTGGCGTCGCCTACCCGGCGTAGGGTTTGGGCAGTCAGGTACGACGCCCCCGCGTAGCCCAGCATGTAGAGCCCCAGCATGACGGTGATGACGCCCAGGTTCGGCTCCTGCCAAAAAACCGTGGTGAGACCAAAGGCCAGAAAGACCAGGGCATGCACCAGTGTAGGGCGAACCAGGGCACCCGCTAGCTGCGGGTCAAGAGAGCCAGAAGAGGGGGCGCTACCGCCCTCAGTTGCGTGTGTGTGCTGGGAATCAAAAGTCACCCCACCAGTTTAACGGTGCAAACTGGGAGCGTGCTCAGAGGTTACAAACGGGCAGAAAGGAACCCTGGCGCGATGGGCTGTAAGCGCCGCAGCCTCCACGCACAGAAACGACTTGTCAGCCACCCCACGCCGTCAGGACGCCGCGCAAAAGCGCCAGCCCAGCGCCAAGTTGACGGTCACCCACCCCGCCGAAGCCCACCACCAACCCGTAGAGGGGGGAGGCGCCCTGCATGGCTTGACCCATGTGCGATCGTGACGACCAGTAGTTGCCCAGAGGCGCAACGAGCACACCGGTAGCTGCTGCCCGGGCAACCAGGGTCTCTTCGGTCAAGTCGTCTGCAGCGGGCAGGTGGAGCACTGCGTGCAGGCCTCCATCCATAGGCAGGGCCCTCACTCCATTCACATCGGCCAAAGCTTCGATAACCTGCTCCCGGCGCCCCCTGTATACACGGCGCATCCGGGCAGTGTGGCGTCGCACCCCGCCGGCAGCCAGAAAGGAGGTCATGGCATCCTGCACCAGCGTAGACACAGGGTTGCCCAGGTCAGAGCGCAATTCGAGCAGGTCTTCTCGGAGGTGGCTAGGTACCAGCAGATAACCCAGAGCAAGGCCAGGTGCCAGCATCTTGGCAAAGGATCCCAGAGTTATCACCCGGTCAGACCCCCACCGAGAGGGGTGCAGCTGCGCGCCTCCGGGCAAAGAAGGCCGATCAAGTGAGGCCAGGGCGGGCAGAGGGTCACCGGTGTAGCGTAGCTCTGAGTCATAGTCGTCCTCAACAATCAAGGCTCCGTGTTCACGGGCCCAGGCCAGCAGTTCGAGGCGGCGAGCCACCGGCATGGAGGCTCCCAGCGGGTACTGGTGGCTGGGAGCTACGAGGACGAGGTCAGGCTGCCGGTCACCACCGGGCAGGCAGGAAGGGTCAAGACCGTCAGCATCAACCGGTATCGGTAGAATTTCATGCCCAAAGGTAAGGGGGATACGATGCAGGGAGGGGTAGCCGGGGTCTTCCACAGCGATGCGTAACGGCCGGTTGCGCACACGGCGGCGCAGGGCGGTGAGCACGAGGCGGAATCCATCGCGGGCACCGGCAGTCACGAGCAGGTCGTCCGGGTCACACAGTACCGAACGCACCAGACGTAGGTGTTCCACCAGCTGAGAGCGCAGTTGGGGCGACCCTGCGGCGGGGTAGCTGGTTCCGGGGCTAGCTGCCGCCGCACGCCAGGCTGACCGCCAGGTGGCCGATGCCAGCAAGGCCGTATTCGGGGAGCCGGGGCGCAAATCGAGCGGGGCCTGGGTGGTTTCAGCAGGAGTCGGCTGGCTAGTCACCAGGACACCCCGGCCCACCTGGGCCTGCCGAGCAGGTAAAAGTTCGAGTGCGGCGGGTGATCTAGCCCCCGGGCTGCCGGGCGTCATCGCCCTAAAACTCAGGCTGTCAGCCACCCGGGTGCCACCCTTCCCGGTCACAAGGTAGCCCTCCCCCACCAGCTGCTCATAGGCAAAAACAACCGTTCCACGTGAAACGTTGAGCCGCTCACTCAGAGCCCGAGTCGATGGGAGCGAATCACCCGCCACCAAAAAACCACCCACAATGAGTGACCGTACCTGTTCAGCAAGCTGAGAGGGCAGTGATCCCGGGGCAGAACGCGATACACTCACCGGCAACTGGTCAAACCGAGAATACCCCGCCATTCATGCCCTCCTCCATAGATAGGGAATACCCATATAAACCTTCCACCGATACTAGCCCAAGCTCGGGCGTTTCTGTTGAGCACCGGCGTCCCTGCGCACTCAAAAGGCAGGCACCCGCCACCCCACGAGGGTAGCGGGCACCTGCCTCAAGAAAGCGAACTACCGGGGCTTTACACCCTAGCTCTAGCTTGCTACTTCTATTGAGAAGCTACTTTTAAAGGTTGATTCAAAATGGCCAGGCACCCCAGGCTGACAGCGAAGCCACTGGGCTACATTGAGCGCAAGCCTGGGAGCCCGGGGCTTTTGAATAAGCCTCTTCTTAGCCCACGTATTCCCATACGCGCACATAGTCGACCTCAATGGCACAGTCACGGGTAGACCCGGCAAGACCGCCCCAGTAGGCATTACCGGCCTGCATGCACAAGCGAATGTTGAACTTCTCGCCGCTCGGTAGGGCAGCCCGGTAACGAGGATCCTCTGACGAGACAAACAGATACTCGATTCCGTCAAAGAAGAACCTGATACCCGCCGGAGTTTTCTCAACAGCCCAGGTGTGGTACTCGGTGGCAAGGTTCTGACCGAGCACGGGAATCAGAGCGTTCTTCTTAGCCTTGTTACCCTGCTCCTGACCGTAGTGCACGGTGCCTTCAGAGCGGTTGGAGATATCAATCTTCTGCTTACCTGAGGCATAGCCGTAAGACTCGGAGATGTCGATTTCACCGAGGAAGGCGGTGTTATCAGGGCGCATCCAGATACCTCCCCAGGCGCCAATATGTTCGGGCGTTGAGGCGGGTTGCTTGGCGCGGTACTCCAGGCGGAAGCTCTCGGCAGAGAACTTACCCACGGTATCGATGTACCCGGTAGCCCAGTCACGCCGTTTACCGTCACCGTAGGTCACGGGAGCGGCGAGCTTCTTGAGCCAAATCTTGGTGGAGGAATCACCCATGGTCACAGCCTCCTTGAGGATGACGCCGGAGTCGAAACCAACGTAGGACTTGTCACGCACACGCCATTTGGTGCTGTCGAGAGCACCGCCGCTGAAGTCATCTTCGAAGATGAGCCTGCCCCAGCCTGCCGCGGTGGTGCCCCCACGGTGCTCTCCCCAGTGATCAGACTTGGCTTTTTCAAGCCGAATCACGTGGGTGCTGGGCACAGCTCGACCAGCGTAGACGCTGGCACCGGTACCGATGCCCTGCGGGGTTGCGCTAAAGGGCACCTGGTTATCGTTGACGACCAGGCTTTCGGCGGCACCGCCGGCAACGATGACTTGGGCAACCAGTCGGGTTGCGCGCACGGAAAGAGCCAGTTCATAGGAGAAGGAGCTGGTAGGTGCAGTTGCCGCGAGCACCCGCTGCCCCAACAGGACGGTACGCCGATCCATCACTCGCTCGATATGCAGGGTCATGGCACCGGTGAAATCGATGGATAGCATCGCGGTGTAGTAGTCGCGGCTGTTCCCGGTGCGCCGTGCAATAACACGGGTGTATATGGTGCCAGCCGTGGGGCGCGCAGTGGTGTAGGTTGCCTCAACCAGGGCATCTGAGTGATTGGTGCCCAAGGGAGTAAAGGAGCGGGCATCAGTGAAGGCCTGGGTGAAAGGTGAGGTATACGCGATATCAGGGAGGCGGGTAAAACGCAGAATACCTGAGTTCTGGCCCTCACCATTGAGTACGACGCCGGTATTGGCGTGCGCTGTCTGTGTGGACAACGCGGTGGCAATGCCGGTTGCTGCGGTCAGCGACAGAAAGTTGCGACGGGATACAGAAAGCATAGTTTGGGGTCTCTTTCATATCGTATATGTGTGGAGTTGGAGTGCTCTTGGGGAGAGCTGGGGTAGTGAGAGATTCTTAGCGAATCTCAATGGCGAGCCCTGGGGAGGGTTCAATTGACTCCTATGTGGAGTCTATGTGTTTTTGAGCTGCCCCTTTGCACTTCGATTGAAAACTTTATAGGACTTTTGGGGGACAAAATAACGAAATAGGGGACAAGTCCGCAACTTTCTCCGTCAACCAAATCAATTGCACTTGTCAGATGCTATCTGACAAATTTTTATTTTTTTCGTAAAACTTTCGTAAAGAAGGGCTGAGTGCTCACTCCTGCCTCAAACAGCCCATTTTTCAAACTTTTGTCCCCACTTTGACCGGCAAAAATCAGGTTTTGGGAGGCACAGATGGTGGCAGGCCGCAACCCCCTGGCTTAGACCCAGTGAGAGCGGAGAAGGCAGTCGCAGTATCTACCGAGGCTAGGCCAAACACGGGGTTCCCCGTAGAGATTAGGGTGTGGGGGCCACCCAAATCCCTCCCTGGCTTTGTCCACTCATTTGCGAGCATCGCAACACGCCCTGACGCTCTCAGCAGAAATCATTACCCCGTTTGAAGTAACAGTATGGTCTAAAAAATTTATTAGAAACTGGCTCTATTCTTAGACCAGCCGTGAAGGCACAGTAGAAAACATGACCGAAACTAACACCACAGAAACCACCGGATCCCCCCTCGTCAAGCGCGGCCTGGCCGACATGCTCAAGGGCGGCGTCATCATGGACGTCGTCACTCCCGAACAGGCCAAAATCGCTGAGGACGCCGGGGCCGTGGCCGTCATGGCACTTGAGCGGGTGCCAGCTGACATCCGCGCCCAGGGCGGTGTGGCCCGCATGAGCGACCCTGACATGATTGGGGGAATCATTGACGCCGTCTCCATTCCCGTTATGGCCAAGGCTCGCATCGGCCACTTCGTTGAGGCCCAGATTCTTGAACACCTCACGGTGGATTACATCGACGAATCCGAGGTACTTTCTCCCGCTGATTACGTCAATCACATCGACAAGCACACCTTTAAGGTGCCCTTTGTCTGCGGCGCTACCAACCTGGGTGAGGCCCTGCGCCGTATCACCGAGGGCGCTGCCATGATCCGCTCCAAGGGTGAGGCTGGCACCGGCGATGTCTCTGAGGCCACCAAGCATATTCGAACCATCAAGACCCAGATTGCCGAGCTGCAGGCCCTGCAGGCCACCGCCCCCGATTTGCTCTACGTTAAGGCCAAGGAACTTGCCGCCCCCTACGAGCTGGTGCGCGAGGTGGCTGAGACCGGCAAGCTGCCCGTCGTCCTTTTCACCGCCGGCGGCGTGGCGACCCCGGCGGATGCTGCCATGATGATGCAGTTGGGTGCGGACGGTGTCTTCGTTGGCTCTGGCATTTTCAAGTCGGGTAACCCCGAGGCCCGTGCCAGGGCTATCGTTAAGGCGACCGCCTTCTACAATGACCCGGCTGCTGTTGCGGATGCCTCTCGCGGTTTGGGCGAGGCAATGGTGGGTATCAATGTGGCAGATTTGCCCGCCCCGCACCGCCTGGCGGAGCGTGGCTGGTAGTGAATTTTCCGAGCGAGCGAGGAAATAAAAATTCACTACCAGCGCCGAGCATAGCGTAGCGGCGAGGCGAGGAGCGGGCGAGCGTAGCGAGCTCCTTCCGCCCCCAGGCGAATCAAAAAATCATTTTTACCGCCGAGCATAGCGTAGCGGCGAGGCGAAGACAGGGCGAGCGCAGCGAGCACCTCCTCGCCCCCCCAGGCGAATCAAAAAATCATTTTTACCGCCGAGCATAGCGTAGCGGCGAGGCGAGGAGCGGGCGAGCGCAGCGAGCGCCTCTTCACCTCATGAAAGGATGGGATTCTCATGAATACACAGCGTGTGGGCGTCCTTGCCCTGCAGGGTGGGGTCGCCGAGCACGCCGCCCTGCTGGAGGAGCTGGGGGCGCAGGTGGTTTTGGTCAAGCGCCCTGAGCAGTTAGAAAATCTAGATGCCCTGGTGCTTCCCGGTGGGGAATCCACGACCATTGACCGGTTGACCAGGATATTTGGCCTACGGCAGCCCCTGATTGAGGCTATTGCGGGTGGCCTGCCTACCCTGGGCACCTGCGCCGGGCTGATTCTTCTGGCCCGAGACATTGAGGACCCGGCAGCTGGCCAGCAGACCCTGGGCCTGCTTGATGTGACCGTTCGTCGCAACGCCTTTGGCTCCCAGGTGGATTCGGTTGAGACTGAGCTGACCTGGGGGGATGCCGGTACGGGCGGTGCTGGGCGTGAGACGAGTGCAGGCAGGCAGGTGCCGGTTAAGGCCGCCTTTATTCGTGCCCCTATTGTCACCCGGGTAGGGGCGGACGTCACCGTCCTGGCCCGTCACGCCGGGCAGGTTGTCGGGGTGCAGCAGGGCCACCTGCTGGGTGTCTCTTTTCACCCGGAGCTCACCGGCGACACCACCGTGCACCGAGCCCTGCTGGACCTGGCTAGCCGGGCGGGGGCGTCCTAGAAGCGTCCGCCTCCCCCGCCGCCGCTAAAGCCCCCGCCGCCACCGAAGGAGGAGCCGCCCGAGAAGCCACCGAAGGAGGAGCCACCCCCTGACGCTCCCGAATTTTCTGGCACATGGTTGCTACCCGAGTAGAGGTGGGGCATGGTCGCATAGAGGGGCAACCAGGCGTTAAAGGTGGGGGCGTAGCGGGTGTAGGTGTCCTTGGTTTCCGTTTCCTGCTCGGCCAGCTCAGCCTCCCGCTGGTCGGGGTCGACCGGGGCGGTGCGGTTGGCGTAGCGGTATTTGATGTAGTCACGGCGCATATCGTCGGGAATGCTCAGGCCGGGGTTTTCTTCCTTGGCCCGGCGCATCTCGTCCTCGGCTGACCGCTTGACCTTGCGGTAGTCGCGGAGAACCCACCCAACAATAATGGCGGCAATGGCACCTAGAGTGCCCAGAACGACCCAGAGAATCAGGTTGCTATCGGCGCTCTCGCTTTCTGCCGCCGTGTAGACCTCGTCGATAGTAGCCTCAAGCCCGGCGGCGTAGTTGCCGTCGGTCAGGTAGGGGCCCAGGGTGTCGTTGGCGATGGTCTCCGCCTCGGAGTCGCTGATGTATTCACCCGCTCCGTCTGCTACAGCGATGAAGGTTTCGCGGCCCTGCATGTCAATGACCAGTACAGCGCCGTTGTCTTTACCCTGGTCGCCGACGCCCCAGGCCTTGCCCAGGTCGGTGGCGTAGTCGGGCAGGTCAGTTAGGCTCTGGTCGGTGGTGTAGATAGCGAAGCGGGCGCGGTCGGTGCCGCGGTTTTTCTGGTCGATGAGGTCGTTGAGGCTGTTCTCTTCGGCGTCGGTGAGCAGGTTAGCGTCGTCCCGAATATTGCCGGAGGCCGGCGGGGCGGGCGCCTCTGCTGCTTGGGCTGGGGCAAAGGTGAGGGGTGCGAGGGTGAGGACGCCCGCCGCAACCAGCGCGGGCAGGGCAACGAACCTGCCAAGTGGTTTTCCGCTCCGGTTCTGGCGGCTTTGGGTATCGGCCTGGTGAGTCACGGTTGCGTCCTTTCTGGCGTCGGGTAGCAGGCGTCTTTACCTGCTCTCACCGCCAGCGTAGCAAGCCTGCTGATAAAAGGCCTCCCCCGGCAGAATGAGTTACGGCCTAGAAGGTCCCCAGCCCCGTTGCCTCCTGGGTGCGATAGACCAGGGTTTGCAGGGCAGGTTTGAGGACGCCGCCGCCTGCCTTAGCCTCATAGGGCAGGGTAAAGGTGGCTTCGGCCCCCTCTACCGGTTCGTTATTCCAGATGAGGGACCAGTAGGCGGCAAACTCCTGAGCCAGGGCAGAATCACCCGCAGCCCGCACCCGCAGACTGGTTTCTAGGTTGTAATTACAAATATTGCGGCGAGTAAAATTACCCGATCCGCTCACAAGCTCAAAGCCACCCGCATCAGCATGCGCCGCCGGGTCACGGAACACCGCCAGGTACTTGGGGTGAAACTGTTCGCCATCTGTGGCGTACCAGCGCACCTGCACGCCTGCGTCCATAAGTTCTCGCGCAACGGGCAACGCAGGCAGGCCGGTTTTCTTGCGGCCAAAAGCGTCAATATTGAGGTCAAGCACCACCTGCACCGACACCCCGCGAGTCACGGCGGCCTTGAGCCCGGCGATAACAGCTCGCTCTGCCAGGTAGAACATGCCCAGGCAGACCCTATCTCCTGCGTCAGCACCGGCCAGCATCTCCAGCACCGCATCGCGAATACCGCCCTCGGTCACCAGCTGCACCTCAGCCTCACTCTCCGAGCCCAAAGAAACCTCAGCAGCCCTGAGCCCCCGTAGGTCACGGGCAAGGTCGGGGGCAGAAAAGTCAAGTACGGCCAGTTCGCTGGCCAGCAGATCAGCCACCACAGGCCCAGTAACCCGCAGGCCCAGGTTGGAGTTGGGTGCAGAGGCGTCATGCGGGTTGGCTGAGCTGACCACGGCCTCAGACTCAGACAGGGCCACCTTGCGGTGGTTGGCCTTGAAGTTGAAGAGGCGGGCATAGGCATTGGGCGAGACGCGCGGCCCACCGGGAGCTAGAGCATTAGGCAGGACGGCAGGCAGCTGCGGCAGGTGGCCCAAAAGCGCCCGGTAGACACCGGAGTAGGCGGGGTTGGAGTCACGCAGGGCCTCCAGCCTGGTTTCAACCACCTGCACCCCGGCGGCCCGCAGCTGCTCTAGGTGGGGTAGGGAGTAGCTACCGTAGAAGGTATTGATGGGGTCGGTGATGAGCACAATGGGCATGCCGGGGGCAGCTGCCCGTTTGGCCAGGAGGGCATCAGTGAGGCGCTGTGAGAGGGCCGGGTAGGTGCTACCTCCAGAGCGGTCATAGTCGCTGTTGAAGAGGAACATGTCGAGCATTAAGAAACTCTCAGCCCGCTCAATCACCCCCTCAACCGCCCTAAAAATCTGCTGGTTAGTCTGGCTTTCACTACCAGCGCGATAGGTGAGGTCAGCCAGCAGCTCCACCTGCCCGCCTCGCCAGAGGCCGGCAACACTCAGGCCAGTTGGCAGGGGCTTGTAGCGGTGGTAGAGGGCGGACGCCGCCGCGGCAGCACCGCAGGCCAGGCCAGCGAGAGCAAGGGGACGAAAGGGTCTATTCATGCTCCCAATCTACCTAGAAGGCCTATCTTTTAGCTCACACACTCGCCACTTGCCAATATTCTTTACAGGTGTAAAGTTTACATCTGTAAGAAAAACTGCCAATCGAGGACGCACCATGACCCCCACCGCAGAAGAGACCCGCGCCGCCGACCCGCGTCCGGCCCGCTCCCGCGCCGCCCTCATCGAGGCCGCCACCAAGGCCCTCACCGCCAGTAACCCCGGCAATCTCAGCATCACCGTGCTCGTCAAGGCGGCGGAGATCAGCCGCCCCACCTTCTATCAGCACTTCACCGACCTGCACGAACTCATCCACACCGCAGCCCTCACCAAGCTCAGCGCCGCCTTCGATACCCTAGCTCCTGCCGACCCCGGCGAGTCTGTTGCGGTCTTCACCAGCGAGGTCAGCACCAACCTGCTCAAGCAGCTACAGGCCGATGCCATCTTCTACCGCAGGGTGCTGGCGATTTCAGGCAACTCCTCCCTGGTCACCGAACTCATCGGCTTCCTCAGCCACCGTTTCCTCAGCCGCCCGGCTGTCACCGAACGCTTCACAGCCAAAACCCCCAGCCTGACCAGCGACTACGCCCAGTTCGTTGCTGCCGGAGTCGCCTGGCTCGCCGTGCGCTGGCTGGCCACCGACTTCACCGGCGAGCACACCGCAGAAGCCACCGGCGAGCGCCTGGCCCAGATGATGCAGGCAGCTCTCTCCTAGCCCGCCCCTTATACTTTTACTACCCCTACACCCTGAAAGCAGGTGGAATCCCGTGCCGTCAACGCGCGCTAAACGCCCCAAGCTCCACGACCGGTTCAGCCCCATGAAGTACCTGGTGCTACTGGCCATCATCATCATCCCCTCGATTTACTCGGGTATTTTGACCTGGGCAAACTATGACCCTACGGGCACGATTGATGCTGTTCCGGCGGCGATTGTGAATGAGGACGCCCCGGCCACCACCGCAAGCGGCGACACCCTTAACCTGGGGCGGCAGCTGACCGATGAGCTGCTGAGCAACGACAGCTCGCAGAACTTTGACTGGTCAACCATGGGCGCTGATGAGGCCCGGGCCAAACTCGAAAACGGTGAAATTCAGGCGGTGCTGACCATTCCCGCCGACTTCTCAGCCAACGTGGCCTCGGTATCTGAAAATGACGCCGCAACAGCTCAGACCGCTAAGCTCACCATTACCACCAATGACGGCTCCAACATTATCTCGGGCAATATCGCCAGCTCCCTGGGCACAGCGGTCACCGATGCTCTAGCCAGCCAGGTTTCCACCGAGTATCTCAACAATATCTACGCAGGTTTCACCGATATTCACGATTCTTTGGGGCAGGCTGCGGATGGGGCCAGCCAACTCGCTAACGGTTCCGCCAGTGCCCAGGAAGGCTCCGACCAGCTGGTCGTGGGCCTGACCGACCTCAAGTCCGGCAGTAGCGAGTTGAGCTCGGGTGCGAGCACTCTTGCGGACGGGGCCACCCAGGTCAAGAGCGGTGCAGGTGAGCTGGCATCCGGCTCTGCTTCTCTAGCCGACGGGGCTAGCCAGGTGAACGACGGCGCTAGCTCTCTGGCGTCCGGGGCCACCGACCTAAACAGCGGGGCAACCTCCCTGGCGTCCGGCGCTGATAGCGCTGCCAGCGGCGCAGCCTCCCTCTCAGACGGCCTGAGCCAGATTAACTCTGAGGTATCTGCCCTGCCCGAGCAAATCCCTGCCCTGACCGAGGGCATGGGCTCACTGGCGTCCGGTGCGGACGGCCTTGCCAGCGGGGCCCAGAATCTTGAGGACGCCGCAGGGCAGCTGGCCAGCGGGGCCACCACCCTGTCGGACGGAGCGGATGCCGCCCTTACCGGGGCCCAGACCCTAGCCGACGGGGCAGGGCAGCTGCACACTGCCACGGGCACCCTGACCTCCGGGGCGAGTGACCTGGCTACTAGCTCCCAGGCCCTTGTTGATAACTGGGGCCTGCTGACCGATGAGCAGAAGCTTGCTGCCCTACAGCAACTCAACGCGGGGGTGTCTGACCTGGCAGGCGGGGCCAGCGCGGTAGATACAGCCGCCGGGCAGCTCTCGGCGGGGGCAGACACCCTGGTCGGCGACAACTCGAGCGGCCTGACCAAGCTCTCGGCGGGGGCGTCCGACCTCGAGGGCGGGGCCAGCCAACTGGCCAGCGGCACAACCTCTCTTTCTGACGGGGCAGATACCCTGAGCCAGGGGGCCTCCACTCTCGACAGTAAGGTGAGTACCCTCTCCACAGGTTTGAGCTCCCTGGTGACCGCTATCTCCCAGGCTAATGACGGGGCCGCTTCGCTCGCATCAGGCACCGGTGAACTGGCCAGCGGGGCGAACACCCTGGCCGAAGGTACCGGCACACTCTCATCGGGCGCGTCCAGCCTGGCTGAGGGCACCAGCTCCTTGGCCAGTGGGTCAGCCACCCTCAATGACGGGGCCCAGACCCTAGCCGAGGGCACTAGCAGCCTGAGTGATGGGGCAAGCAGCCTAGCTGGCGGGGCTGCAACCCTCGATGAGGGGGCTTCCTCAGCCGTGGACGGGGCCTCTTCCCTGGCCAGCGGTCTGAACAACCTAGAGGACGGCAGCAGCCAGCTGGCGACCTCCCTGGGGGATGCCGTGGGGCAGGTCCCCAGCTACACCACCGACCAGGCCAGCGAACTCAGCGCGGTGACCAGCGACCCCGTGACTGTTGAGAAGACCCGCCTGAACGAGGTACCCACCTACGGTCACGGCCTGGCCCCCTACTTCATGACCCTGGGCCTGTGGGTTGGCGCGATTGCCTACTTCATGATGTACCCGGCCATCTCCAGCAAGTTCGCCCGCGGCGGCCACTCCGGCCTGCGCACCCTGCGCGGGGCCCTGGTGCCGGTACTCCTGATAGGTGTTCTTCAGGGCGCGGTCATGTCCCTTATTCTCCACTCCTGGGTGGGCATTGAAGAGGTCAACTTCTGGGGCCTGACCGGCTTTGCCATCCTGACCTCCATCACCTTCCTAGCCATTAACCAGGCTCTCATCGCCCTGCTGGATGCCCCCGGCCGCTTCATTGCCCTGATTCTGACCGTGGTTCAGATTGGCGCGGCGGGCGGCACCTATCCGATTGAGACCGCCCCTGCCTTCCTACAGGTTATCCACCCCTGGCTGCCGCTGACCCACGCCCTGGAAGCCTTCCGCTCCCTCATCGCCGGCGGTTCTATCGGCCTAACCTCGGGTACCGTCTGGCTGCTGGGCTGGATCACCCTGGCTATTGCGGGCACTGCCCTGAGCATCTGGATCCGCCACCGCCGCGAAGACAGGGCCGAAACTGAGCGCCAGGCTCGCCGCAGCGCCCTGGCGAGTGCCTAAGTGGTACCCGGCCCCAACCGCCCCTGTAAGATGGGGTTGGAGTCGCCGTATCGGGCGGCCCATTAACACACCCGCCCGCCGACGTAAGAGAGCATTATGGGTTTTTTCGATTCCGTGCAACCGGTAGTTGCCGCCGCTCCTCCGGCCAGCCAGGAGCGCCTGTTTGAAGCCCTGCGACGACTCGAACTTAACTACACGGTTGATGAATTCGATACGCCCATTGCCCACTATGATCACGGGTACCTGCTCTACATGCTGGCCGATGATCAGCTGACGGTTCGGGCCACCTTTCACGGGTCTATGCCTACCGAGGCTCTGCCGCACCTGAGCATGTTTGCCCACCAGTGGAACCAGTTCCGCCCCTACCTGGCTGCCTTCCCCGTAGTGCTGGGAGAAGAAGGGCAAGAGTTCGCGCTCCTTACCTCTGAGCAGACTTACCCGCTGGCCGCTGGCGCTACCGATGAGCAACTCGATTTGATGTTGCGCGGGGCAACCGAGGCAGCACTGGAGCTTTTCAGCGAAATCGCTAACACCTTTGGACCCACAGAATCCGGGGAGTAGACACATGTCAAAGCGGTTTAAGGTAGATTTAGGTGGCCTGGTTGAGCTGCTCTCTAAGAACCTGTATTCGGGCCCGCAAGTTTACCTGCGTGAGGCTATCCAAAACGGGGTTGACGCGATTACCGCCCGCCGGGAGCTTGACGCAGACGCCCCGGCGCGCGTGCTCCTGGACCCCTGGGAGGACGGTACCGGTATCACCATCACCGATACCGGCATCGGCCTCACTTCCGAGCAGGCTGAGGAATTTTTGGCAACCATTGGCCGCACCTCGAAGCGCGATGAGGTACTCAACGAAGGCCGGGCGGAGTACCTGGGCCAGTTCGGTATCGGCCTGCTGGCCTGTTTCTTGATTGCTGACCAAATTGAGGTCACCTCGCTGAGCGCCCTACCGGGCTCTAGCCCGGTGCGCTGGCTGGGCCACGCCAACGGCACCTTTGAAGTCGCCCCGCTGGAACAGGGCAGGCAGGACGCCGGTGGGCAGGACGGAGCCAACCAGCAGGCCCGTACCGACCTGCACCAAAGCGAAGTGCCGGTCGGCACCACTATTCGCCTCAGGGCCCGCCGCGACGCGGAGCACTGGGTAGCTGAGGAAACCATCATCACCCTAGCCAGTGACTACGCCGACTTGCTCCCGGTGGATGTCTCTGTCATGGTGAGCGCCGCTGGCCGTCGCGTGCCCCGCCGCATTTCGCACCTGGCGCTACCGTGGGCGCCCAGCGGTGGGCGCAACCAGCACGAACGGGCCCTTGCCCTGGCCACCTATGCTGATAAGACCCTGGGGGTGGCCCCGCTGGCCACCATTGACCTAGACGTTCCCGCCACCGGCACCACCGGTGTGGCCTATGTGCTGCCGCAGGCTGTGGCGCCGGGCTCGGGCCGCCACCGCGTCTACGTAAAAAATATGCTGGTCAGCTCCAAAGAAGACACCCTGCTCCCCGACTGGGCTTTCTTTGTGCGGGCCGTGGTGAACTCCGAGTCGCTCACACCCACGGCCTCGCGTGAGCAGTTGCGTGAAGACGAGATTCTACTACTGACCCGCGAGGCTATCGGTGAACAGCTCAAGACCTGGATTACTGAGACCCTGGCTGAGACTTCACCCCTGCAAGCCCGGTTTGTGGAGACCCACTCCCTGGCCCTGCGCGCTGTGGCTCTAGCTAGTGATGACATGCTCGACGTGGTCGCCCGCTCCCTGCCCTTTGAGACTACTGGAGGCCTGGCTACCCTGGCCGATGTAGTCGAACAGGCCGGGCAGGTTCTTTATACCCCCACCACCGAGGCCTACCGCCGCGTGGCCCCGGTTGCCCGCGCCCAGGGCCTGTGGGTGGTCAACGGCGGCTACGTTTATGACGCTGACCTGCTCGCCAAGCTGGCCGCGCGACCGGGCTGGCAGGTCTCTGAGCTGACCAGTAAGGACGTGAGCCAAACCCTCGCCCCGGTCTCTATGGAGCGGGAGTTTGACCTGCTCACTGCTCTGGAGCGGGCCCGAGCCGTCCTAGAAGCTCAGGACTGTGGAGTGGTGCTGAGAGAGTTCGACCCGGCCGAGGTTCCTGCCGTACTCTTGCGCGATGCGGACGCCGAGCGCGCCCGCGACATCCAACAGGAGGCCATGGACGCCGATGGCGCCCTCGCCGGCCTGCTCGGTTCCTTCGCGGGAGAGCAGACCGAGCCGACCCGCACCCTGGTTCTGAACGACACCAATGACAATGTACGCAGACTCCTGCAGCAACCCCACCACGCCTCCTTCGAGCCGGGCCTAACCACCCTCTACCTATCGGCTCTCATGCTAGCTGGCGAGGGCCTACACGGGGCAGAGACCCGCCTGCTCAGTAGCAGCCTAGCCCAGCTACTTGAGGCTGCCCTTCGAACCGACTACTAGCTAACGACCAGGGAGAATACCGTGTGGTCCCTTGACGAAACCAAACGCAAAATTGACCGGGTTCGCAGCCTTCCCTACGGTAGCGCCCGTACCGCTGCCGCCGAGCATGTAGCCCGCACGGTTGAGAAAGAAGGGCCTGCCCCAGCCCTGCCCCTGGCCTACCTGGCCCAGGTTGAGGCCTACGTGTTTGGGCAGCCGACCCCGGCGTCCTTTGCGGTATTCTCCAAGCTACTGCGCCTGTGGGACACCCACCCCGAGTATTTTGATGAAGGAACCACCGGCATCCTTTTCTGGCAGTTCAAATGGATTGTGGGTGACCTGACCGCCTACCCGCAGATTTCTCAGGCTCAGGCGCGTGAGCTGCTCGATGAGATGCGCAAGCGCTACCGGCTGGCAGGTCTGGGTGAATCGGCACCTGACCGGGCTGAATACATGTGGGCCGCACACCTGGGTTGCGATGACGAGGCCGAAGAGTGGCGGGCGGCCTGGCTGGCGCACGGAGAGGACGAGATGGACTGCAGCTCCTGCCGGCACGGTGGGATTCTACGGGATTATGTGGCCGATCAAGAATACGAACGGGCCATTGAGATGGGCGCTCCCACTGAAGATCTCTGCAACCGCGAACCTGCGGCCTCGCACCGGCAGCTGGCCCGGGCCTACCTCCACCTGGGTGACGGCGAGGCCGCTGGGCGGCACCTGCTGCGCGCCCAGGCGACCCGAAAGGACTACGACCCGGACGACCTGGGCCTTGAATTTGAGATTCTAGCCCGCGGCGGGCTGCTGGCCGAAGCCTTTCAACTGCTGGTTGACCACGGTAAACGGGCTCTAGCCCTGAGCGGAGACCCCGGTGATAACCGCAACTTTCTGCACTACCTGGTTGCGGGGCTGGCCTGGGCTGTGCCCCGGCACGGGGATATGCCGACCGGGATGCGTCCGGCTGAGAACGGCCGGCCTCGCGCCACCCTGCGTGAGCTCTACGACTGGGCACTGGCCGAGGCGAGGCCGTTAGCGCAGGCCTTTGACCGCCGCGCCGAGAACACCCGCTTTACTGAAAACCTGAGGGAGGCAGCTGAGGCCCCTGCCCTAGCGCAACTACTGCTGCCTACCCTGGGGAGGGGGTCGGCACCTGGAAGCAGGCCACACCCCGCGCAGAGCGTCCTGACTAGGGGCGAGATAGAAACGGACGGTCAGACCGGGCCCGTTGGATTCACACCCGGCGAGTCAGCCGGGCCGCGTGACCGGGCTGAGGCTCTACTGGCAGCCGGCGACCACGCCGGAGCCTTTGAGACCCTGCATGCGGCAGGTGCAGCTCCTGGCCTGCTTGTAGAAACCCTGCGGCTCTGGTGTCTGGTGGCTGAAAAGACCGGTGGATTAGCGGATCTGCTGGGCCCCGCCGCTACCGCTGTGGAACGAGCCGAGCGGGCTCTGGCCCCTGAAAGGCAGAGCCAGGGGGCCGAACCAGGCCGCACAGACCTGCTGGTCTTTCTGCTCGCCCGGGAGCTGCAGGCCCGCCTGATGGCAGTCACCAGCCCGGCGGGGCAGGGCGCCGCTGATACGGTCAGCGGCGTGGTTGAGGCCTACTCGGAGTCCGGCTTTGCCCGGCGGGCGGCGACCCTGCGCCTGTTTGAGGGTGAACTGGCCAGCGAACGCGGGCAGGCTACCCCTGCCATAGAGGCTTTTTTGGCGGCACGGCAGATGTTTGCGGACGCCGGTCTGCAAGATTCTGCCGCTAGCGCCTTGGAGGCTGCGGTGGAGCTACTCCAGGCCACCGGCCAGGCTGCCCGCGCTGAGGCCCTGGTAGCGGAGAGTCTCTAGGTGCTGGCAAGGCAACTACTGTGCAGCTGTCCTATGGTGTAAGAAGCCGCGAATCAAAGATGCAGTACCCCTGACATGGGAGCGCATCTGTTCCTCCGCTGATTCTGGATCGCCCGCCATAATGGCGTGGGCAATGGCGGCATGCTGCTCTTTAGAATGGGTGATGTTCGTGTCTATTAGGGGGAATACGTCGAGACACTCGTTGAGCATGGCTCGCATTTCAACTACGCCTTTCGCCAATCTTGAAATGCCCGTGAGCTGCGCGAGGTAAAGATGGAACCTGGAATCATAGAAGCGGTATAGGTGCTCGGGGGCCTCATTGACCTCTTTGAGGCGAGCCAGCAACCCAGCGCGTTGCTCAGCAGAGAGCGGCTGGCGGGCCGCCTCCTGAGCGATGGCTGATTCCAAGACTTCACGGTACCGGAGCAGATCCTCCAGGTCTGTGAAGTCAATTTTTTTCTCCCCCCAGGTAGCGGGGGCCGCGGGCAACACGAAGGCCCCGCCGTAACGCCCCCTGCGAACCTCGATACACCCTGTTTTTTGCAGCTCAATGATGGCTTCCCGTACCGCGCTCCGAGAGACTCCCAGAATTTCCGTGAGTTCTCGTTCACTAGGGAGCTTTCCCTGCGGTGGTACGAGGCCCGCACTGATGAGTGACAGAATCTTTTCCACAGTTTCTTCAAACACATTGCCGCTTTTGACGGGTGTAACGAGTTCTGCGAGTCGGCCAGGGGAGAAAAGTGCTGGAGTGCTCATGTACTCAGCATATCTGTAAATTCTCAGTAAACCCCCTTGACCCAAATCTGTGAACCAGGTTACGCTTTGCCTAAATCAATTGATTATTATCAGACCATTGATTCCTCTGGGATCCACTCTACGAAGGGCCTGGTTTCGATGAAAGAAATTGAAGCTGATAGCCACTATCTCCAACGCAGGCAACTCAAGAGAGGGGCAGCCGGCTGGATTCTACTTGCCGGGCTCGGCGTATCTTACGTCATTTCAGGTGACTTCTCCGGCTGGAACCTCGGGCTCGCCGAAGGCGGCTGGGGTGGCCTTCTTATCGCATTTATACTGATGGGAGTCATGTATATCTGCATGGTTCTTGGCCTGGCAGAGCTGAGCTCCGCCATCCCAACAGCTGGCGCCGGGTACGGATTCGCCCGGAGGGCCATGGGGCCCCTCGGCGGCTACGCCACCGGTATCGCGGTACTCATTGAATATGCGGTCGCCCCAGCTGCAATCGTCACTTTTATTGGGGGCTATCTCCAAGCTCTTGGTCTCTCAGAAAGCATCCCCCTCCCCCTCGTATATTTGGTCTGTTATCTAATCTTTATTGGGATTCACCTATGGGGTGTAGGCGAAGCACTTAAACTGATGTTTGCCATCACCGCTGTCGCCGTCATAGCTCTCTTAGCTTTCATTCTTGGAGCCCTGCCACACTTCTCGGTCAACAACCTTTTTGACATAGAACAGCAGAGCAAGGCTGTGGGGGCCTTCCTCCCCTTCGGTATCACAGGAGCCCTAGGCGCCCTCGTCTTTGGTATCTGGTTCTTCCTAGCGGTTGAGGGCGTGCCGCTAGCTGCGGAAGAGGCAGAGAACCCCGCCCGTGACGTCCCCCGGGGCATTATCACCTCAATCATTGTTCTCGTCTTCTTTGGTGCCGCCGTGCTACTGCTAGCTCCCGGCATCGCGGGGGCGTCTCTCATGAGCACGTCAGATAACCCCCTACCCGAAGCCCTCCGCACGGTGTATGGGCAAGACAGTAAACTAGCCGCCTTCGTCAACATCGCCGGCCTCTTTGGCCTCATCGCCAGCTTCTTCTCCATTGTTTACGGCTACTCGCGCCAGCTCTTCGCGCTCTCACGGGCAGGCTACCTACCTAAATTCATGTCTCTGACAGGGTCACGCAAAACACCCTACGTGGCCCTGCTCATCCCCGGCACCATTGGGTATCTACTCGCAGCCTGGCTCCAGGACGGCTCCCTGTTAATCAATATTGCGGTTTTTGGAGCCGCAGTATCCTACCTGCTCCTCAACCTCTCTCACATACTCCTCCGCATCAAGGAACCCGAGATGCCCCGAGCATACAAGACCCCCGGCGGTGTAGTCACCACGGGCATTGCACTAGCCCTATCGGCAGTCGCTATTGTTTCTACCTTCCTCGTAGACATGGTTGCCGCAGGCCTGGCAGCGCTGGTCTTCATAGGGTTCCTTCTCCACTTCATGCTCTACTCCAGAAACCACCTCGTGGCCAATGCCCCCGAAGAAGAACTAGCTCTGCTCTCCGCAGCAGAATCTGAACTCAAATAATATTTCTACCCTTATCAAGAACGGGGAAGTCCCATGACACTAGCATCCGCCTACACTGAATACCGAGATGGCTTTCTCACCCTAGAAGAGCTGAAGACACTCCATAAGAGCGGTGACATCGACACCGTTATCGTCGCGGTCGTCGACATGCAGGGCCGCCTACAGGGAAAACGGCTGACCAGCGAGTTTTTTCTAGACGGTATCTACGAACACGGAACAGAGTCATGCAACTACCTGCTGGCTGTAGACGTTGAAATGAACACGGTGCCCGGCTTCAAGATATCCTCGTGGGAAAACGGGTACGGCGACCTAGAGATGCGCCCCGATATGCGCACCCTGCGCAAGGTCGCGTGGCTAGAACGCACCGCCATGGTTTATTGTGACTTCTTCACGACAAACGGCCAGCCCGTTCAAGAGTCTCCCCGTCAGATGCTCATCACTCAACTGGAACGACTTGAAAGACTGGGCCTCAAAGCCTACGTTGGCACCGAACTTGAATTCATCATGTTTGACGACACCTACGAAGAAGCACAGAAAGCCGGGTACAGCAACCTCACCCCCTCCAACCTGTACAACGTCGACTACTCCCTCCTGGGAACCACCAAGGTGGAACCGTTACTCCAAGACATCCGCACCAAGATGGTCAGCTCCGGAATGTACTGTGAGGGCGCTAAGGGTGAGTGCAATTATGGGCAACACGAAATCACCTTCCGCTACCAGGACGCGCTACAAAGCTGCGACAACCACGCCCTCTACAAGAACGGCGCTAAAGAAATTGCCGCTCAACACGGTAAATCAATCACCTTCATGGCCAAGTACAACCAGCAAGAAGGCAGCTCCTGCCATATCCACCTCAGCTTCCGCACCCTGGAGGACGAGCCCGTCCTCGCCGGCGATAGAGAACACGGGTTTAGCACGATGATGGAGCACTTCATTGCGGGCCAGCTGAACTGCATCGAAGATTTCACCTACTTCTTCGCCCCCAACATCAACTCCTACAAACGCTTCGTGGAAGGCAGCTTCGCCCCCACCGCAATCGCCTGGGGCATCGACAACCGCACCTGCGCTGTGCGAGTAGTCGGCCACGGCCCGGGGCTACGAATTGAAAACCGGGTGGGCGGCGCAGACCTCAACCCCTACCTAGCGGTTGCCGCCATGATTGCAGCCGGCATCTACGGCATAGAAAACAAACTCGAGATGCCTGACAAGATGCCCGGCAACGCCTACACCTCCGACGCCCAACGGCTACCAACCACCCTGGCAGCAGCCCGCGAAAAGCTCATCAGCTCCCAGCTCGTCCTAGACGTGTTCGGGCCTGACGTCGTTGAGCACTACGCGCATGCCGCCCAAGTAGAAATTGAGGCCTACAACTCAACCGTCACCGACTGGGAAAGGATTCGTGGTTTTGAACGCCTCTAAACCGATTGTTGGAATTACCACCTACCTGCAGGAGGCCCGGTGGGGAGTCTGGGAAGATGAGGCCACGCTACTTCCTATCGACTACGCCCGGGAAGTAGCCGCAGCAGGGGCCTACCCCGTGCTCCTCCCCCCTATCGGAACCGACGTCAGCATCCTCGACCGCTTGGACGGGCTCCTTGTTGCCGGGGGAACCGACGTGAACCCGGCCCTCTACGGCGCCGACCAGCACGCAACGACCCTCTACCAGGAAGACCGAGACACCCACGATACCCTGCTCACCAGGGCAGCTCTCACCCGGGGCCTTCCCCTGCTCGCCATCTGCCGAGGCATGCAGGTTCTCAATACGGCCCTGGGCGGGACTCTGCACCAGCACATACCCGAGCTACTGGGGCATGACCGCTACCGACCCGAGCCCGGAGTGTACGGCCAGGTAAACCTCACCATATCGCCTGGCACCCTACTAGCAGATATCCTGGGAGAGGCCGCATCGGCCCCCTGCTACCACCACCAGGCAGTCGACCGGGTAGCCCCCGGCCTCAAGCCCACCGCCACCAGCCCCGAAGGTCTAGTTGAGGCCCTTGAGCTCGCGGACGATTCCCCCTACACCGGCTGGGTCCTGGCCGTGCAGTGGCACCCGGAACACAACCCCGATGACCGCAGAATCATTGATGCCTTCATCAATCATCTTCAGAAATAGAGAAACCGTATGTCTGTGACACAACTCTTCAACCCCTCCAACGGCCAGCTCATCCGGGAGATCCCCCAGACCTCTGCTGAACAGACCGGGGACGCCATCGAGCAGGCAGCAGCAGCACAGCCGGGCTGGGCAGCCACCGACCCTGCCCACAAGGCTGCGGTGCTCAGAGAATTTGCCCGGCTCGTTCACGAACACCGGCAGGAGCTAGCAGATTTAGAAGTCCTCAACTCCGGCCACACCATCTCTAACGCCCTGTGGGAGGCTGACAACGTCCACAACGTGCTGAACTACTACGCAGCCGCACCCGAGCGCCTCTTTGGCCGGCAGATCCCCGTTCCCGGCGGTATCAACATCACCTACAAGGAGCCACTAGGGGTTGTGGGCGTCATCGTCCCCTGGAACTTCCCTATGCCCATCGCCGGGTGGGGGTTCGCGCCCGCCCTCGCCGCAGGAAACGCAGTCGTACTCAAACCCGCCGAAGTAACACCGCTCACCGCCCTCCGCCTCGCTGAGCTAGGCCTCCAGGCAGGCCTACCCGAGGGTCTTTTCACGGTTTTACCGGGGCGGGGCTCCGTTGTTGGTGAAACCATGCTCACCCACCCCCTGGTGCGTAAGATTGTTTTCACCGGATCCACCGACGTCGGCAAGCACGTTCTTGCAACCTGCGCACAGACCATCAAACGCACCACCCTAGAGCTAGGTGGCAAGAACGCTAACATCGTCTTTGCCGACGCCGATATTGAGAAAGCCGCCCACGCAGCCCCCGGGGGTGTCTTTGACAACTCCGGCCAGGACTGTTGCTCACGCTCACGCCTACTCGTCCAAAAGGACATCTACGACGAGTTCATGGGGCACTTTGAAACCGCCGTTCAACGGTTTAGGGTGGGCGACCCCCAAGACACCTCCACCGACATGGGCCCACTCATCACGGCCTCCCACGCCGACTCCGTACGCCGCTATATTGAAGCTGCTTCGGTGTCATTCACCGGCTCCTGCCCCACCGGTCCCGGGAACTGGGTGGCCCCCACGGTCCTCACCCCGGACTCGATTGATACAGCCGACTTCAACGAAGAAATCTTCGGCCCGGTCGTTTCCGTCGTCCCCTTCAGCACCGAAGAAGAGGCCATTGCAATCGCCAATAATACTGAATACGGTCTTTCCGGCTCTCTCTGGACGGGGTCTCTTGACCGGGCGATTCGCGCCAGCCGCGCCATCGAAACCGGCAACCTCTCGGTCAACTCCCATGCATCGGTGCGCTACTGGACTCCCTTCGGAGGCTTTAAGCAGTCGGGCCTCGGGCGGGAGCTTGGCCCTGACGCAGTAGACGCATTCACCGAAACCAAAAACGTTTTCTACTCCGCATAAGCACAACCACTATTTCAGAAAGGGACTTCTTCATGCCCAAGGAACTCATCTCTAACCGCCTTGAAGAAAAGGTCGTCGTGATTACCGGCGGCGCTTCAGGCATCGGCCTCGCAACCGCCCGGCGCGTTGCCCTGGAAAAGGGTATTCCCGTTATCGCTGATCTTGATGACGTCAAGGGCCCTCAGCTCGCTGAAGAGCTCGGCGGGCTGTTCGTCAAGACCAACGTGGCGGACGAAGAATCTGTTAAGAACCTCTTCAAGACTGTGCATGATGCCTACGGCCGCATCGACGTTGCTTTCAACAATGCAGGTATCTCACCCGCCGATGACAACTCTATTCTCACCACCGGCATTGATGCCTGGCGTAAGGTGCAGGAGGTCAACCTGACCAGCGTCTACTACTGCTGTAAGTACGCCCTGGAATACATGGTTGAGCAAAAGTCGGGCTCCATCATCAACACCGCCTCCTTTGTGGCTCTCATGGGCGCAGCTACTTCTCAGATTTCCTACTCCGCGTCCAAGGGAGGGGTACTGTCTATGAGCCGGGAACTCGGCGTCCAGTTCGCCAAGGACGGCATCCGCGTCAATGCCCTCTGCCCTGGGCCGGTGAACACCCCCCTGCTCCAGGAACTCTTTGCCAAAGATCCGGTAGCTGCGGCCCGTCGCCTGGTGCACGTGCCCCGCGGCAGCTTCGCCGAACCCGAGGAAATCGCTGCTGCCGTAGCCTTCCTGGCAAGCGATGACTCATCATTTGTTAACGCCACTGCCTTCAACGTAGACGGTGGCATTACTGCCGCCTACGTCACCCCCGAGTAAACCGCTCACTCACCAGGTAGGTTGGCGGGGCGCAGGCCTTATCTGTGCCCCGCCTTTCTCTGCTCTCACGAACGCGGAGCTGTTCTAGCGCACCCACACACCGGTGCGAGCCCGCCGCCAGAGAGTAAAAGCGCGAGCGCCCATGTACCAGAGGGCGTAGGCGCACCAGAGCAACAGGTAGGCGGTAGTTGCGGACGCAGGGTGGGCTGCCTCCTGCCACCAGATATAAAGCCCACCCAGCACCGGCAGGTAGGCAACCAGGGTGAAGAGACCAGCCAAGCCCAGGTAGCGCACGTCCTGGGCGCCAATGAGCACGCCGTCCAGAATAAAGACGTAAGCGGCCAAAGGTTGCCCTATACCCAGCACCAGCAGAGAGAGCGCAAAGAGCCGTTGCACCTCAGGGTCTGAGGTGAACACCCAGGCCAGGCCAAAGCCCACCGCCGGGCAGGCCAGTGCTGTGACCAGACCAAAACCCACGCTCCACCGCACCAGGCGGTTTTTCAGCCGCACAACGGCGTCCTGCCCCTCCCGGGTTGCCAGGTTCTGGGCGCCCATCTCCTTACCCAGCAGGGCCTGGGCGGCAATGGCCAGTGAGTCCAGGGCGAAGGCCAGCAGGTTGAAGAAAGCCATGGTCAGCTGGTAGGCGGCCAGGTTCTTCTCGCCCTGGGCGGTCACTACAAAGACGGTCGTCAGCAGGGCAATGCGCAGGGCCGCAGCCCGCACCATCAGCCAGCCGCCCACCCTAAAGACGGCCAGTAGCCCGGCGGCATCCGGCAACCAGCTAGCGGATGCCCCTGTTTTTGCCGAAAATCCCACCCTAGGCGCCGCTTTCGGCAAAAACAGGGGCATTCGAGCAGAAGCACCACCTCCTGCCCGCGCCACGACGGCGGCGGTCAGGGCCAGAGCCATGCCCCACTGCACGGCAGCGGTTGCCACCGCCGACCCGGCCACACCCCAGCCGACCGGGTAGACCAGGGCCCAGCTGAGTGGCACGTTCACCGCCGCGCCCAGGGTGGCAACGTAGAGCGGAGTTTTGGCGTCCTGAAAACCGCGCAGGGCCCCGGTGGCCGCGAGAACCAGCAGCATACCGGGTAAGCCAACCAGCGAGGGCAGCAGGTAGGCGCGGGCGTGAATCAGGACGTCCCCGCCTGCACCCAGCGCACGCAACAGGAGGTCAGCGGAGGCAGCCAGCAGCAGAGCGAAGAGAATCCCTAGACCAGCGGCAACCCAGAGGCCGTTGCGGGCGGCAGCAAGGGCACGGGCAGCATCCCCGGCACCGACCGCCCGGGCTACTGCGGGAGTAGTCGAGTAGGCCAGAAAAACCATAAAACCCACCAGGGTTTGCACCACCGTGGATCCCAAGGTCAGACCGGCCAGCGGGCCACTACCCAGGTGCCCCACGATTGCCGAGTCAGCCAGGACCAGCAGTGGCTCAGCAATGAGGGCTCCGAAGGCGGGAACGGCCAGAGCCAGAATCTGGCGGTTAAGAGAAGTAGCGGGGCGGTCAGAGGTTCTAGGAGGCATGCTCACCACCCTACCGCGCAGAGGAAGGGCAGGTCTTCTCTCCCCTCGAATGCCGCTATAAGTTCCCTGTGCATGAAGTTAAGAACAGGCTGATGACGTTTGCAACTACCTTCACGGAGCCGGGCCCTAGGTGCTTGGGGCTCATGCCGAGGGCTAGTTGGCCTGGGCTTCAGCTTCAGCCACATCGGCCTCACTGACGTCGTGACCGGTGTAAAGCTTGAACTGCTCAGCAGCCTGCAAGGCAATGACTTCGCCGCCGGTGATAACCTCTTTGCCAGCGGCCCGGCCCGCACGAATCAGCGGGGTTTCAACGGGCATGGCGACCACATCAAAGACCGTCTGGGCAGCCTCGATAGTGGGGAGCGGGTAGGCCAGAGCATCAACCTCGGGGCCACCTTCCATGCCGATAGGGGTGACGTTGACCAGCACAGGGGCGGCCAGCTCCCCTACCTCTGGCGCCCAGGTGTAACCGTAACGCTCGGCCAGGGCCCGGCCGGTTTCTTCGTTACGGGCGATGATGGTACCGCTACGGAATCCGGCATCGTAGAAAGCCCCGGCCACCGCCGCAGCCATACCACCTGAACCGCGCAGCAGGAAGGGCAGGGCCGGGTCAACCCGGTGGCTAGCCAGCAGGGAGGCCACTGCAATCACGTCGGTGTTGTAGGCCTTAAGGTAGCCGTCGGTGTTCACGATGGTGTTGACCGCACCGATCACCGACGCGGAGTGATCCATCTCGTTGACCAGGGGAATCACGGCCTGTTTAAAGGGCATGGAGACCGAGCAGCCGCGAATACCCAGGGCCCGTACACCACCGATAGCCGCCTCAATATCGTTGGTGGTCATAGCTTTATAGAGAAAGTCCAGGCCAAACTTTTCATAGAGGTAGTTGTGGAATTTAATGCCGTGGTTAGAGGGGCGGGCCGATAGAGAGATGCAGACGGTGGTGTCACGGTTGAGGGGCGGGCGGCCAGCAACCTCCCGGGTGTGGTTAGCGGATGCCAATGCAGTGGGTGAGGTGGTCATAGCGTGTTTTCCTGGGTTTAGCTCCCCGCCGGAAGCCTCGGTAGGGCAAACCGGCCTAACCCTTTCAACCCTATCACCGGCGTCCGCGTAAGCTGTGTTCTGGCTCCTCTGGGCCAGCTAGGGTCGCCTCATAATGTAGGTTTTGCGCCCGGCAAACTCATCGGTGTGGGCAATAGTGAAGCCCTCCTTGGTGTAAAAGCGGATTGCACGGACGTTAGTGGTCAGCACCTCAAGCTCGGCGGGGCCGGGGTCGAGCACATCAGCCATCAGGGCCTGCGCCACCCCGGTGCCAAAAGCCTCGGGGAGCAGGTAGAGCATCTCAAGTTTCTGCACGTCATAGGGCATCTGGGAGGCGAAGGCCAGCCCCAGCAGACAACCGATTTCAGGGTCGGGGCAGGGGGTTGACCCCGCAGTTGGCCGAGGTGTTTCAAGGCTGGGGAGAGACTCATACTCGGGGAGCCTGACCGCAACCAGGGCGCGGCGGCGCTGACCCAGCTGAGCCTGGGCGTCCTGCCCGCTACCACCGGTGGACTCTAGCCACTCGGCAAAACCGGTAGCGCGGGCCTCTAGTTGCTCTTCCTGCTTGGCGAACATTTGGGAGGTGAAAGTGCCGGTGTAGGCCTTCCGCCACGAGACTATACGCAGTCTCTCCCACGCTAGGGCCTCATTGGGCCTGGGTGGGCGAACCTCAAAATTCATGAATTCTCCTAGCGCCCGGCCGTGGCGAGTGATGCTGGGGGCTGGCGGGCGTAGAGACATACTACCGCGTCAAGCCCACATACCTGGCAGTTTAAAGGGGCAGGTAGAAGATGTAATCGTGGCCGACTACGGTCTCAGTCAACCGGAAGACCCGCTCCCCCACCCGCTTAAAACCCATTTTTTCGTAGAATTTTTGGGCGCGGACGTTCTCGCGGTGGGTTCCCAGGTGCAGGCCGTCCTTACCGTCAGCGCGGGCGTCCTCAATGACCCGGCTCATCAGTTCCTGAGCCAGGCCGGTTCCGCGGGCCTCCTCACTCAGGTAGAACTTGCTGAGGTAGGCGGCGCTACCGGGTACCTCTGCCGGCTGCTCGGCCTCATGGTCAATGCCGGTGTAGGCGATTATCTCGCCCTGGGTGTTGAGGGCGATGGTGAAGGCGTAGGCCCCGGTGGCAATGTGGCGAGCCAGGGATGCCTCGTCAAGGTTTGTGGCGATGAACTCTGCTACTGCGGCGCGGGGCACCGTGGCGGGGGCGGCATCGGGAAAGTAGGTGCCGGCGAAGTCTGAGAGGGCGGCGGCATCAGTCAGGGTTGCGGGTCGGATGATGACGGTCACGCTTATTCCTTTTCGTAGCCACGTAGCCTGTTGAGGGCGCGGCGTTCGGTTTTGGTGGGGCGGCCGCTGCCGCGCTCACGCTTGGGCAGGACGCCGCTGGTGAGGTAGGCAGGCTTGGGGGCGGAGATGTCGTTGTAGCAGGTCACTGCCAGGGGCGCACCGACCCGCTTGGCGATAGTTTTCTGTACGACCAGGATTCGCTCCCAGCCGGGGTAGCGCACGGTGACGGTATCGCCGGGCTTGACCTTTTGCGAGGGCTTGGTGTGTTCTCCGTTCAGGCGCACATGCGCGGCCTTGACCTCGGTGGAGGCCAGCGATCGGGTCTTGAAGACGCGCACGGCCCAGAGCCAGACGTCGATACGCACCGGGGGCTGGGGTTCCACCGGGCCAAGGGTCTCTGCTAGCTGGTTGGCACTGGGTGAAGTCATGTTTCTAGGCTACCCAATGAGCGGGTGAAGCACTTACCCGCGCGAGCGTGCGTCATATCGCTGAGCGTGCAGTAGTCGTGCGCACTCTCGGCGATATGACGCACTTTCGCTGCCCGTCGGGTTCCGTCCTGCCGTACACTTGTGCCCATGACTACCCCTGTTGCGCCTGCCGTTCCTGCTGATTCCTGTTCCCTACCGGTTGACGAGAACCTACCGGGTACCGCCGCCTGCGAGCGTATCTGGATTCTGCTGGAGTACCCCGGCGGCTGGGGGCGCGACATTCTCGACGGCACCACCTTCGGCACCGATCTTTCTTTAGTCCTCAAAGAGAAGATGGCGCAGGTAGGTGCCCGTCTGCTCCTGGTTAGGCAGCCTGGCCGTGAGGGCCAGAAGGTTAAGGACGCTGGGGCTCGCCGCCGTGCCTTCATTGCGGTGACCGGGGGTAAGGGTTTTTCTGGGGCCAAACTTTATTCTTTTGAGGTGCGCGGTGCAGATGACCTGCTCGCTCTCCCCCTCGAAACCCCAGAGAATATACCCGGCGCGGTTCTTTCGTCTGAAACCTTGACCCTGTTCTGCACCCATTCCAAGCGTGACCGCTGCTGTGCGGTGCGTGGCCGACCTATTGCCTCTTTCGTGTCAGAACAGCTGGCTGACGGTAGCGTCTGGGAGTGCTCTCATACCGGCGGGCACCGCTTCGCCCCGGTGGCTATCAGCCTACCAACCGGCTACACCTACGGGCGGCTGACCTTCTCTAGTGCTCTGGCGGTGGCTGAGGCTGCCCGTGGCAACCGCGTGGAGCTGACCGGCCTGCGCGGGCGTTCGGCCCACTCTCCGGTTGAACAAGTGGCGGAGGCTGCGGTACGGCGGGTTCTTGCGGACGCCGGTGAGCAGGTGAGCCCCGACCACCTTAGCCCCAGCGAAATGACCGCCACCGAACCCGACCTGTACGCCGCTCGTATAGTTCACCGCGACGGGCGAGCCTGGGTGGTGACCGCCCGCCGCACCAAGCTACCGCCGCGCCCGGCGTCCTGCGGTAAGGAGCCAGGCCCGGCTTTCAGCTGGGAGGTCGTCAGCCTGCGCCCGGGGACGGCAGCCTAACCCTTTTACCTCATCACCCAGGCATCGCCCTGTTTCAGGGGCAAATCTCAATTTTTAGACCACGCCGCTAGCGCCCAGCAGAGAGCCCACACCGAAGGTCACGGCCAGGGCCAGGGCACCGCCGACTACCACGCGCACAGCGGCCTTGCCATAGTGTGGGGATCCGCCCCACTTGGCGCCCAAGGTGCCGGTAATAGCCAGGGCGATGAGCACACCGGCGAAGGTCACCGGAATGCGGGTGGACTCGGGGAAGAGCAAAATCAGCAGGGTGGGTAGCAGGGCTCCCACCAGGAAGGCACCGGCGGAGGCAAAGGCAGCGGACCAGGGTGAGGGGATGTCCTCATCGTCGATACCCAGCTCAAAGTGCAGGTGGGTCTTGAGGGCGTTCTTCTCGGTCATTTCAATGGCTGCCTTGCGGGCAGTTTCGGGGGAGATACCGCGCTCTTCAAGGATTTCGGTCAGCTCATCGAGCTCGTGCTCAGGCAGCTCGCGTAGCTCGGCCTTTTCCTTGGCGATCAGGGCCTCCTGGCTGTCCACCTGGGAGGAAACCGAGACATATTCGCCCAGGGCCATTGAGATGGCACCACCGACCACGGCGGCTGCGGCAGCCACGCCGATTGCAGAGGTACTGGTGGTTGCACCGGCAACACCCACCACGGTGGCGGCCACAGAGACAATGCCGTCATTAGCGCCCAGAACAGCAGCACGCAGGCGGTTGAGCTTCTCCTGGTAGGCTCCGCCCATATCGTGGGCCTCGCCGGCGTGGGGGGCGGGGGCCGCCTCAGCAGGTTGATTCATCATGTCTATCAGCCTAGACCCCCGCCCGGAGTGCCACCAGCGAGTGTGCAGTCACCGCAGGCTCGGCCCCGCTTAACCGGCAGGTGAGGTGGCCCTGGCCTAACCCCGCTGAGCCTCCTTGCGTTCCTTCGCGTAGATGAGCGGCTTAGCTGCCTCAATGATGAAGAAGACCACCAGCCCCAGGCTCAAGGACATCAGGTAGGAGCGCGCCGGTAGCGAGGTTGATTCAAAGAGATTCTGCATGAAGGGTAGGTAGATAAAGCCCAATTGCAGGGCCACCAGAATTCCAACCACAAGCCAGGCCACCCTGTTATTGAAGAGCACAGTGGTACGCATGGCTGTGTTCTGCAGGGCCTTGACGTTGAAGAGGTAGAAGGCCTGGGCGACCACCAGCACGGTGGTTGCCTGGGTGCGAGCTACCTCGGTCGAGAAGCCCTGGTTCAGTAGCACATAGAAGGAGCCCATGGTAGCAGCTGCAATGAGTAGCGAGGCCAGAGCGATCTGCACGATATGCGAGGCGCGCACAATGGAGTGCGACGGATTCTGCGGGGGCCTACTCATGACGTTATCTTCAGCGGGTTCAAAAGCGTAGGCGAAGGCCAGGGTCACAGCGGTTACCGTATTGACCCAGAGAATCTGCAGGGGTGAGAGCGGGAGCATCCAACCAGCCAGGATAGCAACCAGCATCACCAGTGACTGGGCCCCGTTGGTCACCAGCAGAAAGACCAGGGCCTTGCGCAGGTTGTCGTAGATACGGCGGCCTTCTTCAACCGCAGTTTTGATGGTGGCGAAGTTGTCGTCGGCAAGCACCACTTCGGCTGACTCTTTGGTGACCTCGGTACCCTTGATGCCCATGGCAACACCCACGTCAGCACGGCGCAGGGCAGGGGCGTCGTTCACGCCGTCACCCGTCATAGCGACGATCTCGCCCTGGCCCTGCATGGCCTTGACCAGGCGCAGCTTGTGTTCAGGGCTGGTTCGGGCAAAGACGTTATGACGGCGGGCTAGCTCGGCTAGCTCGCTCTCGCTGGCCGTTTCAATCTGGGCTCCGGTCACGGCCCCGGCACCGTCGTCAATGCCCATCTGGCGGGCGATGGCCGTAGCCGTTCCGGCGTGGTCGCCGGTAATCATTTTGACGGTAATACCCGCCCTGTGGCAGGCCTCGATGGCGTCAATTGCTTCGGGGCGCGGCGGGTCAACGATGCCTGCTAAGCCCACAAAAATGAGGTCATCTACTGAGTCTAGGGGCAGTTCGGTGGCATCCTGCGGGCTGGCAGGGCGGTAGGCGGCAGCCAGTAGACGTAGCCCCTGGTCAGAGAGCTCGTCAACTGCCCTCTCCCAGCGGGTAGCGTCGAGCGGCTCAGTTCCGGTCTCGGTGAGCTGGGTGTTAGAACGGGCCAGCAGGACGTCCGGGGCCCCCTTGACGAAGACAGCCGGCGAGCCGCTCCCGACGTCCGCAACCGTGGTGGCCATGAACTTGTAGTCGGAGCTAAAGGGGAGGGTTGCGGTGCGCCGGTAGTCGTCGGCGTCCACGCCCAGTTTAAGAGAGAAGGTTTTGACTGCGCCTTCGGTGGGTTCACCGGCGATCTTCCAGAGGCCTTCTTCTTCAAAGACATCGGTTTCGTTGGCTACACCCATGATGCGGCCCAGGGTCGCGACGGTGGCACCGGGTTCTACAGCCTGGCTGGTGGCAGCCTTCCCGGCAGGGCGAATGGAGCCTACCGGCTCGTAGCCGTTTCCCTCAACCTCAAAGCTGCCAGCGGTGGTGACGGCGCGGGTTACGGTCATTTCGTTCTTGGTTAGGGTGCCGGTCTTGTCTGAGCTAATGACGGTCACGGAGCCCAGGGTCTGCACCGAGGGGAGCTTGCGGGTGATCGCCTTCTTCTGGGCCAGGGTTTGCACGCCCAGCGCCAGGGTAATAGTAATCAGAGCGGGCAGGCCTTCGGGTATAGCTGCTACCGCAAAACCAACCGCTCCCATCACAGCTTCGACCAGGGCGGTGCCGTAGGCAAAGTAGTCAATCAGCCCAAGGAGCACGGCTGCGACCATCACGCCGATAGCCAGCCATTTGGTGAAGGCTGAGATTTGGCGGGTTAGCGGGGTTTCAAGGGAGTCCACCTCGCTCATCATGGTGTTGATATGGCCGATTTGGGTGTTTTGGCCGGTGGCTACGACTAGGCCGCGGGCTGACCCGGAGCTGACCAGGGTGCCCGAGAACAGCATGGAGGTGCGGTCGCCGAGACCGGCCTCACGGTCAACGGGGTGCGTGGCTTTTTCAGCGGGCACAGATTCGCCGGTTAGGGCTGATTCTTCGGCGGCTAAGTTGGCGGCGTCAAGAATACGGATGTCGGCGGGGATTTTGTCACCGGCTGCCAGGCGTACCAGGTCACCGGGCACTAGCTGGTCGGCATCGATATTCTCCCAGGCCCCGCTCCTGCGCACCGAGGCCGTGGAGGAGAGCATGTTTTTGATGCCGTCGAGAGCTGCCTCAGATTTTCCCTCTTGAATGTAGCCGATAATCGCGTTGGCAATGACGACGGCCAAAATCACGAAGGTGTCGATCCACTCCCCTAAAAAGGCAGTAAGCACCGCAGAGCCCAGGAGCACATAGATCATGATGTCTTGGAACTGGCGCATGAAGCGCACCAGGTTGCTGTCTTTTTTGGGCTCGGGGAGCCTGTTGGGCCCATAGGTGGTCAGGCGCTCGGAAACGTGGGCACTGTCAAGGCCGGTCTCGGGGTTGACCGCGAGCTCCTGGGCGACCTGCTCGGCGCTCAGAGCGTGGGCGGTACTTTCTAGCGGTGGGGCGCCGTGAGCGCCAGCGGTAGTAGCCATGATCCTTTTTCTGGTGGTTTTGTTGGGCTGTGGGCTAGGGCCTACCGTTCTGGCAAGGCACCAGCAGATGGGCAGAGAGGCTTAACCGGGGAGCATGGTTGCTAGCTCCTTGAGAAAGGCCTGCCGGTCGAGAGTTGGGTCGATGGTTGAGCGCAGAGCAAAGCCGTGGACGAGGGTGAGTACCTTATTTGCCGCAGTCAACGCATAGTCGCGGCTACCGGTACCGGCCGGAGCGTGAGCGTCCGCCCAGGCCTGGAGCTGGTCTGCGAGCGCGGCGAGCAGACGCAGCAGGGCGTCTGCGACGACGCCGTCAACCTCCCCGCCGGAGCACATTTCGGGCCAGAGCTTCACCAGTATTGCAGGGCGTGAGCTCACTATGGCGCCTGCGGCGATAAGGTCGAAAATCTGGCGGGGGGTGACCGGGGCGTCCGCCCGCTTGGAAACGGCGCGTATAGCTTCTTCAAGAAAGCTGACGTTGAGGTCGATGGCGGCTCGCAGAATTTCTTCTTTGCTGGAGAAGTGGGAGTAGATGGAGCCGCTGGACATGCCCGATTCTTTGATGACGTCTGCCATGGAGATGGCCGCGTAGCCCCTTCTGGCGAAGCAGGCGGTGGCTGCTTCAACGATTTGTGACCGGCGGGCGAGGCGGGTCTCTTCGGTCAGTCGAGGCATGTAAACAGAATAGCAAAGCTGTTTTAAGTTGACAAACAGAATGTTCAATCTTTTATTCTGGGTTGGGCGCACATTAAATATTCTGTTTGTAGCTGAGTTCCTGGCCCGAGGGGAGCAGTTAGTGGGCAGGAAGGGCGCTCACAAAGTCACTTAGGGCCGCGTAGGCGTCTGCGCGGGCGGGCTCGGGTGAGAGGAAAACGTCGTGGGTGGCACCGTCAATGACGCGGCTGGTGACGTTCTTACCCAACACCAGGGCCCAGCGGCGAATGCTCCACACGTTGAGTATGGCATCGAAGTCATGGCGGTCGCCGGGGGCTTTTAGCCTCTCCGAACGAGCTGAGGTCAACACCAACACGGGAGCTTTAATATCGAGCCCACCCTGCAACTGCCGGTGGGCCCGGCGCACAGCAGCCAACCAGCCTGCGTAGATGGGCGGGAAGTTGAGGGTCTTCCAGTCGGTGTTAAACTCCCAGCTACCTGCATGGTCGGCGTGCAGGGAGCGGGCGTAGGGGTCGGGTGCAGACTTCTGGACGATGGTGCGCGGCTTGAGGCGGGCCAAAGAGGCGATTGAGCCGCTTGCGGCAACCCGCACCAGGGGGTTATTGAAGTGGTCCAGCCAGGGTGAGTTAAGGACGAGGGCGGCCAGTTCGGGCGGGGCAGTGCGGCCAGCCCAGAGGGAGGCGATGAGCCCGCCGGTGGAGTGGGCCACGAGGATGACCTGCCGATGGCCGTCGCGGCCGGTGATGAGCTGCCAGGCGGCAGTGAGGTCTTCGAAGTAGTCGTCAAGGCTTTCGGTGTAGAAGGGGGTTTGCCCGGGCCGCAGGGAGCGGCCGTACTTGCGCAGGTCAAGGGCGTAGAAGTCATAGCCGCGCTCGGACCACCAGTCGCCGAGGTCCTTTTGGAAGAAGTAGTCCACAAAGCCGTGCAGGTAGAGCACAGCAGGCTGGGTTGCCCCGCGCTCTCCCTGGGCGGACGCCGGTGGGCGGGGCGCGGCGCCCTGACCGCTAGTGCTGGCGGGACGGTGGACCAGGGTGGCGACGAGAGGGCCTTCGGAGTCCCTGCCCAGGTCGATAGTTTCGGCGGTGTAGGGGGAACCAAGAATGTCTGGCTGTGTCATACAATCCACTATACTCTCGCACACATTTTCGTATTACGATATTTATATGGAAACTATCAACGGCACCCCGGTAACAGAAGAACAGATTCAAGCCTGGGCAGACGAGGCTGAAAAAGGTTACTCCGTAGACCGCTTTAAAAAACGCGGCCGCCCAAGCCTCGGGGGCGCTCCTGCATCGGTTATTCCCGTCCGCATGGAGGAGGAGCTCCTTGCGGCCCTTTTGCATAAGGCTAAGGTTGAGCATCTTAACCGTTCAGAAGCTATCCGCGCCGCTGTCCAGGCCTGGGTTGATGCATGATTTCAGTTCACCACTCCGCTCTCAAACATGGAATGTAGAGGCATAGATCCATTCACCGCTAACATTCTTATAGAAGTGATACCTGCAACACCCCGCAGGTATCTCATGCAAAAGACCCCTTGCTCATCTTCTTAGATTTAAAGGACACCACCCATGACCTACACCGTCAGTGACTACCTGCTTGACCGCCTGGCTTCCCTGGGGGCCACCGATATTTTCGGTGTTCCCGGCGACTTCAACCTGCAGTTCCTTGACCATGTGATTGCCCATAAGGACCTCACCTGGGTGGGCAACGCCAATGAGCTGAACGCCGGCTACGCGGCGGACGGCTACGCCCGCGTGGGCGGTATTGGCGCCCTGGTCACTACCTACGGTGTGGGTGAGCTTTCAGCTATTAACGCGACGGCAGGCTCCTATGCCGAGCACGTGCCCGTCCTGCACATTGTGGGTGCCCCCTCCAAGGACGCCCAGGCCGCCCACCTGACCATGCACCACACCCTGGGGGATGGGGACTTCAGCCACTTTATCCGTATGGCCTCTGAGGTGTCCTGCGCGGTTGCTAACCTTGAGCACGCTACCGCCACTGCCGAGATCGACCGCGCGCTGCGCGAGATGATGATCCAGAAGCGCCCCGGCTACATTCTGCTGGCGACCGACGTGGCCCGGGTTGAGGTGGCTCCGCCGTCCGGCCCTCTGGAGGTGCCCAAGGCCCTGTCCTCCCCCGGCGCTGCCGAGGCTTTCCGCACCGACCTGGCTCAGGTGCTGGCGGGCAAGCAGGCCACGGTGCTCGCTGACCTTTTGGTTCACCGCATGGGGGCCCAGGCTAACCTGACTGAGATGCTGGAGGCAACCGGCCTGCCCTATGCCACCCTCATGTGGGGCAAGACCCTGGTGGACGAGTCCAAGCCGGCTTTTGCGGGCATTTACGCCGGGGTGGTGTCGTCCGCCCGCACCAAGGACGCCGTGGAGCAGGCACAAGCCCTGATCTGCGCGGGCGTGACCTTCACCGACACCACCACCGCAGGTTTCTCCCAGAACCTCCCCGAAAACACCGTCTTCCTGGGCGCCCAGACCGCCAAGATTGGCCGTAAGACCTACGCCCCGCTCACCCTCGATACCGCCCTGGATATTGTGCGCGAGATTGCCCGTGAGGTCGGGGCAACCCCCAAGGAGCTGCTGCCCTGGGAAGAAGAAACCCACGAAGACATCGATATGACCGCCCCGCTGACCCAGGACGTCCTCTGGTCCCTGCTCTCCCGCGAGCTGTCACCGGGCAACATTGTGGTGGCCGACCAGGGCACCTCCTTCTTCGGCATGGCCTCCCGCCGCTTCCCTGAGAACTCCATGTTCATCGGCCAGCCCCTGTGGGGTTCTATTGGCTATACCCTGCCCGCCATGCTGGGGGCCGCGATTGCCGACCGGGGCGCGCGCGGCGTCCTGCTCATTGGCGACGGCTCAGCCCAGCTGACCTTCCAGGAAATCGGCACCATGCTGGAACAGAAAATCAACCCGGTGGTGGTGCTCATTAACAATGACGGCTACACGGTAGAGCGTGCCATTCACGGGGCCACCCAGCCCTACAATGACATCCGCCGCTACAACTGGCAGCTGATCCCGGCGGCCCTGGGGGCGACCGAGGAGGACGTGCTCATGCTGCGCGTGACCACCGCCGCCGAGCTACTGGAGGCAACCGCCCTGACCCAGGCAACCCGCGACAAGCTGGTATTCCTAGAAATCATGATGGATAGGGACGACGTTCCCGCCCTGCTGGCCGACGTGGCCGCAGCGCTGACCCGCGCCAACTCCTAAAAGTAGCCACCCCACCCTGGCTAGTTCTGCGCTACCCAGGCGGCGTAGCTGCCTTCTAGCTCAAGCACGGTGTACCCGGCCCGGCGCAGGCCGCTGGCGACCACCGAGTTACGCACGCCGGACTGGCAGAAGGTCAGCAGGGTCGAGCCGGGGGCGGGCAGTTCGTCAAGACGCCAGAGGGCAGAGCCGCCGGAGAGCTGCTGGGCACCGGGAATAGTGCCTGCGGCGTACTCGTTTTTAGCACGCACATCGACCAGGGCATCGCGACCGGTGGAATCCAGCTCATCCACCGTAACCAGGGGCGGGGTGAAGTTCACCAGGGGCTCAATATCGGTGGTGTAGTAGCGAACGGTGTCAATGCCCACCCGGTAGAGGGCATCGCGCAGGTTAGCTGCCTGGGCTTGGGTATCAGCCAGGACGACCAGGGGGCGGCTTTCGCGGTCGGGGTCCAGCACCCAGGCGGCGAAGTTGGAGGCCTGGGGGCCTGCCGGGACGTTCAGGGAGCCCTCTACGGTGCCGCTGTGCACGCCGTGCTGGCTGCGGGTATCGATGAAGATAACCTGGTCAGCCTCAAGTTTTTCTGCCACCTGGTCGGCGGTGAGTTCAGCGGGTTTGGGGGCTGGGTAGCCGATGAGGGCCGGGCCGAGACGGTTTTCCTTCTTCATGCGGGCGAAGTAGGCGTGGGCGTCGGGCTGGCCGTTGAGCAGTTCATCGATGAAGCCCTGCTCGTCATCATTGCGCACGTAGGGTGCCCACCAGGCGTAGGCCTTTTCGTAGCCGACGGTGCTTGAGGGGACCGCGCCAAGGGCTTTGCCGCAGGGGGATCCTGCGCCGTGGGCGGGGTGCACCTGCACGTGATCGGGCAGGGGCACGAAGATGTTTTTGAGGCTGGCGAAGAGGTCCCGGGCGCCGGCAAAGCGGGTGTCGATACCGCCTGCGGCTTCATCGAGCAGGTCGGGTCGGCCCAGGTCGCCCACAAAGACGAAGTCGCCGGTGAGCATGTAGCCGGGGGCGTCGGCCACTGCGCCGTCGGTGATGAGGAAGGAGAGGTGCTCCGGGGTGTGGCCGGGGGTGTGCTGGGCGGTGACGGTGATTTTGCCCAGCTGGATGGTGTCACCGTGGTAGAGGCGGGTGCCGTCGAAGTCGTACTGCCAGTCGTCCCCGCCTTCGCCGGAGAGGTAGACGCTGGCGCCGGTTGCGGACGCCAGTTCACGGGTTCCTGAGAGGTAGTCGGCGTGGATGTGGGTTTCGGTAGCTGCCACAATCTTCATGTTGTTTTTGGCGGCCAGGTCGAGGTAGACCTGGATGTCGCGACGGGCGTCCACCACGATGGCTTCGCCCTTGCGCTGGCAGCCGATGAAGTAGCTGGCCTGGGCGAGGCCTTCTTCGTAGATGCGTTCAAAGAGCACGGTAGGTCCTTTCGGTATCAGTCGTTTAAAAATACCCCTGGGGGTATTTAAAAGGTAACAGAGCCCCACCCAAAAACAAACCCCCAGGGGTATACTAGAGAAAAGTTTTTACCAGAAAGCAGGAGCCATGCAACTGAACCCCGACGAGATGAAGCCCGTGATCAACCGCCTCAAGCGCGCCCAGGGGCAGCTCAACGGCATTATCCGCATGCTCGAAGAAGGCGATGACTGCCAAAAAATCGTCACCCAGCTGGCCGCCGCCTCCAAGGCGGTCGACCGCGCCAGCTTTGCCGTGGTCGCCAGTGGCCTCCAGCAGTGCCTCACCGCAGATAAGCCCGAAATGACCCCCGACCAGCTAGAGAAAATGTTCCTCTCCCTGGCCTAGACCCCACCCAGCACACCTCAAGGCCGCACCCCGGCTCTTACCTTGCACTCTACTGGTGCTGAGGTAAAAGCCGGGGTGCGGCGTCCTTATTTTAAAGCCGGGGCCTAGCTGGCCTGGGAGGTGCCAGCAGTAGCCAGGCGGCGCTTGGCTTCGCGCAGGGTCACGTCACCACCCCTGTTGTAGGGCAGTTTGGAGAGCGCTGTACCCATGGCGCAGGTGTTACTGACCGCTGAAAAGGTTAGGCCACCCCCAATAGCGCCTGCCAGGTACTTGGCCTTGGGGAAGATAGTGCTAGCCACTACCCCACCCAGCACCAGGGAGCCTGCAACCAGGCGCACCTGGCGCTCAAGATCCCAGCGGGCCGGGCCCACATTCACGGACCGGTCAGCCTTCTTCCAGGCCTCCATGCCGCCGGTGAGCACACTGGTGCGGGTGACACCAGCCCCGGCCAGAAGCTTCTGGGCACGGGTGGCGCGAGCACCGGAGCGGCAGATAATAACAGCTTCATCGTCAATGAAGGCACTCAGTTCTTCGGGGTGCTTTTCAATCAGAGCCAGAGGCACATTCACACTGCCGGGAATATGGGCACCCTCGTATTCAGCTGCGGTGCGCACATCGAGCAGTAGGGCCGTATGAGAGTTTTGAATATTCTGCGCTAGCTGCTGCACCTCAAGGGTTGAGGGGAGGGCGCTTGTAGTATCTGACATGTTTTTCCTTTCTTTATGCCATGAGTTCAACAAGAGTAGTAGTTGCCATATAGGCCGCAACGAGATAGAGAAAGAGGGCGAAAGCTATCTGTAGGGCAGGCTGGGGTAGCCGCTTCCCACCCCAGGTTCCCACCAGGGTGCCGGCTATAGTAGTGGCTAGCAGGGGGGCTAGCGCCGCCCAGTCTAAGGACGGCAGGGCCCCAGCTCCCAGGGCCAGGGCAACAAGGCTATTGATGAGGATAACCAGTAGAGAGGTTCCCACGGCGGTTGCCATACTGAGCCCCAGAATCAGGGTCAGGGCGGGGACGATAGCGAAGCCGCCACCTACCCCGAAGAAGCCGGTCAAAAAGCCAACACCTGTAGCTGCCCCCACCAGCGCTACCCCTTGACGGAAGGCAGCGGGGCGGGAGGTGGCGTCCGCCCGGCTCACCCGCACGGAGCCCCTGCGTGCCGTGCGCACCATCAGACTGGCCACCACCAGAAGCAGGGCAGAAAAGGCCAGCAGGAGCAGGTGCCCATCGAGACCCTGAGCCAACACCCGGCCACCGTAGGCACCGGCTAAACCGAGGGCACCAAAGAGGGTGCCGCGCCGCCAGTCGAGGGAGCGGGCCTGGGTGAGGACGCCGGTGACAGCACCGATACCCACCACAACCAGGGAGGCCAGGGTTGCCTGGGCGGGCGTAAAGCCAAAGCCGTAGACCAGCAGGGGGATGGCCAAAATAGCTCCACCCCCACCCAGGGCACCCATGAGTAACCCGACGGCTAGACCGCCTGCAAGAGCTAACAGCACCTTTACCCTTTCTCCTTCTTTACCCTAGAGATAATACCCCTAGGGGTATATGGAAGACAAGATGTAGGGATGGATGGTCTTATGAGTTGGAATTTTAGTAGTCTAGATTAGGTAATTTTGGTAGTGTAAAAGGAAGAATTTCAGCAGTGTAGAGAGTAAAATACTGGAACTATGCCCTTGTCAAAAGAAAAATCACCCTACCTCCAGCGCACACTCGACCGGGAACTTTCCCTCCTGATGCCCTACGCCCCAGCTATTGCGATTGACGGCCCCAAGGGTGTTGGCAAGACAGGTACAGCCAGTCGCCATGCCGATACCATTTTTTACCTTGACCAGGTAGAACAGCAGAACATCGCACGAGCCGACCCTACATTTACGATGGTTCCCGACGGCACCCTACTCTTCGATGAATGGCATTATGTTCCAGAAGTATGGAACTCGGTGCGTCGCCAGGTTGATCAGGGTGCTTCACCGGGGCGTTTCTTGCTCACGGGCAGCGCCTCCCCTCGTGAGGGTGTTGATACCCACAGCGGGGCGGGGCGCATTCTGAGCCTGCGCATGCGTCCTCTGACTTACTATGAACGCTACCGTCCACACGCACCTGTGAGTCTCTCAGAGCTCCTTCTTGGAGAGGGCAACCCCATCGCGGGGCAGACGACCCAAGCGACACTTGCAGACTACTTCACCGCAATCGTCAGCAGTGGTTTCCCCGGCATTTTCCAGGCCCCGGAGCAGATTCGCAGGCGCCTACTCAATGCTTATCTCCAGCGCGTGATCGATAAAGATTTACCCGACTCAGGGTATGCAGTAAGACGCCCCGAAACCTTCCGCCGCTGGCTAACCGCCTACGCGGCGGCAAGTTCTACCAGCACAAGTTACTCTCGAATCCTCGATGCGACAACTGCCGGCGATGGCAGCCAGCCCGCCAAAACGACCACCGCAATGTACCGGGATTTTTTGACGAAGCTGTGGCTCCTTGACCCGGTTCCGGGGTGGGTGCCGGTCAATAATGAGTTCACGAAACTCGCGGTTTCTCCTAAGCACCAGCTGGCAGACCCTGCCCTGGCAGCGCGACTTCTGGGCTTAGGGGCGCGGGGTTTAGCCACAAGCCAGGGAGCCCACATGGCAGGGCCTCTCTTCGAATCGCTGGTAACTCTGAGTGTGCGTACAGCCGCCCAGGCTGCTGAGGCTACGGTCAGCCACCTGCGCACCCCCAAGGGGGATAGAGAGGTTGACTTGATCGTTCAGGGGCCCGAAGGGCAGGTCCTAGGCATTGAAGTGAAATTGACCGCGAGCGTTACGGACGCGGACGTCCGCCACCTCCTGTGGTTGCGGGAGAAGGCAGGAAGCTCAGTAACAAATCTGGTGGAGATCACAACTGGCTCTCAGGCCTACCACCGTCAGGACGGCGTAGCGGTAGTCCCGCTGGCTCTTTTAGCTGAGTAGCAACACCCCAAAAAAACTAAACCCCACGCTTTGTCACGAGGAGCGGAGGGCGTCCACCCTGCTGAATCTTGCCAGGTACCGGGCGAGCAGGGCTGCCAAGGGCTGCGCCCAAAACCAGCAAGCCAGCTCCCCTACTAGCCCCTATGACCTAGTCCCCCCGATCCAGAAGAGTCAGCGTCACATCAGATAGGTGTTTGACCTCCGGGTACAGACGCTCAGGCAAAGCACTGTTTCCTATGGCCTTAGACTCTGCAGTGAATACAGCCTCTAATGCAACCGGCAATCTCTCTGCAATCTCCCTCACCGTGGCTACCACCCAGTCTGCCTCTATGCGCGCCGCTGCCGCAAACCTCTCCCAATGCCTACGGGAGATTTTGCCAAAGCGTCGTTCACCCCCAATAGCCATAGCAGCCTTTCTCAGCTCATCAGAAACCCCAGGAAGCCCATCGTTTTCGCTATAACCAAACTCCGAGCCTCCCGGCTCGTAGGGTAAGGCTGAGGCAACATCATAAAAAGGAGCCAAAACCAAGCGACCCCCAGGAAGGTGCATCAGCGAATAATTCTTCGCGTGGGCGTCAGGAGCACCCAACAGATAGTTGCCGATAAGTCCTTGAACGAATTTTTCAATTTCTGAATCAGCCGCCCCGTTCAGCCTTAAAACTTCAATTATTTTTAGGGCACTGGGCCCTTTATTGGATTCGTATTTATTCTGCGGGAGAGTTGAGGTTGCCTGACAGAAATCCTCCTGGTGCAGACGCATAACCTGCCCATCACCTAGACGTAAGCGATCGTAACGCCCAACAATAATCGCCGGCACTCCATCGAAAGTACGGTACTCCGTAGAGGCAACCGCTAGCCCCACTTCACCCAAGGCCTTAAGGCAGAGGTGCTCATTAAGAGCCTGGTCTTTTAAGGTATAAATACCCGGCTTAAAGATATGGGTTGTTGGTTCTGCACCTCTAGCTTCAAACCAGCCACCTTTCTCCTGTCGCAGCGCAAATTTACTCTGTGCACCTGCCAAGGACCACCGCTCCCGAGAAAGAATCCATGCCTGCCCAGGATTTGCCAGACCCCTCAAACGGTTAGCTATTGTTTCTTCATCGCAGGAAATCAAGTCACCAGTAAGGTTCAGAGAAGGGTCTTCACTTTCGGGGTCGAAAAACTGAACCGCTCCGGCGCAATCAGCACCAATGTGTTCAAGCAAGGCAAAAGGATTCCGGGGAGAAACCCCAAACTCCCGCCCCAAGGCCTCACGTGCCCCGTAGCCTTCTGGCACAAGGCCCTCGATAAAAGCTCTAGTCACCTTTGCTGAGTAAGGAGCTTCACGCACTGGCATAGCAACTGAGAGCTGCAACGTATCACTCACGCCAGACAAGTATTGGAAAGAAAGACTACCTGCGTCTGACTGGCTCAGAGTGCCGATTTTCTGACCATAGGAGTAGGCCACGAGTTGTTTCATGACTTTCTACCGCCTTCGAGAGTGGCACGCACCTCTTGTTGCAGCTTAGTCTCGCCGAAGAGGTAACTCAGTTGATCGTCCGCAGGAAACATAACATCGGGTATATCGTCTGTCGTTTTTTGAGGGCGGGGTGCCCCCTCTGCCGCAGACCAGGACAGGGTAATATCAACTCCCAGAACTTTCAACAGATCCAGGACTTTACCCAACTCTGCCCTAGGGCGTTTGCCCTGCTCGATACCACTTATCCATTCGCGTGAGACCCTAGCCCTTAAGGCAAGCTCTTGCTGAGTTAGACCAGATTTTGTGCGGGCATCATGAATAAAAGCTCCCAGATTTTTCTGATGAGTGATTTTCCGCTTCATCTTTACCTCCCGCACCCCAAGAGTTATGTGTCAATACGTTCACACCACTGAATGTGAACGTACCATCACAATACCAGATGTGAACATGCCTTCACATGACTGAAAGGAACAGGCCCTCCCTGCCCTTCTAGACCTCCATGACATAAAGACGGGGCTCACACCCCGCAGGGTGTGAGCCCCTGCCAGCCAGGGAACCTAGTTTAGCCAGCTACATAGTAGAGGCGTTTGTTGACGAATTCGTCCATGCCGTAGGGGCCGAGCTCCCTACCGTAGCCGGAGTTCTTGACACCGCCGAAGGGGATTTCAGCGCCTTCACCGGCAGGGGTGTTGACGTTGACCATACCGGCGTCAATCTGCTGGGCCAGGCGGCGGGCGCGGGCCTCGTCCTGCGAGAAGACAGCCCCACCCAGGCCGTACTGGGTATTGTTGGCCAGGTCAATAGCCTCCTCCTCACTCTCTACCCGATAGACGGTGGCCACGGGGCCGAAGAGCTCCTGATAGTAAACCTCAGAGCCAACAGGCACATCAGTGAGGACGGCCGGGGAGAGGTAGGCGCTCTTCTCATCCAGCAACTGGCCACCGGCTCGCAGAGTAGCACCGGCAGCTACGGCATCGTCGAGCTGCTTCTTGAGGCCTTCGGCCGCTGAGCGCGAGGAAAGGGCCATGTAGGTGGTTTCGTCCGCCTCGGCAGGTTTGCCCGGCTTCATGGCTTCGGCCAGTTTGACCAGCTCAGCCACGAACTCGTCGTAGATATCAGCCATGACGATCATGCGCTTGTTGGAGTTACAGGCCTGGCCGGTGTTGTACATACGGAAGCCCCAGGCGGTGGCCGCAGCTTCAGCGACGTTGTCGGTGTCGAGCACGATGTAGGGGTCGGAGCCACCCAGTTCCAGCACGGCCTTCTTGAGGTTGCGCCCGGCAATACCGGCCACAATGGCACCGGCGCGTTCGGAGCCGGTCAGGGAGACACCCTGAATGTGGCGGTGGCCGATCATGGTCTCAATCTGGTCGTGGCTAGCAAAAACTGCCTCATAGGCACCCTCCGGTAGCCCGGCGTCCTTCATAATCTCAGCGATGGCGAGCGCGGACTTGGGGCAGATTTCGGCGTGCTTGAGCACAATAGTGTTGCCCAGCATGAGGTTGGGGGCGGCGAAGCGGGCTACCTGGTAGTAGGGGAAGTTCCAGGGCATGATGCCCAGCAGGGCGCCCAGGGGCTTGCGCTGGATGTAGGCCTCGGAGTTCTCCGCTTCTGAGGGGATCCGCTCGTCCGCAAGGTGGTCGGCGGCGATCCCGGCGTAGTAGGCGAAGATTGCGGAGGAGAACTCGGCTTCTTCAATGCCCTCCGAGATGGGCTTACCCATTTCCTGGGAGATGATTTCGGCTAGCTCCTGCTTGCGTTCTTCGAAGAGTTCAGCGATGCGGTTCACGATGGTGGCGCGTTCTTCGACGCTGGTGGTGCGCCAGGTCAGGTAGGCGGTGTGGGCGCGGTCTACGGCGGCGGTAGCCTGCTCGTCGGTGAGGGTGTCGAAGGTTTCGAGCACCTCGCCGGTGGTGGGGTCTTCAAGTCGGTAGCTCATGAGTTACGTTCCTTTGCGTCTAACTAGCCGGGCGGGATGAGCGCCCCGGCAGTCGGCTGGCTGGGTCTGGCATGAATCGAGCGAGCGCTCTGCGCGAGCTCGAGAAGGTTAGCCGACAGAGGGGCGCTCATCCCGCCCCAGGGGTTTAGGCTGCGACCTTGCGGATCTCTTCCACGAAAACATCCAGGGCCTGGCCGAGGAGTTCTTCGGGCATGGTCAGCGGGGGCAGCAGGCGCACGACGTTGCCGTAGGTGCCGCAGGTGAGGATTAGGACGCCGCGTTCGGCGCAGGCCGCTGCGATATCTTTGGCGGCGGTGGCGTGGGGTTCCTTGGAGTCGGAGTCTGCCACAAATTCGACGGCGAACATGGCGCCGCGTCCGCGAATTTCACCCACAATATCCAGCTCATCAACCAGGGGGGCCAGCTTTTCACGGGCCAGTTCTTCAATGCGGGCGGCTCGGGCGTTGAGGTCCCACTCTTCCATGGTTTCGATGGTGGCGAGGGCTGCGGCGCAGGCGACGGGGTTGCCGCCGTAGGTGCCGCCGAGGCCGCCGGGCTGGACCTTGTCGAAGAGTTCGGCGCGGCCGGTGACGGCGGAGAGGGGCATGCCGCCGGCGATGCCCTTGGCGGTGGTGATGAGGTCGGGTTCGATGCCTTCGTGGTCGGAGGCGAACCAGGTGCCGGTGCGGCAGAAGCCTGCCTGAACCTCGTCCGCGATGAAGACGATGCCCTTTTCGCGGGCCCAGGTGACCAGTTCGGGCAGGAAGCCTTCGGCGGGGACGATGAAGCCGCCTTCACCCTGGATGGGTTCGATGAGGATTGCGGCGACGTATTCCGAGCCAATCTGCTTTTCGATCATGTCGATGACGCGGGCGGCTGCTTCTTTACCGCCGGTGTTGCCGTCACGGTAGGGGTAGCTCATGGGGGCGCGGTAGACCTCGGGGGCGAAGGGGCCGAAGCCCTTCTTGTAGGGGGCTGCCTTGGCGGTCAGGGCCATGGTGAGGTTGGTGCGGCCGTGGTAGGCGTGGTCGAAGACGACGACGGCGTTGCGCCCCGTAGCTGCGCGGGCGATTTTGACGGCGTTTTCTACGGCTTCGGCACCGGAGTTGAAGAGCACGGTGCGCTTGTCGAAGTCGCCGGGGGTGAGCTGGTTGAGCTTCTCGGCAACGGCTACGTAGCCCTCGTAGGGGGTGACCATGAAGCAGGTGTGGGTGAAGTGGGTGGCTGCTTCACGCACGGCTTCTACGACCTTGGGAGCGGAGGCACCTACGGAGGTCACGGCGATACCGGAGCCCAGGTCGGCGAAGGAGTTGCCGTCAACGTCGACGATGACGCCGCCGTCGGCGTCCGCTGCGTAGAGGGGCAGGGTGGAGGCAACAGAGCCGGGGATATTGCTGGCGCGGCGGGCGGCCAGTTCGGCGGATTTGGGGCCGGGAGCGGCACCGGTCAGCTTAATTTCTTGGGGTAGGCGGTAGGTGATATCGGCCATAAGTTCAAGTTCCTTGAGTGGTGGGTTTTTGTAACTACACAAAGTTGGGGTGTGGGCGCCCGCCCGAACCGGGTGCCGGGGCGGGCACCCGCCGGGGTTGGGGCCTTAGTTGGCGTAGGGGTCGCGCAGGCCGATGTACTGGATGGAGGAGTATTCGGCAATACCCTCTGCAGCGCCCTCGCGGCCCATACCGGACTGCTTGACGCCACCAAAGGGGGCTGCCGCGTTGGAGACCACACCGGCGTTGAAGCCCATGATGCCGAACTCCAGGTGGTCGCTGGCGCGGTAGAGGCGGTCGATGGACTCGGTGAAGACGTAGGAGGCTAGGCCGTATTCGGTATCGTTGGCTAGCTCGTAGGCCTCGTATTCATCAGTGAAGGTGAGGACGGGGGCGATGGGCCCGAAAATTTCTTCGCGGGCTACGCGGGCATCGCGGGGCACGTCGACGAGTACGGTGGGCTCGAAGAAGTAGCCTGCGCCCTCCCCCTTCTTGCCTCCGGTAAGTACGCGGGCGCCCTTGGCGGTGGCGTCCTCAACCAGGGCCGCCATGGAGTCCTGGGCCTTCTGTTCAATCAGGGGGCCGCAGGTGACGCCCTCATCAAGACCGTTGCCCAGTTTGAGGGCACCCATGGCCTCGGCGAACTTCTGGGAGAACTCTTCGGCCAGGGATTCGTGCACGATGAAGCGGTTGGCGGCGGTGCAGGCCTCACCGATGTTGCGCATTTTAGCGGCCATGGCACCGGCGACGGCCTGGTCAAGATCGGCGTCCTCAAAGACCAGGAAGGGGGCGTTGCCGCCCAGTTCCATGGAGGTGCGTAGCACGTTCTCGGAAGCTTTTTTGAGGAGCTCTTTACCGACGGGGGTGGAGCCGGTGAAGGAGACCTTACGTAGGCGGGTGTCGCTCATGATGGGCTCAGAGATAGCTGATGCTGACTTGGACGAAACCACGTTGAGCACACCCGCAGGCAGGCCAGCGTCCATCAGGGTCTGAGCGAAGTATTGGCTGGTCAGCGGGGTGAGGCGGGCAGGCTTAAGCACCATGGTGCACCCCGCGGCAATGGCGGGGGCAACCTTGCGGGTGCCCATGGCCAGCGGGAAGTTCCAGGGGGTAATGAGCAGGCAGGGGCCCACGGGCTTGTGGCGGGTGATCATGCGCAGAGAACCCTCGGGCATGTTAAGGGTGCGCCCATAGTGGCGAGGGGTTTCTTCGGCGAACCAGCGCAAGAATTCGGCACCATACTTGACCTCACCCAAGGCTTCTGCGTAGGGCTTACCCATCTCTAGGGTCATGAGGGTGGCGAACTCATCGGCCCGCTCGGTGACCAGTTCGAAGGCGCGGCGCAGAATTTCGGCGCGTTCGCGCGGGGGTGTGGCGGCCCAGCCGTGCTCACCGGCCTCCTTTTCGGCGCGGCAGGCGGCATCAAGGGCAGCTAGGGCGTCCTCTTCAGTGGCGGAAGCCAGGGTTGCGATGACGTCACCGGTGGCGGGGTTTTCAACATCGAAAGTTTCGCCGTTTGAGGAGTCGCGCCACTGGCCCTCAATCAGCAGGCCGGTGGGCACCTTTGCCAAAAGTTCTTTGACATCTACAGTCATGGTAGGGAGTGTACCTTTCATTGACGAGGTCTCTTGCACAGTGAGCTGGCTTTGGGCGCCTTTGCTCTTGCTTGCTATCCTACGCCCGCTGGTAGGAAGGCCGGTAGGCCATCTCACACGCTTAAGCTCACGGGGTGTGCAGTTTATCTAGTGATCGAGGCTTATCTCGAGGGTCGGGAGCACCGGGCTGGGAGCCCCCTGAGTCAGGGTTACTCAGGCAGGTCGAGCATATGCTCAACGTCCATAGGCACCCGCCCGGCGAAAAAGTCGGGGCGTTTGAATCGCTGGTAGACCATGACCGCCAGGCCCAGGAGCAGAAGCACCAGGGAGAGGATGAAGACCAGGCCGATTCCCCCGATCTCTGAGCCGGAACCGTAGGCCGGGTCCATGGAGTCAAAGAAGGTTTGGAAGAAGAAGACCACCAGAATCAGCCCGCCGATGAGGGGCAGGAGGAACTGGTTGATGAGGTTGCGGGCCCCACTGGTCAGGGAGGTCTTGCGGAAGTACCAGACGCAGGCGAAGGCCGTCACACCGTAGTAGAGGCAGACCATGAGGCTGAGGGCCGCGATGGTGTCCCACAGGACCGAGGTGGAGATAAAACGCATAGCCACGTAGAAGACAGTGGCGATTAGGCAGGAGGCGATAGTGGCGTAGGAGGGTGCCTGGTACTTGGGTGAGAGGCTGGCAAACTTGGGGCCTAGGGCCTTGTAGTAGCCCATGGCTAGCAGGGTGCGAGCCGGGGAGACTGCGGTGGACTGGAGCGAGGCCAGGGCCGCCACCATGACGGCGATGGACATGAGAATACCCAGGGAACCGAGGACGGGGCCGGAGAGGGCCGCGAAGATATTTTCCTGATTATCGGGGTTACCCAAGCCCAGGCCGTCCTCGCTGGTACCGGCAAAGGAGAGAGTGCCGACGGAGAGGAAGAGGTAGAGGATGACGATGGTCAAAATGGTGCCGACGGCGGCGGTGCCGCTGGTGGTGTGCTTACCTGCGGTTTCTTCGTTCATGGTCAGCACCGCATCCCAGCCCCAGTAGAGGAAGAAGACCAGAGACATTGAGGCCGCCAGGGTAGAGAAGGAGTCGATACCGAAAGGGTTGAACCATTCCAGGCTGAAGCTCAGGTTGGCAAAACCGGTGCCGGTGGCGGCCTTGTAGAGGGCCACGGCTGAGAAGAGGGTGAGGACGATCAGCTGGAAGATAATGAGGACGGTCTGGAGTTTCTGGGTGGCGTCCAGGCCGCGGTAGGTGATGTAGCAGCCGAAAGCCATGAAGGCGATGAAGGTTGCGATGTTGACCAGGTTGTTGGAGGCTAGGTCTGCTATGCCGGGGTTGTTCAGGGCCTGGGAGAGGAAGAGGTAGAAGAAGTCCACGGCAATGCCGGCCAGGTTGGAGAGCACCAGGATGGTGGCAACCAGCAGGGCCCAGCCACCCATCCAGCCCACGTAGGGGCCGAAGGCCTTGGAGGTCCAGGTGAAGGTGGTTCCGGCGTCGGGCATGGCGGCGTTGAGTTCACGGTAGCCGATAGCAACCAGGAGCATGGGGATGAAGCCGATGAGGAACATGGCGGGCATGTAGATGCCGGCTTCGGCGGCGACAGGGCCGAGGGCACCTGAGAGAGAGTAGGCGGGGGCCACCACTGAGATGCCGATGATGATGGAGGAGAAGAGAGTGACGTTGCCCGAGGAGAGGCCTTTTTTGTTGGCGGCACTGACATCGACAGAGCCGTGAGGGTTGGCTCCCGAGGTAGCTGGGGTCTGGGTCATCGCTGACTCCTTTTCACTATCACCTTCAGAGGTTGCAAGCAGAACAGTAAAACGAACATCATTCGTTTAGTTAGTTAGATTACAACCTTAAGTGATTCTTGTGAAGTGCGTAACGAAACTTTTACACAGCAGGGACCCCGGAATGCAAGGTGCGCCGGACGCGCGGTCGACATGCGACAGGCGGTTCAGGTGCGCGTCCACCAGGATGCGGTGGACCGTCGACGGCGCGATACCGAGCCGGCATGCGAGCTGGGCTGGGCCCTCACGCAGGCGCAGGCGGAGCTGGATACAGCGCCTGACGGTGGCCTGGCTGGTCTTGTTCGGTGACCGGTGTGGACGTGAGCTGCGGTCCTGCATGGACTGGCCGGCTTGGTAGCGGTCGGCCCAGCGCTTCACGGTGGGCCAGGAGACCTGGAACCTGGCGGCGACCTCGCTAATTGGCCAGCCTTAATCGATAACGAGCTGGCCGACGATCAGGCGATGCCGGGGTGTGAGAGCGGCGTTGGGATGGGACATGGAGCCTCGTGTGGAAGTAGGCGTGGCGGCGAGCTGGTGCTCGCCGCCACGTGAGAGTTGGTTGTCGGGTCAGTCGACGGGACTGACTCGGATGAGGTTGCCGTCGGGGTCAGCGATTACGAAAGTGCGGCCGAACACGTCGTCATGCAGTTCCTCGACCACACGTACGCCCTTCGCGACCCACTCCTGGTAGATGCCATCGACTTTCGAGGAAGGGCCGGGGACCATGAGTCCGATCTCGCTCGTGCGGGGCGTGTCGCGGGTGATGTTCTCGTTGTGGCCGGTCCAGATGGCGAACAGCACCCCATCTGCCACCTCGAAGGCGACATAGCGCGGGCTAGTGAAGGTTGGCTCGATGTCGAACAGGTCGCTGTAGAAGGCGGTGGACTGCTCGGCGTCGCTGACGTAGGTCAGGAACAGGTTGGGTGTGGACATGAATGTCTCCTCGGGTCGGTTGGTCACGTAGCGCCAGTCAATCACCTAAACTGGACATCTTGTGTCATGTTTTCTGGGAGGATCGGGCCATGAAGTCCTCGAGGCTGTTGTCGATGTTGCTGCTCCTGCAGACCCATGAGCGGATGACCAGCCGAGAACTGGCTCGACGATTCGAGGTGTCACCGCGCACGATCCTGCGTGACGTCGAAGCCTTGTCGGCCGCTGGTGTTCCGGTTCATACGGAGCAGGGGCGGTATGGGGCGATCGTGCTGGACCGTCGGGCCCGTCTCGACCCGGCCCGTCTCGACCCGGCCGAGGTGCAGCTGCTGAGGGTCGCGGGGGTGGGCGCCACAATTCTTGGGCAGATCGGACTGCAGGCAGCCCATGCCAGCGCCCAGGAGAAACTGTCGACCGTCGCCACGCGAGGACAGGCACTGGGTACTCAGCCCTTGTCCGAGGTGCTCCTCATTGATCCGTCAGGATGGTTCTCGACCGGAGGGAATCTCGATCTGACTGACCTGTTGACGGCAGCGCGAGAGCGACGACGCGTCCGGTTGTACTACCGGCGGAGTGGAGAAACCACTGGTCAATGGTTGACTGTCGACCCGTATGGGCTGGCGAACAAAGCTGGCTCGTGGTATCTCGTTGCGGATGTTGATGGGCGACCGCGCATGTTCAATACGATCCGCATCGAAGATCGCCGGTGCTGCACGGATGTCGCGGTTCTCCGATCAGACCAAGACCTGCGATCGGTATGGCGAGACCTCGTGACCAGCTTCGAGCCGACTCCCGGCATCGAGGTGCACGCGCTACTGCGTTCAACGCGCCTGGACCTGGCCCAACGAATTCTCGGAACCCGCATGGTCAGCATCGCCCACACCGAGGACGCCTGGACGCCCATCACCGTCCTGTACCCCGATCTTGAATCTGTGCGGCAGCTCCTCCAGTTCGGTGACCACATTCGCATCCTGAGCCCAGCCGACGCGGTCAGACGGTTCCACGACATTGCTGCTGAGATCATGCAGAACCACCCGGTGAGCAAGTCAATCAACGTCCCCGATCAGTACAACTAGCGACCCACCACGGGAATCGACCCGGTCCAGGGCTCCTGGGCCGAGCCGCGGCGTCCCGGTGAATAGTCGCGCGGAACCACAACCAGCGGCACCGGCAGGCGGGTCAAAATCTTGGCGGTGTTAGAGCTCAAAAAGAGCTCCCCACGGGCAGCCAGCTTAGACGAACCAGCCATGAGCACAGAGGCTGCCGACCAGTCCACAGACTCCACCGCCTCAGGAACGGTTGCACCCGCGCCAACAGCAACAGAAACCTGCGCCGCTTCGACCGGTTTAACAGAAGACTGCCCCAGCAACTCCTGCACCGCCGACTGCGCATCAGTAGCCGCCTCACCCCCGTCCGCGCCCTCAATCAGAGAAACCAGGCGAACCGGCAGCCCGGTACGGTTGGCGGTCGCCACTGCCTCCTCCACCAGGGAAATCGAGTCAATCTCAGCGGATACGGCGCAGTCAATCTGAGTGATGCGGGTGTCAGCCGAGTAGTTGTGAGGCGCCAAAATCACCGGAGCACTGGAACGATGCAACAGGGCATTGCCCACCGACCCCAGGGAATGGAAGAGCCAGCCGCCGGTCTTAGCACCACCGACCACAATAGCCCCGGCAGAAATTGCCTCGGCAAACTCCATCAGACCGGAGGCGGTAGACTCCGACTGCCGCAAGTGAAAGCGGGCAGTCAACTCAGCGGGCACCCACTGCTGAGCCTCCTCAAGCCAGCCCACAGCCTGCTGCTGTAGCAGGGCCCCAAAATTGGAGCGGGGGGCCGCCAGGCGCGGGTTCTGGTGCTTGATTACATAGACCACATCAAGCTCAGCTCCCAGAGACTGGGCAAGAGCAACAGCCAGATTGAGCGCATCGCGCCCGCGCGGGGTAGGTGAGTAGCCAACAACGTAGCGCATGGTTTTCCCTTCGGTGATATGGCAGGACGCCGGGGTTCGGCTAGCCTTTGAGTTTCTCGCTGATCATAGCTGCTGTTTTTTCGCCCATGCGAACCGCGCCGTCCACGTGCTGGTAGCCTTCGGCAGCTAGGTCGGAGCAAGACCAGTAGATAGGGCCGACGGGGTCAGACTGGTAGGCGCCGTAGCGGGAGAGACCGCCGAGATCGAAGCTGGCGGCATAGGCACCGCGGGTCCATTCTTCTGCACCCCAATCAGATTCGTAGTAGCGCACTGGGTGCAGGGTCTCCTCACCCAGCATCTCAGCCATGGACTCGAGAATAGCGCGCTTGCGCTCCTCGGCAGAGAGGGTGAACATGCGGTCTGCCTGTTCGTCGGAGACGAATCCAACCAGGGTGCCGCGCTCTTCTTCCTGGCCGGTGGCAGGGTCATAGTTGGTGTTGTCGTAGATTTCCTGCACCAGGTTGTCACAGGCAAAGCAGGTGCCCGAGAGACCCGCCTCGCGCCAGAAGGGGCGGTCGTAGACGGCGTGCACCTTGATGACCAGGCCCAGGGACTGGTGCTGGTGCATCTGGTGCTGGCGGCGATCCAGGGCGGGCACGTACGAGACGCGCGAATAGAGGTTGGGCGGCACGGCCATGATGGCGTACTTGGCGCGAATTTTCACAGCCCCCTCAGGGTTAGCGACACCGTCCTCGGTGAAGTCTTCGGCCTCGACCATGACGGGGTAGTCCCCCTCTTCCTGCCAGCGCAGCACGCGCACGGGGTGGCCCAGAATGATGTTGTCGTGGCCGATTTTTTCGGCCAGAGTGAGGGAGACCTTCTGCATGCCGCCAAGCACACGCTCGTCGAGGATGAAGTTTTCGTCAACCAGGTTAGAGAAGGAGCCTGCGGAGGCCGCCATAAGAATGGCCTGTAGGGTTGAGAAGGCGTGAGAGGGCTTGGTGAGCATGGCGCCTGCAATGAAGAGTGAGATGTTATTGAGGGCCTCTTGGTTGTCGGTCTTAGTCTTGAGCCATTCGCGGAAGCTGATGGAGTCCAGCTCCTTGGCACGGGGGTGATCCCAGGGGGCTTCGGCACCGACCTCTGCCACGATTTCGTCCATCATCTCAATCAGGCGCAGCATTTCTGCCTTGGTGGCTTCATCGACGGGGAAAATATCTCCGGAGTAGCGTTTGATGTCGCCGCTGAGGGTTTTGTAGATAGATTCGCCATCACGATAGCGGGGGAAGGTGGTGAGGCCGAGCTCGCCAATGAGGGCTTTGAGGGCGGTTTGGTCAGGCGAGACCCACTGGCCGCCGATTTCGATGAAGGCACCATCCAGGTCGCCGTTCCAGGTGCGGCCGCCAACACGGTGGCGGGCTTCGAGGACGACGACGGAGTGCCCGGCCTGCTGCAGGCGGTAGGCGGCGGTGAGGCCTGAGGGGCCTGCTCCGATGACGGCAACGTCGCGGGTGATTTCTGTGGGGGCCATGGTCTACCTTCCCTTGAGCCGGTGCTAAGCGCCGGATAAAACGAATATCGTTCGTTTTAGTGTAACCCAGACCCTAAGACCTGTGAAGTACCTAACGCATTTTTATAGGCACCAGCAGCAGGCAAAAATACACCGTGATCCACAATCCCGGAGGGCAACTACTTCAGCACCTGCTCCAGCGCATCACTACCAGCATTGCCAGCCGAGTAGGGAAAAGGCTAGCCGATGCTACCGTTAAACCCATGAGCCCAGCCGCACCCCGCCAGGCAGGCCGCCCCACGGCGTCCCTGCTGACCGCCGACAAAATAACAGATGCAGCCACCGCACTCATGGTGCAGGACGGCGACTTCACCATGGCCAAGCTGGCCCGTAAACTGGGGGTCGCAGCCAGCTCCCTCTACAACCACGTGGCCTCTCGCGACCAGGTGCTCGCCGCGATTTCCGACCGGGTAGCGCGCAATATCGACACCGGTGCGTTACAGGACGCCGCCGCCCAACTGGATGGCAAGACCTTCAGCCCGTCAGAGACACGGACGCTTTGGATCGAGGCAACAGAGCAGTGGGCGCGTTCCTACCGGCAGGCCTTTTCTGTAGCGCCAACGGTGGTGATGGCACTGGCGGTGACCCCGGTCAGGCAGGCCCCGGCCACCCTGGCAATGTACGAACAGGTCATCAGAGCTTTTACAACCTTTGGCATGACCCCCCGCCAGGCCCTGTTAACCGTTGAAGCGCTTGAGGCCTTCCTCCTGGGGTCCGCCATTGACCTATATGCTCCAACCGATATATATGATCCCGGCAGCCTGGCTGTCGACCACCCCACCATGCACGAAAGCTACCGCACCCTGGGAAACTCCCCGCAGGAAGAAGCTTTTACCATCGGCCTTCGGGCCCTGCTGGCTGGACTAGCAACCACACTGAACTAAATATCTATAGAGATGAATCTCACCCCTAGATATGGTGCTTATAACAACCTTGAGTCTTGTCAGACTAAATAAATGTAATAGATAATTTTTACGCTAGCTAATTTTTTAGATAGTCTCCCCCAAGTGACCCACCCACATCACTTACCCTGGTGAAACCACCACATTTCACAATCTACTCGCAATTACTATCCACCTTTTGGGCTAAAATAAGGGATTACATTGAACACACCCATCAACCGCCGCCGACTTGTCCAGGGTACAGCCTGGGCCGCTCCGGTTGTCCTCGCAGCAACCTCCGTACCTGCCTACGCAGCCTCACCCACCAGAGGGCTTGACGGCTGGCTTCGCAACACCATACGGTGCACCAACGATGCCTACAGGCGCCGTATAACCACCTACGAATTTAATGCCACCGGTGGTAGCTACCCCGATAGGGGCCTGTGGGTTTCTGGAGCTGCCGAAAAGTCTGTGGTCGGCTCTACAAAGATTATCCAGTACCTTGGCTACACAGCCGCAACTCTCACCTTTCAGGTTGCCCAAGCCAGCCAGTGGACCACTCTGGCCTACGATGCATCGGCCCCCAAAAGGGACGGGTACATCGCCTACAGCACCACCTACACGGGAACCTGGAGCTACGATAAAGCGACTGGCCTCTACTTCCCCGCCAGCCAGCCCTACTTTAGAACCACAGTAGCAACCGGCACCTGCCTTAGTAGACTCCCGGTTATTACACGTCGAGAGGTCGTTATTGACGGCGGAACCTACACTATAGAACGTTCAGGCACCCTAGTGCCCCAGTAGAGCTAGCACCTCGGTAGAATCCGCGCATACGGTCTTGAGCTTCTGCGCCACGAAAGCCAGCTACCCTCCCACCATCACACCCCATCAGGGGAGTCGTTCAGAAATGGTGGGAGGGCCTTGCTTTTAAGACCGGTAATCTACAGGGCGCGCCCTGCAACCAACACACGGTTTTGCCCACGCGTAACCTGCCAAACATGCAAAAATAGAAACCATGAGTTTTGATTCGCGCTCCGAGCTCCCACCGCACCTTCTCGCCCTGTCGAGCCTCACCCAGTGGCACGCAAATTCACAGCACCGGCCCCTCGAACTCCGCTTCACCGTGCACGGAATCACCGTTGAAAACGTCACCACTGCCGTAACAGGTGAAATCGGCAAAACAGCACCCATAGCCTTCACGCAGGCAGCCACCGTCGCCGTCTTCGAACTCGCCCTCGCAGACCACTTTGACGGTTCCTACACCGTGCGCATTAACGCAACCCCAGGCGGGCAGGCCATCGTCAAACAGGTGCCGATTACCGCCCCTACGAGCACAGAGCAGGCTGAGCCAGAGCCACCCGAGCCCATTACATCGGTCTCTGATAACGGCCTACGCCTACGCACTGCCCTCCTGGGGCGCGGCCACGCCTCGGGCTACACCCCCGCTGAGATAGCGGCCGAAGAAAAGCAGCGCGGTTTCACTTTTCCGCCCGAACTCAAGTTCTATCGCATGCTCGTACGCAACGGGGTGGTCGCAGAGGTGGGCGGGCACAAGGTCATCGCCTCTACCCAGCACGCCGATTTTGGGGCATCCACCCTCGACTCGGCCCCCTGGAAGGCGCCCGAAACCGCCAACAGTACCGTGCAGGCCGTACTCAATCACAGCCTCTGGCTCGAGATTGCCAGCTCCCCTACCCACCTCTACGCCATTGACCTGGCACCGGGCGCTACCGGTGTAGCTGGTCAGGTGATTGCGCGTAGGCGCGGTGAGGCCTCGGTGCCGGTGCGGATTGCCCTGTCACTGGCTGATTTTGTAACCGGTCAGCTGGTCAAGCAGGACGCCAGTGCCGCCTCCCCTGCCAGCCAGTACGGCGCGGGAGTGGCGGCAGCTCCTGCAAGCACACATTCAACTCTGGCTCAGACTATCGCCTGGGTAGGTAACGTTGAACCGGCTGCCCTGCCGGGTTTTTTGAGGTGGGACTCAGAACCCACCGAAGCTCGCTACCGTGGTGTGTTAGAGCAGATTGAACCGGATACCGCACCGAGTCTAGGGGGCACCGCTGACAGCGAGCCCTTTACGGTTGCACCCCAGCCGGTTGCCGAGCAGATTCGGTTCACACCGCAGGAGGTTGCTCCGGTGGAGCCTGCTCAAGCCACCGCCGTCGCTGACAGCCAAGAGGCTGCCGAGCCCGTTGTCACCGAGCCCGTTGTCACCGAGCCTCCGGCCACGGAACCAGAGGCCACTGAACCAGAGGGTCCGGGGCCTAAGGCCCCGGCCCCCGCAGAGAAAGCCGCCTCTCTCTTCGCCAGCCAGGAGACCGACCTGCCGGTTACACCCGGTACTGACCCGGCGTCCTTGCCTACCAGCTCAGAGTCAAAATACATGGATGAATCTGCTGCTGACGGCACCCGCGAAGAGTACCAGTCCGCCAACACCGGCAGCATTGCAGCGCGCGCTAAGAAGGTCTCACTGGCCACCGACTCAGAGACCCCCCAGCCCGTAGAGCAGGCCGAGCAACCCAGGCCTCACGAAGAAGGCGGGCTGCGATTGGCACTGCGCCGCTTCTTCATCGGTGATTAGTTCTGAGGGGTCAGGCGGCCCCATGCCGGGTGAGAACGTACGCGCAGGTGGCGTGCGGCCCCCCGGGGAACGGGCGTAGGCTAGGAGAAGAAACCGACCGTACACGAAGGAGCTTTAGTGGCCCGCACCTCCCAGAACACCATCGGCACCACCCCGCTCGAGGTCTTCATTCCCGGTCCCGGCCAAAACCCGGAGGACCCGCAGGACGCCGCCCGAACCGCCTTTCTTAACGAGGCCCAACAACTGCTTGACGCGGGGCTGGATATTGCCGTCTACTCCACAGACACCTACCCCTCAGCCTTCACGGACTGTGAGCCAGTGGCTGAGCAAATTGCCATGAGCGGGCCGGAGGCGCTACCGATCCTGCTCGTTGAGGGCCTTATCAAGGTGTCTTTTATGTACCCAACTGCGGAGCAGTTGCGCCGTTTTTCGCACTTTGGTGACGTCAAACAGCCTAAGGTAAGCGCGGCTGCTGCAGCCTGTGGAACCGGGGGTGCAGACGCTCCCGCTACAGTTCCCGCAACTGAGCCGGCTGGTTTTGCGGCGGTTCTAGCGGGGGTTACACAGCGCCCTGCTGGCGGCCCAGACATTGGCGACCGCGTCAACCTGATGGGGTGAGCAGAACCTTCAGCCCGCAAGCGAAGGCTGCACAAATCAGCCGATACTACTAAGCCAAAGGCTGCATCCTCGTGTGTGAGATGAGGGTACGAGCACTGTCATCCCACACACGAGGACGTAGTCTCGGTGTGTATGGGTCTCCCTAGAGGGCAGAGCGCAGGGTGCGCAGAGCCACCTGCAGTACGGCCAGGCGGGGGCGGCCGTCCGCTCCGGGAGCGGCCTTCTGAATCTCGCCCAGCATCGAATCCACTCGGTTCATGCGCACGGGGTGGTCGTTAACCCAGCGGGCCACAGCGGCGTCACCGGTTTCGGTGCCGGCGGCAACCCCTTCGCCGGCCTCCTGAACCACGCCAAGTGCCAGCGAGGCAGCAATCTCGTAGAGGTCATCGCGCAGGGACGACCTGGCCAGGGTCTCCCAGCGGTCGTTGCGGGGCAGGGTTGAAATCTTAGTCAACAGCATATCGATCTGAAAGCGGTCGTAGACCGAGTAGTAGACACGGGCAACCTGCTCGGTGGCAAGACCATTGGCCTCAGCGGTGCGCACCACGTCCATGAGGGCGAAGGCCTCAAATTCACGAATCCAGTTGACGATGAGTTCCTCGGGCAGGCCCCACTCCTCTGCCTGATCCCGCATGGCGCGCACGCGGGCGCGGGTATCTTCTGAGAAGTAGTCCTTGAGCGAGGGGATTAACTCGGCGACGGGTTTGAACCGCTCAATCATCTGGTCGATGGTGATGCCCACAACCACGGAACGCTCGGCGACGAACCAGCGGGCCAGGCGGTCAAGCACACGCTGCCAGTCCTTGATAACGGCCTGCCAGCCTTCCAGCGGAACCGTGGCAGGAAGCTCGCGGTGTAGCCGGGCAGAGTTGCCAATGCCGAATGTTTCGCGCGAAACGTAGAAGGCGCGGGCCAGGGCATCCACGCCCGCACCGGTTTCTTCAACAGCACGGAAGACATGGGTGATACCGCCCAGGTTGACCATCTCGTTAGCTACGCGGGTGCAGATAATCTGCCTGCGGAGCGGGTGGGATTCTAGGTGCTGCCCGAAACGCTCCACAAGGGCGGGCGGGAAGTAGTCGGTCAGCACACGCACCAGGTAAGGGTCATCGGCAATATCTGTCTGCTCCAGTTGCCCGGCCAGGTGAATCTTCACGTAGGCTGCCAGAACCGCCAGCTCAGGGCCATTGAGGGTTTCGCCGGCAGCCTCGTAGCGTTCGCGGATTTCCTCGTCGGTGGGCAGGAACTCCACCTCACGGTTGAGCCCGGCCCTCTCTTCCAGATCGTGGATCAGGCGGATGTAGGCCTCAACACCGGGAATCACGCCGTGGCGCTCAGCCTGCAGAAGCACGTTCTGCTCAACATTGGTGAGTAGAACCTGAGCACCGACGTCCTCGCGCTGGGCTTCGATGAACCCCGCACGTTCACTGGCAGGGAGCTCCCCTGCGGTCACCAGGCGGTCCACCAGAATCTTAATGTTAACCTCGCGGTCTGAGGTCTCAACGCCGGCAGAGTTGTCGATGGCGTCGGTGTTAATCAGAATACCGGCGCGGGCAGCCTCAATACGTCCCAGCTGGGTAAAGCCCAGGTTGCCGCCCTCACCCACAACGCGGGCGCGCAGGTCGCGGCCGTTGACGCGCAGGGAGTCGTTGGCCTTATCACCTACCGCCGCGTGGGTTTCGGTGAAGCCCTTAACGTAGGTGCCAATACCGCCGTTGTACAGCAGATCTACGGGAGCCTTAAGGATGGCAGAGAGTAGCTCCGGCGGGGCCATCTCGGTCACGCCCTCCTCAATACCCAGCACCTCGCGCACCTGCTCTGAAACCGGAATGGACTTAGCGCCGCGGGAGAAGACACCCCCACCCTCTGAAATCAGTTCAGGGTTGTAGTCCTGCCAGGAGGAGCGAGGCAGGTTGTAGAGACGCACACGCTCCTCAAAGGCAACCTCTGGGTTCGGGGCGGGATCCAGGAAGATGTCGCGGTGGTCGAAGGCTGCGACCAGGCGAGTGGCAGGCGAGCGCATGAGGCCGTTACCGAAGACGTCGCCGCTCATATCACCGATACCGACGGCGGTGAACTCTTGGGTCTGGCAGTCAATGCCCAGCTCAGCGAAGTGGCGTTTGACGGATTCCCAGGCTCCGCGGGCGGTGATGCCCATAGCCTTGTGGTCGTAGCCCACCGAGCCTCCGGAGGCAAAGGCATCGCCCAGCCAGAAGCCGTAGTCGGCGCTAATCGCGTTGGCGGTGTCTGAGAAGGAGGCGGTACCCTTGTCTGCTGCGACGACCAGGTAGTAGTCGTCGCCGTCGCGGGCAATCACGCGCGGGTCGTGAATGACGGTCTCGGAGCCGTCCGACTCAATGTTCAGGTTGTCGGTGACGTCCAGCAGGGAGGAGATGAAGACCCTGTAGGATTCGCGGCCCTCGGCGATCCAGGCGTCGCGGTCGACGGCGGGGTTGGGTAGCTGCTTGGGGTAGAAGCCGCCCTTAGCGCCGGTGGGGATAATGACTGCATTCTTGACCATCTGCGCCTTGACCAGACCCAGCACCTCGGTGCGGTAGTCCTCGCGGCGGTCGCTCCACCGCAGGCCGCCACGCGCCACGGAGCCGAAGCGCAGGTGTACGCCTTCTACACGGGGTGAGTAGACGAAGATTTCGAAGGTAGGCCGGGGCAGGGGCGCAAAGTCAATCTGGCCGGGTGCCACCTTGAGGGCAAGGGCGGGACCTTGTAGGTAGGCGTTGGTGCGCAGGGTCGCCTTCATGACGGTGGCTAGGGAGCGCATGAAGCGGTCAACGTCGAGGGTGGGGATGGCATCCAGCACGCCACCCAGTTGAACCCAGACCTGCTCACGGGCGTCCTCGCGGGCCTGCTCGCTGGCAAAGTCAGCATCGGGGTCAAAGCTGGTGGAGAAGTAGTCGGCGAGCAGACGGGTGGCCGCCGGGTAGGCCAGCAGGGTGTCAGACATGAACTCCGCCGTGTAGACCTGACCCAGCTGCACCAGGTAGTGGGTGTAGGCACGGAATACGCGCACCTGCTCCCAGGTGAGGCCCTCAGCCAGAATGAGGCGGTCAAGGGTGTCTGACTCGCGCCTGCCCAGCAGGTAGGCATTGAGGGCGTCTTCGTAGAGGTGGGCTACCTTCTCGGCCTGCACGCCCTCGGGAAGCTGCACACCGAAGTCATACAGCGAGAAGGAGCGGCCGTCGGCGGGGGTAATCTCATAGGGTTTCTGGTCAACAACAACGAGGCCCATGTTCTGCATCACCGGGAGTAGCTCGGTCAGGGTGTGGGCGGTGGCCAGATAGGTCTTGATACGGGTACCTGAGGCACCCTCGTAGATGTGGATGGCGGCGGGCCTGGTCTCGCTCAGCGATTCAAAGATGTCGATGTCTTCAACCGCGTTATCGACCTCGTAGTCGGCTCGGTAGGTGGCGGGCACGGCTTCGGCCCAGGCTGAGGCGGCTTCGCGCCCCTGGGCGGCGCTCCGCCCCGCACTGACCGCTGAGCTTTCGACGGCTGCGGCGGTTGCCTCGCCCCAGGAGCGGGTAGCCTGTTGCAGGCGGCGCTCAATAGCTCGAGCGTCCAGGTCAGGGATGGTGTTGGGGGTGCTCAGACTCAGACGGAAGAAAATGCGGGCCAGGGACGAGGTGGAGAGGTAGACCTCAAAATCCAGGCTCTCAATATCGATGAATTCGCGGAAGGCCGCCTCAAGCCGGTGCCGCACCTGGGTGTTGTAGCGGTCGCGAGGCAAGAAGACGGTGGCCGAGACAAAGCGCCCGAAGGCATCGGGGCGCAGGAAGAGGCGGGTGGTGCGGCGCTCTTCAAGGCCCATGATGCCACGGAAGGTATCCGTGAGTTCCTGCAAGTCAGCGTGCAGAAGTTCTAGGCGGGGGTAGTCTTCGATAATGCCGGCCAGGGTCTTGTCAGAATGGGAGCCAGGCTGGTAACCCAGATTGCGGCGCATGATGGCAACTCGTTCGCGCACCAGCGGAGTTTCAACGGCGGGCAGGGAGTAGGCCTGACGCGAGAAAAGGCCCAGAATTACGTATTCACCCACAACTTTGCCGGAGCGATCAAAGTTGCGCACGCCGATGTAGTCCAGGTACTCATGGCGGTGCACGGTAGAACGAGAATTGGCCTTGGTGATGTACAGGGGCTTGGGGTCGCGGGCGTTGGTCAGGCCCAGGCCGGTCAGGACGATGGGGTCACCACCGACTGTTTCGGCCAGAATCCCCAGGCCGGAGCCGGGGCGGTCGGTGAGTAGCAGGTCGCCCGAGCGGCCGGTGAGATCACGCTCTTTCACCCCCATAAACAGGAAGTTGCCGCGGGTGAGCCAGCGCAGAAACTCCTGCACAGATTCTACGCGGGTCATGGGGTCTGCATCGGAATTGATGGTACCGGTGTAGTGTTCGGCCCCGCCCAGGGTAATATCTGCGAGGTCGCCCAGGTTCTCGGCGATGTCGAGGGCCCGGCAGGCCATGGCCTCGGTGTCGCGGGCAGCAAGGCGCACATCAACGAGAATCGTACGAATCTCGTCTTCTAGGCGGGCGGCCTGTTCGTCATCGAGACGGGCCGCCAGGCGAACCGCAATCCACGACTCAATGATTGCTCCGGCCCTCACGCTCCCGGCACTGGCACTGTCGCGAATAATGGGCATAGAGACCGTATCGCCACTAGCCACAGGCTGCTTAAAACCGGTGCTCTCCACGGAGGTCAGCTGGCCTGACCCGTCACGCTCCACAAGGAAGATGGGGTGAATGAGGCCCGAGATACCACCCCAGTTAGAGGCAATCTGCGCGGTCACTGACGAGACCAGAAAGCTGGTGTCATCGACCACGATAAAGAGGGTGCTACCGGAGTCATCATGGAGAACCCGGACGGTTGCCGCACCAGCCTCGCGGGTATAGGCCAGGGAGCGGTGGGTCTGTGCCAAATCGGTCAGTTGCTGGTCATTCAGCCCCTCAAGTTCCTCGGCTGAACTGTGCCGATAGTATTCGTTGATCCAGTCTTCCTGCTCGGACCAGTGGGCTGAACGTTCGTTGGTAAGCAAGGGGGTGTACCTTTCGCTGGGTGGATGTCACGTCCTTGTGATATCTGGGGCGCCAGGGGCGCTCCCCTTAATAGTAGTCGGGATACCGGTGGGAGTGAATTGCAACATCACGAAGCGCCGGTAGCTCTCTGAGATAGGGGTTGCACAGTGCACAGCTACAAAGACCAGTGTTCTCTATGAGATGCTCAGTCTCACATTCCAAACACGTCATCGCCATGATTGCCTCGGGTACATATGCTTGAGTCTGATACAACGCCACGATGCGTCGAGCTACACCTAGAAGGGCACCCCATGTCAGCCACCCCCACTTCAGACCTCTCCACCCAGGTTCTGTACGCCTATTCCCGCTACCTGCTACAGCTGGGAGCGGGCTTCTCAGAGGACTTCATGACTCAGAAGCTCGCAGAGAACCCCGAGTTGACCGGTCACCTTGCAGAGATTTTTGCTCTAGGTTTTGACCCCCAGGGCAAGGGTGATGCGGGCACCCGCCGCACCGCCCAGCGCGAGGTGGCGCAGCGCGTCCGTGCCACACTTGAAGGGCTGCAAGACGGCGATACCCGCCGTTTCTTTGAGAACCTGCTCGAGGCCGTCCTCGCAACCGTGCGCACCAACGCCTACCAGGGCAAAGATACCATCGCCCTGAAAATTTCTACCCGCGAGATTTCCTTTGCCCCGCTGCCCAGGCCCCTCTTTGAAATCTTTGTTGAGGGCGAGGCCCTAGAAGGCGTGCACCTACGCTTCGGCAAGGTAGCGCGCGGCGGCCTGCGCTGGAGCGACCGCCCCGACGACTTCCGCACCGAGGTGCTGGGTCTGGTCAAGGCCCAGGTCACCAAGAACGCCGTCATTATTCCCACCGGCTCCAAGGGCGGTTTCGTACCCAAGAACCTGCCCGACCGTGACGCAGAACAGGCCCGCTACAATGAGATGGGCATAGCCGCCTACAAGCTCTTTATCTCATCCCTACTGGACGTCACCGACAACCTGGTTACCGATGAGAGCGGTGAGCAGAAGATTGAGCGCCCCGCTAACGTAGTAGCCCTGGACGCGGACGACCACTACCTGGTGGTTGCCGCAGATAAGGGCACCGCAACCTTCTCAGACACCGCCAACGCAATCTCCCTTGAACGCGGCTTCTGGCTGGGCGACGCCTTTGCCTCCGGCGGCTCGGTGGGCTTCGACCACAAAGAGATGGGCATCACCGCCCGCGGAGCCTGGGAATCCGTCAAACGCCACTTCGCCGCCCTGGGCCACGACTCTCAGAGCGAGGACTTCACCATGGTCGGCATCGGCGGCATGGCCGGTGATGTGTTCGGCAACGGCGCCCTGCTCTCAGAACACATCCGCCTGATTGGTGCCTTCGACTCCCGCCACATCTTCATTGACCCCAACCCTGATGTAGCGGTCTCCTACGCTGAACGCAAGCGCCTCTTCGAACTCCCCCGCGCCTACTGGACCGACTACAAGCCCGAGCTAATCTCAGAGGGCGGGGGTGTCTTCTCCCGCAAAGACAGGGCTATTGAGCTCACCGACCAGATGCGTGAAGCGCTCGGGCTCAGCACCTCAGCGGAGACCCTGACCGCCGACGAATTGATTGTCGCCCTGCTCAAGGCTCCCGTTGACCTGCTCTACACCGGTGGCACCGGCACCTACGTGCGTTCCACAGAAGAAACCGACGACCAGGTCGGTGACTCCACCAACGATCGTCTACGTATCACCGCCCCCGAACTGCGCGTCCGCGTGATTTCTGAAGGCGGCAACCTGGGGCTCACCCAGCGCGCCCGCATCGAGGCAGCTGCAGGCGGCGTGCTCGTGAACACCGACGCTATCGACAACTCGGCGGGGGTTGAGACCTCCGACCGGGAGGTCAACCTCAAGATTCTCATGGACCGCGCCATTGCTGCCGGAGCTTTCAAGGAGGCAGACCGCGCGGGCTTTATCGCCGGCCTGGTTGAAGAGACTGGCCGCCGTGTACTGCGCTCCAACCTGGAGCAGAACGTGCTTTTGCAGGCTGAACGCACCGAGGTCTTCAATACCAACGCGCTGGTGTCAGAGTTCATGGACTACCTGGCCGATACCGTGCACCTGGACCGCGAGGTAGAAGTGCTCCCCTCAGATTCAGAGCTCGCCGACCGCGCAGAAGCCCATGTGCCGCTGACCAGCCCCGAGCTGGCCGTCCTGACCGCCTACGCCAAGATTGATTTGACCGCCCAGCTGGTTGAGAGCGGCTACGCCGACCTGCCCGATCTGAACCTGCACGATGTGCTCGTGGACTACTTCCCCGAATCGGCTACCGACCGGTTCGAGGCCTATTTTGGTGAGCACCCCCTGCGTAGCGAAATCATTGCTACCCGTGCGGCTAACCGCATCATCAACCACGCTGGTATCACCTTTGTGTATGAGATGCAGAAGAAGCATGGCTCTTCGGTTAACGACGTAGCCCGTGCCTTCCGCGCCGCGCGCCTTGAGGCCGGGGCCCTGCCCGATATCGAGGCAAGCAGTGACTTTGACGCCTGGGTGAAAGGTTCACTCGCCCTCCGTCAGGCCATCGAAGCCAAGCTGACGGCCTAGCCTACGCTCCCGGCCCATGAAATAGCCGCCGGTAGGGCGCGCCTGGCCTAGGCGCTCTGCACCTGGCTTCCCTGTACCCTGTCAACCTCGGCCAGGGTGAGCTTGCCGGTCTCGCGAGCGGTCAGGGCTGCCAGGGTGGCTACACCGGCCATGGCCAGGGTGAAGGCGGCGGGTCCGACCCAGTTGCTGAGGTCGTCACCGGCGAGCGCGGTCGCAGTGGCAGGAGCAATACCGCCTGAGAGCGCGAAACCAATCTGGGTACCCAGGGCCAGGCCGGTCACGCGGACGGCGGTGGGGAACATCTCCGCGTAGAAGGCGGGCCAGATGCCGTTCGCCATGGAGTAGAAGGCCCCGTGCATGAGCACACCAAAGACAAAAACCAGCACCACGTTACCGGTTGTGATGGCGTGCAGGTAGGGGAACATGAGGCCGCCAGCAACCAGCGCGCCGGTAGCGAAGATGGGCTTGCGGCCTACGCGGTCAGCGAGGGCAGCCCAGAGCGGGATGGCGAGCAGGCTCAGCCCGTTGGAGGCGATGGGCACCCAGAGCATGACGCCGGAGTCAACCCCGTGGCCCTTGGTGGCAAAGGAGATGGAGAAGGTCGTGAAAACCATGTTGACGGTGTTGACCATGGCGCAGGCTGCTACGGTGATCACGCCGCGCTTGTGGCGGGTTAAGACCTGTCTGAGCGGGGTGGTGCGGCGGGTTGGGTCGATAACCTGCTGGGCTTGGGTTTCTACGAAGGAGGGGGCTTCTTCGAGGCGGCGGCGGATAATCCAGGCGGTGACAAGCACGAAGGCTGAGAGCCAGAAGGGAACGCGCCAGCCCCAGGCGAGTAGGTCTTCTTCAGGCAGGGCTGCAAAGGGGAGGAAGACGGCGGTAGCGAGAAGCGAGCCGAACTGGGTTCCGTGGAGAGTCCAGGAGGTGGTGAAGGCCCGCTGGTGGTCGTGGGCGTGCTCTAGAGACATGGAGATGGCCGAGGCCTGCTCGCCGGCGGCCGAGAGCCCCTGGAAGACGCGGCAGAGCACGAGGAGTATAGGGGCGAGTAGGCCTATCTCATCGTAGGTGGGGAGGCAGCCAATGGCGAAGGTAGCCCCGCCCATCATGAAGAGGGTGAGCATGAGCACGAAACGGCGGCCAAAGCGGTCGCCAAGCGGGCCCATGAGCATGGCACCGAAGGGGCGCACCACGTAGGCCACGCCCAGCACCATCATGGATTTGAGGAGGCCGGCGGCGTCCGAATCTTCGGGGAAGAAGATGCGGTTGAGCACGAGGGCGGCTGCGGTGCCGAAGACCGCGAAGTCGTAGTACTCAAGGGCTGAGCCGATCCAGGAGGCTAGCGCGGCCTTACGCGGCTTTTTCTGTGGGCTGGTGGGGGCGTGTGTGCTCATGGGGTGCCCTTCGGCTCTGGTGGGTATGTTCTTACCCTGAGCGTAAACGGGAGCGCTCCCGTCGGTCAAAGTTGAGGCGGGAACGTTCCGTATTGTGGCTAAAACGGCGCTAGCTAAGCACCCGGGGCGAATTCCTGGAGGGCTGGTTCGCTGGGCTCTGGGAGAGGCTCCTCAGCTGGCGGATTTGGATCCTCGAAAGTTTCCACGGAGATGTTGTTGAGTGCCGGATCCCACCCCTGTGAACGGAGCTGGTTCTCCAGCTCGGGTGAGAGGGTGGTGCCGTACGCTTTGGTGATGTGGTTGTCGTCAAGGTAGACGAAGACGTTGCCTTCAATAGGCCTGCATGTGCCGTTGGGGCAAATGGTGGAGGTCAGGTCTACGTTGTAGACACGGGGGTTGGATTCAAAGCGTGCCAGGGCGGGATTGACCGGGGCCAGCTTGGTGTCGAGCGGAGCGTTGCATTCAGAGAGACGACGCATGTTTTCCTGGCCACAGACGTACATGTTGTAGTCGTAGCGGGGGTTGTCACGCAGGGCGATGACGTTGATTCCGGCTTCAGTGAAACGCTCAACCACGGGGTCAAGTTCTGTGATGGGTACTTCGTTGGCGTCTACGGGGCTAGCTGCGGTAGACATCAGAAGGACGTTGGCGGGTTTCAGGTCGATGATTTCTTCGGTGACATGGCGGTTGAAGGAGGCGCAGTCCTCCCACCCTGAGGGCTGGGTGGGGAACTGGCACCCGCCCAGCAGGAAGGCCATCATGTTCTGCCCGTTAGCCTGGGCAATGGGCCGGTACATAGAGATAGCCTGCTCGGCGTGAGAGTCACCGACGACGACGGTGAGGGGGGCGTCCTCGTCTCCCCACCGGTCAGTGGTGCAGTACCCGGTGAGGGCCGGGTTGATGGTGGTGTTGTAGGAGGTGCAGGGCTCGGAGAGAGAATCGAACTGGGTAATAATATCGCCCTGGGGAATGGGCAGATCCCGGTAGCTGCTATTGGTTCCTGCTGCCAGAGCTCCTGGGTAGGCCTCGGTACCTGCGAGAAGGGCCAGTTCCTCGGCGCGGTCCTGCTGCTGGCGCACCCAGGCTTGCGCGGTGCTGACTCCCCCGCCAACGAGGGCCAAGCAGACCGCAATCACCGCTACGGGGCGCACCCAGCCGGAACCAGAACTCTTACGGGCACCTCCCCAGGGGGCCTTGGAACGGGTGGCCTGACGCAGGGCGTGCCTGTGGGGTTTTTTCTCCCAGGAACGTAGGGGTTTTTCAACCACAGTGTGTAGCACCCAGGCCACCGCAATGGAGGCCAGAATAATCAGTGAGCCGTCGAGCCAGCCCGCCTGTGGTTTTCGGGCGGCTGTGGTGTAGAGGATGAGAATAGGCCAGTGCACCAGGTAGAGGCAGTAAGAGATAGCACCCAGCTTCTGCAAGGGCTTAGTTGAGAGAAGACGGTCAGCACCGAAGGGGGAACCGGTCTGCCCAGCGGCGATCACGAAGGCACCTGACAGAAGAGGCCAGAGAGCCAGGTAGCCGGGGAAGGCCTGTTGGACCGGCAGGAGCCAGCCGCAGGTGACTAGGCCGATAATGCCCAGCCAGCCGAGCGGCACCCTAAGCACCTGAGGTACCCGCCAGACAAGCACAATCATGGCGAGCAGGGTGCCCGCAGCGAATTCCCAGAGGCGGGTTCGGGTGTCGAAGTAGGCGAAGGCCTGGTTGTTGGCCGTCTCGATGATGGAATAGGTCAGTGACGCAACGAAGAGCGACCCGAAGACAATCAGGGCAGTGGGTAGCACCCTCAGGCGCACGTAACTCACCAGAAGGGCCACGAGCATAAAGAGGAGCGGCCAGAGAATAAAAATCTGCCCCTGCATTGACAGCGACCAGAAGTGCTGGAAGGGGGTTTTTAGGGTGGCGTCCTGGGCGTAGTAGTCCACCGAGGTGAAGGCCAGCCGCCAGTTGAGCCAGTAGAAGAGGGCTGCCTTGGCGTCCTCAAGTAAGGAGGCCCAGCGAGAAGGGGCGACGATGAAATAGGCCGCGACGAGGGTTCCCACTAGGACGGTGGCGGCAGCGGGGAGCAGACGCTGGAAGACGTGCAGCCAGTAGCTCACAATCTTGAGTGGTTGACCTGCCTGAATTTTACGCAGTGACGAAAGAGAGAGCAGAAAGGCGGAGATGAAGAGGAAGACGTCTACGCCACCGGAGACACGGCCGAACCAGACGTGGTACATCACCACCAGTAGCACAGCGAGAGACCTCAGGCCCTGCACTTCGGGCCTGAATTTGGGTTGCTCGACAAAGCTGCCGAGGGGGGTGTGTCTGCGGCGTGGTTGTGTCATGTACTAGCTTCTTTGTATGCGGTAAATCACCTAGTGGCATGGTAGGTGCCACAGTCAGCGAGATAAAAGTGAAAAAATCCTACGCCGCCTCACGGCAGAATAGGATTCATTGCGGTTCATAAACCACCCTGTCTCGACTGGGAGAGCCAAGCCTGTTTACAGGGTGTCGAACTCAGGAAGTCTATCACAGTGGACTTACCGTGCCCGATTATGTCACAGACTCAGGTGTCTGCGCGGTAAACCGTCGCCCGGCGTAGAGCGCCCCCAGGTGCACGAGTGCCCCCGCCAGCGGCCCCAGATAAAGAGCGAGCAGAACACGGATTTCTAGGCTGGCGGGCACGAAGACAAGGAGGGTAGCAAGGGCCGCAGCGGTCACCCACCCGGCAGTATAGGCGCGGTGGCGGTTGGTGGCTAGGGTGGCTGCACCGGTCATCATGAGTATGGCCATAAAAGCTGAGGCGAAGGTGAGCGCCCCCAGGAAGGTGCCGGCCAGCAGGCCGTCATACTTATTGCCGAAGATGAGGGAGAAAAGCCAGGGGCCAAGCAGGTAGGCGAGCACACCGCCGAGCAGGCCCGCCCCCAGGAGGGCGAGCAGGGGGGTGCGCAGCGCCTGCAGGGGGCGGTGCTGTTGCTTCAGGAAGGCTGAAATTACCACACCCTGAAAGGATTGGAGCGGAATCATAATGGGTGAACGGGTCACGGTGATTGCAAAAACAACGGCGGCGAGCAGGCCCGCGCTGTTGCTCAGCTCCTCTTCTGACGAGGCAAACTGCAGCACCACCGGGAACCCGGTCACCAGCACGGCGTTGGCTGATGACGAGACCACCGCAAATCCCATTTTTTGGGCGAGAATACTAGCGGGAACGTCCGCTCGCTCGGTGGCAGTGGCGCGCCCGGCCTTGCCCACCAGCAGAATCACCCAGACCAGCACGGGCAGGGTAACAGCCAGGTAGAAGGGCATCAGATCAGCCAGCGTGAATGCAACGAGAGTAGCCAGGAGCAGGCGGGCAAGGGCGTCCCCGCCGGTGACGGTAGCGAGCAGGTACCAGCGGCGCGCACCTGAGGCGGCCCCCATCATGGCGCTCTGCCCCGAGTAGAGCACGGCGGCAAGTGCGACCAGGGTGAAGGCTTCCCAGGTGTTGGTGGTGAGCAGTTCAGGGCCTTCGGTAGCGCCGAGCACGAGCAGAAGTAGCGCGGCCCCCAGACCAAAGAGCAGGGCCACGGGCAGAACGCGCGCGCCAGGAGCCCCGGCACCGGTCACCGCAGCGCCCCGGTGGTAGTTTGCCGCGCCCACGCCGCGGGTGACCTCCTGCTGAATGCCGGTCAGTACACCGTACACGCCGAACAGCAAGCCCCAAAAGACCACAAATTCGTTAGCTGCAGTGGGGGTCAGGCTTCGGGCGGCCAGCACCGTCACCAGCAGGGCCGACCCGGCAGCTAAGAGCGAGCCAAGGAGCAGGGCTAACGACTCCTGACGGGTGATGGTAGGGTGATCCAAAGCTGGCCCCTGGGCGGCGCGCTCCACTGGCTCAGAACTCTCGGCAGGCACTAACGCACCACATGCCGAAGTAGCTTGGAGGCAGCTGACCAGTTCTTGGTCAGGCCAGCCTGAGGTAGCAGGGTTGCCGCGTGCAGACGCGACGATAGATGCAGGGCGGAGGTGCGGGCGGCCTTGGACCAGCCACGGGTCTCAGCACGCTCTTTCATCTCCTTGAAGAAGCGGCGCTCCTCTTCAAAGCGCATCCCGTCCACTGCGCCCGCCGACGAGAAGGAGGCGCTGTGGCGGCGATACATAAAGGCAAGCGTCTGGTCGTAGTAGAGAGAGCCGCCATCAAAGGCGATGTCAAGGAGTAGCCCCATATCGAGCACAATATCGTAGCCCTCGCGAAAACTGTGCTTCTTCAGGGCATCGGTGCGCCAGGCCAGCGAGGGAAAGTAGAGCCAGTTCCCGCGTAGCACGGTCATGACGAAGTCTTCACCAGAAATCAGGGTTGAGGACTTAGGCCGGTAGTGGGCCTTGGTTTTCTCGACCAGGGTGTTTGAAAGGGCATCGTTCTCGTCAATGACGACCACGCCGGGCTGCATAATGGTGGCCTCTGGCTGGGTAGCAGCGGTGCGCTCAACCCACTCCACGTAGTTGGGGAGGAGCACGTCATCGCACCCCATAATGACGGTAAGTTCATTTTCAGCCAGTTCCACACACCGTCGAAAGTTTTCGTTGAGTCCCACATTGTGCTCGTTGAGAATGTAGGTGATGCGGGGGTCGCCCAGCCCCGTGAGCCAGTGACCGATGGCGGGGTCCGGGTAACGGTCGTCAATGACGACCAGGCGCCAATCTTCACTAGTCTGCCTGAGTGCGGAGGCTACGGCATCCTTCATCTGCTGAACGTCGCCGTAGTAGGGAATCATGATATCGACCGTCATGCGGTTGCGTCCTTTCGACCTGGGCTGTTCAGCTGAGCGCCTGATCCTGGCGCCGGGTGTCTACTTACCTGATTCAGATTTTTCAGCGCGTTCGACTGCACGCTGATGCTGCTTGTTATCAGGCTGGTTTTGGACGGCCCGCAGAATAGCGACCTCTTCGGCCAGCACACGAACGTCCTCACCCATTTTAGAGAGGGCTGCGGTCAGGTGCAGACACACACCGATAAGCATGATGATAGCCAGGAGGAAGAGCAGGTTAACGGGCGACTCTATGCCGATGAGATCCGCGAAGAAGGAGAGCAGGCGGGGGAAGAGCACCAGCAGGATGATGATGGCTGAAACGATGAGCCACAGGGCTGCGTACTTTTCCTTCATGTTCTGGTTGCGCACCTGGGCAAGAACCAGCAGGACGATAACCGCCGCAAAGACCAAGAAGAAGATATATGCATTAGTTGACATATTTTATTGGCCCCCTACTGAGGTCTTGGAACGGGTCATCGACATACCGAAAGAGAAAAAGGAGCGAACCAGATATATCGCTGATTTCCAGGGGTTTGATGAGGGGGTGCCCGCCTGGCGTTCGCGCATCTCTACCGGGACCTGCTTCACGGTTAGGCCAGCGCGAATAGCCATGACGCAGGCATCGATGCAGTCACCCAAATATTCAGCGGGCAGATGCTCACAGTACTGGGCGATAGCGCGGCGGTTGGCGGCGCGGAAGCCACTCGTTGCGTCGGTGAACTTTTCACCAGAAATCTTGGTGAAGAGAAAGGCGAGGACGACCATGGCCCACTTGCGGGGGCCCCGCACCTTGTAGTTCGTTGCCTCAGCGAAGCGGGATCCAATTGAGATGTCGGTGCCGTCGTCTAGGCCTGCAAGAACGGTGCGGATGCCCTTGGGGTCGTGCTGACCATCGGCGTCCACCTGAATCGCACGGTCGTAGTTCATGCGGCGGGCGTACTTGTAGCCGGTGCGCAGAGCGCCACCAATCCCCATGTTGTAGGGGAGATCGATGACAAAAGCACCAGCTTCGCGGGCAATTTGAGAGGTGCGGTCAGTCGAACCGTCGTTGACAACGAGCAGGTCTATCTCTGGCATCATGCGGTAGAGCTCGGTGATAGTACCTCCGATAACCTCCTCCTCATTCCATGCTGGCATGATAATGAGAGTGCGCGGTTCATCAGCAGGGGTAGATGATGAGTTCATCGGCAAGAGTTCTCCTCAGAGGTCCATTCGCCCGCAGTCTCCTAGGCAAAGTTCACTACCCAGTCTAACAGCTGACAGGCGGGGGCGAGCGGCCCGGAGCTTGCCAGAGAGTGTGAGATAGCGCGAACCTCTCCACCCCTGTCAGAGACTAGGGGCAGGCAGTAATTTCATAGAGGACCGCATCACCCGAGCGGTAGACCTCGGTCAGCACGCCTGACTGAGGCAAATCTTCGTAGCCCCTATACCAGCCCACATGGTTACCGCCGTTTACTTCCTCGGTGCCGAAGTCCAGGTAGTAGTCAATGCTGTTCTGATCGGCAATCTGGCAGACTTGGCTATCGCGCAGGGCCTTATTCAGATTCTGCTGGATGTACCAGGTCTGCTCATCAGCAGCGTAGATGGTGTGATAGGCCGTGACCTTGCGGTCTGCTAGAGCGTAAGCCAGCGGCGCACCCGTAAAGGCCTGCACCGCGATTTCTGAATCTACGGGCACGAAGTCATCAAGAGCCTCAAGGACGTTACGTTCGTCCTCACTGAGCAGAGGTGAGTTGTCGGTGGGCTGGTAGGCGATATAGCTGGCCTCTACTTGATCTTCCAGGGGTTGAGCGGTCTGGCCCAAGACCCCCACCACAATGACACCCAGGGCGGCTAGGCCTGCTACCACCGTCTCGCGTGACACGCCGAGCGTGCCCGCCCAGTCACGAACGTCCAGCGCCTTCTCAGCCAACCAGTCAACAGCCAAAACCATGAGCGGAATCGCCACGATCGGTAGCAAGGCCGCCAGGCGGAAGGAATCGTGGTACCAGATACCCACCACAAAATACCGGTCGTCTTCCCAGGGCAGGGAGCGGGCAGCTACATAGAAGTAAGTGGCCACCACCCACGAGAAGAAAATCCAGAGGGGGGCACGGCGGGTGCGCACTAGGGCGTAGAGACCCACAACAAAGAGAACCAGAAGCAGCCACTGCACCCCCTGCCCCATGGTTCCTTGAACAAGAGATTCACCCATCGCCTGTGCCGGCGAGAGAACCGGCCCCCACATCTCACCGGCTTCTTCAGGCGGGCGCACCACCAGCCACAGAACATAGAGGGCACCCAACAGGGCCGCTACACCCAGGGTCGTAACGGCTACGTTCACGCGGGTTGCACCGCCCCCCATCAGAGCTTTCCACTGAATGAACAGACGGGCCATAAAGATAGGAGCCATCATCACCAGTGCAGACATCAGGGTGTTGGGGTGCGCCAGCGCCAGCGCAAGCCCGGCAGGAATGCCCAGCACCAGGGTCTGCACCGTCGCCAAACGACGCACCGCAACAGTGCGGAAAAGCTGGGCCACCAAAGCAAGCACAGGAGCGATCAGCGCAATACCCAGCAGGTTGGGGTAGAGCACGCCGAAGTCCAGCAGCAAAATGGGGTAGGCAGTAAACGATGCCGTGAGAGCACCAATGACCAGCACACCGGGGGCCCGCATAGCCAGTATCTGACGCATCATAAAGACCACACCCAGCGGCCACACAACAGAGCACACCAGCAAGGCCATAGTATTGGTCGCCACCGGTATATCAGCGCCAGACCCCGTAAAAATTAGCGACACCATGGCGTGCCAGGCACCGGGATAGAAGGTGGAGTCACCCTCAGCCGCAGTCATCGCGCCCAGCGTCATCGATGAGGCACTACCCGTATTTTCAATGTAACGCACCGCGTTCAAATGAAAATTGTTGTCCCAGGTCTGGGATATCCACTCCGGGCTACCCAGCGCGTTGGTCACATTGCGCATCAGCAAGGCAGCACCCACCAGGGTGCTCAACCAAAAAAGGGCCTGTTCCCGCGAGAACCAAGCGCCTTGCGCCACCTGACGTTCGGCTGAACGGCCGGTGCCAGCGTCCTGGCTGCGGTGCACACCGGGTGCATCCCAGAGACCGAGTTTGACCGCAGCAAAGCTCAAGCCGCCCAGTAGGCACGCCAGTAGCACTGCGGCCACTAAAGGCACCAGGGCACCCCACGTTATACCCAGGGCAGGCGCAGCAACCGCACCCACTATGGTGGCTCCCACCGATAGGGCAGGGGCCAGCGCAAAGGCATCAAAACCACGCACCCGCGCAGCCACAGCTATCAAAAGACCCGGAACGAACAGGTAGAACAAGCCCACCACAAAAGGCACCATAATATCGAACCAGGTCATTCTTCTCCTAGGGAGGCTGAGTTATGGGAATTTTGAAAACTATTCCCACCCAGTCTAGTAGTAAATATGTGAACCCCGCCGAATCTGCACCCTGAGCTAAGGCGCAGGCACTCTTAGACCAGCGGGGCGGCGTAGGTAGACCGATAAACTAAATATCGAATGATGCAAGTCACATAAACCCGATGTGTGTTTATTTCTGAGGAGTCAATGATGACCTATACCGTGGGCAATTATATTCTCGACCGTCTCGCCGAGCTTGGCGTTGACAAGATTTTCGGCGTGCCTGGCGATTTTAATCTCTTCTTCCTCGACGACGTGCTGGCCCACGAGAAGCTGGACTGGGTGGGTAACGCCAACGAACTCAACGCCGGTTATGCGGCTGACGGCTACGCGCGTGTCAGGGGCCTGGGTGCCCTGGTTACAACCTACGGCGTGGGCGAACTATCAGCCATTAACGCAACTGCGGGGTCCTACGCCGAGAACGTGCCAGTCATTCACATCGTCGGTGCCCCCTCCCTGGCTGCACAGAACTCCCACCTGCGGATGCATCACACCCTGGGTGACGGTGATTTCAAACACTTTATGCGCATGGCCTCTGAGGTCTCTATCGCGGCCGCAGCAATTCACCCGGCTACCGCAGCATCCGATATTGACCGCGTCATCCGTACCGCTGTTGTTCACCGCAAGCCCGGCTACCTAATGCTACCCGTGGATGTCTCCACCATGCCCACCCAGCCCCCGGCCCGCCCACTGGACGTCAACCGCCACGTCTCCTCCCCCGCCATTGAGTCCGACTTCAAGAGCGCCGCTACCGACTTTATGCGTAGCAAGAGGGTGACAGTGCTGGCTGACATCATGGCTGAGCGGCTTGGGGCTGTAGACGAGGTACGCACCCTGGTCACCGAGACCGGCTTTCCTTTTGCCTCCCTCATGTGGGGCAAGGCTGTACTTGACGAAACCGAACCCAACTTTGCGGGTATCTACGTTGGTGGTTTATCGGCAGAACATACCCGCGCTGCGGTCGAAGAAGCTGAGGTTCTGGTGTGTGCGGGCGTTGAATTTACTGATACCACAACCGGCATATATTCACATCAGATAGACTTTTCGAGGGTTATTAATATTGGTGCCGAGAGCACCAGCATCGCCGGCCGCCACTATGCTCCGCTGACCATGGCCAGCGCCCTGCGCATCCTCAAAGAGGTCTCCCTGGAGCTGGGTCTTGAGGGCACTCCCTTTGAAACTCCCACCGCCGAAGAGCCCCTCCCCGAGATTACCGATGAGGCCCTGACCCAGGATGTGCTGTGGCGGGTACTCTCATCAAACCTGGATGAGAAGAATACCGTGGTGGTCGATATGGGCACCTCCTTCTTCGGTATGGCGACCCGTAAGTTTCCGCGTGATTCTCGGTTTATCGGAATGCCTCTGTGGGGTTCTATTGGTTACTCCATCCCGGCCCTACTGGGGGCTGCTATGGCCGATACCGATTCCCGTGGCGTGCTTATGGTGGGCGACGGCTCGGCCCAACTCACCATTCAGGAGCTTGGAACCATCATCCGCGAGAGTGTGAACCCGGTGGTCTTCTTAATTAACAATGATGGCTACACCATCGAGCGGTCGATTCACGGTGTAGAAGCTGAGTACAACGACATCACCGCCTATGACTGGTCGAAGATCCCGGCGGCCTTCGGCGGCACCGAGCAGAACACGGTGACCCTGCGTGCTGCTACGGTTCGTGAGTTCGACGAGGCCTGCCGCCTTGCCAAGGAAAACCGTGACAAGCTGGTCTTTGTTGAGGTGGTAACCGCCCCCATGGATATGCCCGAGCTACTTGAAAGGTTCGGCGCCCAGGCCGCCCAGCTTAACAAAAAGAAGTAGCAGAGGCAGGGCAGCGACCTCCTCGGCCAGGGAAAATTTAGGCTCTTGCGCTCCTAACTACGGGGAATAGCCCCGTAGTTAGGAGCGCAAGGCCCTAAGCCTTTGCGCATGCGCAAAGAACCCGGCATGAACGTAACAGAGTCACAGTTCTTCGCAAAGAGGCAACATATGAGACAGCACTAGTTTCGTTCCCCTCAAGCTCCTAGGCTAAGACCAGGCGCAGATGCGCTGACTCCCCAAGCAGCCGCACAAAGGAACAAGAGATGACCACCCAGATTGACATCAGCGAAAAGACAGCTACCGAACTCTTCTGCGAGGCTTTTGGCGCACAAGCAGCGGGCGTTGCTATCATCACCGCAGAAGGCTCCGATGGGCTGCCGGGTGGCCTGACTATCTCGTCCCTGTCATCGGTTTCCGCAGAGCCCCCCATCGTCTCCTTCTCTTTCAAGGACCGCACCGGCTCCGCTGCCCGTATCATCGGTGCCGATTCCTTCCTCATTCACCTGATAGGCGCCGATAACATCGAGGTCGCCAAGCGCTTTTCGGTTAGCAAGGCCGATAAGTTTGGTGATACCTCCACCTGGGACCGCCTGCCCACCGGTGAGCCCCTGTTGCACGGGGTGAGCCGGGTGTTGCGCGTCCGTCCGCTGGGAACACTCGATGCTGGCCCCGCCGTGGTCTTTACCGCTGAGGTCACCGACTTCATCCGCCACGACGCTAACGCCGCCCCCACCGTCTACCACGCCCGCCGCTTCCACGGCCTGGGTGACCACTCAGCCCTGTAATCTAGCCGCCCTGGCGGGCCCAGCCCCGGCCGCTGGTTTTAGACTGGTGCTATGACACTGCCTAACACCCCGCTCCCTACATCTCTCCCCTGGATTAAAAAGCTAATTGCCGCGCAGTCCATCAGCCAAACTAGCAACCGCCCCGTGCTCGATCTGCTGGCGGCCGAGTTTGAGACTCACGGTCTGTCCCCGCACTATACCTATAGCGAGGACGGCGAGCGCGCCAATCTCTTCGTGACCGTACCCGCCGCAGATGGTGGTACGGACGGCGGTGTGGTGCTGTCTGGGCATACGGACGTGGTGCCGGTTGAGGGCCAGGCCTGGACTGTGACTGACCCTTTCACCCCCCGTGTCCTTGACGGTAGGCTCTACGGGCGCGGATCGTCGGATATGAAGTCTTTTATTGGTGTGGCTATGTGGCTGTTGCCGCGCATTGCCCAGGCTAAGCTGGCGCGGCCGCTGCACTTCGCTTTTTCCTACGACGAGGAAATCGGCTGCGTGGGTGCCCCCACCATGATTCGTGACTTCAAGGCTCGCGGTATCAACCCCGACTTTGCGGTGATTGGTGAGCCGTCCATGATGCAGGTGATTTCGGCCCACAAGGGAGCACACCGGGGCCGTGTTACGCTAACGGGGATCGCCAAGCACGCCTCTCTGGCTCCGCACGGGGTGAACGCGCTGGCGCAGGCGGCTGAGTTTATTACTTTCTTTGAGCAGCTGGCGGGAACCTGGCGGGCGTCTGGCCCCTTTGATGAGGGTTTTGTGGTGCCTCATTCCACCGGCGGGGTGAATTTTGCCCGCGGTGGTATTCAGTACAACATCGTGGGTGAGCAGGTAGTACTGGAGTATGACTTCCGCACCGTGCCCCAGATGACCACCGAAGAGGTCATCGCTCAGGTTGAAGCCAAAATTAGTACTGATCTGTTGCCTGCCCTTAAGGCACGCGCGGCGGACGCCGAGGCTCTGACTGGCGTAGCCCCCGGCGAGCTGGTGGACGCTGTGGGTATAAGCCACGAGCTACTGGCAGCTGTGCCACCGCTGGGTACGGCCGATGATGCTGAGATTATTACCCTGGCGAATGAGTGGGCAGGACGCCCCGGCTCGACGCAGGCACAGAAGGTTACCTACGGTACAGAGGCAGGTCAGTTCGCCCTTTACGGTGGCGTTCAGGCGGTAGTGTGCGGCCCCGGTGATATTGCTCAGGCGCATACGCCCAATGAGTGGATTGAGCTGGGTCAGATTGAGGCCTGCGAGCGCTTTATGCTGAACGTGCTGGACTGGGCTCGCAGCGGGTAGGGAGCGGTAAGCCCGGTATAGCACCCCTGGGCGCTCAGCGGTGCAGGTTTCTTGGGCTGTGTGCAGAGAAAAACCTGCACACAGCCCAAGAAGTCTGCACAGTGCTTAGTGGGCTACTCCCAGAAAGCTTTCTTCCGCACGACCGGAATCTTGCCAGTAGGCACGTAGGTGGCGGCGGCAGAAGCTGCGGTGGCGGCGGTGTCTTCGGTTTGGGGGAGCACCTCGGCTGATTTGGAGCGGTACATGTGCGTATTGGCCCAGAGACCGAAGCCTAGAACCGCAAGGACGAGCAGGGTTGAGATACCTTGAAAGACGGAGAGCTGGCCGTCGTAGTAGAGCTTGAAGAAGGAGCCGCCCATCATGCCGCCGGCGATGGGGGCTGTCACCGGCACCCAGGCGTAGTACCAGCGGGAGGTTCCCTTACCGTGAATAGGTAGCAGGGCGTGCATGAGACGGGGCCCAAAGTCGCGGGCCGGGTTGAGGGCAAAACCGGTCTGCCCACCCAGGCCAATCACCAGCACCGTTACCAGGAAGCCGAAGGCCAGGGGTTTGAGCACATGATTGAGGTCGAGGGCCAGTTCAGATCCTTCTAGCACCGGGGTGAAGTTGACGCCTACATAGAGGGCAGAGAAAACCAGCATGAAGGTGCCGATAATTTCTGAGAGGGCGTTGGTGAAATAGTTATGAATGGCGGGCACAGTCGCAAAAACACCGAGCTTGATTTTGCGGTCGGCGGTGGCCTTCCAGTGGGGTAGGTAGTTGAGGAAGACGAATCCTGCCCCCACCATAGCGCCCGCCACTTGGGCGAGAATGTAGCCGGGCACCATGGCCCAGTCGAACTCCCCGTAGGCTGCCAGGCCGATAGATACGGCGGGGTTGAGGTGGCCGCCGGAGTAGGCGTGGGAGGCGTAGACACCGAAGGTGACGGCAAAACCCCAGCCGAAGGCGATGGTGAAGAAGTTGTCGCCGTGGCCCTTGGAACGGCGCAGTTCGACGGTGGCGATGACGCCGCAGCCGATGGTCACCATAATCATGGTGCCGAGGAATTCGGCCAGGTAGGGGCTGATGGTGTTCATGTGTTTCTCCGCGGGTCGGAGGCTGATGTTCCGGCACATGCGCCAGGCCGCTCAGCCTTCGTGTTCACTTGGTTTTAAGTGTGAACCTGTGGTTTTCGCGGGGCAAGGCTTTGGGGTAAAAGTGCCCTAACACTTAAGCGGTTTTACAGCAGACCGGGCGGCCCCTATGACCAAGCCCTCAAAGCAGGTTCCCGCATAGCAAGACGCCCCTGACGGGCTACACGTCACCGCAAGTGGTCTGGCAGGGTCTGGCGGTGTTGCCAGCCAGCCACCAGTGCCCAACCCAACACCGCACCCAGAGTGTTATTAAAGAGATCTTCGGCATCAAAGGTGCGAATGGCACAACCGTAGTAACCCCAGATACCGGTCAGCTGGGTCAATTCAATAGCCAGTGAGGTACCAAAGGCCGCAAAAAGCACAGTGCGAAAACTAACGCCCCAACGCCAGCGAGCGAGAATTCCAAAGGGCACAAAGAGTAGCGCATTGAGTAGCATTTGCAGCACATAGGCCGAGAAAAGCGCGTCAACTAACCCGTTGCTCGTCCTCAGGGCAAAGCTGATGCTCCACCCCAGAAAGAGGCGGGGGTAGGTGTTGTTCCAGCTACTACAGGACCAGGTGTCGCGATCAGGTAGGGGTAGAAAGGTGTAGGCAATTACTGCGGTGGCGTAGAGCAACAGCACACCGGTGGCCGCGATACGGCGGAGCAGGCGGCCTGCTGGCAGGCTACGGCTAAACCACCAGGTTACAGGGACCACAAAAACCATGAGCGCAAGCCAGAGGGGGAGGGCCTGCTGGAGTACGGTGAGGGAGAAGTGATAGTAGTACCGCATGTGCCTTAGGGTGGTGGTCTGTTGGGTCTCCAGTTTACCGGGCTAGTGAGCTTCTTCGGCAGGGTCGTCTTCTGCTGAGCTACGAGGGCGGGCACCGGAGCCCCAGGGCAGGGGCTTTTCGTCACGGGGGCGCAGGGCAATCCAGACGAGGGCGATGGTTGCACCGATGAGGCCGCCTAGGGTGTTAGTGATGAGATCATCGACGTCGAAGATACGGTAGGCGCAGGGATAGTAGCCCCAGAGGCCGGTGAGCTGGGTGAGTTCGATGGCGAACGAGACGCTGAAGGCGATGAGGGTTGAGGTGAACAGTCCCCGTTTGAAGACGGCTCGAGCCAGAAAGCCCAGGGGTACAAAGAGCAGGATGTTGAAGAAGATTTGGAGAAAGGAGTCACTGGTAAGAAACTGGGTGAGCGTGTAGCCTTCGGTGGTCTGCATGAGTGAGACGACGCTGTGGAAGGGTGTGGTGCGCACCGGATTGCTACTGCACACAAAGTCTTCTGGAGCTTGGAGCGGTAGCATGGTGAAGGAGATGACGCCCGTGGTGTAGATGGTGAGGGTGGCGCAGACCAGGAGCCAGTAGCTGCGTAGGCGGTTGCGGAAGATGAGCTGGGCTACTCCGAGTAGGGGGACGGTGACGGCACAGAGCCAGAGGCCCCAGACCATTCCGGTGTAGCCATAGTCTGCCCAGATGCTCATGTTTCTCCTGCGGTTTTTCTACTTGCTCCAAGACTGTCATGGCTTCTTAAGTGCACCTCTAGGGTGAGCTGTGTACAGCCTGTGGATTGAGTGGGTTTAGAGCAGGATTCCGAGGGCTAGGCCAGCGGTAGCAGCAAGTGTTGAGGCAAGGGCTTGGCCGAGGATTAGGACGTTGGTGGCCACCTTGCTGGGGGCCTGGGCAGCTTCGAGCAGAGCGGTGGAGAAGGTGGTGTAGCCACCTAGAAAACCTATCCCTAGAATCAGGGCGAGGTTTTCTGTCATTGCAGCAGCCTCCTGCTGATGGCCACCGAGCGGTGAGCTCAGTAAGCCGGTCGCTACCCCCAGAAAGAAGGAGCCGGTAACATTAATAAAAAATGTATCAATCGGCATATAGCCATGCCAGATTGATTTTATGAGGCTACCAACCAGGTAGCGCAGGGTAGCGCCAGCGCCTCCTGCACAGAAAACGAGAAAGAGTATCACCCGAACCTCCCTCCCAACTTCATCCCCCAAATTGCGCAGAGGTAGCCGCCGGTGAGAGACAGGCTGGCGTAAAGAAGAGCGGCACCCCAGTGCCCGGCAGCAGCTAGCTGAGCTAGGGCCAGGGCGAAGGTGGAGTAGGTGGTAAAGCCGCCAAGGAGGCCTGTACCCAGCAGTAGCTGACCCACGTGGAGAGCGTCCGACGACCAGCGGCTAGCTGCCGAAGACACTAGAAAACCTGTCAGGCACCCCAGAGCAAGGGTGCCGGCACAGTTGACGACCAGCACAGTTACCGGCAGCAGACCCTCTACCGGAAAGACCTCGAGGAGTAGCGCCCGCAGGGTGGCACCGCTCCCGCCACCGATAAAAACCAGTAGCAGGTCACGAAGCGAAGGTTGAGTTTTCACAGGCCCAGTCTACGGCGCTGCCAGCAGGGGGAGCCGAACCGTGAACTCGGTGCGCCCCGGCCGCGATACCAGATTAATAGAGCCGCCGTGAGCTTCAACGATGGCCTTAGCAATCGGCAACCCCAGGCCGGTCGTGCCGTCCGAGCCGGAGCGGGCGGCGTCCGCGCGGGTAAAGCGGTCAAAAATTTTGCCTTTAAATTCCGGCGCGATGCCGGGCCCGTTATCCGAGACACTCATCAGAGCCTCCCTGCCGTTGGCTGAGATGGCTAATGAGGCAGTCACGGTGGTTCCCTCATCGGTGTGCTTACGGGCGTTAGAGAGCAGATTCAGCAGTACCTGCTGCAGCTGGGAACGGGAACCGCGCACCTCAACGATATCTTCGGGTAGGTTGAGCTGCCAGATATGATTCGGGGCAGCCACCTGCAGACCCATAACGTTCTCAACCAGTAGCTCGGTCAAATCAACGTCTGCCATCTCGGGTTCGCGGCCCTCATCCAGGCGGGCAAGCAGTAGCAAGTCCTCAACCAGGTGTGACATGCGTTCGGTCTGAGAATTTACCCTTTCCAAGGAGGTCTTGCCCTGATCGGTAAGATGCTCGGTCCATCGAATCATGTCTGCATACCCCTTGATAGCCGCCAGGGGGGTGCGCAACTCATGGGAGGCGTCCGCAACAAAGACCCGCATCCTCTCCTCGGTGCGGGAGCGGGCTTCAAGGGCTGACTGCACGTTGTCGAGTAGCTGATTGAGGGCATAGCCCACAGCCCCCACCTCGTCACCGGGGCGGGCGTCAGCAGGTTGCACACGGCTCGCTTCTGACAGGGTTTCAAGAGCTAAATCCATACCGGCCACCTCAGCGGCAACCCCTGATACCCGCTCAAGGGGCCGCATCGTGCGGCGGATAATCCAGGAACCCAACACTCCGGCACCAACCATCACAATCAGCGAGCCACCCGCAGTGACGGCCACCAGAACAGTAAGGGTCCGGTGGGTTTCAGCCAGGGGAACACCGGTAATCACAAGGCCAGAGGTAGCGGGGCTCTCTTGCACCACAACCAGATACTCGCCCACGTCAAGGTGGACTTCTACAGTTCCATCACCGGGCGAAAGAGCTAGCAGAGTAGCCTGGTCAACCTCACTCAGGGTCTGAGTAGCACCCACCGAGTCAATTACGCCAGCCACAACCGTCTGCCCTTCTGAGGTGCAGACGGTCAACGTTCCGGGGCCCTGGCCCGGGGCATCAAGAATCGTACGGCCACCGAACTGCTGGCAGTCATCAACGTCCGTTTCACCAGCCTGGTTCGAATCAACCGGCTTGAAGGAAACAGCTCGGTGGGCTGCCTCATCAAGCTGTCCGTAGGCCCGGTCCATCAGAGACTTTGAGAGTACCCAGTAGCTAGAAACACCGATGATGAGACAGGCAACGCCCAGCATAATCACCAAAATAGCAATGAGCTTGGTGCGCAGGCGGGGGGCTGGGCGGAGCTGGGTGGCAGTGGCGCCCAGCTCCGAGTCTGAAGAATCGGATAAAGACATTGAGGTTGAAGCTACCGGTTGGCGGGCTTGATCACGTAGCCCGCGCCGCGCACAGTATGAATCATGGGCTCACGGCCAGCGTCAATCTTCTTGCGTAGGTAAGAAATATACAGTTCAACAATGTTCGCCTGGCCACCAAAATCATAGTTCCACACATGATCGAGAATCTGGGCCTTAGAGACCACTCGTTTGGCGTTTTCCATGAGGTAGCGCAGCAGGTCGAACTGGGTGGCGGTTAGCTGAATTTCGTCGCCGCCCCGGGTGACCTCGCGGGTGTCTTGGTTGAGTACCAGATCACCAACAACCAGCTCAGCGTCGTTGGCTGCTACCACGCCGGAGCGCTGCACCAGGCGGTGCAGGCGAATAATGACCTCTTCCATGGAAAAGGGTTTGGTCACGTAGTCATCCGCACCGGCTGCCAGGCCAACGATGCGGTCGTCTACAGAGTCTTTGGCAGTCAGAAAGAGGCAGGGCACCTCAGGATATATTTTGCGGATGCGCCCGAGTAGCTCTAGACCGTCAAAGCCTGGCATCATAATGTCGAGCACAAGGACGTCGGGGCGCCAGTCACGAGCGATAGCCAGTGCGGAGGGGCCGTCACCGGCTGACCTGACCTCCCAGCCGACCATTTTGAGGGCCACACTGACGAGCTCTTCGAGCATGCGTTCATCGTCAACGACGAGAGCGCGGATAGGGGAGCCATCCGGGTGCTCGAGGGGCGGTAGGTTCTTGGCAAGATCGGTTGCTGTGCTGCTCATACTTCTAAGGGTAGCTAAGTTGGGCTGTTTTAGGCGCTCCGGCGGGCAAATTGGTGGTTTTAGAGCCGGTTTTCACAGGCGATTCTTAGTGGACTGTGAGCGGGAGCAACAGGAGGTTACGCAAGGTGCCCGTTGACTCACGATGGGCGAACTGCTAGCGGCACCCTTCCAGCCGGGGAGTGGTTGGCCTTGAGCAGGGGGCCGTTCCGCCGCACAAAGACTTGTGGTTTTATGCCCGATTTAGGTTTCTTTCTGGGGCTTCATCGGGTAGAGTTTTGCTCAGGCTGCCAATTGTTTATTTTTGAAGAAACTTTATGACGGGTTGCCCAGAGGCCTTCTAAGTTTGAGTTGAATGAACCACCTCGCAACTCGTTAGACGGGCTCGCGTTGATGGTTGTGGTTCCCCTCAGCGCGGGCCTCTCTATACCAAGGGGTCTTGCCCCGCAGTTCACGCGGGAGCAAGGCCCTTTTCTTTTCCGGTTGCTCACGAATCGGTGTCTTTCGCCCAGTAGACTGGTAGCGACAGTTAAGGGAAACTCAGACCTGCACCACGAAGGGGGCCCATCGTGCGCATTTCGCGGATTTATAACAACAATGTGGCCCTTGCGGAGTCGTATACGGGTGAGCAGATGGTGGTCATCGGGCGCGGTTTGGCCTTTGGCAAACGCAAAGGCGACATGCTTGACCCCACTCTCATTGAACAGACCTTTGTGCCGGAGCAGGGAACCCCCGACGAGAATCTGGCGGGCTCGCTGGCGCAGATTCCTTCAGAAATTCTAGGCCTGGCAACCGAGTTAGAGCTTCTGGTCAAGGCCGAAGGTATCACCATTTCGCACTCTTTCATCGTGCCGGTCGCTGACCATATCAACTACGCAGTGGTGCGGCAACGTCAGGGCATGACGGTGGACTACCCGTTAGCCCTTGAGGTACGCCAACTCTACCCGCAGGAGGTACGCTTTGGTGAGCGAGCCCTGCAGCTGGTACGTGAGCGCCTGGGGGTGCACCTACCTGAGGTCGAGGCAATCCCGTTGGCCATGCACCTGGTGAATTCGCAGTTTGCGTCAAAAGATATGGGTGGCACCTACCGCATGACCGAGGTTTTTGCGCAAATTTTTGAGGTCATCGGGGCAGGGTTTGACGGGCCGGTGGATCGTTCTCTGATGAGCGCTGCACGTTTTGTGACGCACCTGCGCTATCTCTTCGTTCGTGCAGGCGCTACCCAGATTGCGGACACAAGCACAAATGTCCCGCTGCTTTTGGAGAGTCTCAAGGGTGCTCACCCTCGCGCTTTTGCGGCCGCTGTCAAGGTCAAGCTGGTGCTCGAGATGCACCTGGAGCAGCAGCTCACCGAGGACGAGCTGACCTATTTGACGATTCACATTGCCCGCCTGGCACGCGACCAGTACGGCACCTCCTAGCGCCCCACCCGTCCGTCTGCTGCGAATCCTGCCTGCCCTAGCGGAAGGGGCGGACGAGAGTTTTCTACTGTTGCTTAGCCTGTTGCTCCTGTGCCCAAGCCAGAAGTGAACTCACTTCTGCGCGCGCGGCCTGAGTCAGCGCCTTGTTATCGCGGAGCATCTGTTCGGCTCGCAGTTGAATGAATTCGGCGTATTCCGGTTTACCGGTGCTGCGGTAGCCCTCTTGGGAGGTGTACATGTCGGCGAAGTCCTTGGCCGCCTGCCGTTGCAGTACCCAGCGCCCCCACAGCACGATGAGCGCGCAGAGCAGGGCCACGAGTGTTCCCCAGCCGTGGGTGAAGGCGTAGAGAAGCGCGGCGAGCACCATCAGGCCGGTCACGATGGGGGCGACTGACACGATGTAGACGCCTTCGTTGCGGCGATCTTTGTCGAGGGTTCGTTGCCCAACGGCCACGAACGTTTCTTTAAAGGAGGGCCGGTTAGTACCGGTTGTTTTGTCTTCGCTGCTCATAGGGTTAGGGCCTTATTGATGAAATCATAGGTTTTTTCTACCACGTACTCGGTTTCCGCCTGGATCTCCTCCGGTGAGTAGGTGAAGGATGCTGCGTGGTCAGCCCAGCGGTGCATGTCTAGGTCGTTCCAGGAATCCCCTACGCTGAATGTTTCGAGCTCCTGGTCGCCAAGATAGTTGCTGACGAGCCACTCAAGACCCGCCCCTTTGGTGCTTTTTTTGGGTACGATATCGAGGAAGTCCTGGTTGCGGTGGCAGTCAATGACGTCACCGTAGGTATCAGTAATCCAGCGGTAAGCCGCCTGGCGGGTCTCTGGCAGGGGTGACCAGATAGGTATGCCCACGTATTCGTGGTTTTCAAGGTCGCTCAGCTCCATCTGGGTGAAGGCGGGCAGAATGTTAGAGACCTGCCCGATGGTGTCTACCAGCTGGTAGTCATGATCCAGAGTCGTGGCGAACAGGGCTATGCGGTCGAGTGCGCTGAGGTGGGCGATGACGTCCTTAACCAGAGGGGTGTCCAGGGTTCTTTGGTAGAGAATTTCACCGGTGCGGTCGGTAATGACCGCACCGGTGTAGAGCACGTTGAAATCAAAGTTCAGTTCGTAGTCCTGTAACGCTACCCGGGTGGCATAGATGCTTTTGCCGGTGGAGCAAACCGCCAGGTTCCCGGCGTCTTGCCAGCGGTTAATTGCGTCGATGTTGGCAGGTTCGATGGAACGCTCAAAGATGAGGGTTCCATCAAGGTCAAATGCCATCAGTTTTCTCATGGTGTCTTTCTCTAAATTTTAAAGATGAGCCTTATGCACTAGGTAATGTTCAAAGCATCCCGGGTTCGCACTTGCTACCTGCCTCATAAATAACCCTCGGTGAGTGAGATATCTAGGGGGCGAGAATCCCTGCCCAGTAGCCGAGAATTCCTACGGCGAACATACCGAAGATAATCCAGATAGCGTTGACCTTCTTTCGGAGTAACCACATACAGGCGAAGGTCAGCAGTAGCGCGAGCATACCCGGTAACAGTGAGTCGAGAATCCCCTGCACGGTGGTGACGACTTCTTCCCCCTGCTGGTTGGTGTAGCGCGAGAGTTCGAGGGGGACCTTGATGCTGGTCCACTTTGAGACCAGGGAACCCATCACGAACAGGCCCACAATTGATGCCATCTGGGTTAGTCGCCTGAGCGTGTTACCGCCAACCTCAGAGACAATTGCTACGCCTTTCTCGTAGCCAATTTTGAAGCCGTACCAGCGGGTGACTGCGCGAATGATGGTGAGGCCAAAGAAGAAAAGCAGGGGGCCAAGGATGCTGCCGGAGAGCGCGATGGACGCACCGAGTGCTGCGAGGACGGGGCGGGCGGTGCCCCAAAAGATGGGGTCGCCCACTCCTGCGAGTGGGCCCATAAGACCTACTTTGACGTTGGTGATCGCAGCAGCGTCGATACCTTCTTCGCCACGGGATTTTTGGCGCTCCATCGCGGCAGTCACGCCAATGATGGGTGAGGCCATCCAGGGTTGGGTGTTAAAGAATTCGAGGTGGCGGCTCAGTGCGGCTGCCCGGTCCTCTTTGGTGGTGTAGAAGCGCTTAATTGCGGGGATCATGGAGACCGCGAACCCGATTGCCTGCATACGCTCAAAGTTGAATGAACCGAGCAAGAAGGTGGAACGTACGTAGGTGCTCATGTAGTCACGTTGAGTGAGTTCTGCGGTGTTTTTTTCGTTCCCCTGCGCCGGGGGGTTCTGGGTGTTTTCGTTTGTCATGGGGCGGTTCTTTCTTTACTCAAGTTCGTTGTCGAGGTCACTGCTGGGCGTGCCTGCCGTGGCGGGTGCCGGTGCCACAATGGCGTCATGAAAGGCGGGGTTGAGCTGCACGTAGACCACCGCTAGGCAGGCGCCGATGATACCGAGACCAACCAGGTTGAAGTCGGGGATGAAGGCGGCGAGCACAAAACCTAAAAAGAAGAAGGGCATGAGCGAGCGAGCTTTCATCATATTGATGACCATGGCATAGCCAACGACTACGATGAAGCCACCCGCTACCTGTAGACCTGAGGTGATGACATCGGGAATCGCATCGAGCCAGGACTGCACAATGTGGGTTCCGGCTACAGCTGCCACGGCTGCGGTGGGAATGGCTACGCGAAGGCCTTGAAGCAGTAGACCTGAGAAGTGCATGAATTCTATGCCTCTGAAATTGGCTTCTTGGGCGTATCTGTCGGCCTGGTGCTGGAAGAAGACGGTGATGGTGCGGACGAAGATGGTGAGCACCTGACCAGCGGCCGCAAGGGGGACTGCTAAAGCGATACCCTCGCCGATGGATTGGTTGCCTTCAATGACGACGATGGTAGCGATGGTGGAGGCCAGTGCGGCATCGGGCGCCATGGCGGCACCCACGTTCATCCACCCTAGGGCAATGAGTTCGAGGCTACCGCCGAGAATGATGCCGGTTTGGAGGTCTCCGAGCACCAGTCCCATGAGGGTGCAGGCTACGAGGGGGCGGTGGAATTGTCGTTCGTCTAGCACGGAAGCCATGCCGCACACCAGTGCGATGAGGACGACCAGTGTAAATGTTAGGGGGCTCATGCGATTAGACCCTTTTCTTTGAGCTTTTTCATCATGTCTTCACGGCCTGAGTTGGGTACCTGTTGGATGGTCATTGTGATACCGCGACAATTGAGTTCTTGGTAGGTTTTGAGGTCGTCTTCTGAGGCGTAAACCGCCTCAGAGACCCGTTTCATGCCGTCCTTGTAGGTCACGCCGCCCACGTTAATTTCTGAGATTTTCACCCCGGCATCCAGTAGTTCGAGCGCTGCCTGCGGGGTTTCAACCACAATCATGGTTTTCATGCCCGTGTATTTGGGGTTGTTGTAGACGCGGCCGGTTTTGGCTATGTCAAGCACGTTGGTTTTGATGTGGGGCGGAGCCACCTGCAAGAGGAGCGTTTTGCGCAGAGTGTCGTGGGCGGCTGAGTCCGAGGCTGCGATGAGGGTTTGAGGGGCTACATGGTTGCTCCAGGCTCCGGCGACCTGGCCGTGAATTAGTCGAGAGTCAATGCGCAGAAAGACGACGTCCATGTGGCCGTCTGCACCGGTGGCGGGGGCTGGTTCGGGTGGCTGGGTGAGCGTGTGCAGGGTGTCGGGTTTGGTCTGTTCAGCTGGGGCGGGGGCCTGAGGCGGGTTCGTGCTTGCTTGAAAGCTACGAATCCCGCCGGTGCCCGCTTTCTCTGCAGTGGCCACCAGGCTGGTTAGGGTGGCTGTTGCGCGGCCCATTCCGCTGATGACCTCAAGAAGCATGGGGATGTTAACGCCCGCGACGACGGCGGTATTGGGCCGTTCTGCAGCGAAGCGGGCACCGGCGTTGTAGGGACTCCCTCCAAAGAGGTCAACAAGGAGGAGGATTTCTTCGTCAGCCGGCCGGGTGTCAGCAATTTTTTGGTATTCGGCGATGAGATCTTCTGGCCCTTGCCCGGGGTGAAACTCAACGGCTGTGACGTGATTGAATGTACCAAGGATCATTTGGGCGGTCGCACAGAGCTCTGGTGCTGACTTGCCATGTGCCGCCACGATGATAGAGGCCATAAGCGGTCCTCTCGAAGGTGAGTAGGAATGTGATGTGAAACAAGAGGTTTCATCACTCACTCTAGAGCAGAGCAGGCGGTGCGACACGCGGTTTTGGGCCGTCTCACATGGGAATTTTTGCCGTTTACATAAGGTCAACCTAACCTAATAGAATGCAGACCCGCCGCCTGCCCTGGGCCCGTCTTGGCCAAATCTTTTACTGCTCAGCGAGCTTCTTGCCGTCGCGGGCGTAGAGGGCCAGTCCATCAACGGGTAGGGAACCCGCGGTGGCACGGACGGCGTCCGCCCCGGCACCATTGGCCCGTATAGCGCTAGCTGCGAATGCCCTCACCTCACCGAGTGACTCGACGGCAGGAACGTTATCGCCGCTGGTGGAGATTTCACCGCCGACCTCGAGTGACTCAAGTACGCCGCCGTCCTGAATGGAGAGGGCGATGGCTTGCAGGGTGACCTGCATACCGCGAACCAGGCTAAGGCCCTCGCCACCCACGGTGGTGAGGTCGCGGCGAACGGTCAGTGACGGTAGGGGCTTAGAGACCTGAATGCCGATGGATCCGTCGCCGGTGGTAGCGATGGAGTCGAAGATGGCTCGCTTGAGGTAGCCGTCGTAGAGGTTGAAGCCGCGAGCGCCCCTACCCGTGGTCAGGATGGGCTGGCGGATGTCGAGGGTGTCAATGCCGCCGAAGTTGACGAAGCCGATACCGGAGGGGCCGTGGGAGGTGACGCGCCCCTCAGAAATCCATTCGGTAGCCTGCCCCCAGTTGTCGAGTACCATGTCGTTCTGGCCGTAGGTGGTGGTGGAGCCGTGGTTGATGACGCGGTCGGCAATGCCGCCGTACATGAGGAAGACTCCACCGCTGATGAGGTCGGGTGTGCCGGGGGCGATGCCACCGTCGGTATAGATGTCACCGGTGGTGAGCTGGGAGATATGCAGGGTACCACCCTCAGGTTGCCCCTCCCAGGTACCCTGGCCACCCACAAACACGCCGGAGCCTCGCACGGGGGTAGTTTCGGTTCCTGCGGAGACGCCTAGCAGTTCTGCGGTGATGACCACTTCCTTGTCGCGCTGGAGGTTCCAGGCGGTGAAGGCCCCTTGCAGGGCGTCGACACCGAAGCCATGAGGGCGCAGGGTACGGCCACGCACGTCCGCCTCACGTACGTGGACGCCGTCGGTTTCGAAGCGGCCAGCGCGGTTGGCTCCTGCGGCGGTCAGATAGATCTGGCCGACGGTGGTGATGTTTTCCAGGCGGAGGGTGCCAAAGTCTTCAACCTGGTCAGAGTTGAAGATAGCCAGCTCCTGAGGGCTGGTAGTGACTGCCAGGTGGGCTACGGTGTTGTTGGCGGTAAGCTGTAGACCTTTGGCGCCAAAGTGGAGTTCAGCATCATCGGTAATGCCTCGCAGGGTGGTGCCTGCGGGTAGTTTCAGGGAGGGCATGCCGCTGATGCGCCCGGAAATATCGAGGGCGGTGTCGCCACGGCTAAGGGCCTCGGTAAGGTCTTGGACGGTAGTGATGGTTGACATGGTATACCCTTCCGAAAGTAATTCATATATAAATCTTCTTTCCTCCAGCCTAGACCTCTCGCAGGGAAAAGCAAACCTTTCGAAATACTTTACAAGGAAAGTTTTTAGAGGTAGGCTCAAATCATCGAAACAGCACCACCTATCGAAAGGTTCCACCATGCAGTTCGGCATTTTCTCCGTCGGCGACGTCACCACCGACCCCACCACCGGCAAGACCCCCAGCGAGTATGAGCGTCAACACGCTATGGTCGAAATCGCCAAGAAGGCAGACGAAGTAGGGCTTGATGTCTTTGCCATGGGCCAGCACCACAACCCACCCTTCATCGCCTCCTCACCAACTACCACCCTGGCCTACATAGCGGCCCAGACTAAAAACATTCAGCTCTCCACCGCAACCACGCTAATTACCACCACCGACCCCGTCCGCATCGCTGAGGACTACGGAACTCTGCAACACCTGACTGACGGGCGCATGGATATGATGCTGGGGCGCGGCAACACCGGCCCGGTCTACCCCTGGTTCGGCAAAGACATCCGCCAGGGCGTTAACCTGGCCATCGAAAACTACGCCCTGCTCCGCAAGCTCTGGAGCGAGAAGACTGTCAACTGGTCAGGCAACTTCCGCACCCCGCTCAACTCCTTCACCGTCACCCCCCAGCCCCTGGACGGCACCGCCCCCTTCGTCTGGCACGGCTCCATTCGCACCCCTGAAATCGCTGAACAGGCCGCCTACTACGGGGACGGTTTCTTCCACAACAACATCTTCTGGAACAAAGAGCACACGCAGCAGATGATCAACCTCTACCGCGAGCGCTACGAGCACTACGGCCACGGCAAGGCTGAGCAGGCCATCGTGGGCCTGGGCGGGCAGGTCTTTATGAGCAAGAGCTCCCAGGACGCCGTTCGCTTCTTCCGCCCCTACTTCGACAACGCCCCGGTCTACGGCGGCGGCCCCTCGCTGGAAGACTTCACCGAGCAGACCCCGCTGACTGTGGGTTCACCCCAGCAGGTCATTGAGAAGACCCTCTCCTTCCGCGATTACGCCGGCGACTACCAGCGTCAGCTCTTCCTGGTAGACCACGCAGGCCTCCCTCTCAAGGAAGTTCTGAACCAGATCGACATGCTGGGCGAGCAGGTTGTGCCCGTACTCCGCGAAGAGTTCGCCAAGCTACGCCCCGCCGGCGTACCTGATGCCCCCGTCCACCCCCGCTACGCAGCCCACCTAGCCGAGCAGGGCAAGCGCGTCCCTGCCGTAGCCGGTGCGGATCGCACGTAGAGCCGTAGCCCCACAGAACTGTTCAAGGAGAAGCAGATGAGCAACCCCACCATTGCTGTGGTAACCGCCGGTATGGGCGAGCCTTCAACCACCAACCTGCTCGGTGAGAACCTGGCTCAGGCCACCGAGACTGCTCTGAGCCAGGCAGGCCTACAAGCCACCACCTTTACCTCCATCTCCCTTCGGGCTCTAGCTAAGGACATCACCAACCACTACCTCACCGGATTCCCTCTGGGTGGTCTGGCAACTGCCCTGGATCAGGTTCGGGAGGCTGATGCCCTCATTGTGGTCTCCCCGGTTTTCAAGGCCAGCCATTCCGGGCTTTTCAAGAGTTTCTGGGACTTGGTTGAAGACGGCTCCCTGGCTGGCAAGCCGGTTCTGATTGCCGCCACCGGTGGAACCGCCCGCCACTCTCTCATGCTCGAGACAGCCATGCGCCCCCTCTTTAGCTACCTCAAGGCCAACGTTGCACCCTCGGGTGTCTTCGCTGCCACCGATGACTTTGGTACCGACAGCACCCTCAGCTCCCGTGTAACCAAGGCGGCAGACGAGTTCGCTCAGCTGGTCCTTTGGCGGATCGGGGCCGCCACTCAAGGTAGGCAAAACCTGCAGTCCCCTGCCCCACTCGCCACAGCAGGCGGCGCCGCTCTAACCAAGAGCCCTAGCCACAGCGCACAGGATGTCAACGCCGGTTCCTTCTTTGGAATTCTTGATGAGAAGCGTGGCGGTAGCACCTCCCAGACCCAGTACAAGGCGCCCGGCCTTGAGGCTCTGAGCGTCACCCCCTTTGAGGAGCTACTCCAACGTAACGGTCAGTAGCCCACAAAACGGTACACAAGATATCTGCGGAGCAGGAGCCCCCACTCTGCAGATGTCTATTTTTATCCCCTCTTTCATCGCAACCCGTCATACATAAGCCCAAGTGAAACCGATACAGTAAATTAACCCGTCTTAATATTTCACACACATATTTCGTACAGGTGCTCTGCGAACTAGTCTGAAATTAAGGGCTATTCAAAGGTTCTGATTCCCAGCTCCCTAAACTCACACTCACTGTGGGCCCAGGTCGCTTGGTCACTTTTGAAGAGGCCTCATTAATAGGGATTTTCTGAGAAAGTCTCCTGACCCGTTCCTACCCCAACGGCGGGTAGTTAGGAGAGGAGGTTTGATGGGCGCACCTACCCCATCCGCTAGCTTTACCGGGCAGCAGAAAAAGCTGTGGGAGATTTATACCGATGCTCTAGCAGCTCTCAACCATAAACTTGACCGTTGCCTCAAAGAAGAAGCAAACATAAAACTAGCGGAATACCGCATTCTGGCAGCTCTCATGGTTTCAGCCAGCACACCGGATTCCGCACCCGATTCTGTAGTGCGCATGCGCGACCTTGCGCGCGCAACCCGCGTCTCGGCATCCAGACTCACCTATCAAATTAATGTGCTCGCCGAGAACGGCTGGGTCACTAAGGTTCAGGTTCCCGACGACAGGCGCGGTAAGGGTGTCTCTATCACGCAGCTAGGTCGGCAGGTCTACCGAGGAGCTGAGCCCGTGTACACTCGCGAGGTACAGCACGCTGTTTTCAGTGACTTTGACCCTCGTGCAGCTGGGGCAGTCACCGAATTTTCGCGCTCTATTCTTGACCGCGTTGAGCAGCACACCAAACGGTAGGCACTCCATTGACCCCACCACAAAGGCCGATGCACCTGGGGGTGCACCGGCCTCTTGAGGCTGTCGGTCTTGGCACTAACTCCCGGGCTTATTGGTTGGCTTTGGGTATGGTTCCGGTGCGCTGGGCCTTGTAGAGCTGTTCGCGGTTGGCTAAAATAACCAGGGCCAGGGAGTTGAGGGCCAGACCAACAATAAAGATAATCCAGCCCACGACCATCAGAGAGGTACCGCTCAATATTGCGCCCACAATGAGCGCAACCACTGAGACCAGATAGGCCGGCGAAAGAAGAAAACGGGTATCCATGGGTTACCTCACCGTCTGATGGTTAGCGGACGTGGGGGCGGGGCGAGCGAGCTCGGGGGCGGAAGATACGGTTATCAGTGGGGTTCTCGGCAGAGACTACCTGGTGAGATTCGGTGACGGCCTCCGGCTCACCGTCCTGAGCACCCTCAGGCTGACTCCCCTGCTCCTCGTCCACAGGCTCACCCTCTTGGGCCCCATTACCTTGACCGGCAATGAGAGCCGGGAGGGGGCCACCCTTAACGCGCTGAATCATAATGAGGGTGGCAAAAATATTCAGAGCAACACCGCCCAGCAGGGCTCCCCAGCCCAGCACTAAAACCCAAGTTGTACTCATACCGATCATCAGAGCACCCACACAGACAGCTACCAGTGATGTGAAGTAGGCGGGCGAGAGGTCTTTGGTGTTCATGGGTCCTGATTCTACGAGGTGTATGAGAGGGGTATCACGTATCTTTATCTTCTATGAAACAAAGAATATAAAGCCGGGGCTCCCTCGTATTCCCTAAATACATTCCTAGGGCACGATTACAGCCACACGTGCAGTGACACTTATTCATAGTAGGTTAAGATTCTCAGAATTTCTTGAGTATCTGCTTGACGGTGCCTCATATCACCCCCAAGGCACCCGGTGAGACTGAGCACCCCGGTGTGCTGCCTCAACCACCTCGCGTCAGGGGTGGTGTTTGACTGTGGGCTGTGTGCCGAGCTAGAAGTTGGGCGCGGTTCCCGTCCCAACACCTCGGCGGCGAATCTCGGGAACAACCACCTGGGGCGCACGCAGGTTAGCGGAGCGAACGCCAGCCCCAGCCTCCCCTGCGAGCGCATGAGTACCGCAGGCCCCAGAGCTACACCCACCACAACCGCCAGACGCCCCGCAGGGAGCGGGCGCTGTTGCGGTTTCTTGAGCAAGGTCTACGCCGTGGGCGCGCAGGTATTCCTCATGCTCAGCAACCAGGTCACGGTTTTCAGCGCCAAACACCACAAAACCACCGTCACGAATCATTCTCAGGTCATCGAGGGCCGACTGGCCGGTGGAGGTCAGGTAGTCCCCCAAAAAGAGGGAGTTAACCACGTGCAGAGCCAGAGGCTGGAGCGAACGCAGGTGCATTTCACGACCTCCCGCCATGCGGAGCTCTTTCTCGGGAGCAACCAGACGAACGGCTGCCAGTATCCGCAGGCAGCGCATGGGGGTGAGTTCCCAGGTGCCCGCCAGTGGGGTTCCCTCAAAGGGCATGAGGAAATTGACGGGAATGGAGTCGCCACCCAGGTCACGCAAGGCAAAAATAGCATCAACCAGTTGTTCGTCGGTTTCTTTCATGCCCACAATCAGTCCCGAACAGGCCGAGAGTCCGGCGGACTGGGCCTTATCGACGGTGGCGAGGCGGTCGGCATAGGTGTGGGTGGTGCAGATGTCTGCGTAGTGGTCTTCGCTGGTATTGAGGTTGTGGTTGTAGGCGTCCACTCCGGCCTGCTTGAGGCGGTCGGCCTGGCCGTCCTTAAGAATGCCGAGGCAGGCGCAGACCTCAACCTGCGGGTGTTCCTCTTTGAGTCCTTCGACCATGGTGGCAACTCGCTCCACGTCGCGGTCGGTGGGGCCTTTGCCGGAAGCGACCATGCAGACGCGAGAGGCACCGCCTGCAATACCGTAGCCGGCCTGTTTGACGGCCTCATCAGCTTTAATCCAGGAGTACTTGAGCACGTCAGCTTCGGATCCCAGACGCTGGGAGCAGTAGGTGCAGTCTTCGGGGCAGAGCCCGGATTTGAGATTGACCAGGTAGTTGACCTTGACGGTGTTGCCGAAGTAGTGGCGGCGCAGACGGGCGGCGGCATCGACCAGGGCAAAGGTTTGAGCGTCGGTGGCGGCCAGGGTGGCAAGAGCTTCGGAGCGGGTGGCTGGCTCACCAGTCAGCACGCGGTCAGCGATAGCAGAAAAGTCAGTCATAGAACCAGTCAACACCGTTTTTGAACAGTGTTCAAATTATCTAGGTTTATGACATCAGCTAGGTACCATTTGAGTCAGAAAAACCCACGAACTAGGTGGGTATTTCTGATTCAGATGGTACCTTTCACAAAAAGAGGGTTAGGAGCCGCAACCCCCAGAACCGCAGGCACAGTTACCCCCACACCCACCGGCCTTCGCACCTGCCAACGCTACCCGAGCGTAGGTTTCAACATCCTCAACACCCAAATCGCGCAGGAGCTCGGTGTACTCGGCAACCAGGTCTCGCTCCCCCGCCCCCGCAACGGTCAGCCCAGAACCCTTAATCAGCCTAAGGTCCTCATAAATCAGTTGGGGGCGGGCCGGGTCAACAATCAGCTCCAACGAATCAACAGCCCCCACAGCCAGCGGTTGTAAGGAGCGTAGAGCACCCTCCCGAGAAGGGCCCAGGTGTAAGCTAGCGGCCGGAGCAGTAATACGGGCCGCAGCAATCACGCGCAGGGCTTCCATGGGCACAAGCGCACCCTCGCCGGTCACAAAGTCCAGGGCTAGGGCTCCGGGGCGGTCAGCAGTATCGAGCAGGGAGACGGTGAGCTCCTCAGCATCCAGCGGCGCGGGCACTTCAAGGCGCACGGCCGCCGTCGGTATTCCCGGTGCACCCGGCAGGTTAAGCACAGTCACACCGGTACCAAAATAGATACCGCGTAGCTCTGCTGCATACTCTATGAGGGCAAAGGTGGCTGCGGGGCTGGCACCGAGCACGTTGTAGATATCAGTTTCAGTAGCGGCTTCGCCAGCGCGCAGGCGCCGGGTGAGATCTGAAAAATTGAGGGTCATGCAACCAATCTACTCCCCCACCCCGCGCCGGGCAGGGCATCGCCTCTCACCTCGCTGGGAGCGGACGGCCCGGTTGAGTACTTGCACCCGGGCGTCTGTGAGCGACAATAGGGAGGTGGCTTTAACCCGTGAGAAAATTCTTGAAACCGCCCTACAGGTGCTTCGCTCCTACAGCCTGGCCGACCTATCGATGCGCCGCCTGGCAACCGAGCTAGGCGTCGCCCCCGGTGCACTTTACTATCACGTGAGAAATAAACAGGAACTTCTGGCATCTCTGGCCTCGCGCCTGCTGGCCGGAGTGACGCTAGAGCGGGAGGTGGCGCATTCACTTACGGCTCCCTTGGTTGTAGCCGGTGAAAACCTCTACCAAAAACTTATTCCAGTTAAGGAATCTTCCGAAGTCATACGACTAGCCTTGGCCTTTCAACCCGTGATAGAAGATTCCGACCGGCTCACTCTACGTGACGAGTTCGAAGACTACTTCACACGGGTGCTGGGCACAGCGCAGCCAGCCCTAGCCGCTGACTCCCTGCTTCACCTAGCCCTTAGCTTCATTGAGCAGGAGCAAACCCGAGCCCTCTTAACCGGCGGTGACCCGCCGAAGCAACCACCGGCGTCCTACTCAACCGCCCTCACCGCCCTCATTGCGGGCTTTACCCCTCAATCCACCTCACAGAAAGACTCCCGTGACCCTTCGCGTTGAACCTTCCTGGGCAACCCTCCCCGACCATCATCAGCAGGTGGAGACTGCCCGTGCCGCCTTTCGTGAAAAATATGGTCAGGAGCCCGACGGCGTCTGGTCAGCCCCCGGCCGCCTCAACCTGCTCGGTGAGTATATCGACTTTTTAGGGGGTTCATGTCTGCCCATGCCCCTGCCCTACCGCACCTATGTGGCGGGCAAGCTACGCACTGACGGGGTGCTACGAGCCGCGTCCCTACAGATGCCCGGCGATGACCGTACTGTGGTGATTCGTGAGATTACTCCCGGCACCATCAAGGGCTGGTTCACCTATGTGGCCGGTGTGGCCTGGGCTATGAATCGTGAGGGTGGCAAGGACATCGCTCTGCCCCATCATTTTGGCGCTGACCTGCTCATCACTTCACAGGTTCCGGTGGGCGGCGGGCTATCCTCGTCCGCAGCAATTGAGTGCTCTACCGCCCTGGCCTTGCTAGATCTTTCCTGCCCCCTGCGGCAGGACTGCGACTGCACTGAGGCCCTTCCATCAGACCTCTCCCCCGTCAATGATGCGCTGCGTGCCCGCCTGGCCCAGGTCTGTATTCGGGCCGAGAACGAGGTGGCTGGGGCGCGCACTGGTGGCCTGGACCAGACTACGTCCCTGCGTTCAGCACCGGGCAAGGCACTGGTCATTGACTTTAGGGACTTCTCCATTCAGCCCCTGGCTGTTGATCTGGCTAGCGCCAATCTGGCCTGGCTAGTTATTAATACCAATACCCCACACGAGCTGGCCGGGGGTGAGTTCGCTGCCCGCCGCGCGGCTAATGAGGCTGTGACTGAGGCTATGAATCTCGATTTTCTGCGCAACGCCCTACCCCAGGATCTCACCTGCATCGGTTTATCCGAGCGTGAGGCCAAGCAGCGCCGTCTTGATTTGGTTGATCAGACCGTCAACCGTTCCCTGGTTGCGCTTGAGGAATCGGGCCGCACCCTGGACTTCCCGCGTGGTTGGGTGCGCCACACCCTGCACGACATGACATTGGTGGAGCGCGCCGCCCACCTGCTGTCAGCTACGGACGCCAGTGGGCAGGTTGACTGGGTTGAGCTGGGGCATCTGCTGACTGAGAGCTTCGTATCAATGCGCGATGAACTGCGGGTCTCACGCCCCGAGATTGACCTGGCCGTTGATATCTGTTTGAATGCTGGGTCTCTGGGTGCCCGCTTGGTGGGTGGCGGCTTTGGCGGGGCGGTCATGGCACTGATGCCTGCGCATCTGATTGAGAAAACCGCAGAGCAGGTGGCCCTAGCCTACGCCCAGGCTGGCTACGCCGACCCTGAGTTCTTACCCATGGTGGCGGGCTTCCCGGCAGACCGGGATCTCTAAAGCCCAGTCAGTCGGGTTAGATTACCTGTGGCTGAGGGCCGGTCTGGTGGCAGGTTCTGGATTGCTGTTGTGGGGCGGTTTGCGATTCTGTGCAACAGGGTAGGTATGGGGCGTCCTGACCACTTTCGAAACGTAGTTCCGGGTGGTTCGGTGGAGCCGTCCTGAGAAGTTAGAGTACACCCGCTGAGCCCTGGTGCAGGTAGCGGGGCGGGGAAATTTTTTGCGTGCCGGGGTTCGGGTGGCCTACTGGGTGGTCTTCAGAATTTTCTCAGCTTACTGGGTTTCTTTTTGCCGAGTTAGTGCGTAAACTTATCAATAAGGGAAGTATGCGAAGCATTGTTTACCCAACCCCGCAAATGCGATACATGAAAGGAACTCATCATGAGTGCAGGAGACAAGATTAAAAACGGCCTCGACAACCTCACTGGTAAGGCCAAGGAGGCCGGTGGCAAGCTGACCGGTAACGAGCGTCTTGAAGCTGAGGGCAAGGCTGACCAGGTTCAGGCACAGGCCCAAGATAAGGTTGATGACGCTAAGAACACCGTTGCTGGCATTAAGGACTCCTTTAAGAAGGACTAGATTCGCCTTGCTGTTTTTCGGGGAGACTACCAGGTTTGGTGGTCTCCCTTACTGTTATCTCAGGCCCGGCAGAATATCAAGCCGGTAGAGCCCTGGAGCCCGCTGATGCTACGAATGACGTGATTTACGTGAAGAGCGTTGCTGAGAGCAACGCCGTGGGGCCGATCGTCCGTACCAATGAGCGGTTTTTTGTTATCTCAGCTCAGCTCACCGCAGACTGTGGCGGAGCCGATCGGGCAGCAGGCAAATAGAAGAAGCATGTTTTTTGAAATTACAGGTTCTCTACACCCTGCAGATAGAAGTTATCCACAGATGGGGATAAATCTGGGGAAACCTCTTACACCAGTGTAATTACGTACCCCAACAAGAGCCTACAGGCGCTCTACACAGGTTTTTAACACCTGTGGAATTACAATGATGTTCTTATTAACAACTGTGGATAAGTTCTGTGGATATCGGTCTTTACCTTACTTAGCAGGACGCCCGCTACGGCTTCCTGAGGTGGGTATACGATCTAACAGAGCCGCTGTTACAGCACCCGTCACTAGACCACCCAGATGCGCTTCCCACGAGATTCCGGGCATAATAAAACCAAAGACAAAGTTCACGGCCACCAGAATCAGAATGCTACTGGTGCTCTGTTTCCGTGCACGGGCTAAAGCGAAAAAGGCTCCAAAGAGACCAAACACACCGCCAGATGCTCCCAAAGTGCTAATCATCATGTCTCCCATCATCGAGGAAAACAGGTGTACAGCTATTGACCCACCAAGAATTGAGAGCAGGTAGGTGACCAGAAACTTCCACCTACCCATGAGCGGTTCTAGAGCCTGCCCAAAAAGATAGAGGGTAAACATGTTAAGTAGTAGGTGAGTGATGTTAGTGGGTGAATGCAAAAAGCCCGATGTCAGTAGCCGGTGCCACTCCCCCGTTGTCTCAACATAAAGCGGGTTATAGATGCCAGCAACCGTCACCGAGTCGAAGAAGAACTGTAAAACCCACACCACCACATTTATACCGATAAGTGCATATGTAATAGTGGGAGCTGTTTTTGCGTAGTGCACTTTGGGTGTTGCGGCTTGCGCAGCTGCCATGCAGTCCACACACATCATGCCCACCTCACGCGGAACCTGACAAAGCCCACAGGCCAGCCGACCGCAACGTCCGCACCGTACATAGGTCACCTGATTGGGGTGCCGCGGGCACACAGAAATATCCCCACTGCTGTACCCATAACCGCCGGGGTTGCTACCTCTGCCTGCCTGCTCGCTCACGGGCGTCCTTTCGTCTGCGGCCGCACGCCGCTTGTACTGAGGTAGAGCAAAGGCCCACCCTCACGGGCGGGCCTTGCACTAACCTGTGTAAGGTTTAGAGCTCTTCAATATCGATGGAAGAAATGACCACGTCTTCAACGGGGCGGTCCATAGCGCCGGTTGCTACGCCTTCGATAGCGTCAACGACCTTCTTGGAGTCTTCATCTGCGACCTCACCGAAGATAGTGTGGCGGCCATTGAGCCAGGGGGTCTCAACGGTTGTGATGAAGAACTGGGAGCCGTTGGTGCCGGGGCCTGCGTTGGCCATGGCCAGCAGGTAGGGCTTGTTAAAGCTCAGTTCGGGGTGGATTTCGTCCTTGAACTGGTAGCCGGGGCCACCAATACCCTGGCCGAGAGGGTCGCCGCCCTGGATCATGAAGTCACGGATGATGCGGTGGAAGATGACGTCCTTGTAAAGGGGGCCATTCTGTACTTCGCCGGTGCGGGGGTGGCGCCATTCCTGGGTGCCGTCTGATAGGCCGATGAAGTTCTTGACGGTTGCCGGTGCGTGATTACCGAAGAGGTTAACGACGACATCACCGTGGTTGGTGTGAATAGTTGCTTTTGCAGTTGCAGTCATGCCCCTATTCTTGCACGCAGTGGGGCACGCCCGCTAGAGCGGTGGGTAGGCTTTTGCGGTCAGTGAAAGAGAAGGACGCCGGTGCGTCGCTCTCGCTACCTGAGTCACAAAAACACACACTGGCAGTCATCCCTGAAGGCGATAAACTCGTCCAATAAATACAAGAATCCATATAACAAGATAAATCTTCTCGCATTTTGAAAATAAGGTTTGGCTTGAGAGAATTACTGAACCCTAGAGAAAGTAGGTTCCCCTTGGCTTCCCGACCCTACACACACGGCCATGCACCGGCCGTCCTGCAGGCTCATCAGCAGCGCACAGCACAGAACTCGGCGGCCTATCTGCTCCCGTTTTTAGCCGCCGGCATGCATGTACTCGATATCGGTGCTGGCCCTGGAACTATCACCGCAGACTTCGCCCGCATCACGGGCAGGGTAACCGCCACAGAGATCGGTGAAGAGGAACTTTCCCTCTCGCAGCGCCACTTTGAACATCAGGGTCTCACGCCTGAAAACGGCATAGAGGCTTCCTTCTCCGTCGAAAATATCCGCTCACTGAGCTTTCCAGATTCTTCCTTCGATATTGTTCATGCACATCAGGTGATACAGCACATAGGGAACCCGGTTCTGGCTCTGCGCGAGATGGCACGAGTGGTAAAGCCCGGTGGTTATGTTGCTGTTTGTGACGCCGACTATGAGGGTTTCTTCTGGTTTGCCGATTCTGAGCACCTTACCCACTGGAGAGAGCTCTATCTTGAAGCTGCTCGAGCAAATGGTGGAGAACCCAGCGCAGGACGCCGCCTACCCGCTTACGCAGCTGAGGCAGGTTTGCGCGGTGCCCAGTTTTCTACTTCAACATGGACTTATACCGGTCCTGAGGCGCGCTGGCTGGCTGATTCATGGGCTATGAGACTGGAGGAATCAGCCTTAGGGCAACAGATAATTGAAACAGGCCTGTGCACTCACAGCGATTTGAATACTATAGCCTCAGGCTGGCGCAGGTGGGCACTCTCACCCGCTTCCGTCTTCGTGATGCCCCACGGAGAGATTCTCTGGCAGAAACCTATTCCTTCGCCCTAGGCTATTCCCACCTGTCTCAGTACGAAGCCCTATATTCCCGGCACCGTAAAGACCAGCGGCGAGCACATCGTCATCTGTGATTATCTGCTGGGTGGCAGAGTTCCAGATAGCCTGCCCCTGTTGCTGGATGAAGTAGGGGTAGCTCTGCGAGGCGGCGGTAGCTTTTTCGAGGGCACTTTCTACGTTGTGCCCGCCGGGGCTGCAGATGGGTTCTATGAAAGCCCGACGGGTTGCGTCAGGGTGAGAGTACCGGGCGGGATTGGGCAAAGCCCGGAGTGAGTGATATTTCGGCGATGGAGACGACGGCTCGCTGTGAGGCGTCCTCGCAGTTGACCTTCTTGGTCCGCGTAACTCGTGGTGGTCGGACCAACCACTCATCTGCACGGTAGAATGTAGTTGGCTTGAGCGCTCATTAGAAGATTTCACCGTGCTGAACTTGGATGAAAAAACCCACCAGGGAGAAACCTTGACCGGTGAGAAGTTCTGGCATATTTTCACCCTCATTGCACGACGTTGACGTTAGTCATGTAAAACAGAGTACCCTCCCGGCACTCAACATCGCACTCATGGAGGCACGATTCGGCGCTGGCGGCACCCTACAGACACGCTTAACTTTAGCGGGCAGAGAAACACGAGAGTTTTTGCGGTGGCTCAGAGAATTTTTCAGGTTTTAGAAAGTAAGCTGATACTAAAGGTAACTTGCCCTGCACCCCTCACCCGACAAGCGGGCTGAGGGGCGGGCATTCTCTGGAGGTAATCATGGCACTATGCAAGAAAAGTAAAGCTAAAAAGGCTCAGAAGCAGGCAGAAAAGTTCCTAGCCAAGGCCGCTAAAACCACCGGTAAGAAGGCTGACAAGCTAACCTCTCTAGCTGAGAAGAAGACCGCCCGCGCCAATAAGCTGACCGGTAAGAAGGTATCCCAGTTGCAGAAAGCTCAGACAACCTTGACTGATAAGATTCAGGCAAAAATTGACGATGCCACCCCCGCCGTTGAGAATGCTGTGGCTACTGCCCGCGTTAAGGCTGCCGACGTTGCCAGCACCGTTGCTGACAAGCTCGCAGACGCTGAAGTTCCTGTAGCGGCCCAGACTGTAGCCACTAAGGTCACCGGCGATAAGAAGGCCCTGAAGAAGGCTCAGAAGGCTGCTGTTAAGGCCGCTAAGGGTTACGCCAAGGAGCAGAAGAAGGCTTCTAAGGGCGGCAACAAGGGCCTGTTGGTCTTTGGTCTGCTGGTTGCTGGTGCTGTCGCTGGTGCAGCCGCTTTCAAGGCTTCTCGCCCCGTTGAGGATCCCTGGAAGACCCCCGCTGCCTAGTCCTCACACTTGCTCACGCGCGTCCGCCCCTCATTGATTGCGAGCGCGGACGCCCGGCCCCGGCTCCCACACAGGGAGGCCGGGGCCGTTTGTTTTAGGGGCCTTATTCTGACGGGGTAACCGCGAGCGTGCACCATATCGCTGAGCGTGCGCCCGCCATGTGCACGCTCAGCGATATCACGCACGCTCGCCAAAAGATGGCGCAGGGGCGGGACACACTTTTTATCCTCCAACCCGTCCTCCAACCCCAAAAGTGTGCCCACCCACACCCGAAAGAACCCCGCACACAAAAAGGAACCCCCAGTCTTTCAACTGGAGGTTCCCTACCAAATTTAATTCGGCGATGACCTACTCTCCCACACCGTCGCCAGTGCAGTACCATCGGCGCTAAGAGCCTTAACTTCCGGGTTCGGGATGGGACCGGGTGTTTCCCTCTTGCTATAATCACCGAAAAGTGGAGGCGAGGGGACTCGAACCCCTAACCCCCTGCTTGCAAAGCAGGTGCGCTACCAATTGCGCCACGCCCCCGTGGTGTTATGCTTCTACTTTACTACAGGTTTTTTGCACGCGCAAACCAATTCTATCAAATGCGCGGTTAGCTCCGCCACAGGTTTTAGGTTAAAACCTGAAAAACCGACTCTATACCCCGGTTTACCCCAGGTGGTGCAGGTACATCTCGGGGTCATCGAGCATATTGCGCCAGTGAACGGTCATATCAAGTTCAGCCCAGGCCAGCTGGCGCACGCCCCACTCCCCTATCTCCCACACCAGTTCATTGCAGTGCGTGGCAAGCGCAGCCAGGAGCGGACTGTGGGTACAAAGCACCACCTGCCCACCCCGTTCAAGGAAGGCAAGGACGCGGGCACACAGCTCTAGTTGCCCGGAGAAAGAGAGCCCCGATTCAGGTTCGTCAAGAATCCAGAGGCCATAGTCGTCAAAAGACTCTTCAAGCAAACGCTGGGCACCTTCCCCGTGCGAGAGGCGCAGAATATCGGTTGCCTGTTTCGATTCGAGACTAGCCAGGTGTTCCAGGTGTGCCAGCATTCCTTCAGCCCGCAGGAAGAGCCCTGCCCGGCGTCCTGCCGCGCCCCGCACAATCTGCAAGTCAGCCCCAAAAGCTGAGACCTGGTCAAAAGTGGGCCGGGAAACCCGGTTATCTCCGCCACCAAGCGGCAGGCCGTAGGCTTCTGCGATTGATTCAACCAGGGAGGATTTACCAGCCCCGTTTTCTCCCACGATAACTGTGAGCCGCCCAAAGGTGAGCCCGGCGAGCGCTGCCCGAGTCACAGCCAGGTGGTAGGGCCAGGTATGGGCGCGGACGCCAGTGAGCGGCTCCGCATCGCTGCGGGCGGTGATACTGCGGAGGGGAAGGTCGTTGAGCACCATACAAGGAACCCTACCGACAACCTCAGATCGAAACAAGACGTTCTATGGGCATCACCCCAGTGAGCGTGCACCATATCGCTGAGCGTGCACATGGCGGGCGCACGCTCAGCGATATGGTGCACGCTCGCCAAAAGATGGCGCAGGGGCGGGACACACTTTTCTGCCTATAACCCTATAACCCACACCCGAAAGAACCCCGCACACAAAAAGGAACCCCCAGTCTTTCAACTGGAGGTTCCCTACCAAATTTAATTCGGCGATGACCTACTCTCCCACACCGTCGCCAGTGCAGTACCATCGGCGCTAAGAGCCTTAACTTCCGGGTTCGGGATGGGACCGGGTGTTTCCCTCTTGCTATAATCACCGAAAAGTGGAGGCGAGGGGACTCGAACCCCTAACCCCCTGCTTGCAAAGCAGGTGCGCTACCAATTGCGCCACGCCCCCAACGGGTGCTACCTATGAAATTTTATCTGTAGCTTCTTCCCAAGTTCTTTTATTCTCCTGAGAATCCTTGACTGCCTTACCTGCAACCGCTGCTACTATGAAGGCGGTTGCAATGGCCATAAATCTCTTCATGCCAACCTTTCAGCCAAGGTGAGTGGGCGTACCAGGAATTGAACCTGGGACCTCTACATTATCAGTGTAGCGCTCTAACCGTCTGAGCTATACGCCCCCTTGTGTTCTTCAGAACGAGATATAACTTTACACAGGTTTCAAGACCTTGCCAAATCAAAAATCTATGTTCTAAATCACAGGCTTTGAGGGATTATTAAGGACGCTCACGGGTAGCTTGAGAGCCCGTGCGAGGTTCCCTGCAGTGAGGGCCCACCACCCACTCTTACTGTAAGTTCTGAGCCCCTGATTTATTCGTCGGTAAGAGTGACACCCACACCACCAACAAGCTTGGCCGCTACGTTATAGAGCATTGCAGCGAGGGTACCAAGCAAGGTGAAGAGGACGACGTTCACGACGGAGATAATGGTGCTGTAGAGAGCTATCTGACCGAGTGAAAGGTACTGAGAAATATCTACCGCGTCGCCGGTGGTACCCAGCAAGGTGAGCATGTCATTGAGGCTTTGGAAAGCACCGGTAGCCTGCATGACGAGCCATAGAATCACTGCGGCCACCACAGTGGCAATACCAATGGCTACAGAAAGCAGGAAGACCAGCTTGGCGACGGAGAAAGTATCTACCCTTGCAACGACCAGGCGGGCACGGCGAATCTTCGAGCGAGGAGCCGGGCGCACAAGGGGCTTACGCTGGCCACCTCCGGCAGGTGCCTGGTGTCGTGGTTTGCCTGAGGCTGCGCGCGGGGTGCCCGTGCGCGGCGCGGGCCGCGGTGCGGTGCTGTTAGTGCTCACTCTTACCTCCGTGTGCGTCTACGGTGTCGGCTACTGCCTGTAGGGTGTCGTTTTCTAAAGTTACTTCATCTGCCGGCTTTTCGGTGCTTTCTGCGCCGTTTTCGTCGGTGTTGTTTAACTCATCGATGTTGCGTTCATAGTTGCGGGCGACTTCGAGAATTTCATCGTTTTTGCCGGGCTTAGCGAAAATAACACCCATGGTGTCTCGCCCCTTGGCTGGCACTTCGGAAACTGAGGTACGCACGACCTTACCAGACTGCATAACGACCATAATCTCGTCCTCTTCACCCACGATGAGGCCGCCGACTAGCTCGCCGCGGTCTTCAGCCAGTTTGGCGACCTTGATGCCGAGGCCGCCACGACCCTGAACACGGTACTGGTCGATTCGGGTGCGTTTGGCATATCCGCCTGCGGTGACCACGAAGACGAAAGAATCATCGGTGACCACATTCATGGAGAGCAGTTCGTCTCCGTCACGGAATTTCATGCCGGTCACACCGGAGGTTGCGCGACCCATGGGGCGCAGGGCCTCATCGGTGGCAGTGAAGCGTAGGGATTGACCCTGGCGGGAGATGAGGATGAGGTCGTCCTCAGCGCTGGCCAGCTGCGCTGAGACCAGCTCGTCACCGTCGCGCAGGTTGATGGCGATGACGCCGGCGGCGCGGTTGGTGTCATAATCTGAGAGGGCAGTCTTTTTGACTAGGCCATTCTTGGTGGCAAGTACCAGGTAAGGGGCGTCCTCATAGGATTTGAGCTCCATGACCTTGGCGATGGTTTCCTCCGGCTGGAAGGCTAGCAGGTTAGCCACGTGTTGCCCCTTGGCATCACGGCCAGCTTCCATGAGTTCATAGGCCTTGGTGCGGTACACACGGCCCAGATTGGTGAAGAAGAGAATCCAGGAGTGGGTGGAGGTGACGAAGAAGTGCTGGACGACGTCGTCCCCGCGTAGCGAAGCACCCTTGATGCCCTTGCCTCCGCGATGCTGGGAGCGGTACTGGTCGCTGCGAGTGCGCTTGACGTAGCCGCCGCGGGTGATGGTGACGACCATTTCTTCCTCGGGGATGAGGTCCTCCATCGACATATCACCGTCGTAACCCATGAGGATCTTGGTGCGGCGCTCGTCGCCAAAGCGGGCAACGATTTCAGCCAATTCTTCAGAGATGATGGAGCGCTGGCGGTCCTCTGAGGCGATAATCGCGTTGTACTCGTCAATCATGCGCATGAGTTCTGCGTGACGGTCCTGAATCTTCTGACGTTCCAGGGCGGCCAGGCGGCGCAGCTGCATATTGAGGATAGCCTGGGCCTGGGCCTCGTCAATGTCGAGGAAGTCCATCAGGGCTGTGCGTGCTTCGTCAGCGGTGGGTGAGCGACGAATGAGCGCGATGACCTCATCGAGGGCATCGAGGGCCTTGAGTAGGCCGCGCAGGATATGCGCCTCTTCTTCGGCCTGACGCAGGCGGTAGCGGGTGCGGCGCACAATGACTTCGAGCTGGTGGTTGACCCAGTGGCGGATGAAGGCATCCAGCGAGAGGGTGCGGGGCACACCGTCCACAATAGCCAGCATATTGGCGGAGAAGTTTTCCTGCAGCTGGGTGTGCTTGTAGAGGTTGTTCAGCACCACCTTGGGCACAGCGTCGCGCTTGAGGACGATGACCAGGCGCTGGCCGGTACGGCCGGAGGTTTCGTCGCGCAGGTCGGCGATACCGGTGATCTTGCCGTCCTTGACCAGTTCAGCAATCTTGATGGCCAGGTTATCGGGGTTGGCCTGGTAGGGCAGCTCGGTGACGACCAGGCAGGTGCGGCCCTGAATCTCTTCAACATTGACTACAGCGCGCATGGTGATGGAGCCGCGGCCGGTGCGGTAGGCATTCTCGATACCCTTATGCCCCAAGATAGTGGCACCGGTGGGGAAGTCGGGGCCCTTAATGCGGGCAATAAGGGCTTCAAGCAACTCTTCGTTGGAGGCCTCGGGGTTCTGCAGGAACCACTGCACACCGTCAGCAACCTCACGCAGATTGTGCGGGGGAATATTGGTGGCCATACCGACCGCAATACCGGATGAGCCGTTGACCAGCAGGTTGGGAATACGAGAGGGCAGGACGACCGGCTCCTGGTTCTTGCCGTCGTAGTTGGGCTGGAAGTCCACGGCGTCCTCGTTGATGTCTCGCACCATTTCGAGGGCCAGGGGGGCCATCTTAGTTTCGGTGTAGCGGGGGGCCGCAGCACCGTCATTGCCGGGGGAGCCGAAGTTACCCTGGCCAAGAGCCAGGGGGTAGCGCATGACCCAGTCCTGGATTAGACGGACCAGGGTGTCGTAGATAGGGGCGTCGCCGTGGGGGTGGTATTGGCCCATAACTTCACCGACCACGCGGGCGCACTTGTTGAAGGAGCGCTCGGGGCGGTAGCCGCCGTCGTACATGGCGTAGATGACGCGGCGGTGCACAGGCTTGAGACCATCGCGCACGTCGGGCAGGGCGCGGCCGATAATGACGGCCATGGCGTAATCCAGGTAGGAGCGCTCCATCTCGGAGCGCAGGTCGACAACCTCAACGTTACCGCCGGCCGGTGCCGGGGTTGCATCGGTTGCAACGATATCGCCCTCAATGGGCTGGGGTGAGCTGGTGGTGTTCTCGTCGCTCATAAATTCCTCTGTTCGTATCCTTGACTTCTTTTATTCCCTAAAGGTTATATAGCGCATTTTTCATGCGAAAACCCTTTAGATATCAAGGAAGCGGATGTCCTTTGCGTTCTGCTGGATAAATTCTCGGCGGGCCTCGACGTCCTCACCCATTAGGACGGAGAAGATCTGGTCGGCCGCCGCGGCGTCCTCCATCTTGACCTGCAGGAGGGTGCGACGCTCGGGGTCCATGGTGGTATCCCAGAGCTCGGCGTAGTCCATCTCGCCCAGACCCTTGTAGCGCTGGATGCCGTTGTCCTTGGGCAGGCGCTGGTTCTTGGCGTAGCCGGCTTCCAGGGCGGCGTCGCGCTCGGCGTCAGAGAATACGTAGTCGTGCGGGGCATTGGACCACTTGATGCGGTAGAGCGGGGGCTGGGCCAGGTAGACGTAGCCGGCTTCGATGAGCGGACGCATGTAGCGGAAGAGCAGGGTCAGCAGCAGGGTGGTGATGTGCTGGCCGTCCACGTCCGCGTCCGCCATGAGAACAACCTTGTGGTAGCGGGCCTTCTCAATGTCGAAGTCCTCACCAATACCGGTGCCAAAGGCGGTAATCAGCGACTGGATTTCAGCGTTGGACAGGGCGCGGTCAAGGCGAGCGCGCTCCACATTCAGCACCTTACCGCGCAGGGGCAGGATGGCCTGGGTTTCGGGGTTACGGCCGCGCACGGCTGAACCTCCCGCAGAGTCACCCTCCACCAGGTAAATCTCTGAAATCGAGGGATCCTTGGAGGAGCAGTCCTTGAGCTTACCGGGCATGGAACCGGTTTCGAGCAGGCCCTTGCGGCGGGTGGTTTCGCGGGCCTTGCGGGCAGCCAGACGGGCCTGCGCTGCGGTAATAGCCCGGCGGACGATTTCCTTGCCGGTTCCGGGGTTGCGCTCCAGCCAGTCGCCCAGCTGATCCATGGTTTCACGCTGTACGAAGGCCTTAGCTTCGGAGTTACCCAGCTTGGTCTTGGTCTGACCCTCGAACTGGGGCTCAGAAATTTTGACGGAGACTACAGCGGTCAGGCCCTCGCGCACATCCTCACCGGTCAGGTTGTCGTCCTTCTCGCGCAGGAGCTTGTTGTCGCGGGCAAAGCGGTTGATGAGCGTGGTCAGCGCAGCGCGGAAGCCCTCTTCGTGGGTGCCACCTTCGTGGGTATTGATGGTGTTGGCATAGGTATGCACTGATTCCTTGTAGGCGGTGGTCCACTGCATGGCCACCTCTAGGCTCATCATGCGGTCGGTGTCTTCGGTTTCGAAGGCGATAATATCACCGTGCACAGTCGTGAGTTTCTTGGAGGTATTCAAGAAGTTCACATAGTCGAAGAGGCCGTCCTTATACATGTAGGTAACAGTCTTGTGACCGTCAGAATCGGCACCCACCTGGTTGAGGGGCAGAGTCGCAGGTTTCTCTTCACCGGTTACTTCATCGCCCTCGTGCATCTCACGTTCGTCGGTAAGTTGAATAGTCAGGCCCTTGTTGAGGAAGGCCATCTGCTGAAAGCGGGCACGCAGGGTCTCGAAATCAAAGTCGACGGTTTCAAAAATTTCGGGGTCAGGGTAGAAAATTTGGGTGGTACCCGTTTCGTCAGTCGCTTCTCCGCGGGTCAGCGGTTTGACGGTGTGCCCACCGTTGGCATAGCTGATGTGCCAGGTGTAGCCCTGGCGGCGCACCTCGGTTTCGACCTTGGTAGAGAGCGCGTTGACAACGGAGATGCCAACGCCATGAAGGCCGCCTGAAACGGCGTATCCGCCGCCACCGAACTTACCGCCTGCGTGAAGAATAGTCATAACAACTTCAACAGTCGGTTTCTTCTCGGTGGGGTGCTCATCGACGGGAATACCGCGGCCATTATCAGCGACACGGACGGCACCGTCCTTCTGGATGACAACCTCAATCAGGTCAGCATACCCGGCCAGTGCCTCGTCAACGGAGTTATCGACGACCTCATAGACCAGGTGGTGCAGGCCGCGTTCACCGGTTGAACCAATGTACATACCAGGGCGCTTGCGCACGGCTTCGAGGCCTTCAAGCACCGTGATATCGGCAGCACCGTATTCGTGGGAGGTTTCTTCAGTTGCCACTGGTAGTTAGGCTCCTTGCATGATCGGTCTCGCGCCGACCGGCAGGGGAGCAGACGCCCGCAGCGTGAGCTCGAAGGGCATATGAACGGTACCTACAGGTGGGCGCGCGTATTCTTCCCCAATTCTACCGCACAGGGGTGTTTTTGAGTCATTTATGGCTTCTTTTTGAGGGTGAACCCACCCAGAAAGGGCAAAAAAGCCCCTGGGAGCGAACTGACCCCTTATGGTGTAGGCTCACACAGCTTGAGGGGTCAAGAACCGCAGAGGCGATTTTGGGGTTTTATTTTACTCGGACGGGTGCCCAGGGTTTTATCCGTAGGTGTCTCGGGGCCCGCGCCCACCGGGGGCCACGCGGCGTCCTTTCTTCCAGGAGGGGGCAGTCGGCCCAAAGGCACGCACGTCAGTCACAATCTCATCGCCAAGCTCGCTATTGAAGCGGCGCATAATGTCGTACTTCATTTGACGAACCTGCACTGCCCAAGCCGTTGACTCACAGCGCACGGTAAGAACACCACCCTCAAAAGTTTCTGGTATTGCCTTACACGCCAAAGAAGGCCCTGCAATCTGATCCCAGCGGGCTAAAACTGAAGAGACAGCTAGGGGAGTGGTCCAGCCGCGCTCCATAATGACGCGATTTAGCAGACCGGCCAAGCTCTGTGGATCGCGGCTGCTCGGCCCGGCCTCACTGTAACCACCGAGTTGACTGACGCCATTTTCACTGCTGAAGCGGCGCACCTTTGGGCCCGATTCTACCTTCATAGCCCGACCAAAATCCTTGATGATTTTGCGGCCAGCTGCACCCTGGACACGGTGCTCACCCCGAGCTTCTTTGGCAGCACGAATTCGGCTGAGTAGGGCGTGAGGGGCATCCACCCCCTCCGCTAAATACATCTCATCAGACATAGAATCACCCATAGTTATTTATTCCCTTCCAGGCATACTAGCGGGTGAATCCATCTCGACCCAGGCTTTACCTGGAGAAACACGTACCAGGGTAATATCGCCGAGTTCCGGAGGAATATCATGAGCAACAGCCGTCGTCACCAAAACCTGCTCAGCTCCAGCAACGATTGATCCCAGCCGGTGACGGCGGTCTGTGTCGAGTTCAGCAAAAACATCGTCCAAAATCAAAATGGGCGAGGCGCCTTTTGCATCGCTACTATCTGCCAGGTGAACATACCAGGCGCCCAGTTTGAGGGCTAGGGCATACGACCAGCTCTCACCGTGTGAAGCGAAACCCTTAACAGGTATTCCCCCCAATTCCAATGCCAGATCGTCGCGATGAGGGCCTACCAGAGTGACTCCCCGGTCAATTTCTTCAGTTTGTTTAGACTCAAAGCCACGGAGCAGCGCATCACGGATGTCGTTCACATTCATACGCGAAGCCTGGGGGAGTATCTGCCCCGAAATGGGTGGAAAACTGGTTGATTCATACACCGCAGTCACCGTCTTAGAACCGTCCGTCAGCTGTTCATATGCTCGCTGTACTTGAGGTAGGAGCAGAGCCAGGGTACGTAAACGTGCCTGTATAAGGTGAGCCCCGGCGTTCGCAAGTTGCTTGTTCCATACCTCCAGAGTGTGGGCGTCGTCCCCGCTACCCGCACGCCGTGAACGCATAGATTTCAGCAAAGAATTACGCTGACGCAGCACCTTCTCATAGTCAGCTCGGTAGGCTGCTACAGCAGGACGTAGCGAAACCGCCAGATCATCGAGAAAACGGCGGCGGGTAGAGGGATCACCTTTGACCAGGTGCAGATCTTCGGGAGAGAAGAGCACAGTACGAGTCACACCTAGTGCCTCACGGGCACGCACAGGAGCTGCCCTGTTGATACGGACCCGGTTACTGTGGCCGGGGGCCAGCTCAAACTCCAGCACTGTTTGCTGATTGCCACGCACCGTTCTGGTGCGAATGTAGGCACGCTGTGCCCCCACACGTACCAACGGTGAATCCTGCGATACTCGGTGTGAAGAGAGCTGAGCAGTGTAATCAATTGCCTCAACAATGTTGGTCTTACCCACACCGTTAGGACCCAAAAAGACCGTGACCCCGGGAGATAATGGCAGGTTCAGTAGCCGGTAGGTGCGGTAGTCCATCAATGAAAGATGGTCAATGTACAGCACAACCTCCTAGCAATGACGTGTCAGCGACTTTATTGATTCTGCAGACGAATAGGCATGAGCAAGTAGCGGTAGTTTTTCTCGTCTTCAGCCTGCCAGTCTTCCTGCTCCGAAAGAACAACGGGCTTGCGCGGGTCGGTGAATGAGAAGCGCACAAACTTGTTGGCTGTGAAGGTGTGTAGTCCCTCAGAAAGGTAGCTGGGGTTGAAAGCTACAGTGATGTCTTCACCGTGCAGATGGGCCTGGAGGGTTTCGGAGGCCTGGGCGTCCTCACCTGTGCCGGCGTCCAGAGTAACCTCACCCTGGCTGAAAGCCAGACGTACGGGAGTGTTACGCTCAGCAACCAGGGAGACACGGCGGACGGCCTCAAGAAGGTCGGCGGTTCGAACGATTGCATAGGTGGGAGTTGTTTCGGGAAAGAGCGAGCGAATTTTAGGGTACTCACCATCTACCAAAAGACTGGTCGTACGTCGAGAATCTGATTCAAACCCGATAAGTTCGTGAGCATCAGACAGAGCGATTGATAGTTCACCAGCACCGCCTAGAGTCTTAGCAACCTCAGACAGTGTTTTCGCCTTGACGAGTGTAGCGGTTGAAATAGCTGAGTCTGTAGGGTTCCAGTTTAGCTCGCGCATAGCCAGCCGATAGCGATCGGTGGCAAGTAGGGTCATCTGGTTACCTTCGATTTCCATGCGCACACCGGTCAGAATGGGCAAAGTGTCGTCTTTTGATGCAGCAATAGAAACCTGTGCAACAGCTTTCGCAAATTCTGACCCCTCAACAGTACCGGATACAGCGGGTAGTGCAGGGAGCTCAGGGTAGTCAGAAACCGGCATGGACGAGAGGTTAAAGTTTGATGAGCCGCAGGTCAAGTGAACTTTGCCTTCATGTAGCTCAAAGGTCACGTCTGCTTTAGGAAGAGACCTGCAAATATCAGCGAGTAAGCGGCCTGATATGAGAGCTTCACCCTCTTCAGCGATATTGGCCTCGATGTTCAGCTTAGCTGAGGTCTCATAGTCGAAACTGGCAATTGAAACTTCACCGGATGCAGCCTTAATGAGCAATCCTGAGAGTACGGGCACTGGGGGGCGGGGGGAGAGGGAACGGGCAGTCCAGCTGACGGCCTCGGCTAAGGTATCGCGTTCGACAGTAAATTTCACTGGTCACCTTCCAAACTCTGTGTCACCGCTAGAAACCCTGAACATGGGCGTAGCTAGTTACCCAGTCTACCGGACGGAGAAGGGCGCAGCTTTGTGTAATTACATCTCGGCATACGAAGTGGCCCGTATGGATCCATAGCTTGTAATTACAGGAACTACTGCGCACATACCAGGGTAGAACTCATCAGTCTTTTGTTATTTGACGTTTTTTCTTTAAGGATTGTAGTGTTAATAACCCTTGTGAAAACTGTGGAAAACCCCGTTTTGCCGCGAGTTCTCAAGGAAGGCCCTGTGGCTTACCTGTGGAGAAAAACACCCACTACTGTACATGAATAGTGGATGGATATTTATGCACACCTTGGAACCCACAGCTTCTGTATATCTATACACTTAACATCCACATTAAAACGCTCTTCTGAGTCAACCTTATCCACAAGTATTTGACTTGCGGAAACTCTACGACGCATCTTTTGAACTCTGCTTAATACGGTTGGTGAGTTCAGTGACCTGATTGAAGATAGTGCGACGCTCAGCCATCAGATTGCGAATCTTGCGGTCTGCGTACATGACTGTGGTGTGGTCACGGTCGCCTAACTCCTGGCCAATACGAGGCAGAGACATCTCAGTGAGCTCACGCAACAGATACATAGCAATCTGACGGGCATTGACCAGAGTGCGGCTACGCGACTTGGACCGTAAATCCTCAATAGTCACATCAAAATACTCAGCGGTAGCCTGCAAAACCTGCGAAGCTGTAATCTCCTGGGCACCGTCGTCCAACAACAAATCTTTGAGTACCTGTTCGGCCAGCTGCATATCAACTGGCTGCCCCTGTAAGGATGCGAAAGCGGTCACGCGAATCAGCGCACCTTCCAACTCACGGATGTTGGTAGAGATATGCGAAGCGATATATTCCATCACATCATCGGGCACATTCAAGCCTTCGTTCTGAGCCTTCTTGCTCAGAATAGCAATGCGAGTTTCAAGCTCCGGTGGCTGAACATCGGTAATCAGACCCCACTCAAAGCGAGAACGCATGCGCTCTGCGAAACCGGTTAGCTGCTTGGGCGGCAAATCAGAGGTAATCACGACCTGCTTCTGGTGATTGTGCAGGGCATTGAAAGTATGAAAGAACTCTTCCTGAGTGGAGTCTTTACCAGCCAGAAACTGAATATCGTCAATTAGTAGCATGTCTACATTGCGGTAAATCTGCTTAAAAGAGGTATCGTTCTTATCTCGAATCGAATTGATGAAATCATTAGTGAATTCCTCGGAGTTCACGTAGCGCACGCGCAGACCGGGGTAAAGACTCTTGGCGTAGTGGCCGATGGCGTGTAAGAGATGGGTTTTACCCAGCCCCGATCCTCCATAGATGAAGAGTGGATTGTAGGCAGACGCCGGTGTTTCAGACACCGCGAAGGCAGCCGCGTGAGCAAATCTATTGGATCGCCCAATCACAAAACTGTCAAAGGTGTATTTGGGGTTCAGTCGAGCCGTCGAATCCCAGGTGGTGACTTCACCGCTTTCAATCGCAGCTTCGATGTCAGATAAGGACGCCACTTCATCGTTGTCAGCGGTCATATGTGCTTGAGCGGGGCCGGACTCTACCACCGGCTCAAACTCTTGCGGAGCGGGGGAGTGGGGAGAAACGTCCCGGCCTGAAAAAGCTTCAGAAACACTCTTACTTTCCCCTTCATAGGGCACAGGCTGGGTTTCAGCGGGAGCCTGCGTTGAAGGAATCGCCACAGGTGCCGGTGACGCAGTAGGGCTCACCTTCTCAGGTGAACTTTCCATGCTGGTGTCAATAATGAAAGCCTCAGTCACGCCCGGGCCGAAAGTTGAAGCGATCGCTTCTTGAAGCGTGCCCTTCAGCTCGTGTTGAAAAATATCGCGCGTGAATTCACTCGGAACAGCAATGAGCAACACATTACCCATGAATGCGTGCAACTGGGCTAAACCAATATGGGCACGATGCCGCTGAGCCACCGAGGTATCTGCGCGTAGCAGAGTCACAAGATGCATCCACTTTTTCTGAAGCTCGGGGTCCAAAAAATCGCCCACAGGCTCTCCAATCATTTGTTCAACGCGCAAAAACTTACACACAGGTTTACCGCAGTTACCCGTATCTTACTACCATGTTATCCACAGGGTGGAAAACCTGTGATTTAAGCAGGGGAGTACCTGTTTACAGTATGTGATTAAAACAGGTACCGCTAGCTCAAAGCCACAGTTTTTGCCATGAATAAGCAACATTGAGATACCTGTGGATAACTCTCGCAAGGGTAGAGGTGTTCAGCTACTATCCACAGGTGTGGGCAAACTCTCCCCATAGCCTGTGATTAAAGACCTACCCCAACCGGGCTTGACCTTATATCTCAACCTCTTCTAGAGTTGTTTAGTCAAAGTGTGGCAGGACTATGCCTAGACTCGGGCCAGGCAACCGCCCAATGGCGGCACCCTGACACAAACAAGAAGCGTCAACCTGTTCGAAGAACTGTTGAAAGGTTGGCCCCCGTACCAACCATTTTTGGAGTAACCAAATGAGCAAGCGGACTTTCCAGCCGAATAACCGCCGCCGCGCCAAGAAGCACGGCTTCCGCCTTCGCATGCGTACCCGTGCGGGCCGCGCTATCCTCGCGAACCGTCGTTCAAAGGGCCGTGCAAGCCTCTCCGCATAAGGCTTCACATCTCCTCGCCTCGGCTTAGCCCCTTGCGCAGGCCAGCGTGACTACGCAGCCCGCCGAGAGACGACCGAAAAGACATAAGGAGAAAACGTGCTGGCACAACAGCACCGAATGCGAGCCTCGGCTCAATTTTCAGCAACTACACGTTCCGGTGCCCGTTCAGGGCGCCGGAACTTAGTTCTATATGCGGTCAAAATAGGCGAAGAACCAACCATTGTAGGTTTCATTGTCTCCAAGGCAGTCGGAAATGCCGTCACCCGCAACAAAACTAAGCGACGCCTGCGCGAACTTATTGCTCCCTTTGTTGCGACCCACCCCACCGGCTACTCTGTGGTCGTCCGCGCTCTGCCACCAGCAGCAGCTGCACCCTACATCGAGCTTGCGGCTGACCTCACCAATGCACTTGCCGCCATCGTCAAAAAAATTGGGCCTACTGCGCCTCCGGCAGCTGCACCACGCTCCCACATTGCCGCACAGCGAGAGGAGCTCTAACCCGTGGGCATCTCGAACAATAAAAACCACCGAACTAGCCGCTCCGAGGCGCAAGAGCTCCCCAACGACGTCCTGCTCGAGAACGCACCTCATGAATTCGTTGTGCCCAACACCGTTGTTCAGGCTCTCATCACTCTGCCGCAGAACGCTCTCATTGCCTTCATCAAGATCTACCGCGCTATAGTCTCCCCCCTTTATGGGAACGTCTGCCGGTACTACCCCAGCTGTTCAGCCTATGGGCTCGAAGCTCTCACCACTCACGGTGCCGTTCGCGGTCTCTCACTGACCGTCCAAAGGCTCCTACGATGCCACCCCTGGGCAACGGGTGGGCTTGACCCCGTACCTGCTGGCTGCCGTACATTTACCCCCGGCACGGAACCTAAAATAATACTTCTAAACCACCCGCACCAGCACTTGAACCACTCATAGGCGCTGACTGCAATCCACCACAACCGGCTCACACATCTACCGAGCCAGGGAGAGAACTATGTTCGACATCATTCTCTGGCCCTTCAAATGGATCGTCTCTGCGATTCTCTGGGCATTTCACGAACTTTTCACCGCTATGGGCATGGACCCAGCATCAGGTTTTACCTGGGTGCTGGCCATTATCGGCCTGACTCTGGTCATGCGAACCCTCACCATCCCGCTCTTTATGCGCCAAATCAAGGCCATGCGCGGCATGCAGGAGCTCCAGCCTGAACTGGCAAAACTGCAGGCAAAATACAAGGGCAAGACCGACCAGCTCTCCCGCCAGGCCATGGCCCAGGAGCAGATGGCTCTCTACCGCGAATCCGGCTCTAACCCGCTCGCCTCCTGCATGCCAATTCTGGTTCAGATGCCCATCTTCTTTGGCCTCTTCCAGGTGCTCAACGGCGTACCCAGCGCAGCTGCTAACAACGAGAGCATCCTGATGCTCTCCAACGATAAGGTTGAGCAGTTCAACGACGCCTACATCTTTGGTGCACCCCTCTTCTCCACCATGCTGAACCCCGGCGACGGCAATCACGCAGCCACCATCATCATCGCCGCCATCATGGTTGTGCTCATGAGCGCCACCCAGTTCTACATCACCAAGCAGCTCTCGGTGAAGAACATGTCGGACGCTGCCAAACAGTCCCCCATATACCGCCAGCAGCAGATCATGCTCTACGTGCTACCTCTGGTCTTCGCTATTTCTGGCATTAATTTCCCTCTGGGTGTTCTGGTCTACTGGACTGTCTCGAACTTCTGGACCCTGGGCCAGCAGTACTGGGTTATCCGTAACAAGCCCACCCCCGGTTCCCAGGCCGAGCGTGAACTCAACGAGCGCCGCGCAGCCAAGGGCCTGCCCCCCGTTGGCAAGACCAAGGAAGAGCACGAGGCTGAGGTCGAAGCCCAGCGCGAGCGAGCCAACCGCGGCCAGCGCGTCCAGCCCATGAGTAAGAAGCGCCAAAAGCAGCAGAACAAGAAGAAATAAATGGCAGCTACAGGAGGAAAACCCATGACTGAAGCATTTGAGACCCCCGCTGCCGGTTCAGCCGATACAGAGTATGAGGACGCCCTGGGGGAGGGCTTCGAGGATGAAGGTGATATTGCAGCCGACTACCTCGAAGAACTTCTCGACATCGCTGACATCGATGGTGACATCGACATTGAGGTGCGCAACGGGCGCACCTACCTGTCTGTGGTCACTGAAGACGGCAACACCGAAGAACTTGAAGCTCTTGTGGGTCAGGACGGGCAGGTACTCGATGCCCTGCAAGAACTTGTGCGACTCTCTGTTTTGGCCGCTACCGGCCAGCGTACCCGCCTGATTCTTGATATCGCTGAGTACCGTGCGAGCCGCCAGAAGGCTCTTGTGGACATGGCCGAGACCGCCATTGCTCGCGTCAAAGAAACTGGCGACGGTGTACACCTAGAACCCCTGGGCTCCTATGAGCGCAAGCTCGTGCACGACATCGTGGCAGCTCACGGCCTCTACTCAGAGTCCGAAGGTACTGGCCCCGACCGCCACATCGTCATTATGCCGGCGGAGGGCTAGGCTATGACCGAAGAAAACGTCACTCAACCCGAGCTGGTCGGCCCAGCTCTCGTGGCTGCCGACCAAGTCTTTGGTGACCGGCTGCCCCTGGCAGAGCGTTATGTGGAACATTTGGCCACCAGCGGCATTGAACGCGGTCTCATTGGCCCCCGCGAGGTTCCCCGCATCTGGGAACGTCACGTGCTCAACTGTGCTGTGATTGAGGAATTGATCGAGGACGGCGCTCGAGTTGCTGACGTGGGCTCAGGGGCGGGTCTACCTGGCCTCTGCCTGGCCATTGCCCGCCCTGACCTTCAAATCACCCTTATTGAGCCTCTAGAACGCCGTGTCATCTGGCTAACCGAGGTCGTTGATGACCTAGGCCTAGAAAATGTAGATATCATGCGTTCACGCGCAGAGCAGGCTGTGGGTCACGTTGAAGCGGACTATGTGACTGCTCGCGCCGTCTCAGCCTTGGTCGGTCTGCTGGATATTACCCTGCCGATTCTGCGTGGAACCGGCCAGCTGCTTGCCCTCAAGGGCCGTTCTGCTGCTGATGAAATCGATAGAGCCAAGAAGAAACTCAACAAGTATGGGGCCCGAGAAACAGAAATTCTCATTGCTGGTGAAGGGCTCCTTGAAGAACCCACCACTGTGGTTCGAGTGAGCCTGTAAACAATCTACCCAGTTTCTTTAGATTCGGGTTCAGAATGAACAAAGCCCGGCTACCTATTTTGATGGTAGTCGGGCTTTTTGTGCACGATTAGTCTGCAGCTGCGGTGGTCTATACGGCATGTGGAGTATCTTGTTGAGGTAAGCCTACAAATCCGGTGGGGTCTCTCAATAGTGTAGTTGTCAGACCAGCTGTATCGAACACAGGTTTACAGGGGTAGGGGAGCGGTTCAGTGTTTTTGAAGTTTATATAACCAGCCGGTAAGCCATCATCTATACATAATCAGTGCAGCAGATGGGGGCAGTAAGAGAGCTTTGGTGTTCCTCTGAAGGTTCAACAATTTTGAGTCTCAGCTCCCCTGATTGGATCTCGCGGACTTCTCATTAGATAACGTGCAGGCAGCCTGTGGTCTTCTGACGGGTGGTGCTACGAGAAGTGAACCACCCAACTACCCGCTAAAGTTATAGATACCTGTGTTTCACGTGAAACCTATAAAATTTATTTTCAAAACAATCTATATAAATTGTTATATAAATAATGCTGTTGTCTTAAGGGGTAAAGCGGGTAGTCTAGTAGGAGCGAGATGACCAAACCTAACCAGGGGAGAGATCGGTGCCCACTATCTCAAATATTCCAGACTTCGGTTTACCACCTGAGCCACAGGTAACTACGGCAAAGCCAGACAAAGGTTCTCATGTTTCACGTGAAACACGTGAAAAACTAGAACGCATCGACAGCGTAGTAGCTCAGAGTAATCCCATTTCTCAGCAGGCCCAGAACGCTAGGCAGCAGCTTCAGCAACTGGACTCAGAGACTCTGAATCGGCCTCAGGAAACCCGTATTTTCACTATCTCCAATCAGAAGGGTGGGGTGGGTAAAACCTCAACAGCTGTAAACCTTGCTGCTGCACTCGCCTCCAAGGGAATGAACGTCCTGGTAATCGATAATGACCCCCAGGGTAATGCATCTACAGCTTTGGGAATTGAACATGGTACCGAGGTGCCTTCCACCTATGATGTACTTATTGACGGGAAACCTCTGATAGAGATTATTCAGCCCTGCCCTGATCTTGATAATCTCTGGTGCGCCCCTGCCAATATTGATCTAGCCGGTGCAGAAATTGAGCTGGTCTCGATGGTGGCCCGAGAAACCCGCCTCAAGACCGCAATCGCAGACTACGCTGCTACCCGTGAGTCTGAAGGTCTGCCCCGTCTGGACTATATTTTCATTGATTGCCCTCCATCTCTGGGGCTACTGACTATCAATGCCTTCTGTGCCGCTCGCGAGGTTCTCATTCCCATTCAGTGTGAATACTATGCTCTGGAGGGGCTGAGCCAGTTGCTCAAAAATATCACCATGATTCAGAAGCATCTCAACTCTGAATTACGCATTAGCACCATCTTGCTGACTATGTATGACGGGCGTACTAACCTCTCTGCCCAGGTAGCTGAAGAGGTGCGTGAACATTTCCCCCAACAGGTACTTGATACCACTATTCCGCGCTCGGTACGAATCTCGGAGGCACCGAGCTACCAGCAAACTGTTATTTCTTATGACCCGTCATCATCTGGAGCCGTGGCGTATCTTAAGGCTGCTGTAGAGATAGCCCAGATGGTGTAAAACAAAAGATACTAGTTTATTATCATCTAAAAATTTATAGTTGGGCACTGGTTTTCTTTATCTAAGGGAGAGCCAGTGCTCTTTTCTCTCCGCTCGCTCCACTAGACTTGAGGGTAGATGCAACGCACGATCATGGAGAAGGAACATGGCAGAAAAGAAGCGCGGTCTGGGCCGTGGGCTAGGCGCACTCATTCCTGAAGCGAGTGCTCCGGTGAATCCTGCCACCGAAAAGAAAACGGTGGCAGCACAGAAAACTACGCAGCGCCCTCGAACAACTGGCAAGGGAGCTAGCAAACAAAACGATGTAAGCCCGAGAAAAAAGACCACCGAGACCTCTTCCAAGAATGTTTCACGTGAAACATCAAAGAATAAGCGGGCAGATATGAGGGCAGCCCTGCACAACACCACTGCTCCTCGCCGTCCTGTTGACTTTTTCTTTGGTGATCAAGCGGCTACCTCAGATGAGGAGCTGGTTCCCGTCCCCGGTGCTGTTTTTGCAACCCTTGAGGTTGCTGAGATTCATCCTAACCGTAAGCAGCCCAGAACTGATTTTGATGAGCATGATATGCAGGAGCTCGTACACTCCATTAAAGAAATTGGAGTGTTGCAGCCGATTGTTGTGCGACCAAGCCGTGAACAGGGAGATCAGAAGTATGAGCTGATTATGGGTGAGCGCCGCTGGCGCGCTACTCAGAGGGCTGGCATAACCACTATCCCGGCTATTATTCGTGAGACTCAGGATGAAGACCTGCTCCGCGACGCCCTGTTAGAAAACCTGCACCGCTCTCAGCTCAACCCTATTGAAGAGGCCGCTGCCTATCAGCAACTTCTTGAAGAATTTGGAACTACTCAGGAACAGCTGGCCCAGCGTATTGGGCGTTCTCGCCCTCAAATTTCTAACACTATTCGTCTGCTCAAGTTACCGGCACTAGTTCAGCGTAGGGTAGCTGCTGGAACGATTTCCTCTGGGCATGCTCGAGCCCTGTTGGGACTCAAGAAAGCAGCAGATATTGAGACTTTGGCTCAGAAAATTGTGAATGAAGGGCTGTCAGTTCGAGCGGTTGAAGAACTAGTTGTTGCCGGTTCTAGCGCACAGTCTGCTCCATCTAAAAAGGCTCCTAAAGTGCAGGAGCACGCTGAACGTTTGGACTATTTGGCTGATGCCCTAGGTGACAAGCTTGATACGGGTGTCACTATCAACCTGGGTGCACGTAAGGGGAAGATGACCATTGAATTTGCATCTATCGATGATTTGAATCGCATTCTTGATTTGATTGACCCCAAACTGAAACGTTAATAAGGCATCGTGCGGTGAGTGGCGAGCTGTGCCCTCACAATCATTGCACACCCGCTTCCTTCCCCCAGGGGAGGGGAGCGGTTTTTTCTAAGCCCAAAATGTTTCACGTGAAACAGATCAAAATGGGTGCGTTCCACCTCTGAGTGATGGAACGAAAGAGTGTTTTTCGGAGCCTCGGTGAGGAAAGCGGGCTTGTGTGCTCTTCTGAGGGCTTGTTAGAGCATTAAACGTACAATCACACCAGGGTGCTGCTGTTAGGCGCTTAGAATCGATTCTACGGGGCCATTTTTAGAGTCAGGTAGAGGTTATTCATAAGCATAGAGGTATCCCTGGGGTATCTGAGAGTCGAGCCTGGGTAGCCTAATCATCTTCGAATGAGCCTCTAAATAGCTCTGGATGGATAACAGCCCCATTCTAGAAGATTACGCAGGATTGGATGCCCTGCTGAATATGGGGCACAGAATTTTGAGGCCTTGTGCGCTCAAGGAATTTTTCAGGTACAGGGGCCAAAACCTTAGGGAAGTAGACGAAGGCAATGAGCTCCATACGAGCTAACAGTTTTGCTTCAAAAATTGGGAACCGACAGAGATAGAAGGAACTCTGATGATTACTCAAAATGACTTTACCCCGCCTTGTCCAGGAGATTCATGCCCTGCCTTGCGGCGAATTTCGTTCACTGAGTGTTGCTGCATCTTCGCTTCGCTCAGATGGTTCGCAACAGTTTTTCGACTGTGGGTGCAAACTGTTGGCTCGGCGGCTGGCGTGAATCGCCTGGATAAGCAAGGACTTCCTCGCGGCGAAAAAGAAAGCCTTGTGCATCTGGCGAACTTGCCAGCCAGAAGCGAACCAGGCGAGAGGGCAGGGCTACTCCCATTGAAGCCCTCAGATTAGTTTCCTCGCACGCTCGGATGGAGTCGGTAGCTTCCAAGCGTGCGAGGAAACAAAGGCTAACGACAAAATAGAAGCTTATTCATAAGGGGTTCCGCAGGCTCACACCTTCGCAAGCTCAGGTGATTCCGTTCGCTCTTGAGTGCTGACGCACCCGCTTCACTTCATCTGCCGACCCTCTCGCCTGGTTCGCTTCGCTCACGAGGTGATTCACGCCCCGCCTTGCGGCGGATTCCGTGCTCTGAGGGCGTTGCATCTTCGCTTCGCTCAGATGATTCGCACCAGTTTCTTTGGTCACCTGGGGGCGGAAACTGGTGCTCATCCGGTCACTTCATCCGAGCCAGCAGCTTCGCTGTGAGCCTGCTTCACCTACCCTTATGAATAAGCCTCATAGGCGAAGCAGCTGGTCTCCCTCGAGCGCGAGTCTGGGATCTGTAATGAAGGGGCTTTTGAATAAGATTCAATATAACATTAGTAATATTGATTTATTTAAATTATCTGATGCAATGGGGTTACTATTGTAGAATTTCTTAATACTCCTGGACCCAGTGTTTTAGTCAACGGATTTATTCTTTTGCACTGCGAATTTATATAATCTCTCAAATTTTTATGTTTTTTATATTTCTGATTAGATGGAGAGTAGATACCTTTAAACTAAGAATGTAACCACCTGCCGTATATAGGTAATTAATAAAAATGGTTTTTGAGGTTGACTTATAGTGAAGTGATGACAGGTGATATATGGTGGCTTATTCAAAAGTAATCAGGCAAAACCAGGCTCGCAGCGAAGCCGCTGGGCTCCATTGAGTGCGAGCCTGGAGAGCCGGGTGAAGGCACTTTTGAATAAGCCTCATGGCTGATGAGCCTCTTATTTTAGGTGTTTTCAGAACCGGTTTTCCCTTCTACTGCAACATTTCACGGGGTGAAATCTCCTCGATGTTTCACGTGAAACATGATTTTTGCTGTCAGAGGCTCTTGGGAGGTGTCCTTACAATGAGAATTATTATAGATTAGCTATCTTATAAAGTTGTTTTTATAGATAATTCATGCTTTAAGGCTTAAGGTCTTCAATGGTAGCCTCACATAAGGCCCGGCGTGGAGCATGCAGTTTATCTCTTGATAGGGGCTTATCCATAAGGGTAGGTGAAGCAGGCTCGCAGCGAATCTGCTGGCTCGGCAGTGAACGCGAGCCTGTGGAACCCCCTTATGAATAAGCTTCATAATCTGAGTTTGTTCCCGTGTCATTAGGCGCCATAGCTCGTTGTATGAAACCGCACTTGCCATGAAATGGTGGCTAGACTTTGCTTTAGAGATAGATATCTTTACCAGACCTTGATGGAGACGGAAAAATGTGAGAATTTACGAACCTATACTCCATAATTTTAGTAATAAGTACATAGCGATTTAATTCCTCGTTAAGGTTTGGTTATATTCAGTCTCTAAACTTCTCACTTATATTTGTGTAAACACTGACTCAATAGGCAATTTATGCAGATGGTCAAAAATATTGATGAGTTTATTTAAAAGTAGTCAGAGGGTTTGGGTACACAGTCAATTCTCTAGCTTGAACAGAATGAGACTTATTCATAAGGGTAGAGGTGCCCCGGGCTCGCAGCGAAGCTGCTGGCTCGGATGAAGTGCCCGGATGAGCACCAGTTCCGCCCCCAGGTGACCAAAGAAACTGGTGCCAATCATCTGAGCGAAGCGAAGATGCAACGCCCTCAGAGCACGGAATCCGCCGCAAGGCGGGGCATCAATCGCCTTGTGAGCGACACAGGCAGTCGCTTGGCCCCTGCGCTTATTCTTCGTTCGCTCTTGTTTCACCGGGCGGTGAACCACGCTGACGCAGACGAGAGAGGTGGGCTTGCTCCCATTGACGCTGGCAGATGCGGTGTCTCTGGCGATCAACCGATTCGCATGATCTTTCTTCTCTGCCGGTGGGCAAAAAATCATGCTCATCTCGCAATGCTTAGATGGGGTCGGCAGGTTCCGAGTGGGCGAAAAAAGAAAGGCTAAAGGTTGACGAGAAAGTAGGCGAAGCCGCTGGGCTCCATCGAGCTCGAGCCTATGGGTGCCTCAAGAAAGATGTTATGAATAAGGCTTATTGGTGTAGGGGCGCGAGATAAGGGTGAGGTGTCGCTGGAAATGTAGCGCGAGGGGAGAGGCGGCGAGAATCTCTAGGAAGCTTCTTATTGGCTGTATTGTTGTCTAGAGCTCCTTTATGTGTGGTATTACAAGAAGACAGTTTTTGAGTCAGCCTATGAGATTCAGAAGTCTATTCAAAGCTGTTTCAGGAGCTTCCAGGGTAGGCTGGCTTGTGAAGTCGCCAATCATGTCTGCCTTTCTGTGTGATCCTATAGCATGATGTTTCACGTGAAACACCCTTAAAAATCACAGGAATATCGGCGTGATACTCCTTCTGTAAGAGCCAGGCAAACTAAAATCGGCAGACGTAAAAGGGCAGCCTGAGCATCTGGCGAGCGTGTGAGTCAGAGAGAATAGGCAGAGGGTGCAGCTGGCTATGAAAACGCCCCTGAGAATTCGAGAAACAGGGCTATGAGGGGATCCCGTAAGCTACGCGCTGTGAGTTATTCATCAAGTCATAGAACCATAGGCAGTGAAGCTGCTGGACCTCATCGGGTATGAGTCTGTGCTACTTGAAAATTATCTTGTGGGTATAGCCTGTGCACCTAGAAAGACTCAGGGCCCGCAACCGTAACGGTTGCGGGCCCTGAGCGCGTCAATTTTTTTATTTGAGGAACTCTGCGAACTCCTGCTCCAGTACAGCCTTAGGCTTAGCACCCACGGTCTGCTTGGCAACTTCGCCGTCCTTAAACACATAAATTGCAGGGATAGAAGTGATGCCGTACTTCATGGCGGTGGCGGGGTTATTCTCAACGTCCAATTTGAGCACCTTCACCCTGTCGCCGTACTCTTCGCCGAGCTGGTCAACGATAGGCCCTACCATGCGGCAGGGGCCGCACCACTCAGCCCAGAAATCAACAATCACAGGCTTATCTGATTTGAGGACCTCATCAGCAAAAGTAGCATCAGTAACTTGGTTAGCCATTGTAAAACAACCTTTCGTAGGTGGGAATAAAACTTAGAGAGACTCGAGATAGTGTTGCGCATCAAGCGCTGCAACACAACCCGAACCTGCGGCGGTAATAGCCTGGCGGTAAGTGGGGTCAATGACGTCACCGGCAGCGAATACACCGGGAATTGAGGTGCGTGATGAGCGGCCGTCCACAGCGATAGTTCCCGCCTCGGTCAGCTCTAACTTGCCCTGAACTAGAGCAGTGCGGGGGTCTGAGCCGATGGCAACAAAAACGCCCTCAAGGGCAAGAGAAGAATCCTCACCGGTCTTCACATTGGTCAGAGTAACACCGGTTACCTGATCGCCTCCGTCGATAGTCTTGACGACAGAATCCCAGACAACCTCAATCTTTTCATGAGCCAAGGCACGCTGTGCCATGATCTCCGAGGCTCGGAAGGAATCACGGCGGTGAACCAGGTAGACCTTAGAAGCAAAATTGGTGAGGAAGAGAGCTTCCTCGAGAGCTGAATCGCCGCCACCAATCACAGCTAAAGCCTTTTCCTTGAAAAAGAAACCGTCACAGGTTGCACACCAAGAAACACCGTGCCCTGAAAGGCGCGCCTCACCGTCTACACCAAGCTTGCGGTACTCCGAGCCGGTAGAGAAAATAACGGTACGAGCCAGGTGAACCGAGCCGTCCGTCAAAATCACCTTCTTAACAGCGCCCTCAAGCTCAACCTCGGCAACGTCCTCGTAACGGATATCCGCGCCAAAGCGCTCGGCCTGAGCGCCGATATTGGTCATAAGTTCGGGGCCCTGAATGCCCTCGATAAAGCCGGGAAAGTTCTCTACCTCGGTAGTGGTCATCAAATCGCCGCCGGGCGAGATAGAAGAAGCGAAAAGTAGAGGCTTGAGATTGGCACGTGCGGCGTAGATAGCTGCGGTGTAGCCAGCGGGCCCCGAACCTACAATGATGACATTGTGTACGGTCTGCTCGCCATCAGTAGCTACGACTGCCTCGGTACCAGACTCAGCTGCCGTGTGTGCTGCCAGAGTCAAACCGGCTGCTGCGCCTCCGAAGATGCCGCCCAGTGCGTTATCTGTCATGGATTCTCCTTGGAATGGGTGATGTGTACCTGTGCAGTGAAACGGCGGGTAGATAAGGTTTATTCCCCACCTACCCGCCGCTCTCATCTGCTATTTAATAGATATTTCTGCCAGCCGGAGCCCGTAAATATAGTTGGGCACAATAGGCTGGGACAGCTGAGCGGCTGCAGTGAACTGGACGATAATGTACTCAGTCTCGCCGTTCTGGGCGTCCTGATCAAGCTCAACCGTGGTTGAACCGGAGGCTGAGAAGGTGCCTGATCCGATTTCTTGAGCCCCCTGAATAGACTCACTGTCTGAAGCATAGACCGTGAAGGCACCGCCGGTACCTGATACCTGGTCAATAGTGAGGGAATTGACGGTGGTGGGCTCGGCCAGCTTACCCGAGAAGTAAATAGAATCAGCAAGCCCCCCAAAGTCAGGAGACTTAAAGGCCAACGAAATCCAGGTGCTGCCTTCATTACCGTCGGTTAGATTGCCGAGCATGGAATCATTTTCAGCCATGAGGCTAGGGGACGAAGGCACAGTGCGAGTCAAAGTACCGCTGAACCTGGGGGTGGGCAGGTTCTGCTGGGTGGGGGAGGCCGAACTGGCAGGTGACTCGGACGCCGACGCCGTGGGCCGCTCCGGTGCCCCAACACTCGCGTTGCCCAGTGCGTCTTCTGTGGTGGAAGAATTGACCATACCGCCCAGGCTAGTAAAGACCGCACCTGCACCTATCATCAGAAGGAGGGCAGCTGCAATGCCTACCACCCACATACCGCCGTTGCGAGAGGCGGGCTCGTCACCTTCGTAGTAGCCCTCTTCTTCAGCATCGTATTCCTCAAACTCGTCGTCTGGCTCCTCAACAACAGGGTCGAGAGGGCGTGTAGCTGAAATTGAGGTTGCCTCAGATGCACTTGCCGCCGCTGCGGCAGCGGCGGGAGCAGCAGCGTCCTTAGGACCTTTTGCTACCACGTAAGTATTGGGGGCGGTCATTGTACCGGTGTCACCGAAAATCTCTTCGCCGAATTCCTCTGTACCACCCCCACCTTCTGTGAGCAGCAGGTCAAGCAGAGTATCGGGCCGAGCGTGGGAGGTTACCAGATAGGTACGCTCATTGTGATTGCCCAGGTCAAGAACCTGTACAGCTGCACGTGAGAGCGCAGCGGTTTGACGCGCATTGGTGACCAGCAAACGGGCGTGATGAGACGCCGCAATGACGATTGAAATTTTGCGGCCGAGTACCTGATCAAGACCGTCAAGCACGGCATCACCGCTCGCGGTTTCGAGCACCTGAGCTGTGACTTTGTAGCGATCTCCCAGCAGGGTGTTGAGGGGAATCTGCTGTGTCAAAAGGTGGCCTCCCATTGCGAAAAATAAGGTGAATGACGGTACTGGTATTTGAGTTTACCCTCTGTGGCGCGGAGCTGGGCGGCGCGCACCGAGTTTAGTCAGAATCGGATTGAGTAGGGTATCGAGTTCACGTACGCGGAAAAGCATGAGTGCGGCGTAGTAGGCAATACCCATGATGATACCGCCTGCGAGTACGGTGATAAAAGCCGTGACGCGGGTGGCCCAGGCAAAACCGTCGAAGCTGTAGCCTCCCATCAGGTAGAGAGCCACGGCCCCAACAGCCCCCGCACTCATAGCCGCAAACGAGACACGCGCGTGCGTTGAGATAAGCCTACGAATCCCGTAGTCACCCATGCGGCGTGCCAAAATACGGTGGCTCAGACAGACCGCAAGCATATTCTGTGCGGCATAGGTGAAAGCCAGACCGTAGATGACGTATTCGGGGGGAAGCCGCGAGGCGGCAAACCCCAGAGCCGCAATGATGATAGCCGAGTAGAGCTGTATGTAGAAGGGGGTTCTGGCATCTTCTTGGGAGTAGAATACACGGCCCATCATAAAAGCAATCGTGAGGAAGGGCCCGCCCAAGGCAATGACGGTGATAGTCTGCCCGAGTACGGCACCGGCCTGCTGAGACCCACCGCCAAAGATCATACCGATAGGACCGGCAAAGACAATCAGGGCTACGGCGCAGAAGATAGTGGCGATCGAGGCAGTGCGCAGGCCGGACGAGAGCGCGGCGGCAACCGTGTTGCGGTCATTGTTCTGCGAGGCGGCTGACATGCGGTTGAAGAGAACTGTTGCAATGGACAGGCCGATAACACCGTGCGGTAGGGAATAGAGCATGGAGGAATAATTGAGTGCCTGGACACCGGGAATTTGAACCCCCAGGGCCAAGAAATCCTCGCGAGCACCGATAACATCTGCAGCAATCTTGGCCAGGTAGAGGAAGGCCAGATTAGAGACAATGGCGGTGGCTAGCGTCCACCCGGCTAGGTGGGCAGCCTTGCCCAGACCGATACCGCGCCAGCCAAACTTTGGCCGTAGTCTGAGACCAACCTTACGCAGGGGGATAAAGAGGATTAAAGCCTGCAGGGACACACCCAGGGTTGCTGACCCTGCCAGTAGTACGGTTTGAGCGGATGTCCAACTATCTAAATTGTGGAAGGGCGGGTTGGTGGTGACATCCTGCGGGCCGAAGACGAAGATGAAGAGTACCAGAGCGGTGATAGCTACCACGTTGTTGAGTACGGGTGCCCACATATGCCAGCCGAAGGCCCCGCGGGCATTGAGTACCTGCCCCAGAACCGTATACAGGCCGTAGAAGAAAATCTGGGGCAGACACCAGAGCGCGAAAATCCAGCCAAAATGTTGCTGTTCAGGGGTCCACTTGCTACCCATCACCAGAATGATGGGCCACGAGAAAAGCAGCACTACGGCGGTTACCACTGCAATGCTGCCAATGGCCAGGGTCATCAGCCGTGACACGTAATCTGAGCCGCCGTCATCGTGCTGAGCTGCCTTAATAATTTGTGGAACCAGCACTGCGCTAAAAATACCGCCCGCCACCAGTACATAGATCAGATTGGGCAGGGTATTGGCGGTTTCAAAAATGTCGCCGACGGTCGTGGTTGAACCAAGAGCAACCGTAATAAGAAAGGTTTTGACGAAGCCAAGAACCCTCGAAACCAGGGTTCCAGCAGCCATGATTGCGCTAGAGAAAGCACCGGAACGTGCCACGGGAATCCTTATCTACTCTCAGTCAGCTACGTGAGCTGGTGAATGATGTACTCACGGGCAATCTCAGCGATGCGCCGCTCGTTGGGGAAGGAGAGTTTACGCCCCAGATCATCAATGTTGACCCAGGCGACGTCTACTGCCTCATGGTCGGGGTCGTTCTCGGTGGTCAATTCACCACCGGTTGCAGAGAACAAGAAATGGTGAACCGTTTTGTGCACGCGGTAACCCGAAACATTAAACCAGTAGTCAATGGACCCCAGCGACGTGATGACATCGCCTGAGATGCCGGTTTCTTCTTCAATTTCACGGGCTGCGGCCTGTGCCTTAGATTCGTTGCCCTCAGGGTGGCCCTTGGGTAGGCACCACTCTAGGCGCCCGCCGCGGTTAATGCGGGCAATGATAGCGACTGGCAGGTTGCGGTCGTCAAAGTTGACGATGACACCGCCTGCTGAGACCTCCTCAACCGTGGGCATAGCAGCGACGGGCGTGAACGCCCGCCTCTTGGGTGCCCGGGGAATTGGAAAGGTCATGTCTCTACCTTAACCGATAGAGCAGGGCCTGTGTTTAAAGGTTCGGGGTGTAAGTGGTAACTTGGCTGGTTTGCTGGCACGATTGAAGGGTTATGGCGCATGTTTTAGATACCTCCCTGATTCACCCGGTTATTCTCGAGGCCGGTGAACTGTTTGCTCGTGCTGGTTTTGAACTGGCCCTGGTTGGTGGGCCCGTCCGTGACCTGTTTTTAGGGGAAACCTCGGTGGACTTGGACTTCACCACCAATGCCACACCCGATGAGACGCTGGCTGTAGTGGCCGGTTGGGCTGATGCTACCTGGGAGATTGGTAAGGAGTATGGCACCATCGGCATCCGCAAGGGAAACGAGATGGTTGAAATCACCACCTACCGTGCTGAAAAGTACGACCCCGACTCGCGTAAGCCCATGGTCGCGTTTGGTACAGATTTGAAAGAAGATCTCTTTCGCCGCGACTTCACCATTAACTCCATGGCTCTGCGCCTGCCCTCTCTGGAACTGGTTGACCCCTTTGGTGGGCAGGCTGACCTTGAGGCAGGTATCATTCGTACACCAGGCACGCCTCAGGCGTCCTTCTCTGACGACCCGTTGCGTATGATGCGTGCTGCCCGTTTTGCCTCCCGCCTAGATATTGAACTGGCCCCCGAGGTGTTTGAGGCCATGGTCGATATGGCTGACCGTATTGCAATTATTTCTGCTGAACGTGTCCGTGACGAGTTGGTTAAGCTCATCTGCGGGGTTGCCCCCCGCCGCGGTGTGGATTTGCTAGTTGAATCCGGGCTGGCCGACCATGTTCTGCCCGAAATCCCGGCGCTCAAGCTGGAGGTTGATGAGCACCACCGCCACAAGGACGTCTACCAGCACTCCCTAACCGTGATGGAGCAGGCTGCCGCTCTTGAGACCGACGCGAGCGGGCCCGTCCCCGCACCCGACTTTATCCTGCGTTTTGCCGCCCTCATGCACGACGTCGGCAAGCCCGCCACCCGCAAATTTGAGAGCAACGGAGCTGTGAGCTTTTTGCACCACGATGTGGTGGGTGCCAAACTGACCAGGAAGCGTATGCGCCAGTTGCGATTCGATAACGACACCATCAAGGCCGTGGCCCGCCTGGTGGAGCTGCACATGCGCTTTTACGGGTACGGGGACGCCGGCTGGTCAGACTCTGCCGTGCGCCGCTACGTGCGCGACGCCGGTGACCTGCTAGAGCGCCTACACCGCCTGACCCGGGCGGACGTAACCACCCGCAACAGACGCAAGGCCAACCGTATCGCCTCTGCCTACGATGATCTGGAGCGCCGTATTGCCGAGCTGGCCGAGCAGGAGGAGATGGATGCTATGCGCCCCGACCTGGACGGTCAAGAGATTATGGCGATTCTGGGCCTGGAGCCCGGCCCGCTGGTAGGCCAGGCCTACAGGTACCTGCTTAACCTGCGCCTGGACGAGGGCGAATTAGGTAAGGAGGAAGCTGCTGCCCGCCTGCGTTTCTGGGCTGAGGAACAGGGAATTTTATGATTCTGCTTCTACGCCCAGCTTAACTGTAGCGAGCCTATCCGAGAACACCATCTACCCGCCCGTCAGTTACGGCCCCGCCAGCCAGGGGAGGGCCCACAGGGAAAAACTCACCCTACAGGCTGATGTTTTTGGTTATCTCAACCCCTAGAGTTAAAAATGAACAGTCGCACATAACCTTGGGAGACTCATGCTAGAAGTCAGAAACCTCACCAAACAGTACGGCGCGAAAATCGCCGTCAACGACATCAGTTTCACTGTGCCTGACGGCAAGGTGACCGGCTTTCTCGGCCCTAACGGCGCCGGTAAATCGACCACCATGCGTATGCTGGTGGGCCTTGAAAAACCCTCCAAGGGGCAGGCCCTGGTTGATGGGAAGGCCTACCGCTCCCTCAAAAGCCCGCTGACCAGTGTTGGCTCCTTGCTCGACGCTAAGGCCATGCACCCTGGGCGCTCCGGTATCGCCCACCTGCGCTCGCTTGCCCTAACCCACGGTATCCCTAAATCACGGGCCGATGAGGTTATCGAGATGACCGGCCTTACCGCCGTCTCGAAGAAGAAGGTTAAGGGTTTCTCGCTGGGTATGGGCCAGCGCATGGGTATTGCTGTTGCCCTGCTGGGTGACCCGCAGAACATCATTCTTGATGAGCCCGTCAACGGACTGGACCCTGAGGGCGTGATTTGGGTGCGTAATCTAGCCCGCCACCTGGCCTCAGAGGGGCGGGCGGTGCTCATTTCCTCCCACCTGATGAGTGAGATGGCCCAGACCGCTGATGACCTTATCGTCATCGGCCGCGGCCGTGTGTTAGTAAACACCTCTATGGAGGACTTTCTCAAAATCGGTGACCAGAACAAGGTTCTGGTACGCACTGACCAGAAGGACGCTTTCGCCACCTCCCTGCGCGAGCAAGGCCTGGTCTTTACCCCGGTTGAGCATGATGGGCTCATGGTCGAGCAGGCTGATGCCCGCAATTTGGCCCAGCTAGCTGCCCGCACCAACATCCTGCTCCACGAGCTGACTCCGCAAAAATCCACTCTGGAGCAGGTCTACATGAACATGACCCGAGACGAAGTGGAATACAATTCCTCACCTCTTGAGGGCCAGGGGATCACCCCAACGGGTGAACCTGTAGCGGCAATAGATGAAACCCCCTGGGCTCAGGGAACCGAACAGAATCAGACCAGCGGGCAGGAGAAGTAAACATGACCGTAACAACTCAATCACCGGCGTCCGCAACCTACCGGCCCCGCTTTGCCGACCGTAAACTCTCTTTTATCGGCACGGTACGTTCCGAGGCACTCAAGTTCCGCACTCTGACCACCAACTGGGTGATGACGGGAGTGATGGCTGTGGTCATGCTGGGCATGGCCCCGCTCTATGCCGCAATGCTGAATTCTTTTGCTGAAGACACTGAGACGATGGCCCAGGCTGCTGAGGGTATGGAAGCCACCAACGCTGGAATCGAAAGTATTACCAATATGGCATATGCCATGGGTGGTTCAGGTATCGACCTGGCAAACATGCTGATTGCTTCAGTGGCAGTTGTCTTTATCGGTGCCGAATATGCCACTCGGTCTATTCAAACCTCTATGACGGTAGTTCCCCGCCGCACCAGCCTCTACCTGGCTAAATTGCTGGTGCTGACGGTTTACGCCTTTGTGCTGGGAACGGTTCTGTCTGCCCTGGCCTACATCATCGGGTACGCGGTGCTTAATTCCTCAATTCAAGACACCATGGAGTTCAGCAGTGGTCTGGTACTCAACTGGGTAGCTGCCGGTCTCTACTTTATGTTTATGGCCTGGATGGGCTACGGCTTCGGTGCCCTCTTTCGCAACAATGCCGGCGGTATTGTACTGGTGGTCTTCTTGATGCTGATTCTGCCCATTATCGCATCGATTTTTATGGTTCAGGTCGAATGGGTTGCCGACGCTTATAACTACCTGCCTTCGGGTCTGGGCCGGGTGATTCTGACCTATGACCTCACATCGGATGCTGAGATTAGCTATCTTGAAGGCGGTGCCTGGTTTGCGGTGTGGGCTGCCGTGCCTGCCCTGCTGGGCTACCTCCGCTTCCGCTTTACGGACGTCGGTAGCTAAAGCCCACCCGAAATATGTAGATAAGAGCCGGCCCCTGCAGGGGCCGGCTCTTTTCTGTCTATCTGTCCCGTTGCCCTCCTGGGCCTTGAAACCTTGGTTATTCGAGGTGTAAGGGGGCCGGCGAGGAACGTCATACGATTTGAGGGTTTCGACTGTTATCAGCCCCTGCTCGTAAAATAGGGGAATGGCTGATAGAAAAAAGGACGGTGCCCAGTGGCTTCGCCGTACCGTTAACCGTGCTCATTCGCAGCAGCTCCGCGCCACCGTGGCCACATCACTTCATAAGGTCAGCCACATACCCGGCCAGCTCTCGGGGCGCGCCGCAGGTATATTGACACGCAAGGACGCCCGCACCGTCCGTATCCGCCTTACCCTGACAACCCTGGCCGTTACTCTGCTTGCAGTCCTGGTTGCTGGGGTTGGTAACTATCTCTCGCTTCCACGTACACCAGAGGAAAGCGTGGACCGCTACCTTACCTCTCTCAAAGACGGCAACTATGTGAGTGCCCTTGATAGCGGTGCCTATAACACGTTCGCTCACACCTATCTCACCAACGCCATCTACCGCGGCGCCGAAAACCGCGTTGATGACTATACGATTACCGGCATTCACCAGGACGCTGGCGGGGGAGTGAGCGCTGATGTTTTGGTGAGTTCCGGTGGGCAAGAACAGCCCATCACCCTGAACCTCACCCAGGTGCCCCGTACCGGCCCCTTCAACGACACCTGGAAGCTGACCAACCCGGCGCAAACGACCCTGACCCTCAATGCGCCGGTAGCACTGACGTCCGTGCAGATTAACGGGAGCTCTCTTGACCTGCCAACTACCCGCCGCACTGAGACTGACTCGGGCTACTTCTGGTCAATCCCCACCCTGCCCGGCACCTATACATTTACCCTGCCTGAAACCTCCTACTACACCCTGGCCCACACCAAACACGCCGTTACCGCCCCGCTGCCCGGTCACGGTAACCCAACACAAGAACTCACCCTTGATCTGCGCCCTTCACCGCGCATGTGGAACGAAACTAACGACCTCATCACCTCCTGGCTGGATCGCTGTGCAGGTTCCCGCCGGCTCGATATGGCAGACTGCCCCACCTCAGCTCTTCACAGTGAGGACTCTACCGTGACTATCAGCAACGTCACCTGGGAGCTGACCTACCGCCCGGCCTTCTATCTTGTTCAAGATCGGCACGATCCCAGCGTTTGGCGTGCCGCGCGTGATAGACCCGCCATTTTCGAAGTCACCTACCTGGCCGACGGTAAAGCCCAACGAGAAACTATCCCCTTTTATATCAACGCTCAGGTAGTCTCGAATGGATTCCAAGCAGATATCAGTGTGGGGCTTGATGGCAGTGAAGAAACTGAAGAGGAGCTACGCGAAACCCTGAACAGCGAGACCTCTGCACAGCCTACCCTTCAAAAATTTGCTGTTCCACGCTAGACGCCGAGGTAGGAGAAGCGACCTAATTCTCTAACAGGTAGCGCTACTGGAGTGCTGTGAACAACACCGCTTAAACCGCTCAAACCCTGCCGAAAACAGACGGGCTGCGGTAGAGTTGGTCAAGTCTGTGTTGGTGCTCGGCCATCACCCGTAGCCCCGCAGGCAGTACGTAATCTCCTGCTATGGAAATCCCATAGCCGCTTAGCCCAAAGGAGGGGTTTAATCATGCGTGCATACGAACTGATGGTTATCCTCAACCCTGAGGTAGAGGATAAGGCCGTAGAGCCCACCCTCACCAAGTTCCTCGAAGTTGTCACCAAGGGCAACGGAACCGTTGATAACATGGACATCTGGGGCCGCCGTAAGCTCGCTTACGAAATCCAGAAGAAGTCCGAAGGCATCTACGCCGTCGTCAACTTCACCTCAACCCCCGAGACTGCCGCTGAACTGGACCGCGTTCTGAACCTGAACGAGTCCGTGATGCGCACCAAGATCATCCGCCCGGAAGATCAGCAGATCTCCTCCAAGTAAATGTTTGAAACGGGGAGTTTTTGTTCACTAAAATGTCAGACCCCCGTGCAAGACTTCAAATACTTACACTTCTTACGACCGGAGGTAACACATGGCTGGCGATACCGTCATTACCGTTATCGGTAACCTGACCGGCGATCCTGAGCTCCGCTTCACCCCCAACGGGGCTGCGGTAGCTAACTTCACGATCGCATCAACCCCTCGCAACTTTGACCGCGCATCGGGTGAATGGAAAGAAGGCGAAACTCTCTTTCTGCGCGCCAGCGTCTGGCGTGAAGCTGCCGAGAACGTCGCCGAGACCCTCAAAAAGGGCATGCGCGTTATCGCGCAGGGCCGTCTGAAGTCTCGCTCGTATGAAACCAAAGAAGGCGAACGCCGCACCTCAATGGAGCTAGAGATCGAAGAAATCGGCCCCTCGCTCCGCTTTGCATCCGCCAATGTATCCCGTAACCAGCGCTCAGGTGGCAACTTCGGTGGCGACCAGTTTGGTGGTGGCTACGGTGGTCAACAGCAGCCCGGCGGCTACAACGCAGGTGCAGGCTATGGCAATCAGGGTGGTGGCTACAGCGGTGGTAACACCGGTGGCCAGCAGGGCGGCTACAACGCAGCCCCTGCGGCACCCGCTCAAGCCCCTCAAGCTGCACCTGCCCCCCAAGCTGCACCGACCCCTCAGGCTGCACCGGCAGCTGACCCCTGGAGTCAGCAGTCCGGCGGCAACTATAACTGGGGCTCCGGCGACGACGAGCCTCCCTTCTAAACCGTTGGCTGGGTACACGCCCACCCCGGTCACAAGGGCCGCCCACCGGCGTCCTTCTTTGAACCAAGACAAATAACAACCCATCCCGCGGCTGACCCCGCGGGCTCCCAACAGAAAAAAGGAGCACCACGATGGCTAAGGCTGAAATCCGCAAGCCCAAACCCAAGCAGAACCCTCTGAAGGCTGCAGACGTCACCGTCATTGACTACAAGGACGTTGCACTTCTTCGTAAGTTCATCTCCGACCGCGGCAAGATTCGTGCACGTCGCGTTACCGGCGTCACCGTTCAGGAACAGCGCAAGATCGCTCAGGCTATCAAGAACGCCCGTGAAGTTGCACTGCTGCCTTACTCAGGCGCTGGCCGCTAAAGAGAGAAGGAGAGGAGAAGTAACATGGCTAAGATTATTCTTACTCAGGAAGTCACCGGTCTCGGTGCCGCTGGCGACGTCGTCACCGTTAAGAACGGTTATGCCCGCAACTACCTGCTACCCCGCGGCTTCGCAGTCACCTGGACTGTAGGCGGCGAAAAGCAGGTTGAGTCAATCCGCGCAGCACGAGCTGCTCGTGCCAAGGCTAACCTTGAAGAAGCAAAGGCAACCGCAGCTGCCCTGTCAGCTAAGCCCGTTGTTGTTGCGCACAAGGCTGGCGCTGACGGCCGTCTCTTCGGCACTGTCAAGGCTGAGCACGTTGCTGACGCCATTGAGGCATCAGGTGCAGGATCCGTAGACAAGCGTGCGATCAACCTCGGTTCTGCTATCAAGCGCACCGGCGTGTACACCGTTACCGTGCGTTTGCACGAGGACGTTGTCGCTAACGTTGAGCTCGATGTTGTAGCTGAGTAATCATCATTTGATTACCCGCTCATCACGAGCGTTGGACGCCCCGTTTCCCCCGGTGGGGAGCGGGGCGTCGCTGTTTCTAAGGTGGTAGCCTACCAACTCATTTCACAGGCATATCTGGCATGCTAGGGGTATGGCTTCTACTTCTACCCGTAAAAAACTGCCGCAAAGCACACAGATGCTGATTGCCGCCTCCGTCACCGAGGGCTTCGCGATTCTTTTTTTAGTGCTGGCCTTCGTGGTGAACGTGGGCTCCCCAGCAACCGTTCTGGCCACCCTGCTGGGCTTTATGACCCTGTCTGTAGTGGCTGCGACCCTGGCTTTTATTCTGGCCCTTGTAGGCCTGCTACGCTACTCACGGCACAGCGGCGGGTTTATCACGATACTGGTGATCTCTGTGCTGGCTAACCCGGTGCTCTGGTTCTTTGTGCTGGGCTACTTAGCGTAGCTCTCCAAGACTAAAGAAACCCAGCAAGCTCCCAGGTAACTTAAAACCAGACTCAAGCCTTCTGCTGTTTGATAGATATCAGTAGCTCGAAAGGCTACGGGAAGCAAATGTGTGTGTGCTTCGATTACCGGGTAATGCTGAACCCGGTGTTCATTTCAAGTGGCAAGGCCTGTATGGGGGTCTTGCCACTTTTGTGTGCGCCCTTAATTTCATTCTGATGGGGGAAGTTTCAACCGGGGCAGTTTTCTAAACTGAGGGTGTAAAGAAGCTTATTGATAAAGGTATAGGTAGCCAGACCAGCAGCCGCTACGGGCCCGGCTACCTTGAGAAAGACCGTATGAATAAGCCTCAAAGAAGCCCCGGCGAAAGCAAAACAATGACCCAACCTCCACCTACTCCCTGGCGGCCCGAGCAGAACGCTAGCTCACCCCTGACCACGTCTGGGCAGACTTCTGCCGCTCCCTCCCAGCCCAGCTACTCCTGGGCGTCCTCGCGCATGCTGGTGCCCGATGCTGCCCGCGGGCTCATGCTCTGGGGCATTGCGGTAGCCAACGTAGCTACAGCCTGGGTGCTCTTTGCGGGCGGCCCGGCGTCTATGACCGGGCGGGTGGTTGACGGAAGTCTCTGGGACAAGCTGACCATCATGTTCACCACCTCCTTTGTACATGCCCGCGGCTTCCCCATGTTCTCGACCCTGCTGGGCTTTGGAGTGGGGCTAATTGCCGCCAGCCTCTACCGGCGGGGCTACCCGCTGCCGAAGGCCCGCGGGGTCATCGCCCGCCGCTACGGTATGCTGGCGATTTTCGGTGCTGTTCACATGGTCTTTCTCTTCTGGGGTGACATCATGCTGGCCTACGGCCTCATCGGCCTCTTTATGGCCTGCCTGATCGCAGTACGCACCAAGGTCCTGCTCTGGGTGGCCGGTACGCTCTTTGCCGTGACTAACCTGGTGGCCCTGGCCGGGGCGGTTCTGCTGGAGGCGGTGCTCGGCGCTGGCCAGCTACAAGAGCTACTTACCGGGAGTAGCGTCGGTTACCTGCTGGCGGTGACAAGCTACTTGGCGGTGTTGCTCAACGGCCTTGTTGTTCTGCTATCAAGCGTGCTGAGCGTGCCCTTACAGGCTTTCATGCTGCTCCCGCTGATGCTGTTGGGCTTTGTGCTGGCGCGTGAGGGCGTGCTGGCTGACCCTGTGCGCCACCGTCGTACCCTGCTCTGGTTGGCCGGGGTTGGTGTGGCCGCTGCTTTGGGTACCGGTATCCCCGCCGGGCTTGAGGCCCTGGGCGTGCTGAACACCGGAATTTTCGGCGTTCTCACCATGACCCTGGGCGTGCTAGGTGGCCCGGGGTTTATTGCCCTGCTGGCGCTGGCACTTGCCGGGGTTCAGGAGCGGGTGGCCGCCGGTGCCCCCGTCCCTGCCCCGTTACGGCCCCTGATTGCCCTGGGTAAGCGGTCCATGACCGGCTACGTGCTACAGTCGGTGATTTTCTTGGTTGTCTTTGGAGGCTTTGCCCTGGGGCTCTTTGCGGACGCCGGAGCGTTCTTGCTCCTGCTGGTTGGTACCGGTGGGTGGCTGGTCACGGTTCTTGTGGCGGTGGCCCTCGAAGCTGCGGGCAAGCCCGGCCCCTTGGAAGCCCTACATCGCAGGCTGTCTTACGGTAAAGGCGGGCTGAACTCAGTAGGGGAGCCGGGGCGTCCGCCTGTGCCCGGTTCTGTCTAGGGTTCTCGGTCTATGTGCAGAGAAAACCGTGCACACACACGCTAAGAAACCTAGACTGACCTGTTACTCGATATTCTCAGCTGGAGCTGAATGGGCTCATAATAGACCCATGAAGGTTTTACTTGCTGTCGATAAGTTCAAGGGAACTCTCACCGGGGTGCAGCTCACTGAGGCGCTCGCGGCCGGGCTTGAGGGGGCTGGCGGGTGCGAGGTCGTGACCTGCCCCATAGCCGACGGCGGCGACGGCACCGTAGACGCCGCCCTTGCAGCCGGCTACAGCGAGGTCACCTGCACCGTCACGGGCCCCTTTGCCGGTCAGCCGGTGACTGCCCGCTACGCCTACTTGCAGACTGAACGCACGGCCGTCCTCGAAATCGCTGAAGCAGGCGGCATTGCCCGCCTGCGCGAGGACCAGCTGGACACCTGGCGGGCCACCTCCTATGGGGCAGGTGAGCTGATTTTGCAGGCGGTGGGCGCGGGCGCAAGGACGCTCATCATCGGCCTGGGCGGGTCAGCCAGTACCGATGGGGGAGCGGGCCTGATGCAGGCTCTCGGCGTGAGATTTCAGGACGCCGCAGGGCACGACCTTGCTCCCGGCGGCGGGGCGCTGGGTGAGCTGGCTTCGGTTGACCTGACCGGGCTCGATGAGCGTCTGGCTGATGTAGACATCATTATGGCTAGCGACGTGACCAACCCGCTGACCGGCCCTGCGGGGGCCGCTGCGGTCTACGGGCCCCAGAAGGGGGCTACCGAAGAACAGGTTCCTTTACTAGACCTTAATCTTCAAAAACTAGCTGATGCGGTAGAGAACGCCCTGAAAGTTTCACGTGGAACCTTCGCACGCGCTTCAGGTGCGGGAGCTGCCGGTGGCCTGGGCTTTGCCTGCCTGTCAGTACTCGGTGCAACCATGCGCCCCGGCGTTGAGGTCTGTTTCGAGCTCACCGGCTTCTATAAGCACCTTGAAGGGGCTGACCTGGTAATCACCGGCGAAGGAAAATTTGACCGGCAGACCCTCCAGGGCAAGGGCCCTGCCGGTGTAGCTGCTGCCGCCCGCGAGCGCGATATTCCCGCCCTGGCCGTGTGCGGCGTCCGCGAGCTGGCGGAAGAAGACTACCGGGCGGCAGGCTTTACCACTGTCTACTCGGTCGTGGGCGACACTCAGGCAACCCTGGAAGAATCCCTGGCCAACCCGCGTCCTTACCTCCAAGAACTGGCAGCCACCATCTCCAGCACCCACCTGCGTTAGGAGGCCGCGCGCGTGTTCTCTACAGCCGCTGCTAAGTCTGCAAGCAGGGTGGTCTCATTGAGAGCCCACGGCACTGAGAGCGGCGAGGCGGCAGAAAGGGCTAGCCCCTTCTGCTTATCGAACTCAAAGACCGTCGCATCATTCTTGAGGGCAGGGAGCTGGGCAAAGAGTTCGTTAGAACGCACAGCCTCTGCCTCTTCAGCGGAATTAGCCCAGGCCCAGATTACATCGCACTCAACCTGGTCGAGAACCTCAGAGGAAATGGTCATATAGACACCCTCGGCTTCACCCTCATGCTCAGTAATGTAGGGAGCGTTCACCATACCAAGGGAAGCGAAGAACTGGGGTCGGGAGTCCTCTGCCGTGTAGGCCCCAAAGGTGTTGGCAGCGGTGTCGAAGTAGCCAGCAATGAAACTTGCACCCTTCAGAACAGGGTACTCTGCAACCGCTTCAGTGAGCTTCCCCTCAACCTCTTTAACCAGTGCGGAGGCATCCTCCTCCCGCTGCAACATCTTCCCTGCCATCTCAAGGCACTGCTGCCAGCTGGTCTCGAAGGCCCCCACTCCCACTGGAGCAGGAATCACGGGGGCGATGCCCGAGAGCTTATCGTAAACCTCCTGGGTCATGTCACCGTAGGGGGAGAAGATGACGTCAGGTTCTAGGGCGGCAAGAGCCTCGTAGTTGGGGCCGTCAGTTTCGTCATAGCGGGTAGGCTCTTCGCCACCCAGCTCGGTGAGTTTTTCATCGAACCAGTCGGTGGAGCGGTTGGCATTTTCGCCCCAGCTTACGTAGGGGGTACCAGCGGGGGCAACACCCAGGGCAAGAAGAGCATCGGGGTTTTTCCAGGGCTGAACAACAGCAATTTTTTTCAGGTATAGCATCGAAGGTGGTGCTGCCGAAGGCATGCTCAACGGTGTAGCTACCCCCGCTGGCGCTGTTCTCTGAGGATGAAGAGGAGGTGCCTGAGCCTGTTGAGCATGCGGAGAGGACGCCGGTGAGGGCGGTTGCTGCTGTGAGCTTGAGGAAGGTTGCGCGGGTGAGTGTCATCAGTAAAACTCCATTATTAGGTGTGCCTAAATCTCCGTTTAAGATACCCTAAAATTTCGGCTCTTTTGATGACACCATGTACCCAAACTACTTCTTCTTCCAGTAACCCTTGGCATAACCGTGCCCCTTGGGCACACCCAGCTCCCGCCGCGCCCAGATACGCAAGGGGTGAATAGACCCGGACTCGCCCGCCAACCAAGTGCACACCGACCCCTCCGGCAGGGGGTAGCTCATGACGGCCTCTGCCAGCGCCCCGCGTCGGGCAGAATCCACCCAGATCACCTCAAAATTCTCAGGAGTCACAATCACCTGCTGCGACTTTTCTCCGGGCACCTCAATAAAGGCCGCGCCCCGGGCGCTCGCAGGTAGGCTCTCAATCCAGCGGGCCATGCCGGGCAAGCCGCTCTCGTCCCCGGCCAACAGGTAAAAGTCATAGTCGCCGCTGATGAAATAGCCCGACTTAGGGCCCAGAAAATGCGCGCTATCGCCCACAGTAACGGTGCGGGCCCAGGTGGTGCCAGCCCCGTGCTCGTGCAGCATGATGTTGATTTCCAGTGCCCCCGTGCGCTTGTCAAAGTTCCTCACCGTGTATTTGGTGGTGGTGATCGGCTGGCCCCAGAGGGCCTTGCCCTTCTCAAAGGTCGGCGCGGGCAACACCTCCCCCTTCTTACCGGTCACCAGGTAGACATACTCGCCCACCAGCCCCTGGGCCTCAGCCCGATTACCCTCGACCGGCTCGGCCACCACCCGCATGACGGTGGGCGTCAACTGCCCCACCTGGGTTACCCGATAGTGGGAGTAGCCGCCCCGGTACTTGCCCGATTTCATGGGCTGAGGGTGGGACGCCCCCGCCCCGCCCGGGTCGCCACCGGTAGCTTGGGCACGGGCCAGATTATGCGCAGACGAGGTAGCAGACGCCGGGCCCTGCCACCCTGCGAGCGCCCTCTCCAGCTTCTCCACCCGCTTCAGCAGCTGCTTCTGCCCCTTCTTTAGATATTTCACTTCAGCCTTGAGGCTCTTGAGTTGCTCCTTGGCGTCCCTACCCTTGTTCTTAGTGCTGCCCACCGGCGTCCTTTCTACCATCTGCCCAGCGCTGTCTACCTTAAGCACCTCAGTACTCTCGCTAGAACACATGCTACCGCGATAAAGTTAAGCCCGTCACAGCGTGAAGATGTGAGAACAAGGAGGTATAAGGGATCGGCATCTAGTCTCACAGTTAAGTAGTGGTCGCAGGGCGCTCGCAGGTGAGATGATAGAAGCTCACTGTTTTTACCATCGAGGGGGGCCGCCTTGTCTGAGAGCCAGTCTGAGTTCGTACGCACACCGCCGCACGACGACACTGCCGAGCAGTCGGTACTGGGCGGTATGATGCTCTCCAAGGACGCCATCGCCGATGTTGTTGAGGTCATTGGTGGTGGTGCTGACTTCTACAAGCCCGCCCACGAGATGATTTATGAGGCCATTATTCACCTCTACGGGCACGGTGAGCCGGCTGATGCTATTACTGTGGCCGATGAGCTGACTAAGCGCGGCGAACTGAATCGCGTGGGCGGGGCGGCCTACCTTCACTCCCTGATTGCGGGCGTCCCTACCGCCGCCAACGCTGGTTTCTACGCTGAGATTGTGGCTGAGCGGGCTATGCTGCGCCGCCTGGTCGAAGCTGGCACCAAGATTGTGCAGCTGGGGTATTCGGGTGACGGCGAAGCTGAGGCTCTGGTTAACGCCGCCCAGGCCGAGATTTACGGTGTCTCTGCGAATAACACTAAGGAAGACTACGTTCCCCTCTCTGAGGCTATGAACAGCACGGTTGAGGAGATTGAGGCCAATGGGTCGCGTGCTGGCGGTATTCACGGCGTACCCACTGGCTTCATTGAGTTTGATGAGCTGACCGCCGGTTTGCAGCCGGGGCAGATGGTCGTGATTGCGGCGCGTCCGGCAATGGGTAAAGCGCTCGCCCTTGATACCCCCATCCCCACCCCCACAGGCTGGACCACCATGGGCGATATCCGCGTGGGCGACACCGTTCTGGGTGCAGATGGTCACCCCACGACCGTCACGAACGCTACCGACGTGATGACCGGGCGTCCCTGCTTCAAGGTCATTTTTGATGACGGAACCGAGATTATCGCGGACGCCGAGCATCAGTGGCTCACCGAAACCCGCGCGTCCCGTCGGGCCCGCTCGTCAGCTCTGGCGGGTTCAGGCGGGGGGCGTGTGCGGACGTCCGTGGGCGCGCAGGTGCGCACCACCGCTGAGATTCGTGAGACGGTTCGCTGCGCGACGGCTGACCGTCGAGCCAACCACTACATTGCTAACACCCGCCCGCTCCAACTGCCCGAAGCTGACCTACTAGTCGCCCCCTACACCCTGGGAATTTGGTTGGGTGATGGTGCGTCTGCTGCAGCTCGTGTATCTACCGCAGATGACGAAGTTCTCCACGGTATTGAAGCTGATGGCTACACGGTTCGTCAGGTAAAAGGCATTATCTATTCGGTGCATCTACCAGCTGATACTCGTACATTTACGAGCTTCTGTCTCGTCTGCGGTAAGGCATTTACTCATTCTGATCGTAATGTCACTACGTGCTCTCGGGAATGTGGTGGTAAGCGAAAGACTGTTGCTACTCCCCATGCGCGTGTAACATGTATTGATTGTGGCGGCTCGTGCACATCAGGCCTACGATGCCTCTCATGCCATCGGGCCAACGGTAGCCTCCAAGGGCAGCTGCATACTCTGGGTGTTCTGAATAATAAGCACATTCCTATGCAGTACCTACGGGCCTCTGAAGCGCAGCGCCGAGCTTTGCTGGCAGGGCTGCTCGATAGCGACGGCACTGTTACAAACGCCGGGTGTATTCAGTTCACGGTGACGAACCGCCAGTTGGCACTTGATACCCAGGAGCTGGCGCTTTCTTTGGGGTACCGCACAGGTATGGCAACAAAAAAGGTCAAGGGCAGTAGCGAGGCTACGTCGACGGCCTACAAGCTGACCTTCTCTTCCTCTGATTCTGTTTTTGCTCTGTCTCGCAAGAAGCAAATGCACCGTGACCGCGATTCTCGTCCGACCACTAAGCGAAGCTCTCGCTACATTGTTGCTGTGGAGCCTGTTGATTCTGTGCCGGTGCGCTGTATTGAGGTAGATAATGAGCAGCATCTTTTCTTGGCTTCTCGTGCTTTTGTGCCTACCCATAATTCGACGTTTGCCCTAGACATCGCCCGGTCTGCTGCCATTAAGCACGGTATGACCACGGTGTTCTTCTCGCTGGAAATGGGCCGCAATGAAATTGCTATGAAGATTCTGTCGGCTGAGGCTGGCATCAATCTGTCCGACCTACGCAAGGGCAAGCTGGACGATGACCAGTGGGCCAAGATTGCTACCGCCATGGGCAAGATGGACTCCGCTCCGCTCTTTATCGACGATTCACCCAACATGACCCTGATGGAGATTCGTGCTAAGGCCCGCCGCCTGAAGCAGAAGAATAACCTCAAGCTGATTGTTCTGGACTACCTGCAGCTGATGAGCTCGGGTAAGAAGGTTGAGTCGCGCCAGCAGGAAGTTTCGGAGTTCTCGCGTGCCCTCAAGCTGATGGCTAAGGAGCTTGAGGTGCCCCTGATTGCCCTCTCGCAGCTGAACCGTGGCTCTGAGCAGCGTACCGACAAGAAGCCGCAGGTGTCGGACCTTCGCGAGTCGGGCTGTCTGACTGCCGATACTCGTGTGCTTCGCTCTGATACGGGAGCTGAAACAACGATGGGCGAGCTTTTTGAGCAGGGCGCTCAGGACGTCCCGGTATGGTCCCTGGGGGACGACATGCGTTTCGTGGAGCGGCACCTGACCCACGTCTTTTCTACGGGTGTGAAACCTGTTTATCGTCTAACGCTAGCTTCGGGTAAGACCCTGCGCGCTACCGCCAATCACCCCTTCTTTACCTACACAGGCTGGAAGGGTCTGGGTGAGCTTGCAGTTGGGGATCGTTTGGGTGTACCCCGCCACGTTAACGGGCCGTCTGCCCGGACGCATTGGAGTGACGAACAGGTCATCGAAGCTGCTTCTACAGCACCTGTGCTGGGTGTTCCCTCTAAGGTATTTTCCTTACCGAAAGAGCAGATTCGCCTTTTCCTGCGCACAGTGTTCTTAGACGTGCAGACTGTAGATTCATCGGTTACGGTGAACCTGCCTCGACCGGTTGCTGAGCAGGTAAGCCTTCTGCTTCTACGTTTTGGTATTTCAACGGTCGTTGAAGATGGTTCTCTGTCTGTGTCTGAGCATGATGATTTAGTCCGGTTTAGCTTTGAGATTCAAGACATCGAGATTCAGGACGCCGATGTTCCGCTGGGCAGGAATGAGCAGGTTTGGGGGCAGGTAGGTGCTGTTCTGCGTGAGCCTACTCGAGTAGCTGATGCTCTTACGTCTTCTGGCGTACGAACGAGTGCTCCTGTGCTGACTCAGGTAGCTAGCGTCCTTGATGCCGCTGAGCTCGACATGCTTGCGGTCAATGACCTTTTCTGGGACACCGTCACTTCTATCGAGTACGAGGGGGAAGAAGAGGTTTTTGACGCCACTGTGCTAGGGAACCACAACTTCATCGCCAACGGCGTCACCGTTCATAACTCTATTGAACAGGACGCTGACATGGTCATTCTCTTGCACCGCGAGGATTATTACGAGAAGGAATCAACCCGCGCAGGCGAGGCGGACGTCATCGTCGCTAAGCACCGTAACGGCCCCACTAAGACCATCGCGGTTGCCTTTCAGGGCCACTACTCACGCTTTGCCAACATGGTGCACGATTCCTACACCGGCACCGAAACCTTCTAACCCCAGCCTAAAAGTAACCCCCGGGAGTCGGCCCTCTCGTTAGAAGAGGCCGTCAAACAGCGACAGCTGCTCCTGGGGGCTCTTCTTTTTCGGCGCGGGCCGGGTCTTACGGGAGCGAGAATTCCCCTCAAGGTAGCTCCGAACGGCAGGTGCGGTGCGTTCAGCCAGTTCATCGGTGCTGAGCGCGGCAAGGTGGGGGAGCCTCAGAAGGTAGCGTCCTACCGCTACCCCTAGCAGGTGGGCGCTGAGGAGCTCCGCGGACGCCTCATCCAGACTAGGCTTCAGCGGGTCGGCACAGCTTTGGGTAAGGTGCCGCACCAGAGCTTCCTTGATGGCGGGTGCCCCCGTGGCTGACGCAAGAGCCGAACGAACTAGACCTATCAGCAGCGGCCCTGTCTCGGGTGATTCCCACAGGTGCAGGTAGGTCGCGACAAGATCGGTAGCTCGGTCGCCGCTGCTGGGTGTTGTGGTCTGACGGGTTGAAAGTTCCGTCGCCTCGTTGAGCAGGGTTGTAAACAGTACTTCTTTTGACCCAAAGAAATGTCGAATGAGGGCGGGGTCAACCTGGGCCTGCGCGGCGATAGCCCGCACAGAAGTACCCTCGAACCCGTGTTCAGCAAAGAGATTGGTTGCTGCCCGCAAAATGTCGTCGCGGGAGCGGGTGCCGCCGCTGCGTCGTCCGCGGGGCGAGCCGGAAGTAGTAGAGTGCTGAGCTGCCATACACCCAGTCTACCCAAAATTCCCCACCCGTAGATGAAATTCATCAAGTGTAGAATAATATCCCCACCTGTTGAATTATGTAGGGTGGACTAAAAGACCCGTTCGCAAACCCCGATAACTCATCACCTGAAAGAGCCCCATGAACTTCTCTACCCTGCATGAAACCCTGGTTGCGGCGTCCAATCCCGCCAATGCTGCCCCCATGGCCGCCTACATGCGCAATCAATTCCCCTTCCTAGGAATTAAAACCCCGCAGCGCCGGGAACTCATCAAACCCCTCCTAGCAGAGGCCCGCACCGAAGCTAAGACCACAGGGATTGACCGCAGCTTCGTTGAGGCCTGCTGGCAGGCCCCGGAACGCGAGTTCCAGTACGCCGCCCTCGACTACCTGCATGCCCTGCGCCGCTACCTTGAACCCGAGGACATTGACTGGCTACGCGAGCTCATCGAAGAGAAAAGCTGGTGGGACGCCGTCGACCGCCTCGACACCATGGTCGGCGAGATCCTCTGGCGCAACCCCAACGACACCCTTATTCTCGATTGGGCGCAGGACGCCAACATATGGGTCCGCCGCGTGGCCATCGACCACCAGCGCCCCCGCAAGGCAGAAACAAACACCGCCCTGCTTGAAGAAATCATCACCCTCAACTTTGGTTCTAGGGAGTTCTTCATCAATAAGGCCATCGGCTGGTCTCTGCGGGAATACTCCAAGACCGACCCCGCCTGGGTCGCCGACTTCATCGCCCGCCACAGCGCTCGCATGGCCCCTCTGAGTGTGCGCGAAGGCTCTAAACGCCTGGGCTAGCCCGCACCACCGGCGGTACCCTGGTGTTATGACTTCCTCATCTTCTTCACACCGCCCGTCCGCCGACCCCGACCCCGATACCGGTCTGCTGGCCGGTAAGACCATCGCCGTGACTGCCTCTCGTCGTATTGAGGAGCAGGTTGCGGCCTTTGAACGGCAGGGGGCACGGGTACTGGTGGCCCCCACCGTCCGCATCGTGCCGGTGGCAGATGACACTGAACTGCACGCGGCCACCGACCACATTCTTGCCCACCACCCCGACATCCTGCTGGTCACCACCGGCTACGGCCTCAATGGCTGGTTCGATTCTGCCCGCGCACGCGGCCTTGAGGAGCAGCTACGGCAGGCTCTTGCGGAGGCTACGATTTTGGTGCGTGGCGCTAAGGGCCGGGGGGCGGTGCGCGGTTTGGGGTTTGAGGACGCCGGTATGGCGGCGCAGGAGCGCACGTCGGCTTTGGTGGATTTGGCGCTGGAGCGCGGTGTTGCAGGCCAGCATGTGGTGGTTCAGCAGCACGGGTCGCCGGATGCGGCGCAGGAGGCGCGTCTGGTGGCTGCGGGTGCGCGGGTGACGGCTGTGGTGCCGCACCGGTGGGAGGCTCCTGAGCGTCCTGAGCTGGTAGATGACCTGTTGGATGCTGTGGTGGCTGGTGAGGTGGATGCGGTAACTTTTACTGCCGCCCCGGCAGTGACTGCCCTGTTTGAGTCGGCGTCGGCTCGTGGGGTGCTACCGCAGGTGGTTGAGGCTTTTAAAACAGGAACTATCGCAGCTGCTGTAGGGCCCGTGACCGCTGAGCCCCTGGAAGAGGCGGGAATCGCCCCTCTGACTCCCGAACGTTTCCGCCTGGGGGCTCTGGTTAAGGAGCTTACCGCCGCCCTGGTCGACTAGCAGATATATCTACCCTGTGAGGTCGATTCAGCTGTAGCTCCTGCAACTGAGAAAATCTGGCAGGCACTTTTTAATCGGAAGTAGGTAGAGACTGCTCTACCTTCCGCCCTGGGTAAGGGCAGAGAAAGAGTAGAGATCCCCCCACTGTGCGCAGGTGCTGGGAGCGGAAGAATAGAAGTATGACAAGCACCGATTACACTCTTCATGACACCGCACCTGCCGCCCCTGTGGCAGGGAGCCGGGCACCGGCGTCCTTTGACCACAACCCCGCCAAGCAGCCCAAGCCCGTCAAGAGCCTGTGGCGCCGCCTGGCCAGCCCTCTCTACCTCTTGGCTGCCGGGCCCTGGATTGCTTTTGCGGTTTTGGCTGCCCAGGCAATTATTGCTTCCCTGGTGATGGGGCTGACCGCCTCCATCCTTGGTATCGTGGCTCTACCCTTTGCCGCTATTGGTTTTGGCATCTACGAGCGCTGGCGCCTGGCAAAGACCGGTCACGGCATCGTCGCCAACGGTCACGTGGACTACCCCAATGCTGGCTTCTGGGAGGGCGCCCTCTTCCGCCTCAAAGAGATTGCCACCTGGCGTGAGGTCGGCTCACTGGCCCTGACTACCTTCTGGGGATTCACGGCAGGCGTGGTTCTTATTGCAGAAGTGAGCCTGCTGGCAGTTCTGGCTGGCTTCACTTACTACACCGGCAGGGGTAATAGCCTCTATATCGACTGGGGTCAGGGTATTGGCTTCTTCACCGACTACCAGTATCACTATCTTGCCGATCGCAACAGTAACCTACTGAGCGGCCCCATTACCGAAGTCACCCCCCAGTACTGGTGGGTCTTCCTGGCAGCCATCCCCGTCCTGCTCATTATTTTTGCCTACGTCAACGGTCTGGCTGCCGCCGCCGGTGGTAGCCTCTCCAAACTGATTCTTTCTCCCCGCCCCGAAGAGCAGGAACGTCAGCTTGCCAAGGTCACCGCCTCCCGCGCCAAGATAATGGACGCTTTCGAAGGGGAGCGCCGCCGTATCGAACGCAACCTGCACGACGGTGTGCAACAGGAACTGGTCAACCTCAACCTGCGTCTTGGTCTGGCCGAGATGGAAGCCAAGAACCTGGTCACTGATACCCAGGATGCCCGCGCTACAGCCGTCTTGACCCACGTCACCGAGGCCCGCACCCAGCTCTCCCACGCCCAGCAGACCCTGCGCGATACCGTCCGCGGCATCTACCCGGCAGTGCTCGAAGACCATGGCCTCAAGGCCGCCCTGGAAGAGCTGGTTCGCCACACCGTCATCCCCGTGCATCTCACCTATGAGGCTCCGGCCCGACTGCGGCGCGATATTGAGCGCACCGCCTACTACACCGTCAATGAGGCTCTGACCAATACCCTTAAGCACGCCCAGGCCCAGTTCGTCTCGCTGTCAGTATTCGTAGTTGGCGATTCGCTGGTGGTCACGGTTGAGGACAACGGCATCGGCGGCGCAGAGCCAGCTCGCGGCACCGGCCTGGCCGGCCTGGTAGAGCGCGCAGTCGCCCTGGGTGGTACGGTTCAGGTGGATTCCCCAGCCGGTGGCCCCACCCGCCTGACCCTGGCTCTACCCCTACCCAAGGGCTCAACAACCCTGTAGCGTCGCACATGAAATACTGCCACGAAAGGTGCCCCATGCGCATTATCCTTGCCGAAGATTCCGCCCTGCTCCGTCAAGGGCTGACGATGGTGCTAGGAGCGCTGGGGCACTCCGTGCTTGCAGAGGTCGAGGACGCCCCTACCCTTCTCACCGCTGTTGATACGGCTATGGCGGGTGAAGGCCTGGACGCCGTTATCACCGATGTGCGCATGCCGCCCACCCACACTTCTGACGGTCTGAAGGCTGCTCTGCAGCTGCGCGAGACCTACCCGGGGATTCCTATCGTGGTGCTTTCCCAGTACATCACCACCGCCTACGCCCGCGAGCTCTTTGCCCGCTCTGCGGCCGGGCTGGGCTACCTACTCAAAGACAGGGTGGGGGACATCGAAGAGTTCGCCCGCGCCCTCGACACCGTGGTGGCAGGAGGCACCGTGATTGACCCGGACGTCGTGCAGCACCTGCTCGGCGGCACCTCCTCTAGCGGGCAGGCAGCTGGGCAGGCTCCCGGCACATCGACAGGCACCTCCGGTGTGGACGCCCCCATTCCCTCTTCTTACCCTGGGGGAGGGGCTGCCAGGGGCTCGTCCGACTCTCACCTCGAGCAGACAGCTCACCGCCCCACCGAGGGCAAGCTGGCTCGTCTCTCACCGCGTGAACTGGAGATTCTGCGGCTCATGGCCCAGGGCCGGTCAAACACAGAGATTGAGAGTGAACTCTTCATTTCCTCGGCTACTGTAGCCAAGCATGTGGGCAATATTTTTGACAAGCTCGATTTGCCGGCAGAGACAGGCAACCGCCGCGTGCGTGCGGTGCTGGCCTTTCTTGAGGGATAGTGGGCGCTTAGGCTATACCGCCCTATTTCTGAATCATGGCCTGTGCCAGTACTTCTAGGCCGCGGTGGGCCTGTTCGGTGGAGGGCGAGAGGTTAGAAATCATCAGCTCATCAGCCTGCACCGTGTTCGCGAACCGAGTGAGGTAGTCGCGCACGTCGTCGGCGGTGCCTACGGCAGTGTAGCGCAGCATATCCAGAATCTGTTGGCCCTGGGCTGAGGCGACGAGCAGGTCGAGCTCGGCATCGGTCATGTCACGGTCATCCATACGCATCATGGACTTGACGCGCTGGCGGTGGGCAATTACCTGCTGGGCTTGGGCCTCCTCTTTTGTGTCGGCGGCAATCACGTTAGCTGCGGCAATTACGTAGGGCTCTGCCAGCTGTTCAGAGGGAGTGAAGCGCTCGCGGTAGACCTTCACAGCCTGCTCCAGGTGGGTGGGTGCGAAGTGGGAGGCAAAGGCGTAGGGCAAACCAAGAGCTGCCGCCAGGGAGGCCCCAAAGAGCGAGGACCCTAATATATAGATCGGTACGTTGGTTCCGGCACCGGGGGTGGCGTTCACACCCGAGATGAGGGTGTCGCCGCTCAGGTACCCTTGTAGCTCCTGGACGTCTTGCGGAAAGTTTTCTGCGTCATTGGGGCTACGGCGCAGTGCTGTGAGGGTGCGCATGTCAGTGCCGGGGGCACGCCCAAGCCCTAAATCGATTCGGTCGGGGTACATTTCCGCCAGAGTGCCGAACTGTTCAGCTACAGTGAGCGGGGAATGGTTGGGTAGCATGACGCCGCCTGCCCCTAGACGGATTTTTGTGGTCTGTGCACCGACGTATGCAATAAGGACGGCGGGCGCTGCCGAGGCGATACGTTTCATGTTGTGGTGTTCTGCGTACCAGATACGGTCGTAGCCGAGGTCTTCGGCGTGCTGTGCTAGTGCGACTGATCGCCTAAAGCTGTCAGCTGGGCGTTCTCCTGGGAAGATGAGTGCGAAATCGAGCAGAGATAGTGCTGGCACGGTTTTTCCTTTGAAATCTAGGGTTGTGTACTCTCTAGATAACGGTGCTGGGATGCTCTGTATTCCGGGTGTATAAGGGCGTCCACCGCAGGGTAAGCCCTAGATTATTGGGTGTTTTACGTGCTCACCCCTGTTAAGTATTGACCTCGGCTGTGTACTGTGGTCAGCACCACGGGAATTCAGCTTGCAACGGCAGGAGCAGGCGCGATAGACTAAACGAGTTGCCCTGGTGACGGGGTGGTCAGAATGACAAATAACCAACCCCTTCCTCAATTCAACCCAGCGTGCGCGCCCACCAGAAAAACAGGGTGAAAAGCCACCAAGGGGAGGCTCGGTGGGGTGTGGTCTGTTGCTTGAAAACTCAATAGCGTACCAATGTTATAAATAACATTCTTATCGTCCACACTACACACTCCTGTTCGCACAGGAGTACGGGTAGTGCGGAAGTTGAACTGATAC
>NZ_CAKMSB010000004.1 GCF_928381405.1 Rothia nasisuis
CAGCTGTGTATAAGAGACAGCATCTACGCGTCATTGAAGGCGAGGCAGACCCGGTCGAAATCGCAAAGGCCCAGCACCCGTCCAGTGGCTCACAAGAGCAACAAAACATCTCGCTGGCCAGTGAACACCCCGAACAGGGGGGTAGCGCGGGCCAGCATGAGCAGAGCCCTCACGCGGTCTCACTAGAGCCTGTGCCCACCACGCAGGGCCTGGCCGAGCAGGGTCACAAAGGTGCCGACAACGCGGCAATTAACTCCGAGCATCAGGGAGGTGAGGCCTCCGGGCAGGCATCAGAAGAGACCGCAGAGAATTCCGCCACCGGCGGCACCACCGGACCAGCCTCTGAGTATGCCAACGGCGAGGGTGGCTACTTTGACGAGACCCCCGAGACTGCGCCCGAGCACCGTGCGGAGCCGGGTTCTGCATCACCCGAGCAGGAGGCACCGGCTGCGCTCCAACGTCCTAGTACCCCAGCAGACCCGGCCCCAGAAAAAAGTAAACCGGGCGGTAAACTGTCTTTCCGTGAACGCCACGCTGCACAGATTGCGGCAGGTCAACAGGCTGTACAGCGGGGCCAAGCCCCGGCCCCAGAAGCACCCGAGGCCCCCGAAGATTTCACCCCCAGCGACGACGATGCTGCCCTCGAATCGTCCGTACTCATCGGTCAGAAGGCCGTAGAAAAGATTCTGGGTGGCAAGGTCATTGACGAGCGGCCCCTCCACCAGGGCTAGTCAACAAAAAATAAGCACCGGCACCCAAACCTGCCGGGCTCAAGGAGTATAAGTGTACGAGAGCGCCGTCCAGAATCTCATCGACGAGCTAGGCCGCCTACCCGGAGTGGGTCCCAAGTCCGCCCAGCGCATCGCCTTCTACATTCTGAATTCTGAGCCCGATGAGATGACTAAACTGACGGACGCAATTGCCCGCGTGAAGAAGACCGTGAGCTTCTGTGAAATTTGCGGCAACGTGTCTGAGACCAAGCTGTGCGCAATTTGCCGTGACGAGCAACGCGACCCGTCGGTGCTGTGTGTGGTCGAGGAGTCTAAGGATGTAGTGGCTGTTGAACGCACTCGTTCTTTCACCGGCCGCTACCACGTGCTGGGCGGGTCCATCAATCCGCTGGGTGGTGTGGGCCCTGAGCAGCTACGCATCCGTGAACTGGTGGCCCGTCTGTCTGATGAGCGCATTACCGAGTTGATTCTGGCCATGGACCCCAACCTTGAAGGAGAAGCCACAGCCACCTACCTGTCGCGTCTGCTGGTGCCAATTGGTATCCGGGTGTCGCGCCTGGCTTCCGGCCTGCCTGTAGGTGGCGATCTGGAATACGCCGATGAGATTACCCTGGGGCGAGCGCTTGAGGGCCGCCGCGTGATTAGCGAGGGCACCCGCGCCGAGAGCGCCAACCCCGCTGCGGATTTCGAGGAGGCCGCCCGGGCAGAAGCACAGGAAAAGGCCCAGCAGGCTGCCGCGGACGAGGCGGCGCGGTCACCGCGCGCCCGCTGGTCTGGCTCCATGTTCGGCGAGATTGAGGGGCAGGACGCCACCCCCTCCCCTGCACCTAGCCAGGTAGCACCCGAGCAGGGCGACCTCAACGAGGAACTACTGAATCAAGAACTGGCCTCCCAAGAAAGCACCAGCATCCCCGGTGACCTTTCAGCCGAAGAGAGGGCCGAACAGGCTGCCGTTGCCGCCTTTGAAGCTGAGCAGCTAGACGAGAGCGAAACTGATTCCCAGGAGGGCGAGCGCCGCGAAGCCTACGAGAGCACTCTCAAAGAGCTGAAGAAGACCCCGCTACGCACGGTTGCTCCAGAGATTCCTCCGATTCCGGGTAAGACCTACGTCAACCCCTGGACGTAATACACGTTATATTCCCGTCATGTGAGCAAAAATCGTTCATAAAGGCGCGCCACCCCTACGATAGGTTTAGGCCGGCAAATGCCCGGCACCTTCAACACCTTTGTACTGGAGAAGTTTCAATGAGCCTGATTGTCCAAAAGTTCGGTGGGTCCTCGGTTTCTGATGCCGAGGGTATTAAGCGTGTGGCCCGCCGTATTGTGGACACGCAGAAGGCTGGCAACGAGGTCGTCGTGGTGGTCTCAGCAATGGGCGATACCACCGATGAACTGCTCGACCTTGCGGCTGAAGTAACCCCCAATGCCGGCCCCTCGCGTGAACTCGATATGTTGTTGAGCGCTGGCGAGCGAATCTCTATGGCCGTGTTGGCCCTGGCTATTAACAGCATGGGTGGCCGAGCCCAGTCCTTCACCGGCTCCCAGGCCGGCATGATTACCGACGGTGTGCACGGCTCTGCCCGCCTGGTTGAGGTCAAGCCTGACCGTATTCGCACCGCCCTTGATGAGGGCAATGTGGCGATTGTTGCGGGCTTTCAGGGGATGAACCGGCAGACCCGTGACATCACCACCCTGGGCCGTGGCGGCTCCGATACTACCGCCGTTGCCCTGGCTGCTGCGCTGGGTGCCGACGTCTGTGAGATTTACTCAGACGTCGACGGTGTGTTCACCGCTGACCCGCGTATCGTGCCGTCCGCCCACAAGCTCGATACCGTCACGAGCGAAGAAATGCTGGAGATGGCTGCTAACGGCGCCAAGATTCTTCACCTGCGCTCGGTGGAGTACGCGCGCCGTTTCAACCTGAAGCTGCATGTTCGCTCTTCGTTCTCACAGCTTGAAGGCACTCTCGTTATCCCCGACAATGAGGGTATGGAAACTAATTTGAAGGAGATCCCCTTGGAACAGCCCCTCGTCTCGGGCGTCGCCCACGACCGTAGCCAGGCTAAGGTCACCGTTATCGGTGTGCCCGATGTGCCCGGCTCTGCGGCCAAGGTGTTCGGTATTCTCAATGAGACCAACGTGAACCTCGACATGATTGTTCAGAACGTCTCAACCGACCGCCCCGACGTCACCGATATCTCCTTCACTCTGCCTCAGGATCAGGGCGCTGCCGCTCTGGCTGCCCTTGAGGCGAAAAAGGACGAGCTGGGCTTCGAAGAGGTGGAGTACAAGGAGCATATCGGTAAGCTGTCGCTGGTGGGTGCGGGTATGAAGTCCAACCCCGGTGTGTCCTTTAAGTTCTTTGACGCGCTGAGCACCGCCGGTGTGAACATCGAGATGATTTCTACCTCTGAGATCCGCATTTCGGTTATCACCGATATTGAGAAGCTTGATGAGGCTGTGCGCGCTGTGCACTCAGCTTTTGACCTTGATACCGAGGGTGAGGCTACCGTGTACGGTGGTACCGGCCGCTAGGTTGTGAACTAGGTTTTTCCGCGAGGACGCCCGGGCCCCGGGCTGGTAGCGCCACGCTGCTGGCCCGGGGCTTGGCTTTTGCTCATGTCAGTGAGCATCTGAAAAAAATTTAGGCAGCTTTTGGCACAGGGCCTTGACGAAAGGAATTGACCCGACATAATTTTGTTGTACGTCACATCTTCTTTACCCCCCCCCAAAAAAAATTCAGCCAACCGGCTGGTCAAGCACTAAAGGAGCATGCCGTGAACCCTTTGAACATTATTCTCACCAGCTGAGCTCCATCAGGTCCTTACGAATATGATCATCCTGGAGTTTGTAAGGGCCAATTTTGAATATATTACCTATTCATAATGTGTCCCAAGCAACACCTTGATGTAGAATCTAGCATACAGGGAGAGAACAGATTCTGGCCTGGCTTGCTATTACGTGAATATTACACTTATTACTCGCACACCAGGACACACAGCTTCACTAGTCTGATAGCTGGCGAGAATGACTTTAACAGGTTGGCTGAGATGACAGCTCATTTCGAGTAGTTCTTTCCTGTGTGTATCTAGCAACCGTTCGGATAGCTAGGTGCCTGAAGCTGAACTTACGGATTGGTTCCTTTTACAGGCAAGTCTGTTATTTGGGTTGGAAAGGTGGTATCAACTAGATATGCAGGTAGATTCTCATACGTATACATATCGATTTGATGAATGGCGACACTGCCCTTTGGATGTTTCGGCCCTGGCGCTGTACTCTGTGACATCAGCAGTAGAGGCTGCTCAGTGTCTTGCTGACGCAAGAGGCGTTGAGAGCACTTTTACGCTAGATATACCCCAAATACCATTTTCATTTTCCAGTTTAGAAAATCTAGAAGTCCAGAACCGAAAAACCGTACCATGGAGCCCTCTTTCAGGATTCTTTAAGACACTAGATGGGTGGGTCAGGCTACATGGCAATTACCCACATCACGCCAAAGCGTTAACAGAATGTTTTGGGACTAATGATAGAGAAAATTTAACCAAATTGTTTTTATCTTTGCCAAAACATGAAATTGAAGAATCAATAATTCTCAACGGCGGTATTGCGTCAGCAGTTCGAAGCTCAGATGAGTGGAATCAGACTGACCAATCTAAAGAAATGATTGAAACTGCCTGGATTAAAACGGAGGTATCACAAAAAGATAATGCACCACCTAATCTGACTGATTACTATCTACCTGCGTCAGGAATTAGAGTGCTTGATTTAACTAGAGTTGTTGCTGGCCCTACTTGTACTCAAATCCTCGCTTGTTTGGGCGCAGACGTTCTACGAATAGATCCACCTTCCATGCCTGAGTTAGAAGATCAATATATTTCAAATGGCATGGGTAAAAATACAGCTATTGTTGATTTTTCACATAATAAAAAAATGATCAATAGTCTTATCTCTCAAGCGCATGTTGTCATACTCGGGTATAGTCCACATTCCTTAGATAAATTTGGTCTCAGTCTTTCAAAATTGCGGAATAAATATCCAGACCTCCTTATCGCTAGTCTATCAGCCTGGGGAGAGTCGGGCCCTTGGGCTACGCGTGCAGGTTTTGATTCAATTGTGCAAGCCGCAACCGGTATATCTCACTTATGCAGTACGGTGAATTCAGATGGTGAGCTAGTCCCGGGAGCCCTTCCTGTCCAAGCTCTTGATCATTCCACCGGATTTATCTTAGCTGCACGTATTCTTGAATCACTTGCTTATAATCAGTCTGGTGTTGTGCATATTAGCCTTTTAGGTGCAGCCCAAGAGCTATTCAAAATTTCTAATACAAAAGACAGTGATAGAAAATATTCATATCTTGCAACGCATCATAATATTTCTAATGTTGATTCACCATACGGTCAAATATCAGTCCCTGCTATACCTATTAAAATTGACGGAATGCACTTAGAGGGAAAAATCAAAAGATACGGTACTAGTTATCCTAACTGGTTTAGTCTATAAAAATTACCTAATCTTAAGTGCAATTGCTTATAAGCAGCTTGTCGAAAATGGCGAAAGAGATAAGAAAAAAGACGGTGCCGATACGGCTCTTACCTGTGGAACTTGCAGGGGCAATGCCTGGCTAAAGCATACCTCGGGTGCAATTTCTTACCCTATTTTTGCGGCTCACCATGACCCTAAGGACTGCCCTGAATGCTCTATTGCTGCCCAGCGCCTTGATGGAGTTATTAATCGTGCCCGGATAGGGGCTGATGGTGTTGTAGGGGAAACTGAGGCTTATTCATAAGGGCAGAGGTGCCCCGGGCTCGCAGCGAAGCTGCTGGCTCGGTGGCTGGCGTGAATCGCCTTGTGAGCGAAGCGAACCGGGCGAGAGGGTCGGCAGCGAGTGCGAGCCCAGGGGTGCCTCGAGACAGACCTTATGAATAAGCCTCTATATTAGTTTCGAGAATATGGGGCCATTTCTCATGTGCAAGCCTTCAATTCATTTATGCCCTATGAGCTGGCCAGAAATCAGGTTAGCGTATGGGGGCGAGCTAGAATAGACCCCATGCCCCTCACCCTCCTTGCCCCGGACGATTGGCGCGCCCAAGCGTCCGCCCATAAACAGCGCTCCGGCCGCTACGCCCTGCCCTTTGCAGGGCGGCGCGAGCGCGGCCAGGCCCACCCCGTTGAGGACTTCCTCTTCACCTACTACACCCTCAAGCCCGGGCAGTTTATGCGCTGGCACCCCGGTGCGGGGGTCATTCTGCAGGACGCCGGTGAGCGGGCAGACTGGAAGTTCTACCGGGCCGCTACCCGGCAGGAGCTAGAAGAGGCAGGCCTGCCACCTGCCGAAGCCGCCGCGGCGGCGCAGGCGGGCACCAGCGTCCTTGTCGATACCGAAAAGTTTGCTGAGGACCGCGCGTCAGCCATTGATTTTGCGCGAATTATCCTGGGCAAAACCGCGGCCAAACCCGGTTTCTTTGGCTGCTTTGGCCTACACGAGTGGGCGATGACTTATAAGTCGGTGGAGAATAACATCCGCCACGACTACCTAGAACTGCGCCTAGGGGCTGAGGGTACCGACCGAGTGGTGGAGGGCCACAAGATTCACTGCACCCATTTTGATGCCTTCCGTTTCTTCATGCCGCAGGCGGTTCCCTTGAATGAGGTGCAGCCGACGCGGGAGCAACAGCGCAACCTGGAGCAGCCCGCCTGCCTGCATGCCAACATGGATATCTATAAGTGGGCCTACAAGCTTCTGCCCCTCATCCCGTCGAGCCTGGTCATGGACTGCTTCGAACTGGCTTGGGACGTGCGCGAACTCGATATGAAGGCTGCCCCCTACGACCTGCAAGACTGGGGTTACGAGCCGGTCAAGATCGAGACCCCCGAGGGTAAGGCCGAGTACGTGCGCCAGCAACGGGCCTTTGCTGGGCGCTCGGCGACTCTACGGCAGTGTTTGCTTGATGAACTTGATAAGACTCTCTAAACCGTGGCGAAGCCAAAAGAATATGTTCTAAGCCACACCTGCCTTTAGTATAGACCCAATCACCGCACCCGAGAGCCCCCGCGTAAAACCCCTTTTACACCTCTTTGGAACGGACTACACATGCGTTTTTTACGAAAGCTCGCCACCACAGCGGTGGCGGTTCTAGCCCTTACAGGCCTGGCAATACCTGCCGCAGAGGCCACCCCCTCTGACACCGACGGCGATAAGATTCTCGACGTTTGGGAGACCCAAGGCTACGACTTCGACGGGGACGGAACCATCGACATTGACTTCCCCGCGCTCGGTGCCAACCCCTATCAGAAGGATCTCTTTGTTGAGATGGACTATATGCCAGGTGAGCTCGCCACCGAAGCCGAGCTCGACGTCATCGTGCAGACCTTTGCCGATATGCCCGTCAAGAACCCTGATGGCACCACAGGCATTAACCTGCACCTTGACGCGGGCAGCATCTACCCTAAATACGACCTAGGTGGCGGTAACGAGATTCCCCACCAGGGCTTAGCTGAAGGCGCCTACGACGCCTGGCTCCTGCGCGGTGAGCACTCTGACCCCGCCCGTGAACCCATTTTTCATTACATGATTTGGGGCGACTACTACGGAGATACGGCTTCCTCCGGTCAAGGATATTACAACTGGCGCGTATTTATTGTGACCGTAGGTGATACCTACTGGGGCGAGGCCAGCAGCTCCATCCGTATTGGCGTGTTTATTCACGAGCTGGGGCATAACCTGGGTCTCGGCCACGGTGGAGCCGATGAAATCAACTACAAGCCCAACTATATGAGCGTGATGAATTACCTCTACACGCTGGATGGCATCAAGAAGACTGATGGAACAACCTCCTTTGGTTATTCCTACCGGGCGATTACCACCCTCAATGAGAAGGTCGTGATGGAGACAAAGGGCCTGAGCAAGAAAGCTCAGGGGTTCTTTGCCACCGTCAACGGCCAGCAGTGGGTTGCTGACCAGGGCATAGATTTCAACGGTGACGGCACGATTACCCACAAGCCGCAGACTATTGACGTGAACGGCGACGGGGTTATCGGCAAGCTGACTGCCCCAAATGACCTAGACCTGCTCAATTTCCAGGTGGAACCCCACCCTCTAGGCAGCAGTACCGAGGTGTCGCAAGCGCCCCAGCCCCGCCAGCCGGGCGCTCTGCCCGAGGTAGTTTCCAGCGAGCTGACTGCCGAGGTAGCACGCGATTTAGGCCATCTGCCCGCTGAGTAGTCACTCTATCTCGTGAGGTATTCACGCCGCCGGGTGCGGCCCGAGAAGCTTTATGCCGCGACACGCCCCTTGCACACCATCTTTTGAGTTGGTAGCGTGCTCGGATATCCCCTTATATAGAGATCAAGCGTCCCCCTATCAAGCGCCAACCATGACAACATCAACGCTTTATAGAACGGATTTATATCTCATGCATTTTTCTCGCAAATTAGCCACCATTGCCATTACCGCGCTAGCAGTCAGTGGTCTGCCACTACCAGCGGCCTCGGCCTCCGTGGATGCTGATGGAGACAAGCTTCTCGATACCTGGGAAACCGAAGGCTACGACTACAACAATGACGGAGTCATCGACATTGACTTCCCTGCCCTGGGCGCTGACCCCAACCACAAAGATATTTTCGTGGAAATGGACTACATGCCCGGTGAAATCGCAAGTGAGGCCGAGCTAGACACCATCGTCCAGACTTTCGCAGAACTCCCCCTTGATAACCCTGACGGCAGTAATGGTATCAACCTGCATCTCGACGCTGGCAGCATCTACCCCAAGTACGACCTTGGAGGCGGTAACGAGATTCCCCACAAGGCTTTAACCGGGGTAGACGAAGCGGTGACCCTGCGTGGCACCGAGTCAGACCCTGCCCGCACCAGCGTATTTCACTATATGATTTGGGGTGACTACTACGGTAACAGCAGCTCGTCAGGCCAGGGCTGGATCCACGGCCGGGAGTTCATCGTGACCGTTGGTCAGACCTACTGGGGCCAGGCCAACAGCGAAACTCGTATTGGCACCTTCATCCACGAGCTGGGTCACAACCTTGGCCTGCACCACGGCGGTACCGACGAGGTCAATTTCAAACCCAACTATCTAAGCATCATGAACTACAGCTACCAGCTGACCGGTCTCAAACGAACCGATGGTTCAACCTACTTCGGCTACTCCACCCGTACCGGTGACACTCTTGACGAGACCAATCTGGTCGAAGCTACCGGGCTCGGCCAGGCTGCTCAGGGCTTCTACGTCACCTACAACGACAAAGAGTGGGTGGCTAATGAAGGTATCGACTTCGACAATGACGGCTCGGTTGAAAGCCTCCCCCAGGCTATCGATATCAACGGGGACGGTTCCACCACTTCTTTAACCGCCCCCAATGACCTGGAGACCCTCACCTTCCAGGCAAGTTCGTCATCTTCGAACACCGCCACAAGCAGTCAAGAGACTGCCGAGCCTGTTGTTGAATCAAACGAACTCACCGCTGATATCGCCCGCGATTTAGGCTACCTACCCGCAGAGTAAGCCGAGAGGGGGCATAAGGGGATAGCCTCACCGGGGGTGTTTCTGCTAGCAAGAGCAGGGGCACCACCGGTGATTTTTGTGCTGGCATCACCGGGGGTTTGGGGAGCAGGCTCCCAGCAACTTTTCGCTTAGCCTGACAGGCAACTTTGAGATAGAGACACCGAGGGCAAGCAGCGCAAGAGCTAGGAAAAGGACGGCTGCCGCCGCCAGCATAGAGCCGGCTCCGGCAATGACCAGGGCTAGGCCAGCCTCGGATAAACCGGCCCAGTAGAGAATCACGCCTGCGGCCGCGATGAAACCGAGAAAGAGGTTGTAGAACCCCTGGTTGTAGACCATTTCCCGGGTCTGCTCGGCGCTTTCGCGGGTAAGGCCGAAGACGCTGAGCCCCCGGGGGGTGCTCCAGGCGAAGAATCCGATGTAAAAGATGAAGGCGTGCGGCGGTTCACCGGCGTCCTGCCCCCTCACACTCACGTGGCACTTCTTTTCGTCTGCACGAAATTTTTTCGTGCAGACGAAAAGAAGTGCCACACCTCAGCCAGACACGTTTCATCTTCACAGGCGTGAGCGCAACATAAGCCACCTGATAGCCTGCACCGCCAGGTCTGCTACCACAAAAACTAGCAGGCTCGCACCCAGCACCGGCAAAAAGAACCCAACTGCCAGTGTGCCAGAGAGCAGAAGAACCCAGACCCAAAACGGTACCTGCCGCACAGAGGCGAGGGTGGGGGCCGGGCCAACCTTACCTCCGCTGCGCGGGCGGCGCTGCCACCACATAACATACCCCCAGGCGCTCAAAGCCAGTGTTGCCAGAGCCAGCCCAAACATCACAAGCTGATTGACCCAACCAAGGTGAACACCCATGTGCAGGTCAATCCCCCAGCGGGTTAGCTTGGCGGCTAGCGGGTAGTCCGCAAAATCGGTGCGGTCTACCACCTTATAGGTGTAGGGGTTGATAGCTACCGAGTCCACTTGGGTTGGGTAGAAACGCTGGGTTTCTTGAACCACCCAGGCGGTTTCTGCGTCGGCGCCCGGGCGGATCTCAAGGTTTACCGAATCAATGTTCACTGCCCGGGCGGCGCTGAGAACCTTGGTGTAGGAGGTCACGGGCAGAGTAATAGGCGCCCCAGTGGAGCTTCCAGATGCAGGGGCAGCGTGGTCGGCTGAATCCGAAGAATCTGTTGCGGCCCCGGTGAGAGAAGTGCTGACAGAAGGGGTGGTCCAGCTGAGGGCTGCCCGCAGGTCACTCACGTTTGCTCCGGCGTAAGTTGACCAGGTCAAACCTGTTGCTGAGAGAAAGAGCAGGCCTAGCGCTACCCAAAAGCCCAAGGCACTGTGGCGGGAGAGGGTGCGCAGGTAGCCACGGAGCCCGCGGCGCGGCGCGAGGGCGTCCTTACCCCGGCTCAGCCTGCGGGCACGCAGACCCCACAACACCAGACCACTAATCGCAATCACCCAGAGCCAGGAGGCAGCCAGTTCGCTGTAGATTCGCCCCACCTCCCCCAGGTGCAGGTTGCGGTGCAGGCCGCTCACCCAGGTGCGGAAGGGCAGGGCACCGCTGGAGCCGTAGACCGGGTACTCACCCAGTACCTGCCCGGTGCCGGGGTCAAGGAAGATGGTGCGGGTGGTTGATTCGCCCAGGGTTTCGTCGGCGTACATAACGCGGGTGGTGGTGCCGGGAGCGACAGCCGGGCGGACGGCCACCGGCGACTCCTGCCCCGCATAGGCGTTGGCTGCAGCAACCTGCTCGTCGAGGTTGAGACGGGTTTCGGTGGCCGGAGCTGTGAGCACGTGGCTGTACGCCATTTTCTCAATCTGCGGGGCCAGGGCATAGAGAGCGCCGGAGGCAGCCGCTACCGCGATGAAGGGGGCCACCAAAATACCGGCGTAGAAGTGGATTCGGCGGGCTAGGGCGTGTAGCCAGGCAGATGAAGCAGAGGGTGTGCGCATAGGTAGCTATTGTAGGCTACGGCCAGCGGCGGGGCAGGGCGACGGGTTCCTTAGAGGGCTGCGCCCAGAGCGAGCGAAAGGACGGCGAGCAGCGGGAAGGCACCCTGCTTCATGGCGGCGGGGCGCTTATCCGGTGAGGTGATGAAGAGGACGGCTGCGGCGGCCAGCATTGACCCGGTACCGGCGAGCATGAGGGCCAGGCCCACGGCGGGGGCACCGGCAAGATGGGCTAGGACGCCGGCAGCGGCAATCAGGGCTAGAAAGAGATTGTAGAAACCCTGGTTGTAGGCCATTTCTTTGGTCTGTTCGGCTGATTCACGGCTCATGCCGAAGACGGGCAGGGCTCGGGTGGTCCAGGCGAAGGATTCAAGGTAGAAGATAAAAACGTGCAGGGCGACGGCGAGCAGTAGGGCGATGATACCGGCGACGGTCATGGGAAAATCCTCTCATAGGTTTTTGCAACGCTTATTCCAATATATACTAGAATGGTCAGTACAAAATTTTGTTAGCTATGAAACGAGGCACACCATGGGGCGCACAGCAACCTTCGACCGAGTGGACGCCGTCAGGGCAGCCCGCGGCATCTTTTGGGATCGGGGCTACGAGGCAACCTCAATCCCCGACCTCGAGCAAGCAACCGGCCTCAAGCGCTCCAGCCTCTACCACGCCTTCGAATCCAAAAAGGGCCTTTTTGACGAGGCGGTAGAGAACTACCTGGCAGAAAGCGTCCGCCCACTCCTTGCCCGCATTACCAGCGAGAGGGCGAAACCCGATGCCCTCACACAATACTTTGAGACCCTGGCTAACTCCATCAGCTCTGCTAGCAGCCACCCCGGCTGTCTGCTCATAGCGGCAGCCAACGCCCCGGTGGGCACCGACCCAGTGGTCAGCGCAGCCATCAGCGGCTACTACGACGAGCTGTTTGCTGCCTTCCGCGCAGGGCTGGGCAGGGCGCGTCCGCACCTCACCGCAGCCGAAGCGGACGGCCAGGCCCGCGCCCTGGTTGCCCTCACCATCTCAGCCCTAGCCCTAGCCCGAACCAACAAAACCCTCGCCCTAGCCAATCTGCACGCGGCGCAGGCGCTCCTCCGCTAACCCCTTGCCAGAATCGAGCGTGCGTCATATCGCTGAGCGTGCACCTGGCAGCCGCACGCTCAGCGATATGACGCACGCTCATCACAACCAGACGCCCCAGAAAAGCCCGGTGCCCGGCCCGCTGGTCAAACGCGTCCAGGGCATCGGTGAGGTCGGGGGCTGACCAGACTTTCTGATCCCTCACACTCACGTGGCACTTCTTTTCATCTGCACGAAATTTTTTCGTGCAGATGAAAAAAGGTGCCACACCTCAGCCAGGCACGCTTCACCTTCACAGGCGTGAGCGCAACATAAGCCACCCGCCATCTCAGCAGGGGGACGTAGCGGCACCCATCAGGTAAAATGAGACCTGGCTCTATATAGATTCCAGCACCCAAGGAGTGCCCATTCATGGCCCGTATTATTGTTGACGTGATGCTCAAACCCGAAATCCTCGACCCCCAGGGCAAGGCTATCGCTCACGAGCTTCCCCGCATCGGTCTGACCAACTTCACCGACGTCCGTCAGGGTAAGCGCTTTGAACTGACCGTGGAGGGCGAAGTCACCGAAGAACTGCTCGCGCAGGCCCGCCAGGCAGCTGAGGAGCTGCTGTCTAACCCCGTGATTGAAGACGTGGTCAACGTCGAAGCTCTGGAGGACTAAAAGACGTGGCAGAATCCCTCGCAGCAACCGAAGTGCCCCTGGTGGGCGACTTCTCCCAGACCATTCTCAACCCTGCCCTGGCCGATGTGCGCGTTGGCGTCATCACCTTCCCCGGCACCCTGGACGACCGCGACGCTTCCCGCGCCGTCCGCCTGGCAGGTGGCACCCCCGTACCGCTGTGGCACAATGAGGCAGCTCTACACGATGTAGATGCCGTGATCGTGCCCGGCGGTTTTTCATACGGTGACTACCTGCGCGCAGGCGCTATTGCCGCTAAGGCCCCGGTCATGAGCAAGGTCGTTGAGGCAGCCAGCGCTGCTGGCACCTCCGGCTCCGCCCCCCTGCCGGTGCTTGGCATCTGCAACGGTTTCCAGATTCTGACCGAAACCCACCTGCTGCCCGGCTCCATGATCAAGAACGACCACCGCAAGTTCATCTGCCGCGACCAGATCCTGCGCGTTGAAACCAACCAGACCTTCTGGACCAGTGACTTTGAAGCAGGCCAGAACATCGTGGTGCCCCTCAAGAACCAGGACGGCCAGTACGTTGCCGACACCAAGACCCTTGAGGCGCTTGAAGCTGAAGGCCGCGTCGTCTTCCGCTACGTGGATGTTAACCCCAACGGTTCCCGCAAGGACATCGCCGGCATCTCCAACGAGCGCGGCAACGTGGTTGGCCTCATGCCCCACCCCGAGCACGCCGTCGAACCCGGCTTCGGCCCCTCGTCCTCCGGTTTTGGCACCGTGGGTCTGCGCGGTGGCGCGGACGGTCTGGGCGTCTTCACCTCGGTACTGAACAAGCTGGTTTCGGCCTAAACGCCGCGTCATAAGGAAATCCAACATTGAGCGAAAAGAAGTTTAACCTCGACACCGTCGAGCACGCCGCTGCCACCCCCGACACCGAGCTGCCCTGGGCTGAGCTGGGTCTGAAGGAAAACGAGTTCGAGGACATCAAGAAGATTCTCGGCCGCCGCCCCACCGCAGCCGAGCTGGCCATGTACTCGGTCATGTGGTCAGAGCACTGCTCCTACAAGTCCTCCAAGGTGCACCTCAAGCAGTTTGGCTCTAAGGTGACCGACGAGATGAAGAAGGACCTCATGGTTGGTATCGGCGAGAACGCCGGTGTGACCAACATTGGCAAGGGCTGGGCTGTGACCTTCAAGATTGAGTCCCACAACCACCCCTCCTACGTTGAGCCCTACCAGGGTGCAGCAACCGGTGTGGGCGGTATCGTGCGTGACATCATCTCTATGGGTGCCCGCCCTGTGGCCGTCATGGATCCCCTGCGTTTCGGCGCCATTGACCACCCCGACACCGCCCGCGTCCTGCCCGGCGTTGTCTCCGGTGTGGGCGGCTACGGCAACTCCCTGGGCCTGCCCAACATCGGCGGCGAAGTTGAGTTCGACGAGTGCTACCAGGCCAACCCCCTGGTCAACGCCCTGGCTGTGGGCATCATGCGCCACGAGGACATCCGCACCGCAAACGCCTCAGGCACCGGCAACAAGGTCATCCTCTTCGGTGCCCGCACCGGTGGCGACGGCATTGGTGGCGCCTCCGTTCTGGCGTCAGAGTCCTTCGACGACACCAAGCCCTCCAAGCGCCCCGCCGTTCAGGTAGGCGACCCCTTCGCTGAGAAGGTGCTGATCGAGTGCTGCCTGGAGCTCTTCAAGAACTCCATTGTTGAGGGTATTCAGGATCTGGGTGCTGCGGGTATCTCCTGCGCCACCTCCGAGCTGGCCTCTAACGGTGACGGCGGTATGCACGTTGATTTGACCAAGGTTCTGCTACGCGACCCCACCCTGACCCCGGGTGAGATTCTCATGTCTGAGTCCCAGGAACGCATGATGGCGGTTGTGACCCCCGAGAACCTGAGCCGCTTCGAAGATATCATGGCCAAGTGGGATGTGGAGTACTCCATTCTGGGCGAGGTGACCGGCTCTGGCCGCCTGACCATCGAGTGGCAGGGCGAGATCATCGTGGACGTTGACCCCAAGACCGTCGCCCACGACGGCCCCACCTATGAGCGCCCCTACGCCCGCCCCGCCTGGCAGGATGAGCTACAGGCTAACCGTTTCACCGGCTCTGCTGCGGACGACGCCCGCCCCACCGGCGCTGAGCTGGGCGAGGCAATCAAGGCTTTCATGGCCTCCCCCAACATGTGCTCTAAAGCCTGGATTACCAACCAGTACGACCGCTACGTTCAGGGCAACACTGCCCTGTCCATGCCCGATGATTCTGGCGTAATTCGCGTGGACGAAGAGACCGGCCTGGGCGTTGCCCTGGCCACCGACTCTAACCCCCGCTTCACCAAGCTGGACCCCTACGAGGGCGCCAAGGCCTCCCTGGCTGAGGCCTACCGCAACGTAGCTACCGTGGGTGCCCGCCCTGTTGCGGTATCTGACTGCCTGAACTTCGGTTCCCCCGAGGACCCTGACGTCATGTGGCAGTTCGCTGAGGCTGTACGCGGTATCGCCGACGGCTGCATGGAACTGGGCGTTCCCGTGACCGGCGGTAACGTCTCTCTCTATAATCAAACCGGTGGCAAGGCTATTAACCCCACCCCCGTGGTGGCCATGATGGGCGTGATGGACGACGTCACCCGCCGCACCCCCTCCGGTTGGGCTCCTGAGCATGACGGCCAGGCCCTCTACCTGCTGGGCACTACCGGCGACGAGCTGGACGGCTCCGAGTGGGCCCGCTTCAAGGGCCACTTGGGCGGCCTGCCCCCCAAGGTTGATCTGGCTGCCGAGAAGCTGCTGGGCGACATGCTGGTAAACATGAGCCGCGACGGCATGATTGATGCTGCCCACGACGTCTCTGCCGGTGGCCTGGCTGCTGCCCTGGTTGAGGGTTGCCTGCGCTTTGGCGTCGGTGCCCGCCTTGGCCTGGGTGAGGTTGCTGAGCGCGACGGTATTGACCTCTTCACCCTGCTCTTCTCAGAGTCACTGGGCCGCGTGGTTGTCTCTGTGCCCCGCTCTGAGGAGGTCCGCTTCAAGGACATGTGCACCGCCCGCAACTACCCCTTCGCCCGCATCGGCGTGGTCGATGCTGCCTCTCACGCCCTGGATATTCAGGGTGAGGTCGCTATCGACCTGGACGAGCTGCGCCAAGCCCACGAGGGTACCCTGGCCCGCTACTTCGGTGAGGTTGCCCCAGCTAGTCTCTAGCTACTGTGTGTAAGGACGCCGCCGCGACCCCTGCCTTGCCTTCGGGCAGGCAGGGGTCGTGGCGGCGTCCTTCTGTCTTAGCCCTGTGCAGGGTTCTAGGTGCCGCTACTCCACAGACAGGCCAAGACACCTACCCCCTACTCCAACGCTTCGAGGGCGCTGGCAGGCAGGACGTCCGCGAGCACGCTCATCACCGTTGTGCTGTAGAGCTGGGAGAAACTATCAAGGCGCACAAAGAATTCATCCTCCCTCAAATCTGCCAGTGAAGCGATGGACCCTAATAATCCGTTTATCAGAAAAATGTGGGCAGCTAGAAGCAGGTCAGAGTCACCGCCATCACCGCGCAGAAACCCCTGCTCAATCCACATAGCGCGTACGGCGGCTCTGAACCTGTCAGAGGCTTCGCCCTGGGGGCTGCCAGCCAGCTGGCGGGCCAGCTGGCGGGCCAGGTAGCGGATAAGGTCAAGGTTTTCGTCGTAGAAGGCGCGCACTGCGCTACTGTTCACATCGCGGCTGATGACAAGCCGTGCAATACTTAGGAATTTGTCGGAGGTTAGCCGCTGCTTTTCGGCTTCGGCGCGCACCGCCGCGAGGTTTTCAAAGTGGTAATAGAAGGTGGTGCGGTTACACCCGGCGCGTTTGAGAATCTGGTCGACGGCGATGTCGGGGAAGGCTCGCTCGGCTGCCAGCGCCCAGTAGGCTTCGGTAATGCGCTGACGGGCGCCGGGTCGGGCTGAGTCCTTACGGGGGCGGGCCACGGTCTCCTCCTAGAAATACAACAAAGTGTTGTAATAAGTCTAATTTAGCCCTGGCAGGGTGATTTTAGGATTAAATACAACAAATTGTTGCATTAGAAAGGCATAGACATGGCAGGCTCAACGGTCGCCACTGACTCACACACCAAGACCCCCAGCGCCAGACGCTGGATCCTCCCCCTTCTCGCCCCGCTCATCGGCCTGCTCATCGCAGCGCTCATGGTCACCCCTATGCTGGGGGCTAAGGCAGAGAATCTGCCGGTAGCTATCGTCAATGCAGATTCCGGCGTCACTCTACCAACGGGCGAAACCATCAACGCCGGGGCGCAGGCAGTTGAAAACCTCACCTCCGCCGACCAGCAGGCCCTCGACTTCACTCTGATGACCAGCGGCCAGTCAACCGAGGAGCTCCTTGAGGACGAGGGCTACTACGCCGTTCTTGAAATTCCGGCTGACTTCTCCCAGGCCGCTGCTGCGGCGCAGGCCGGAACCGGCGAAGCCGCCGCCCTGACCGCGACCGTGGATCAGTCCAAGACCATGATGGGCGTGCAGACTGCAACCAACGCCCTGACCGCCATGGGTCAGAACTCGCCGGTGGCTATCAACGTGACCACCATAAACAAGATTCCCACCGAGTGGGGTTTTGCCGGTAGCTTCGCCCCCATGATGCTCTTTATTGGCACCTTTATCAGCTCACTCGTTTCGTCTGTTCTGCTCACCGGATCGCACTCTGTTTCTCAGACTCGCGGCACTACCGCCTGGGTGAACGCTGGTCTGCAGGTAGTCTACGGGGCTGTGGCGGCGCTGCTGGTTGGTTTCGGCACCACCTGGGTGGTACAGTCCATCACTGATTTCAGCCTGCCCTTCACCGAGCTAGCTCTCTTTTTAAGTGCCCTCTCGGCTGGGTACATTGCCCTGACCACAGGTTTTGTTAACCTGCTGGGCACCAAGGGTGTGGCCTTCTCAGCCCTGACCATGCTTTTGGGCACCGCAACTCTCAGCGTTCCCCGCCAGTTCCTGCCAAGCTTCTGGAGCGAATGGATTTACCCCTGGATCCCGGCCCGTTTCGCCGGTCAGGGCACCCGAGACATCCTCTACGCAGGCGAACCCTGGTTGAACCCCAACGTCGGTGCCTTCTTCTGGATGGTAGCTATCGGACTTGTTCTCATCGCAGTAGCAGCCCTGAAGAACCGTTCATCCAAGGAGGTAGCCGCCTAACCCGCATTTTCACCGCTGAGCAGCGCCTAGGGCGCACCTCAGGACGCCTGCCCCGGCTTGCGTAAGCCGGGGCAGGCGTCCTTCTGTCCCGGGTCTGCGCAGGGTTCTTAGTGCATGTGCAGAGAAAATCCTGCACATGCACGAAGAAACCTGCACAAAGCGTGGAGGGCACCGCCCTGACGATATCTTTATGGGGTTACGCACTCCCCCAGTTGGGCAAACACGCGGGTGTTGTGGTCGAAGCCAGTCAGGGCCTCATCCACCAGTGCGTCGCGCTGGGCTTCCGTGAGTGGGGCGGCATCGAGCAGGCCCCGGTAGGAATCTTTGAAGACCTTGGGCTTGGGTAGGGCTTCAAAACGGTACATGCTCAGCGCCTCGGCAGGCACACCGTAGTGCCGGGCAACCAGGGCAGCCACGGCCTGCCCACCAGAAAGGTCGCCCAGGTAGCGCAGGTAGTGGTGGGCCAAGAAGCGTTCGGGGGTGGATGCCGTGGCCCGGATAGCTGCGGCATAGTCGGCGGTTGCCAGTAGCGGCTGGTCATCGGTGGGGCCGCCCAGTTCAGCCAGGTCGGCCTCGATAGAGGCAAGCCGGTCGAGGCCCTCTAGCAGGAAGGGTTCGGTGATGGGGTTGGGGTGGGCGCGGAAGCCAGCAGCGACTCCTTCGAGGGCCTCATAAATATAGACATACTGGGTGAGCAGCTGCCGGTAGGCCTCAAGGTCGAGCTTGCCGCCCATCAGGTCGGCCATGAAGCTGGAGTGTTCGGCCTGCTCGTGGCGACTCGCGGTTTCTGCCTTGAGTCGGGCTGAGAAAGCAGGACGCTCGGTGCATAGATAAGGCACCTGGCTTCTGTGGGCACCCATGAGCTCCTCTGCACAGGTGCCCGCCCAGGGCATAGACCCAGGGCAGAGAAAGGTATAGCAGGATCTACCTGTTTTCATCCCTGAGACTGACGCGCGCCCACCCCTTGGCCTACTAGACTAGATACCACCCCGTCCAGCCTGATGCCTCAAGGAGCCCCCATGTCTCGCACCGCGCCTGCCCACCGCGTGAATGTGAGCACCCCTCCCGACGGCAGGCTCCTGGCGCAGGGGCTGACCCGAGAGCAGGTGGCTGAGAGGCAGCAGGCCGGGCTTGTCAATACGCAAAACACCACCACCTCACGCTCTACGGCCACCATTATTCGCACCCACCTCTTCACCATGTTCAATCTGGTGCTGGGGCTGTGCGGGCTGGCCGTCATTCTGGTGGGTTCCTGGCTCGATACGCTCTTTTTGCTGGCGGCTATCGCTAACGTGGTCATCGGTTTCACCCAGGAGTTTTCGGCCAAGAAGCAGCTTGACCGCATCGCCCTACTGCGCCGCGACCCGGTGACCGTGCTGCGCGGCGGCCAGCTGGCCGACGTGCACATGGAAGAGCTGGTACTCGACGATATTGTGCTCCTTAAGCGCGGCGACCAGGTGCCAGCCGACGCTCTGGTGCTGACCAGCAACGGGCTCGACCTCGATGAATCTCTGCTGACCGGTGAAAACGATCCCGTAGGCAAAAAGCCGGGGGATGCCGTACTTTCGGCCTCGTCGGTGATCGGTGGCTCAGGTAAGGTGCGGCTGACGGCGGTGGGGGCCTCCTCACGTGCAGCCAAGATTACCGCTGAGGCCCGCCAGTTCACCACCATCCACTCTGAACTGCGAGCCGGCATGGAACGCGTGGTCACCTGGATTACCTGGGCGCTCATTCCCATTATTGCGATTGTGCTCAACGGCCAGATGCAGGCAGCCGGGGGCTGGTCGTTTGCCCTGGAGTCTGGGGCCTGGCGCGATGCCCTCATCACCTCGGTGTCGTCGGTTGCCTCAATGATTCCGCAGGGCCTGGCACTCATGACCACCATTTCTTTTGCCGTGGCCTCGGTCAAGCTGGCCCGCACCGAGGTGCTCATTCAGGAGCAGCCCGCCGTTGAGGTGCTGGCCCGCGTTGATACGGTCTGCTTCGATAAGACCGGCACCCTGACCGAAGGCGGTGTGCGCTTTGACTCGGTGCGCACTCTGACCGGGCAGGTGCTTAAAGAACACCGGGACGATTCCCCCGGCTGGGACACTGCCCTGGGCTGGTTTGGCGCCGACGAGAACGCTAACCCCACGGCAGCTGCCCTGAAAGAACCGTTCGCGACGGCTGCTGCCCGGGCCTCCACCCAGGGCGCGGCGGCGTCCGCGCCCACGGGTCTCCTGCCTTTCTCATCGGCCCTGCGCTTTAGCGGGGTAGAATTTGCTGACTCAGGGGCCTGGCTCATTGGTGCTCCCGAGGCCCTGCTGCCAGCCGGTTCCGCTGCTGCCACCCTGGCCGGGGAACTGGCTGCAAGCGGCCTGCGCACCCTGGTTTTGGCCCACGCCCCGGCGCTCACCCGCGATGAAGCTGGCGCTGTGGTGGCGGCCGTCCCCGCCGGTCTTGAGCCCCAGCTGTTCGTGATTTTCCGTGAGCAGGTGCGGGCTGAGGCCCCCAGCACCCTGGCCTATTTTAGGAGCCAGGGCATTGACCTGAAAGTCTTCTCGGGCGATAATCCGCGCACCGTTGCGGCCGCAGCCCAGGCCGCTGGTATGGATGTTTCTGCCGGCGCCGTCGATGCCTCTGCCCTGCCTGAGGGTGGCCCCGAGCTGGTAGAAGCTGCCCGCACCCACGCCGTTTTTGGGCGCGTCTCACCCGAGCAGAAGAAAAACATGGTGCTGGGCCTGCGCGAGGCCGGTCACGTGGTGGCGATGACCGGTGACGGCATCAACGACGCCCTGGCCCTCAAGCACGCCGATTTGGGTATCGCCATGGGCAACGCGGCACCGGCCACCAAGGCTGTCTCGCGCCTGGTTCTGCTTGATGGCCGTTTTGACCGCCTGCCCGGTGTTCTGGCCGAAGGCCGCAAAATTATTGCCAACATCGAGCGGGTCACTAATCTCTTTCTCACCAAGACAGCCTTCGCTATCATGCTGGGGCTGACCATCGGTATTCTCTGCTGGAACTTCCCCTTTCTCCCCCGCCAGTACTCTACCGCCGACCTGCTGATTGTGGGCGGCCCGGCTTTCTTTCTGACCATGCTGCCTAATACCCGCCGCTACGTGAGCGGCTTTTTGGGCCGCGCCCTGCACTATGCCCTGCCAGCTGCCGTCATTATCACGGCGGTGCTGGTTTTCGTCAACGGCTACGGGCACAGGAGCGGGGTTGAAACGGCGCAACTGCAGACCGCCACCTTTATCGCCCTGGTGCTGATGGGTATCTACAACATCACCACGGTGGTACGCCCGGTGCGCGGGGTGCGCCTGGTGATTGTCGCTACCATGTATGCGGGGCTGATCCTAGCACTCGTCCTGCCCCCCTCACTCTGGTACCACCAGTTCACCGCACCCTCGGGCACCTACCTGCCTGCCACCCTGATTGCCGCCGCAATAGGCTGCCTGGCCCTGGAGATTAACCTGCGCCTACACACCGCCTGGCTCAAAGCTAAGCACCCGGACGCCATCGCAGCAGCTTCGTAGGAGCGGTCAGGGGCGTGGGTAGCACAAAACCTGCAGGAGTGAACCTACAGGTCAGGCTCTTTTTCTGTTAAACCACTTGCATAGCCAGCTGTAGCGGAGTAGTCTGGGCACGAACGGGGGTTTACACCCCTTGACCATAGTCAATCATCAGGATTGTTACTGGCTTGGCAGGCAAGACCTGAGTTGCTATCGGCTCTGACCCAGAGCAGGCGTGTAACCGCACCCGGCTCTAAAAATCAGGGCATCGCTCTACCCGCACGGGTGGGCAAGACGATAGGCAACTCGGGTCTTTTTCGTCTTAAAAGCCGGAGCGATTCCACACACCGGTAAGGTTCACTCATGAACAACTCACAGATGGGCGAGCAGATACTTGAGGGCCTGGGCGGCCCCGAGAACATCTCGCACTTTACCCACTGCGCCACCCGCCTGCGCGTAACACCCAAGTCCAACTCAGCAATCGACCGCACCAAGATTGAGAACGTCCCAGGCGTGCTCTCCATCATCGAGCAGTCCGGCCAAACCCAGGTCGTCCTCGGCGACAAGGTCGAATCGGTCTACAACGAGATGCTCAAGCTCCCCGGCATGAGCAACGTTGGTGATAACGCCAGCAAGAATGCAGCCGAAGGCGAGAAGAAGGCCGGCGTGCTGACCCGCGTCTTCGACGTGCTTTCAGACTCCTTCCGCCCCATCCTGTGGGCACTGCTGGGCACCTCCATGATTCTGACCCTGATCGTCTTCCTACAGCAGCTGGGCTACTTCGGTCAGTACACCGACCTGACGGGCCAGACCGTCAACATCGATATCGTCAACGGCCCCCGCCTAGCCGATGCTGACACCGCAGCTGCCATGCTCAACGAGTGGCGAGCAGCCTTCCCCTTCTGGTTCCTCATGCTGGCCGCTGCGCTCTCTGTTCTGAACTTCATGCCCATCATGATTGGTGCCACCGCAGCTAAGCGCCTGGGCGCTAACATGTGGGTCGGCGCGGCTATCCCCGCTGCTCTCATGACCAGCACCTTCCAGGGCTTCTCCGATATTGCCGTGGACGGCGCCGTCAACGTACCCTTCTTGGGTCTGAACCTACCCCTGTACGTCATGAACTACACCGGCCAGATCTTCCCTCCCCTTTTCGCAGCCGCCCTGCTGGCTCCTCTGGAACGCCTCTTGAAGAAAATTATTCCCACCATGCTGCACATGGTCTTCGTGCCCATGATTTCTGTTATGGTTCTGGTTCCCCTGACCGCCTTCGTCATCGGCCCCATCGGCATCAACTTTGCTCTGGCTATCTCTGACTTCATCGGCGGTGTCAACGAATCCCTTCCCTGGCTGGTCGGCGGCCTGATTGCTGGCCTCTACCTCTTTATGGTTCCCCTGGGTCTGCACTGGCCTCTGAACGCGGTCATGATTAACAACCTACAGACCGACGGCGTTGACTTTATCCAGTCCCCCATGGGTGCCTACAACTTCGCTGTCTTCGGTGTTGTCACCGGTGTTGCTATTGCCGCCCGCCGCAACAAGGAGCTACGTCAGACCGCAGTGGGTGCGGCTGCCTCCGGCCTGCTCGGCGGTATCTCTGAGCCCTCCCTCTACGGCGTTGTGCTACGCTACAAGCGCGTCTTCCCCCTGATTCTGGTTCCCGCCGTTATCGGTGGTGCCACCATCTCGGCTCTGGGAGTGCAGTCCCACGCCTTCGCCTTCACCTCCCTACTTTCTATTCCCGCTATGCAGCCCTCCCACCTCTACATGATTGGCCTGGCTATCGCCTACTTTGGTGCTCTAGCTGGTGTGCTCATCTTCGGCTATGAGTCCAAGGATCAGAAGGCAGAAGCCGTAGCTGTGGCAGAGACCGGCATCGGCGAATCAGAGGCTGAGGCCACCACCCCCGGCACCGCTGAGAAGCGCACCGCAGCTGGTGCTGCCAGCGCAGCTGCGGCTCCCGTAGCTGTTGCTCAGAAGCAGGACGCCGCGCCCTGGTCCACCGAAGAAACCTCGGCTCCCACGCCCGGCAGCGTCCTCACCATCGCTTCCCCTCTCGAAGGCCAGGCCGTGCCCCTGGCTGAGACTCCCGACCCCATCTTTGCCGCTGAGAAGCTCGGTAAGGGTGCGGCGATTGATCCGACCGGCAACACCGTGGTAGCACCTGCCGCCGGTAAGGTCTCCGTCACCATGCCCTCGGGCCACGCCATTGGCCTCAAGCTTGACTCCGGTGTAGAACTGTTGATTCACGTGGGCATTGACACCGTCAATCTCAACGGTAAAGGCTTCGACGTGAAGGTAGAGAAGGGCCAGCGCGTCGCTACCGGCGACCTCCTGATGACTTTCGACCCCGAGATTATCAAGAATGCCGGTTACTCACTGGTCACCCCCGTGCTGGTCACCAACACCGGTCGCTTCGCCAAGGTTGAGGGCGCCGTCGGCGAGGCCCTGCCCGGCTCTGAGCTGATTAAGGTCACCACCAAGTAAGACCCTCTGCTACAGGCCGCTTCTAGACTCTGCCCTGCCCCGTCGGCCGACGGGGCAGGGCAGAGTGTCTACCGGGGGTGCCGACAACCGCAGGCTTTCCCCTTAATTACTTACCAGTAACATGTTTTTGGGAGCTTAGGATAGTTTCATGTTTACCGTCAAATCCTTTTATGAGCTGACGCTCGATGAACTCAATGAGATTTACCTGCTCCGCGGGCTCGTTTTTGTGGTCGGCCAGAAAATTACCGAAGAAAACGAGATTGACCGGGCCGACCGCCAGGCCCTGCACTTTTTCCACGCCAACGAGAGAGGGGAGGTGCTGGCCTACCTCCGACTCTTTGACCTAGCAACCTTCTCAGATGAAGCCCACCCGGCTGACCCTGGGGCCTGGACTCTCGGCCGGGTGGCTGTTCACCCGGACGCCCGCGGCACCGGCCTGGGGCGCAAGCTGCTCAAGGCCGCTCTGACCTGGATTTACGAGAACACGAAGGCCGAACGTGTGTCTATCAGCGCCCAGTCCTACCTCAAAGAGGGCTACTACGAAAAAGCCGGCTTTAAGCAGGTGGGGGAGCCTTACATAGAGGCAGGTCTTGAACATGTGCACATGGTCTGCCCCCTTGAGCGCTGAGGCCAGCGGCAGGGGCAGATACCCTAAATCGGTAGTGCGGTTATGACGTGGTTACGATGCAGTAACAAAACTTTTCAACTTTAAAAAACGTGCCGAAATAAGTGTTTTGGCAACCTTTTGCTACATCAGTGCCCTAGTATATACATTATGTGATTCACCCCACCATAGAGGTCGAGTTGGCCTACCTGTCCGGCGGTGAACATGAACCCACACGTTTCCCCTTTTTAGCAAGGAGATACCGATGCGCAAGACCCGCATTTCAACAATTTTGAGCCTTTCGGCTGTTACGGCGCTGGCCCTGTCAGCCTGTGCCAGCTCATCCACCGGCTCTTCGAGCTCGGATTCGTCTGCTTCTTCAGACAAGTCAGTTTCCATTGCCCTCACCAACGTTTTCTCCTCACTCAACGTGGGCACCTCTAAGAGCAACTCAGATACCAACGGCATCATCAACCAGATGACCAGCCGCGGCTTCTACACCGTTACCAACACCTTTGAGGTCCGCCACAATGACTGGTTCGGCTCCTACGAGATGACCGAAGAAGGCGAAGGCATCAAGGTCGACTACAAGGTCAACGACGACCAGAAGTGGTCAGATGGCGACGAGATTGACAAGGGCGACCTACTTCTGGCTTGGGCTGTGCAGTCCGGCTACTTCGACGGTGAAGGGGAAGGTGGCGTCAAGTACTTCGACTGGGCCGGTGAGACCGTCGGGCTGGTCGGTGCAGACAGGCCCACCACAAGCGAAGATGGACGCTCCATCTCTTTCACCTACCCCCAGGCCTTTGCTGACTGGGAGATTGCCTACGACGTTGCTGGCAACAGCTACGGCACCCCCGCCCACGTGGTCGCTGAGCTAGCCGGTATGACCGAAGAAGAGCTCGTCGAGGCTATTGAGTCAGCCACCCCCGGCGAAGAAAACGAGCAGCTCCGCAAGATCGCTGACGCCTGGAACACCGGCTTTGACACCACCACCATGCCCTCCAACGAGGCCCTGACCGTGGGTAACGGCCCCTACCTGGTCACCGGCGTTGAAGAGAACCAGTCGGTAACCCTCACCGCCAACCCCAACTACCAGGGCGATGTCAAACCCAAGATTGGCGAAGTCGTACTGAAGATACAGGGCGACGTTGCAACCCAGATTCAGGCCCTGCAGAACGGGGAGGTTGACGCCGTTGCGCCCCAGCCCTCCATCGATACGGTCTCCCAGCTTGAGGCCCTGAGCGGCGTTGTGACCAACAAGCAACCTGACCAGGCCTACGACCACCTGGATCTGAACATGAAGGAAGGCTCCCCCTTCGCTGATGAAAATGTGCGCAAGGCCTTCCTGCTGACCGTTCCCCGCCAGGATATTGTCGATAAGCTCATTAAGCCCATGGACTCAGAAGCTGCCGTTTTGAACTCTCAGCTCTACGTTGCCTCAGATGGGGAGAACTACTCCAAGACCCTGGAGTCCAACAACTCCAGCGACTACCCCTCAGATGATATGGAGGCCAATATCGAGCAGGCCAAGGAACTGCTCGGCGGCCAGACCCCCACCATCCGCATCCTTTACAACAACAAGAACTCTAACCGCATCAACTCCTTCCAGATGATTAAGGAGTCCGCTGAGAAGGCTGGCTTCATCGTTGAAGATTCCGGTACCGAGCAGTGGTCATCTCTGCTGGCCGGTGGCGACTACGAGGCCTCCATCTATGGCTGGGTCTCCTCAGGTGTAGGTAACGTCTCCCTGGGCCAGATTTTCAAGACCGGTTCCTCCTCCAACTTCACCGGCTACTCCAACGCAACCGTTGACGCAGCAGCCGATGAAATCATGGCCACCACCGATACCGCCCGTATCGAGGAGCTGAAGATGCAGGCAGACGGCGAAATCTTCAAGGACGCCTACGGCCTGCCCCTCTTCCAGTCCATCGCCGTAGCCTCCTACAGCGATACCCTCACCGGAGTGGTACCCAAGCCCGGTCAGCAGCCTCTGACCTGGAACATCGAAGAGTGGGACATCGCAGAGTAGCCCTGCAGGCTCTCGTCACACTCCAGATACAGGCTCCGTACCTGTACCCTCCCTGTGGCGCGGGCGCTCACCAGCGTCCGCGCCATCTGGCTGTTACTGGGCACCCTCCTACTCCCCGGGTGCGCCCACCTAACCATCAGGATTCATCATGCTCATGTATTCCGTGAGGCGATTAATCACCGCAGTTGTCATCCTCTTCGGTGCTTCATTCCTCATCTACAACCTCGTTGCCATCGCGGGTGACCCCCTCGAAGATCTCCGAGTCTCTACCTCGCCCAATAAAGAAGCCCTCATCGCCCAGCGTATTGAGGCCCTCGACCTCAACACCCCTGCCCCGCTCCGCTACTTCTCCTGGCTTGGCGGTGTGCTCGGCTGCTTTGCAGGTAAGTGCGACTTTGGCCAGAACCTGGCAGGCACACCCGTCACCCAGCTACTCTCCAACGCGGTTGCACAAACCCTTACCCTGGTCGTAGCGGCCACCGTGCTCTCCATCCTGATCGGTGTCAGCCTGGGTATCATCTCGGCCCTACGCCAGTACTCCGGCTTGGACTACACCGTCACCTTCGCCAGCTTTCTCTTCTTCTCCCTGCCCTCCTTCTGGATCGCGGTCCTGCTCAAAGAGTTCGTGGCCATCGGTTTCAACGACTTCTTGCGCGACCCAGTCATATCGATACCGACCACGCTTCTCATCGCCGTCGTTGCGGGTGCCTTCTGGTACTCAGCCTCTTTCGGCAGGCAGAAGACCCGCTACCTCATGGGCGTCCTTGGCTTCGTGCTCACCGCGGGCGCTATCGTCTTCGTTTCCACCACCGAGTGGTTCTCCCGGCCCTTCCTAGGCCTGCCCTTCATCATCCCCCTGGGCCTGGCCGCAGCGCTCATCTTCACCATCCTGGTATCTGGCCTGCGTAACCGCCGAGCCCTGAGCGCTGGCCTGGCCCTGGTGGTCGTGGGATCTGCCGCCTACTTCCCCATCCAAGGCCTGCTCAGCCAGGCGACCCTGCTGATGCTCGTCCTCATCACGCTAGCCTTCATGGCTCTGGGCGTGGCGGCCGGCCTAATCGCCGGTGGTTACGATAAGGGCCAGGGTGCCCGCGTGGGTATGCTCACCGGCCTGACCATGGCCCTGCTGATTATCGTCGACCGTTTCATGCAGGCCTGGCCCGCCTACGTAGCCAACGGCCGCATCAAGGGTCGGCCCATCCCCACCGCCAACGCCTCAACCCCCAACCTGCAGGGTGACTTCTGGATTCTGAGCACAGATACCCTCACCCACATCCTGCTCCCCACCATCGCCCTGACCCTGATTTCGCTGGCCTCCTACTCCCGCTACTCACGGGCCTCCATGCTCGAAATCATGAACCAGGACTACATCCGCACGGCCCGCGCCAAGGGTGTTTCTGAGCGCTCCGTGGTGATGAAGCACGCCTTCCGCAACGCGCTGATTCCCCTGGCCACCATCATTGCCATGGATATCGGTGCCATCATCGGCGGCGCAGCAATCACCGAGCGTATCTTCGCCTTCAAGGGTATGGGTACCCTCTTCCTTGACTCGCTGGCGCACACCGACCCCAACCCCGTCATGGGCGTCTTCCTGCTCACCGGCATTATGGCACTTGTCTTTAACCTTGTGGCTGACCTCCTCTACTCAGCCCTCGATCCGCGCGTGAGGGTGAAAGCATCATGAGCATCAACGGTAAGAACCCCACCTCAGGCTCCGCCCCCGAGCCGACCACCGAAACCGCCGCCCTCCGCTCGCTGGAAACCAACGTCGACATCCGTGCCCAAGATTCGGTCGGTAAAACCCAGGGGCAGATTGTGCGCAAGCGCTTCCGCCAGAACACCGGGGCGGTCATTTCACTCGTTACCCTGGTGCTGATTTTGCTCCTGGCCCTCACCTCCATCGGTGTGGGACCCATCCCCGGCTGGTGGGGCTACAACTACACCCAGATGCAGCCCATCGTCAACGGTGCCGCCCCCAACGCCCAGCACTGGTTTGGCCAGGACGCCACCGGTCGAGACCTCTTCGCCATGACCATGCGCGGGGTGCAGAACACCTTCCTGGTGGTCTTTCTGATTACCTCAATCGCAGGTTTTCTGGGTGTGCTCTTCGGCGGCCTAGCAGGCTACTACCGGGGCTGGGTTGAGGCGGTTATCATGCGCTTTACCGACATGGTCATCATCATCCCCCTCATACTGCTGACCGCTGTGCTGGGTAAGCTGGCCGGTAGCTACTTCCACGGCGTCTGGAACACCATCATGTTCGGTGTGGTCGTGGGCCTGCTCTTCTGGTCCTCCCTGGCCCGTCTGGTCCGCGCGGAGTTCCTCTCCCTGCGCGAACGCGAGTTTGTGGATGCTGCCCGCCTGGCTGGCGCATCTGATTTGCGCATCATTTTCAAGCACATCCTGCCTAACGCCATCGGCGTGGTCACCGTGAATGTGTCTTTGATGATGAGCACCGCCATTCTGACCGAGACCGCCCTCTCCTACCTGGGCTTCGGCATCAAGGCCCCCGACTGGTCACTGGGCTCCCTGATCTCAGCCAACCAGTCAGCCTTCTCAACCCGCCCCTGGCTCTTCTGGTTCCCCGGCCTCTTCATCCTGGTTATCTCACTGGCCGTCAACTTTGTGGGCGATGGCCTGCGCGATGCCTTTGATCCCCGCCAGAAGAAGTTCAACCCTAAGAAAGCCACCGAGCGTACCGCCCATTCCGCTGAGAACGGCGTAGGCGTTAGCGGTCACTCAGCGCCGGGTGGCTCCCCGGCGGTGGGGGCGGTGGCAGCGGGGGGCGCAACCGTCACGGTGCACACCTCCATCGCCTCAGAGGTAGAAACTCCGCACAGTAGCCGCACCTCAGATTCCCTTAATCAGAATCTGGACGGTACGGCAGGGTCACCTACCGACCAATAGTCTCATCTGAAACCGAGGTGGCGGTGAGCCCGCCGGTTCACCGCCACCGCTTGATAATCGCATAGAGAAGCAGAACGCTCCGGCACCCAGTGCACTAGATGGTGAGCCCCACAACTGCGGCGCAAGCCAGCAGGGCAAAGAGAGCAATGCCGCCTACGTCCGCGTCCACCGTCTGCGTGGGCTCGGAGCCCTCGAGGGCCCCGGCCTCCACCAGCTCCTGCCAGTAGCCGCGGAGTACCAGCGCCACGGCGCCCGCCGACGAGTTCGGTAAATCAGAGGTGCGCAGGGTCTTTTCGGCCCCGTAGGTAATGGTCGGCAGGTTGCGTAGCTCCTGCCGGTGTGCGGTCAGCGAGGCCACCATACCACCTGCCGGGAGCCCAAAGGCCTGAATCGAACGGGTGGGAGTCACCAGGGTCAGGTGGTAGCGGGTCGAAACATCGACCAGCGCCGCATAGCCCACCCGGTGGGTAGCGAAGGGGTTCATAACCGTGACCTCGTCACGATCCACCACAATGCAGGGTCTCCCCAGCAGGTACCACACCGCGTAAGCCACAAAGAGAACAGCCCAGCCCCGGGTCAGCAGGGCCTGGGGCCCACCCTTGATGGCTAGAGCCACCAGCACAATCACCGCCACGAGCACAGCAAGACCCGTGTACACATGGGCGGTCTTATCTCGGTAGGTCACCGGAGGGTTCTGCAAAAACTGAGACTTCATAGTCTTTAATTCTTTCAGATGAGACAGCTCCATCAAGCTAGACTCCACAGAAACAACCAAGAGTTGGGAAAACCAGTGAACACACCAACCACTCAGCCCACCGGCCAGCCGGTGCTCGAAGTTCGCAACCTCAGCGTTGACTTCGGCGTCGAACGCACCTGGGTTCCCGCCGCCATGGACCTCAACTACGAGGTGCACGCCGGTGAGGTACTCGCCATCGTGGGTGAATCCGGCTCCGGTAAGTCCGTTTCGTCCATGGGAACGATCGGCCTGCTGCCCAAGAATGCCCGCGTCACCGGCTCCGTCAAACTCAACGGGCGCGAGCTCGTTGGCCTGAGCAACGCCGAGCTACTCGGCGTGCGCGGGGAGGACGTAGCCGTCATCTTCCAAGAACCTATGACCGCCATGAACCCGGTCATGACCGTGGGAGACCAGATTGTTGAAACCTTGCGGTTGCACAAGAACATCTCCCCGGCAGAGGCCAAAGAAGAGGCCATCAAAATGCTCGAGATGGTTGAAATGCCCGACCCCGTCAAGGCTTTCAACTCCTACCCCCACCAGATGTCGGGCGGTCAGCGCCAGCGCGCCATGATTGCCCAGTCGCTCTCTACCAACCCCCGGCTATTGATTGCAGACGAGCCCACCACGGCACTCGATGTGACCGTACAGGCTGAAATCCTGGAGCTCATGCGCACCCTGCAGAAAAAGCTCAACTCGGCCATCATTCTCATCACCCACGACATGGGTGTGGTAGCCGATCTGGCCGACCGGGTTGCCGTGATGCGCCGCGGCGTCATCGTTGAAACCGGTGAAATTCACGAAGTTTTCAACAATCCCCAGCACGAGTACACCCGGGCCCTGCTCGGTGCCGTACTCCACCTGGGCGGCGACAAAATCGATGTGAACGCCGCCATTGACGACGCAGCCGAGAACCAGCGCCCTGAAACTGCCCTACTCGACCAGATCGCCCCGGAACGGACCGGCAACGTCATCCTGTCGCTCAAGGACGTAGCCCTCGAGTACCCCAAGCAGGGGCGCGTTGGCCCCTTCCGGGCCGTCACCGGAGCCACCCTCGAAATCCGGGCCGGTGAGGTGCTGGGTCTGGTCGGTGAATCCGGTTCCGGTAAATCCACTATCGGCCGCGCCAGCGTGGGCTTCTTGCAGGTTGCCGAGGGTGAGCTGAACGTCTGCGGCGTAGATATGCGCAAGCCCAGCCGCAAGGATTTAGCCGAGGTACGCAAGCACGTGGGTATGGTCTTCCAGGACCCTTCGTCCTCCCTCAACCCCCGCCTGCCCATCGGTGAATCCATCGGTGAGCCCATGATGCTGGCCGGTGTGGCCAAGGGCGCTGAGCTACAGAAGCGTATTGAAGAACTGCTTGACCGCGTAGAGCTGCCCCGCTCCTACCGCAACCGCTACCCGCACGAGCTCTCCGGCGGCCAGAAACAGCGCGTGGGCATCGCCCGGGCGCTCTCCCTCAAGCCCAAGCTCCTCATTGCCGACGAACCTACCTCGGCACTCGACGTATCTGTGCAGGCCCGCGTGCTGGAGCTCTTTCAGGAACTCCAGAAAGAAATGGGCTTCGCCTGCCTCTTTGTCACCCACGACCTGGCCGTCATTGACGCCCTGGCAGACCGTATTGCGGTCATGCGCCGCGGCGAGATTGTTGAGCAGGGGCCGCGCGAGCAGATTCTGCGCCACCCCCGCGAGGTCTACACCCAGCGTCTGCTGGCCGCTGTTCCGCTGCCTGACCCGGCCGCCCAGGCTGAGCGGCGCGAACTGCGCGCCAAGCTCCTGGACGAAACCGGCCACGTCGTCAGCTAGACTTAGTTATCTCTTTCATAAAAGGTAGGGCGGTGAGCGATGGTATCTTCGTTCATCGCACCTATCTCTTCAGTATTACTTGAGATTATTTATAGAAATATGGTGCTTTGATCTTCAGTAAAGCCACTATCTATTCTCCAAACTTACCCTATACAAGCGAGGCTCCACCTATGCAACTAGAAATAAAATGAACCCTACTAAAGAATCGAATTATTCAGCTCCCATGCGAGCCTATTTATTCTCTCAGGCGGTTTCACTTATCGGAACTCGCATGAGTTACGTAGTACTTCCTTTTGCTCTTATTCATTTAGAATTTTCACCTCAAGAAATCGCCTTTATTCTAGGCATAAAGATAGCCGGAACTGCATTTGGGGCACTCCTAGCAGGGGTGATTGCGGATAGATTTAATCCGCTAACTATTATGCGGGTTGCCGACTTATCAAGGTTTACTCTTCAAGCATTACTTGCAGTAATCATATTACACGATTTAAAATCTCTTCTTCTAATATCTTTAGTGCAGATATTTTTTGGAATTTCAGATTCTGCATTCAACCCAGCCTCTAATAAATTTATAGTTAACTCCTTTTCTGAAGATAAGTATATAAAATTAAATTCTGCCGTAAGTCTACTGGGGCAGATTGCAATGATCATAGGGCCCATAGCTGGAGGAATCCTAGCCGCCACCTACCATCCATCACTGGCGCTATTTATAGACTCTTTTAGTTTTTTTGCAAGTTTCCTCTTCTTGCTTGTAGCAAGCAACAAAACCACACAGCCAGAAAATGAAATGCGAAACCCCACACAAGAGGTACTCTCTGGCTTTACCTACCTACTGAAATCACCCAGTATTTTACGCCTTTTTATTGCATCATCAATATTTCATTTATCCGCACTGGCTGCATTATATTCACTGGGTCCAGTTTACGCGGAACACAATTTAAATGGCTCCGAAACCTGGGGGCTCCTTGTCGCAACCTTTGGCGCAGGAGGAATACTGGGAGCTATCGTCTTACCCAAAGTGAAGTCATTTAAAATAAATGAGTTGAATATAATAATTTCCCTGCTTGTAATATCAACTCAGCCCCTAGTAATCTCCTCAAGCTTGCCCATTTATATAATATTTTTACTCCAATTCATCAATGGAATATTCCTTTCGGTCTTCTCAATATATTTCTCTTCTTTTCTGCAAAAGAATGTGAACCCTAAATTGCTGGGAAAAATCAGCTCATTCGATGATCTACTAACCAGTCTCTCGGTCCCACTAGGCTACTGGATTATTGGATTACTTGCTGAAATTTTGGGAGTCCAAACTGTAATGTCCGGCGCATCGATTCTATCGATAGCTGTTTGCTGCGGCATCATCCTATTTCTATCTCGAAATAAAATTTTCACTAATTTTAACCGCAAAAAATACTAATTCTTTGACCCTGAAGACCACACGCGGCGCCAGCTATTGCTATTCCGCTGCATATTTCAGTCGCTCAGGATGAATACCACACTTCTGGATAAAACCGACCATACCGTCAGCTAGACACAACTAAAAGGAGCTCCACCAGATTATGGTGGAGCTCCTTTTCTGTACCTAATATATGTCGCGGTGGAAGGTCATGCACAGGACGTGCTAGCGCCAGCTGGCTGGGCAATAATTAGTTCATCTTGTTGCGCCAGTTGGCGTCCTTACCCGCGCGGGCATCACGCAGGGCCTGCAAGTTCTGCTTGATCAGGGCCTCGGGCTCAACGGGGCGGCCGCCCGCTGAGTGAGGGGTGATAATGATGTTCTTGGCGTCCCAGAGGGGGTCGCTGGAGGGCAGGGGCTCTTCGACCACAACGTCAACGGCGGCACCGGCGATGCTCCCTGAGTTGAGGGCCTCAATCAGGTCAGCTTCGTTGACGGTGGGGCCGCGGCCCACGTTGATGACGTAGGCCCGCTGGGGCAGCTTGGCCAGACGAGCTGCGTTCAGGGAGTTCTTGGTTTCCTCGGAGTTGGGCAGAATCATGACCAGAATGTCGGTGGTTTCTAGCACTGAGTCGATGTCGTCGGTTGCTACCACGGGGAAGCCCGCACGTTCACCGGCGGAGCGGGCGATACCGGTAACCTCGGCGCCGAAGGCGTCAAAGAGGCGGGCAGTTGCCTGGCCGATGGAGCCAAAACCCCAGATGGTGACCTTAGCGCCGAGCAGGGTAGTAACCTGGTCTGCCGGGTGCAGTTCCTGGGGGCCGCCCAGCTCGGTGGCCCAGTTCTTCTGTGCCTGGTGCTCGGCCAGAGTGGGCAGAAAGCGCACAAAGTTCAGGGCCAGGGCCAGGGTGTGCTCTGCAACGGTCTTAGAGTGCAGGCCGCTGCCTGAGGCGATGACGGCCTCGGGGCGGAAGCCCGCGGCGCGAGCCTGGTCAGGGCCAGCCAGCAGGGCCTGAACCAGCTCTACCTGCTCAAGGTGGGTGGCGGCGTCCTTGAGCTGGTCATTGGTGTTACCCCAGGCCACTAGCACATCGGCGTCGTGGTGTTCAGGGGCGATGTTGACGGCCGGGTCATAGCTCACCAGCTCGTCATTGAGCTCTGCGCCCAGGGCACTCTGGTCAAGAGTGATTGATGTGGGCAGAAGAATCTTCATGGTCTACTCCTTTGTTCCAAGTTTCAGGCACGGGGGGGGCACCCGCTAGCCACTTTACTCTTTTCTCACCGGTTTCAGACCACCCCGTGACACCGCATGACGGATGGCGAATTTCTAGTCTTCGCGTAGCAGGTGGCGAAAGGTCTGCACGGCTTCGCGAATCACTTGGTCGCGTTCAGCTTCTTCGGGTACGCCACGGGTGTAGTCCAGGTAGCGGAGCAGGGCCGAGGTGATGCACAGAGCCGCGCGCAGGCGGGGCTCTGAGGTGCTCGCGTCCGCCTCAGTAGCCGGCAAGTAGGGCCAGGGGCCGCGGCGTCCGCTGGCGCTGAACTCCACCCAGTTGACAGTGCGGAGCAGGTCAGCCAGAGTTTTTTCGCACTCAATGTGGTGGGTTTTGATACGGTAGCGTAGCTCAGGGTATTCCTGCACGAGAGGACGCACCCGGGGGAAAGTGGGGCCGGTGACCGCGGCAACGATGATGTCGAGCATCAGATGGGCGACGCGTTCAAAGATATAGAGGTCCTGGCGGGCGGCATCCTTTTGCAGGATATCATCGGTGATGGTGGGGGCACGTAAGCCCAGTACCGCATCCTCTTTACTGGCGAAATAGTTAAAGAGGGTACGGGGGCTGACCCCGGCCGCTTCAGCAATCTCGTCTGTGGTAGTAGCTTTGAGGCCCTTTTCTTGCACCAGCGTGAGGGCTGCCTCGTGGATCGCGGTGTGGGTTCGCTCGCGGCGCTGCTGACGCGCAGACTTCTCGGGTTTCTTCACACCACCAGTCTATTGCAGAAGTGCATCGGCCCCTAGCTACCCGGCCCTATCTTACACATCGGGAACCCCTCCCCGGGCTACTACAACTCCCGGTAGACTGAAAGAGTGAATTTTGGCTTGCTTCCTTTCATTGACCTGACGAATCTTCCAGGGTGGGTCTCTATCACGCTCATCGTGGTTGACGTTCTCATCCGACTCACCGTGATTTTCTGGTTGCCCTACAACCGTAAACCCGTGGTGGCGCTGGGGTGGCTGATGGCTATCTTCTTCATCCCTTTCGTGGGTCTCATAGCCTTCTTGATTTTCGGTTCCAACCTGGTGCCCAAGCACCGCCGTAGCCGCCAGCGCACCATGAATCAAATCATCAAAGACGCTATCAGGGGTGATGAGGCTGTGCTGGGTAACCCGGTGCTCTCTGAGCCCGCCCGTGTTGCAGCCAATCTGAACTATAAGCTAGGAGCCCTGCCTCTCATCGGCGGGAACAGCTTTGAGCTCCGCCACGACAACAACGCGGCCCTGCAAGAAATCGCCGAGAAAATCGACCAAGCCCAGAAATACGTTCACTTCGAGTTTTATATCACCGCCCTTGACTCAACGACCGAGCCGCTCTGGGATTCTCTCATCCGCGCCCACCAGCGCGGTGTAGCCGTGCACGTCCTCATTGACCACATCGGCTCCCGCAAGTACCCGCGCTGGGCGGAGCTACAGCACAAGCTCAACGGGGCCGGAGTACCCTGGCGGCTCATGCTCCCCCTCAAGCCCTGGAAGGGGCAGTGGCAGCGCCCCGACCTGCGCAATCACCGCAAGATTGTGGTCATCGACGGCGAGTTAGCCTTCTCAGGCTCCCAAAACGCCATTGACTGCACCTACAACCTCAAGGGAAACATCAAGAAGGGTCTTGAATGGAAAGATCTCTCCTTCTTCTGCACCGGCCCCGTCGTGCACGAACTCAACGCGGTGTTCGTCTCTGACTGGTACGCAGAGACCAGGGAGCTCCTCCTTGACGAAATCGATGCAGACATCGATGCCCACGACGAGGCAGGGACGGAGGGCCAGCTCCCCCTGGCCCAGATTGTTCCCTCAGGCCCCGGGTTCGAGACCGAAAATAACCTGCGCCTCATCAACCATCTGCTCTATAACGCAGAAGACCGCATTATTGTTTGCTCCCCCTACTTCGTACCCGAAGAGACCCTGCTGCAGGCCCTGACCAATATGGCACTCTCAGGTATCGATGTGACCTTGATTGTCTGTGAAAAGGGCGACCAGTTCCTGCCGATTATGGGCCAGCGCTCCTACTATGAACAGCTGCTCAACGCTGGTGTGGTGATTCAGCAATACCCCGGGCCCACCGTCTTGCACTCCAAGTTCATGATTGTGGATGACGAGCTGACCTTTATCGGTTCCTCCAACATGGATCCCCGTTCTTTTGCCCTCAACTTTGAGGTCTCAACCTTCATCGTGGGCAAGCGCATGGTCAAGGAGCTCGAGGAGGTAGCCAACGACTACATCTCCCGCTGCAAGCGCCTGCGCTATGACGAGTGGATGAACCGCCCCAACAGCCAGAAGGTGATGGAGAACTTCTGCCGCCTCTGGAGCGCTCTGCTCTAGGCTCCAGCCACTGCTTCTCCATCGTGGCGGTGGCCCCGGCCGCTGGCGGTACTAGCAATAACGGTGATATTGCCCGGGCCAGGTTTGGTCTGCCCTACGGCTTCGGCAGGGACGCTCGCGCCCACGTCAACAACGACCGACTGTAGGTGCGCGCCCGCAGGTACCACGGTATCGCCCATGAGGATGGAACGCTCTACCCTAGCCCCGGCTTCAAGGGTCACACCGGGGCCGATGACGCTGGTTTCTACCTGCCCGTGCACGCGGGCTCCGTGGGCGACCATAGAGCCGGTGACCTGTGAGGACGGCGCCAGGTAGGCCGGGGCGTAGGGGTCCGAATGGGGCAGAATAGCCCAACCGGGAGCGTCCAGTTCCAGGCCCTTCCCCTCGAGCAGGTCCATGTGGGCGCGGTAGTAGGCATCGATAGTGCCAACGTCCCTCCAGTAGCCCTCATACACAAACTCGTGCACCACACTGTCAGCAACCATGTGCGGGATGATGGTCTCCCCGTAGTCACCGAGAACCTCCCCCACCGCCTCCGTGTCAGAGCGGTCAACCCCCTCCAACAGGGCATCCAGGGTTCGCCTCAGGGCTGCTACCCTAAAAACGAAAATTTCGGTCGCTACCTTCTGGCTGGCGGGCCGATCAGGTTTGTAGTCGTAGCGGGTAACTTTCTTACCCGTGCCGGTGCGCACCACCCCGTAGCGGGAAGCGTCCTCGTCAATTTCTGTGGTGACGACGGTAAGATCTGACCCGAGTTCACGGTGCTGGGCGAGTACCTCACGCACGTCAAGCTGGTAGAGGTGGTCAGCGCTCATCACAATGACGTTGTGCGCACCCACCGATTCGAGCAGGGGGAGCTGCTGGAAGAGGGCGTGACCGTTGCCAGCTGCGAAACCGTCTTCGGGGCGGCCCTCGATGGGCGCGAGTATGCGCAGTCCGTCGCGGGTGCCATCGAGATCCCAAGGCCGCCCGCCCGCTAGATGCTGGTTGAGGGTGAAGGGTTGGTACTGCTCCACCACCCACACGTGCCTGATGCCCGAGTGCGCCAGGTTAGACAGCGGCACATCGATCATGCGGTAGATGCCAGCAAAGGGAATTGCGGGCTTGGAGCGGTGGTCGGTGAGAGGGGATAACCTGCTCCCTCGCCCTCCCGCCAGAATCAGGGCGATAGTGGGCGGCTCTTGGGCATGGGGAAACGGGTCTGACACGGCTACTGGATGCCTGAGAGGATGGCCTGGTCGAGGCTCTTCAGGTAGGAGGCAGCGTCAATCTTCCATTCACCGTTTTCAAACTTAAGCTCGGTACCGTCAAGCATGGCACCGGGGCCCTCTCTGAAGGGGTTCCCCTGGGTATCCGCCGAATCTGAGGGGTCAGATGAGGCGCTACCCCCGATTGAGAAGGCATCTGCTGACAGGGTGGCGGTATCTTCGGTGAAGGTGACCTTGTCAGTGTCCACGGTAAGGGTCTCGATGGCGTTCTGGTCATCAGTGGTAGCAACATCCCCCATGCTGATGGCCATGAGACTCAGCACGATGGACTGTTCGACGCTGATACCCGAGCGGTCGACAAAGTCGTAGGTGGGGTCAAGACCCTTGAAGTAGTCCTCAAGTTTCTGCTTCTCTTCATCGCTCAAAGACGAGAGAGCTGAGGCTGTGCCCTCCAGGGACTCAAAGTCAGTGCCGGTTTCAACATTAGAGAGAATTTCTTGGATATCTGCAGGGGGCTCAGAGGGCAGCTCTGCGGTAGCGAGAGTCGTAAAGTAGTCCTTGAGAGTGGTCTCAATCTGGCCCTTCTGCTCGTCGGTGAGCCCCTGGGATGCGGAGGCCGACTCAGCTGCGTTAGAGGCCGAATCTGCGGCATCATTTGCCGCGCCGCAGCCAGCGAAAGCAAGGGCGCCGATGAGGAAGGCAGAGGTCAGAGCGGTCTTTGAGCGGTAGGTAGCCATGAGGTGTTTCTCCCTGTGAATGTGAACAGCGTGCCCTCAGTCTACCTAACTCTCCCGCTGGGAGATGATTTATATTGCCCGTGTTACGCCCCTATCAAGCAGAAATACCCGCCCTAACACAAGGACGCCGCCCCGCACTTCCCTGCCCTGTGGCAGGAAGGCGCGCGGCGGCGTCCCGGTATGTGCAGAACTAGTGGCCTGCGGCCTCAGCCTTCTCGGCCTGCTCAATCGCTAGCTTGAGGAAGTCGCGGGCCGGAGTGTCAGCAGCGGAGGGCTTACCCACGTAAGCTCCGCGGTACTTGGCAGCCGGGTGGCGCTCGTCCACGTACTTGTTGCCCTCACCGAAGAGGCTCTCGCGCAGGGTAGAACCCTCATAAGCGGTGCGGTAGCGGCCGCGCTTCTGCAGCTCGGGAACCACGAACTCAACGAAGTCCTCAAAGGAACCGGGGGAAACATGGTAAGCCAGGTTGATGCCGTCCAGGCCACCCTCGTCAATCCACTTCTCCAGCTCATCGGCAACGGTCTGGGGGGAGCCCACCAGAACCGCACCCATACCGCCGGTAGCGCAGTGCTCAGCGATGTCCTTACGGGTCCACTCCTTCTCCTTATCCTGCAGGGTGAAGGGGGTCAGGAAGGACTGGATGGACTCGGTCTCAACATACTTGAGGGCCTCGTCCTCATCGAACTGATCCAGGTCAAGGCCGCTCCAGCCGCCAATGATGCCCTGAGAGGATTCAATATTCTGGTACTTGAGGTACTCGGCGTACTTGGCTTGGGCCTTCTCGTCCGTCTCATCCACAACAACCGAGAGCATGGCCAGGATCTTGACGTCATCGCGCTTGCGACCAGCCTTCTCAGCCTCTTTACGGATCCGCTCGGTCAGCACCTTGGTTAGGTGGGGGCGCAGGGCGGTAATAAAAATAGCCTCAGCGTGCTGGCCCGAGAAAGCCTGCCCACGAGATGAGGCACCGGCCTGGAAAATCACGGGGGTACGCTGGGGTGAAGGCTCGCTCAGGGCAATACCGGGAACCTGGAAGTACTTGCCCTTGTGCAGGATGGGGTGCACCTTCGAGGGGTCAGCGAAGATACCCTTCTCGCGGTCGCGGGGTACCGAGCCGTCCTCCCAGGAGCCCTCCCAGAGCTTGTAACAGACATCGAGGAACTCTTCGGCAATCTCGTAGCGCTCATCGTGCTCAATCTGCCCGGGCAGGCCCTGGTTCTCAGCAGCAGACTGCAGGTAGGAGGTCACCACGTTGAAGCCCACACGGCCGCCGGTCAGGTGATCCAGGGTGGAGTAGGAACGGGCCAGGGTGTAGGGCTGGTTGTAGGTGACAGCGGCGGTCACACCAAAGCCCAGGTGCTCGGTCACAGCGGCCATAGCAGAAATCTGTAGGAAGGGGTCGCCCACCGGAACCTGGGCACCATCCTTGAGCACGGGGGCTACTGAATCCTTATAAACATCGTAAACACCCACCACATCTGCGATGAATACCGCATCAAACAGGCCCTTCTCGCACACCTTAGCCAGGTCGGTCCAGTACTTGATGGTGTTGTACTCGTCCGCCCGGTTGCGGGGGTGGCGCCAGAGGCCAAAGCTCTGGTGGCTGGTGGTGGTCATATCGAAGGCGTTGACGACAATGCGCTTCTTCTCGCTCACTGCTGGGCCCTTTCGGTGGTATTTAACCCTCCGCGCCCCGTGCAACCCTGCGCCTCACATAGTAAGGGCGCCTAGCCTCTCGCGAAGGTGGCGCCGTGTGCGCCGTACTTGCATTCCTGCCTGATCCTCATCTGGGGCACCCCACTACGGGAGAGGGTTGCCGCCCAACCAGCCAGAGCTTAACGTTGGGACTCATGATCAACTGTCATCTAGACTACGGGCCGCTGCCTACTCAAACAACCTATGACACATGCTTAACTTTTATGACGGCGTGTGAAGCAGCTGGCGGTGCGCTGACGGCTAAGCATAGCTGACGTTCAGCGGCGCGGGGAAGCTGAGGGTGCGGCCCACCTCAGCGATAGCAGGCCTAGCCGACCCAAAATCACCCAGGGTAAAAACGTACTGCCACGCGGGCTCCGACCCCGTGGGTGAAGAATCCAGGGTAATAACAGCCCCCTCTGGAACCCCGCGGGTAATCTTGGCGGAAAAGGGGCACGGACCGCACGACATGAGATGGTAATCAAAGTACATGGCTGTTACCGACTGGCTGATTACAATCTCGTAGGTGCCGTCCTCCTGTGGGGTTGACGCGCAACGCACACCAGATGTGCCCAACATACCATTGCAGGGGTTGGCGATTGTGAGCAGGCCGCCGGTGGGGCACTCGGTCTGCGACCGATACCGCATAGTGACGGCCAGCTCACTAGATTCATTGGGGTAGCTGCCACCAAACGAAATTGACAGGGGGTAACGGTTTGCCTCACCATCGTAGGCACCAACAGTCAGGGTGCTACATACCTCCGGCCCAGAGGAGGTTGACGCGGCGTAGGCAGGCAGGACTGAGGTTGCGACGATAGAGGGAACCGCCCAGGCAGTCCCTTTCACAACCGAACGCCGGTTGACCATAAATTGTCCTCATTTTAGTATCTAGATATTCAGTGAACTATCTTATACTAAGCTTTAACAGTTCTTCAAAGATGGGCAAAATAGCCCACATCGTCACAGTCGTAACCGGGCGACATAGCCCGTCATAATCTTGCGTGAAGACGGCGGGCACTTCTAGCGTTGAAAACGTCAACCATCCAGAGCGACCGAGAGACTTGGCTCAACGACGTCGCAGCAACCTCCCGCATTACAGGGGTCGGTGCTAACGCCAAGAGACGATGGAGAAAAGCATGAGCGCACCCACGCTAGAACGCACCCCCACCACCCTCACCGCCTGCGACATTGACTTCAAGGCGGTCGGCAAAACCTTCATCGGCGAGCGCGGCGAGACCCGCACCGTCCTTGAAAACGTCTCCTTCACCGCCTACCCCGGAGAGATTATCTCTATTATCGGCTCCTCGGGCTGCGGCAAGTCTACCCTCTTGCGGGCTGCTGCCGGTCTGGGCACCGCGACCGCCGGTACCGTCACCATCGATGGCAGCCCGGTGCGCGGCCTGGACTCCCGAGTGGCAATTGGCTTCCAGGAACCCCGCCTGCTGCCCTGGCGTACCGTTGAGAAGAATGTTGCCTTGGGTTTGCCCAAGGGAACGCCCAAGGACGCCGCCCGTGAGCAGGTTGCCCGGCTTCTAGATCTCGTGGGGTTGGCAGACTATGCCCAACACCGCCCCCGTGAGATTTCCGGTGGCATGGCTCAGCGCGCTTCACTGGCCCGGGCGCTGGCGCGGAACCCCGGCGTCCTTCTGCTGGATGAGCCCTTCGGTGCCCTGGACGCCCTAACCCGCATCAAGATGCAGGACCTACTGCTCGATATCCACGCCCAGGACCCGGCCACTATTCTGCTGGTCACCCACGACGTAGAAGAAGCCCTCTACCTCTCAGACCGGGTGATTGTGTTGGGTAGGCCCTCCCCCGGTGCACCTGCCACTATCACCCGTGTGGTGGATGTGCCCGACCACCACCCCCGCGACCGCGGCAACCCGGCGCTTGCCACCTTGCGTAAAGAACTTTTGGCCGAACTCGGCGTCGAAGAACACTAGGAACACACATGTCACTCTTTTCTCGTCTCACCACCAGCTCAGCCCTACTCGCCACCGGCGCCCTGCTGCTCACCGGCTGCCTGGCTGGGGAAAACGCTTCTACCGCTGACACTTCTGCCGCTGCGGGCGACACCACCGTCACCATCGACTACGCCACCTACAACCCGCTCTCTCTGATTATCAGGGAAAAGGGTTGGCTAGAGACCGCCCTGCAAGAGCAGGGTAAGGAGGTGGAATGGGTTCAATCAGCCGGATCCAACAAGGCCAATGAGGCCCTGCGTTCTGGGGCCATCGACGTGGGTTCCACCGCAGGTTCAGCTGCCCTGCTGGCCCGTTCTAACGGCTCACCCATCCAGGTGATTGACCTCTACTCCCAGCCCGAGTGGTCAGCCCTGGTCACTACCAGCGACTCGGGTATCAACTCGGTGGCTGATTTAGCCGGTAAAAAGGTAGCCGTCACCAAGGGCACCGATCCCTACTTCTTCCTGCTCCAGGCCCTGGAAGAAGCCGGTGTATCGCCCGATGAGATCACCATTGAACAGCTGCAGCACGCCGACGGCCGCACCGCCCTCAACCATGGCACCGTCGACGCCTGGAGCGGCCTTGACCCCATCATGGCCAGTGCCGAAATTGAGGACGGCAACACCCTCTTCTACCGCAACGTCGACTTCAACACCTACGGCTTCTTGAACGCCACCGAGAGCTTTATTGAAGAAGACCCCGAAGCCGCCCAGGCCGTGGTTGACGTCTACGAGTACGCCCGTGAATGGGCTCTAGCCAATGAAGAAGAGGCCGTGCAGATCCTGGCAGACAGCGCAGGTATCGAGCTTGAAACCGCCCAGGTCGTCTGGGACCGCACCTACCTGGACATCGATTCCGTGCCCGGTGACGCGCAGCTCTCCGTTCTCGAAAAGGTTGGCCCCTACCTGGTTGAATCTGGCGACGTCGCCTCACAAGGCGAAGTGGATACTGCCCTGGGCAGCATCGTCAACGACACCTTTGCCGCTAAGGCTGATCCGGCTCGAGTCTCTGTTCTGGTGGCTGAGTAGACATGTCAGTTACCTCTGATCTCGGAACCCGGTCGGTAACCCGCCGCCGTCTAGCGCGAACCGAAACACCGGCGTCCGCGCGCCCGCCCCGCCGCCCCCTGCTGACCCGCAGGTGGGCACCCTGGCTGGGTGCCCTGCTGCCCCTGCTTCTGCTGGCGCTCTGGCAGTACCTGAGCACCGCCGGGGTCTTCAGCGCGGTGCAGCTCCCCGCCCCCTCCAAGGTGGTTGCCGCCGCCCTTGATTTGGCAGGACGCGGCCAGCTCGGCCTGCACATCGCAATCTCAACCCAGCGCGTGGTGCTGGGCTTCAGCATCGGCGCCATCCTGGGGCTAGTGCTCGGAGCCTGGGTAGGGCTCTCCCGCTGGGCCCAGGTACTCGCAGCCCCCACCATCGGAGCCCTGCGCGCTGTACCCTCGCTGGCCTGGGTGCCCCTGCTGCTGCTCTGGATTGGCATCGGCGAGAACTCCAAGGTCACCCTCATCGCTATCGGTGCCTTCTTCCCGGTCTACACCACCGTCTCAGCTGCCCTGGCCCACGTTGACCCCAAACTGGTTGAGGCGGCCCGCACCTTCGGCGTCCGCGGTGTCAGCCTCTTCACCACCGTGCAGCTGCCTGCGGTTCTGCCTGCTGTGGTCTCGGGTCTGCGACTGGCTCTAGCGCAGGCCTGGCTCTTCCTGGTCGCCGCTGAGCTGCTGGGGGCGTCCATGGGCCTGGGCTTCCTGCTGACCGACTCCCAAAACAACGGCCGCACCGACCGCCTGCTGTTGGCTATCGTCCTGCTGGCGATCCTGGGCAAGATAACCGATGCCCTACTGGGTGTCTTCGAACGCTGGGTCAAGGCCCGGTTCCCCAGCAACTAGGAGCGGGGGTAAGGGCAGGTGCAGGTCTTCTCTGCCAGCCCGGCAACTGCTCCGACCAATGTAATCGAAAGCTTCATCTGCGTGTTCTTTGAACGCGCAGATGAAGCTTTCGATTACTTTCGGCAGCTAGTTCTCGGCGGAAAGGGTCAGCCAACCCCGAGCCAGCAGGTCATAGAGGGCATCGGGATTATCTGAGTGCTGAGCCGCCCAGGCCATGCCCAGGGTTGCCAGATAGAGATCGCGCCCCGTAACGCCGGGGCGGACGTTCCCCTCCTGCTGGGCAGCCGCCAGTAGCTGGTCTAACTGAGCAATCACGTTGTGGCAGGCCATGCCCAGGGGGCTTGTCGCTTCTTCTACAGCCTGCCGCATGGGGTCGGTCAGGCCCTCGTAGGTCTGGAACCACTTGGCTGTTGCATCGAGCCAGGCCCGCAGAGCCTCCAGGGCGCTCTCCCCGCGAGCCAGCGAATCGGCAGCAGACTCAGGGGCCTGCACGCCCCGCGTCTCAAGCACCGCCGCGATCAGGGCCGACCGGTTGGGGAAGTTGCGGTAGAGGGTACCGGCCCCCACCCCCGCCTGCCGGGCGATAGCGTCCATAGAGATATTGACTCCGTCTTGCTCGAAGGCGGCGCTGGCTACCTCCAGGATTTTTTCTCGATTGCGGACGGCATCGGCGCGGGGTTTGCGGGCGGCGGTGGGGGTCTTTTCGGTCATGGTGTCCATCCTACACTTGCTAAGTGGAGAATACCTCCGTATAGTTTTGCCCATAAACGGAAAATATCTCCACTTAGAAAGAAAGCATCATGGCACACAAGAAAATGCTCATCGGCATGCAGCTGGGCAACGGCTACGGCGCCCAGGTCACAGCATGGAACTTCCCCGGCGTAGACCCCCACAACTACGCCAACATCGACTCCCACGTACGCTACGCCCAAAAGGCTGAACGCGGCCTCTTCCAGTTCCTCTTCTTCCCCGACTTCCCCAATGAATCCCAGGCCTCAGACCAGGTCGCCCCGCAGCTTACCCTCGACCCCATCGTCACCATGGCCGCCATCGCCCGGGACACCAGCCGCATCGGGCTAGCAGCAACCGCCCCTACCCAGTGGAACGAACCCTACAACCTGGCCCGCCAGTTCAAGGCCCTGGACGTCATGAGCGGCGGCCGTATCGGCTGGAACGCCGTGACCGGCTCAGACCCCCGCGGCGCCGCCAACTTTGGGCAAGACATGAAGTCCTCCGCAGAACGCTACGGGCGGGCCCACGAGGTAGTGCAGACCGTCCAGGCCCTCTGGGGCTCCTGGGGCAAGGACGCCTGGGTCGCCGACCGCGAGACCGGCGTCTTTGCCCACCGCAGCAAGATTAAGCCAATCAACGCGCAAGGCCGCTACGTGGCGTCCGCAGGCCCCCTGCCGATCCCGCCCTCCAAGCAGGGCCAGCCCGTCATCTTCCAGGCAGGCGGCTCCCCCAACGGCCTGGCCATGGCCGGGCTCTACGCCAACGCCGTCATTGGCTCAACCTTCACCATCGAAGACTCAATTCAGCAGCGCCAGGCAGTGCGAGACGCCGCCGAAAGAGCAGGGCGCAACCCCGATGAGATCAAGTTCTTCGCCGGTATCATGCCCACCATTGCCCCCACCAAGCGCGAGGCTCTCGACCGGCGCGGCCTGTTGGTGGAGCCCCAGATCCACCAGCGCGTAGGCTACCTGGGCATGATGCTGGGCATTCCGCTCAGCAGCTCAGACCTGGACCAGCCCATTGACCCCGGCGTCCTGACCTACGCCCAGCCCAACCCCGGCGACCCGCGCTCAGCCAAGGCCCTAGAGATCGCCCGCGAGGGCTGGACCGTGCGCGACATCCTCTACCACGGCATCATCGACTACCACCCGGCCCCCATGGGCCCGGCCAAGGTAACCGCCGATCACATGACCGAGTGGTTCGAAGCCGGGGCCGTCGATGGTTTCTGGTTCTCACCCGATGTCTACGAGGACGGCATTGACGCCTTCGTCGACGGGGTTGTGCCCATTTTGCAGGAGCGCGGCCTCTTCCACACCGAATACGAGGGCGAGACCCTACGCGAACACCTGGGTGCCCCAGACCAGTACGGCCTGGCGGAGCACCTGCTAGAGGCTCGTAGCTAAGCCTCTCACCGTTGAGAGTAATGCTCATTGCCATCAGCGCGAACGATTCTCGTGCTAATGGCAATGAGCGTTACCTTCACGAACGCTACCACCGCTAAAGCCCCACAACCGCACACCCGCGTCACCTTCACGACACATTAATCGCTTGCAGCAAATACTCACTGGTTTAGGCGAAAAGTTATCCACAGATTGCTCAAGGCTCTTGCCATGTCAGCTTTCCAGGGCAAAAGTCTCTCCCATGGAACAGTTTTTCAACGACATCAAAACCTCCCACGAGCTAAGGCACGAGGGTATCAGCCCCTCTACTGTCCGTCGACGCTGCGCTCAAGGCAGACTAATCCGCATTATGCCCAACGCCTATGTTGACGCCCACCAATGGGTGCAATGGGACGAGGAAACCCGCGTCAAAGCCCGCCACGCTAGCTTCATCAAAACGCACCAACACTACGTGCTCAGCCATGTATCCGCAGCGCTTTGGTGGAGCGCGCCCCTACTGCGGCTTCCGCGCAAAATTTGGGTGAGCCACCCTGCCCCCACGGTACGATCACGGCCGCAGGTGCACGTCAGTAGAGGGCGTGAAGATATATGCGCTAAAAGCACCTTCCACCGAGGAGCCTTCGTTACTTCTCCGCTACAGACGGTGCTCGACTGCGCCATGACGCTCCCCTGCCTTGATGCCCTGTGCGTTGCTGATTATTTTCTGAACCGGGGGCTGGTCTCCATGAAAGAGGTACGGGAAGGGATCTCACTTCTGAAGGGCAAGGGCGTGTGTACTGCCCGCGCGGTAGCCGCGCTGATGAGTGATAAAGCTGAATCTCCCGCAGAAACTATTGCCCGCTACCGCATTGTGACGTGGGGATTCACCCCGCCTCAGGAGCAGGTAAGTATCCGAGTGGGCAGTTCTCTTTACCGTCCTGATTTTCTGTGGGAGGAGTTTAGGGTCATTGTGGAGGTTGATGGCAACGTGAAATACGACGGCAGTCATGGAAACCCGGTTCAGGTAATTCGCCGCGAGAAGCAGCGCCAGCGGGATCTTGAGCAACTCGGGTACCGGGTGTTACGCGTGACCTGGGACGATATTATGCGGTCGCCCGAGAACTTCCGTGCGCTGTTGATCAATGCTGGGGTTCGCTAGGAGTACGGCGTGAGACTTGTGCTGCAACGGACTGAGTGTGGCGGTAATTGCCATCAGCGCGAACGATTCTCGTGCAGATGGCAATTGCCGCTACATTCAAGAACAGGCAGGACGGACGGGCGCGTCACGAGGCGTCACACAGGTCAAAGAGTGGGAAGGGTTTGGCGGCAGAAGGAAGAAGCCCTTAACCTAAAAGAGATTTTGTCCATCACGAGCGATACGAGAGACCTGGCTCTACGACGATCGCAGCAACCACGCAGAGAAGCCGAACCCGCGCGTCCGCATGCACCAGCTGCTCGCCCCTAAGGGGCCGCAGAGCACTCAGCTGGGGCACAGCGCGGTCACCCCATTCGACTGTTATCGAAGGGTTACAGGTTCACATCTCGGCGCCGGTGCTACAGCCAGCTACCGATGGGAGATACCCTTGGGCGCACCTGCCACCTTTGTTTACACCGACCCTTCCACCCCAACTCCCAACCCGGCCCTGATTTCAGATGAGGCCCGCGTGCAGTTCTGGGCAGACCAGGCCAAGTCCCGCCTGACTTGGGGCGAACTCTTCGATGAGGCCAACCCCCACACCTTCGCCAAGCCCCAGAGCCTGGGTTTTGACGAGGAGGGTATCGAGCAGTTCACCGTGCCCGAGATTAAGTGGTTCGAAGGTGGCAAGTTGAACGTTGCCTACAACTGCGTAGACCGCCACGTCGAAGCGGGTAAGGGCGATAAGGTGGCCCTCTACTTTGAGGGTGAGCCCGGTGACCGTCAGGCTATCACCTACGCTGAATTGCAGCGCCGTATCGCCAAGGCTGCCCACGGCCTGGAGAAGCTGGGCGTCACCCAGGGTGACCGCGTGGTCATCTACCTGCCGGTGATCCCTGAAACCATTATCTTTACCCTGGCCTGCGCCCGTATTGGTGCTATCCACTCCCTGGTCTTTGGCGGTTTCTCCGCCGAGGCCCTCAAGTTCCGGGTAGAAGATACCGGGGCTAAGGTGCTCATCACCACCGACGGTCAGAACCGCCGTGGCACCGTCGTGCCGGTTAAGGCTACCGCTGATGAGGCCTGCTCGGGTGAAAACCAGATCGAGCACGTCATCGTCATCGACCGCACCGCAGGCACCCCCGAAGCCCACGCCGCCGTGCCCTGGACTGAGGGCCGCGACATCTGGTACCACGACCTGGTCGATGACCTGCCTGACACCCACGACTACCAGCTCTTTGACGCTGAGACCCCCCTCTTTATCATTTACACCTCCGGCACGACCGGTAAGCCCAAGGGCCTGGTGCACACGTCCGCTGGCTACCTGACCCAGGTGGCCTACACCCACGCCCTGCTCTTCGACCTGCTCCCCGAGATTGAGGACGAGCAGGGCCAGCGCCGCGTGGACGAGCTGGCAACCGTCAACGACCCCGCCAAGGTTGAGAATACCGTTCACTGGTGTACCGCCGACCTGGCCTGGGTCACCGCCCACACCTACGAAATCTACGGGCCCCTGCTCAACGGCGTCAGCCAGGTCATTTACGAGGGCACTCCCAACACCCCCACCTTTGAACGCCACTTCGAGGTAATTGAACGCTACGGGGTCACCAACTATTACACCGCTCCTACGCTGATTCGCTCCCTCATGGGAGCCTTCCCCGACGGCCCGCCGGCGAGCAAGTACGACCTCTCATCGGTGCGCCTGCTGGGGTCGGTGGGTGAGTCCATCAACCCCGAGGCCTGGCGTTGGCTGCGCGCGCACGTGGGCGGGGGCACCGCGTCCTTCATCGATACCTGGTGGCAGTCTGAGACCGGCTCAACCGTGTGCTCGCCGCGTCCGCACGACCCCCAGTTTGCGCCCGCTGGCACCTTTGCGGACGACGCCCCCCGCACCGGCTCCAAGCCCGGCTGTGCGACCCGGGCGGTTCCGGGTATCTCAACCCGCGTGGTCGATGAGCAGGGGAACCAGGTTGAGCCTGGCGTCCAGGGCTTTATCGTGGTCGATAAGATTGGCCCCTCCATGGCCCGCACGGTCTGGGGCAACCCACAGCGCTACCTGGATTCCTACTGGCGCCACTACGGCGAGCGCGGCTGGTTCCTGGCTGGGGACGGCGCTAAGGTCGATGAGGAGGGCGATGTCTACATTCTGGGCCGTATCGACGATGTTATTAACATTTCGGGCCACCGCCTGTCGACCATTGAGATTGAGTCTGCCCTGGTCACCCATGAGGCTGTGGTGGAGGCAGGGGTCTGCCCGGTGGAGGACGAGCTGACCGGCCACCAGGCGGTTGCCTACGTGACTCTCTCTGAGGCCGGCCGGGCGCTGAGTGCCGAGGAGTTGAAGAAGGCCCTGACCGAGCATATCCGCCACGAGATTGGGCCGATTGCCAAGCCCAAGGACGTCATTGCGGTGGCCGATATCCCCAAGACCCGGTCGGGTAAGATTACCCGCCGCCTGCTCGGTGAGCTCTACCAGGGCCGGGCGCTAGGCGACACCTCATCCCTGCAGAATGAGGAGGCCCTGGAGACTATCGCGCAGGTGCTAGCTACCCGCTAACCTGTACAGGCTATACGGCGGACTGCCTACCTTTCCTTTGTATATCCGCATATCGTATGGATATACAAAGGAGGGGTGGGCAATCATTTAAGCAGGTCCACACAACTCGTGTCGTACTACGTTAGACGTCGTACGCTGATAGCCATACAGCAAGGGACACCGTGATTGGTGCAGACGCCACCCATGGCCACATCGATCTCATCGTGCTGGCAATCCTCGAAAAAGAACCCTCTACACTGCCGTCAAGCGGCTAGAAAGGCAGGGAGCTCTCACCAGCAAACAAATTGTGTCTGAGTTTCACCCAGGCCCGCGCTGACCTGAGACCCAGGCCGGTGGCCAGGTCATTGCCACTTTCGGCTCTCTCGATGAGGTCGCTGAAGGGCTCAGCCTCACCACAGACCTTCTTGCTTCACACCCCAGCCCGAGCTACCACGCCCCTCCCCTTGAGCAGGCCCACGAGAGAAACAATAGGGTGAAGGCCTATCTACTTACCTGTTAGTAGCAAGAATTGCCTCGCGCAGCACGTTCAGCCCGTCACGCAGCAACTCCTCACCAATCACCAGCGGAGGTAGCAGGCGCAGGACGTTGCCGTGGGTGCCACAGGTGAGAGTGATGACGCCCTGGTTGTGGCAGGCGGCAGAGACCGCCTTAGTCAGCTCGGGCAGGGGCTCTAGCGAGGCGTCCGCAAATTCAATCGCCAGCATGGCGCCGCGCCCGCGCACCTGGGCTACGATACCGGTCTCGTCAACGAGCGGTTCAAGAACCTCTCGGGCTACCCGCTCAATCATGCGAGCGTTCTCAAGCACAGCACCGTCCTCAAGCTGCTCAAAAACGGCCAGCGCAGCCTCACAGGCAAGCGGGTTGCCGGCGTAGGTGCCGCCCAGGCCACCGGCGTGCGGGGCGTTCATAATCTCAGCCCGGCCGGTAACAGCTGAGAGGGGCACACCATTGGCCAGGGCCTTGGCAGAGAGCACCAGGTCGCCAGCCACCCCTTCGTGCTCTGCGGCAAAGAGGGTGCCGGTGCGGCCCATGCCGGCCTGAATCTCGTCGATAACCAGAACAATGCCGTACTGATCGGCTAAGGCTCGCAGGCCGGGCAAAAAGCCCTTGGCAGGAACGATGAAGCCACCCTCGCCCTGGATGGGTTCAATGACCATAGCGGCGAAGGTCTCGGGGCCGCGTTCTGTCAGGGTTTTTTCAACAGCGGCAAGTGCGTTGGCGGTGATTTCTTCGTCGGTGGTTCCCCCGGCCGCAGGGCGCAGGGGGTTAGCAGATGCCGCGCGCACAACCTCACCGGGCAGGGGGCCAAAGTTTAGGCGGTAGGGGTTTTCTTTGGCGGTCATAGCCATGGTGAGCAGGGAACGGCCGTGGTAGGCCTCGTCAAAGACAAGGACGTTGGGGCGACCGGTGTAGGCACGGGCAATTTTTACGGCGTTTTCTACCGCTTCGGCGCCGGTAGAGAAAAGGCCGGTGCGCTTGTCGAAGTCACCGGGGGTGTGTGCATTGAGCCACTGGCAGACCCGGGTAAAGGAGTCGTACTCGGTGACCATGAAACAGGTGTGGGTGAACTTTTCGGCTTGAGCGGCAACGCGCTGGGCCACTTTCTGGTTGGAGGCACCCAGGCTGGTGACGGCGATACCCGAGGCGAAGTCGATGAGGCGGTTGCCGTCGACGTCCTCAATAATTCCGCCGTCAGCGCGCTCAACGAAGACGGGCAGGGCGACGCCGAAGCCGCCGGAGACGTGCTGTAGACGCTGGGTGTGGAGTTCGGTGGAGCGGGGGCCGGGAATCTCGGTTTCGAGGTGGCGGCTTTGGGGTAGGGCTGTGTTTGAGGTTTCGTTCATAGGCTCATCGTAGAAATGGGGGCTCGCCCAAGAGTGTGCAGTTTTGCCGGTGGCCCCCTTATCACTGGATAATATGACCATGGTCTCACTTCACGATCTTCATCAGGAACTACCCGCCGAGCTGGTACCCGTACACCGGGGTGCTCAGGTACCCGTTCGTGCTCTGAACGGTGTGCACCTCTCTGAGCTGCTTGACCCAACCCCCTACCTCAACGGCGGGGAGCTGCTCCTCACGACCGGTATGGCCTTTAAACATTCCTCAGAACCCCTTTCTGACTATGTACAACGGCTGGTGGCCCGGCAGGTAGGTGCCCTCGGCTTTGGTATCGGCCCGGTTTTCTCGGAGGTTCCCGTTGAGCTTGAGTCTGAATGCACCCGGCAGGGCCTCGAACTGCTGGTCGTGCCTGAGCAGGCAACCTTCCAGCAGATTACCCGCACCTACTGGCGCCTAGCTGGTGAGGGTGGGCAGGCAGAGCTCAAGCGCACCCTGGGGTTGCAGACGGCCCTGGTGCGTGAGGTAGTGCGCCCGGACGGGGTCGTGGCAGTTCTGCGCCGGCTGGGCCAGTTTATCGGGGGCTGGGCGGCTTACATCCCCGCCACGGCCGGGCCCGACGTCATGTGGCCCGAAACTGCCGAGGTCTATGTGAAGAAATTTAAGCAGATTGGGGGCCGCACACAGCGGGTGAACGTGAACGCGCCGGTGACCTATGAGCTCAATGGGCAGGTCGTTCTCAAATACCCGGTCGCTTCGGGAGAGAAGAACTACGGGCAGCTGATGGTAGGGTCACCCCGCAAGCTTACCGCCGCTGATGCGCAGGTTGTGGCCACGGTCTGTATGCTCCTGCTCATGAAAATCCGCCAGCGGGAGAGCTACGCCGCCGGTATTGCCACGCTGGGCTCAGCTGTGGTGCGTCTGCTCACGCACGGGCACGCGGACGCCGCGCGGCTACTTGCTGAGAACGTCGGTATCGGGGAGCTTCCGGCTCGTATGCATGTTGTGGGTGTAAGGGGCGATATCGGTGAAGATTCGGCTGAGTGGTTACGGCTCGTGCCCCTGCTGGAGAGGGCCTCGGGCGTCCCGGTGCTAGATTCCGCTCTTGAGGAGACCCAGCTACGCATGTACGAGGGCGGTGTTCTCTACCTGCTGGTTGCTGAGAAGGCTGCGGCAACCGCTCATAAACGGGCCGCTACCGCTGAATGGAGCAGGGCTTCTTCGCTGACAGCCGTGATGGGCGAGGCGGTGCTCTTGCACGAGATACCGGCAGCTATGGACGCCGTGAGGAGGGGCCTGCGCCGGGGCGAGCCCGGGGTCTTCGCGCGGGCAGGGAACCAGGATCGCACACGGGCCGAGGAGTGGGTCGCCACCTTAGAGAGCTATGACCGCTCTGATCTTTTAGGAACGGTTGCCTCGTATGTGCGTAATCGGGGTCAGTGGGAGCCTACCTCCCGCGAGCTAGGCGTGCACCGCAACTCGGTGCGGCACCGGATTGACATCGCGCAGAGCCTCTTGGGGATTGATTTGAATGACCCAGATGTTTTTGCCCCGCTCTGGCTGGCTCTGCGTGACCGCGTGGATTAGTGGGAGGCGTAGGCTCGTTCCCGGATGAAGGCGGCTGCGGCTCTAATCTCGTCGCGCCCCGCAGGCAGGATTCCCGCAGAGGTGAAGAGCCCGTGGGCGTAGCCCGGCAGGTGGTGATTGTTCACCTCGATGCCGGCGCGGGCGAGTTTGGCCGCATAGTCGATGCCTTCGTCCGCTAGCGGGTCGTGCCCTACCGTCACAATGTACGCGGGGGCCAGGCCCTGAGGCACCTCGGCCAGGGCCGGGCTGAGCTCGGGGCTGGCAAGGTCGTAGTCCTCTGGCACGTAGGCTACGGTAAAGTGCCGCATGGTCTCTGCAACAAGAGGGTAACCCTCGGTGACCCGCTGGTAGGAGTCACTGCTCATGGTCAGATCTAGCACCGGGTAGAGCAGAATCTGGGCCAGAACCGGAGTGGCTGCCGCAGTGTTTTCCCGGGCCAGGACGGCTGCCAGGTGGCCGCCCGCGCTGTCGCCTGCCAGGACTACCCCGCTGACGGCCAGCCCGTGCTCACTGCTACCGGTCAGCCAGGCGAGAGCCGCGCGGCAGTCGTCGTGGCCTGCCGGGTAGAGGTGTTCAGGGGCAAGCCTGTAGTCTACGGCAACCAGGGGGATCCCGGCGTCCGCGGCGAGAGCCCGGCAGAGCCCGTCGTGGGTATCCAGGTCGCCGATGCCCCAGCAGCCTCCGTGGAAGAAGAGGATGACCGGGGTCGGCCCGGCAACCTCACCGGGCACGTAGAGACGCACCGAGAAGTCCCCCAGATCAAAGTCTCTCACCTGAGCCATCTGCTCAGCCGGGATTCCGTTCTTGGCGCAGGAGGCCCGGTAGTTTGTGCGGGCGGTCTCAAGCTCTAGGGTGTGGAAGGAAGGCGAACCGGCAGCTCGAAAGGCCTCAATCAGAGCTGCCGCATCGCGGGCTAGCGGCGGGTAGGTGGTCATGGTTTTCTCCCTTCGTTAGGGTCAGGGCACCGGTGGGTGGCGCCGGGGTGTACAGAAGACCGGGCGGGGCAGGTAAGCCCCGCCCGGCGTCCTGCCAGAGCACGTTTTAGGCGGTCAAGCCGTAGTCTTCGAGGTTGAGGGTTTCGGTGAGTTCAACGAACTCGTTGACGGTTCCGCCCCAGTTATTGATCACACGGCCAGCTGCGTTTTTGTACCAGCTGGAGCAGTCTGATGAGAAGGCTGAGCCGGCCAGGGTTGCCTGCAGTTCGTCATTGAAGCGGTTGATGACTTCTTCTCGCACGTCAAGCGGCTGGTCGGGGTTCTTTTGCAGGTGCTTGATGGCCTGGACGACGTACTTCTGGGCGGGCTCCAGCATGGAGACCACTGAGTTGTGGTTGAGGTTGGTGTTGGGCCCGTACATCATAAAGAAGTTGGGGAAGTGGTCTACGGCCATACCCAGGTAGGCTTCGGGGGTATCTCCCCAGCGCTCGTCCAGGGTCAGGCCGCCGGTACCGGTGATGACGGTACTGCGGCCGAAGGCCTGGGACTTGAAGCCGGTGGCGTAGATGATCACGTCGAAGTCACGCTCTACGCCGTCGCTGGTCTTGATGCCGGTAGGGGTAATCTCTGAGATTCCCTCGGTGACCAGCTCAACGTTGTTGCGGGTCAGGGCCGGGTAGAACTCGTCTGAGCGCAGGATGCGCTTGCAGCCATAGTCGTAGTCAGGGGTCAGTTTCTCGCGCAGAACCGGGTCGCTAATCTGCTTCTCGAGGTGCTCGCGGGCCAGGGCCACACCCTCGGCTGAGGCCTCGGTGCCACGGCGGGTACGCTCAAAACCTGCCTCTCGGAAATCGTGGATTTCCTGGCGGATCTTGCGGTAGGAGTCGGGGTTCTCAACGAATTCAGCGGTCTCTTCTGCGGTGAAGATGTGCTGGTCGCGGGGCAGGATGTAGTTGGCGGAGCGCTGGAAAACGGTCACCTGGGCCGCTACCTTGGCTATTTCGGGTACATACTGTACCGCTGTGGCAGCGTTGCCGATGGAGGCAACACGCTTGCCGGTCAAATCAAGGTCGTGACGCCAGTGGGCGGAGTGGAAGCGTTCCCCTTCGAAGGTCTCGGTGCCGGGGAAATCAGGAATATTGGGCTCTGAAAGCTGGCCCCAGGCGGCAACGAGAGTGCGGGCCAGCAGTTCTTCACCCGTATCGGTCTTAATCACCCAGAGCTTACGCTCCTCGTCCCAGGTGGCGCTGGTGACCTCGGTGTTAAAGCGGATGCGCTCATCAAGGCCAAATTCAGTGGCTAGCTCTTTCAGGTAGTTCTGCAGCTCCTGTTGCCCCGCGTACATGCGGCTGACTTTCAGATTCAGAAAGTAGGAGTAGCAGTAGATGACGGCCTGCGTGTCGCAGGCTGCGCCGGGGTAGGTGTTTTCGCGCCAGACACCGCCCACCTGGTCAGCCTTCTCGAGAATCAGAAAGTCAGTGATGCCGTCCTGCATGAGCTGGGCACCTTGGCCCAGGCCGCCGTAACCAGCGCCGATGATGATTGCGTCGTAGATATGTGACATGGGGTGTTGTTCCTTTAGGGTTGTGTCTTTGAACGGTTAGAAAGTAATAATCTGGCGTAGAGCCTGGCCCGTGTGGAGAGCGTCCATGGCCTCATTGATTTGGTCCAGCTCAATATGAGCTGATATCAGACCCTCTACGTTGAGCTTGCCTTCGCGCCAGAGCTGCTCATAAATCGGAATATCGTGGGAGGGCACCGAGGTGCCCAGGTAGCTACCGGCGATGGTGCGAGCCTCAGCGGTCAGCACCAGCGGGTCAATGACAGTTTCAGACCCGGGAGCTGGCAGGCCCACGGTGACGGTGATGCCGCCGGGCGCGGTAATTTTGATAGCCGTTTCGAGAGCCTTAGGGTGACCCGCCGCCTCAATCACCGCATCGAACTTGCGCCCATCAGCAGCCGCAGCGAGGGCGTCCGGGCTGGTGACCGCGTCCGTGGCGCCCAGCTTCTTGGCCATCTCAAGCTTGTCGGGCTGCATGTCTACGCCCACGACCTCTTCAACGCCCAGGGCGCGGGCCACGATGAGGGCTGCCATGCCCACGCCCCCTAGGCCTACCACAGCTACACGGGAGGTTTTCTCAGGCTTAGCCACATTGAGTAGGGCGCCGCCACCGGTCAGCAGGGCGCACCCGAGCAGGGCGGCAACGTCGGCGGGAACGTCGCTGCCCACGGGGACCACGGATCGCTGGTCAACCACAGTGTAGGTTGCGAACCCTGAGACCCCCAGGTGGTGCTGCACGTCCTGGCCTCCGCGGTGCAGGCGGCGGGCCCCGGAGAGGAGGGTTCCAGCGGTGTTGGAGGCGGTGCCGGGGATGCAGGGGGTCTTGCCGTTCGAAGCGCAGCCGGAGCATTCGCCGCAGCGGGGTAGAAAGGTCATAACGACGCGCTGGCCAACGGCGTAGTCGGTGACACCCTCCCCCACTTCTTCGATGATGCCCGCTGACTCGTGCCCCAGAAGCATGGGGACGGGGCGGGGGCGATTGCCGTTGACCACCGACAGGTCTGAATGGCAGAGACCGGCGGCTTCGATGCGAACGAGTAGCTCGCCGGGGCCGGGCGGATCTAGCTGGATATCTGAGATGGTGATGGGTTTGGAGCTAGCGTAGGGTTCGGCTGCGCCGATTTCTTCTAGGACGGCGCCGCGAATCGTGCGCTGCCCGGTGGAGGTGGCAGTCATTGCCTCATCCTTTCCGCGTGTATCGTTTACCGCACCTCGCTGTGGTGCGCCCTTCTTGCTTTCGATACTAGAAAGAGGAGAGCCCACGCTTATAGATAGAATGACCTGCGACACAGTGAGCTTGGGTGAAAGTGTCTAAGTCAGGGTGGTTGGTGTAGGCGCTCCACCCAACAGAGGCGTAGAGGTCAACCCGCATTTCAGCACCATGTTGACGCCCAGTGCTACCTTATTTATATTTGTCTACCTTGCGTTCCAGCTCATCCTGCTGGCACTGCCGGCGCACAGCGCCGTCCAGGCGATCGGGAAAGCAAGAGCGGGCGGCTAAAAAGAAGGTTTCTTAAGCGCCTTATACCAGGGGTCATCCGGTGTGGTAACCAGGGAACCAACAACGGCTATAGCGGTCACTGCTGCACTACTGACGGCGAGCGCTGGAAGGAATGTCATGGGGTCTCCTTATCGGGAAGAAGATGGTTGAAGGGTCAGCTGGTACCTTGCAGTTTCGGTGCGCCCATGAGGCGCTCTAGTCCCTTGCTGAGGGTGGCAGGAATTGTGCCGTCCTGACGCCAGCGCTCCACAGCTGCTAGTGCTTTGACTTCGTAGCCAAAAGCGGTCATGACCAGCAGGTGCAGTCGCGCCTGGGTCAGACTGTACACACGCCAGGGCAGGGCAGGTTCAAATTCATGGATAGCAATGATGACCTGGTTGGTATCCAGCACCTGGCGGAAGGATAGTCGAGCCCTGCTTTCTTCGCGTATCAGCGCCAGGTGACCCCCGGCAATCAGGTAGGTGGCGAAGTCTTCATAGGCGGCCGTTTCTGGCTTCTTAAGCACTAGCAGGGGCTTGCTGATAAAAGGAAGCCTCACCTGGGCGTCCTGCTCTGTGATATCGGTGTTGATGAGACCGAAGCTGCTGCGCTCTAGCCAGGTGAGGTAGTAGTCTGCGGTGCGTTGTGCCCCCACCCATGAGGCACAGTAACGCGCTGAATGGACTTCACATCGTTACGCCCCGAACCTGACCCGCCACCGGTAAAAGGTAGGGGCAGATGAGAGAGGGTAAATTTCTGCGGCTCCTGGTCCTCAATAGCTGCTTTCACACTGTCTTTGAAACAGGTTGGAGCATTTGAGATGCCCTCAACGTAGTGTTGATCGGTGACCACCATGTCATGCACCAGGCTTTCTAACAAGGGGTTCACCATCTCTTTGGGTCTGCCCGAGATGAGGGTAACCCAAGCTTTAGACAGCCAGACGGGGATGATGGGCAAATCTACCATGGGCAGTTTTTTGCCCAGCACTTCGGCGGTTTGCGCAAAAAGGTCCTTGTAGTTCATTTCTTCAGGGCCGCCGATGTCTATGGCCTGCTGACCGAACTCTTCCGATTCGATGATTTTCTCCAGGGCACCCATAACATCGTGGAGTGCCACAGGGTTGGTCCGGTTGTACGCCCACTTGGGTACTAGTAGACCCGGCAGACGTTCAACCAGGGACTGCAGGATGGGGAAAGAAGAGCCCTCTGGACCCACAATTAGCCCGGCTCGTAGGGTGGTGACGGGCACCTGGTAAGAGCCCAGAATCTTCTCGCACTCAAGGCGGCTGCGCAGGTGGCGGGAAAGTTTCTTGTCGCCCTGCGGGATGATACCGCTGAGGTAGATGATGCGCCCCATCTTGTGCTCAGCGGCGGCGCGGGCAAAATTGTCTGCCAGTAGTGCATCCATATCTTCGAAGGACGCCTGGGTCAGCTTGGCCTGCGGCTGCATGGAGTGCACAAGGTAGATGGCGATATCTACGCCTTCCATAACAGCTCTGACCTGCTGAGGGTCAAAGAGATCGGCGCTCTTCCAGGTGACGTTAGGCTCGTCTTCTTTACCCTCGGTGCTGCGGGAGACAGCGATAATGTGGTGGCGGTCTTTAAGCCGCTTCATGAGGTTCTGCCCAATGTAACCGGTGGCACCGGTGAGCAGGATTTTCACAGAGACGTTCCTTCGCTAAGTATGGTTATCTTCTAGATTAGTTCTAGGGTGAAGGGAAGGAAAGAGCGGGGTAGAAAATTTCGGGATGGGCAGACCTACCGCAGCACCTTAGATGCGGCAGTCCGTCATCTCAAAGATCTGCAAGAAGCGCTGGATACGTTCGTTGTCGGAGGCGAAGAAGGCTTCGCGGGCTTACGGCCAGGGCGCGGGCAATGGAAACGCGCTACTGGCCACCGGAGAGGTTATCGGGGTAAGCCTCCGCCTTATGCCCCAAACCCACCTTCTCTCACAGGACGCCGGTGAGAAAATCACCGCCTGGGTCTACATTCCCCCGGTCAGCAAGCAGGCACAGCTACGCGAGCGCTACCCCCTGGTGCCCGGCGGTGAATGGTGCGAATAGAATTGAAGGCATGCCACGCCACACTCAACAAGCCCGTATGATTGATGGGCTCTCCCCCAGCAATGCCGCCCACCGTATCTCTGCCTACACCTACGGCAATATTTGGGCTTTACCGTAGCTGCTTTGAAGGCTGTGCTGACCCACTAGCTCGCAGTGTTCCTTACCAGCACAGACATGCTGTTTTGAGCGCGCACCTTAGGGTGACAGAGAAAAGTATAAAAAAGTATAAAAAGTATAAAAAAGTATAAAATGAGGGGTATGCGTAACCCTTTCTCCCCATCATTTGGCGCTACCCCACCCAACATCTTCGGCAGGTCCAAAGAACTCAGTAGCTTCACAGAAGCTCTCCAGGAAGGGCCTGGCAGCCCCGGCCGTGCCATGCTTTTTACCGGTGCCCGCGGAATGGGGAAAACAGTACTCCTCAACGAAATCGAAAACATCGCCCGTGATCATGGTTGGGCAACAATCTCTGAAACAGCAACACCCGGTGTAGCCCAGAGGCTCCAAGAGACCTACCTACCGCTGGCTCTTGATGACTGGGGCAAGCGATCTTCCAAAAGTCATATCACGTCGGTTTCCGTCACTGGTCTCGGCAGTCTCACCCGGAGTATCAGCGAGCAGCCCCCTGTTGTTCCTACTCTTCGTCTGCTCCTCAGCGAGATTCTTGATGTCCTTGAAGAAAACAGCTCAGGGCTGCTCATTACCCTCGATGAAGTCCACCGTGAAAACATAGATGACCTCAGAGAAATTGCAACAGCAATCCAGCATCTCTTCCGCGAAGGGCGCAACATCATGTTTGTTGCCGCAGGACTACCGCACGCTATCCACGATTTGCTGAACGACAACGTCCTCACTTTTCTACGGCGAGCAGAACGCTATTCGCTAGGTCTACTATCACCGCAAGCAAGGCACGATGCATTTGTAGAAGCATTCGCAAATAGCGGTAAAACTATCTCATCAGAGGCAGTGGAACAGGTAGCTAGCGCCTCCCAGGGATACCCCTATCTCATCCAGTTACTGGGTTACCATGCCTGGCGACTGTCTGTTGACGATTCTCAAGTGGATACGGCTACGGCACAAGAGGCAATTCAGGTCTCCCGTTCAAAACTCACATATCTTGTGCATGAACCCGCCCTATCAGCACTTTCTCACGGTGATATGGAATTTTTGAGGGCGATGGCTCATGACAAGGGGGAAAGCAAAATCGCTGATATTGCAGAGCGCCTCGGCAAAACTGTTCAAGAACTCAGCGTATACCGCCAGCGGCTTTTGAAAGCAGAAGTTATCGCAGCGACAGGCCATGGCAAGCTTTCTTTTGTCTTGCCCTATATGCAGGAATTTATCGCTAATAAATTCGCTGAATAGTAGACGGGGCTAGTCAAAGGTAAATTTCGCCAGGGTCACGCAGCCGTAGCCCTCAACGGGCGAAAAGCCTCTGCCCCGGTAGAGGTCGATGACGTGCTGGTTGCTGGGGTGGGTGTCGGTGGTGATGTAGACCTGGCGGACGCCGCCCACGGCGTCCAACGCCATGTCGAGCAGGCGGGAGCCCAGGCCGGACTTCTGAAAGTCCGGGTTGATGAGTAGGTCTTGAATATAGCTGATGCTGACCCCATCGCCGACGGCCCGCACCAGCCCGGCGAGTCGGCCGGTGGCGTCCTCGCGAGCCACCGCCAGGTAAAGGCTACCGGTGCACATGGGCACCAGGGCTTCTGGGTGGTTGGTGTAGGCGTTCCACCCAACGGAGGTGTAGAGATCTACCAGTTCCTGCTTGCTAGGTACCAGACCTACTGAAAAAGTAAAAGCGGTGTTCATGGGCAAAACTTTACCGTGCACTTATCCCTGAAAATACTCCCAGCTTCTTCATCACAGAAAGCAAGTCCAGAACAATATCCTATTGTTGAAAGTACAGCCGTTTGCCATACTGGAAAGCATAGTAAGGAGAAAACCTATGACCGTGCATGTTGAGTTTACAGCTACTGAAGAAGCACAACTACAGAATCTTTCTTCTACTCTAGGTACAAGCACTGAAGAGCTAGTGCGTTCTGCTGTACTTGAATATCTTGAACAGCAGGAAGAACAGGTATGGGCACAGCAGGCGTTGGCACGATTTGAGGCAGACGGCCGTGAGATCCGCCCTGCCCAGGAATTGTGGGATGAGCTCGGGGTCTGATTGTGGTCTGGCAACTGGTGCTGGCAAAAGAGTTTGAATAATCGATGAGAAAGCTCGATCAGCCGGACATTCGTAGAATTAAGACTTACCTTGACCAGGTAGTTCAGCTAGATAATCCGAGGGCCCGGGGAAAGCGTTGACAGCTGACAAGGTTGGTTTGTGGCGTTACCGTATAGGAAACTTTCGCGTACTCGTAAAATTTGAAGACCAGCAGATGCAGGTTATCGCTCTCGACGTTGGTCACCGCTCAGCAATTTACCGGTAGCCCTCTGAGATCCTCTGGTGTTAACACATCACCCCGCCCTTTCTCTCTTCACCCTAGTGATTATCTCGGGGTGAAGAGAAAAAGGGCGGGGTGAAGCAGGTGCAGTTGCGCCCAGGCCAGACCAGCCCTAACGCCGAGCGCCTTAGATCCGGTGGTAGTCCGTCATTTCGAAGATCTGCAAGAAGCGCTGGATGCGTTCGTTGTCGGAGGCGAAGAAGGCTTCGGGGGCACCGTTGTAGAGCACCTTGCCGCCGTCGAGGAAGACGATGCGGTCAGCAACCCGGCGGGCGAAAGCCATGTTGTGGGTAACGACCACCAGGGAGCGTTTTTCGCGGGCCAGGTCGATGAGGACGCGAATGACCTCGGCTTCAAGCTCGGGATCGAGGGCGGAGGTGGGCTCGTCAAAGAGCAGGTAGTCGGGGGCGACCGCCAGGGCGCGGGCAATGGCGACGCGCTGCTGCTGGCCGCCCGAAAGGTTATCGGGGTAGGCATCCGCCTTATGCCCCAGCCCCACCTTTTCTAGGAGTTCGCGCGCGAGCTGGGCGGCGGCGTCCTTACCCATCTTGCCGCCCAGCACCGGGGCCAGGGCCACGTTCTGCTCAGCGGTGTAGTGGGGGAAGAGGTTGAAGTTCTGGAAGACCATGGCCGAGTGCTTGCGGATGGTGCGTACCTGCTCGTCGGTGAGCCCGGCGGCGAAGTCCACCGAGTCACCCTCGATGGTCAGGACGCCGGACTCGGGGGTCTCGAGCAGGTTGAGGCAGCGCAGCAGGGTGGATTTGCCTGAGCCGGAGGGCCCCAGAATCACGGTGGTCTCGCCGTTGTCGAGGTCCAGGGAGACATCGCGCAAAATGGTGTTCTCGCCGAAGCTTTTGGTTAGATTCTGAAGGCTAAGCATGGGCGCTCCTGAGGTAGCGGCTGGTGCGGTTTTCGAGCGCACGCTGGGCAATGGAGAGAAGGGTGAAGATAACCAGATAGATCAGGGCGACCTCCAGGTACATGGCCAGAGGCTCGAAGGTGCGGGCGGCAACCTGCTTGCCGGCCTGAAAGAGGTCGACCATAGAGATGACCGAGACCAGGGAGGTGCCTTTGACCAGGTCAATCAGGTCGTTGCCCAGCGGGGGCAGGGCGATGCGGGTGGCCTGCGGAATGACGACGTGGCGCAGGGTCTGCCCCCGAGTGAAGTTGAGGGTGCGGGCGGCCTCAAACTGGCCGCGCGGTATCGAGGCGTAGGCTGAGCGGAAGGTCTCGGCCACATAAGCGCCGGTATTCAGGCTCAGCGCGATAATGGCGGCAGGCCAGGTATCGAGGGTGACGCCCACCCGGGGCAGCCCGTAAAAGACCAAGAAGAGCTGCACCAGAAGCGGGGTGCCGCGAAAGAACCACACAAAGGCTGTGGCCAGCCAGTTGAGCGGGTTGAACCGACTCAGGGTGCGGGCGGCGGTGGCCAGCAACCCCAGCACCAGCGCCAGGGCGAAGGCGATAAGGGTCAGCGGGATGGTCACCTGCACGGTGGCCAGCAGCAGTGAGGGCAATGATTGCCCCCAGAGTTCTAGGTAGCGGTCCATGATAATTTACGGGTTGCTTTCAGGGATGAAGTGAGCGGGTGCGCACTCGCGAGCACTTATGAGCGAACGGAATCAGCCGAGCGGAGCGAGGCTAGGCCGAGGCCCAGCTATGCGGGCCCGGGTCGGTGGCGGCTAGCTGGTACCGGCTAGGCCTGGGGGCTCAGGTCGATGCCAACGTACTTTTCGTAGATGGCCTTGAAGTCGCCGTTCTCCAGGTGCTTGGCAATGGAGTCGTTGATGGCGGTCTGCAGGGTGGTGGCGCCCTTGGGCATCAGAATAGCTGACTCCGAGGCGTCACCGAGCACACCGTCGAGCAGGCGGATGGGGGCGTCCGGGTGCTGCTCGGTGTAGTAGGCAAAGGTGACGGCGTCGTTACCGCAGGCGTCCACGCGGCCGGTGAGGACCTGCTCAATGGCTTCGTCGAAGCCGGTGACGATGGTCATCTGGGCACCAGCTTCTTCCAGCAGGGTGCGGAAGTTGGAGGTCTCTGATGAGGCTGCGGTGGCGCCGCCATTGAGGTCTTCGATGGTTTGCAGCTCAGAGTCCTGCAAGACGGCGACCTTACCCTCTGAGGCGACGTAGGGGTTGGAGAAGTCGTACTTCTGCTTACGCTCTTCGGTGGGTGAGACGTTGTTGATGACGATGTCGTAGCGGTCTGCGTCTACACCGGCGATCAGGGAGTCCCAGGGGGTTTCGGTGTATTCGGCGGTCACACCCAGGTCGGCAGCGATCAGGTCTCCGATTTCCTTTTCCATGCCAACGAGTTCGCCGGCTTCGTTGTGGTAGTTCCAGGGGGCGAAGGTGCCTTCGAAGCCGATGCGGATCTTACCGGCGTCCTTAATGGCCTGCAGCTTATCGGCTGCTGAATTTGAGCTGCCGGTGTCAGATGAGCCGCAGGCGGCCAGTACCAGGGCGAGGGCTGAGACGCCAGCGGCTGAGAGGGCGGTACGGCGGGTGATGTTCTGCATGGGTGTTCCTTTCGGCAGGGAGGGTGTTGTTAGTTTGAGGCGGCGTCGAGGGCGCCGATGATGTCTGCGCGCAGGTCTTCTGCCTCTTCGATACCGACGGCGACGCGTACCAGGCGGGTGGTGAGGCCAGCGTCGTCACGGTCTTCTGGGGAGTAGGCACCCTGGGTCATGGTGGTGGGCAGGCAGACCAGGGACTCAATGCCGCCCAGGGAGACGGCGAAGGTGAAGACCTTGAGGGAGTCAAGGAAGGCCTTGATGTCGTAGCCTTCTTTGACGGTGAAGGAGAAGAGGGCACCCTTGCCGGTGGCCTGTTCGGCCTGAATCTTTGCTTCTTGGGCGCTGTAGGAGCCGGGGAAGTAGACGGTCTCAACGGCGGGGTGGGCGGCGACAGCCTCGATGATGGCTTGGGCGTTGGCCTGCTGGCGTTCCATGCGCAGGGCCAGGGTCTTGACGTTCTGTAGCAGGCGGTAGGAGTCGATGGGTGAGAGCACGCCGCCGGAGATTAGCTGGGCCTTGAAGAGCTTGTCGGCCAGATCTGCGCTGTTGGTGGTGGCGACGCCCGCGAGCAGGTCGCCGTGACCGGCCAGGTACTTGGTGGCTGACTGAACCACAATGTCTGCGCCCAGTTCTAGGGGCTTTTGCAGGTAGGGGGTCATGACGGTGTTATCGACGACCAGCAGGGCCCCGTGGCGGTGGGCCAGCTCGGCGACCTTCTTGATGTCGGTGACGCGCAGGGTGGGGTTGGAGGGGGTCTCAATGAAGACCATGCCCACGTTTTTACCCTCGAAGTGGGCGTCGGAGAGGGTGGTGAGGTCGTAGACCAGTTCGTGTGCGACTCCGCGCTTGGGCAGTTCGATGGTGGCGAAGCGGTAGTTGCCGCCGTAGACGGGCATGCCCATGAGTAGGGTCTGGCCGTGTTCCAGGATTCCCATGGCAGCGGCGGTGGCTGCCATGCCGGAGCCGTAGAGGAAGGCGTGCTCGGCGCCCTCGATGGCGGCGAGGGTGGTTTCTGCCTTGGAGCGGGTGGGGTTGCCGCCGCGCTGGTATTCGAAGGGGCCTTCGGTGCCGTCGGTGGGCTGGCCGAAGGTGGAGGCGGTGTAAATCGGAGGCACGACGGCCTGCTCTTCATTAGAGTGCACGGCGTGAATGGCGCGGGTGGTAAAGCCTACCATGGTGTTTTCCTTTCGACTGCGCGGAGACGTATCGATACAGCCTATACCGGTGGCGCACGCAGCAGAGAATTAATGTTACGCCTTTATGACGGCACCTGGGGCAGACCAGGTCTTGCGGCCAGGGGCACGCTCGTCGCCGCTCACGGGCGTCCTTGTACCGGGTACGAGCAAGCCCCGCACCTGGTGGCCAGGTTGCGGGGCTTGTTTCACGCGATGACGCTCAAGGCGGCTTTAGCTGTTGTAGCCAGCGGGTGATACGAAGATCGGTGCTGACGCGGTGGGCAGGTTGACCGAGAACACGCTGGTGCCCATGCCGTTCCAGCCGCCGTGTACGGCCTGGCCGTTACCGATGTAAACAGCGATGTGCTGCTGACCGAAGCCGTTGGACTGGTAGAGAACCAGGTCGCCGGGCTGGGGGTTGGAGGTGACGGTACCCAGTGACATGTAGTCCATGGGCCAGCCGTGGAAGTTGATGCCTACGGCGCTCAGAGAGTTGGTTGCCAGCATGGTGCAGTCGGTCTGGGCGTTGATGGAGGCAGCGGCTTGAGCGGCAGCTACCACGGCGTCGCGCTTAGCCTGGTTGCCAACGGCTGACAGGGTGGGCTCCGGAGCTACGGGCTCGGTGGCGGCCACTTCAACAATCTGAACTGCCTCTGACTGTACGGTGACTTCGGTTTCAGAAGCGGGAGCTACGAGGGGGGCCTCTTCTACGGGGGCCGCAGCGAAGGTCTCTTCGACCGGGGCTTCGACGACCACTTCTTCGACCGGGGCCTCAACGGCTACTTCTTCAACCGGGGTTTCTTCGACGATGGGGGCTTCTTCGATGACGGGGGTTTCTTCAACAGGCTTTTCAGGAGCCACCACGTAGGCGGGAACGCCCCAGATGCCGACCTTGCCTTCACCGGCAAGAGCAAAGGACTGGAGCACGGGCTCTGAAACGGCTGCACCGTTGTCTACGGTGGTCTGCGGGGCTTCATTTACTGTTGCGTTGGCTGCTGCGAGTGCAGCGCCGGAGAGAATGACACCTACCGCACCTACTGAGAGTGAACGACGCAATGTTGTACCTTTCGTCTCTTCGTGAGATTTCGCAGCCGGGTTGCTGCTACTGCTGGGGGCCGTGTACGTGGGGTGTGGGCTCCCAGGCTTCGCTGGAGAAGCTGATTGGACTTTGAATAGCCTATAACGATTTGGTAACGATGTATACCGAATCATCACAAAAAGTTGGTTTTTACGAACTGTGCCGCACCTCAAGGTACCCCCTGAGAACCCTGTGAAAGTACTGTTATTACTGGTCAAAACCATATTTTAACCGGTGATTCACCAGCGAGTGAGGGGCGAAATATTTATCACACACCCTCGCGAAGGTCACGATTTGATTGAGATTTGAGTGATGCAGGCAACAGTTTAGGTGGGTGCTGCCCGCACTGCCCCGCCCTTCTGCGCTAAAGCCACCGACCTGGTGATGGGTGTTCGCCGCAGAAGGGCGGGGCTGCGCCAAAAGGGCAGACTGCTGCTAGTCGCCGCGCTGCTTTAGGCGCGCGTTGGGCAGATCGGGCGCGGGGATGACCGAGGTGCGCGGGGGCTCCTCATACTCACCGGGCAAAAGCACCACCCCACCAAAGCGGGGTGGGGCGGGGGCGGCATCCCGCTGCTCGCCCTCGGGTCTGCTACCTGCCCCGCTCTCAGGTTCACCCTGTGCCAGCGCCCCGCCGGTCACAATGCCGGTGCCGCTGGCACCTGCGGGCGCGGTGACGGCCTCAAAGGCCTCGGCCTGGGCGTTCCAGGCGGCGCGAGCCTCTACAACGTCTTCGTGAGAGCGGCCGATGAAGTTCCACCACATGGTGATTTTTTCGCCGAAGGGGGCTCCACCCAGCAGGATCAGGCGGGTAGCACCGATGGTCTCGATGGTGAGTTCTTCTGTGCCGGGTTCGATGTAGAGCATTTCATCGGCGGCCACGCGCTGGCCCTTAATAAGGAGGGCTCCGGTATCGACCACAAACCCGTGCTCGAACTCGGGGTTGAGGGCCAGGGTGAGGGTGCGGCGCGGGGCGTCGTCTGCCGGGTTCTTGTCTGCCCGAGGGTCTGAGCCGGGAGCGCCCACTAGGATTTCTGCGCCCAGCAGGGGTGAGAAGGTGGTGACGGGGGACGAACCTGCCTTGGTTTCCCCATCGACGGTGACGCCCAGCTCCCCCAGGAAGACGCGGGCCTGCACTGTAGCCGGGGCGGACGCGTCCTGCCCGCTCCCCTGCTCATTCCCTTGCCTGCCGAAGGTGAGGGCTTTGGGCATGAAGTTTTCGAAGGCGGGGGTGGTGTTCATGTCTGTGTGGGGCAGGGCGATCCAGAGCTGGATGCCGTGCAGGACGCTGGTGGCCGGGGTGGAGTATTCGGAGTGGTTGATGCCGTAGCCGGCGGTCATGAGGTTGAGTTCGCCGGGGCGGACGTCGGCGACGGTGCCGAGGGAGTCTCGGTGTTCGATGGTGCCGGTGAAGATCCAGCTGGCGGTTTGCAGGCCGGTGTGGGGGTGCGGGGCGACGCGCATACCGCCGGTGAGGGCGACGTCGTCGGGGCCGTAGTGGTCGATGAAGCACCAGGCGCCGACCATGCGGCGGTCGCGGGAGGGCAGTAGACGGCGGACGGTCATGGCGCGTAACCCACCCAGGGGCACGGGGCGAGGCTCAATGAGTTTCATAGGTTTAGTCTATCTGAGACGGACGGGAATACTTTACTTGTGAAATATTTTTGAGGGGTGTCACGCTCTGAGGGAGCTATCGGTAAACCCGAAAATGAAAACTCCACCGGCAAACCAGTGGAGCATGCAGGTGGAGTTTTCATTCATACCAGGGCAGGATCCAGACATGCTCCGGCCAGGAAAGAGCTACGCCAGCACAGTTTTGCGACGTTTTAGCTGGGAACCGACGTCCTGGAGCCAGGCTTCACGGTGAGCGACTGTCGAGACCTCTGTTGTGTAAGGAGCCATCAACTGATTCTGCACAAACTCGTGGATAGTTACTCTTGCTTTTTCTTGGCCTCTCTTTGAAGCAATTGCAGGAAGCTGATAGAGCAATTCTGAGTTACCCACGCCCAGATAGAAGGGAAAAACAGCCGGGAAGGCTTTACGGCCCAGATAGGTAGAAAAGCGCGGGCTCCGCAGAGCCTGATCGATTTCTTCAGTGCGCCCTTCAGCAGTGATTCTAACGATGAACTCGGTATCGGCTAGGTAGGTTCGATTCACGATAGATGTAACCCCGTTATCACCAGGGGTAAATACCGGCTTTTTCACACTGGTGGCACTTGCCCCTTGCATCTGCAATATGCGGCGACGAAATTTTTCCTCACCCGTACGCGGGTTGATGGTATGAAAATCGTCCACGATAGTAGAAAGGCGATCTTGCCTCACTGTGAACTGAATGTTCTCAAGCCATTCAGGGACTTCATCACGCTTGTACCCCATAGCTCCCGCAAGAAGACCTCGTAGACTGCGCGGGGACGGGACCTCTTCAGTGCGGACGATGTTACCTGTTACCGCGGCTCCTGCCCAAGACTGCAGGGGCCCAGCAAGCCGGATATAGATGGAGTCACTCATTGCTGGATCCATTCGACTACAGTATCGATGAACTCCTTAAGGGAGGTGGCTTTGAGGGCACCGAACTGGCCGTCGAGCCCCTCGTAAGTTCCGGTCAGCGCTTCAACAGGGCCGAAATTATCGGAATCAAAGGTGCGGGCCTGACGGTACTGTTTGGCAAGGTGCTCAACAGTGGGGGCCAAGTAGCCGCCATCCTTACCATTGAGCACGGGAGTTTCAAAGTCATAGGCAGTGCGGTACTGCTGCTCCTCTGCAAGAACGAGGGCAGGCTGAATATAGGGAGCAGTGCTGTTTTCCTTGCCGCGGGGCAGACCGTAGATAATTGCGGTAATGAGATCGCGGAGGTTGCCTTCAGAACGTTCCTGGCCAAACCCAGTCCAGGATTCTTTGAGCTGGGCCTTATCGATGCTGATGGTGCGATAGAAGATTCCATTGGTGTACTGGGCAACGCCAAGGAAAGTTGCACCGGTTTCGCCCTTACGCTCCTTCACATCATCTACAGTTGAGAAATAATCAGTTTCAATAGTAGCGGCGTGGGTTGTCACGCCAGGTGAGACGCTTAAAGCTGCCTCAGTGTTCTTCTTGGGAGCCTTAGCAAACATACGACCAAAAGCTGCTATTGCAAGGGATCCGGTCTTGCCGTCCTCAATAAAGTCGGAATTGGTCTTACTCAGAACGGTTGTTGCCGCAGTAGTGATTTCTTCTTCACTCAACCAGGAAGAACGGGCTGGACCTCCTTTATCACTAATTTCCTTATCACTCCCCTTTGTGAGATTGCTAATAAGGGGTCTAATCGCTTTAGTGAGGGTATTTTCGTCCGCATTGGGGTCAATCTCCAGGGCTTTGGCAACCACTTCACTGACTAAATCACCAGATCGAACTGAGCGATCGAGAGAGGCATTTTCATAGGCAACGCGGATACCACGTTTAACGGATTGAGATGAATGAAGGGCGCGCAGAGCACCACCAACGGTCACACGCTTGGGCGTTCCGTTATCATCCCGGTTGAGGTTAGAGTACGGTACGGAGGTCAGGATGCTAATAGTGAGATGGTTTGACATGGTCAGGTATCCTTACTGGTCGTCGGTCGGCGAGTTTTCCTCGGCCTGTGAATGGGTGTAGCTGAATGAAGAGTAGTAGTCTCGAAGCACCTGGCGGCGATTTTCTTGCGAGGCCGGAGATAGTCCATTACCCCAGTAAATGATGGTTTTTGCTAGGTTGTATTTATCGAGGGCCGGTGGGTTTTGTAACCCATTAGCAAGAGCCAGTAATCGCCTAATGTTCAAGACAGCCTCTTCAAGCGGTTGGGTATGAAGATAAGCAAGACGCTGCCCCACAACATCAGGATCGTTAGGGTTGAGATATTTTCTAACACCTAGATGCATAGATAGCTGGTAACACCAGGAACCGAATGAGCGATACCCCGCCCCGTTGTCTCTATCGAATGTTGGAATATTCTTGTACTCCGCAAGCATCGCAGCAACTCTCAAGAGAGCCGTCTGTTGCTCTTGTGACTTAAAATCTGCCGTATAAGGCAATACATGGGGGTAGGCATAGTGTTCAGTGATAGGGCTATTTCCGCGACGCAAGGCAGAAATTTCTTTAGTATGGCCACCTTCTTGCCCTATCATCCAGTCAATCCTTTTGATGAGGTGGCACCAAACAGCTGGCTGACTATTCGCCATCGGCTTCCTCCTGATTAGGGGTTTCGTTGATTATGTTCATGGCTTTTCTAATACGACGACTAAGATGACCCCGCACATACTCGATACGGGCGGCATCCTGATTTCGATAGGGAAGGACGGTAACATCGTAGGCTTCTATAGCGGCGTCAATAGCCTCTCGAAGGAGAGAATCCGGCAGGCTCCCACCGACCTCACTATCATGTTGGAGAAAGTTTTTATAAACAGGAGTGATGAACCGCCAATAGTTAGTAGATACATCTACCCGTAAGTTTGCAAGATTATCCAAAATATCTGGACGGCGATTTTTAAGATCCTTTTTCCGTTCCTCCGAACTCCATCTCCTAAAGGGTGAGCAAACAATGGAGTGTATCTTTTGCAATACATGTGCCTGCCTTTGAATCAGCAGCTGAACCCCCTGGGGCTGACCAAAGGACCAGAGCTCCGGATTAGGTATGTACACCTGAGACGCTCGAATAATAGAGGTTGTCGATGAACCTTGTATCTGATGCCGAATAAACGATAGTCTAGACTCGCGCGAGGAATAGAAACAATCATCTCTCCGGTCTTGGGCTGCCAATCCTTTTTCTTCTGCAGCCCACTCAACAGCTAAATCTGTAGCATCCCTACCTAAATCAAGCCGTTGATCTTTATATTCACCCATTTGGTTCTTCATATATAGATAAAAGGGATCATTGATATCGCGCTGGTCCCACCAATTCTTGCGTGCATCCTTATCCTGTCCCATAGTAGGTAAGTACCATTCGTCAGGTATACCACCGATACGCACGCCGACAAGACGATCATCATCCCATAAACAGGCCGCCGTATTGGAGCTCCAAGTACCTGCCCACAGGGGATGTTCCGTTCCATCATCCAGCAGAGCTGTAGCCCCCGTCCGGTCGCACCAGGCTGGTAAGGCATGCCCCTGAACCCAGGTTTTAGGCAAAGATTGTAAAAGAGTTGCCAGCAGGCTCTTCTCTTCCCAGAAGATCTCTGTGGCGGTTTGGCCTGATTCAACGGCCCTAGCCCCAGGAGTGCCATTGGAACATTTTCTGCCTGCGTACACATTATTTCCCGCCATGGAATAGTGATAATGCACTGCCAAGCTCTGCACCGCTTCCACTATGCCAAAGCTACTTTTTTGCTTAGACGATAAGTTCCAGAAGTCCTCCGCAGCGCCTGGTATGACATTGGGATGAAGCTTCTTAACAGGTTTATTCCCTGGCTCTATGATTCGAGAAGTATCTCTAGACGATTCAGGTTCTAGAACCGGGCATTGCAGAAAAGGAAAGGAAGATGAGAACACATCTGCACCAGCCTCCAACTGCTTTATTCCCCGGTCCACAGCTGATTCACTCAGCCCCTGCTCAAAAATCCTTTTTACTAGCGTCCTTTCTCTCCGGGGTTCGTATCCTTCTTCATAGCGCAGAACTACAGCGAGCACGTCTCGAAGAATTCGCGTCTGAGCCCCTAAAAGGTACCCAGGAATCTTTTTATCGAGTGCTGTCCCTTCTTGATGGGAAGACAGGAGAGCATCCCGTATAGTGATATTAGACACTCCCTCATCACCTTCAAGGCGAATCCAGGGAATGTCAGTCAGAGCATTGGATAGCAATGACTACCTCCTTCGGTTTCTACATCTCCAGCGTAAATCATCAATCGGAACATTACAATTGTATGTCCTGAAAATTATTGCACTTCTGTTGCCAGGAAAGTACACTGGGAACAGATTCCCCCGCGGTTGCGGGGAAGGTCTCGGACACTACAACTGTATTGAACTACCCCGCCACTAACCGAAAAATGCAGCAGGAACCCGAGGCAAGAGCAACTCTACCAGCAGCCTGCTGGTACAGCCTAGAGAAAGCAGTAAGCAGTGCCGCACGCCGTATTCCTCACCAAATATCCTGTCCATGAAGCCCTCATGGTGGCCCACCCTGGAAAACCGCAGCAAGGTTGGGATGTCAACTCCCCTATCTTCCGCCACCGTGCCACAATGCATCTTTTCCCTGAGTTAGCAGGTGACACACCACGTGCGAAATCAGGCATCCTCTTCCGACTCGATGCTGTTGCAGGTAGTGCCCCCTATTTTCTAATCCAGTCTGAAGTTGCACCAGCAGAAGGTCACCCCGTAGAGACAAAGCAAGTCTTGCTCCAGTCACCCCCAAGCGGAACGCACGTTTCCTTCCGGTTATCTGTTAACGCTGTTAAGAGGAAAGGGAGAGAAGAAGGAAGTAACCTCAAGAGAGGCCAGGGCATTACACAGATTCCTTTCGATGGAGATACTGAAGCAGATGAACGACTGCCCCGCATGAGCGATTGGCTGGCTAGCAAACTCTCCCCCGCCCTCAGCGAGGTCACTATCATGAATCACCAACGTCAAGTTTTAGGAGCTAACCGTGCAGGACGCGCTCAAGGCAGTCCTTTCGCAGTGCAGGTCGATACTATTGATGGATTCGCTCGCGTCACAAATCCAGCCCATCTCGAAGAGCTTCTTCTGAACGGGGTTGGCCGGGCAAAATCATACGGTTGTGGCCTGCTCTCCATCCGCCCATTAGCAGATTAAACACGCCAAGGAGTAGTCGTGAAGAGTCACCCTTACCTATGGTCAAAGCAAAACGGTCTCAACCAAACCTATCCCCTCTTAGCCCACCTTCTTGATACTGCAACGGTAGCAAGGGTTCTTCACGACTACTGGCTCAGGCCAGGCCTGCAAACCCTTATTGCTGAAGAGCTGGGGGACGCAAGCACAAAAATTATCCAGTGGATAGCTGGATCCCACGACATAGGTAAAGCATCTCCCATATTTCAGGCCCAGCCTCGCCGTAAAGGCCCTGAATGGGATCGGATACGCGAGTCAATATCTGTTCACGAGCCTGACTGTATCTTCCTTGACGAGAGAACGCTGGCCGATATCAATCGGAGCGGGTATAGATTTCTTGCACGACATGAGCAAGTTGGGGCTTTCTTCCTCACTCATGAGGAGTTGACGGATCGAAACGAATACACTTCTCATTTTTGGTCCGCCCTTCCAGTTTTAGGCCACCACGGCACTTTTACTTTCCCAGAACAAGGGAATAGCAAGGCATCCGACCTCGTGTTTCAGCAAGCTCTAGCGACTCTAAAGCTAGGATGGACTGACGCTCAAACTGACCTACTCGAAGTTCTCTCTGAAGCCCTTGGAATCTCACCTGATGATTTTCCTGAAGAAGTATCACCGACCGTCACCGTCCTACTTTCAGGACTCGTTATTCTCGCTGACCGTATTGCCTCAGGAACGGACTGGGTAGCACAAAACCAAGAACTTATAGCAGAAGGGAAACTTTCCCTTGAAGAACCTGTAGCTTGGATCGAGACTTGCACTGACCGTGCCCTAGAACGCGTCAAAGATACTGTAGGCCTTTACCACGGTTGGGAAAATGCAGAAACAGCTCAATCCTCTATCCTAGGTAACTACGCGCCTAGACCTTTGCAACAAGAAGCGCTCACGGCAGGCGAAGGCATTTGGAATGCAATGGCACCAACTGGCAATGGAAAAACTGAAGCAGCCCTGCTCCGGCACTCCCTCAAAGATGAACGGCTCGTTTTCCTTCTTCCCACCCAAGCCACAACTAACGCTCTCATGCGACGCATCCAAAAGGCATATTCCACTACCCCTAACGTTGCCTCTCTAGCGCATGGGCTATCTTCCATCGAAGACTTCTATATCAGGCCCGTCACCGTTTTCTCAGATACCTGTAATGGTCAAGATAGTGGTGGCCTCTACCCCACCGAGTTCGTCAAATCAGGCGCTTCTCGCTTACTTGCGCCCGTTTGCGTTGGCACCATCGATCAGCCACTCATGGCCTCTATCCCCATGAAATGGACTCACCTACGATTACTAGCACTCGCGAACGCCCATGTAGTCATCGATGAGATTCACACTCTCGACCATTACCAAAGTGAACTACTAGTACCCCTATTAACCTGGCTAGGTCTCACTCGCACTCGGGTAACCTTTCTATCCGCGACTTTTCCTCAGTGGCAACGCGAGCGCTTCCTTACAGCGTATACGGGCCACAAACCAGAGCAGGAAGGGATTTTCCCTTCAGCCGAGTCAGCTGACGTCGAAAACTTCATGCCTAGCCAAACCGTACTTAGCGTTCCCACTTACACTATTGACTTTACTTTCGCAGAGCCTGACTACCCTGATTTGGAGTCAACTCATATTCAATGGGCTATCGAGCACCGACACGAATTTCCCTCAGCAAGACTGGGCATTATCTGTAATACGGTCAAAAGGGCTCAAGCCATTGCGCAGAAGCTATCAGACCTGGGTGAAACGGTTATTTTGTTACACTCTCGCATGACTGCTGAACACCGCAAACGTAATGCTGAACTACTTGAACAAACAATCGGCTCTAATGGTCAAGGAACGGCACTAACTGTTGTTGGTACCCAAACGATTGAGGCCTCTCTCGATATCGACCTTGATTTGCTCTCTACGGATCTCTGCCCCGCACCATCCTTGATTCAACGAGCAGGACGCGTATGGAGACGAGAAGATATCGACAGAAAGAATCGAATCCCTGGAATTACGAATTTACCGATTCAAGTTGTCAAACCCAGTACGCCTGAAACATGGATGCTTAAGCCGTACTACCCAGCTGAGCTCCAACGTACCTGGGGTTTTCTACAGGATAACCCTACCTTCGAATGTCCAACTATGAACCAAGACTTCGTAGATGCTGCCGCTGTAACCCTTGACTCTATTCTCACTTCAGAAGACCTAGATCAGTTCGCTGAAAACTCTGCTGCCCTTCGTAAAGGTAAAGATAAATCTGAGAAACTAGCCAATGCCCTGCACCCTCTAAGTACCATCAAAGAGTTTAGCGACATGACGGATAAAAATTTTAACGACTCAGATGATGGCGCCTTTACCCGCCTTATCAATAGCGAAATTCGTCAAGTTATTGTAGGTGGAAGTCCTGAGCAAATACCCGGTGCTTGGGAAGGAACTTTAGAAGATCTGTGCGCTCTCACCGCGCATGACCAAACAGAAATCCAAAAGGCACTACGGGCGTCCTTACCCATTGTTGTATCGAAAGATAATCGAGAGTACCTCAATTCCCTACCCTCGCTAGATAGCTCTAAGACTCTTCTCAATCGTTACTACTACATGCAAATACCCCACAATAGTGTTTACGACCCTGTCCTTGGCTTTACAGGATCCGGTGAACAATGAGTTACTCAGAAGAAGCTCTCGCCTTCTCAACTATCCCCACTGACCATCAAGTCAGATTAGAAGACCGCGTGTCCTTCCTCTACCTTGAATATTGCGTCGTCAGACAAGATAAAACAGGAGTAATCGCATACGGCGGGGATACTGAAAAAGGAGCCATTGCAGGCAAAAGAGTTCAATTGCCTGTCAGCGGTCTCTCAGTGCTTATGCTTGGTCCTGGCACGAGTATCACCCAACCAGCTATTACTTCTTGCACCCGTGCCGGAACAACAGTCATGTTCACGGGTGGCGGTGGGGTCCCAGCCTACTCTCATGCAACTCCGCTGACCTCATCTGCTCGTTGGGCAATTGCCCAAGCGCGTCTCGTTTCACAAGAAAAGAATCAACGCACAGCGGCTCTCGTCCTATATAAAAAGCAACTTGGTATTGAACATATGCCCGGGGGAACTATTGCCACAATGCGCGGACTAGAGGGGAGAACTATCAGAAACCTCTACCGTGACACAGCCAAGAAATACAAAATTACACGCTTCCGCAGGCAAGTCGATGCCGAGGATAATGTGAACATGGCGCTTAACATCGCTAACTCTATCTTGTACGGGTGCGCAGCAGCAGCCTGCGCAGCTATCGGAGTAAACCCAGCCCTTGGAATCATTCACCGAGGAGACGCCCGGTCTCTTCTTTTTGATCTTGCTGATCTTTATAAACCTTCGCTATCAATTCCTGTTGCTTTTGCATGCCATAACAGCACTAATCTCGCTGAAGATGTTAGGACAGGAGTCCGAAAAGAACTTGTCAACCAGCAGGTCCTCAAGGGTATGCTCCAAACGTTAATGGAAGTACTTACACCGCACTTACCTCATAGGGATGATGATCGGCTTATTTCCGACCGGGGAGAAGAAGTTGAGGGGCATACCCAATACGGCGGTGAGCAGTAAATATGTTTGTGGTTCTGTCTGCAACAGCTATACCTGGACATCTGCGTGGATACCTCAGTAGATTTTTATCAGAGGCGGCGACCGGACTGTATGTTGGTAATGTATCAAAACGCGTACAAGAAAATCTGTGGGCCCGATGTGTACTTGCAGCGAAAGAAGGATCCTTCACGATGATTACCAGCGACCGGCAAGCAGAACAGGGATTCACTATTCAGTCAGTCGGAGTTCAGAGTCGCCCTGTCATTGAACTGGATGGACTTGCACTGACTTACTTGCCGGTGCCTCGGAACAGCGAAAATTCAGGTTCTAGCTGATAGAATCGCAAGTCAGATAGTCTCTTCCCCGCTCAGGCGGGGGTATTTCCGATGAAATCATAATCCTCTGCCATTTCCATGGCTCTTCCCCGCTCAGGCGGGGGTATTTCCCTCTTCGTAATCGGGAGGGGTCAGGCCGGGCTCTCTTCCCCGCTCAGGCGGGGGTATTTCCCGGGATATCCGGGAATGGGAATGGCGCGAAGACTCTTCCCCGCTCAGGCGGGGGTATTTCCAATCTGCTCAGATGAAGCAAGGATAGGTTCTTCTCTTCCCCGCTCAGGCGGGGGTATTTCCAGGCAATCACAGCGGCGGAGTACGCCACCGCACTCTTCCCCGCTCAGGCGGGGGTATTTCCGTTTTTTGCTCTTCTTTCTTGGCGTTCACCAGCTCTTCCCCGCTCAGGCGGGGGTATTTCCCGATATCCCCATCGGCATCGGTGAGAAGATGCCTCTTCCCCGCTCAGGCGGGGGTATTTCCTGGTAGCCCGCCAGAACGGCAAGTCCTACATCCTCTTCCCCGCTCAGGCGGGGGTATTTCCCATCATTTCAAATGAAGCTACTGATATCCGTGCTCTTCCCCGCTCAGGCGGGGGTATTTCCCAGGTCACCGTGAAACATGGCTTACTGAATGTCTCTTCCCCGCTCAGGCGGGGGTATTTCCCTACAGGCGGCCCGCGCCGCGAACACCGTACCCTCTTCCCCGCTCAGGCGGGGGTATTTCCGGCCAGCGTGTATTTCCCTACTGGCGGGTCTACTCTTCCCCGCTCAGGCGGGGGTATTTCCGAACCGGTGGAGATACACGGTGTCGGCATTGACTCTTCCCCGCTCAGGCGGGGGTATTTCCTACAACCGCATCACCGGCGGGTACAACCTCTCCTCTTCCCCGCTCAGGCGGGGGTATTTCAGGGAACAACGAACAAAGGAAAAACCAAAATGTCTCTTCCCCGCTCAGGCGGGGGTATTTCCTGAGAGCTCCGCGCACCAGGTGGTTGGGTCGTCTCTTCCCCGCTCAGGCGGGGGTATTTCCCGCCACCAGCCAGGCGGCGGCCTAAAAACACACTCTTCCCCGCTCAGGCGGGGGTATTTCCATCACCCCAGACCTCACCGAGCGCAAAGACGCCTCTTCCCCGCTCAGGCGGGGGTATTTCCTGGTGGGTGAAGGTTGTGGCTTGGCGGGCTAGCTCTTCCCCGCTCAGGCGGGGGTATTTCCTTGCAGTAACATCGGGTGCATCGCGAACGCATCTCTTCCCCGCTCAGGCGGGGGTATTTCCATGCGCATGGCCGAGGCTGAGCAGAAGATGGACTCTTCCCCGCTCAGGCGGGGGTATTTCCGGCTTCAGTGAAGGCCTTAGCGGTAAGCATGCCTCTTCCCCGCTCAGGCGGGGGTATTTCCGTCAATCTCGCCACCGGTCTTCGCGCCGTAGGCTCTTCCCCGCTCAGGCGGGGGTATTTCCCACCAGCCGTTTTGGTTTTTCCATACGCGTGGCTCTTCCCCGCTCAGGCGGGGGTATTTCCGTATTCTTCATCCCAGTGGTTCCAGGGGTGGCCTCTTCCCCGCTCAGGCGGGGGTATTTCCGTTGTTGAAGTGCACTGGGCGCATCGAGAGATCTCTTCCCCGCTCAGGCGGGGGTATTTCTGAGGAATGGGCCACCAGCGTAAAGCTTTCGCTCTCTTCCCCGCTCAGGCGGGGGTATTTCCGGCACGGACTATGACCCCGAACAGTTACTCATCTCTTCCCCGCTCAGGCGGGGGTATTTCCGGCACGGACTATGACCCCGAACAGTTACTCATCTCTTCCCCGCTCAGGCGGGGGTATTTCCGAGCACCCGCTGGTTGCTGGCCCTATCCATGACTCTTCCCCGCTCAGGCGGGGGTATTTCCACGAATCAACCGCCTCCTGCGCCTCCGATTCCCTCTTCCCCGCTCAGGCGGGGGTATTTCCATCTGAGGCAGATATGACCGGCCTACTGCAGCCTCTTCCCCGCTCAGGCGGGGGTATTTCCTAGGCGACCCAACTCCCCATCCCATGAGAGGGCTCTTCCCCGCTCAGGCGGGGGTATTTCCTAGGTTTACTGCCCTTGTGAAGTAGCAGCTTCCTCTTCCCCGCTCAGGCGGGGGTATTTCCGGCATCAAGGCCGAATTCACACCCGGCCAGACCTCTTCCCCGCTCAGGCGGGGGTATTTCCAGTGTCTCATAACCCGCCGCCTGCGCCGCGCCCTCTTCCCCGCTCAGGCGGGGGTATTTCCGCTTTTTTCTCCGCCCTCGCCGACCAATTCAACTCTTCCCCGCTCAGGCGGGGGTATTTCCTGAGGTGAGAGTGATCGTTGCGGCTTCTTCCCCTCTTCCCCGCTCAGGCGGGGGTATTTCCCTCATCATCAGACCCCGGAGAAACCGAAGACGCTCTTCCCCGCTCAGGCGGGGGTATTTCCTGCCACATATGAGGATTTGCGGTCTGCCGATGCTCTTCCCCGCTCAGGCGGGGGTATTTCCTAGCAGTGTGAATAAAAACCAAGACCCACGTCCTCTTCCCCGCTCAGGCGGGGGTATTTCCCATGATGGCTAAGGGTGGCGCTTCTGAATCTACTCTTCCCCGCTCAGGCGGGGGTATTTCCACAAGTTCCGCACTGAGATCCTCTGCCAGTGGCTCTTCCCCGCTCAGGCGGGGGTATTTCCATCGATAGCGTTAGTGACATGGTTATGCCAGGCTCTTCCCCGCTCAGGCGGGGGTATTTCCCTGAAATTCGAGACCATTCCGGCTCACTACATCTCTTCCCCGCTCAGGCGGGGGTATTTCCCAGTAAGCCCTGTTATGGAGAGACAGGTTACCCTCTTCCCCGCTCAGGCGGGGGTATTTCCATCAACAGGTGATTTATCCCTATCCCACGACCCTCTTCCCCGCTCAGGCGGGGGTATTTCCAAAGTGACCTCACTCGCTATCTCGCCGTTCGTCTCTTCCCCGCTCAGGCGGGGGTATTTCCAGGCACTCGGCTATAACGGGGGTGTAGGTAGCCTCTTCCCCGCTCAGGCGGGGGTATTTCCTGATGCGCAATCTTCGGCCAAGCCGTGGTCTCCTCTTCCCCGCTCAGGCGGGGGTATTTCCCTAGACCGCTCGTAGCCTGCTCCCTCGTCCTGCTCTTCCCCGCTCAGGCGGGGGTATTTCCTATGCGTAAGCTGATTGACCGCAAATCACTAGCTCTTCCCCGCTCAGGCGGGGGTATTTCGGCTACTAAAACTGTTCGATACCAGCAAACTCTCTTCCCCGCTCAGGCGGGGGTATTTCCTTCCTTTGTAGTGATCGTTGAATCAAAAGGGTCTCTTCCCCGCTCAGGCGGGGGTATTTCCAGTTGAGCCGGTGTCAGCTGTTTCGGATGCGGCTCTTCCCCGCTCAGGCGGGGGTATTTCCTCGATACGGGATTCGCGCAAGGAATCTAGTGACTCTTCCCCGCTCAGGCGGGGGTATTTCCGGCCTAGTCCATAACCGGGGCTCTTCCCGGCCCTCTTCCCCGCTCAGGCGGGGGTATTTCCCTAGGGTTGAAGCGGGGTCATTCTCGCCGTCGCTCTTCCCCGCTCAGGCGGGGGTATTTCCCAAACCTACAGGCTGACCCGGCGTGAGTGGGTCTCTTCCCCGCTCAGGCGGGGGTATTTCCGTCACCACTGGCAACTTCGCCAGTGTAGTAACCTCTTCCCCGCTCAGGCGGGGGTAGTTCTGTTGGTAACCACCACCTATGAACTCGACTTAACCATTCTCCGCAAAAGCGGAGGAACACCTTAGCGATACCCTTATCTGTACCAGACGCAGTGGAAAAATGAGCTCAATGCTTTCAAGAAATACCCATCTAAACCAGAAATGACCACCTAGTTCGTGGTCATTTCTGATGTAGATGGTACCTGCGCCAGGGGCTAGGCCAGGACCTGCCGCTTGGACGAAATCACGCCGGTCACAAACCCAGCCAGGTGCAGGCCGCCGTGGAAGCGGGCGTGCTCAATCTTCACGCACCGGTCCATCACCACGTTCAGCCCGGCGTCCTCACCCAGCCGCGCAGCCTCCTCATTCCAGGAGCCCAACTGCATCCACACGGTCTTCGCGCCCACCTCAATGGCCTCCTGCACCACACCGGGCAAATCCTCGTTGCGGCGGAAAATCTCCACCAGGTCAGGAGCCTCCGGCAAATCAGCCAGCGACGCATACACCTTCTGCCCCAGTACCTCCTTACCCTTAGCCGCCAAAATCGGGTTCACAAAATACAGGGTGTAGGGGCTCGACGACTGCAAATAGGTCGCCACAAAATAGGAAGAGCGCGAAATCTTGTCAGACATACCCACAATCGCAATGGACTTAGTCTCGTGCAGAATCTTCAGTCGCTCCGGTGCGCTGGGGCCTTCCCAGGTACGAATCTCAGTCACGGCTTAGGCCTCCTTCTTGGGTGCAGGGATCTCGCAGGCAACAACATCGGGAGAAGGCGCGGACGCCGGTGCGGACGTCCCAGCCCCCTCCCGCGCGGCGCGTTCGGCGGCGTGGGCGGTAGCATCCGCCTCCAGAGCTGCCTTCTGGGCAGCCGCCTCAGCCTCGGCAGCCTCGCGGCGGGCCACCAGCTCATCAGCGCTGGCAACGCCAACGACCTCACCGGCGTGGTTGCGGCCAGAGGCGATAGTCAGGGCCTGGTCCAAATCCCAGATGATATCGACGGCATCTTCCAGACCCACCGAAATACGGATCAAATCTTCACCCACGCCACCGGCAGCCAGCTGCTCAGCGGTCAGCTGCTGATGAGTGGTTGAGGCAGGGTGCAGAATCAGGGTGCGGGCATCACCAATGTTAGCCAGGTGGGAGGCCAGCTGCAGGTTCTTGATGAACTCGGCACCCACGTCTCGCCCGCCCGCCTTCTCAGTTCCGGCAACGCCGAAAGAGAATACCGACCCAACACCCAGCGGCAGCAGCTTCTGAGCCCGCTCATAGTGGGGGTGCTCGGGCAGGCCGGCGTAGTTAACGTAAGAGATACGGGCGTCCTCGTTCAGCCAGGCGACGACCTCCTTGGCGTTAGCCAGGTGGGCGTCCATACGCTGGGGCAGGGTCTCCACGCCCTGCAGCAGGTTGAAGGCTGCCTGGGCTGAGAGGGAGGGGCCAAAGTCGCGCAGCTGCTCCGATCGCAACTTGGTGAGGAAGCCGTACTCGCCGAAGTTACCCCACCAGGAGATGTTGTTGTAGGAGGGAATCGGCTCGGTCATGGTGGGGAACTTGCCGTTGCCCCAGTTGAAGCGGCCCGACTCGACGACCACACCGCCCAGGGTGGTGCCGTGCCCGCCCAGGAACTTAGTGACCGAGTGAATCACGATGTCAGCGCCGTGTTCGATGGGGCGAATCAGGTAGGGGGTAGAGAGGGTGGCGTCCACAACCAGGGGAATATCGTTCTCGTGGGCAACACGGGCCAGGCCCTCCAGATCAGCGACCTGACCCGAGGGGTTGGCGACGATTTCAGTGTAGAGGGCCTTGGTTTCAGGGCGAATCGCGGCGGCAAAGTCGGCCGGGTCGGTGCCGTCCACAAAGGTCGTGTCAATGCCGAAACGGCGCAGGGAAACATCCAGCTGGGTGATGGTGCCACCGTAGAGGTTGGATGAAGCAACAATATGATCCCCTGCCTGGCAGAGTGCCGCGAAGGTAATGAACTCAGCGGCCATACCCGAGGCGGTCGCCACCGCACCGATACCGCCTTCCAGCGAGGCAATACGCTCCTCTAGCGCCGCCACGGTGGGGTTACCCAGGCGGGAGTAAATGTTGCCGTACTTCTGCAGGGCAAAAAGGTTGGCGGCGTCGTCCGCGTCCTTAAAAACAAAGGAGGTGGACTGGTAGATCGGAACCGCACGAGCACCGTGCTCGGCGTCGGGGGTGCCGCCCGCGTGCAGGGCGCGGGTGCGGAAGCCAAAAGTGTGTTCGGCCATGAAAGCTCCTCAGGTAGGGTGAGACTTCTCTACCCTCCATAGTCGCCCATGCCCCCGCGGCGGCGGTAACTTATTTCACGGTGTGAACAGGTTACGCGGTTTTAACGGTAGGGACGGTCGCCGCCTGCCCGGTTGCGCCCGACCCCCTGTACCGACCCTCTGTACCGCGCCCCGGTGCTGCACCCGACGCTGCGCCCGGTGCCCCCCCCAAACACGTCAGACCGTCAGGGGGTAAACGTGACCAAAACCCCCTGCTCCCACACAAGCAACTCATAGTCAAATCTGGGTAACTAAGGGAGAATAGAGGAAGTTTTGTCACCGGGCAGGCGCCCGCATCGTATGAGAAAGGGCACTCGTGCTACAGAATATTATCGACTGGGTTATCTCTGTGATGGAGACTATTGGCTCGCCCGGCGTGGGCCTGGCGGTCTTTCTTGAAAATATCTTCCCGCCCATTCCTTCTGAGGTGATTCTACCTCTGGCCGGTTTCACCGCATCGCAGGGCTCTATCAACGTAGTAGCGGCCTTTCTGTGGGCGACCGCCGGTTCACTGACCGGCGCCTACTTCCTCTACTACCTGGGTGCTGCTATCGGTGCTCACCGCCTGCGTAAGATTGCGGCCTGGATGTGGCTGGTCAGGGTTGAGGACGTTGACGCCGCCCTGGCCTGGTTCGATAAGTACGGTAAGGTCTCTATTCTGATCGGCCGAGTGATTCCCGGTATTCGTTCGCTGATTTCGATTCCTGCGGGTGTTGACCGCATGAACCCACTCTCCTTCGGCCTCTACACCCTGCTGGGTTCATCGGTCTGGAACGCCCTGCTCATTTACTGCGGCTGGGTGCTGGGCGAGAACTGGCATGTGGTGGAAAACGTCATTAACCAGTACTCCAAGGTGGTCTACGCGATTGTTGCGCTGGCCTTAGTGGGCGTCCTTGTCTGGCTGGTGCGCCGAGCCCGCCAGGAGAAGCACGACGTAGCCTAACAGGACACCCACGGCAGTAGGTACCATCTAAATCAGAAATACCCACTAACTAGGTGGGTATTTCTGGTTTAAACGGTACCTAGGGTAGGGGGCCCGCTACTTCCACAGGCGATTGCGGGCATGCACCACCGAGGGTCGAATCTGAATCCAGTCAGCGCAGGGCAGCCGCAGGGCTTTCTCACACCCAGAAAGAGCGGTGATAATGGCCTCGCACCGCTGGTTGAACTCAGAGACATGCCCCTTATCCACAATCTGCCCCGGAAAGTGGCGGTGCATCTTCGACACCGAATCTGACGACTCCTGCAACCCGTGCCCGGTATGGCCCGGAATATGCTTGACCAACACGCGCCGCTCGCGAATCGCCTCGGTTAGCCGCTCCATCTCCCGGAGCACCTGCGGGTTCTGCACCCCCTCAGACGACCAGGTGTTATACACCCATCGGTTGTGCGCCAGGCGCAACACAAAGGTGAGAGCGCCCAGCGAGTCGGTATGAATAATCAGTTGCCGCCCGCCGTGGTAGAAGATGTTAAAGGCAGCCAGCATGGCCGAGAGTTCACCGGTCATAATGTTGGTGGCGTCGTAATGAGAATGGAAGAAGAAGCCGTCTTCGCTCACCCCGCCAATGCCCATACGCCCGCCTTTCAGGTAGCGCCTATTGTTCGTCGCCCTGAAAGAACAGTCGGTGAACACGCTGTACTGCACCAGCTTCTCGACGGGCAGCTGGGCGGTATTCCTCTCATACTCGTGGTGCGCCAGCCGTGACGCTTCGTCAAAGAAGTGGGGCATGAGCTCCCCGGCGGGTGAGCCGATGAGCTTCACGTGAATCTCGCCCAGCGAGTGTGACTCGTAGGGGTTCATCACCTTATCAATTGACCTGTACTCCATGAAATCACGAAAGGCCACAAACTTGCGGAAGAGTAGCTTCAGGTAGTGCTTATCGGCGGCGACGGTAATTAGGTTGGTTTTGTAGGCGTCGGGAATGACGTCCATGGCCGCGAGAATGGCGCGGCCGAGCATGTCAGTGTGCACGACATCGCAGGAATCCATGAGGCTGTGGGTCAGCGACTCAGCAATGGGTTCGCTGTCGATGACCTCGCGGTCCCCGTTCTCACGCGAAATAAAGGCGAAAGAGGTCAGCCCCACGTGGCAGTTACCGGCGGCGTGCACCTGATCCATGACTACTACAATGACGGCCACGCCCTGGCCGGTAAAACCGGCCGGGTAGGAGCTAGTGTAGTCTGGCGGTTCCCACGTTAACTCTGTTCTCTTGATTTGTGCCGGAGTAATTTCCACATTATTCATCTCCTTAAGGGGTGTCGCAGTTGTTTTACTTACTCTTTAAAGCTATACCAACTCCACGCCCTTTTGCCAACAGGTGAGGGGCATCGGGCACCTCCTCACTCTCTCGGTGAACGCCCACCGTCTTCACGGAGCGTCCACCCCTTACCTCATACCGCTTATCAGCCGGGTACTACCGCACGTCGCGAAAGTCTTGTTGGGGCTCCTGAGCATCTGTTCTACTGAAAGTGTCAGCCCTACTCACCTTCCTGCTGGAAAGGGAACCCATGAAATTCACGCTCACTCTTGATCGAAAATTTCAAGAGACCCGTGTAGATGTCACAGCTCCGCAGCTCACCGCTGAAATAGAAGAATTACAGAACTATCTAGCGAGCAAATCCCTAGTTCCCCTTCTTGCCTACACGAAGGGTAATGCCGTGCCCTTGGATCTAAAGCAAACTCTCCGGTTCTATACCTCAGATAAAAATGTCTATGCCCATACGACTCACGGCATATTGCAGATCAAGCTTCGCATGAAAGAGCTTGAAACCAGGTTGCACACCAGTTTTATCCGAATCAATCAGGGCGAACTCATCAATATTCACTGGGTAGAGCGCTTCGACGTTTCGCTCTCTACCACTATCGGCGTAGTGCTAAAAGACGGTACCCGGTGTTTCGTTTCTAGGCGTTCGCTAGCCAGAGTCAAACAGGCCCTCGGCCTTTAACCCACAGGAGAAGAATAATGATTCGCAAAATCGCTATCGGTGCTCTTATCGGGCTTGTAATTGGTTGCACGATGGAGCTTTTACTGTCAGCTTTCGCCGGCAACTCGTACAGTCCGGGAGCTACTAGTTACCTCGACCAGTTCGATAACCAAAATATCGCCGTGCTTATACAACGCCTTATCTATTCCGGACTTGGCGCCATTCAGTATTGTGCGGCGGGCCTCTATAAAAGGGAAAGCTGGCCGTTGCCCTTCACATCCCTGGTGCATGCCCTCATCGTGCTTACCAGTGCCCTACTCGCTGGCGCTTATCTGCACTGGTTTCCGTTAACTCTCTCTGCTTTTGCGGTGTTTTTGCTTCAGGCGCTGCTGATATATGCCCTAGTTTGGGCCGTGACCTTCTGGATGGCAGTGAGCGAAATTCGCAGAGTTAACGCAGCTTTAGGAGAAGCAAACGCTTAACCACAAGGACGCCCGCCCCGGCTTACGCGAGCCGGGGCGGGCGTCCTTGTGATTTGAGAAAAGGCCGTAATTTACTCGGGGACGATGCGTACGGCGCCCTTATCGGCGCTGGTCACCATAGAGGCGTAGGCGCGTAGGGCGCTAGAGACCTGGCGTTCACGGGGCTTGGTGGGCTTCCAGGGGGCAGGGCCCTTGGCGGCGCGGCGCTCAGCCAGAACCTCGTCGGGTACATTCACGCGCAGGATGCGGTTGTGAACATCGATCTCAATCTCGTCACCGTGCTCGATCAGACCCACAGCGCCACCGGCAGCTGCCTCGGGAGAGATGTGGCCGATGGAGATACCGGAGGTGCCGCCCGAGAAGCGGCCGTCGGTAATCAGGGCGCACTTCTTACCCAGCCCCAGGCCCTTGAGGTAGGAGGTGGGGTAGAGCATCTCCTGCATGCCAGGACCGCCCTTGGGGCCCTCATACTGAATGACGACAATGTCGCCTTCCTTCACGTTCTTCGACAGAATCTCGAAGACGGCCTCGTCCTGGGATTCCACCACAAAAGCCTTACCAACGAAATGGAAGAGCTCTTCGTCGATACCGGCGCTCTTGATGATGGCGCCGTCCTCGGCGATGTTACCGTAGAGAACCGCCAGGCCGCCGTCCTTGGTGTAGGCGTGCTCGACAGCACGAATGCAGCCGGTTTCGGCATCGGTTTCGTGGGACTCGTACTTGTTGGCGGTGGAGAAGGCCTGGGTGGTGCGCACGCCGCCGGGAGCCGCCAGGAAGAGCTCCTTGGCGGTGTCGGTGGCGGCACCGGAGCGAATGTCCCAGTCAGAGAGCCACTGCTCCAGAGAGTCGGCGTGCACAGAGTGGACGTCGCGGTTCAGCAGACCGGCGCGATCCAGCTCGCCGAGCAGGGCGGGAATACCGCCGGCGCGGTGCACATGCTCAATGTGGTACTGGGTGGAGTTGGGGGCTACCTTAGCCAGGCAGGGCACCTTGCGGGAGATGGCGTCGATGTCGCGCAGGGTGAAGTCGACGCCTGCCTCGTGGGCAATAGCCAGGATGTGCAGGACGGTGTTAGTGGAGCCGCCCATGGCAACGTCCAGGGCCATAGCGTTCTCGAAGGCTGCCTTGGTAGCGATGGAGCGGGGCAGGACGGACTCGTCGTCCTGCTCGTAGTAGCGCTTGGCCAGCTCAACAATCGTGGTGCCAGCTTCGAGGAAGAGCTGCTTGCGGGCAACCTGGGTGGCCAGGGTGGTGCCGTTACCGGGTAGGGCCAGGCCGATGGCCTCATTCAGGCAGTTCATGGAGTTTGCGGTGAACATACCGGCGCAGGAGCCACAGGTGGGGCAGGCATTCTTTTCGACCTGGGCTAGGGCGTCGTCGCTGACGCTGTCGTCCACGGCCATGACCATGGCATCCACCAGGTCTAGGCGGTGCTCCACCACACCCTCGATGCCTTCACCGGATTCCATGGGCCCGCCGGAGACAAAGATGACGGGGATGTTCAGGCGCATGGCGGCCAGGAGCATGCCGGGGGTGATCTTGTCGCAGTTAGAGATACAGACCAGGGCGTCGGCTCGGTGGGCATTGACCATGTACTCGACCGAGTCGGCGATCAGGTCGCGGGAGGGCAGGGAGTAGAGCATACCGTCGTGGCCCATGGCGATGCCGTCGTCCACGGCGATGGTGTTAAATTCCTTGGCTACGCCGCCAGCTTCGCGAATGGCTCCGGCAACCAGTTCACCCATGTTTTTCAGGTGCACGTGGCCGGGCACGAACTGGGTGAAGGAGTTGGCGATAGCGATGATGGGCTTGCCGAAGTCGTCGTCGCCCATGCCGGTGGCGCGCCAAAGGGCGCGGGCACCTGCCATGTTTCTGCCGTGGGTTGATGTGCGCGAGCGCAGTTCGGGCATGGTCACTCCCCTGTGGGTCATAGAAAAGATAGGTGTGGGTACCTAGTCTACGCCTGTGCGAGGTGCCCGCCCCAGGGAGGGGTGGGGAATTCTCGGATGGTGAATACAGAGCCGCTAGGCCGCCAGCCCCTGCGCCTCCACTCGCGTCGCCACAGCAAAGATGCGACGGAAGGGCAAAATCGTGCCGACGGGCGTAGCCGGGTAGGCCTGACGCAGGGCAACACGGTAGCGCTCAATAAACTGCTCGCGGACGCCATCGGGCAGAGAAGTCAGCACCGGCCGCGCCCCCGCTCCCGCCAGCCACTCATAGACCGGGTCCTCACCCTGAAGTACGTGCTGGTAGGTGGTCTCCCAGGCGTCCACGTACCACCCCTCACCGGCCAGGGCCTCAATGTAGGCCCCGGCCGGGGTAACTGAGTCAATCAGCTTGGTCGTGATGTAGGGGGCGAACTCCGGCTCAGCTGCAATCTCCCAGAGCAAGGCATGGGTGGGGGCCAGGAAGTTACCCGCCACCTGGAAGGCGAAGCTACCGCCGGGGGCCAGGGCCTCGGCAATGCGGGGCATGAGTTCAAGGTGGTTATCAATCCAGTGAAAAACCGCGTTCGAGACGATTAAATCGGGGCGCTCACCCCCTGCTTCAATGCCGTCGAGCCAGTCTTCGATGGTCTGCTGGCGGTATTCAACCTGGGGGTCAGTGTTGGCCGTGCGGGCAGCTTCAATCATGTCTGCGCTACCGTCGATCCCGACGATGCGGGCCTGGGGCCAGCGGTCGCGGAGCAGGGCGGTGCTCTTGCCGGGGCCACACCCGAGATCCACAATCACAGCGGGTGCGCCTTGGGGTACGTGGGCCAGCAGATCGGCGAAGGGGCGGGTGCGTTCTGAGGCATAGCGCAGGTACTGGCTGGGGTTCCAGGTGGTGTTCACGGTCTGGGCGTTCCTTTCACGAACGGGGGAACGGGGAGCCCGATGCTTCCCGATGGTGACCTCACTGTATGTTAAGAGCTCAAGCCAATGGAAGCTTTATTTTCTGTGCCGTCATGTGGGGTAATATCCTCTACTCCTCCCCCGTATGGATTACTGGGTTCTCATTTTGCGGCTTAACAACCCCACAAAATGAGAACCCAGTGGTCCATACTCGCAAAGCCCGGGGGTGCCCCCTAGACTATAGGGAAACACAATCACAGTGTGAAACTCACTCCATCTCACACACGGTGCATCTACACCGGCCTACAGGAGGGGAACCATATGGGAAAGTTTGAACGTATCTACCACGACCTTGCACGTGACATCGACGAGGGTAAGTACAGCGTCGGCGACCTTCTGCCCAGTGAAAAAAAGCTGACAGAAAAATATAGCGTCTCCCGCGAAACCGCCCGAAAAGCCCTGGCAATACTGACCGACCGCGGTTACATTCAGCGCATCATGGGCAAGGGGTCATTGGTGATTGACCACAAGCGCTACTCCATTCCCGTTTCATCACTGGTCAGTTATAAGGAGTTTGCCGAGTCCGCCAGCCGTGACGCCCAGACCGAACTGATTGACCTCAAAGACGCCGTGCTGCCCCACGTACCTTTTCAGGCGCTGACCGACGGCACGGTGGAGCAGGTTCCCGTCACCCATATCATGCGTGTGCGCCACATGGACGGCGCACCAGCGATTATCGACCATGACTACATCATCAAGAGTGTGGTTGAGCAGATTCCGCGCGAGGTCGCTGAAGACTCCCTCTACGACTACTTTGAGGGCGAGCTGGGTCTGAATATTGTATCGTCAGCCAAGCAGATTACTGTTGAGCAGGCAACCCCCAACGACGCCAAGTACCTGAACCTGCACGCCGGTGAGTATGTTGCGGTGACCACGTCAATTACCGTTCTCGAGGACGGCACCGCCTTCCAGTACACCATTTCCCGCCACCGCGCTGATAAGTTCCGCTACCTGGACTTCGCCCATCGCCGCCAGGAAATTCCGGTTTCTGAATAAAGTTCCAGATTGGTTGCAACACAGACCGAAAGACCTGTTAGACAGGTAAGGTATGGAGCGTACCCCCCTCTACTGGGGTGCGCTCATCTTTCGAGTGAGTAGCGCCCCTCCACGGCGACCGGCACCCCTGCGCACCGGCGTCCTACCCTTTGGAGCACCCGTGAGCTTTTACAGCAAGGTTATCTACCAGGTCTACCCCAAGTCCTTCTACGATTCGAGTGGTAACGGTATAGGCGACCTACGCGGCATAATCGAGAAGGTACCCTACATCGCTTCTCTGGGTGTCGACATGGTTTGGTTCAACCCCTTTTTCGTCTCCCCCCAGAACGATAACGGCTATGACATCGCCGACTATTACAGGGTTGACCCCGCTATGGGCAGTTTGGACGACGTTGACGAGCTCATCACGACCCTGGGGCAACACGGTATTGGGGTCATGTTCGATATGGTGTTCAACCACGTTTCCACCGAGCACGAGTGGTTCCAAAAAGCCCTGGCCGGCGACCGGTTCTACCAGGATTTCTTCTACCTGCGCCCCGCCCAGGCTGACGGCTCCCTACCCACCAACTGGGAGTCCAAGTTCGGAGGGCCGGCCTGGTCACAGTTTGGCGATACCGATCTTTACTACATGCACCTCTACGACGTGACCCAGGCAGATCTGAACTGGCACAACCCCGCCGTGCGCGCAGAGCTCTTTAAGGTGGTGAACTTCTGGAAGAACCGCGGGGTGCGCGGCTTCCGCTTCGACGTTTTGAACGTCATCGGTAAGGCCGAAGAACTGCGGGACGCTGCCCCAGGCGAGAATGACAAGCTCATCTACACCGACACCGACCGCGTTCACCTCTGGGTGCAGGAGCTGCACCGGGCCACCTTTGGTGATACGGAGGGCACCGTGACCGTGGGTGAGATGTCATCGACCACCATCGAAAACAGCGTGCGCTACACCAACCCGGCTAACGAAGAGCTGGACATGGTTTTTTCCTTCCACCACCTCAAGGTGGACTATGACGGCACCGAGAAGTGGTCAGATACCCCCTTTGATTTTATGAAGCTCAAGGGTCTACTCACCGACTGGGCGGTGGGTATTCAGGCAGGGGGCGGCTGGCAGGCGTCCTTCTGGAATAACCACGACCAGCCCCGCGCCATCAACCGCTTTGGCGATGTGGAGCGCTACCGGGCCGAGTCCGCCACCATGCTGGCCGCCGCCGTGCACCTGACCCGCGGCACCCCCTACATCTACCAGGGCGAAGAAATCGGCATGGTTGACCCGGTCTACTCGTCGATGGACGACTACGTGGACGTTGAATCCCACAATGCCTTTGATATTCTGCGGGAGCGGGGCGTGAGCGAGGCCGAGGCCTTCCGTATTGTCACCAAGAAGTCCCGCGATAACTCCCGCACCCCCATACAGTGGGACGCTTCTGAGTTTGCCGGTTTCTCGCGGGTAAAGCCCTGGCTGATGCCCACTTCTCAGGGGCAGATTAACGTGGAGCGTGAAGAGGCTGAGGGCAGAATCTTGCCCTTCTACCGGGAGCTGGTGAGCCTGCGCCATACGATGCCGCTGATTGCTGAAGGGTCCTATGAGCCCTTTGCCCGCGAGCATGAGAGTGTCTACGGGTTTGTGCGCGATCATGAGGGCCAGCGCCTGCTGGTGCTCTGCAACTTCTATGGCCAGGACGCCCCCGTGCAGCTCCCTGCGGAGTTTGCGGCAGGGTCGGTGCTTCTGTGTAATTACAAGGATAAGCCTGGCCTGGGGGATGCCCCTGACGCGGACGCCGCCAGCTCAGATACCCTCACCCTACGTCCCTATGAGGCGGTAGCGGTACTTGCTAGCTAGCGACCCATAGATAACTGTGGCACCCACCGCCACATGTGGCGGCGGCACCTGCACACGTGGCGGTGGGTGCCGCAGTTGTAGACTTACACCGCGAGGCTAACGCTCCTTCAGCTGCTCCACGACCTCCAACAGGGCGTCCATATCGCCACTGAGAGCAAGGTTGGGGCGGGATTCGCTACTGGCCACCGCCGCGTTGTAGTAGAGCCCGTCCCCCATCAGCAAGATAGCTCGGGCCACCGCATCGGAAGGCACCTCGGCCCGAATCATCTCAAACCAGCGCCCCTGAATCCTGTCATAGACCCCGGCAACCTTCTCAGCGGCGTCCTGACGCAGACGTGAAGCGGCCACAAAAACCCGGTCAAAGGGGGTGTCCTGGTAGACCGAGGTGCGCACGTAGTAGGCGCAGGCCCCATCCGGGTCATCTGCCATGGCCTTAAAGTCCTGCTCGGCGAGCGCCCAGGCCCGCTCCAGTAGCCCATCGACCAGGGCGGTTTTATCTGGGAAGTGGTAGAGCAGCCCGCCCTTCGACACCCCGGCACGGGAAGTAATGGCATTCAAGGACGCTGCCCGCTCCCCCTCTTCAATGAGTAGGGCTTCGTAGGCGTCGAGGATTTTTTCGCGAGCACTCATATGCCCCACCCTACCGCCTCCCTACTTGAAAACAAAACCGTCCATACGGTACAGTAATAGGTGCGCTCCCGACGAGCACCCTGCTACCGATGAGCAGCCAGGCGCACCACCGGCGTCCCGCCCGGTACCGCACCAACCCCAGGTAGCCCAACCGCACGAAAGAGCAGACATGCAACCCGCTACCGGCCAGATGAGAGCCGTCACCGAACAGACCACAGCCCCCTACCCCCGCCGCTGGGCGGCCCTGGCCGTCCTCATGCTGCCCGTACTCCTGGTCTCGGTCGATAACACCGTACTGGCCTTTGCCCTGCCCGAGATCTCGGCCCAGCTCTCCCCCAGCGGCACCCAGCTACTCTGGATCAATGACGTCTACCCGCTAATCCTCTCAGGCCTACTGATTCCCGCAGGCAGCCTGGGTGACCGCTATGGCCGCCGCACCATGCTACTACTGGGCGGTCTTGGCTTTACCGTTATCTCAGCGGCAGCAGCCTTCGCCCCCACCGCCGCCTGGCTGATTGTTGCCCGCGCCGGTATGGGTATCTTCGGAGCCATGCTCATGCCCGCAACGCTCTCGATTATCCGCAACATGTTCGCCGACGCCACCGAACGCCGCACCGCCATCGCCATCTGGGCCTCCGGATTCTCAGCCGGTGCCGCACTTGGCCCCATCCTCGGCGGCTTCCTACTGGAGCACTTCTACTGGGGCTCGGTCTTTCTCATGGCCGTCCCCGTGCTACTGCCCCTACTGGTATTAGGACCCTGGCTGATTCCAAATTCCAAGGACCCGGCCCCGGGCGCTATAGACCCGCTCAGCATCCTGCTCATCATGGCGACCATGACCCCCTTCGTCTACGCCATCAAACACTTTGCCCACGAGGGCTTTGACCTGCTCACAGTGCTCCTGCTGGTTATCGCAGCCTCCGCCGGCTTCATTTTCACCCGCCGCCAGCTGGCACGCGCCAACCCCATGCTGGACGTCCGCCTCTTCACCAACAAACAGTTCACCGGCGCGGTACTGACCAACCTTATGGCCATCTTCTCGCTGGTCGGCTTCCTCTATTTCGCCTCCCAGCACCTGCAGCTGGTCAGCGGCCACTCCCCCTTCAGCGCCGCCCTCCTGTTGCTGCCGGGCCTGGTGCTGACCGTCATCGCGGGTCTGGTTGTCGTCTATATCGTCAAGGCGGTCAAGCCCTGGATTGTAATTTCAGGTGCTCTGCTCATGAACGCAGCCGCCTTCGCCCTGGTCTTCTTCACCGCCGATTCAGGCTCTGATACCGGTGTTCTGGTGGCCTTTGCCCTGCTGGGCGTGGGTATCGGCTTTGCTGAGACCCTGACCAACGACATCATCCTGGCTGCTGTTCCCCCGCATAAGGCGGGGGCGGCGTCCGCTATCTCGGAGACCGCCTACGAGACCGGTTCAGTCATGGGTACTGCGGTTCTGGGATCGATCCTGAACGCGGCCTACGTGGCCCACCTGGTCATTCCCGCTGGAATAAGCGGGCAGGACGCGGCTGCGGCAGCTGAGACGCTCGGCGCGGCAACCGAGGTTGCAGCTCGCACCGGTGGGGAGGAGGGTGCAGCCCTGCTCGAGTCGGCCCAGCACGCCTTCGACTCGGGCGTGGTCTACACCTCGACTATCGGCATTGCCCTGATGCTGGTCTCGGCAGTCATGGTGGCCCGCACCCTGCGCGGGGTGAAGATGTAGGGGCACCCCTCACCCCTTCACTCAGGGGTAGGTACCATTTAAATCAGAAAAACCCACGAACTAGGTGGGTTTTTCTGATTTAAATGGTCTTTTCCGAGAGCGGGGGCGGACGCACGTGCTCAGGCAAGCAGACAAAAGCAAGGACGGAAACGGCAAGGGCCCGGGCTGGACGCCCCGTAACCCGCCCGTCACCTACTGGCCGGGCAAAGTAAACCCACCCGCCGACGTCCGGCCACCGAAACGTCAACACCCGTTCACCTGAACCGGGCAAAGTTATCGCTTGTGACTGCACCATCGATTCCAGGTCTTGAGAACACAGACCTGAGCCGCCAGCCGCGCACCCGCCGCGTGCGCACCAGCGCCAAAACCGTGCTCATCGGCACCGCACTAGTGCTACCCAACCTGATTCTGCTCCTGGTTTTCACCTACCGGCCGCTGATTGACAATATCCGGCTCTCCTTCTACAACTGGAACATTGCCTCCACCCGGCCAGCCACCTTCATAGGCCTCGATAACTACATAGAGTGGGCCACCAAGCCCGAGAGCTGGCAGATTGTGTGGCAGACCCTCATCTTCACAGTCTTCGCGGTTTTCGGGTCCATGGTGCTGGGTCTGGCTCTAGCCCTCTTGCTCGATAAGCCCCTCAAGGGCCGCAAGGCAGTACGCTCCCTGGTTTTCGCCCCCTACGTCATCTCGGGTGCAGCTATCGGTGTAGCCTTTCAGTTCGTCTTCGACCCCGGCTACGGTCTGATTCAAGACCTGCTCGGCAAGATTGGCCTGGCCTCCCCTGCCTTCTACACCAGCCCCGGCTGGGCCATGTTCATGGTCACCGCGACCTACATCTGGAAGAACCTGGGCTACACCTTCGTCATCTACCTAGCCGCCCTACAAGGGCTGCGTAAAGACCTAGACGAAGCCGCCGAGATAGACCGAACCCCGCGCGCCCGCAAGTTCTGGCGTGTCACCCTGCCCCAGTTGCGCCCCACTACCTTCTTTCTCTCCATCACGGTGCTACTCAACTCCCTGCAGGTCTTTGACATCATCAACGTCATGACGGCAGGCGGCCCCCTGGGCACCTCCACCACCACCCTGGTCTACCAGGTCTACCAGGAAACCTTCGTTAACTCCCGCGCGGGCTACGGCGCCGCGGTAGCCACCATCATGTTCCTGGCCGTACTCGTGATTACCGTCGTGCAGGTTCGTATGCAGGAGAAAAACAATGACCGTTGATACCGCTCACGCCCGCTCCCTGCCCGCGGCCAAGCCCGGTTCAGCCCTAGCGCAGCAGCAGCTGCAGGACGCCAGTGCCACCCGGGCGCGCCGGGCGGCGTCCGCGCCCGGCACCAAGACCACGGGCAAGATCTTAGGGTACGCAGGAATGATTCTGGCCGGGCTAGTCATCGCGGTTCCCATCTACTTCGTGGTCATCACCTCCCTGAAGCTACGCCCCGAGATTTACTCTGACCCCATCACCTGGATTCCCCAGATCCTCGCCCCCGAAAACTACACCTACGTGTGGCAGACCCTGGACTTCTCGCAATACTTCGTCAACTCGGTCATCATCACCGTGACCCTGACCCTGGTAGAAGTCTCCCTAGGGGTGCTGAGCGCCTACGCCTTTGCCTTCTACCGGTTCCCGGGCTCAAACCTTCTCTTCTACCTGGTGCTGGGCACCCTGATGGTCCCCAACGAAATCACCATTATCTCCAACTATGCCCTGGTAGCCCAGCTGGGCTGGCGCGATACTTTCACCGGCATCATCGTCCCGCTGGCCGGGGTTGCCTTCGGTACCTTCCTCATGCGCAATCACTTTCTCTCCCTGCCCACAGAAATCATTGAGGCAGCCCGGCTCGACGGCACCGGCTTCTTCCGCACCCTTTTCAAGGTGGTGCTCCCCATGAGCTGGCCAACCCTCATGGCCTTCATCCTGATTACCGCCGTCACCGAATGGAACCAGTACCTCTGGCCCTTCCTCATCTCAGACACCGGCCGGGTAGCGCCCCTGCAAATCGGCCTGACCATGCTCCAAGACAACGAGGGCCTGACCAACTGGGGCCCGGTCATGGCAGGCACCCTACTGGCCACCATCCCCATGATCGTGCTCTTCCTCTTCCTGCAACGCTCCATGATTAAGGGCCTCACCGCAGGCGCCGTCAAGGGTTAAGCCTGTCAGGGCCTCACCGGCCCCACCTCACGCGACTGCCCGACCACCAACGTCCTACCCCACCCTCACACCCAAAGGAAAACCACCATGAATATCACCCGCCGCTCCGCACTCTCCCTGGCAGGTCTGGCCGCCGCCACCGCAGCGCTCTCCGCCTGCGCGGGCACCGGCTCCGGCACCGCGTCCGCCCAGCAAGAAGGCAACGGCACCCTCCAGTTCTGGTCCAACCATCCCGGCTCCTCCCGCGACATCGAGCAGCAGCTCATTGACGCCTGGAACGCCGCCAACCCAGACACCCCCGCCGAACTCATCGACGGCGGCAAAAACTACGAGGAACTCGGCCAGAAATTCAATGCCGCCCTCTCAGGCGGCGAGCTGCCCGACGTCATCGTCGCCTCAGACGTCACCTGGTTCAACTTTGCCTTCACAGGTGCCACCACTCCCCTCAACGACCTCTGGGAGTCAGAGGGCATCGACACCTCCACCTACGTCGAGACCCTGCTGGCTGACTACACCTACGACGGCAAAAACTACGGTGTGCCCTACTCCCGCTCCACCCCTCTCATGTACTGGTACACCGCCGACCTCGAAAAAGCCGGCCTGCCCACCGATGGCACCGGCCCCGCCACCTGGCAGGAATTCGCCGAAACCTGGGCACCCAAACTCAAAGAAGCCACCGGCAAGCCCGCCCTGACCGTTGCCGACGGATCCAACTACCTGGACTGGTACTTCCAAGGCGCCTTCTGGACCTTCGGCGGCGCCTACTCCACCGAGTGGGACCTCAAATTCACCGACCCCAAAACCATCGAAGCAGGCACCTTCTTGCAGACCATGGTCAAGGACGGCCTGATTTCCGTGGTCAAGGACTCCGCCAACGAATTCGGTATCGGCAACGCCTGCGGCCTACTCGAATCCACCGGCTCCCTGGGCGGCCTCAAGGAATCAGCCACCGGCGACTTCATCACCACCTACCTGCCCGGCCCCAAGCCCGGCACCACCACCGGCGGCGCAGGCCTGGCCATTCCCGCCGGCATCTCAGACGAACGCAAGAAAATCGCGGTCAAGTTCATTGACTTCATCACTAACACCGAAAACACCATCACCTTCACCCAGGCCACCGGCTACATGCCCGTACGTACCGACGCCGCCGACGTGCCTGAGCAGGCCGCCTACATGGACGAAAACCCCAACGCCGCCACCGCCATCCGCCAGCTGAACGAAAACACCAAGTCACAAGACTACGCCCGCGTCTTTATCAACGGCGGCGGCCAGGCTATCGGCGGGGCCCTCGACAAGATCGTGGCAGGCCAGGACGTAGAAACCGTCTTCACCGCCCTCCAGGAGGAGCTGCAGGCCACCTACGACCGTGATATCAAGCCCAACCTCTAGCCCAACGCACCGAACAGGCCCCCAGCTCACCCAGTACCCTCAGAAAGTCCCACCATGGTTGAAGTCCAGCTACAAGACATTTCCCGTATCTACGACCCCAAGCGGCCGCGTGCCGTCAACCGGGTCAACATCACCGTGCGCGACGGGGAATTCCTCACCCTGGTGGGGCCCTCAGGGTCAGGCAAATCTACCTGCCTGCGTATGCTGGCAGGGCTGGAACCCGTCAACGAGGGCACCATTCTGATTGACGGGGTAGACGTGACCGAAAAGCCCGCCCGTGACCGCGATGTGGCTATGGTTTTTCAGTCCTACGCCCTCTACCCCAACATGACCGCCCGGCAGAACATGGCCTTTGCCCTAGAAAACGCCAAGCTTCCCAAGGCTGAGATTGAAGAACGTGTAACCCGGGCCGCTCAGATTCTAGAGCTGGAACACCTGCTGGACGTCAAGCCCGCCAATATGTCAGGCGGGCAGCGCCAGCGCGTCTCGATGGGCCGGGCTATCGTGCGGGAACCCAAGGTCTTTCTCATGGACGAGCCCCTCTCTAACCTGGACGCCCGCCTGCGCGTCTCAACCCGCGCCCAAATCGCCCAACTGCAGCGGGAACTCGGCATCACCACCGTCTACGTCACCCACGACCAGACCGAGGCCATGACCATGGGCGACCGCGTGGCTGTTCTCAAGGACGGCATTCTGCAGCAGGTGGACGAGCCCATGCACCTCTACCGCCACCCCGGCAACACCTTTGTAGCCGGTTTTATCGGTTCACCTGCTATGGCCCTGATTGATGCGGTGCCCGTGAGCCGGGAAACCGACGGGGTGCCCAGCACCCAGGCCCACGCGTCCCTAGGCCCGCTGTGCACCCTGCCTATTCCTGCTGAGTTCCAGGCGGTGCTCGGTGGCTCCGTGATTGTGGGCGTACGCCCCGAACACTGGGAGGTTGAGCACGTGGGTGCGGGTGAGCAGGTGCACGGGATTCGTGGCACGGTGGCGCACGTGGAACAGCTCGGTGCTGAGGCTTTTGCCTACGTGACGCCCCCGGCTAAGCTGGAGCTCCGCGCCCCCTCTATCGCTGTTCGTCTACTGGGCAAGCACGACGTGGCACCCGGTGACGAGCTGAGACTGATCCCTACCCGGGCGTCCTTCTTTGACCCCGAAACCGAAATCAACCTGGAGTACCTGGTCTAGCCCCTGGAGCAGGTCCCCTGGTCTAGGTACCATCTCAGTCAGAAATACCCACCTAGTTCGTGGGTATTTCTGATTTAAATGGTCTTTTTCGGGGAGAGGGGGACGGACGGACGCAGGCAGGCAAGACATGCAGGGCCTTTGGGCCGCTAGAGCCACTCCTTCTTCTTGAACACCACCCACAGCCCGAAGGACACAGCGACCATGAGTAGCAGGGATGCCGGGTAGCCGAAGACCCAGTGCAGCTCGGGCATCACCTCAAAGTTCATGCCGTAAATCGAGCCGATAATAGTAGGCGCCACTAGGATTGCTGCCCAGGCCGAGATTCTCTTCATATCGTCGTTCTGCCGCTCAGCCACGATGGTTGAGTTAACGGCTAGGGCGTTCTCGAGCGATGAGCGCAGGTCGTCCACCCGGTCAATCACATGGATAACGTGGTCTTTCACGTCGCGGAAATGGCGGAGCAGTTCGAGCTGGCGCTCATCGACGGCCTCAGCCTGAATACGAATACGCCCCATCAGCAGGTCCAGCATCTGCCCACCGGTTTGACCGCTCGTTTGAAGTCGCTGACCTCATTCAACAGGCCGTAGACACGCTGGGAGATTTCGCTGGCTTCGGAGTTATCGGCAAAGAGAGCGTCCTCAATTTCGTCGCCGTCGTTTTCTAGGCCCTCAATGACGGGGAAGTAGCCGTCTACGAGCATGTCGAGTACCCGGTGCAGAAAGGCCAGCGGGTAGGCCTGCATGGTCGAGCTCTCCAGTGCGCTTGCAAAGACCCCGTCCATGGTGCGCTGGGTGGTGTCTACGGAGCGCAGGGCGTCTTTGACGAGCCAGATGACGAAGTTTTTACCCACGAACATGTGGGTTTCACCGAAACGGATCTCTTCGCTGTCGTCAAGATAAATCGCCGGGCGGAGCACCAGATAGTAGGTGTTGCCGTAGCGGTCGAGCTTGGAACGCTGGTGGCCCTGCTCAGAGTCTTCAACGGCGAGGGGGTGCAGATCAAAGAGGCCGGTGAGGGTGGTGAGATCGTCGCGAGAGGGTTCAACCAGGCCGATGTAGGCGCAATCGGTGCCGGGGGTGAACGTCTGGGCGAGGCCGGTGAGGGAGTCGTAGCCGGTGACGACCCCGGTGGTGTGGTTGAGTGTGTTGAGCAAAGGCATGGTGTCTATCGTATCCCCTCTACAGAAAGGACCATTTAAATCAGAAATACCCACGAACTAGGTGGGTTTTTCTGAGTGAGATGGTACCTACTGGGGGGGGAGGGGCGCGGACGTCCGCCCTACTTCTCCTCGTCGATCAGGTCGCGTACCACAATGGTCTGCTCGCGGCCCGGGCCAACACCGATAGCCGAGATACGGCAGCCGGAAATCTCTTCCAGCTTCTCCAGGTAGAGCCGGGCGTTGACGGGCAGTTCATCGAGGGTCTTAGCCTCGGTGATGTCTTCGGTCCAGCCGTCGAAGTACTCGTAGATGGGCTTGGCGTGGTGGAAGTCCGACTGGGTCATGGGCATCTCGTCAAAGCGAACGCCGTCCACGTCGTAGGCCACACAGACGGGAATCTTCTCTAGGCCGGTCAGTACGTCTAGCTTGGTGATGAAGAGGTCAGTGAAGCCATTGATGCGCACGGCCTGACGGGCCAGCACCGCATCATACCAGCCGCAGCGGCGGGGGCGGCCGGTGTTCACACCGAACTCACCGCCGGTGGTGCGCAGGAATTCACCCATGTCATCAAAGAGTTCGGTGGGGAAGGGGCCGGCACCCACGCGGGTGGTGTAGGCCTTCTGAATACCGATGACGCGGGAGATACGGGTGGGGCCAACACCGGATCCAACGGAAGCGCCACCAGCGGTGGGGTTGGATGAGGTGACGAAGGGGTAGGTACCGTGGTCAACGTCGAGGAAGGTAGCCTGGCCACCTTCCATGAGCAGGGTTTTACCCTCGTCTAGGGCCTTGTTGAGCAGCTGGGTCGATTCAACAATCATGGGGGCCAGCCGGTCGGCAAAGCCCAAGAAATACTCCACGATCTCTTCGACCTCAACGTGGCGGCGGTTGTAGACCTTGACCAGCAGTTCGTTCTTCTGGCGCAGGGCACCCTCTACCTTCTGGCGCAGGATGGACTCGTCTAGAACGTCTTGCACACGAATACCCAGGCGGCCAACCTTGTCCATGTAGGTGGGGCCAATGCCGCGTCCGGTGGTGCCGATGGCGCGCTTACCCAGAAAGCGTTCGGTGACCTTGTCCATGGTCTGGTGGTAGGGCGCTACCAGGTGGGCGTTGGCTGAAATCTTGAGCTTAGAGGTATCTGCGCCGCGCGCTTCAAGGCCGTCAATTTCTTCGAAGAGGGCCTCGGGGTTCACAACCACGCCGTTGCCGATGACGGGTACAGCGTTTTCTGAGAGGATGCCTGCAGGTAGGAGCTTGAGCTCGAACTTCTGGCCGTTGACGACGACGGTGTGGCCTGCGTTGTTACCGCCGTTGGGCTTGACGACGTAGTCGACGCGGCCGCCGAGCAGGTCGGTTGCCTTGCCCTTACCTTCGTCGCCCCACTGGGCGCCTACAATCACAATTGCTGGCATAAGTTGTACTCCTGAATAGGGTGGTCACCTGCCGGGTTTCACGGCGGTGGGGTGGGGCTGCGCGGCCTGTGCAGACGGCGCGGACGCAGGGCACACCGCTCTTAAGGATAGCAAGGGTGGTTTGTGTTTGGGTGGGGTGTTCCAGGTTTAGCGCTTCTAGCGGTAGAGGGTGCGCGGACGATGGTAGGGCAGCAAAAGAAAAAGTTTAGGGCGTTCAGGCGGTGAGAATCTTGAAACTATCAAGAAATAATCTGACATTTAGCCAGCTTGCTCCCAGATAGTCTTTATGCTGTTGAGTATGAGCGAAAACCCATACACCCCTAGCCCGTCTTCCCCCAGCGCTGGCCAGTCGGGAGCACCTTCACCTTCTGCAGGATCCTACACCGCACCGGGCCAGCAACCCTATCACGACCCTTATGCCGTACCGCAGCACCCTAACGGTAAAAAGACTAAGAATGTGATTGGCTTAGTTGCTCTTGGCCTGGGCGTGCTCGGCTTCATCTTGGGTTGTATTCCCGGCATCATGTTCCTTGGCTGGTTCTTGCTGTTTGCAGCTTTTGTGACCGGTATTGTTGGTCTCTTCCAGAAGAACAGGGAAAAGGTCACCTCGATTATCGCCATCGCGCTCTCGGTCATAGGGTCGATTGTCTCGGCTGTCGTCTTGTTCTTTGTTGTAGCTAATAGTGTGGCAAGTGACCCTGAGTTTAAGCAGGCGGTGGAGGATTTTGAGTCGGCAGTAGCTAGCCCTTCTGCCGTTGCGTCCGTTGATTCTGGGGCGTCCTCTTCAGAACCTGCCGCTGAAGACTCTGCAGCAGCTCCTGGCTCAGCCGCTGCCATTGATGGTGTCTTGCAGTTCGGCGACACGGCAGAGTTTGAGGACGGTCTGCGTCTTACTGTGTCAGAGCTTCGCACCGATTATGTTCCTAGTGAATACGCTGCGCGTTTAGATGAGTCTTTAACGGATTATGTGGCTTTCACCGTGACGATTGAGAACGGCACAAGTACACCGTTTGAGCCTCTCTTCTATGCTGAAGGTAATTCAGGGGGCAAGGCTGTTGATCAGATTTTTGACTCTGAGCAGAATATTGGTTCAGCTCCTAGCAGCCGTATTCTGCCCGGTGAGTCTGTCACCTTTGATGTTGCCTTTGGTGTAGCTGATCCGACGAGCGTTACCCTTGATGTTTCTGCAGATTTCGATCACGATGCCGTCCTGTACAGCAATAAGTAGGTTGTTCACCTAGTTGTTTCTACGCTAATGCAAGCCCCACTCGTTCTACCGCCCTGCGGTAGGGCGAGTGGGGCTTTGTGTATGTAGAAGTTCTTGATGAACCCTATGATGGAGCTATGAGTTCTATCCCCCACGTTCTTTTTATCTGCCAGTCCAATAAGGGCAAGTCTCAGATGGCTGAGGCCCTGATGAATCTCCATGCGCAAGGACGCGTGCGGGCGACGTCCGCAGGCACCAAGGCTGCGGTGGGCAGCGCGGTTAACGCTGAATCTGCCGCCTCGCTGGCCCAAATCGGTGCAGATATGAGCAAGGGGACGCCCAAGTTTGCCAGCGCCGACGACCTGGCTACTGCCGACCGTATCCTTATTCTTGGTGGGGCCGCCCAGCTTGAGACCACGGATGAGGAGGTCCTGGCTAAGACCGAACGCTGGAATACCGTTGAGCCCTCCCACGAGGGAATTGAGGGGGCTGAGCGTATGAACCTGATTCGAGACGATATCGACGCCCGCGTCCGCGCCCTGCTGGCTGAGCTCACCGCCTAGTTCGGTATAAAACGACGCCCTTTCTCTCTTCCTTACGGTCAATAGCGCCGCAGGGAAGAGAGGGCTACCTTTGCTCGGCAGGCGGGGTGCGGTAGGCGGGGTGCGGACGCCCCGCCCGACGCGCTGCCCTAGAAGAGCGCCACCTTGGGCGGTGCCGGGAAAATCTCGTCAAGCAGGGCGAGCTCGTCCGCGTCGAACCGGCGGACGATAGCCGCCGCGTTAGCGCGCACCTGGTCTTCGGTGGTGGCCCCGGCGATCACAGAGGCAACCGGCTCCTGCTGAGCCAGCCACGAGAAGGCAACCTGCACCTCGGTCAGTCCGCGCTTGGCGGCGAAAGCTGAGAAGGCCTCGAGCTGGTCCCAGTTGGCACCGTCCAAAATATCGGGCTTAAGACGGGTCAGTCGCCCGTCCGCCGGGGCAGAAGAGCGCGAGTACTTGCCCGTCAGCAGGCCGTTAGCCAGGGGGAAATAGGGCAGGACGCCCAGGCCAAAAGCCCGCGCTGCCGGCAAGACTTCAAGTTCAGCCCGGCGATCCAGCAGGTTGTAGTGGTTCTCGGCCGCAATGTAGCGGTGCCCCAGAGCCCGGCCCAGATGCTCGGCGTGGGCAATCTGCCAACCGGCGTAATTAGACGACCCGATGTAGCGCACCTTGCCCTGCTCAATCAGAGTGCCCAGGGCAGAAAGGGTCTCTTCCATCGGAGTAGCCGGGTCGGGGGTGTGGTGGAAGTAGAGGTCAATATAGTCTGTGCCCAGGCGGCTCAGGGAGGCCTCCACTGCCCGCAAGATGTACCGGCGGGAGCCCCGCACCCCGTGGTCGGTGCCGTTAGCACCGGCCATGTCCATGCCGAATTTAGAGACAATCACTATCTCGTCACGATCTATGCCGGTCTCGCGCAGGGCCTGCCCAAACATGGTTTCAGAGACGCCGGGTTCAGCCCCGTAAATATCGGCCACATCAAAGAGGGTGATTCCAGCTTCAACAGCGGCGGTGAGGACGGAGTTTGTCGCGGCCTGCGTCTCGGTGGCGGTTTTGGAGCGGCCCAGGTTGTTGCATCCCAGACCGACAGTAGAGACGGTCAGGCCGCTCTTTCCCAGTTGACGGTATTCAATAGTCATGACTCTAGCTTAGACCTTAGGCTTTACCCCTGATAGAGCCTGCTACAGTTTGTCTCTATACCGCAGGTATTCTGCCCTACAGGGAGAGAAGAGCCGGTGGCACCTGGGCCAGTATGCCCAGGTGCCATCGCCTATATATAGGTGTTGACCGGTGCCCGGCGGCAGTAGCATCACTCATTTCACTGTTGGCCCTTTCGGGTGTAACCCTGAACGCTGTGGATGCCACTACCGGGGCCTTCAGTCTGCTAAGCCATAGCCTCTGCTCAAGCAGCGATGTCGTCAACCGACGGCACGTAGTCGGTAGAGGTAGACACGATACCGGTGGTCTCCTGAATCCAGGCAGCAGACTGGCTCAGTAGCGCATAGTTGGATTCAGCGTTGATGTTACCTCCCGGGGCAATGTCGCCGGTGGAACAAACGGCTACGATGCGTCCATCAATGAGCAGGGGACCACCGGAGTCACCCCGGTTAGCGGCGCCCGAGACCCCCTGCAGGTTGGCAGCCGGGCCGCCGTAGGCATCGGTTGAGTTACCGACGACACGAACTGTCGCCGAACGCAGGGTCGTGGTGGGCTGGTCCCAGGCCCCTAGGCCGTAGCCCATGATGACGCCCGAGTCACCAGCTTGGGGGCTGTAACCGAGGTCAAGCTCGGGGTAGCTCGTGAGGGAGACAGGGCTATCAAGTTTGATGAGGGCGATATCTCCGCTGGGTGCGGAGTACAGGTTACTCGCACTGACAGCCGTACCGGGGTTGACCTGGTCGTTAGAGTGGTAAACCTTCATGTCATAGGCACCTTCAACGCAGTGCTTTGCAGTCAAAACCCACTCGGCATTGAGCTGCTCTCCTGTGCAACCGCTGGTGCCACTGCTCCCCTGAACGCTAAAGCGAAGCTGAACGGCCCAGGGGCTGGTTTCTTGCGATCCGCCAATAATCAAGGGGGGATTACCTGACTCTCTCTCAGCAGGTGAGTCAGCCAGTGCCGCTGTACTGAAGCTAAGTGAGAGGGCGCATGTTGCAACAAATGTGGTGCAAACCTTCTTGAGTGAAATCATGTCAGGAACCTTTCATGAGAAAGTAGCTGGGTCGGCCGCTCTAGGGTTTGAGTGCTAGCGTCGAGCGGCCTCCTTTACAAAACTCACTGATCAATCCCGGGTATATCCTTGAGTCACCCATCACCCTAGTAGAAGAAATAACTGATAGAAACCGGTTTATGTATTTTGATTGGGGCATATCTTTAGCGTGAAACTATCTCACCCTAAGATTCTGCGCCGAATCAGAGATAGCCACATCTCAAAAAATTTGGAAACTTTTGAATACCCTGACCGTTCTCTTGCCATAGGCCGTATTTTCTACCAGCGCCGCCAAAACTTTCATCCTAAACAGCCCACCCTTTACCCGTAATATTGCTGTCACTTATCTCAACACACCCGACACAGAGTCAAAAAGCGACATAGAACGGCTTTGCCTTGCCAGCGCCCCAGCGGCGCTTTTAGTGTAGAACTATCAAATCTATCCAGAGCGACTGAGAGACCTAGCTCAAGGACGTCGCAGCAACCACCCCTGACGGGAAAGGTGCTCCCGCTAGGACCGATAGAGTGCATCACCAACGGTCCACCCACCGTGTTGTGTGGCGCCCTCCCGCCACCAGTGGGAGCGGGCCCCGCATTCTTTCGGGTCACGTCCACGACCTGTAAGGAAACCATGAGTACCCACATACCGGCGCTCTCATATGAACTCTTCCCACCGCGAAGTTCTGCCAGCTGCGAGAGTCTGCTGACGACCATCGACCAGTTGGCCCCCACTAACCCCGACTACGTATCGGTCACCTACTCCGGCGACCGGGCCCGTAAACAGAAAACCCTGGCCCTGCTAGACCACCTGGTTCACGAAACCCGGCTCACTCCCCTGGCCCACCTCACCTGTGTGGGGCACAGCGCCGAGGAGCTGGAAGCCGCCGTGCGTCGCATACTGGCAATTGGCGTCCGCGGGTTTTTGGCCCTGCGCGGCGACCTGCCGCCGGGTAGCAAGCAGACCCCCGACATCCCTTTTGCCCGTTCCCTGGTTGACCTCATTCGCCGGGTGGAAACCCAGGATTTTGCCCACCTGGCGGCAGGACGAGTGGCGGTGGGGGTGGCTGCCTACCCCTCCCGGCACCCAGAATCCAGCTCAGAACTACAGGATATTGAAATTTTGCTCTCCAAAGAGCGGGCGGGGGCTGACTTCGCTATTACCCAGGTTTTCTTTGAGACCTCCCGCTATGAGTCCCTGGTTCAGCGGGCCCGGGCAGCGGGTGTAACTCTGCCCCTGATTCCCGGCATTATGCCGGTGACCAGCCTGCGCAGACTCACCACCCTCTGCTCGCTGGCGGGCCTGCCCGTGCCCCAGAGACTGGCCTATGACCTAGAAACTGCAAGCGGTGAAGCCGAACGGCACCATATCGGGGTGGAGTTCGGTGTGCGCCTGCTCCAAGAGTCTCTCGACGCCGGTGCCCCCGGCATCCACTTCTACACCTTCAACGAGCACGCAGCGGTGCTGGATGTACTCGAGCAGGTTGACCTGCCCCGCTACAAGAGCCGCTTTGAAAACCCCCTGGCAGAACTGACCTACGCCTAAAGGCATACGCCTACAGATCTCACAGAAAGACACCACCATGACCACCGCTTTCCCCACCGCAACCATCACCGGCTACCCCCGCATCGGCGCCCGCCGCGAGCTCAAGCGCGCTGTTGAAGCCTACTGGGCGGGTAAGACCGATCAGAACGAGCTAGCGCAGACCGCCCAGCAGATCCAGCAACAGGCCTACCGCGCCCTCACCGAACGCGGCCTGACCGAAGACTACGCTATTCCCGCTGACTTTTCCTTCTACGACCAGATCCTCGACACCACCCGCCTCTTTACTGCCCTGCCCGCCCGCTTCGAATCGGTGCGCGATGAGCGCGGCCTCATTGACCTAGACGGCTACTTTGCCCTGGCTCGTGGCACCGAGCAGCTGCCCCCGCTAGAGCTGACCAAGTGGTTCGACACCAACTACCACTATCTGGTAGCAGAAATCGGCACCGCTACCGGGTTCACCCTCAACACCGAGGCGCTCGATGACCTGCTGGACGCAGCTGAGGGGGCGGGGGCGTCCGCGCGGCCCAGCATCACCGGGCCCCTCACCTACCTGCTCCTAGCAAAGGCAGAGGACGGCTCCCCCGTCGGCTTCACTCCTCTTGACCGTCTGGCAGACCTGCTGCCCCTCTACAGGGAGCTCCTGGCACACCTGGCCAACCGCGGGGTGAAGTGGGTACAGTTCAACGAACCCGCCCTGGGTGCTGACCAGACTGTGAGTGAGGCCGAGCTGGCGAAGCTCGTCGAGCAGACCTATGGGGAACTCACCAATCTCACTGACCGCCCTGCCCTGCTGGTCACCAGCCCCTACGGCAACCTGGCCGGTCTGCTGGAACCTTTGGCCCGCTCGGGTGTGGAGGCCCTGCACCTTGACCTGGTATCTACCGATTACGATCAGGACGCCCTCGCCCGCCTCTTCAGCGGCGAATCGGTACCCCTGCTGGTGGCGGGTGTGGTTAACGGCCGTAATATCTGGCGTAATGACCTGGCAGCCTCCCTGGCTACCCTTCAGGCGGTGGGGGCGGCGTCCGTTTCTACCTCAACCTCACTCCAGCACGTTCCCTACGACCTGGATCTTGAAACCGGGCTGGATCAGAAGCTCACCAGCTGGCTGGCCTTTGCCCACCAGAAAGTGAGCGAAATTTCCCTGCTCGCTCGAGGGCTCGCCGAAGGCCCCGACGCTATCGCCACCGAAGTTGAGCAGGCCAGGGTAGCGCTGGCTGCCCGTGCCCAGTCCAGTGGGGTCAACGACCCCTGCATCCGCGAGCGCACCCTCTCCGTTACTCCCGAAAACTACGAGCGCCCGTCCGCCCAGGTGCGCCAGCAGGCCCAGCAGGACCTGAACCTGCCCCTGCTACCGACCACCACTATCGGGTCTTTCCCGCAGACTAGCCACATTCGCTCCCTGCGTGCGGACTACCGCAAGGGTGCCCTGACTAGGGACGAGCTCGATGCCCATCTGCGGGAGGAGATTCGCTGTGTCATCGACTTCCAGGAGCGTCTGGGTCTGGACGTCCTGGTGCATGGTGAGGCTGAGCGTAACGACATGGTGCAGTATTTTGCTGAGAACTTCGACGGGTTTGCCCCGACCGAGCACGGTTGGGTGCAGTCGTACGGGTCGCGCTGTACCCGCCCCTCGATTCTGTGGGGCGATGTGAAGCGCAGCGGCACAGGTACCCGTGGTGAGGCCTTTACCGTGCCGTGGATTAGCTTCGCACAGCAGCAGACCGGTAAGCCGGTCAAGGGTATGCTCACCGGCCCGGTCACCATTCTGGCCTGGTCCTTTGTACGCGACGACCAGCCTCTTGAAGCGACCGCTACCCAGGTTGCCCTGGCATTGGCTGATGAGATCGCTGACCTTGAGGCCGCGGGTACCCGCATTATTCAGGTGGACGAGCCCGCCCTGCGCGAGCTACTACCCCTACGAGCTGAGGACCAGGCAGCCTACCTGGACTGGTCGGTGGGCGCCTTCCGCCTGGCGACCTCGCAGGTTGCTGACTCCACCCAGATTCACACCCACCTCTGTTACTCGGAGTTCAACGAGATCTTCGGGGCGATTGACGCCCTGAACGCCGATGTCACCTCGATTGAGGCGGCGCGCTCCCGCCTGGAGCTGCTGGCCGACGTACCCGAGAGCTTCGACCGCGGCATTGGGCCCGGCCTCTGGGACATTCACTCCCCGCGTGTGCCCTCAGCTGATGAGGTTCAGGCGCTTCTGACTACCGCGCTAGAGCACATTCCTGCCCGTCAGCTCTGGGTCAACCCCGACTGTGGCCTGAAGACCCGCGCCTACAAGGAGACCAAGGCCTCCATCGAGTCCCTGGTTGCCGCGACCGAGGCGGTACGGGCCAGCCTGACCGTAGCGGTCTAGGCCCCCCGGGGGGTTAGAGGTTCAGCAGAAGGACGCCGCCCCCGCCTTACCTGCCATCTGGCAGGAGGGTAGGGGGCGGCGTCCTTGCATCTGTGAAGCGCAGGTGCGGCTTTAGTGAGCTGGGCTGATTCTAGTGAGCTGGGCTGATTCTAGTGAGCCATTGGCGCAGAGCCAGCGGCCTGCTTACCCGCCGGCAGGAGCAGGGCCACCACAATAGAGGCCAGTGACATAAAGGCGGCCACCAGGAAGGCCAGGTGCACACCGGCCATATAGGCCTCGGTGCCGGTGCCACCGTGGGCAGCTGAACCGATACCCAGCAGGGCCACGAAGAGGGCGGTCGCGGCGGCACCCGAAACCTGCTGGAAGGTGGTCATGGCCGAGGAACCGAAGGCGTGTAGCTCGTGGTCGAGAGAGCCCAGCCCCAGTGACATCATGGGGGTGTTAATGAGCGGCAGGGCAAAGGTCATAAGCATATAGGTGCCCACCAGATACCAGACCGGGGTGGTGGCGCTGAAGGTGCTCATCAGCCAGATGGAGGCACTAAAGAGAAGGGCACCGGGAATCACCAGGGTGCGGGCACCGAAGCGGTCCGACAGGCGGCCGACGAAGGGGCTCAGTACTGCCATCAGCACACCGCCGGGTAGCAGCATTAGGCCGGTCTGCAGGGCGCTCATGCCCAGCACATTTGCGGCGTAGAGGGGAATCAAAATTGCGCTTCCCAGCATCACGCCCATGCCCAGGGAGGTCATAATGACGGTCAGGGTGAAGGGGCGGGCGCGGAAGATACGCAGATCCATGAAGGGCCCGCGGTCCTGTAGCTGAATCTGGCGGCGGGCAAAGAGGGCCAGCAGAACCGCTGAGGCAGCCACAATAACCCAGGGGTTAACCGGCAGGTGGGCACCGCCGTGGGAGGAGTCGCCACCCATGGATGACAGGCCCAGAACCAGGCCGCCGAAGCCCAGGGTGGAAAGCACGATGGAGAAGATATCGAGTTTCTGTGAGGTGCCTTCGGGCTTCTCAGCCGGAGCTAGGCGCAGACCGATGACCAGGGCAATGACGCCAATAGGCAGAATCAGCCAGAAGAGCCAGCGCCAGCTAGCGGCGTTCAGGATGATACCTGAGACAGTCGGGCCAGCAGCGGGAGCAGCCGAGATGACCATGCCGATAATCCCCATGGCCTGACCAATCTTGCTGGGGGCAACCAGGCGCATCATAGTGGTCATCAGTAGCGGAATCATTACACCGGTACCGCCAGCCTGGAGCACGCGCCCAACCAACAGCAGAGCGATACCGGGGGCGGTAGCCGCCACCAGCGTCCCTACCGAGAAAAGGGCCATGGCCCCCACAAAGACCGTGCGGATGGAGTAGCGGGAGATGATGAAGCCGGAGGCCGGGGTCACCACGGCCATGGTCAGCATGAAGCCGGTGGAGGTCCACTGGGCTGTTGAGGCGCTGATGTTCAGATCTGCCATAATGTCGGGCAGGGCCACACCCAGCAGGGTCTCATTCAAAATCAGCACGAAGGCCGCAATCACCATAATGGCCAGGAGAAGGAGTTCCTGGCGCTCTAGCTTACGGGCGGCGGGCATTGATGCGGTGTGCGCAGCCGGTTCAGTAACCGGGTGAGCTCCGGTTCCGGGGTGTTTTTGTATAGAAGACATAGGTCATTAAGCCTACTCTTTGTAGTTCTACAGCAAAATAGCTGATTGCTCACAGACCCAGGTCACATTGGGTTTTATTAGGCAGGCTGCCGGGCAGTCAGAGCTTGATAGAGCGAGTGCTGATAGCCAAAAGGGGACCAGGTTCCCCCGATCCCCTTTCCGCAGCTTTTTGAAGTTGTCTACTGGGCGGCGCGCACAGCCACGAGAAGCTCACCCTTGTTCATGGTTGAGCGGCCGGGCACCTTTAAGCGCTTAGCCAGCTGGTAGAGCTCAGCGCGGGTGAGCTCTGCCAGGGGGCGCACCTCAGCCACCAGGAAGGGCTGGTCGCCGTCCTGCAACTCGGGTGCGGACGCCGCGTCCTCCTGGGCAGGGGCCTCAGCCAGAGGCTCGGTGGTGAGGTCCTCATCGAAGTCAGCGGGGTCAGCGCTGACAAAGGTCTCCTCGTAGAGCTCTTCGGCTTCTTCAGGTTCGTCAGCCTCTTCGGGGGCCAGCCCTTCGTCCTCACCGACCTCGGTCACAGCCTCGGGGGCATCCACCTCCAGGGCTTGCTGTTCACCCTCAAACGCTTCAAGGTCACCGGGCTCCAGGCTCTCAGCGTCCAGGATCTGTTCGTAACCGGTAGCTTCTTCCTCACCTTCGGTTACATCGGCCAGAATCAGCTCAGCCTCACGCTGGGCGGCGCTCTTCTTCTTGTTATTGGCCTTCTTTTTCGAGTCCTTCTTGTCGGACTTCTTCTCTGCCTTTACTTTCTCGGCGCTCTTCTTGCCTTTACTCGCGGAGGAGACAGCGGCGTCCTTGCCCTTCTCTTTGCCCTTGGGGGTAGCCTGAGGCTTGTCAGCAATTTTTTCGTACCTCTTACCCACCAGCTCGTACTTCTTTTCGAGCTTCTTCTGCGCTTTCTTGCGGGCCTTCTTCTGATCGCCGTGCTTCTCAAACGACTTGGCGTAAGCCTTGATATAGCGCTTCTGGGCCTTATCGCTGGAGCGCTTGAGTTCCTTGCTGAGTTCTGGCTTCTTGCCCATGGTTCACCTTCCAGTTATCAGTGTTCTTACTGTCTAAGCGTAGTCCCCGTCACGGCCTACCCCAAGCGCGCCGCGGCTTGATTGCGATCCCCGCACCCTATACATCCCATTAACACAAGTATATATTTAATGTATATAGCAGGAGGTTTCTCATGACTCAGTCAACAGTTTTTATGAACAACAGGACCCAGGCAGTTCGACTGCCAGCAGACATGCGTTTTAGTGAAAACATCAAAAAAGTCAATGTACGCAAAGTAGGTTCAGAACGCATCATAGCCCCCGAGAACGCAGTGTGGGACAGCTTCTTCACCCCCGACGCCCCCACCGTGACAGATGACTTTATGAGTTCCCGCCACGGTGGCACCCAGCCTGAGCGCGAGGAACTCTAATGCTGACCTACATGCTCGACACCAACATCGTAATCTATGTGATGAAAAGGCGCCCGCCCGAAATTCTCGATACTTTCAACCAGAACGCTAGCCGCTTATGCGTCAGCAGTATTACAGCAGCCGAACTGTTTTTTGGCGCAGCGAAAAGCGCTAAGCCAGAGCAAAATTTGCGCGTAGTCGAGGATTTTTTATCACGACTCACCATTCTGCCCTATGACTTAGACGCCGCAGCCCAGTTTGGCGATATCAAGGCGACCTTGCAGAGGGTAGGTCGAGTGATCGGTGAGAACGACCTTCACATCGCAGCCCATGCACGCAGCCGGGGGCTAGTGATAGTAACGAATAATGAGCGAGAATTCGAGCGGGTTGAGGCACTGCGCGTGGTGAACTGGGTAAAGCCGCTCACGCTCTGAGCCGAACCTGGCGGCCCTACCTGACTGGTGACCTCCGCGCCCTTAAACTGGGTGACATGACTAACTCAGGTATCGACACTAGCTTCCTTGACCCCGCCACCAGCCCAGCCGACGACTTCTTCCGTCACGTCAACGGCACCTGGTACGACTCCCACGTCATCCCCGCCGACCGCTCACGCGACGGCGGCATGTACTTCCTGCGCGATGCCGCCGAAGAGCACGTGCGTGAAATCGTTGAGAAGTTCGCCGCCGAGCAACCGTCCTCACGCATCGGAGCCCTCTACTCCTCCTTCATGAACACCGAGAAAATCGAGGCGGACGCCGCCGCCCCGCTGCTCGCCGAGGTGCAGCCGGTGCTGGAGGCAGCTACCCCCGACGATTTTGTGCGCGTCATGGCCGAACTTGACCGTCAGGGCCACGGCGGCCCCTTCGGCTGGTACACCAGCATCGACGCTAAGGACCCCGAGAAGTACGTGCTCTACCTGGCGCAGACCGGCCTGGGCCTGCCCGATGAGTCCTACTATCGCGACGAGAAGTACGCCGAACTGCGCGAAGCCTACGTTGCCCACATTGAGCGCATGTTTGAGCTGACCGGCCTAGCCGAAAACTTCGGGCTTGAACCGGCGGACGCCGCCCGCGCGGTTTTTACCCACGAAACCGAGATCGCCTCCCACCACTGGGATAACGTGCGCACCCGCGACGCCGACGCCCGCTACAACCCGGTAAACGCCGCCGAGCTGGACGAGAAATTCCCCGGCTTCCCCTTCACCACCTGGTTGGCCGGTATGGGTATTTCCACTGAGAAGGCCGGCACCGTTGTGGTCAATCAGCCCTCCTACTTTGAGGCTGCCGCCCAGATGTGGGCCACCGCTCCCCTCTTCATCTGGAAGCTCTGGTACATCTGGCACATGGCCCACTCCCGCGCCCCCTACCTGAACCAGGCCATCGTTGAAGAGAACTTCGACTTCTACGGCCGTACCCTCTCGGGATCCGAAGAGCTGCGCGACCGCTGGAAGCGCGGCGTCGGCCTGGTCGAAAACTCCCTGGGCGAAGAACTGGGCAAGGAATACGTGGCTATTCATTTCCCGCCCACCCACAAGGCCAAGATGCTGGAACTGGTGGACGACCTGCTGGAGGCTTACCGCCGTTCTATCACCGACCTGGACTGGATGACCGACGAAACCCGCTCCCGCGCCTTGGAGAAGCTCAGCAAGTTCGCCACCAAGATTGGTTACCCCGATAAGTGGCGCGACTACTCCGCCCTGGAACTGACTGACGACCTCTTCGAGAACCTGCGCCGCTCGGGCGTCTTCGAGCACGAGTTCCAGATCAATCGCATCAACGAGCCGGTTGATAAGACAGAGTGGCTCATGACCCCGCAGACCGTCAACGCCTACTACATGCCCCCGGCCAACGAAATCGTCTTCCCCGCAGCGATTCTGCAGGCCCCTTATTTTGATATGGACGCGGACGCCGCCGTCAACTACGGCGCTATCGGCGGCGTCATTGGCCACGAGATCGGCCACGGCTTTGACGACCAGGGCTCCAAGTACGACGGCACCGGTGCGCTCAACAACTGGTGGACCGACGCCGACCGCGAAGAGTTCACCGCCCGCACTAAGGCCCTGGTGGAGCAGTACAACGGCTACACCCCCACCGGCCTGGACCCCGAGAAGTTCACCGTCAACGGGGAGCTGACCCTGGGTGAAAACATCGGTGACCTGGGCGGCCTCTCCATTGCGCTCAAGGCCTACCAGATTTACCTGGAACGCCAGGGCCTCACCCTTGAGACCGTCCCTGTCATCGATGGTCTGACCGCCACCCAGCGTGTCTTTGTCTCTTGGGCTCAGGGCTGGCGCATGAAGACCCGCCCGCAGACCGCCGAAATGTTCCTGGCTATTGACCCCCACTCCCCCGAGGAGTTCCGCGTCAACGGCGTGGTACGCAACATCGACGAGTTCTACACCGCCTTCGATGTACAGCCGGAGAACACCCTCTACCTGGCACCGGAGGAGCGCGTGCGCATCTGGTAGGAAAACTACACAAGACGCAGGGACAGCCGTCCCTGCGTCCATGATAGTGACCTGTCTAGATGCTAATTCCTGGGAAAGCCCCCTGCGCCATCTCCCCTTATGGATAAGGCTCAATATATGATTGGGGCTTCCAAAAACTCTAAAGAAAAACAAGACCAACCCACTATGCGTAGGTGGGTTGAGGCATACAAAAAACCCTCATGCGATCGGCTGGCTCCAGGTCCAAATCTTAGCTAGCTAAACTAGCTACGCGATCTTATGCATGAGGGACTACATGACCGATACTATATACATATGCCTCAAGAAGCAAGACCTCATCTCAGAACCTTGTCAGAGCAACATGTATCTGCTCAGCGGCTCAAGCCCTACCTGGAGCATAGTTACAATAACAGGGAACTTGCGATGCGTTTATACGAGCTGGACAGGCGATTATCTGCCGAGCTCTTCTACGAAATCGGAATTTTAGAGGTTGCCTTACGTAATTCCGTCGATCGCTACCTGACAGCGAAGTACGGAGACAGCTGGATAGCTAACCCAACGCTCCCAATGGATCAGCGTACAGCAGAAAACTTTCATGAAGCATGGGATTCTCTGCCTGCCAACCGGCGACAAGAAAGTATGGAAAACAATCCGAAGCTCAAGGGTCGCCTACTAGCTGCCTCGATGTTCCGAACATGGTCTAACTTCTTCGACAAGGGCGGAGCCAGCGGACACCCTGCCCCACGAGATAGAGCCGATCACGACATTATTTGGACAGAAGAGGCACTGAAAACAGTTTTTCCTGGGGCTGCCAAACTAGCTGGACGTTCAGGTGAAAAACTAAATCGCGACTGGGCATACCGACAGGTTAAAGAAGTTCATGTACTACGCAATAGGATTGCCCACCACGAATCACTCATCAACGGTTATCCCTTGCCCGGACAGGAAGAAACTGCTATCACGCCAGCTAAGAGATCAGCTGCCGACGGTCTAAAAGCCTGTAGAACTCTTGCAAAGATGATTGATAGGCACCTTGCCAAATTTATAGCCGAGAATTCAAGTGCCGACCAGTTCTTAAAGAATATCAATCAGGCGAAACCCTAGAGAGCGCGTGCGCATCTGGTAGGAAAACTACACAAGACGCAGGGACAGCCGTCCTTCCGCCTGATGGCCTTCTGAACGCCCCTGCCCTAGGCTCAAGGTCTAAGACCCTTCTTGAACCGTCAGACGGGCAGGGGCCAATCACAGTCCAGCTGAGTGCAACAGTATAAAAGTTAGCTACAAGGGCCTACTTCCACCCCTGCTGCGACCTACGGACCATCTGCTCACGATGCTGGCGGGTTGATTCAGCAAGAAGCTCACCGGTACCCCAATCCAGAATCACACCGTACCGGCGAATCACATCAAGCATGGTCAGGTCGCCTGAGCGGTAGCGCTCAGCTACAGACTCAGCGTCTTCACTCAACCACCCGGCACGGTGGGCCCGAATGAATTCACGCTTCTGAGCCGTGGCAGCCCCATCAACACTGAACTCATCAAGTTCGGCATCAATGACACTGATGACCACACCATAGTCAGCAGCTGCCCGATCAACCGAAACGTACCCGTCAATCACGTCCTCAAGCACATCTTCAGCCGGGCGATCCAGCGGGTCGCCAAACCCGCCGCCACCAGCCGAGGGCCGGTAGAAAGTATCACCAGAATGCACAGGTTCTGAGGAGAAAACCGAGCCCAAGAAACGCTCATCTTCAGACCCCTTATTCAGCCAGACCCCGTGAGGGATCGACGGTAACCCGCCCTCAATCCCCCAGGTGATAGACCGGGCACGGTCACAACAGTAGCTCATCACGGTTGATTCAGCATCGGTGAGCGTACCGCCCTTTTCAATACCGCAACCACCGCGGTAACGGCCGGGGCCACCAGAATCTACACCTATTTGATGCATGGTGGTCAGCACCGGAGACAGGCGCTCCTGCCCTTCACAGGGCTGCACGGCAAGGCCCGGCCCAAAGACGGGGGCGGTTGCACTCGCGCCGTCCTTGCTAGAACGCCCGCCCCAGCCACCGGCCATCCAGTCGTACCACATGAAGTAGGGCTTGGAGTCAAAGCGGGCATCCCGCCCGCCCACAAGGAGGTACTCCAGGTTAAAGGCGCAGGCCATGGCGCGTTCTGGCATCACCTGCGACCAGAGTTCAAAGATGCCGTTCATGAGTTTTTCGTAGGGCCCCGAGCAGAAGCCGGTCACCGCGTAGGGCCAGCCAGCGTTGACCACAGTGCCTTCTTCACCGATTTCGGCGGTGACGGCCGCGTAGAAACCAGAGTTGAGCGGAACGTCGGGGAAGAAGGTTTTAGTGCCAGCGTAGATAGCTGAGAAGGTGGTGCCGTAACCGGAGTTGAGAAAGGTCTCCACCGCGTCGGCGCTACCTTCAAGGTCATAGTGGATTCCCTGGCCGTCAAGGGTGAGCTTGATGTTGATGGGGACGAGCCCTTCCGGCTTACCGGGGTCTAGGTCAAGGTAGTCCACGGTCTGCCAGGTCCCCTTGGGCAGGTCAACCAGACGGCGGCGGACTGTGCGCTCAACGTAGTCCTGGGTTTCTTGCATGGCGGTAACAACGGTGTCAGTGCCGTATTTTGCGACCAGGCGGTGGAGCTCGCGTTCACAGACTGCGGTAGCTTCAGACTGGGCGTGTAGGTCACCGAGGGCCTGTTCAGGTGCTCGGGTGTTAGCGACCAGTAGCTGGGCAACGTCGTGTAGAAAGACGCCCTGAGAGAAGACGCGCACCGGTGTGATGCGTAGTCCTTCACCAAAGTGCTCTGAAGCGGAAACGTCAAAGGAGCCGGGTACTTTACCGCCGATATCTGCCCAGTGGCCCTTGTTTTGGGCAAAGGCTATGAGGCGGTCTTCTGAAAAAATTGGGCGGATGAAGGAGACATCGTTAAAGTGCGTGCCACCGCGGTAGGGGTCGTTGACGGCGAATACGTCACCTTCGTGGATGTCACTACCGAACTGTTCAATGACTGCCTTAGCCTGAAAATGTAGCGTTCCTACGTGCACGGCGATATCACCAGAGCCCTGCATGACGGTGTTACCGTCGGCATCGCAGAGGGCCGAGGAGAAGTCGCGGGAGTAGATAACGAACGAGTAGCAGGTGCGTAGAATCTGCTCGCTCATCAAATCAACGCTGGTGGCAAATGCGTTCTTGAGAACTTCAAAGGTGACCGGGTCAAGGTTGATGTCCCGCTTGGTTGCGGTGGTCATGGCTATGCCCCCTTCTTAATGTGGATTCGGATGTTGAACCATTCGTCTATTTCTGCGGTGGCGTAGGGAGGGACGACGGTGGTTGAATCGAGCTGGTTAATGATGGCAGGGCCTGCGAACTCGGTGCCAGCGGCGAGATCGTCGCGGTCGTATACAGGGGTCTGGTGCCACTGACCTGAGAAGTAGACAGGGCGCTGTTCAGGTGCCGGTGGAGGTGCCTGCTGGGTGAGCTCGGCGGGGCGGAAACTGGGCTTAGGCACCTTGCCAATGGCTTTGAGGTGAAGCTGGTAGACCTCCACTGGTACGTCCTCTTGACGGAAGGCAAATTCACGTTCGTATTGTTCATGAAAGGTGCCCACTGCATCTTGGAGGGCACCGGGGCCAGAGCCAATATTGACCTGCAAAGAGCGCCACTGCCCCTGGTAGCGCATAGAGATTTTGCGCTGTAGCACGGCGTCCTCATCTGCTACGCCCTCGTGGTGTAGCCGCTCGGTAGCCTCTGCCTCTAGCTGGGTGAAGGCCTCTTCAATAGCGCTTTCGTCTGCGCCCGAGACTAGCCCGGTAAACATGTGGGCGAAATCGTGCTGGATATCGACAAGGAGGCAGCCCATAGCACTGGTCACTCCGGGGTTGGGCGGAACGATGACGGTGGGGATACCGAGTTCCCTGGCTACGTCGGCCCCGTGGAGGGCTCCTGCACCGCCGAAAGCTAGGAGGGCAAAATCTCGTGGATCGTAACCGCGGCGGATGGAGACCAGGCGGACGGCATCTGCCATATTGGCGTTCGCTACTGAAACAATCGCCTCTGCTGCTTCTTCTGTTCCCATGGCAAGGGGTTCACCCACAACCCGGTTGATGGCTTCTTCGGCTAGGTCTGTGCGAAGTTGCTTAACGCCGCCGGCTAGCGAGGTTCCCAGGCGTCCGAGCACAAGGTTGGCATCGGTGTTCGTGGGATCCTGCCCGCCGGTGTTGTAGCAGGCCGGGCCGGGGTCTGCGCCAGCGGACTGGGGGCCGTTGCGCAGGGAGCCCGCGATGTCGATGTGGGCCAGTGAACCGCCCCCAGCGCCGATGGTGAGAACTTCGATGGAGGGGAAGGTGATGGGGTGCCCGTACTCTACTTCCCACTGTTCCGAGACGCGCAGTTCGCCGTCGGCAACAAGAGCGATGTCTGTAGATGTGCCGCCCATATCAAGACTCACGGCATGGCTATAACCGCACTGCTGGGCGATATGCTTGGCTGAGATAGCGCCCGCAGCGATACCTGATGCGGCCAGGCGAACAGGGAACTTTTCAACCATGCGAGGGGTCATGGAGCCGCCGCCGGAGTGTAGCAGAAGCAGGTCTCCCCGGTAGCCGCCGTCCTTGAGCTCGCTATCGAGACGGTTCACGTAGCCAGATACGAGGGGGGCCAGAACCGCGTTCGCCACGGTGGTGTTGAAACGCGGGTACTCGAAGATTTCGGGGAGGATTTCGGCTGAGGTTGAGATTGTTGCGTCTTCCAGTTCCTCTTCAAGGATTGCGCGCATGCGTAGTTCGTGGGCGGGATTGGCGTAGGAATTGAGGAAGCACACGGCCACAGTTTTGACCCCCCGCTTTTTAAGGAGCTGAGCTAGGGCACGAGCTTCGCTTTCATCGAGGGGCGTGACCGTGTTGCCGTCAAAGTCGATGCGTTCGGTCACTTCAAAGCGGTCACGGCGGCGAATGTAGGGGCCGGTGACGTCGTTGTAGGCGTCCCAGAGGTCGTCCTTTGTGCCGTCGCGGATTTCAAGGACGTCGCGGAAGCCACGGGTAGTCACCATGGCGCCGGTGGCGAAGTTGCGGGTGATGAGGGCGTTGGTCGCTACGGTGGTGCCGTGGGAGAACTGGACCACTTCGTTGAGGTTGATTTCGCCGCGTTCTACCCCGTTCATCACAGCGATCATGGGGTCGTGAGGGGTGGATGGCACCTTGGTGACGCGCATGGTCTGGGTATCGTCGTCGAAGATGCAGACATCGGTGAAGGTGCCGCCAACATCGACGGCTACTCGTGTTCGGGTCATGGGGTTTCCTCCAGAGATTGGGCCTGTTAGGTAGGTCTCAGTGTATGCACGCCCAACCGGCATCTCCTATGGGAAATTTACAAAGTTAGAGGGATTTGTTTGGAGTTTTTACTGCATTTAGTGACCTGGGCAACTTTATGCTGGGAGGTAGGGCACACTACCGCCGCACCTGTGAAAGGACGCCCATGACCACCCCTCACGACACCAACAACTCCTCGCATTCCCTCCAGCAACGTCTGCACATCACCAACCAGCTCCTTGAAGCGCTGGCTAGCCACAAGCCCCTCACCAGCCTGGCTCAGCGCATGAGCAGCCTGTGTGGCGGGGCTGCTTTCATGTACCGTTCCGATGCCCGGCTCATTGCCTCCGCTGGCACGGCTCCTTCACGGCTTATCTGGCAGGAAGTGCAAAGGGACGGAACCCGAGACCGTACGGTCAGGGCAGAAATCGGCAGGTGGCACATGATAGCCCGCAGGGTCTCTCTGCACGGCGGCATGCACCTCATCGCCCTAGCCTCACACAGCTCATCAAAACTGGAAGCTGTTGCTGTTCCCATGCTTGATACGGCCGAAAAACTCTTAAGTGCTGTCTACGGGATAAGCTTTGAGGCCCTCCAGGAAAACCGGCGGGATCGAGAGCGCATACTTCTTCAGCTTCTGACCGGTATTCAGCCTGGCCAGGAACACAGCTACTGGGCAGTGATGGAAAAGTTCTGGTTTACACCCTATGAACGAATTCGCGTCCTCGACATCGCTAACTTTTCCGGTGAAAATATCACCGATAGTCAGCTTTCCCTACTCAGTCAACGAGCCCAGGGCAGTAAGCTGCCCCTGCTGATACGCGCTCAAATGGCCGGGAGCGATACCCCTGAATCAGCGGCAGCAATCGTTCCCGACTCTGACCTGGCTGAGAGCTGGATCGCGGACATGAATGATCACTTTCTGGTGGGGTTGAGCGAGCCCTTCACCGGGCTGGCGGGGGTACACCGCAGGTACCGTGAAGCAGAGACAGCCCTTCATATTGCCAAGGGGTTGGCGCACCGGGCCGGGGCCTGTGCCGAAGTTCCCCCGGTTTTTCTTGATCGGGTTGACCTCACCAGCTGGGTGCTATCGCAGGTCAACGAATCTAAACTGGCTGAGAGGTCGCAGGTTACTCTTGAGGCTCTCCATCGTGCAGGGGTGTACGAGACGGTGCTCATGTTTCTAGCCTGCAACCAAAATGTGCCTGAAACAGCCAACCGGTTATTTATTCACCCCAATACAGTGCGCTACCGTCTCGCCCGGGCCGAGGAGGCCCTCGGGGGCCGCTTGACGAGCCCCTTCACTCTCTCAAACCTTACCCTCTGCATGCACCCCCAACTGGTTGCACTCATCACTGAGCTGACCGAATCCACCCGAGCGGGGCAGGGGGACTGAATGCGGCGTCCTTACCCCCCCATTAAGGAATTACCGAATCTTTCACCGGCCGCTTGATACAGCACGGACGGTGAAAGATTCGGTAAGACAGGCCACCGGCCAGGAACGGCTCTACTTGAGCACCTTCATCGCCAAGGGGTAGTTGAAGACCTCACCACTGTTGGCTTTGACGGCGGCGATGATGTGGATGACGATTAGGGCCACCCACACAGCCAGCAGAATAATCCAGGTAAATATCGCCGCGATGCCGAAGGTCGCGAAGGTTATTATCCAAGTCACCACGTTAACCAGCCACATGGTAAATGAGAAGTTGAAGGCACCGGCCGCTGCAACCCGCACGAAGCCATAACCGGGCTTGTCCTTGTAGATTAACCAGAAAATGAAGGGGCCGATAAAGTTTGCAAAAGATGCCGTCAGCACCAGCCCTAACAGGCCCGAAAGGTGGGCGAAGAGGGCCATGCTCCTCGCATCAGAAGGAATCGGGTTGCCGTAGGCATCATAGGCCTGTTGTGCGTACGGCCCAGCCCCGGTACCCGGCTGTTGCCAGCTCGCTTGGTGAGAGGGGTGCCCAGTGTTCTGCCACTGCTGGCTGTTCCCCTGGTGATTGGCGTTCCCCTCGGAGGAGGTGCCTGCACCCCAGGAGCCCGGGCGGGCACCTGCACCCTGCGAATCTCCGGCGTCCGGCTGGCCTTGGGTAGGCTGACCTTGGGCAGATTGCCCTTGGTCGGGCTGCTGGGTAGCGCCGGGCTGGTTCTGATCGGACCGACCATAGTGGCCGTAGGGGTTCTGGTTCTGTTCGCTCATGGTGGGTGCGCGTCCTCTCACAGCAGGTTAGGTTTCCATATACCACTCTAACCAGATGTACCTGCAAAGGTGAACGCACCGGCCCTTATAACCACACATTTATTTCTCACAACATACGCCGTGTTTGAGCGCCCCGCCGCAGACCTTCCCGGGCTAGAGCCTCTAACGCGCCGAAGGGTACCATAGGGGTATGCGCGAACTACAGGCTCACATCATTAAAGAACTCGGTGTTAAACCCACCATTGACCCGGCAGAAGAGGTGCGCAAGCGCGTGCAGTTCTTAGTCGACTACCTCAAAGCCACTGGCACTCGCGGTTTCGTGCTGGGCATCTCAGGCGGGGTTGATTCCACCCTGGCCGGGCGCCTGTGCCAGCTGGCTGTTGAAGAGCTTGAGTTAGAGGGTATCCAGGCTGAGTTTCTTGCCGTGCGTCTGCCCTACAAGGTTCAGGCTGACGAGGACGACGCCCAGGCAGCTTTGCGTTTCATCATGCCGCAGCAGACCGTCACCTATAACATCGCCGCCGCTGTGGGCGGCTTCGAGTCTGCTTTTGCCGAGGCCACCGGCCGCAATATCTCCGACTTCAATAAGGGCAACGTCAAGGCCCGCGCCCGCATGATTGCCCAGTACGCCCTGGCCGGTGAAAAGAACCTGCTGGTGGTGGGTACCGACCACGGGGCTGAGGCCGTGACCGGCTTTTTCACCAAGTTCGGCGACGGCGCGGCGGACGTCATGCCCCTCTTTGGTCTCAACAAGCGGCAGAACCGCGCCCTGCTCAAGGTACTGGGTGCTGAAAAGAGGCTCTGGGAGAAGGAACCCACCGCTGACCTGCTGGATGGCAAGCCGGGCCGCACTGACGAGGACGAGCTCGGTATTACCTACGACCAGATTGACGACTACCTGGAGGGCCGCCAGATAGATGAGACTGCGACCGGAAACATCGAGGGCAAGTTCCTGCGCACCCGCCACAAGCGCACCACCCCCGTCACGGTTTTCGATTCCTGGTACAAGTAGTAGGTAGAGACGAGGGGTGGTTCCCTTGCGGTAACTTACCCCCCTTGAAAGTACCTATATACCTGCCCTTATCCTTTTTTCATGAATAACAACATGAAAATCATAGCTATGACAGAGTCTTTTCCGATTGATGTGGATGAGGCACTTATTGAAACTACCGCGCCCCTTCCAACCGTGACTTCGAAAGACTTGCTGGTCAAAGTACATGCTGTCTCGGTCAACCCCGTTGACGCAAAAGTCAGGGCGGGGGCAGGCCATCAAGATACCCCAAAAATTCTTGGGTGGGATGCTGCCGGCCGGGTCGAAGCTGTTGGCGAAGACGTGCAGGGCTTCTCAGTGGGCGACGACGTGTTCTACGCTGGTGACTTGACCCGACAGGGTAGCAACGCTGAATATCAGACGGTTGATTATCGTATTGTTGCCAAGAAACCCTCGTCAATGAATTATGCAGATGCAGCAGCGCTCCCCCTTACATCTATCACCGCTTGGGAAACCCTGTTTGACCATATGAACCTCGGAGCTGACTCAACCGGTAATCTTCTGGTGGTTGGTGGCGCTGGAGGTGTTGGGTCAATGATTATCCAGCTGGCCAAGGCTAAGACTTCACTGACCGTGATTGCCTCAGCCTCACGCCCAGAATCAACAGAGTGGTGCAGGAGCCTGGGGGCAGACCATGTAGTTGACCATACTCAGGGCTTAAGTTCGCAGGTTCAAGAGCTGGGCGGGGCGGATTTTGTGTTCTCAGCATTTACAGCCGGTGCTGAGGAGGAACTGGCCAATGCGATGAACCCACAAAGTCATCTCGTCCTGATTGATGACCCCGAAGCCTTTAACATAGGAGCCTTTAAGGCTAAATCTATTACTGTAACCCCAGAATTTATGTTTACTCGGTCAATGTTTGAGACTCCTGATATGAGCTACCAGTCGGAGCTCCTGACAGAAGTGGCGCAGATGGTTGACGGTGAGGTATTGAAAGGAACAGCAACCGAATATCTGCGCGGGCTCAGCACAGAAACCTTTCGCGTAGCTCATCAAAAAATTGAATCTTCAAGGACAATTGGCAAGATCGTAGTTTCCTTCTAAGAACCTATAGATTCTTTTCTCAGTAACCCGGGTTAGCACTCATTGCGGGGCCGGGTTACTGACTATTTTTGAGCAAGCCCCAGTTGTTGCTGGACCGCTTACCAGCACTATCCTTTAGCTTCTAGAGAGTCATCATAAGCCTGTTGTGCTGCGATGACTTCGCTCTTATGGCTTTCAGACCAGCTACGAAGGACTTCTAGTGGCTCTATCAAGGTTTTGCCTAAGTCCGTTATCTCGTACTGAACAGTTACAGGGACGGTAGGGAAAACGGTTCGACGCACGATACCATCACGCTCCAGGGAACGAAGAGTTTGTGTGAGCATCTTTTGGGTAACGCCGTCAACGCTACGGCGAAGCTCAGAAAAGCGTTTTGGGCCACTCTGGAGGCACCCAATGACGAGTGCGGTCCACTTGTCAGCTATACGGCTGAGGATATAGCGACAGGGGCAGTTTCGGTCATAAACGTCGGCTTTGCTCTCACAGTTCCTCACACACCCGAAATATACCCTCCGCCCACCATAAAATGAACCTATTTTTACTATTCGAGATTATGATTAATTTCAAATTTTTAAGCATAGAGGCTTATTCAAAAATAATCAGGCGACCCAGGCTCGCAGCGAAGAGCTGCTGGCTCAGATGGAGTCGGCAGCTTCCGAGCGCACGAGGAAAGAAAGGCTGATGAGAAAGTAGGCGAAGCCGCTGGGCTCCATCGAGTGCGAGCCTGGGGGCACCTCAAGAAAGGCCTGATGAATAAGCCTCTATACTTTCATATCTCCTAGAGATGCTCGGTATTACCTACGACCAGATTGACGACTACCTGGAGGGCCGCCAGATAGATGAGACTGCGGCCGAAAACATCGAGGGCAAGTTCCTGCGCACCCGCCATAAGCGCACCACCCCCGTCACGGTTTTCGATTCCTGGTACACGTAGTTCACCCGCTACTGGCCCACGCCGTACACGCTCGGTAGAGGTAAGCTGGTGGCATGTCTGAAACCCACCAGGAGTTCTATCTCGATAAGTCTGACCCGGCAGCCTGGGCTGCCTTTGGTGCCCTGAGCAAGCAGGCCGGTGACTCTGCCCGCACTGCGGGACTCGATGACCAGCTCATTGAACTGGTCTGCCTGCGCGTCTCGCAGATTAACGGCTGCGCCTACTGCCTGAAAGTGCATACTAAGCGCGCTATCAAGGCCGGGGTATCCGATACTCGCCGTGCCCTGGTGAGCGCCTGGGAGGAAAGCAGCGAATACAGCCTGACCGAAAAGGCTGCCCTCTTTCTGGCCGAAACCGTCACCCAGCTCCCCTGCGCAGAAGACCGCAGCTTCGCCCAAACCTACGCCCGCGGCGTGCTCACCGACGATCAGTACTCAGCTGTGCAGTGGCTGGCTATCACCATGAACGCCGCCAACCGCATCTCCATCATGTCGCAACACCCGGCCTAGCCCGGCAGCGTCCGCGCCCTATTCTGCCCGCAGTAGGGTCGCAGTAGAGTCGCAGTGGGGCAGCAGGCTGGGAATAGAAACCCGACTCGTGCGTTAAACCCAACACAGATACTTTACGTTGAAAGGAAAATGCTGTGGTAGCACCGCTCGAAACCCCGGTGATTAAGGAACGTAACGACGGCGGCTACGGCGCCTACGAAATCTTCGTGGACGGCTCTAGCGCCCCCGCAGGTTTCACCCAGTTCTTCGACTACGCAGAGGGCGGTACGCAGCAGCGCATCTTCCCACACACGGTCATCAAGGATGAGTTCGGCGGGCAGGGGTTAGCCTCCATGCTGGTCAAGGACGCTCTGGAGCAGGCGCTTGCGGCGGGTTACCAGCCGGTCGTCGTCTGCCCTTACATCAAGAAGTGGCTCGAGAAACACCCGGACTACGCCGAGAAGACCACTAAGCCCACGCCGGCCCACCTGCGCTTTTTGGCGCAGGCCCTCAGGTAAGGCAGGGGCCCGATAAGCTCCCTAAATCCGGTAGAACCCCTCGATTGCGCGGGTCAGGTGGGCCATGTCAGCAACCGTGGTCAGCTCACGAGCTGAGTGCATGGAGAGCAGGCCAACACCCACATCAACGGTGCGCATGCCAAGCCGGGTGGCGGTGATAGGGCCGATAGTGGAGCCGCAGGGCACCTTGTTGTTGGAGACAAACTCCTGGTAGGGCACCTCTGCAAGGGCGCAGGCCTGGGCGAAGATTCCTGCCCCAAGAGCGTCTGTGGCGTAGCGCTGGTTGGCGTTAATTTTCAGCAGGGGGCCACCGCCGGGTTCGGGGCGCACAGCGGGGTCGTGGTGGCCGGCGTAGTTGGGGTGGGCCAGGTGCCCGGCATCTGACGAAAGGCAGATAGACTCAGCCACCGACCGGCGGTAGTCCGCCGGGGAGTCGCCACGTGCGTCCGCGAGACGAACCAGGACGTCCTCCAAGAAGGGGCCCGCCGCGCCAGAACGGGTCTCAGACCCGATTTCCTCGTGATCGAAGGCTGCCAGCATAGCGGTCTGAGCAGAGCCAGCACCCGATTCGGCGTAGCGAATCAGGGCGGTCAGACCCGCGTGCACGGAGCTCAGATTGTCAAGGCGGGCAGAGGCAAAGAGCTCCTCCTTCTCGCCAAAGACGCGGGGTGGCTGAGCGTCGGCAAAGAGCAGGTCGTAGCCCACGATGGTTTCGGGGTCAACGGCGCCACCCTCGGCGCCTTCGGCCAGGTAGGCCAACACATCACCGGCAGAATCGCCGAAGCCCCAGACGGGGTAGAGGTTACCCTGCTTATCAAGTTTAAGCCCCTCGTTAGCAGCGCGGTCCAGGTGGATAGCCAGCTGCGGGATGCGGGCGACTGGCCCGGTAGCTACCAGGCGGGTTTGAAGCTGCCCGTCAATGAGCACGGTCAGACGACCAGCCAGGCGCAGTTCACGATCCAGCCAGGAGTTCAGCAGGGGCCCACCGTAGACCTCCACGCCCACCTGGTTCCAGGTGAGGGTACGCACTGACGGCTTGGGCTTGACCTTGAATCCGGGTGAATCGGTGTGAGCGCCCAGCACCCGGTAGCTTTCATGGGCATCGGTGCCCACCCATGCAATGATGGCACCATCTCGCACCACATAATGCTTGCCGGTTGTAGGCGAGGCGCCCCAGGCGTCCTGCTCCTTGAGCTCGGTGAAACCGGTTGCACGCAGGCGGCGGGCGGCCTCAGCGGCCGCGTGGTAGGAGGTTGGGGACGCCGTCACAAAGGCGGCTAGGTCATCGATGTTGGTTCGGGGGTCGAGGTCAGCTACGGCCTGTGCTGGTGAAGGAGTCATAGGGCACATTTTACCGTTGCTTCACCCACACCTGGGCCATACGGGTGCGGGCCAGGCGGCGGCGGTTGGCTACAAGGACGACCACCAGCACGTAGAGCCCCTGCGTCACAATCGACGAGACCAGCATGGCTGGGGTAGAGCCCTGAGCTGCGAAGGGGTCAGCGGCACCAAAAATACCAAGGCCCATAGCCAGCAGGTTGTTAACCACGTGCAGAGCGATAGCGGCCTCCAGCCCACCGGTGCGCCAGGTGACAAAGCCAGCGGCGATACCCATAAAGAGAATGGAAAGCTGAGCCCATAGATCGTACATGTGACCCAGCATGAAAAGCGGTGCAGGCAGAACAATCGCCCAGACCGGGTTCCGTAGCCAGCGGCCGAGGGTCTGCATGAGGTAGCCACGAAAAACCAGTTCCTCGGCGTAGGCCTGAAAGGGCACAAGCAGCACCACCAAGACCAGCAGAGTCGCTAGGGTCCAGCCTGAAGCGGTAGCACCCGAGGTAAAGAACGGCTCCCCGGCCAGGGCTCCCATGATGAGCGGCACGGCAACGAACATCAGGGTAGCGATTAGAGTGCAGATTCCCAGCCAGCCCCAGCGCATACGTCCGGCTACCGAGTGCACCAAGCCCCAGGGCTTGGGCCCCACAATCAGGCGGGCCAACCACAGGCAGGGGAACATCAGCGCCACCGAGCCGAAGAAGAGCACAAAGATGAGAGGGTCCTCAAGGGCTGCGGCCTGGAGTTGCGCAGCTACCTCGTTTGCGGTGGCTGTGGCATCGATTGTGAGCTGCCCCGAGGCTGCCTGCTCATTGAGGGAACGCATCAGAGAGGGCACCAGCAGGGCCACACTCAGCACTACCGAAATGACCAGGTAGATAGGCACACCGATGAGCGCTTCAAGCAGGGGCGTGAACCAGCGGTTCTTGGGGTCGGCCAGGGCCAGGCGGTGATAGCCGAGCTCCTGGGTCTGCGCTACGTATCCGGGCCGCCAGCCCGGCGGGGGCACCTGCACGGGCACCTGTGGGGCCGGGTAGGGCGCTGGTACTTGACCGGTCTGTTCCGGCGGGTAGGTGTAGGGTGCGGGGTGGTGCTGGCTCTGCTGCATCTGCCAGGGGGTGGGCTGGTTAGGGGTACTCATACCTCTACCCTACACACGGCCCACCCTCCCCCACCAAGATAGCAGGGCTAAAGAGGCTCTCTCCGGGTTACTTGTCGGTGGTTTCGGGTGCAGATGCCTCGTCACCGTCTGCCTGCTGGGCGGGGGCAGAAGCGTCCTGTTCTGTGGTCTTGCGGACGGCTACCAGCTTGGTGCTGCGCTTGGCTTTGGCGCGGCCGGGTAGGCGTTTGGCGGGACGTTCCTGCGCGGCCTTCTTGGGCAGGGCGGCAATGCGCAGGGCCAGCTCTAGCACGAGTAGCCCGAGCGCAGCGTAAAAAACGTAGTAGGAGGGGTAGAAGTAATAGAGGCTGGCGTTCCACCCGGCCACGGTAGCGCCCAGAGCGACCACGGCCAGCGCCAGAATGACGATGTGAGCCAGTGAGAAAGCCCCGGGGTTCTGCTTGTTGCGCCAGGTGATATAGATGGCCATGAGCGCAAAGAGCACAGGAAAGAAGATTTGACCAGAGAGAGCCATGGCATCGTTGGCGTAGCGGTAGATACCGAGGGCCTGGACGATGGCAGTGGCGGCAAGAATCAGAGAAGCAGGCAGTGTTTTCACGGGAGACCAGTCTACCGTGCTACCTGGTCGTGTGCGCTAGGCCGTCACAAAGTAGGTGATAGCGCAGATTGTGAAGATGGTGCCGGTGGTCAGGGCGGCTGCCAGTTCGAGGAGCATACCGATGCCCATTGATTTGAGGGCGGCCAGGGTACTGCCGATGGACGCGGCGAAATCTCCCTGGTTACGCACGGTTTCACTGATGAGCAGGGCGACCGCGAAGCCCACAAAGAGCCCAACCACGGGAATCACGAACATGCCAATGACGGCACCAACGACACCCCAGAGGATCGATCTGTTGGGGATGGCCCGCCGTTTGAGGGTGCGCCCAGTCAGGACGGCCTGGGCAGCCATACCTGCGATCATGATGGGCAGGCCCAGGCCGAGTAGCCACCAGCCCTCGGGGCCGCGCAAGGTCAGGCCCCAGAGGAGTACTCCGCCCAGTAGGGCGAAGGAGCCTGGCAGGATTGGGTAAACAATGCCAATGCAACCAAGGGCAATGAGCAGGGCGGCAATGATGGTGATGGTAATGGCAAGGGTCATGGACTCTAGTGTAGTGGGCAGCGCCGCCTAGACCCTTGGACTGTTCGCCCGTGTTTATTACGGGGTAGATGTTTGATGCGTTGGGTGTTTTAGCTGAGGGCACAGCTGACTATAATTGGTATATCAAATACAATATTTGGAGTGATGATGTCAGATAAGGACGCCGCGCCCCGCTCCGTCTACCGAGAGCAGCTCACCCTGGGGGCCCGCCCCGCGGACGCGCCCGGGCAAGCCGTGAGCAGCAAGCAGGCCCGCGACATCGCTACCGGCCGGGCAAGCTGGCACCGTAAGGCCTCCAAGCCGGTCTCCTTCTGGATGTTTGCGCTCTTCATCGTGCTCATGACCCACCGCTGGATCCCCCAGTCCCTCTGGCTGATGGTGCACATGGTGACCCTGGGCCTGATTACTAACTCAATTCTGATTTGGTCGCAGCACTTTACCGAGGCCCTGCTCAAGCACAGGCTGCCCGACTCAGCGCGGCCCGTCCAGCTGGTACGCATCTACAGCCTCAACGTCTCCATGATTTTGCTGATGGTTGGCGTGGTCTTCAATCTCTTTCCGCTGACCCTGATTGGGTCAACGGGCGTGGGCGCTGTGGTGGCCTGGCACGGCCTGGCCCTGTTACAGCAGATGCGGGCCGCCCTGCCCGCCCGGTTTGGCGTCACCATCCGCTACTACGTTGCCGCTGCCTGGCTGCTACCGGTGGGGGCGACCTTCGGTGCCCTGCTGGCCTATGACGCTCTCCCTGCCCTCTGGTATGGCCGCCTGCTCCTAGCCCATGAGGCCGTAAACGTCCTGGGCTTTGTAGGCATCACGGTGGTCGGCACCCTGCTGACCCTCTGGCCCACCATGCTCCGCACGGTGATGGTTCCGGACGCCGTCACCCGCTCGGTGCAGGCCCTGGCGGGTATGGGCGCGGGGCTGGGCATCACCACCGCAGGGGCCCTGACCGGGCTGACCTGGCTGGCTACCACCGGCCTGCTTCTCTACGCCGTAGCCCTAGTACTGGTGGGGGTTCTCATGGTGCGAACCACCCAGGCCAAGAAGCCTGCGGACTACCCGACTCTCTCGGTGGCATCCGGCATGATTTGGTTACTGACGGGGGTGCTCTGGGCCGCCTATCTGGTAGCAACCAGTGATTTCAATAGCCTGACCTTACGCCCGGTCACCCCCGTACTTGTGGTCGGTTTTCTGGTGCAGGTTCTGCTGGGGGCCATGAGCTACCTATTGCCTGCCCGCATGGGCGGGGGCCCCAAGGCCGTACGCGAGGCCAACCGCGAGTTCAACCGCTTTGCGGCCGGGCGCATCGTCATGGTGAACCTGTCTCTGTTAATCTTTGTGCTACCGGTGGCCGTGACCGGGTCGCTGATTCGCACCCTGGCCTCCCTAGTCGGAGTTTTCACCCTCTTTGCCTTTATCCCACTCATGTTGCGCGGTGTAAAAAAGTCGGTGGCGGTGCGCAAGGCCATGATTCAGGCCCGGGCCCGCGGTGAGACCCCCTCACCCGACCCCGAGGCCGTAAACCCCACGCCTGTTCCCCACCTCAAAAACGCCCTGATAGGCGCCCTGGCCATTGCACTGATGCTGGGGCTGGGGCTGGCTGCCGACCCGGCGGCAAGGGCCCGGCTGACGGCACCCGGCACCACCACCTCCGCAAGCGGGCAGACCACTACCCTGACGGTGGAGGCTACCGCCGATATGCGCTTCACCCCCGATACCGTTGAGGTCCCGGTGGGTCATCGCCTCATCATCGAGGTCACCAACACCGACACCAAGAACGCCCACGACCTGACCTTCTCCAACGGCACCTCCACCGGGCGCATCAATCCGGGTGAGAGCGCCACCGTGGACGCCGGGGTCATCACCGAGAACCTGAGCGGCTGGTGCTCGGTAGTTGGCCACCAGGCCATGGGCATGACCTTCACCGTGACCGCAACCGGCGCGCAGACGTCCGGGAGCGGTGCCACCGGCTCAGCCCACGCGGGCCACACCGGTAATACCGGCGCGGTGAGCGCCAGCGGCCTGCTGGCTCCCTCCGATCTTGACCTGCAGGGAGAGGTCTCGGCAGACTACCAGACCCGCGATGCCGCCCTCACCCCCGTACCCGAGGGAGAGAACGTGGATGGCCTTACCGTCCACCGGCAGATTCTGGATGTGCAGGAGCTGCCCCGAGAGATTGCCCCCGGGGTGCGGCTCAACGCCTGGACCTTCAACGGTTCCTACATGGGCCCCACCCTGCATGGCAAGGTAGGCGATATCTTTGAAATTACACTCGTCAATAAGGGGAGCATGGGGCACTCGGTGGACTTTCACGCCGGAGCAGTCTCACCCGACGGGGTCATGCGCACTATCGCCCCGGGTGAGTCCCTCACCTATCGTTTTGAAGCCGTGCGGTCGGGCATCTGGCTCTATCACTGCTCCACCATGCCCATGAGCACCCACCTGGGGGCCGGCATGTTCGGTGCGGTCATCATTGACCCGCCCGGACTACCCGAGGTAGACCGGGAATACCTGCTGGTGCAGTCAGAAATTGCGCTCACCACTGCCCCGGGCGCTACTTCCGAAGGGCCTGGCTCGGTGGCTACCGGCCCTGTGGCAAGTGAGTCAGGCGGCAGCGTCCTCGCCGATGTAGTGGCGGCTAACCAGGCCACCGCGCCCACTCTCACCCTCTTTAACGGCCACGCCACCCAGTACCTGCGCGACCCGCTCACTGCCCGCGTGGGCGAGCGCGTGCGCATCTGGGTGCTCAACGCAGGGCCTGGCGGTCAGCTGAGCTTCCATGTGGTCGGTAGCCAGTTCGATACGGTCTACAAGGAGGGCGGCTATCTGTTGCGCGACGGTGCCGATGCCTTCGGGCAGGCGGGTGGCGGTGCCCAGGCCCTTGATCTTTCCACCGCTCAGGGAGGGTTTGTGGAGATGACCTTTGAGGAGGCTGGCACCTACACCTTCGTCAACCATGACTTTGGTGCCGCCGAGCGCGGTGCCCGCGGGCAGATTCGGGTGAGCCCGTAGCTACCCATCTGGGCGCCCGTGTGCGGGTTGAGTGCATCACGCTGACGTGCGTGTGAGGCGGTGACCTGCTGAAATCCTCGCTTTTCAAGTACCCTGGTAATAATGAACAGCGAACGCACCAAGCCGAACCTCGCTCTGCGCATTGGCGCGGGGCTGATTGCGCACTGGCAGATTGTGGCATCGGCGGGGTTGCTGACGGCCGGTGTGGTGGGGCTTTCTGCCACCTATGAGGATTACTGTGGGCAGACCGACCTGGCCTATGCGCCCCCGGAGTTGCACGACGATATCCAGGCTGCCGCTGATGCATCAGGTTTTCGCGCCGGGGTACTGGCTGCCCAGCTCGAAACCGAATCGGGGTGGGTTACCGGTGCCGAATCCCACGCGGGCGCGCACGGCCTGGCCCAGTTCACTCAGGAAACCTGGGATATTTGGGGCGAGGGTGATATCGACAGTCCCGAAGATTCTATCGCTGCCCAGGGCCGTTACTTGGCCTACCTGGCGGAGCGGCTAGCGCCCTACGCCACCGACGAAACGCCCCTGCAGGATATTGTGCTGGCGGGCTATAACGCCGGGCCTGGTGCCGTTGAGGAGTATGGCGGCGTTCCTCCCTACTTTGAGACCCAGAACTATGTGGTCAAGATTGATGAGCTCTCGGCCACCAAGTACGCGGTTACCTGTTCCCCCTCCCCCGACTTCAAGCAGGCGGTGCTGGTGCGCTAGGCCCGCTACGCGAGAGACCCCTCTCTTGAAGGGCGAAAGTATCCAGGTGCACCAGAGAAAAACTAACGCTTCTGGTAGAGCGTCTTCTTCTGGAACTTGGGGTCAGAGGTCACCAGCATGCCCAGGGATCGGAAGATACGCTCATCGACCGAGCCCAGAATGGTGGTGGTGTGCACGTCAGCCCCGCGCAGGTTCTTGATCTGGTCAAGGGCGGTTCGGGCGGCCTCATCATGAGCTGCAGAGGTGGAGAGCGCAATCAGCACCTCGTCGGTGTGTAGGCGGGGGTTCTGGCTACCCAGGTGCAGGGTCTTCAGCCGCTGAATGGGCTCAAGGGCCTCGTCAGAAAGCAGATGCTTATCATCGTCGAGCCCGGCCAGGTGTTTGAGGGCATTCAGCAGGGCAACGGCAGAGCAGCCCAGCAGGCCGGTGGTCTTGCCGGTGACGATGGTGCCGTCTGGCATCTCAATGGCCGCGCCGGGTGCTCCGGTGGTTTCCTCGCGCAGGCGGGCGGGGGTGACCACGGGGCGGTCGGTCTCTTTAATGCCGGCCTTGGTCATGACCACGGCGGCACGGTCTGACTGGGTGGAGTCCAGGCCGCCGCGGGCCTCGTCCACCAGTGCCTTGAAGTAGCGGCGGATAATCTCCTGCTCAGAGGCGTAACGGCAGGCGGCATCATCGGTGATGCAGTTACCGGCCATGTTCACGCCCATGTCGGTGGGTGACTGGTAGGGGGTGGTGCCGGTCATCTTCTGCAGTAGCACCTTGAGCAGGGGGAAGGCCTCAACGTCGCGGTTGTAGTTGACCGTGGACTCGCCGTAGGCGGTCAGGTGGAAGTGGTCGATGACGTTGGCGTCGTCCAGGTCAACGGTGGCGGCCTCGTAGGCCAGATTGACGGGGTGCTCTAGAGGCAGGTTCCAGATGGGGAAGGTCTCGAACTTGGCGTAGCCTGCCTTCACCCCCCGCTTGTTCTCGTGGTAGACCTGTGAGAGGGCGGTCGCTAGCTTGCCGGAGCCGGGGCCGGGGGCGGTCACAACCACCAGGTCACGAGTGGTTTCAGCGAACTCGTTGCGGCCTAGGCCCTCTTCGCTCACAATCAGGTCGGTGTTGGTGGGGTAGCCGGGAATGACGCGGTGACGGGAGACCTTCAGGCCCAGGCGTTCCAGGCGCTGCTTGAAGGCAACGGCCCTGGCGTTATCGTCCTCCATCTGGGTGAGCACCACGTGCTCCACCAGAAAACCGCGTTCGCGGAAGACATCGACCAGGCGGAGCACGTCGTCCTCGTAGGTAATACCGAGGTCAGCGCGAATTTTGTTGCGCTGTAGGTCTTTAGCGTTGATGCACACCAGGATTTCAACGTCATCGCGAATCTGCTCCAGCATGGCAATCTTGTTGTCAGGTGTGAAGCCGGGGAGCACGCGGGAGGCGTGCATATCGTCAAAGAGCTTGCCGCCCATTTCGAGGTAGAGCTTGCCGCCGATTTCTTCGCGGCGCTCCTGAATATGCCGAGACTGCATCTCGATGTATTTCTCACGGTCAAAACCAATTTTGTTCACCATGGAGTTTAAGCCTATCAAGTCAACGGGCGCGGGCGCCCCCGCGCAGGGCCGTGGCGGCAGTGGAATCGGGCACCTCTGCCGGTTGGGTACCAGATTAGGCTGTTTTGGGCGGGTGGCCTGCCCACAACCGAATCAAGCTGGCACCTCGTGGGCAGAGGAGAGATGTATCAAGCGCTCAGGGTAATCGGTGAAGATGCCGGTGGCACCCCAGTTTTTCAGCTCGTTAGCGCGGGCTGGGCTGTTGACCGTCCACACGTTGACCTCGTACCCAGCCTCGCGCAGGGCGCGCACGGTGGCGCGGGTCAGACCGCGCTCTTGCAGGTGAACCGCTTGAGCCCCGATAAGTTCTAGGACGGAGCGCCAGTCAGATTGAAAGGCCTCGGCTACAAAAAGCGCACCCACAGCATACTGCGGGGCCCGGCGTTTAAACTCGGCCAGCAGCAGGTGGTTGAAAGATGACACGATCACCTGCCGCCCCGAGCTCAGTCGGGCCAGCTCGTCCTGAACTTTTGTGATGAGTAGGCGCGAGCGCTCCGCACCCTGCTCATTGGATTTCAGTTCTATGTTGAGGTTGAGCCCACGCTCATTAGCTAGGTCGATGAGCGCCGCCAGGGTGGGCACGGGTTCACCTGCCGTGCCGGGCGAGAACCAGAAACCGGCGTCCGCTTGTTTCAGCTGGTCAGCAGTGTAATCGTAGAGGGGGCCGGTGAGGTTGGTGGTGCGGTCCAGGTCGGTGTCGTGCAGCAGGACGGGCGTGCCGCAGGCCGCTATGTCAACGTCGGCTTCAACCCAGGCCACACCGGCATCTGCGGCGGCGGTAAAGGCGGCGAGAGTATTTTCTGGGCAGGTGCCGGACGCCCCGCGGTGAGCAAAGATACGCATGACACCATTATGGGGCGGGTAGCTGAACAGCGGGTTAAGCAGGTAGGAGGAGCACGCGACTCAGTGGAGTTCATAGGTTTATTTGTAGCGGGGCAGGCCTCATCTCAGCGCCAGATAGGCACCTTGTAGACCCCCGTAATTTTCCTAGTGGTTTCTCACCGGCTCCTGATTATAGGGCAGTACAGTCGTACCAGCAGCGAGGTGTATTCAAAAGTGCCTTCACCCCGGCTTCCCAGGCTCGCGCTGGATGGAGCCAGCGGCTTCGCTGCGAGCCTGTGTCACCTGACTACTTTTGAATAAGCTACAAGATATCGCACCAGCTGCGTAAAACACCGACCACACACCACCAACAACATCCGCTCATACCAACCAAAAAGGGGCCGCCTGAACCCAGCTTGTTCCTGCGCCGAATGTCCTTTCTGAGTCGAACGTCCCTCTTTTTGCCGAAAGTGCCAACTAGAGTGGGGCATTCGGCAAGAAGTGGGGTATTCGAGCCGGAGCACAGGGCACCTGGAGATGTGGGCCTACTCTACCGCCCTTTTGAAAGCCACTATGAATAAGCCTCTAGACATCATCACCGGGCAGGAACCGGCAACCTTAAGAGCCTTGGTGCGCGAGGAGCCGCTCCCCTCACCACAACATAGGATTTTAATGATTGCTGGGTATTATGGCACCAAGGCACCTGCGTCACAGGGGCACACAACACCATCTGAGGGGAAACATGAGGTTCGGCAAGAAGGAAATTCTTTTCTGTGAGATTCACCCCGTCTGCTACTGGATTTCAACAGAAAAAGAGGCACTCAAACGCACCCTGAAAGACAGGCGTAGTGAGCACGTCTTTGCCTCGCAGCTGGTACCAGAGAACCTGCCCAACCTGGTCAGTGAAAACTCCTCCGACCTCATCAAAAAGGGCCCGGGCATTGACCCGGCCTTGCAATACAACAAGGCCAACAACATTGAAATTGCCGCCCGCACCATGGACGGTTTAATTCTGGAGCCCGGGGAGGTCTACTCCTTTTGGAGGCTGGTGGGAAGAATCTCTGAACGAAAAGGCTATCGTGATGGCAGGGTCATCATGAGTGAAAAGCTGGACGCCGGTCTGGGCGGCGGCCTGTGCAACCTAGCCAACAGCGTCAACCTTCTCATACTGCACAGCCCTCTGACCATTACCGAGCTCCACACTCATTCGGACGCCCTAGCGCCAGACAAGGGTGAACGGCGCCCTTTCGCCACCGGAACCTCCGTGGCCTACAAGAACCTGGACTACCGCTTCGCCAACACCACCGACCAGAAAATCCAGCTACGCGTTTGGATTGCCAACGAAACCCTCTTCGCTGAGCTGAGGAGCGAGGCCGGGTTTGAAAACTACTACCGGCTGGTTGAAGAAGACCACCACTTCGCGCAGGAAGAAGGCAAGTTCTACCGAATCTCCACCATCTACCGGGAGACGCGGGCTAAAGCAGACGACTCTCTAGTGGAACGCACTCTCATACTCAATAACCGCTCAGAGGTCATGTACGACTACGAGCTGATTCCCTCACACCAGATTCGGGCCTAGCCTCGTGACCCGTGTAGGTGGTTGCCCACGGCAGCAATCTGTTCACTGAAACTGCCCCCGAATTTTCCATCGAAGAAAGCGCTGCCGATGGTAAAAGCCCAGGGCTTGTTTGCCTTGATAAAATCAAGTTTCTGGTAGGAATCAACGCTCCCCGCCAGGCAGACCGGTAGGGGTGACTGGGCCAGAACTTCAGCCATCACCTTTTCAGCGTCACCTATATGACGGTAGCCCAGCAAATCAACCCCGTACACGCCCTTGCGCGCGTAGCTTTCAAGCTGTTCAAGCATGAGCTCTGCTGTTCCTTCGAGCACGGAAGGGCGCTGACTCACCACCCCAATAAAGGGCATGTATTTGATGTCGTTCTCAGCGCAAAGCTCTAGAACAGAATCGTGATAGGTGGTGCCCATCAGGATGTCGCACTCACAGGCAACCGCCATCCGGGCTCCTGCCAGGCAGGCGTCCTCTTCGTACTCCACCACCTCAAGAACGGTGGTCTTGCCTGCCCCTCTTATACGGGCATAGAGAGCCTGCATCTGTTCAAGAGGTAAGGGCTTTTCTTTAAACCCCCAGTAGCGGGCAGGAGCACCTACACACGCTTCAAAGATTTCAGCCGCGTTCTCAACGGTACAGTCATTGTAGGTCAGCATCACGATAAGCTCAGATGGCTTCACGCTTCGCTCCTGTCTGCAGAAGAATCAAGAGCTATTTTAGGTAGGCGGCCACGTTCTCTGCCGCCTTCCCCTCAATAGTCAGCTTTATCCTACGGTAGAAAGATTAAGAGAGAATGAAAGGCCGATCATTGACCCTCCTCTGTGAAAGTTAAGCCTCAGAAAGAGACACACCATGAAATTTTTACTCAGCCCGGGCTACACCAATTCAGGGCCGGACCACTGGCAGACACATCTTCACTCCTCATACGAGTCATTCGAACGAGTCCAACACAGCAAGTGGGACTACGTTGAGAGAGAGCCTTGGATCCAAGAACTAGAGCAAGCGATGAGCACACTCGACGAGGAGCTCATCCTCATTGGGCACAGCTGCGGAGCGAACGTCATTGCACAGTGGTCCCACACCGCTTCACCCCACCTGCCCAAAGTGAAAGCGGCTATTTTGGTAGCCCCGGCGAATGTTGACGATAGTAGCCTGCCCCCTGAAATCACAGCCCAAAGCCCCCTACCCTACAAGCGGCTCCCCTTCCCAGCCCTAGTTATTGGGAGCGATAACGACCCCTACATCTCTCAGGAAGATCTTGAGAATCTTGCTCAGGCGTGGGGGGCTGAACTGGTCGTCGTCCCTGGCGCAGGGCATCTAGCCTCAGCGGACGGCTACGGCGCATGGCCCGAGATCGTCACCCACATCGAAAAAATTGCGGGGCTTACTCTGCGCCCTCTCAAAGACGAGCACTCATATCGGCAGGGGTAGAAAAGCCGAATGTGCCACTTTTTGCCGAGTGTGCCACTCTAAGCAGCACTCTCGGCAAAAAGTGGCACATTCGCTCACGAGGCGAGAGGGTTGGCAGCGAGCGCGAGCCTGGGAAGCCGGGGTGGGGTATAAATACGACGGCGAGTTACAGGGTTGCCGATATACACGCCGCCCCCATGCCTCACCCGAGTATCAATATCACGGATGGTGCTACAGATTTCCCGGGCAATATTAGCGGTGATAATCCCCTGACGCTCCCGCATCGCTTCAAACCCAGCGAAGAGAGCTTTTTGGTAGCGCAGGGCCTCCCGGGTTAGCCCCGCTGGCGTCCGTTGATATCCTTGCTGCCCTAAAGAGTTCGTCGGTGGTAGTTACAATGTTCTCGATCTCAGAGCTTGCCTGGGCCTCAAGCAGCGCTAGAGAATGCAGGAAGATGCTCGGGTTGGGCAGGGGCACCAGGGCCTCGTTCAACCCGGCAATAGCTACCCGCGCTTCGATAACCGCCTTGAGTACACGGGTGGTTTCCACGTAGTCGACCGGCGGTAGCGGTGGGAGTTCATTGTAGGGTTCATCAGCAGACCAGGTCATGTACAAAAGCTACCGATTTTTTGACAAATCCAGGTCACATTTCCAATCTTTTGGCAGGTTCCTGGGCCACTCTCTCCCAACCCAAGAACCCTGCACACAGCGAATGCGACTAGCCCTTCAGCACGACTCAACGGTGTTCGCTACGCTCGCCGCTCCCGCTTCGGTCATCTCTTACGAGCTCGCGCGCTCGCTCCCGATGGCCTCAGCCAGCCTCCTCACACCCTCGGTCAGGGCGTCCGGATCGATGGCTGAGAAGGCGATACGCAGCTGGTTGGCACCGGGGTTGCGCGAAACGCCATCGGAGCCCACCACCGGCTCATAGAAAGCCGAGCCAGGAATAAAGACCACACCGGCCTCGATTGCGGGGGCGAGGGCGTCCGTCGCGTCCTCATACTTGCCGCCGGCGGGCAGGGTCAGCCAGGTGAAGAAGCCGCCCTCGGGTACCGTCCAGGTGGTGCCCTCAGGCATGTACTTCTGACAGGCGTCCAGCACGGCCTTGCAACGGGCCTCATAGAGGGCAGCGGTGGCGCGGGTGTGGGACTCCCACAGGCCCTCGCTCATGAAGCCCAGCACCAGGCGCTGCGAGAGCACCGACGGGCAGATGGTTACGGCCTCGCCCGCAATCTGCAGGAACTTACGCACGCGGAAGGGGGCAACCATCCAGCCCACGCGCACGCCGGGCGAGAAAACCTTGGAGAAAGAGCCAAGGTAGAGCACGTTCTCGGGGTCCAGAGAATAGAGGGAGCGGCGGCGTTCCCCGCTGAAGGAGAGCTGGCCGTAGGGGTTATCCTCAACGATCAGCACGTCAGCTTCACGGCAGACACGCACCAGCTCGGCGCGGCGCTCGTCCGACAGGGAAATGCCGGTGGGGTTCTGGAAGTTGGGGATGGTGTAGAGGAACTTAACCTGCTTACCCTCGGCCCGAATCGCCTCAATAGCCCGAGCGACGGCGGCGGGGTCCAGGCCGTCCGCGTCCAGGGGTACCTGGCGGACGTCCGCCTGGTAGCCCTCGAAGACACCCAGGGCGCCGGTGTAGGTGGGGCCCTCCGCCAGGATTACATCGCCGGGGTTGACGAAGAGCTTGGTGGCCAGGTCCAGGCCCATCTGGGAGCCCGCGGTCATCTGAATGTCATCGACGGCCGGGCGGGCACCTTCCGATTCCATGAAGTCACAAACCAGCTCGGCCAGGGCCTCAAGGCCAGCACCTGAGCCATACTGCAGGACTTCCAGGCCCTCTTCTTCGATAATGCGGGCGCTCATAGCCCCGAGAGTATCGAGGGGCAGCAGGTCAAGATCAGGGTTGCCGCCTGCCAGGGAGATAATGCCGGGGCGCATGGCCACCTCAAAGACGTCGCGCACAGCGGACGGGCGGAACCCGGCAGCGCGGTCAGCGAAGTGGCGCATGATGCGGGCTTCGGCAGGATTAGCTTCGGCCAGTAGGGCTGCAATCTTGCTCATGGTTACTCCTTGCCGCCGTAGGTAATATCAGCGACGCCGGACGCCGGGGAGGTCGGCTCAGCACCCACACCGGCGGCGTGTAGGGAGATGAGTTCGTAGACGGTGTGGGCGGCAGCGATGCCGGTCAGTTCGGCGTGGTCGTAGGCCGGGGACACTTCCACCACCTCGGAGCCCACCAGGTTGAGCCCGCGCAGGCCGCGCAGGATTTCCAGCAGTTCGCGGGAGGTAATGCCGCCCGCTTCGGGGGTGCCGGTGCCGGGTGCGTGGGCGGGGTCCAGCACGTCGATGTCGATGGAGATATAGAGGGGCTTATCACCAATGCGCTGCCGCAGGAGTTCAACGACCTTCTGCACGCCCAGGTAGTAGACGTCCGCGCTGGTGACGATGCCAAAGCCGAAGCGGGCGTCGTCCTCAAGGTCTTCGGTGCCGTAGAGGGGGCCGCGGGTGCCCACGTGGCAGAGGGCGTCGGTGTCGAGCAGGTCTTCTTCGAAGGCGCGGCGGAAGGGGGTACCGTGGGTGTATTCGGCGCCGAAGTAGGTGTCCCAGGTATCCAGGTGGGCGTCGAAGTGCAGCAGGGCGATTTTGCCGTGCTTCTTGGCCAGGTTGCGCAGGTTGGCAAGGGCGACGGTGTGGTCACCGCCGATGGTGACCAGGCGGGCGCCGTCCTTGGTCAGTTCATGGGCGCCAGCCTCGAACATGGCAAGGGCTTCTTCGATGTTGAAAGGGTTGCCGATGACGTCACCGGCGTCGGCCACCTGGGCTTCTTTGAAGGGGGAGATGTTGGCAGCCGGGTTGAAGGGGCGCAGCAGGCGGGAGGACTCGCGCACGTGGTTGGAGCCGAAGCGGGCGCCGGGGCGGTAGGAGACGCCGGAGTCCCAGGGCATACCTGCCACGACGATGTCGGCTTTCTCGACCTGGTCCAGGCGGGGCAGGCGGGCGAAGGTGGCAAGGCCGGCCCAGCGGGGTACTTGAGCGGCGTTGACGGGGCCGACGCGTTCGACGCCGTCAGCACCGGTGGCGATGACGCGGTTGGGGTCAGCTGAGAAGAAGGCTTCTGCCACAGGAATCTCCTTTGGTTTGCGGGTGCAGGTCTGTCTGTGCGGAACTATCCGGGTGGTGGGGGCAGGGCGAGCGCCGTGTGAGTGCCCACACTTATTCGCTACCACTATAGCGGCAGGACGCGGGGGCGCGGGGTGTTTTTTTGGGCCCCTACCGGTGGGGTTCCGATACTTATTCAGTGGAGGGCAAAGCCATACCGGGCGGCACTCCTCCCGATGGCGAACACCCGCACTCCCCCGGCACAACACAGTGCCCAGCGGGGAGAGGCGGGTGCATAAGTTTGCGGCAGGGTGGGCATAAAAAATATGAGGGCACTATGGCGCAAAGTCCCACACTTTTATGTGCAGCCGGTTTGCCCCTAGTCTTCTTGGATTCGCCACCAGCTGGTGTGGCTTTGGTGTGGTTCTAGTTCAATGAGGTCTGTGCCGCTGTTGAAGGCGTTTGCGGGGGCTGTCATGGGTTCAGCAGCAAGGGCTCGCCGCTGAGTTCCGTCTGTATAGAACTGCAACCATTCGATACCGTCTCCGATTGTTAGTCGGGTGGCTTCACCGTTGGGAGCGGTGAGGACGATGTGTGCTTCTCCAGCAGTTTTTTGGATTCCTCCGAAGGCGTGGTCGAGATTTATGCCCTTGAGGGGGAGTGTGTCTGCGAGATTGAGGTCTTCGGTGAGGGGGAGTTCCTGGGTGGGAATCATGGATTCGTTGACCTTGAGGTAGGTAGAGACAGGAGCAGTGAGGTTCCATGAGTCGACTGCGCCGGGGGTTTCCTGTTCTGTGCCTGTCATGAGGTAGGGGTGTGCGCCGAGGGCGTAGGGGGCTGTTGTTTCTCCAGTGTTGAGTGCGGTGAAGGTTGTGGTGAGCCCTTGGGCGGTGAGGGTGTAGGTTGCGGTGAGTTTGAGGGGGAAGGGGTAGCCGGGTTGGGGTACTAGGTGGAGATTGGCAGTGACTGATGATGAGTCGGGGGTGTTAATTGCTTGGTTGAGTTCCCAGCAGGTCCAGTCAGCGAGTCCGTGGATTGCATTTCTAAGGGTGGGTTCATTGATGGGCAGCTGGTACTCGGCGCCCTTCCAGGTGTATCGGCCTTCTGCTATGCGGTTGGGCCAGGGGGCGAGGAGGGCGCCTCGGGCGGCTTCTCGTATTTTGTGTGGTGGGGCGGGGAGTACGAGCTGTCGCCCTTTGGGGGAGGTGAGCGATGAGAGGTTGGCACCGACTTCGGTAATTGTTGCTTGGTAGCCGGAGTGTTTGAGGGTGACTGCGGCTCCCTGTGGCTGGTTCTGGGTGGAGGTGGACATGGAAATCTTACTCCTTCTCCGCGGATCGGGAGGGGGTGGCTACCAAGAACTCTGGGGGGGTGAAGCCTTCACGGTCGAATGCTTCTGCAACTGCTTCAGCGAGGTTCTCCAGGTTTTCAGTAGGAACCAGTGCAATAGCAGAGCCACCGAAGCCACCTCCTGTCATGCGGGCTCCTAGTGCTCCTGCTTCGCGGGCGGCGTTAACTGCGGTGTCTAGTTCGGGGCATGAGACTCGGTACTGGTCACGGAGGGAATCGTGGGAGGCGTTGAGGAGTTCACCGAGCTTTTCCCATACGTCATCGGCTGGTGAGTTTACATTGTCGAAGAGGGCGATACATTCTTCAACGCGAGCAATTTCGGTCCAGACGTGGCGTAGGGCATCACGGATTACTGCCCGGTCTGTTCCGTCGGGCAGGTTGTAGGAGTCTACGTTGTTATCCCACTGTTCGATGAGTTCTTGGGTTTCTTTGAGGGTGGGGGTTCCTTGGAAAGCGTCTCGGAGGTGGTTCACGCCCAGGGCTTCGCGGGCAACCTCGGTTGCTGCCCGTCGGGCGGCGTATTGCCCGTCGGAGAGGTTGTGGTAGGCTCGGGTGTCTATCACGAGTACGGAGAGGTTGGCTGAGGCGACGTCGACGGTAAGAGGGCGGGTGGAGAAGTCGCGGCAGTCGATGGCGAGGACGGAGCCTTCTTCTGCACGGAGGGAAATTGACTGGTCCATGCCACCTGTTGAGGCCCCTGCGATGTCGTTTTCTGCTTGGATACAGGCTGAGGCCAGTGCGGCACGTCCCTGGTCGGTGCTGGCGAGGAGTTCTCTAGTGGGCTGTTGGGCGGTTAGCAGGTCGTCAACGCCGAGAGCTACAGCGCACTCTAGGGCAGCTGATGATGAGAGTCCTGCACCCAGGGGGACGGAAGAGTCGATGGCGATGTTGGCGCCGAACCCTTCCGGCGAGAAACCAGCAAAATCGCCCTGCTTTTGCTGTTGCATAGCCCAGGGAACACCTGCAACGTAGGAGAGCCAGCCGGAGAGGGGCTGGGTGCCCACCTCAGCAAACTGAACGGTTTCAGTATTGTCATCAGGGGCAGTTGAACCGGCATCACCCTGAGCGGTGACTGCCGTAATTTTTCCATCTTGGCGGGGGGCCATTGCTACGAAGGTGCGTTGGGGGAGGGCAAAGGGAAGGACGGTGCCACCGCAGTAGTCGATGTGTTCGCCCAGAAGGTTGACGCGCCCAGGGGCTGAGTACACTCCGTAAGGGGCTTCCCCAAAGGACGTATAGAAGCGGTCTTCGACGTTCTTGCGGAGTGTCTGTGCAGGTACGGTGTTCTTCCAGATAGCAGGCATGGTGTGTTTCCTTTATGCGTCAGAAGCAAGTTCTTTGAATCGGGTGGCGATACGCTCGGGTGTGGTGTCAGATACCCACGCGGCCATAGCGGATTCTGAGCCAGCCAGGTATTTCATCTTTCCGGGGGCACGCAGGAGGGAGAAAACGTGGAGGTACATGCGTGAGACGTTTTTTCCGCCGATGATGGGGGCCTGGTGCCAGGCTGAGATGTAGGGGATTTTGTCTACCCCTTCGAAGAATTTGTCGAGTCGATGCAACAGGTCTAGGTACAGCTCGGTGAGTTCGTCTTTTTCTGCTTCGGTAAGTTCTGTGAAGTCACGAACCGGGCGTTTGGGCATGACCATAAGTTCTACAGGCCACTTGGCGGCATACGGTACATACGCCACAAAGGAGTCGGTTTTCCTAATGATTCGTTCTTCTGCTGCAAGTTCCGCAGCGAGAACATCTCCCAGGAGGTCTCCACCGGTTTCTGATGCCCATGCGTCTGCTCGCCGTGCAACAGAAGCTGTATAGGACGGCATGTAGGGGTAGGCGTAGATCTGACCGTGGGGGTGGGGCAGGGTTACACCAATTTCTTCTCCACGGTTTTCGAAGGGAAAGACCTGTACGACTCCGTCGAGGGCTGAGAGCTCCTTGGTGCGGTGGGTCCAAGCTTCTACAACGGTGCGTGCCCGTTCATAGCTGAGGGAGCCAAAAGAACCGTACTGGTCTGAGGTGAAGCTGATAACCTCGCAACGGCCGCCTGGTGTGGTCTCCTTGAAAAGGGGCTCGTCTCGGAGGGTCTCTAGCGGCCCTTGCAGTGAAGGGAAACGGTTTTCAAAGACAACAACGTCGTAGGATTCTTCCGGGATTTCACCGGGTACGGTTCCTACGCCAGCAGGTGCCAGGGGGTCCTCATCAGCAGGCGGCAGGAAGGTTCGGTTGTTGCGGTGAGCAGCGATAGCAATTGATTCGCCGGTCAGAGGGTCGGTACGCACGCAGGCAGCTTCGTGGGGAGGCAGAGTGCGAGGTTCCAGGGGGCGGGTATCGCGGATGGTTCGGGTTTTCCGGCCTGAGAGGTAGGGTTCAGAGTCATCGAAGAAGATGATTTCTCGCCCGTCTGCGAGGGTTCCTTTAGTAACTTTTACGTTGGTCATGCGGTAATCACCTTAGCTACGTTGTCGGATAGGAAGTTGTGTCGTTCCTGGGTGAGTTCGTCGGTGACGACGGTGTCGATGTCTGCCCAGGAGGCAAACCGGGATAGCCCAGCCACATTCCATTTACTGGAGTCGAAAACAGCCACGGTGTCGTGGGCGTTTGCGATAAAAGTTCTGTTAGTACTGGTCTCGTTCATGTTGGGGGTGTACATGCCTTTCAGAGTCACACCGTGAGCACCCAGAAACAGAACATCGATGTTGAGGTTTGCCAGGGTTGCGTCCGCAAGCGGTCCAACGAAGGCGTCAGAGGGTGTGCGCTCACCGCCGATAAGGAGCACTTTGGGCTTGTTCCTTGTGTCAGCTAACCCGTGGAAGAAGTCAGAGACGGGGAGGGAGTTAGTGACGATGGTGAGGTTCTCAAGCTCTGTGCGGGTAGCTATTTCTTGGGCAAGGCGTGCGCTGGTTGAGCCTCCGCCGATTGCAATTGACTGGCCGCTGCGGACTAGCTGGGCTGCGGCCTTTGCAATTTTTGCTTTCGACTCTGCGTTGAGCATGGTCTTCTCAGCAAAGATTGGCTCATGGGTAGATTCAGAGATGGTTGCACCTCCGTGAACCCTGCTCAGTAACCCCTGTTCTTCTAGTTCTGCCAGGTCACGGCGAATCGTCATCGCAGATACATTCAGCAGGCCAGCCAGATCTTGGACCTGAACAGTGCCTTTTTCCTGTACTTTTGCAACGATTGCGTTGTGGCGTTGTTGAGCCAGCACTTAAACCTCATTCCGGTTGTAACAACTTCTTCTAAAATGAACAATATCAAACAAAAACGAGCATTTCCAGAGCTGAAACGTGCTCAAAATGGGTTTTTTGAACAAAAAAGAACGATTTTTTGTTCAGATATCTACACAAAGCAACAATATTGAACTAATATGAACACCGTAGGGCTTGAGCCTCAGCCCTCTCGATAGCAACAGGACCCGAGGTTCAGCCAATTCCATCAGGAAGGACAAGAGAGCATGTACCCCACCAAGCACCACGAGAGCCTCAACGTTCTCCACGAGAACGTCCTCGCTCCCCGGGCCTACTACGTCCCCGCCTCCCATGACATGGGCCCGCTGGTGAACAACCGCGAGTCCTCCGACCGCTTCCTCAACCTCAATGGAACCTGGCAGTTCACCTACTTCAACGACGATTCCGAACTACCACAGGACTTCCACACTGCCACATACGCCCACACCGACGCGTCCCCCATCATCGTCCCGGGCGCCTGGCAAACCCAGGGCTTCGACACCCACCAGTACACCAACTTCAAATACCCCTTCCCTCTTGACCCACCCTTCGTACCCCACGAAAACCCCTGCGGTCTTTACACTCTAGACTTCCAGTACGCCCAGGATCAGCAGGCCCCGCTCGCCCACCTCACCTTTGAAGGCGTTGATTCATGCTTCTACCTCTGGGTCAACGGAAGCTACATCGGCTACAGCCAGGTATCCCACGCAAGCAGCGAATTCGACATCACCGAATACCTCACCAACGGCTCAAACCGCCTCACCGTACTCGTTTACAAGTGGTGCGATGGCTCCTACCTCGAAGACCAGGACAAATTCCGCATGAGCGGCATCTTCCGAGACGTCTACATTCTCAGCCGCCCCCGCCACGCCCTCTACGACTACTTCATCACCACCGACCTCAACGAAAAAACCAGCGACGCGACCCTCAACATCGCGGCACGCTTCCTCAGCCAAGAAACACACACCACACTCACCCTCACCAAGGCTGAAGGCGAAGAGGTAGCGAGCTCCACGCTCACACCCAATGCTGCCAACCCCAACTTCACTCACTCAGCAACCCTTCATATCCCTAACGCCCACACCTGGAACCCAGAAAACCCCTACCTCTACACCCTCCACCTAAAAACCCAGGACGAGGTCATCACCGAACGTGTGGGCGTCCGCACCATTCGCATTGAACACAATGTCATTCTGCTCAACGGCAAGCCCATCACCTTCCGCGGCATAAACCGCCACGACTCCGACCCCGTCACCGGCCCAACCGTGGACTACAACCACATCAAACGCGACCTCGGACTCATCAAACAGCACAACTTCAACGCTATCCGTAGCAGCCACTACCCCAACTCCCCCTACTTCTACCAAATGTGCGATGAGTACGGGTTCCTCGTCATGAGCGAAGCCGACAACGAAAGCCACGGTACCCAGGTCCAGTACCTCGAAGATGGCTCCTTCGACAACCAGGTAAATCACTGGAACGAACGCATCTCAGACAACCCAGAATGGACTGAAGCAACACTCGACCGTGTCCAGCTCTGCGTGCTCCGCGAAAAGAACCGCCCCAGCATTGTCTCCTGGTCAGCAGGTAACGAATGCGGCTACGGCGTTACCCTCGAAGAGTCCCTCGCCTGGGTCAAGTCCTACGACACCACCCGAATCACCCAGTACGAAAGCGCCTACTACGACGACAAAAAGCGCCGCTACGGCTACTCCAACATCGACCTCTACAGCCGCATGTACCCGCCCTTCGAGGACATCGAACAGTACCTCAACAGCAACCCCAATAAGCCCTTCCTCCTCGTCGAGTACGCCCACGCTATGGGCAACGGCCCCGGCAACCTCGAAGACTACTTCCAGGTCATCGACCAGAACCAGGCAATGTGCGGCGGCTTCGTTTGGGAATGGTGCGACCACGCCATCTACGCTGGTACCACCAAAAATGGCACACCCAAATACCTCTACGGCGGCGACCACGGCGAAGAAGTACACGACGGAAACTTCTGCATGGACGGCCTTGTCTACCCCGACCGCACTCCCCACGTTGGTCTCCTCGAATACCGCAACGTCTACCGCCCCCTCAGAGTCGTCTCCTTCGACACCGTATCCGGCTCCCTCACCCTCAAGAACTACCTTGACTTCACCGACGCACAAGAAGCCATAGAACTGAAATACACCTTCAGCCAGGACGGCGTAGAAGTAGCATCAGGCACCTACCACTTTGAGCAGGCATTCCTCCCCCACCAAGAAACCACCATTAACCTTGAGGCACCTTCGCTCACCAGCGGACGCTGCTACCTCCACATCGAATACATTCTCAAGAAGGACCTCCCCCTACTTCCCACAGGCCTCTTCCTCGGCCGCGACGAAGTACCCGTCCACACCATCAACCCCACCCATGCCAAGGCACTAGATATTCTGGTCACCACCAACAACGCACAGAACCTCGCTGTAACCGAAACAGGTAAGCACTACACCGTCCAAGGCGATGGATTCACCTACACCTTCAACCGACGAACCGGTGTATTCGACCAGCTCTCCACCAAAGACCACAACCTCCTCACCCAGCCCATGAACATCAATATCTGGCGGGCACCCACAGATAATGACATGTACATCAAACTCAAATGGGCAGAAGCGCACTACCACCAGGCCTACTCAAGGGTCTACACCAGCGGATACACGCACACCGAAAACGGTGTCACCATCTCCTGCACCCTGAACATGGTAGCCCCCACAGTGCAACCCATCTTCACCGGCACCGTCCTCTGGAACATCACAAACGACGGAAAAATCACCGCTCGATTCAACATCGAACGCGCCCCAGAATTCCCCGCCCTCCCCCGCTTCGGAGTTCGCCTCTTCCTCGACAAGTCTTTTGCCGATGTTGAGTACTTCGGCCTGGGTCCCCATGAAAGCTACAGCGACAAACACGAAGCAAGCTACCACGGCACCTTCCAATCTTCCGTCGAAGATCTCCACGAGGACTACATCATGCCGCAGGAAAACGGTAGCCGATTCGACTGCGACTACGTCCACCTATCAAGCCCCCACCATCACCTCTCTGTAGCCTCCGAACACCCCTTCTCGTTCAGTGCCTCCCACTACACGCAGGAAGAGCTGACGAACAAAAACCATAATTTCGAGCTGGTCGAAGCCGACTCAACAGTCCTCTGCCTCGACTACGCCCACAACGGAATCGGGTCCAACAGCTGCGGCCCCGAAGTCTTAGACGAGTACAAACTCAACGCACAAAACATCAACTTCGGTTTCACTCTCGCCCCCACCCTATAGCGCGAGAAACAGACAAAAGGTAACACAATGAAAGAAACAAAATACCTGAAATGGTACAACGTAGTAGGTTACGGTTCCGGCGATATTGCCGGCAACGTGGTCTACGCCTTCCTCGCATCATTCGTGATGATTTACCTTACCGACACGGTAGGACTCAACCCAGGAATTATCGGCACCCTCATTCTTGCCTCCAAGATTTTTGACGGCGTTTCCGACCTCTTCTTTGGGGCAATGATCGACAAAACCAACAGCCGCATGGGTAAAGCACGCCCCTGGATGCTCTGGGGCTACGTCGGCTGCGCCGCAATGATTATCGCCATCTTCGCGATTCCGCCATCACTCGGTGATTTCGCCCAGTACGCCTGGTTCTTCATCGCCTACACCCTCCTCAACGGCGTGTTCTACACCGCCAACAACATTGCCTACTCCGCACTCACCTCACTCATCACCAAGAACGGTAACGAGCGCGTACAGATGGGTTCAACCCGCTTCATGTTTGCGTTCGGCACCAGCCTCCTCATTCAAAGCATCACCGTTCAAGGCGTCGAAATGTTCGGCGGCGGCGCAGAAGGCTGGCGCACCATCGCCATCATCTACGCCCTCATCGGCCTCGCCGTCAATACCCTCTCCGTCTTCTCTGTCAAGGAGCTCCCCAAATCAGTCCTTGAAGAAGAAACCCAGGCTATCGCCATCATTCACGAGAAGAACAACCCTGTTCCCGAGAAGTACAGCTTCAAAGAATCCCTCGGCCTGCTCGGAAGCAACAAGTTCTACCTCCTGATTCTTGCAGTCTTCCTGCTCAACCAAATTTTCAACACTACACTGAGCATGGGCATCTACTTCATGACCTATATCCTGGGTGATGCCAAGCTCCTCGGCCCCTTCGCCTGGGCTATCAACGTCCCCCTCATCATTGGCCTGCTCCTCACCCCCATCGTGGTGAAAAAATTCCAAGGCATGTACAAAATCAACGTCATCGGCTACATCATCGCGTTCGTTGCCCGCGTTCTTGTAATCGTGGCAGCCTACATGGGCAATATCCCCCTGATGCTGGTCTTCTCCGGTATTGCCTCCATCGGAATGAGCCCCCTCCAGGGCACCATCAACGCACTCATCGCTGAAGCCTCGGAATACACCTTCCTCTCCAAAAAGAAGAGGGTAGATGGCACCATGTTCTCCGCAACCTCACTGGGCGTCAAGATCGGTGGCGGTGTAGGCACTGCGCTCGCTGGCTGGCTACTCGCTTTCAGCGGCTACGTCGCTAACGCACCGGAGCAATCAGAATCTGCACTACAGATGCTCTACATCATGTACCTATGGATCCCGGCAGCGATCAACCTCATCATTCTTCTCCTGCTCACCCAGCTTAAGGTGGAGAAAGCCAACAAGGAACTAAGGGAAAACGCACCTATCAACTACACGGTGCTCGACAAGTAAAAGTATTCTGCTGAACCCCAAAAGCGTTGCACGCCATTCCCCTGGCGTGCAACGCTTTTATGCGGTTATTAGGTATTCCTCGTATCGAGGTCAGCGGGGAATCTACAAACGCCTTCCTAGGCTCACCAACAATTTCTATATGTGACAACCATCGCGTATGCTACATCACGACCTTAAAGCCGTATCACCACGAAAGGCGACCCATGAACCTCGCCATTATCCTGCTTTACCTCGGTGCCCTCGTTTTCTTCGGGTACCTCGGCAAGCGCCGCGCCAACAGTACCGAAGACTTCCGTGTTGCCGGGCGACGCCTGGGCCCGCTCCTTTATACCGGCACCATGAGCGCGGTAGTGCTGGGCGGTGCTTCCACAGTGGGCGGCGTAGGTCTGGGGTACAAGTTCGGCCTTTCCGGTATGTGGCTGGTCGTTGCCATCGCGGCGGGCGTCCTACTGCTCTCCCTGGTTTTTGCGCCCATCATCTCGCGGCTCAAAATATATACCGTCTCACAAATGCTGTCGCTCCGCTACGGGGTGCGGGCAACCCAGGTTTCTTCTATTGTCATGCTGGCATACACCGTAATGATTGCGGTGACATCAACCGCCGCCTACGCTTCAATCTTCCGTGTCATGTTCGATATGGAGCGCACCTGGGCTATTCTGCTGGGCTCCCTGGTGGTCATTGGCTACTCGCTGCTGGGCGGGATGTGGTCCATTACCCTGACCGACATGATGCAGTTCGCGATTATGACCGTGGGTATGTTCTTGCTGATGCTGCCCTTCTCACTGAGCCAGGCAGGCGGCTGGCAGGGCCTCACTGAACGCTTGGACGCCGAGTTCTTCCAGCTAGGTTCTATGGGTATGAACTCCATCATCACCATGTTCGTGATTTACACCCTGGGCATTTTGGTTGGCCAGGACATCTGGCAGCGTGTCTTCTCAGCCCGCTCCCCCGAGGTCGCCCGCTGGGGTGGTGCGAGCGCCGGTATCTACATCGCCCTCTACGGCTTAGCCGGTGCGGTGATCGGTATGGCGGCTGCGGTGCTAGCTCCTCAGCTTGAGAGCCAGGACGACGCCTTCGCGGCTATTGGGCAGAACTACCTACCTGCGGGTGTGGGAGGGGTCGTCTTGGCCGCCGGCGTGGCCGCCATGATGTCAACGGCTTCGGGCGCCCTGATTGCTTCTGCCACCGTAGCCCGTGTAGACGTGATTCCCTTTATCACCGGGCTCCCACCCCTTAAGGAAGGCGAGGAAACCGATGCCACCCTCAAGGCGGACCGTCTTTACCTGCTGGTACTGGGCGTGCTGGTCACTGCTATCGCCATTTTCTTGACCGACACCGTGACCTCTTTGACCATTGCCTACGATATCCTGGTGGGCGGCCTGATGGTTGCGATTCTGGGCGGCCTGGTGTGGAAGCGGGGCACGGGTATGGGTGCGGCTCTTTCTATGGCGGCAGGCTCCCTGGTGACCCTAGGGTGCATGCCGATCTTTGGCGTGCTGGCGAACGAGCCGATTTACTACGGTCTGGCAGCGTCGCTGGTGGTGTACGTGGTGGCGTCCCTGGCCACTAAGCCCACCTCGCCTGAAGTGATGAAGGCCTGGCAGGAGCGAATCAACAGCTAGTATGCAACCGACGTTCTCCGGCGTTCCGGCTGACCATCGGCCGGTACTAGCCCGTCATGCCGCCGAAGCCTACAACGATTACTCGTCAATTGCAGTGGACGCCGCCAGGCAGGTACGCGCGGTCATAGCGGTTTTTCCCGGTGAGCAGCCTGAACTCTGCGGAGAGACAACCGCCCCAGCTCCTAATCAAGGGGAACTGCTCCGAGGCCTAGCCTTCCCAGATTGTGCCCAGCCCCCAGAGGGTCAGGGAATCAAGGACGGCGGTGCCCGACTCAGCGGTAAGCACGAGCTGGCGTTGCCCCTCACCGAAGAAGGCGAAAGAGGTCACCGACTCCACGCCGTCGTTGACGAAGATTTCGATAGACCCGCGGTCAACCAGGACCCGGAGTTTCAGCGTGTCACCGGCAGGGGCAGGGGCTGACCGGTAGCCTCCGTCCCCGGCAGTCAGGCGACGGTCGATGAAGACACGCTCAGCCAGATCGTCATAGCCAATGAAGGCGTGGCCCCCGTCAGGACTAAGCCCCACCCTGAAACCGATCCGCTCAGCCTTGCTCTGCGCAAGGTTGAGCACAACTTCAAACTCGTAGGTCTCAAGGCCAGAGAGTAAGGTCTTCTGCTCATTGGCAGCTACGGTGAGGGCGCCAAGGTCTTGGGCCGAGCCCCGCAACTTCTCCACCTCGGCAACAGGACGGTTCCTGAGAGACAAATCTGAGCCCAGCGTGAACTCACGCGGCACGGTCAGCTGGCCAGCCCAGCCGTCCTCAGCCTGGGAAGCCAGGGGAAGAGTAAAGGAGCCCATCCAGCCATAGCCGACCCGGCGTCCGTCCGGGGCCTCAAAGGTCTGGGTTGCGTAGAAGTTATGCCCCCAGTCGACCAGCCGGTAGTCGGTAGCGACCTCAAAGTCACCACCGGGCTCCCAGGATCCCACCACGTAACCGGCATTGTGCCCGTTGCGCGAAGCGTACCCCTTCTTTTTCACTCCCATGGGGCAGTAGAGCAAGACCCAGTGGTCGCCCAGTTTGAAGAAGTCAGGGCACTCGAGCATGAAAACATCGGGGTTGGGGTCTTCAAAGAGAATGCGTTCAAATTCCCAGGTCAGCATGTCGTGTGAGGAGTACATCCATACCTGGCCGCGGTTTTCGGTTGAGGTAGCCCCGAAGACCATGTACCAGGTATCTCCCTCACGAAAGACCTTGGGGTCGCGGAAGTTAGGCAGTTCGATTGGCCCTTCAACCACGACGCCCTTCTTCTCGAAGGTCACCCCGCCCTGGGACGTGGCTAGGCACTGTACCTGGTCGCTACCAGCGTCCTCGTTCACGCCGTTCGACCAGCGGTGGCCTGTGTAGTAGGCGTAGAGTTGGCCGTCGGCGCCGGTGACGGCAGACCCTGAGAAGACTCCGTCCCGGTCAGCTTCGAGGGTGGGGGCCAGAGCGATGGGTTCCCGGCGCCAGGTCACCATGTCTTCTGATGAGACGTGCCCCCAGTGCATGGGCCCCCAGTGGGTTGAGTAGGGGTGGTGCTGGAAGTAAACCTGGTAGCGGCCACCGAAGTGGGAGAGGCCGTTGGGGTCGTTGATCCAGCCGGCCTTCGCTACGATATGGAAGGAGGGGTACCAGCGCTGCTTGACCTTGGTTTCTAGCTCGGCATTGGCTTTTTCTGCGGCGGCTAGCTGGGCGGCAAGTTTTTCGGAGTCGTGTTCGAGAGTCATGATTCAGTTCTTTCAGAGATCAGGTAAGGACGCGGTTTAGGCAGCTACCCGTGATTTTTTGGGTTCGCGGATGAAGGGGTCGCCGTCGACCTGCTCATCATCATTTTTGAGGATGAAGAGGCCGTAGACGAAGGCGAGAGCAACCACGCCTGCAATCAGGTAGAAGGTGGGCTGGTAGCCAATTGCATCGCGTACAGATCCAAGAACCGGGGAAAGAATGACGTTGCCAATTTGCGAGGCAATCTGGAAGCCGACCATGTAGAGGGTAGCGGAGAGAGCAGGGTTGAAGTGCAGGGTGAAGTAGCGGAAGACAGGCAGAATGCAGAGGGCTACCTCAGGTGCGTGGAGCATTTTGACCAGGGAAATGATCACCGGGTCGGTGAAGATGGCGCAACCCAAGATTCGGATGAGCATGACGCCGATCCCCATCATGAGGGTGGTCTTCACCCCGTAGCGGCGCATAATCAGGGGAACTAGGCCCATCATAAGAGCTTCAAGGAATACCTGTACGGAGTTGAGTACACCGTAGACCTGCTGGCCGCGCTCCTGGGTGTCAAAGAGGTTGGTGTAGAACTCGGGGAACATCTGCTGGTCGAAGACGGTGTAGAAGGTCCAGGAGAGAAAGACGAAGCCAATGATGGCCCACAGAGATTTGATTCTGAGCAGGCCCACCATCTCTCGGACGCCGGGAGTTGACTGGGAGGTGTTAAGGGCGGTGGCATCGGCGGAGGTGGGGGCGTTCTTCCAGAAGAGCTGGACGAGCAGACAGAGCAGGCCGAAGAGTGAACCTAGCCAGAAGTTTATATTGGGGTTGATGGTGAAGAGGAAGCCTGCGATGAGAGCAACGAGGGCGTAGCCGATAGAACCCCACATGCGGGCTTGCCCGTATTCGAAGTTGTAGACGCGGCTATAGCGTTCACTGATTGCTTCAAGTAGACCTGCTGCGGCGAGGAATCCGAAGGACAGGACGATAGCACCGACAACGACGCCAAGCATAAAGTTAGTTTCAAGTAGGGGGCGGTAAACCCAAATCATGAAAGGGCCGATGAGTGCCATAATCGCGCTGGCAAATATTGCCAGATTTCTCTTCAGGCCCAGACGGTCTTGGGTTGTGCCGTAGAAGAGCATGATGATGAGGGTTCCGATTGAGTTGACGGAGTAGAGGGTGCCCACCTGTGCACCGGAGAACCCTAGGCCTTGTTCTTCATTGGTAAGCCAGATTTGAAAGAAGGACCACCAGATTCCCCAGGAGGCGAAGAAGAGGAGGAAGGTGGTGGAGCTTTGGAGGTATGAAGGATTTTTTAGCGCCTGCATAGTGTGACCTGTCTGTGCGGTTGAGTCTTCTGCCCGTCTCATCAGAGATGCTAAAACGTTTTATCAAAACCAGGCTAACACAGCGATAAAACGTTTCACCAGCACTAAGAAAAGATTTTCTCTACACTGAGGAGGGAGACGATAAACCCAGGATGAAGGTAGACATGGCACGACGAATCACCCTCGCCGACGTAGCAGCACGTTCCGGTGCGTCCAAGGCAACTGTCTCCCTCGTCCTCAACAACAAAGAAGCACGCATCTCACTCGAAACCATTCAGCGGGTTAAACAAGCCGCTCAAGAGCTGGGCTACTCCCCCAACCAGGCAGCTCAAACCCTTCGCACGGGAAGAACCAACACCCTGGCTTTCATCTCAGACGAAGTGCTCACCACCCGCTTCGCTTCAGCTATGACACACGGGATTCTTGAAGTCGCCGAACGCCATGATCAGATGATTCTTATGGCAGAAACAGAACACGAACAGGCCCGCTGGGCTAAGGCGTTGGAGTCTATGAAGAGTCGGCAGGTAGACGGCTATATTCTTGGCCTCATGAGGGCACGTGACCTTGCAGCTGTCGATTTACCGACGAGCCACCCGGCCGTTGTGGTCAACGGCCGGGCCCGAGGCATACCGTCCATCCTTCCCCATGAGTACCGAGCAGGCCAGGCAGCCGTCCGCCACCTTCTCTCCGCTGGCCACCAACACATTGCACTCATCGGCCGCCCCCAAGACCTCACCCTCGATCCCGGCACCATGAATATTCCGCGTCGAATGGCAGGAATTGATCAGGCCCTAGATTCTGCTGGGCTTGCCCTGGTTGATGAGTATCGGGAGACCATCTGGGAAAGCGATACCGGGTACCTGGGTGCCTCCACTATTCTTGGCCGAACCCCCCACGTCACGGCTTTCATTGCAGCCAACGACCGCATTGCCTTTGGTATCTACCGCGCCCTTCAAGAGCGCAACCTACACGTAGCCGAAGATATCTCCGTCATCTCCTTCGACGACGAAGAGCTAGCTAGCTATATGCACCCTGGCCTCACCACCGTCCGCCTACCCTACGCCGAAATGGGCCAGGTTGCAACCCAGGTCTTACTTCAAGAATCACCCCAAGAACTCATTGATGGGATTGAGGCAAAGGGAAACGAACTGCTCATTCCTATGCCCCTGATGGAGCGCCATTCGGTAGCAAGGCCACCGCACAACCCATAGGTTTCGGTTTGCCCCTGCCTCATTAGCCCACACACCATGCACTTACCTTTACCGGTACCCCAACCGACTATCAAGGGCAGTTGCTAGCTCGAGCCAAAATCGGGGCAAGCGGACGCTGGTGCCGGCTGGTAAGAAGACCGGCTAGTTAGGTGCCCCAGAGGCTTGCTACCGGTAACGAACATAGCCGGTCCCCCAGCAACCTTCCCTGAGTATCAGTGGTCAGCACAATTCCTGCAACGAACCGGTCACCTAGTTTTTCGCGTAGCCACCCAAGATGGCGTGAATCTTGGGGTTGAACTGTTGCGGCTGCCTTAACCTCAAGAGCAATCACGCGCTCATCAGTCAGCTCAATGACGATATCAATCTCACGTCCATCAGGGCTCCGGTAGTGCTTAAGATCCCACTCTTCTTCGCTCCAGCTCCGCTGCCGCAAAAGCTCGCTGGCTACAAAAGACTCAAGAAACCCACCCAAAGCCTGCCCCTGCATAGGGTCTTTGAGAGTCTCTGGGCGGGTACGCGTTAGCCACACCCCGATACCCGAATCATTCATCAACATCTTAGGTTTCCCCACCTCACGCTTCAGTAGATTCGGAGTCCACGGAGTTAACCGTTGCACAAGATACAAAGACTCCAGCAGATGTGCGTAACTCTGCGCTGTAACCGCAGTGAGGTTGGCCTGAGAAGCCATGCGTCCAACCACCGCCTCAGACCCCTGAAGAGCCGCAACCTGCCGCAAAAAGGAAACTACCGCGCTCCCCTGGGTAACCCTAGCTAAATCCAGAATATCGCGTGAAGTAATGCGCTCAATATAGGAGCCAAACCATGCCTCTCGCGTCCGGCGAGAGAGCCCCTGGGCCTCAGGCATACTCCCTGTTACTATCACATCTACATAGTTACCTCTAGTCAAAGAGCTTTTTTCCATAGATGGATTGATGGCACCGCTTACCACGCGGGCGACAAAGTCTTCCTTGACCCCAGCTAGCTCCCCCTGACTGAAACCCATCATTTCTACACCCACTACGCGCCCCGCCAAGCTATCGGCGGAACCAGCACCGGCAGTGATTTTTGCGCTACCTGTGAGGATGAACCGCCCTGGAGCACGGTGGGCATCAATCGCAGCTTTGAGAGGCAACAGCAAGGACGGCACGCGTTGTACCTCATCAATGACCATCACCCCTTCTGGGTTCTGGGCTAGGAAACTGCGCGGGTCGCTCTCAGCAACAAGACGAGCCTCTGGATTATCCAGGGTGTATATCTGCGCCTTCCTCCCCAGGCTTCTCGCAACATCTGCCGCCAGGGTAGATTTACCGACCTGACGTGCCCCCGTAATCTCAACTGCAGGGAAAGCTTCAAGGAGTTCATAAACCCAACCCTGAATATTGCGTTTTACCTTTTCAACCATACACTCAGGGTATCTACACTTTAATTCGGTGGCAAGTCTGACTTTAGTTCGGTGGCATCTTACACTTTAATTCGGTGGCACATCTGACTTTAGTTCGGTGGCGAACACCTTGAAGTGCCCCAAGCACGTCGGGGCGGAAGCCTCATCACCCCCAAGCTCATAAACATGCTGTGGCCTGTATAACATTTCAGGTGTAAAAATCCCGCATATCTATGCATTCACCCCTTAAGCTGAATCGGAAGCCCGCACCACGCGCCCACGAAAGGCCACCATGACCCACCCCTCACTTCCAGACCGTTCCGGTGAAACCACTGAGCCTCGCCGCAACGCCGGTTACGCCATTCTGGCAACCCTGCGCAACTACGGCATTGACACCGTCTTCGGCATTCCCGGCACCCACAACCTTGAGTTCTACCGCCACCTTGAAGAGCTGGGCATCCACCCCGTCACCACCCGCCACGAGCAGGGTGCCTCCTACGGGGCGGACGGCTGGTCCCTGACCCGCGGCCTACCCGGCGTCGTCATCACCACCTCAGGCCCCGGCCTGCTCAACTCCCTCTCGGGTGCCGCCACCGCCTACGCCGAGTCGCGCCCCATGATCATCCTCTCCCCCGGCCGCCCCGTGGGTCACGAATTCCGCGATATCGGCGCCCTGCACGAGACCAAGAACCCCACCGGTGCAGTCAACTCCATCGTCGAGTTCTCCCGCCGCGTCAACTCGGCCGAAGAAGCCGTGGACATCATCCACAACGCCTTCCGCTCCTTCGCCCACAACCGTCCGCGCCCCATCCACATTGAGGTGCCCCTCGACGTACTCGAACGCGAAGTCGAACTCGACCCCGCCATCTTGCAGGCCCGCCCCCTGGGCAAGCCCCAGCCCGCCCCGGCTGACGACGTGCGCGAGGCAGCCCGCATGCTAGCAGAGTCCAAGAAGCCCATCATCGTCGCAGGTGGCGGCTCCATTGGGGCAGCAGCTGACCTGCTCCGCCTGGCAGAAACCCTCGAAGCTCCCGTCATCACCTCGATTAACGGCAAGGGCGCCATCCCCGAAAAGCACCGACTCTCTCTGGGTGCCGACCTGCGCCTGAGCGCCGCCCACGCCTTCTGCCGTGAGGCTGACGTCATGCTGATTATCGGCTCCAAGATTGGTGAGGCTGAGCTCTGGGACGGCGATATCCGCCCCGCTGGCCCCGTCATTCGCATCGATATTACACGCGACCAGATGCTCACCAATATCACCCCCGATATTGAGTTGCCCGGCAACTCCAAGGCCGTTATTCCGCAGCTTCTGGACGCTCTGGCTGAGCTTGGCCTGATTCCCGGCTCTCGCGAGCCTCGCAACCTGCAGGAAATCTTTGATGCCCTCGACAATGAGGGGCGGGCTATTGCTCCTGAACTCGCTGACCTCAACGAGCGAATCATGGAGATTCTGCCCGACGACACCATCATCGCCGGCGACTCCTCGCAGGTCACCTACATGGGCACCACCACCTTCTACCGAGCAGCCCGGCCCAATTCCCTGCTCTACATGGCAACCTACGCCACCCTGGGCTACGGCCTACCCGCCGCTATCGGTGCCAAGGTAGCTGCGCCCCAGCGTCCGGTGGTCTGCCTGCTCGGCGATGGCGCCCTCATGTTTGCCGTCCAGGAGCTGATGACCGCCGTGGAGCAGCAGCTTGACCTACCCATCATCTGTGTGGAGAACGGCGGCTACGGTGAGATCCGCCAGAACGAACGCGACCGCGGCATCGCCCCCGTAGCCGTGGACCTGGTGCAGCCTGACTGGGTCAAGCTGGCCGAGGGCTTCGGCGCGACCGGGTTCTCAGCCACCCTGGATACCCTGGCCGAGACCGTGAGGCAGGCCCTGGGCACCCCCGGCCCCTCGGTGGTTCACCTGAAGATTGGTGAGACCCTGCGCTAGACTTCGGGGGCACAAAGGAATAAGGACGCTCAAGCCCACCTTTCATTCAAATGCCTGCAAAATTTAGACGAGCTTATGGATGAAAGGTGGGCTTACACGGTATTTTAGAGGCCGACGTTATCACCGGTTACAGCATCGAAGAAGTGGATATTACCCTTCGGCGCTATGTTCAACTGGTCAAACTGACGGATGGAAGAACGACCAGGCACACGTAAGATAACCTGAGCAGGGCGGTCAGCTGAGGGGCGAGCCAGGTGTACTGGAACAGAACGTGGAATAGAGGCATATACGTATGCATCTGCGCCCAGTTCTTCCACCAGGTCAACATGCACGGGGATGCCCTCACCAGCACCAACTAGCTGCAGGTCTTCAGGGCGCACGCCAACAGAGACAGTGTCGCCAGTCAACTTGGCCCGAGCTGAATCCGGCAAAGGGATAACGGTATCACCCATCTTGGCACCTGCAAGGTCCACAGTGCAACGGAAGAGGTTCATGGAGGGAGAACCGATGAAACCTGCAACAAATTCGTTGGCTGGCTTATCGTAGAGAGCTGAAGGAGTATCTACCTGCTGCAAAACTCCGTCCTTGAGCACGGCGACACGATCGCCCATGGTCATCGCCTCAGTCTGATCATGGGTGACATAAACCGTGGTGACGCCAAGCTGTCGAGTTAGTTCAGAAATCTGGGTTCGGGTTTGCACTCGCAGTTTGGCGTCTAGGTTGGAAAGCGGTTCGTCCATGAGGAAGGCCCGTGGCGAGCGAACGATAGCGCGACCCATGGCAACGCGCTGCCTCTGGCCACCAGAAAGGGCCTTAGGCTTGCGGTCCAAATACTCGGTGAGGTCAAGCAATTTGGCTGCTTCTTCAACGCGCTGGTTGCGCTTATCCTTGGGGTACTTGGCAACCTTAAGGGAGAAAGCAATATTCTCGCGTACGGTCATGTGAGGGTAAAGCGCGTAGTTCTGAAAGACCATAGCGATATCACGGTCCTTAGGTGCAACGTTAGTAACGTCTTTCCCACCAATAGTAATAGTTCCGCTAGTGACGTCCTCTAGACCCGCAATCATGCGGAGGGTAGTGGATTTACCACAACCGGAGGGGCCAACAAGAACAAGGAACTCACCTTCCTTGATATCAAGGTTGACTTTAGACACTGAGGGGCGTTCTGCCCCAGGGTACTGCAGAGTGACGTTTTCAAGGGTTACGCCTGACATGAGTGGCGTCCTTTCTTCAAAAGTTTTTAGGGCAGCTTACTTGCTGGAGTTTTCAAACATGTTATTGATAGAACTATTCAGTTCTTCTAGCTCAGGGGCAGCAGGCTTACGGTTAGCGTAAATATCTTCGAAAGCTACAACAGAGAGAGCTGAGATATCAGCGCCGAAACTGGTAATGGGGAAGAAGAAAACTTCTTGTTTCTCCACGGGTTCTGTAAAAGCCCAGGTATCAATACCCATTTCACTGTAGGTCCGGGCCGCTATTTCAGTGGCCTCGGTACGAGAGGGGAAGACTACGCCTTCTCCACCAATATGATTCTGACATTCAGCAGTTGCCATAAAAGCTACCCACTCGGCCGCGTCTTCAGGGTTGTCCGCATTTTTACTGATAGAGTCGGCCAGGCCGTTCATCATGGTCATATTGAGACCGGTATCAGTGTTAGTGGGGAATTTAGCGGTCCCTACCTCAAAATCTGCCTTGGCATAGGTTGAAATCATCCAGGCACCGTTGAAAGTAATAGCCGCAGCACCAGAAGTCAGCTGAGGAGCGGCTCCATCGGCTTGACTGAAGACACCGTAGGCAGGCATGTAGCCCTTGTCGACCAGACCGAAATACCATTCTAAGGTTTCTGCCAAGGCAGGGTCATCAAATTTGTATTGATTCCCCCAGGTAGGGCTATTGGTAGCTTCCCATCCATTTGCAGCTGCAAAACCAGACCACTGCCCCTGTCCGAAGGTTGAACCACCAGACTCAGAGATACCTAAGCCGTAGACAGCGACATTGTTCTTATCGAAGCCAGGTTCATCGCCACGCACACCATTTTTATCAATAGTCAGATGGGCGACAATTTGCTCGAAGGTTCCACCATCCATGGTGTTAAAGTCCCAGCTAGCTAGGTCTTCTTCGGTGTAGCCTGCATCGCGGACCATATCTTTGTTATAGAAAGCTGCGATAGTGTCCCAGTCCTTAGGCATGCCGTAGAGGTTTCCGTCAGGGCCGGTCCAGATATCAGTTAGACCTCCTTGAAAGACTGAAGTATCAACGTTCTTGGTAGCTTCAAGCTCGTTGAGGGGCATAATGACTTCAAGATCAACGTATTGAGGGTACTTCGCAACATGGTCAGTAAAAACGTCCGGTCCCTGGTCTGCTATGAAACCCGCGGTCAGCTTCTGCCAGTAGTCATCCCAGCCGTACTGGGTGATAGCAACTTTTTTCCCGGTTTTCTCTTCGAAGAGATTAGCGCACTGTTGGTAGCCGGGTAGCTGGCCTGTGTCCCAGAGCCAGTAGTCGATAGTTCCGGCGTTGTTACCTTCGGCCTCTGAGGATGACCCCGTGAGGGCGCAACTGCTGAAAGTAAGTACAGCTACTGCCGAGAGAGCAGCCGTACGACGGATTTTTTTACCGATTGATGTAGACACGGTGGGCTCCTTACTTGAGACCGTTGAAGCCGATGGAGTTGACAATTCGCTTGGCAAAGAACATGAACAGAATAATCATGGGAAGAGCAGCGATAAGAGTTGCTGCCATCAGACCAGCCCAGTCTGTACCCAGCTGGGGCGACTGAGCACGGAATACACCTAGAGCTACGGTAAGTACTCGCGATTCATCGGTGTAGGAAACCATCAGGGGCCACAGATAGTCATTCCAAGCAGCAATGTAGGTGAGGATACCTAGCGTGGCCATGGGAGCTGTAGCCATAGGCAGGATGACTTTGAAGAAGATACCGATTCGGGAGATACCATCAAGCAGGGCAGCTTCTTCAATTTCACGGGGAATATTCATAAAAAACTGACGCAGGAAGAAAACCGCAAAGGGGGTCATAAACATGGTGGGTAGGGATATACCCAGCAAGGAATCTATGAGCCCCAGCTCCTTGATGAGGACGAAGTTAGGGAGCAGGGTAAAGATTGAGGGAACCATCAGTCCGAGCAGAAAAGCAGCGTAGATGAAATCTCTGCCACGGAATTTGAGACGGGCAAAGGCATAAGCAGCCATAGCTGAAAAGAACAGCTGTCCTGCCGTGACCAGTGTAGCTACAACAACGGAGTTGAAGATGTAGCGCCAAAAGTTCATATCGGTAACGGCGCCCCCTTCTGCAACCGCTTCTTCGGGGGTCTGTAGGCCAAATACTCGCTCAAAACCACCGGTAGAGAACTCAGCAGGTAGCAAAGAACCAGGATTCTCATAGAGGGCGGTGTTGGTAGAAAGAGCAGTGCGAAGCACCCAGTAGAAGGGCAAGAGGGTAATAATCATGATTAGAATCATGAAGGCCCAAGCCAGAATCTTGCCGAGGGGGGACTTTTTCTTGAAGTCCTTCTCTACAGCACGAGGAGTGGTATCGATGGTTGAGGTAGTCATGAGTGTATTCTCCTAGTCCAGATCCGTGTCGTTGGCGCGGGTTACCTTGAACTGGATGAAGGTAATGATGGCAAGCACTATGAGGAGCGCTACAGACATCGCGGAGGCGTAGCCGAACTGGAATCGGCCAAAAGCCATGTCGTAGATGTACATCTGCAAGACGTTGGTTGCGTTCGCAGGGCCGCCGCCTGTGGTGACCGAGACGGTGTCGAAGACCTGGAAAGAGCCAATAACAGTCATGATAAGAACCAAGGCTAAAATCGGCCGAAGTAGGGGCATAGTAATAGAGAAAAAGATACGAGTTTCGCTAGCTCCATCCATACGGGCCGCCTCATATACCGAGTTGGGGAGGGTCTGCAAACCGGCAAAGATGAGGAGGGCCGTGTAGCCCATATGACGCCACACGTTAATCATGGCAATAGTTGGAATTGCCCAGTTGGGGTCGGTCAGAAACCCGATACGGCCAATGCCAATCCATTCAAGAATCTGGTTAGCAATACCGAACTGACCATCTAGAATCCAGAGCCAGATGACTGCCGCGACCACATTAGACACCAGGTAGGGTGAGAGCACAACCGAACGGACAAAGGTTGACTGAGTCAGCCGATGCATCAGAACAGCAATTAGCAGAGCCACAATGGTTTGGATACCGATGTTAAGCACTACATACCAGATGGTGACCCGCAGGGCGTTCCAGAAGATGGGATCACCAAACATACGAGCGTAGTTGTCAAAACCGATAAAAGTGGCGGGTGTGAGCAGGTTGTATTCGGTAAAGCTCAACCAGATTCCTCTTACGGTAGGCCATAGAAAGAAGACTACGTAGCCTAGACCGGCGGGAAAGAGGAAAAGCCATGGGAGCCAGGGCTGCTGGGTTCTGGAGGAAGATTTTGTTCTTCCAGTGACCTGTGTACTCATATTGACCTCTGGGGTGCTAGCGGATTCACGGGGCGTGAATTCTCATGGATAGAAGGGGTTTAGACGGCTTCGAAGTGCAAAAGTCGGACTGACTCAGGCCACTGGGCGGGAAGATAAAAACCTGCACGTTCGATCATGGCGCCGGTCATTTCTACAGGTTGTTCACCAGGCCACCAGGGAGCTGCAAAGTAGTTGCCACGAGGAGCATCTGGCGTGACATCCTGAACCCGATAGCGACGCTTGGGGTCTAGACCACGGATACGGAAAGTGCCAACGGGATCGACATCTGATAGAGCTAAGGCTGTAATGGAGAAGAGAGCCTCACCTTGGTCAGCTGAGACGACACCTTGAACATAGACAGATGGGTCGGTTTGATCCATGCGTATGAGGTTACCGGTGTGAATGAGAGGGCGATGCTTCTTGTGGAAATTCACCCAAGAAGCAAGATCTTCGAGCTCTTCATCGGTAGCAGTAGCTAAGTCCCACTCGATGCCAAGATGCCCCCAAATAGCGGTGGCAGCGCGGAAGTGCAGGGTGTGGTAACGACCGGTAGTGTGGGAGCTCCCTGAAGCTATATGGGATCCCATCATCTCAGCGGGCACCAGCTGCTGGGTCCAGGTGTGCATCTGCTGGCGCTCAAGAGGGTCAATGCAGTCAGATGTCCAGACACGGTCGGTTCGCTGCAGGACTTCTAGATCAATGCGGGCGCCGCCAGAAGAGCAAGATTCGATTTCCAGTCCGGGGAAGGTCATCTTCAGTTCGTCCATGAGACGGTAGGCCGCTAGGGTTTGCTCATGGACTGCGGGTGACCCGGTGACGGAGTTGGACGCTTCGAGCAAATCACGGTTATGGTCCCACTTGATGTACTTGATGCCAGGATATTCGGTGAGAGTGGCAACCATCTGGTCGCGTACGTGGGTGTAGGCTTCGGGGATGGTCAGGTTCATGACCTGCTGGGTACGGGAGGCATGGGGAAGTCTGCCGGGTACTTGCAAAGTCCACTCAGGGTGAGCGCGTGCAACGTCAGAGTCTGGGTTGACCATTTCGGGTTCAAACCAGAGACCAAATTCCATGCCCAGACTAGTGACGTAATCAATGAGCGGAGAAAGCCCATCAGGCCAGGCGTCCGCTGAGACAACCCAGTCCCCCAGACCTGATGTATCGTCGCGGCGAGAGCCAAACCAGCCGTCGTCCAACACATAGCGTTCGATGCCAAGGGCAGCGGCGCGGTCGGCAAGGTCTTTGAGACGAGGCAAATCGTGGTCAAAGTAGACTGCCTCCCAGACATTGATGGTAACAGGGCGAGGACGAACTGGGTGCTGTGGCCGGGAGCGCATCCAAGAGCGGACTCGACCAGCCTGCTCGTCCTGCCCTTGGCCGTAGGCTCCGTAAACCCAGACTCCGGCATAGGATTCGTTTGGGGCTAAGTTTATTTCTCCAGGGAGGAGTAGCTCTGAACCCCCGAGGAACTGTTGGCCTGAGAAGGAGCGTTCTGCCCAGGTGCGATGCCCACCGGAAAAAGCGGTGTGGATGCCCCAAACCTCTCCCTTTTCAAAGCCAAAGCCGGGCTCGCCAGCAGTAAGCATGAAAGCAGCATCTGCGCCGGTACGTCCCTTGCGTCCTTCGCGAAGGTGGGTTCCAACATTGAAAGCGGTACGCTGGGGGGCGCGCTCCTTGGACCAGTGACCGCGAAAGTCCTGTAGTTCCCGTGCAGTAGAAGGCACGGGTAAAACAATTCCGAGTTCACGGACATTGTAAATCTCAGCTCCTGTGTTTGTCAGGGTGGCGCGAGCACGCAACAGGCCGCTGGAAAGAAGCTCAACCTCGAGAACGACTGTTAGGTTGGCAAAAGTATCAGTGGCAGTAATAGACAGGGCAGCTGCACCGGTTTCAATCAGAGATCCACACCGCCGGAGGGGCTGATCAGTTAGAACGGTGAGCTGCTGAGTGATAAATTTCGGCGACCAATCAACACCGTCTGCGCGGGAACCCTCCAGGCCAGTTCGTCCGTACCAGCCAGGCTCATGGGTAGCTAGAAGGTTGACGCGGACGGGTTCGTCCTGGTTATTAACAGAGAAAGGCTCAGATTTACCCAAGATAAGGAGGGAGGCATCCGATTCGGTAAGTTCACCCAGGTCCTGCCCCCAGTGGGCTATAGCAGGAAGCAGACCACTGTTGAGGTCAAGGAGAACTGACACTCCCTGCACGCGCAGGTGTACAGCACTGTTTATTTCAGCACCTAGTTCAAAGATTTGAGCGTCCTGCATGAGGTGACACCCTCCTAGATTCATAAGAAGAAGCTATAGATGTTTATTATTGTTCGTTTGAACATTAAAGGTAGTGTAACACAGACCATACTAAGGTGGTCAATCCTTGTAAATAATGAAAATAAACTTCTCACCCACAACACCATGACACCCAAATGTTAAATTATGTTCGTTTTATGCCATACTGTTGTTGAGGGTGACAGTCCAGCAGGTACCCCGTCTGCACAGCCCGGGAAGGAATACTATGCTCCCCGATGTCCGCAAAAAGCGCATTCTGCAAGAGGTGCAAGCTCACGGCTCAGCCCAGGTTGCCGACCTTGCTAAGTTGCTCGGCGTCTCATCCATGACCGTACGTCGTGATTTAGCCGAGCTCGACGAGCAGGGCCTCATCAACCGCATCCACGGAGGAGCGGAAGCCTCCACCACCACACTGGAACCAGCCTTTGCGGAAAAAATGGGCCTCAATGCCAGCGAAAAAAATGCCATTGCGACCACTGCCGCCACCCTGGCCCGCACTGGGCAGGCTATCTCAATTGCAGGGGGTACTACCTGTCTGCACATAGCCCAACATATCGCTGACGATACTAACCTGGCGGGTCTCACTATTATCACCAATTCCCTCCCAGTCGCCGACGAGTTCTTTGCCCGCACCTCCTCCCACCCCCATCCAGCCCGCGTTCTGCTCACCGGCGGCGAACGAACCCCGTCAGATGCTCTTGTCGGCCCTATCGCGGAAGCCTCTCTAACTAACCTTTACGCCGATATCCTCTTTATCGGGTCCCATAGCGCAACTGACTCAGGGCTGCTAACACCCAACCTGCATGAGGCCCAGACCAACAGGGCTCTCATCCTGAACGCCCACAAGGTTGTAAGCGTCTTCGACGGCTCAAAATGGAATACCGCCGGGTTAGCTCGCTATGCCGACTGGTCCGATATTGACACGGTCATTACTACCAGGGAACTCCCCGCAGATGCCCTCTTCTTCCTAAAACAGAATGTAAACGAGGTTCTTGTCGCATGAGTACGGTAAAAATCACCCGCAGCACCCTAGCCGACGGACGCGAAATCATCTTTTTTGATGACTCTGAGCCCTACCTCTCCGGGAAAGCAACACGAAACATACAAGATACCCGACTCTTAGAAGCTCGAACCCTCCCACCCCACGAGGCGGCCTGTATACGGGTTGATCCCCTGACCGGTGACTCAGTTACTATTGCTGCCCACCGAAACAACCGCACGTTTCTCCCGCCAGCAGACGAAGATCCCCTAGCACCATCGGGGGTCGGGTCAGTACCTGGCGAAATTCCCGAACCAACCTACGATGTCGTTGTCTTTGAGAATCGTTTTCCCTCCCTACAGGGGCCATTAGAAAACCTCCGTGATGAGCCACTTTTCAAAGAAACCACCCCGGGTGGGCGCTGTGAGGTCGTAAGCTTCACCTCTGACCAGTACGGTTCTTTTGGAACCCTAAGCTACGAGCGAGCTCGCACGGTAGTTGAGGCTTGGGCCCATCGAACCAGGGAGCTGTCAGCCCGCGAAGGCATCGCTCAGGTCTTTCCATTTGAAAACCGGGGAGAAGAGATTGGGGTGACGCTCCCCCACCCACACGGGCAAATTTATGCCTACCCCTATCTCCCCCCTTATACTGCTCAACTGGTACGCCGGGCAAACGCTTGGGCTACTGAGACAGGTGGTGATTTGCTAGGCGATGTGCTGGCCGCTGAGTTGGTTGAGGGTAACCGCGTTATTGCAGAGACCGAGCACTTTGTGGCTTATGTTCCCTACGCAGCTAAGTGGCCAGTTGAGTTTATGGTGGTTCCCCGTAGAGCTGCCCGCGATTTTACCGAACTAACTGAAGGCGAGAAAGACGAATTAACGGCTCTCTACCTAGATCTTTTAAGCCGTCTCGATTACTTCTTTGAAGGCATCAGCCAGTTACCCTATATTGCAGCCTGGCATCAGGCCCCCCTCATCGAGGGTGAGAATGTCTCACGTATGTACCTTCATGTCTTCTCGCTTATGCGCTCTCCCGGCAAAATGAAGTACCTCGCCGGCTCGGAATCAGCTATGGCTGCCTGGATCAGCGACACCACCCCCGAACGTATCGCTGCCCGCCTGCGCGAATTAGCGCAGCCTACTATAGAGGAGAAATAATGCCTGCGGTATGGAAAAAAACTATATCTCCCGCAGTGCTCATCCAGAGCGTTACCGAGCGGTTCCATTCAGCCTTCGGCACTAAACCTACCGGAGTATATTCAGCACCGGGGCGAGCTAACCTCCTCGGTGAACACATTGACTACTGCGGGGGCACCGTTCTCCCCTTTGCCCTACCTCAGCGCACCTATATTGCTATGTCTCCTCGCCAAGATGGTCAGATTCGTGCCGTAACTGCCCAGGGCGATGCCGGAGCAGCTACCGATTACGGAATCAGAACGATAGCTTTCGATGAGGTGGCTCCGGGGGTTCTCAGCGGCTGGTTATCCTACGTAGCCGGAGTTCCCTGGGCAATGGAGGCCGAAAACCTGGGTGACTTTACTGGCTTTGGAGCTGATATAGCTATCGACTCATCGGTGCCGTTGGGAGCGGGGCTGTCGTCATCGGCCGCTTTAGAGTGCGCCGTGGCTCTAGGTGTTGACGATGCACTCTCAGTTCAGGATCCTAACCGCGAGCGCCTAGCCGATACAGACGAAGGGCGGGCGGCCCTGGCTATTGCAGCAATCCGTGCTGAGAATGAAATTGCTGGAGCGTCAACAGGCGGCATGGATCAGTCCATTTCGTTGCGCGCTTCCGAAGGCTCTGTTCTAGCTATTGATTGTCGGAACTTCTCAACTCGTGCATTAACCATCGATGTGGATTCAGCCGGGTTAGCAATTCTAATCATGGATACTCGCGCCCACCACAACCTTTCAGATGGGCAGTATGCGGTCCGGCGAACCGCCACAGAAGTAGCGAGAGATGCTCTAGGTCTAGCGACCCTGCGTGACGCATTTAAAGGTACCCCCACCCTGGCAAAAGCTGAAGTTCTCTTAGCCGACTGGGATGCTGGCGTCAACGCCCTGTCTTTGCCAGAGGGAAGCGATCCAGCTGTCATGCGGGATGCTCTGGAACATGTCTGGACTGAAATTGCCCGAGTTGAAGAGTGTGTTTCTCTCTTTGAAGATTCACGGCAGGTTCCAGCTAGTGCGTGGGGACGGCTGGGGCACCTACTGAACGGGTCGCATGACTCTCTGCGCTATCGATATAAAGTCTCATGCGATGAGCTTGATGTGGCTGTTGAATCGGCTCGGACTGCTGGAGCATTAGGTGCCCGCATGACCGGCGGCGGTTTCGGGGGCTCAGCAATTGCTCTGGTGCGGCAGGACGATATTGCTGACATAGCGGATGCTGTTGCTACTGCTTTCGAGCAGGCTGGCTTTGATTACCCAGAGTTCCTAATAGCTTCCCCATCCGGTCCGGCGCACGCTGAGTAGCTAGCTCTAGCCCAGGCAAGGATTTAGTCCAGATCTTATAAACATAATTCGAGAATCCTGCGCCTCTCGCAGAAGGGCAGGCTTACTGTTTCTGTCAGCTCTTTGTTAGGTAAAGAGCAGGGTTAGGTTAAAGACAAAATCAGTTTCGTCAAAGCGGTAGGCAGGGAGGAGCTCAGGGCCACAACTGTTAGAACCTATTCCATTGAGTGCATAGTCAAGGCAGAGCACAGCCGAACCGCTTTCTTGCAGCTCAAAGTTATGCTGTGCTCGGGTCAGTTCCTCAGCGGTGTAGGGGGATGCGCTGAAGCTGAAGCCGTTCCCAATAGCCGTGACTGAACGGGTGCTACCGTCTTTAAGGGTTACAAAGTCACAGTCGAAGCGAGAGCCGTTTTCCTGAGGTTTGATGTAGTCCTCATGCATGGCGCCAACTGTAGTGGTGAAACGGGAATGGTAACTGGCATGATGCTTATCGACATAGTTTTCTCCCGGTCCCCTGCCGTAGTAATATACCTGATTCATGGTTTCGGGTAGCTGGAGTCGCACACCGAAACGCGGCAAGACGGGGAATTCTGGATCTTTGTGAGCAACAAACTCTAGGGCGAGGGCTCCCGTATCAGCGATGGTCAAACGAGCCTCGACGGTCAAAATACGCTGGACGGTCGGTGCTATGACACCCAGGGTTGCTGTAATTTCAGCCCCTGAATCGACGTTCACTGCGGCACTTCTATAACAACGTGTATATGCCTCGTCAAAGTGGGCCCGAGTCCATTCCTGACGGATATACATGTCATTGTCGGTAGGAGCTCGCCAAATGTTGAGAGTCAAAGGAGCATTGAGCATCTGCTCCCCGCGGACAACAAGGGAGTCAAAGGTACCGGCCAGGCGGTTGAAAACATACTCAAAGTCTGCACCGGTGACGGTAAAAGTCAGAGGGGTTTCCTGTACGCTCAAGGTTCTACCCCGGTGCTTGGCCGTAGCCAGCAGGTTCTCGGCTGTGACAGTGCGACTACCGGTGAGCAAGAACTCTTCGAACCCTAGTAGATGACCGGCGGGAACTGCGCCCCTATTAGTGGCCTGAGTGTAGGTCAAACGTAACCACGCTCTAGCGCTACTAGGAATTTCAAACTCAAGAGGGACAGTTACCGCACTATGGGGCGGGACTGATTCAGGTAGCTGAATCTTCCCGGATTGGACGATAGCCCCGTCCAAATCCACCTCGTAACCCACGTTGACGACACCCACCAGATCAGTGAAATCTAGGTAGTTTCGTAGAGTAATCTCCCCAGAATAACTGTACTCAGCTCGTACCGGACGGTGTACATTCCGGTACTCTAACAAACCTGTGTGGGGGGGGGTGCGGTCGGGGTAAACTAGGCCATCCACGCAGAAGTTACCATCGTGTATCACCTCGCCATGGTCGCCACCATATAAATATTTTGCGATGGGTCGTTCACCGTCCGCAGGTTGCCCTTCTCCCCTGTAGACTGCATGGTCACACCATTCCCAGACGAAGCCACCTAACACGCCAGGATTGTTATAAATGAGCTGGAAGTAACCCTCAAAGTCTCCGGGGCCATTCCCCATAGAGTGACAGTATTCCATCAGGATAAAGGGTTTGGCGTCGGGACGTGCCAGGTACTCTTCAACCTCGGATATCTCAGGGTACATACGGCCGTAGATATCAATAACCGAATAGTCGTAGTCCCGCTTGCTGTCACTAAAATAAGCATTTTCATAGTGAGTTAAGCGAGTCTGATCGTAAGATTGAGCCCACTCAAGAGCATGCTCAAAGGTACAACCATAGCCTCCCTCGTTTCCAGCTGACCAAAAAAGCACAGAAGGACGGTTTTTCTCACGGTGCAGAGCACTCTGCATACGGTCGAGTGTGGCTTCAATAAAGGCCGGATTATCCGATACCAACTCGTTATAACGTTCGATTGAATTCTGCAGAGTAGTATCTTGCAGATACTTGGTCTGATTACCGTGACTCTCGTTGTCAGCTTCAGCCATAACCATGAGACCTAACTCGTCACAGAGCTGATAGAGGTAGGGTGAGTTAGGGTAGTGACTAGTTCGAATGGCGTTAAAGTTATGCTGTTTAATCATCACTAGGTCTCGTTCTACGAGACTCAAATCGACAGCCGGGCCCACTATCGGGTCAGAGTCATGGCGGTTAACTCCACGTATCTTCAGAGGAACCCCATTCAATAAGATGACTGTCTTATTCGCAATTTCTACGCGGCGCACGCCCACACGGTCAACGATAGTCTCATGGGGAGTCTCAAAGATTAGTGTGTAAAGATAGGGTGTTTCTGCGGTCCATAGGTGGGTGCTAGTAATTTCGAGAGATGACGAATGCGTATAGCCTTCTCGACTTGAGCCTGCCATGAACTCGCTCTGGGAGATAGTATGCCCCGTCGCGTCCTGCAAGGTAACACGTGCATAGACTGGCGAGCCGGTAAACGTTGCGTCAATGAGAACAGTAGCTGTCTCCGGGCATGGCCAATCCCCGATAAGGTTGGTAGTGGTGAAGTAGTCACGCAGGGCTGCTGATGGACGGGTCAGTAGGTAGACATCTCGAAAAATACCTGAAGTTCTGAATTTATCTTGATCTTCAAGATAGCTACCATCGCACCATTTGAGTACCAGCACAGCCACAGTGTTCTCTCCCTCGACCAGGTAATCTGTAACCTTGAACTCGCTGGTGGCATGCGAGACCTGGCTGTAGCCCACAAACTGACCGTTAATCCAGAGGTAGAAACAGGAATCTACTCCTTCAAAAATCAGATAGGCTTCGGGTGCCTTTATGTCTTTTGCGTAGGTAAAAGTACGTATGTAGGCTCCAGCAGGGTTCTCGGTGGGGACGAAGGGCGGGTCAAGGGGAAAGGGGTAGCGGATGTTAGTGTACTGGTGCCAGTCATAGCCATGATTTTGCCAAACGCTCGGTACAGGGATGGTAGAAAAACCACTGCGGTCAGCTTCAGCTAGATAAAATTTATCGGTGAGGTCATAGACGCTGTCGAAATATCTGAAATTCCACGTGCCGTTGAGAGTCAGCCAGCGGTCAGACTCTTCGCGATTATGCACTAGGTCTCCCATGGCACAAGAAGCCGGCACGTAGTATGCACGGTGGGGCTCGGTGTTGATGTGCAAGATGCTGGGATCTTCGAAGTAAGAGGGAATAAGCATATTTTCTCTATCTCTCTTAGGCAGCAGGGACCTGTTCAATACGCCAACTACAGCGGTGAGTGGCACCCGGCTCTAGGGTTATTAAGTCAATTCCGCTGTTGAACGTGTTGGCAGGGGACGTCATTGGTTCGACGGCAACTCCGCGCCGATTGCTACCATCGGTATAGATTTGGATCCAGTTAATTCCTTCCTCGGCAGTGAGGACGGTACTGGTTCCACTGGTCTGGTCAGTAAGACTTACGCGAATAGCCCCATCAGAATCAGCTTGCAGAGATCCGAAAGCATGATCTATAGCACGTCCAGCTAGAGGTTGAGGGGTAGTGAACTCCAGTGGAGCGACAGCTAGGGCTTCGGTAAGAGGAATCATCCGGGAGTTAACTTTGAGCACGGTACGAGCCGGAAGCTGTAACGTCCAGCGATCCAATATGCCTTTGGTTTCAAAAGAGGTTCCCACGGTCAGATAGGGGTGAGCCCCAGCAGCGTATGGAGCAACAACATTCCCCTCGTTACGAGCGGTAAGTGTGGCGGACAGTCCTTTCGTACTGAGATGATAGATCACTTCATAGGACACAGTGAAGGGGTAGCCCTCAGCGACCAGGGGCCTTAGCGTAGCACTAACTGCTTGCCCCTCTGAGGTATCGGCAATGGAGCTAAAGTTCCAGAGCTGGTCGCGAACAAGACCATGAATAGCGTTACCTAAATCAGGCTCATTGAGGGGAAGCTTATATTCCTGCCCCAGCCAACGGTAGGTTCCGTCACTTATACGATTAGCCCAGGGGGCAAGAATCTCCCCACGGGCCCCTGGGTTGGAACCAGTTTCAGTAGCAGGCAAAACGAGAGTGCTACCAGTTTCAGTGGTCAAATTAACCAGACGGGCACCAGCAGGCGAGAGCACTGCTGTGTAGCCGCCTGCCTTTAGAGTTGTGGGGTGGTGCGATGTAGATGTCTGGGACACAACTCCCTCATTTGTTTAGATATGTTTAGAAGTAGCGACCACACACTGAATCCATACTGACGCAGTTTCTAAACCAGATTTCTTGGGCCTCCAGCCCAATGAGAGAAAGCCAGCCACCCGGCTTGCCCTCTCAACATGAAGCGGCCTAAGAACTAGCTAAGCTTTGGGCACACCTAGTTCACCGGTGACATACTGGGCGGCACCAAAGCCAAAGGACCAATCGTAGAAAGTGTTCTCAACGTAGCCAATGAATACATCTTCACCAGCAATTCCTACCTGCCCGAGCTTCTCAGCAATACGAGCATAAAGCACCTGTTTAGCCTCTGGGGAGCGGCCTTCCTGAGTGAAAATCTGAATCATAACCACACCCTCACTGCGTTCAAACCCTAGCCCAGCGTCCTCAGCAATAATTTCCCCCTGCTGATGACGATTGATGATGTGGAAGCGATCGCGGGTCGGGATGCCGTAGACCTCCACGATTGCTTCGTGAATAGCATCCGCGATAGTGCGGACGTGCTCAGGGGTATGAGTTGCGTTAAGATCGATTCGGACGAGGGGCATGGCTACACCTTTCCACACAGACAGACAGTTTGTAAGGACAATCCCAAGATTATAGTTTGTTAGGACAAACCTCAAGACGGCCCCCACTGCACAGTAGCTAGAATCTCCACAAAACAAGCCAAAACACCAAGAGGTGCAACCTATTGTGCGATAAAATTTTTTTGTCCATACAAACTGACAAATAACACCACATCTTAGAAAAGTACATGGCCTCCTTATCATTCATCAGCATCGACCGCACCTCGCCTATCCCCCTCTACCACCAGCTTGTGAGCGAAATTAAAACCGCTATCTCCACTGGAGCTCTCACCGCCGGCACCATGCTGCCCAACGAACTCGATATTGCCGCGCAGCTCCACCTCTCCCGCCCCACCGTGCGCAAGGCCATGGACGAGCTCGTCCGCGCAGGCTTACTCGTACGCAAGCGTGGGGTGGGCACCCAGGTTGTCTCCAACGAAATTCGTCGCCCGCTCACCCTCTCCTCCCTCTATACCGACCTAACTCTCTCCGGTGTCGTCCCCAGCACTGAGGTCCTAGAGTTTAACGTTGCCCCGGCCCCACACGACATTGTTGCACAGCTCAATCTGACAGAAAATACCGATGTCTACCACATACTCCGTCTGAGACTAGAAAATAACCAACCACTCGCCATTATGGAGAACTGGATTCCCGCTCACCTAGGGACTATCGACAAGGCAGACCTTGAAAAGCAAGGCCTCTACGACACACTCCGCGCCATGGGTGTCACTTTCTCCCTCGCACACCAGACCGTGGGCGCCACCATCGCCAATGAGTTCCAGGCCACTACTCTCAATACCACTGTTGGAGCGCCCCTGGTGCATATGAAACGTACTGCTCTTGACGACATCGGAACCCGCGTAGAAACCGGTAGGCACGTCTACCGTGCCGATCTCTACTCATTCGAAATGACCCTCTCCAACTAGCCCTCTCTCCTACCACCAACGTCCCAAGCACAGACCAACAAAAAGGAGCGCACCATGTCACAGTGGTTCTACCCCGCAGGTACAGCCGCTAACGGCCCCTGGGATCTTTCCCTAGGCACCCACGACTCGACCATCGTTGTTGACGGCTGGGCGCACACCGGGATTAAAACCGCAACGTTTACTCACCAGCCCCTCACCCTAGGCGCTACCGATGAGGAACGTATCATCGTGCCACTCACCGGCCCCGTTACCGTGTACGTTGATGGCACCACGTATGAATTAGCTGGTCGTGAGTCTGTCTTCCACGGGCCAACAGACGTCCTTTATACCGGCATCAACCGCGAAGTAACTCTCACCGGTAAACAGGGTGTGCGCGTTGCTATCGCCACCGCTCCCGCTCAAGCCGAGTACCCCGTTCGACACCTCACAAAGAATGAGATTCCCGTTGAGCTGCGCGGTGCAGGCAACTGCTCCCGCCAGGTACATAACTTTGGCACCCCAGCTACTCTGGAGGCAGACCGCTTTATCGTCTGCGAGGTTATTACACCTGCTGGTAACTGGTCTTCTTACCCTCCCCATAAGCACGACGAGGAGAAAGAAGGCGAAACCGCGCTGGAAGAAATCTACTACTTCGAAACCCGCCCTACTCCCGGGGCCCCGGCTGAAGCCCAAGACGCTATCGGCTACCAGCGCGTCTACGCATCCGATGAGCGCCCCATCGATGTTAACGAGGAGGTACGCACCGGTGATGTCGTACTAGTACCCTACGGGTGGCATGGACCCGCTATGGCAGCCCCTGGCTACGACCTCTATTACCTCAACGTCATGGCGGGCCCTGGCCGTGTGCGTGACTGGCTGATTTCTGACGATCCTCACCATGGCTGGGTTCGCTCCACCTGGGAGGGAGCAGACATTGATCCGCGCCTGCCCTACACTGCCTAAGACTATGTGACTAGGTACCCTGCCCGCCTAAAGGGCGGGTCACAGTCCTGTTCAAACACTGCTAGGTAGGGATTAAGAGAGGGGGGTCTTGTGCTACCGGAATTGTCCATTATCGCATGGGCCTGCCTTGCTCTGGGTGCCTTCTTAGTCGGTATCTCTAAGACGGCGATCCCCGGCTTTAACACGGTATCGGTGGCTCTCTTTGCCTCCGTTCTTCCTGCTAAGACTTCCACCGGCGCATTGTTAATCCTGCTCATGGTAGGAGATATTTTCGCTCTGCTGGCTTACCGTAAACATGCCCACTGGCCCACGCTGACTCGCATGGTTCCCGCAGTGCTTTTGGGCCTAATAGTAGGTGCCGTCTTTCTTTACCTTGCTTCAGATACCGGGGTGAGGCGGGGCATTGGCGCGCTCTTACTCATGCTGATGGGGCTGACGCTGTGGCAGCGACATCAAGCAACAAAGCCCACCACTACCGGGCAGGAATCTAGCGGCGCCCACCCCCTAGCAACCACCTTCTTCGGCGGCCTAGGTGGCTTTACAACGATGGTTGCCAACTCCGGTGGTCCCGTTATGAGCATGTATTTTTTGGTAGCCCGATTCCCGGTTCAGACTTTTCTGGGTACCGCTGCCTGGTTCTTTGCAGTGATGAACATACTCAAACTGCCTTTTTCAGTAGGACTGGGCATTATAGATTCCAGCACCCTCTACCTGGATGCTGTGCTGGTACCCGCAGTGCTAGGTGGTGCCTGGTGCGGTTGGCGCTTCGCCTCCCACATGAGCCAGCAATTCTTTGATCGAGCAGTTATTGCTATGACCACACTCGGGGCGCTCTGGCTGGTGGTAGGGTAAAGCTTGTCTACGCACTATCGGTTGAGCCGGGGTGTGCCACAATGGGGAGCATGACCGCACAGCACCCAGACACCCCTGCTCAGCCCTCCAAACGTGCCACCATCATTGATGTCGCAGCTCGAGCCGGTGTCTCCAAATCCCTCGTTTCTCTCGCTTTTAAGGATCCACAACGGGTGAGCGACGAACGCCTAGAACGCATCCGTACCGCCGCCACTGAACTCAACTACTCCCCCAGCTTCGTGGCGCAGACTCTCACCTCCCAGCAGTCGCCCTTCATCGGCATCCTAGTACTAGACTTCCAGAACCCCCTCTTCATCGAAGTAGCAGATGCTGTACGCCGCACACTCGCCGAGCACGGGGAGTTCGGCCTACTCCTCAACGGAAGCTCCACTGCCACCAGTTCAGAACCCTATGGCACCCTGGACCCTCAGGTTCTAAGAATGCTCCACAGTCTACGTCCACGCGCCCTGGTCGTAGTAGGAGCAGCCGCAGACCAGAACACCCTGCCAGCAGATATACCAGTGGTGTATGTCAGTGCAGCTGTTACTCCTGGCACCGCCACCTGCATCCGCGCAGACGATGAGGCTGGCATGGAGCTTTTGGTTGAGCACCTGGCAACTACCGGGCACCGATGCCTGGGGTTCATTACAGGTAGCTCTGGAGCAGTGACCCAAGAACGGCAGGCAGCCTTTGAGGCTTCAGTATCTGCCCGGGGCCTCGTACCCCTGCTTCTGCCCGGTGATTACACCGAACAGGGCGGCTATCGTGCCGGCCAGGCCTTACTCGCCCTACCGCAGAAACAGCGTCCCACCGCAGTCATCGCTGTCAACGATATCGCCGCCCTGGGGTGTATAAGGGCTGTAGAAGAAGCCGGACTCAATGTTCCAGGTGATGTAGCGGTTGCAGGCTTTGACAATATCCTTGTGGCTGGTATTCCCCGCGTCAGCCTCACCTCTGTAGATCCCAACAAGGACGAGTTAGGCAGACTGGCGGCTCTGGCCGCACGTGCAGGGGCTCAGGGTAGGGTGGATGAAACTCAGTATCTGTTAGTGGAGCCCAGACTAGTTGTGCGTGGCTCAAGCACGGCTCGTTAAGACGGGTTCTATCTTGATAGTAGTGGCTACCTAGCCATGGTTGGAACGGTTCAAAAATTGTGCATAATATACCTGTTGGAACGTTCCAATTCCACCTCAGCACCCCAAAAAAACACTCTGTGACAAGAAGAAGTAGCACAAGATAATTTTTTCTTTCAAAACCCCTCTACTTCATGTCACCATAATCATGTCCTAACAAACTGAGGGTCGCCACTATCAACAAAAAATGGCACCTCAAGCCTCAAGGAGCGACCATGAGCGTTCAAGAAATTTCTGTGGCAGTCATCGGCGCAGGCATGGCAGGCCAGGGCCACGCCTTTGGCTACCGCATGGCAAGCGCCATCCACAACCCCTCCCTCCCCAAGGTTCGACTCGCCGCCGTCGCCGACCCAAACCTGCCCCTTGCCCAGGAGGTAGCAGCCCGCTACGGCTACGAGAGAGTCTATGCCGACTGGGTCGAAGTAGCCAACGACCCCAACATTGATGCAGTATCCATCGTCGTAGGTAACGCCCTCCACCTCCCCATCGCCAAGGGCCTGCTCGAAGCTGGTAAGCATGTACTCTGCGAAAAGCCCCTGGCAGGCACCCTCGAAGATGCAGAAGCAATGGTCGAATTAGAAAAGCAGTACGGCGATCAGCTCGTCACAGCCGTGGGCTACACCGTGCGCCGCACCCCAGCCCTCAACGCGCTCAAGAAGAAAATCACAAACGGCGATTTCGGCCCCGTTGCAGGCTTCATCTCCACCTATCTCTGTGACTACGGCACTGACACCGACGCTCCTATGACCTGGCGCTACCGTGGCGGCCCAGGCTCCGGCGCCCTGGGAGATCTTGGATCCCATACCATCGACACGGGAGAACAGCTCAATGGCCGAGTGACTTCCGTGCGTGGCGCTTACCTGTCAACCACTATTACCGAGCGCCACCTACCAGCAGGCACTGTAGTGGGCCACGGCAAGGTCGAACTTTCCGAAGAGGTGGAATCTGTGGGCAACGAAGATACCGCCACCTTCACCTGCGTTTTTGAAAATGGAGCGGTAGGGACCTACACCATTTCTCGTGTTGCCTTCGGCAACCCGAACGGCCAAACCTACCATATATACGGCCCTAAAACTCAGGCGTCATGGGATACTCTGCGCCCGGCGGAGTATATCTACAACGATTCCGCCGCACCCGCCGATACCGCCGGCCCACGCACCGTTGTCATCAACGCCCACACCCCCAATTATCCTGGCTCCCTGGCAATGGACGCGCCCGGGGTAGGGTACAACTACAATCAGAATTTTGCCTTCCAGGCGCGTGCCTTCCTGGAACAAATTGCGGGAATCGAGGGGCATTTGCAGCCTTGTGCCACATTCGCCGACGGACTCCACACCCTGAAGGTCATTGCAGCAATCGCTGAATCTGCAGATTTAAACGGCGCCGAAGTGAAGATACGCTAAAAAATCTGCAAACCGTCTCATCAGCGGTGGCCCCCGGGGGTCCACCGCTTTTTTGCGCTATTTAGAGCCCCTGAGAAGTGACAACAAATTTTGTGCACAGGTTATATCAAGTACTGTTGTCAATATGTTAGGACATATGTATAGTGTGTTGTGACACAAGTGTTACGCAGGTGTAAACAGCCGTTCAAGGTCACTTCCGCCCAAGCCCTCATAGGAGTATTCATGAAGATTGCACTTGATCCCACTCCCTTCCACCACACTCATTCCCTCTTGGAATTCCCCAGGGTGGCAAAGGAGATGGGCTTCGACTACCTCCAGATGACTCCCCACAAAGACTTCATCCCTTTCTTCAATCACCCCAAGGCTGATGACGACCTCGTTCAAAAACTGGCAAAAGCAGCCAAGGACGCCGACGTCGAAATCGCTTCGCTCCTCCCCGTGCTCCGGTGGTCATCCCCCGACCCTGACGCCCGCGAAGCAGCAGTTCGATACTGGAAGCGTGTTCTGCACATAGCTGTTGACTTAGGCGTTCAGCAAATTGGCACTGAGTTCTCCGGGCGTCCTGAACTTGCCGAAGAATCCGAACGTGCTTTCTACCGCTCTATGGAAGAACTCCTACCCATCATCGAACGCGAAGGAATCCATGTTGCCATCGACCCTCACCCCGATGATTTCGTAGAAAACGGCCTGGAAGCCTGGCGCGTTATCCGCGGTGTCAACTCTAAGAACCTGGGCATGGTCTACGTTGCTTCCCACACGTTCCATATGGGCGAAGCCCCACTGGAGATCATGCGAGAAGTAGGCGACCGTATCCGCATCGTCCATGTTTCCGATACAATGAACCACCATGCTTCCCACGGCCTGCGCTATATCACCAACCCGCCCGGCAACCCCGTCCGTGTCCACCAGCACCTCAAGATGGGTGACGGCGATGTCAACTGGCAGGAGTTCTTCAGCGGGCTCAACGAAATAGGCTTCCTCGACTCTCCCGACACTGTCATGGCGTCTTCTGTCTTTGCAGAAAACGAGAACGCCGTCGAGGTTTCTCAGTATCAATCCAAAACCATGCGCGAAATGGTAGAACGCGCTCAAAGCAGCAACTAAGCTACCTGCACAAGAAAAGAGGCAATGATGTCTTCTCACACCCCTACTGCGGCAGAATCTAATCTACCGCCCCTCGTCAAGGGCCCGCACTCCAAGCGTTTGGGACAGGTAGCCCTTGTAGCAACCCTTGGTGGTCTGCTCTTTGGTTACGACACCGGTGTTATCAACGGTGCCATTGACCCCATGACCGCTGAACTTGGCTTAGAGGTCAGTGAAATTGGCCTGGTCACATCGACCCTACTTGCTGGTGCCGCCGTAGGCGCTCTGACCATCGGGTACCTCTCCGATGCTATCGGCCGCAAGAAGACCATCTTGCTTCTCTCCACTATTTTCTTCTTTGGCGCGGTTCTCTGTGCTGTTGCGCCTAACCTCGGCGTCCTGCTCCTCGGCCGCGTCCTTTTGGGCCTAGGCGTTGGCGGTGCATCCACCGTCGTTCCCGTCTTCTTGGCCGAAATGGCCCCCTATGAAATTCGTGGATCCCTCTCGGGGCGTAACGAAATGATGATTGTGGTGGGTCAGCTCGCAGCCTTCGTGGTGAACGCTATTTTGGGTAATCTCTGGGGCCACCACGAAAACATCTGGCGCTATATGCTCGCTATCTGTGCCGTACCCGCCATCTTCCTCTTTATCGGTATGCTCCGCATGCCCGAATCTCCCCGCTGGCTGCTCTCCAAGGGACGCCATGAGGAGGCCCTTGCCGTGCTCAATACTGTTCGATCCCCCGAACGTGCAGAGGCTGAAGCTCGCGACATTAAGCGCACACTGGAACTCGAAAGCCGCGCGGTAACCCCTAAGCTCGGTTCCATGCTCAAAGATAAGTGGATCCTGCGCATTCTCGGTGTAGGTGTAGCGCTTGCTGTCTTCCAGCAGTTCACCGGTATTAACTCCATCATGTACTACGGCACCCTAGTGCTGCAGGACGCGGGCTTCTCACAGCAGGCAGCTCTCATCGCTAACATCGCCCCCGGCGTTATCGCTGTTATCGGTGCTTTTATCGCGTTGTGGATGATGGAGCGCATCAACCGCCGTACCACTATCATCACCGGTTACACCTTAGTGACAATTCTGCACTTACTCATCGGCTCCTCAGCCTTCTGGCTACCCGAAGATGCAGCAATTCGCCCCTGGGTACTTCTCTTCCTGATTGTTGGCTTCGTTGGTTCTATGCAAACGTTCCTGAACGTTGCCACCTGGGTCCTCCTTTCTGAGATTTTCCCTCAGCAAATTCGAGCCTTCGGCATGGGTTTTGCGGTCTTCTGCCTCTGGGTCGCGAATGCTTTCGTTGCCTACTTCTTCCCCATTGCTCTTGACGCAGTTGGCCTCAATAACACCTTCTTCGGCTTCGCAGCGATCAACGCCCTCGCGGTCCTGGTTATGGTCAAGTTCCTACCCGAGACCCGCGGCAAGAGCCTCGAAGAAGTTGAAGTTGGGGTCACCACCGGTGCTATCTACATCGTCAAGCCCAAGGACAAATAAGCCCGGTCTTGCCCCGGCGAAAACCCGATAGTTTCAACACAAGCTACCCCGGCACTCCTGGTAGAGTGCCGGGGCAGCTTTCCCTTGTTCAATCACCTGAGCAGACTGCATGATGGTGTATAAAATCGCCCGGGAGCAAAAGCACCGGCTTCCAGACATAAAGAAGCCGCCGGCGTCCCTCGTACCAGGACGCAGGCGGCAACTCGCGTTTAAGCGTAAAACTACCGCCGGTGGAACCCCACCGGCGGTAGCGATATCTTTAGGTGTAGAGCTCAGGCTTACGTTCGAGGATTACGCCCTCAGCACTGCCGGAACCGATAGCTCGGATGCCAGCTTCACAGCAGGCAGCAGCAGCGTAGCCGTCCCAAGCAGAGGGGCCGACCTGCTCGCCAACCAGAGCGGCATCCACCCATGCCTGAATCTCAGCGTCGTAAGCATCAACGAAGCGGGGTTCGAAGCTCTCGCAGACCTCTTCACCAACGGTGAGGTGCCGGTCTTCGAACACGGCCTTGGTCGTCACAGCGTAGCCGTACTGGGCAACAACGTGGGTGTTGACCGTAACCAGGACGCCAGACTCGGTCTCGATGAGCACCTGTGCGGGATCCTGGAGGTCACCCTTGACGTGCTTGGAATTCTTGCCTGTGCGCACCTGGACGTTCTTGATTTCTTCGCCGGTGAGGTAGCGGATGCCATCGAACTCATGCACTACGGTGTCGTCAATCAGGTTGCGGCCGGTGTAGGACTCGGGCACATCGGGGTTGATATGGTCACAGGAGAGCTGCAGCAACTCGCCATGCTCCTTGGACTCTACCAGTGAACGGATCTTCTGGTAGCCGGAGTCAAAGCGACGCATGAAACCAACCTGAACCAGCCGCTTACCCGCAGCGACCTCTGCCTGAACGATTTCCCAGGAGGAAGCGGAATCAGTAGTGAGAGGCTTCTCGCAGAGGATGGGGAGGCCCTTAGCAATAGCGGGTAGTAGTACGGGAGTATGCAGGAAACCGGGAGTTGCGATAAGCACAGCATCAAAAGCGTCTGCGTCCAGGGCGGTTTCGAAATCGGTGAAGACCTTGGCGCCTTCAATGCCTTCAACTGCCTGCTCTGCCTTTGCCTCATCTATGTCGATGACGGCTGATACAACAGCATCGTTGATGGTGGAGTGGATACGCTTGATGTGATCGTAGCCCATGCGGCCTGCACCGACGACGCCGATACGGAGTTCTTGAGTCAAGATGATGTCCTTTGGCTAGGGCGCATGGCGCCACCCCGGTAATGTGGAGCGGCGCCTCTACGCGAAGAAGTGTTAGGAAATGACGGTTCGGGAGCCGCAGCCGAGCAGGTAGTTCTTAGTGCGCTTGGCAATGGGCAGGGGAACCGAGAAGTCAGAGAGCGGGTACATGTCTTGCTCAACGATGCCATAGAGGGGGCGGCCCAGCTTCTCAGCGGCCTCAATCACCTTGCCCAGGTCAGGCAGGCCCCTGGGGGGCTCACACATAACACCCGCCGCAGTTGCGTCCTTAAAGGTCATATCCTCTGCGCGAACCCGGGCGTGGATAGCCGGGTCAACCTGTTTCAGGTGCAGGTAGCCAATGCGATCGGGGTACTTCTCAATCAGCTCAACCGAGGAAGCGCCGCCGTACTCCGCATGTCCGGTATCCAGGCAGAGAGTCACTAGCCTGGGGTCGGTCACCGCCAGGAACTTCTCAATCTGCTCCATGGTTTCAACGTGGGAATCAGCGTGGGAGTGAAACTGCTGATAGATGCCGTAGTCACGCTGCAGAGTTTCACCCAGACGGTTGTGGCCCGTAGCCAGGTCTTCCCATTGCCTCTCACTCAAATCGCGGGGTTCGATGGCCCCACCGGTCTTATCGTCACGCCACAGGGCGGGAATAACCACCATGTGCTGGGCGCCCATAGCTGCGGTCAGCTCAGCCACCTTGCGGGCAGGCTCCCAGGCTACATCCCACTGATCCAGGCCGCGGTGGAAGGCGGTGAACACGGTACCGGCAGAGACCTGTAAATCACGCTCCTGCAACTCCTTGGCCAGGGTTGCGGGGTCGGTGGGCATATAGCCGTAGGGGCCCAGCTCAATCCACTTGTAGCCTGCTTCTACCACCTCATCGAGGAAGCGCTGCCAGGGGGTCTGCCGGTCGTCCTCGGGGAACCAGACACCCCAGGAGTCGGGGGCGGTACCGATGATGAGATTGTTCTCAGTCATGCTCGTTTCCACGCTTTCGTCGTCGGAATGTTGCCGTTATGTGGCTTAACGAGGCTGAAAAACCTCAGCCTAATATGTACTTACATACTATCAAAGCTGGTGGTAGGGGTCACCAAAATTTGGTAGAGGGCACGATAGTTTTTCCAACTTTAACCAGCAACAAGCCCGCACCGCCCAAAAGGCAGTGCGGGCTTCGCACCATGACCTAAACAGAGGGCAGGCGGGGCGGGGCGGTACTGGTGCGAACCACCAGAGTGGGCGCCTGCAAGTAGACCTTACCTTCGGTGTTCACAGTAGCGGCGTCCGCCTGCTTAATGAGCTCTTCTAAGGCCTGATTGGTGAGTTCTTCAATTCCGTAATCCACGCTGGTCATATCGAGGTAGGGCAGGCAGCTAATGGAGCTGTTGTCGTACCCCGCCACCGAGACGTCCTCGGGGACTCTTACCCCGGCTGTACGCAAGGTGCCAATCACGCCGCGGGCACACCGGTCATTAGCGGCGATGATTGCGGTGGGCAGATTCCCCTTCAGAACATCTGCGGCAGCAGTTGCACCCCCAATTTCTGTCATGGACCCTTCCACGGTGCGCGGGGCGAGCCCGTGTGCTGCCATTGCCTCCCTAAAGCTTTCGGAGCGTCGCTCCCCATTAGGGTGCGCCCCACCGCTCACGTGAAGAATGTCCCGGTGCCCCAGACCAACCAGGTGGTCTACCAGCAGGCGGATTCCGGCGGTGTCATCAGCACGGAAGTCGCAGACCCCGGCGGTCGGGCCCATCAGGGTAACAGCAGGTAATCCCTGCGGTAGGGCGGAGAACCTGGTGCCACTACCCTCGGCAGAGAGAATGCAGAGGCCTTCTACACGCTGGCTGAGGAGATCAGCAACCGCGTCCTGTTCTGTTCGCTGCTCGGTGAGCGGGGCAAGCACCAGAGTGAAGTTCTTGCGTTTTGCGTAGACGAAGAGCCGCTCAACCATGTCTACCTCAAACTGCTCTCGCATGGAGAAAATAATGCCCAGGCGGCGGGTGCGTTTACCCCTCAGTGCCTGGGCGGAGGCGTCAGGAAAGTAGCCCATGGCGCGGGCTGCGTCTTTGACGCGCTGGCGGGTTTCATCGCTGGCACCCGGCTGGTCACGCATGACGATGGACACGAGCTGGCGAGAGATACCCAGTTCGTCCGCAATCATTTTCATGGTGGGGCGCACGGGGGTGGTTTTTTTCTCAGTTGCCATAGTGCCTATTGTAAGGTGAGTCGCCGGGTACCTGCCGTTGGGCTTACTGGAAAGCCTGCGCGAAGGCGTCGAGTGCCGCTGCGGGATCCGAGGACGCCCATGCCTCCATGGCGACGGTGCCCTCGTATCCCATGTCGTGCAGGGCGCAGGCAATGCCGGGGTAGTTGAGTTCCCCGGTGCCGGGTTCGCACCTGCCCGGCACATCTGCCACCTGGATTTCACCGATGAGAGGCAGGTAGGCGCGGGTGCGCTCGATAATGTTTCCCTCGTCAATTTGGGCGTGGTACATATCGAAGTTCATGCGCAGACCGGGGCTGTTGACCGCTGCCACCAACTGAGAAATTTCTTCGGACGTCGCGAATGGAGTACCCGGGTGGTCTACCCGCAGGTTGAGGTTCTCCAGGGTGAAGACGCGCCCTTCATTCTCACCTAGTTCAGCCAGGGCACCGAGGGTGTCTACCGCGCGGTGCCAGTCTCCCCCGCTGGGGTTCCAGGGGATGATGGGGAGCCCATTGGAATCCAGCCCGGTTCCGTGGATATTAAGGCGCGGGCAGGTCAGCTGATCGGCGACCGCCAGGGACTGCTGGGCGGTTTCAAGGAGGCGGTTCACCCCGTCAGTAGTGAGTAGGTCCCCCTCGATGTAGCCGGTCATGGACGAAAAAGTTGCACCGGTTGCCACCAGGGCAGCAATATCTTTGGTGGTCCAGTTCCATATTTCTACCTCAAAGCCCCTGCCGTGAATTTCGCGGACGCGGTCTTCAAAGGGTAGGTCGGTAAAGAGCATTTCGGCACTGGCAGCCAGGGTGAAAGCCATGGGTTTCTCCTTATATACGCCCTCTCTTAGAGGGCTACGGGTGCGTTGTTTTCACAGGACTGAATGCAGGCGAGAGCGATGGCGAGCGCCGCCTTGGCATCCTCACCTCGGGCGCCCTTAACCTCACCGGTGCGGATTGCGGCAACAAAGTCGATGAGTTCGTCGGTGTATGCCTGGTGGAAGAGGTCGATGTTGAGGCGAGAGGTGTCTGCGGCGACACCTTCGACGCTGTAGTAGCGGGTGCTGATGGTTGCGGGGTCACCGGCAGTAACCATACCGGCGGATCCGAAGTATTCTCCGCGCACATCGTAGCCGTAGGCGGCAGAGAAGTTTGCTTCTGCGGTGGCGATGGCGCCGTTGTCGTAGCGGATGGTGACGACGGCGGTATCTAGCAAGCCGCCGTCCTTGTATTCAGGGGCGACCAGGGCGTCTGCTACCGCAAAGACCTCGGTGGGGCGGGCGTCCTTGTTAATCCAGTTGAGGGTGTCGAAGTCATGGATGAGGGTTTCATAGAAGATGGTCCAGGGCTTGACGCGCTCGGGGTGGGCGAGGCCGGGGTCGCGGGTAAGGGAGCGGAGCAGCTGGGGGGTGCCGATTTTGCCGTCGTGAACGTATTCGCCGGCGCGGGCGAAGTCGGTGGAGTAGCGACGGTTGAAGCCTACCTGTAGGGGGACGCCGGCGGTTTTTGCGGCTTCGATGGCGCGGTCTGCGTCTTCGAGGGTGAGCGCCATGGGCTTTTCAACGAAGATTGCCTTGCCGGCTTCTGCCGCTGCGATAACGGTTTCGGTGTGGGTGAAGGCTGGGGAGGCGATGACGACGCCGTGTACGTCGGGGTTTGCCAGCAGGTCTGCGGTGTCGGTGTAGGCGAGGGCTCCGTATTTTTCGGCGAGCTGTTCTGCCGCACCGGGTACCGGGTCTGCAACGGCAAGCAGGCGGGCGCCGGGGATACGCTGGGCGACGGTTTCTGCGTGGAAGGTGCCGATCCAGCCGGCGCCGATGACGCCGAGGTTGATGGTTTCGGTGGAGGAAGTCATGTGGGGTCTCCTTTGACGATGGGTGGGCAGGTGGGGTGACAGGGTGGTGTTACGGGGTGGGAGGGCTGGCGCCTTTTCACCCCCCATGAACTAGCACGTGCTAACTCAGGTGACGCAAGCAATACTAGCTCGTGCTATGTTTCTTTGTCCAGGCGCTTTGTTAAAAAATTCGCCGACGGCGGTGTCATCACTCGCGCACCAGAATTCTTTCATAAAAGAACTTGTCTTAACAAAGTTTCAGTCGTAGGCTATGACTCAACCCACAATTAGCACGTGCTAGCAAAGGAGTTAAACGTGTCAGGTTCAACCCCCTCGCTCAGAGAGTCCAACCTCCCACCCCTCACAACCGGCCCCCACACCAAACGGCTAGGGCTCATTTCTATCGTCGCCTGCTTCGGTGGTCTCCTCTTCGGCTACGACACCGGCGTCATCAATGGAGCCCTGCGCCCCATGTCAGCAGAGCTCGGCCTCACACCACTCACCGAAGGTGTAGCCACCAGCTCCCTCGTCTTCGCGGCAGCCTTCGGCGCCCTCTTCGCCGGTAAAATCTCAGACGCATTTGGGCGCCGCACCACCATCATCATGCTGGCAATTCTCTTCTTTGTCGGCTCCCTCTTTGTTGTCTTCACCCCCGGCTTGGGGCTCCTCGTCACCGGTCGTATCCTCCTCGGTCTCGCCGTCGGTGGTGCCTCCACCGTAGTCCCCGTGTTCCTCGCTGAGCTGGCACCCTACGAAATTCGCGGTTCTATCACCGGTCGTAACGAGGTAGCTATCGTTACCGGTCAGCTCTCCGCCTTCGTCATCAACGCCATTATCGGCAACGTCCTCAGCGATCTCGCTGGCGTTTGGCGCATCATGTTTGCAATCTGCGCTATCCCCGCTGCGTGTCTCTTCTTCGGTATGCTCCGTATGCCAGAGTCTCCTCGCTGGCTCGTTGACCAGGGTCGTTACGACGACGCCCTCACCGTCCTCAAAACCATACGCCCAGCCGACCGAGCAGAGGCAGAACTCCAGGACGTTATCGCCATCGCACAGCAGGAAGAAAGGGCACCCGATACCGGACTGAAGGCGATTCTTTCGAACAAGTTCCTCTTCCGGATCCTGCTCGTGGGTATCGGCGTCTCAATGACTCAACAGCTCACCGGCATTAACTCCATCATGTACTACGGCCAGGAAGTACTCATCGAGTCTGGCTTTGCCGCTAACGCCGCGCTTATCGCCAATATTGCGCCGGGTGTTGTTGCGGTCATCGGTGGTTTTATTGCCCTCTACATGATGGACCGGGTTGACCGCCGCAAAACCTTTGCTATCGGCCTAACCCTGACAACCACCTGCCACGTGCTGATTGGTATTTCGTCTATGGTGCTTCCCGTTGGTAACGCCGCCCGCCCCTTTGTTCTGCTCTTCCTGGTGGTTGCTTTCGTGGCGTCCATGCAGACCTTCCTGAATGTTGCCGTGTGGGTGTGGCTTGCTGAGATTTTCCCCCTACACATGCGCGGTATCGGTATTGGTGTGTCTGTGTTCTTTGGCTGGATGGTCAACGGCTTCCTTGCCCTCTTCTTCCCCACCCTGATTAATGGGCTGGGTATTACCGGGGTGTTCTTCCTCTTCGCCGGCATTGGTGCCCTCGCCCTGCTCTTTGTGGTGACGCAGGTCCCCGAGACACGCGGCAGGACCCTGGAAGCCCTTGAGGAGGACGTTACTACCGGTGCTATCTACGTCGTCAAGAAGGAGGATTCGCAGGCCACCATCAAGAACAACTAGCTCACTCCTTAACCATCGTATCGGGGCCCAGTCATATAGGCTGGGCCCCGATTGTATCGTATACCCAGGTTTAACCCGCCAGGGGCAGCTATGTCGTAGCCCCTACGGGCATGCAAGACCTATTCACTCTGCCTCTTACTCTTTTCTTCGGCTATGATTTCCATCTGCTCTAGAACGCGGCGGCGGGCTTCGTCCTGACCTTCCGGCGGATACTTGTGCTTGCGAAGCAGGCGTTTGACAACCTTGCGCAGTTTGGCACGCTGAGTGGGCTGAGAGAGCCAGTCCCGGTGTGAGCCCTGGATAGCTTTTACGATTCCGCGGGCGATATCTGCCAGAGCGTCGGCAGAATATTCCAGTTCGGCTCGGTCACAAGCTTCGAGAGCGTCATAAAAAATCATTTCATCGTCGCTGAGGCCCAGCTCCTTGCTACGCATTGCTTCTTGCTTAAGCTCTTTACCCAGTTCGATGATGTGCTCTATGATTTCAACGAAGCTTAGCTGTGAGTTGTTGTATTTCGTGACGAGGTCCTGCAGTTTTTCGCCGTAGTAGGCCTGGCGGGTCTGGTTATGCCCGACGGTATCTCGCATTTGTCGCTGCATTGCCTTACGCAAGGCTTCCAGGGCTAGTGGTTCACTGGAATTCTCGGCTGCCTGTCGGGCGAAGTCTAAGTTGAGCTCACTAAGATCGGGGGCGGGAATTCCTGCGAGCTTGTAGAGGTCTTTCACTTCACCGGTTTCAATGAGCCCTTCGGTGTAGTTTTCTAGCAGGCGCTTGATATCTTCGGGTACAGGCAGGCCACGGCTGGCCCGGTCTTCGGCTAGGTTCTTGGCTGCGGCTACACGTACTTCTTCGAAGAACTGTACATAGACCGTTTTCTGTTTAAGTTCTTTGACTTTGTCGTTCTCATGGGTAGAAGCAACAAAGTTGTACAGCCTGGTGACTTGGGAACTGCGTTCTACAAACTTGCTGTAGATACTCTTCTCTGTTTTTTGGGGACGGCGTGATGCTCCGTCAATAGAGTCCGAATCCTTAACGATGGGCTCGGTTACCTGGCGGTTGCTGAGCAGGAACCCCATAACCATGCGCAGGGCTGCAATACGGTCTGCTGGGCTAGGGCAATGGCTACCCTCACCGAGAATTTTCTCTTTCCAGCCCTGGACAGGTTGTAGCAGGTATTCAATTTCGGTGATGAGATTGAGAGCGTTTTCCGCAGCGGTTTGCATATCGTGCTCACCAGGTGCACCTACAGTATGGCTACTCGCATAGATGCCAAGGGCCTCACGCAAATTATCGATAATGGGCGCGTAACCAACGAGCAGGGCTTCCTGTTTTTCTTTGTAGGTTCGGTTGACGCGGGCAAGGGCCTGCATGAGCAGGGCGCCCTTGAGAGGGCGGTCAAGGTACATGGTGTGGAGCGCTGGCGCATCAAACCCTGTGAGAAGCATTGACTGCACGATGATGAGCTCGAGCGGGTCATTGGGATTCTTCAGACGGGCCTGGAGCGTCTTTGACGCCTGGCCGTTGCGGGCGAACCGGGCAATATCCTCTTCATCTGAGGCGGATCCGGTGTAGAGCACCTGGATCTTTCCGTCGTTAATACCGCTTCCTGCCCAGTCCGGGCGAAGGGCAATGATGTGATCGTACAGGTCAGCGCAAACCTGCCTGGTCACGCCGACGATCATGCCTTTACCGGGTACTCCGATGAGCTGTTTCATGGAGCTACTGCGGATTTCCCAGTGTTCTACAAGGTCTGCAGCTAGTTTCTTGAGGCGGTTTGGTGAACCGTACATGGTGTTCATACGGAGCACAGCCTGTTCGGTCTTCCTGCGCTCTGCTTCGTCGAGCTCTTCAGTCATGCGCTCAGCAACATCGTTGATGTTTTCGATGGTTTCGCCGTCTGGCAGTTCCAGGGGAATGTAACGGGACTCGTATTTGACGGGTACGGTGGCACCGTCTTTGACCGCGCGGGTGAGGTCGTAGATATCGATGTAGTCGCCAAAGACTGCTTGGGTGTTGGTTTCTAGCTTTTCGATGGGGGTGCCGGTGAAGGCGATGAAGCTGGCCTTAGGTAGCGCGTCGCGGATGTTGCGGGCAAAACCGTCGAGATTGTCGTAGTGGGAGCGGTGTGCTTCGTCCACCATGATGATGATGTTTGAGCGGTCTGAGAGCATCTGGTGGCTGAGACCGGCGTCTTTTTCGTCTTTGGTTTTGGCGAATTTTTGAAGGGTGGTGAAGTAGATGCCACCCTGCTGGCGCCCCTGTAGTTCGCTGCGAAGCTCAGCGATACTCTCAATTTCATAGGGGGTTTCCGGCAGGAAATCTAGGGTGGATGAGAAGGTGTTAAAGAGCTGGTCGTCAAGGTCGGTGCGGTCAGTGACGACGATGGTGGTGGGGTTGTTGAGGTGTTGGTTGCGCATGACGATATTGTCGTAGAAGACCATTTCGAGGGATTTACCTGAGCCCTGGGTGTGCCAGACAACGCCGATTTGGCGGTTTCCGGTGACTGCTCGCATGGTTTCGGTGACAGCGCGGCTTACGGCGAAATATTGGTGGGGCTTGGCGATGATTTTGGTGGTTTGGACGCCGCCCTGTTCATTGGGAACGCTGGTGAACACAATGTAGTTGTTGAGCAGGTCAAGGAAGCGTTCTTGGTTGGCAACGCCGAAGAGGAGAGCTTCGAGGGCAGTTTGGGATTCGTAGTCTGAGGGGTCTGGTGCTTCTGCGGTGAAGTCGATGAGTTCGCCGTCGTCGTCCACGTTCCAGACGGACATGTGGGTGTAGGGGGTGAAGGGGGTTCCGTAGCGGGCGGTGATGCCGTCGCTGATGATGGTAAGGACGTTGTAGCGGAAGGCTAGGGGGAAGTCGCGCATGTACTGGTTGATTTGGTTGTGGGCACCCCGGAGGTCTGCGTTGGGGTCGCCTGCGCGTTTGAGTTCGATGATGCCGACGGGCAGACCGTTGCAGTAGAGCACGATGTCGAAGCGGCGTTCTTTGTCGAGGGTTTTGAGGGTGACTTGTTGGACGGCGAGCCAGCGGTTTTCGTCGGGATTGCGGCTGATGATGCGTACAGTGGGGTTGTATTCGCTGCCATCGTGGCGTTTGATGGTGAGGCCCTTGTAACCCTTGGTGATGTATTTGTGGGCTTCACGGTTTTCGGCTTTGGGGTCCACAGATGCGGCGGTAAGGACGCTTTCGGCGACGGTTCGTATGTCTTCTGGGGTGAGTTCGGGGTTGAGGCGGGCGATGGCTTCGCGGAGCATACCGGGGATTTCGAGGGTGTCGTTTTTCTCGCGGAGGTGCTCGTAGGGGAGCTTGCCGTTGATGTCGTCCTCGCCTCTGGCGTTAGGGGCGATTTGTGTGCCGTGGAGGGGTTGCCAGCTGAGTTCGCCGAGGATGTCGAGCGCGAAGCTTTCCCATTCTGATTCGTCGATGAATGCCATGGTTCTGTTCCTTTGCTAGGGGGTGTCTTATCTGTTCCTAGCTTATGCAAGGGGAAATCATTGGGAGAAGTATGACAGTGATAACGGGGCGTATCAGATGCTCCCTTGATGTTTGGGCGGGCACCCGCTGCACCCCCTCCAGCAGCAATAAACTGAAAAATTGTACAGTGACTGTACAATCTTTTGCACACTCACTGTACAATCTTTTGGGCTTCCAACCGCTTGCCAAGGAGCGTGTTCTGAACTCTCAGTCGTGCCCTGTGCGAGGTATTCATCGCGCTATGGTTCAGCTAGCGCTGGAACCGTAGGTGGCTTATCTCTATAGAACCGGCACCGGGAACGTGCCATGCTTTTCTTCACTTTTGTGTAGCGCTGGTTTACATCAATAGATTAAATTTAGAGAGTACAGTCCCCTCATACCGCTAAGAGGTCTAGTCTCAAGCTACCTCGGTCATGCCCATAGGGGGCGTTTTCTGAAGCAGTTTTTGTGAGGGGGTGCGGTGTGAGCGTTCGGGTCCCGGTGAAACCCGCCTTGATTTCTTGGGCCTTGGAACAAGCTAGTGTTGAGCCTGGCGATTTGCGACTGGGCGACAAGGTGGCGGGCTGGCTTGAGGGCTCGTTACAGCCAACTTTAAAACAGTTGCAGGATTTTGCGAAGAGCACTCACGTTCCCTTTGGCTACTTGATGATGAGTGAGCCACCAGTGTTTGAGAAGCCTCTGCCTGATTTTCGCAGGCGTGATGAGCGCAGTAGTCGTTATTCTCAGGAACTGACCGATGAAATTTACGCACAGCAGCGTAAGCAGGTTTGGTTCCGCGATTATGCGCTCGATCAGGGTCTAGATGTTGTGGATTGGGTTGGTAGTGCCAGCTTAAGTGACGCACCTGAGACTGTGGCAATGCGTTTGCGTGAGCAGTGGAGTTTTTCTACTGCTAGCAGAGCACAGGGCTATGTTGAGTCTCGTAAGGAGGTTTTTTCTTTCCTTGAGAATCAGGATGTTCTTGTAAGTGTTGCTGGCTATTTTGGCTCTACCCGTAGACCTTTTGATACCAAAGAGTTCAGTGGCTTTTCTCTTTCGGACGAGTACGCTCCGCTTATTTTTGTGAATGGCAAAGAGTCTCATGCTGCCCAGGTTTTCACGATGTTCCATGAAGTGGGGCATTTAGTGCTAGGTGAGTCTGGTGTGTCTGGTGTGTCTGGTGTGTCTGATGATGCTGAAGAGAGCGGAAGCTCGAATCGTTCTGAGCGTTGGTGTGATGAGTTTGCGGCGGCCTTTCTCATGCCAGTAGGTGAGGTGCGCAGGTTTGCTCCGCGCTCCTTGAGTGAGGATGCGGTGTTGCCTGTGGCAAAGCGTTTTAGGGTGAGTGCGTTGGCTTTGCTGAATCGGCTTCGGGATTTGAAGCTAATCTCTTTTGAGCAGTGGTCTGTTGCTTACCCTGAGTTTGAGGCTCAGGCTTTGGAGGTTCTGCGGCAGAAGACCGAGAAGGGGTCTTCTGGTGGCGAGTTTTATAAGTCGCATCCCTTTGTAGTGGGGCCGCGTTTTGCGCGGGCAGTGTACCGTGAGGCTCGTAGCGGTAGGATGTCGTATCCTGATGCTCAGCGTTTGTTGGGGGTTAGGCAGACTGAGACTTTTGAGCGTTTCGCGCGTGAGGTTGGTGCTTGGTGATGTTCCTGGTAGATACCAATATTTTGGTTGAGGCATACCGCCGCTACTATGCTTTTGACCTTGTGCCGAGCTTCTGGGAGTTCCTAGATCGGAATTTTGACGCTGGGAGCCTGGTAAGTATTAAACCTGTGCTGGATGAGCTCAAGGAGGGCAACGATGCTCTGACTGAGTGGGCAAAGAACAGATCTCATTTCTTCAGGGATATTGCTGATGCTACAACCATTCAGGCGATGGGTGAGATTGCGGATTGGGTAAAGCAGCAAGGTTATTGGCAGTCAGCGGTAGATGAGTTTTTGGGAATTGCTGATTACTTTCTAGTGGCCTATGCTGCAGCGCATGGTTTGACTGTATTGACTCATGAACTGCCGCGCCCTGAGTCTAAGAAGCGCGTTCTGATTCCAGATGTTTGCCGTGCTTTCGGCGTGGATTACGTTGATACATTCACGATGATGCGTGCGTTAGGAGCCCGATTCTAACTCTTCAAACAGGTAGCCGCTACTTCATTTGTTTCAAAAAATACAACAGATGAAGTAGCGGCCTCATCCTTTTAGTCTAACGAAATATAGAATCACTGCGTAACTAATGGATTGCCCCCGTATAGATAAGCTCTACTTACCACTAATGGCTCCAGATATTTTCTCTTTAACGCTCTTTCGGTGCATGCCGCTAATCGCGTTCACAGTACGTTTGACTTCACGGATACGAAGGTAAGTCATTAAAATGTCAAGCTCGGTTCGTACGATAAACGAACGAGTTTCTGCTCGTACTTTCTGCATCGATTGGACAGAGTCAAAGTAAGAATTTCTAAAATTTTCTGTTGCACTGCCTATCTTTTTTTCAGCATTTCCCGGTATTTCAAATTGCTCAGAAAACTTTGAGTAACCGTCAATAAACTGGTATTGATCTAGGTAGCCAAATAGTAGATTGCGTTTCAGTAAGAATTTTCTGACAACCGTTGCCTCTGTCTTATTATGAATCTCTTCGAAAATCTGATCTATCGAATCGAGAATTTTAAGCAACTCATCTATATGAGAAATCTCTCCAGTTCGATAGAAGAAACCGGGATTATTAAATTTATAAATGCCCGCAACAGTAATCACTTCATGACTTTCAGAAATATTCTCAAGGTATGCATAATATACGTCATTCAAATGTCTTGACAGATTTGACTCGTAGTGCTCAATCCAGATATCTAATAAATTGGAATATCCAGTATAGAGATCAGAAATTTTCTCTACAGCCTTTTCATAATTGTAGCTTCTAAAAATCGGAGAAATTTGCTCAACTCGTAAGTAGGCAAAATATATACCTACGACCAGCAAGGTTCCAGTGACAATACTTGCCCAGGAATCCCATTCTGAGAACTGAATTTTTAAGATTTTGTCTGAGATAAACCGTTCAGCTGATTCTTGCTGAGATTCGGGGATAACGAACCAAAGGCCCCATCCTGTGAGGATAACCCCGATAGCTACATTCACTTTGGTGAATACTGCATTCAGGTAGAAATATGTTCCTGATAAAGATGTAGCTCCAAACACCCTAAGAATTTTTCTAACTTTAGCTTTATTAGCCACTTTTGCATCTAGTGCAGCTGAAATCTTTTCGAAGTCATCACCATGCATAATTTTATTCAAATGCTTACGGTGCCACTTGTGAATAGCATCCCTGACGGTAAGGTAACCAGCATGTTCTTGCGCACCACAGACACATAGAAGTGCTGTTGATAATAAGACCAGAGTTAATACAGTGGTTAAAAACAGTGCGAAACAGGTTACCGTCCAAGCGAACCATTCAGGAGCCTCGTTTTTACTAAGAGAGTGAAAGATATTTTCTTTGGTCAACTGAGCGTACGTAGGGACTAGCTGCATCGGCTTATCGAAAGCACCAAGAATACTCAGAGCTGAGTACAGATACCCCAGGTAGGCTACAGAATTGATTTTCCCTGTCTCCACATAGATGCTCAGTTTTTTAGCTACAACTAACGTCAAGAAAAAAACTATACAGAAGAAAAAGGATAAAGTTGAAAGAGTAAGGATCTTTCCAGCAATAAGATACGACCCAAAGTATCCTGCAGCGGACATAAAACTGAGTATTTTTACCCAGCGATAATTCCATTCTAAGTTTATTTCCTGCTCTTCCTGTTTCAGCTCATTTTTACAGATTTCATTAGCCTGCCGTTCAACAGTCTTTGCTTTGATATAAAGCTTTGCTGAAACGATTAACAGAATAATGAATAGGACCCATAGCCCTATCTTTATAAAAGTTTCCATCATGGCTTCTTTCTTAGCGGTAGTTGAGGGAAGTGGTGAGCTCCCCTCTGAGGGGTATCGAGGATTCTGTAGTTTTCTGGTCGTTCTTCTTTATTTGTGCAGTCGGATGCTTGGTCTAGGTTCTTACGAGGTAACGCGAAGTTCAGGGGGTGAAACGGAGAGCCGGTTTTTAGAGAGATAGAGCGCTTCACCAGACACAAAGGAGGACTTAGATTACAAAGCTACTGGCACGAATCGCCTTATACCTGAATCAAATCAGGTGAGAGGGGCGGCAGCGATCACGAGACTGGGGGCCTAGGACAAAAACACTTTTGAAATCTAGCCTTTCACCATTTACGCAAATAATTGCATACACTAAATCTTGAATTACCGCTTTCTCCTCTTTTTCTTTTTTGCAGCAGGTGGAGAGCATCTAGGAATCACGCTAAGCGGGACGCACCCTCGCCGTCTCGCCTCACGGTCTAATTCTGGATTTTCTTGATAAGGATATTCCAGCAGTAAGGTCTCAACAACTTTTAGATTGGGATCAAGCAATATTCCAAAAGCAGACCTAACTCTCATCCAATGTTTTTTAATTTCAACATATTCTTTAAAATAATCAAAAAGGTAGCTTCTGGGAATTCCAACCATAAAACAAAATATCACATTGTGATCATACCCCCACGAGGCAAAACTAAAATCTACTCCGCCACGCCTTTGCATACTTCTAATACTAGCTTCATTTAATTTATTTAGAACATTTCCTTGCGCCTCAGAGCTTAGACTCCCCAAGGTGGCAGTCAGTCTCAACCAGCCCTCACCTTTGAGGCTCTCAACCTGTTCAATTATTGAAGTCAAAGGTTGGTCAATTATTTCTATTTTGGACACCGGATATCTGACAGGATCTTCAGAGTGATACATGAATGAATCCAACTCGCCTGTTAAGGTATGTATAAAAACTTTACTTTGAGAATTATAAATTCTAATATCTTTCTTTGTTGGAGGAAGCAAAGAATTATCTAATTCATATTTTCTTTGTGGATTAGGATGAAAGAATAAACCTCCATATATAAACCACATCAATAAGTCAAGTTCATCTTGTGCGGTAATAAATTTAACAGCCTCTGCTGATACCCTCGAACGTAAATAACGAATAAAGTGGACTGGGCGCTGTATTAATTTTGAGAAGACTAAAAGATCCGAAACGCTGACTACCCAGGGTAAGTTTTCATTTTGAATTATTCCGGAATCAACGAGTGTGCTTAGAGTAGGCGAGATAGAATTTAAATCTTCAAGACAAACCACAATTTGGTGAATTTCTTTTATTTCACTAAAATCGCGCCAGTTCCCATCTTTATCCCAAACACCACCGTTATACTTTAACAAATTTTTTAATCGCTGTGCCTGCCTAGAAGCTCCGGCAATAGTTTTTTCCAAGTCGGTAAAAAGTTTATTTTTATCACCTTCACGCCCGGGTTCACGAATTCCCCCTGCTTTAATTTCTACACAAATCGCGATTCCGTCAATAACGCACAGCAGATCACATTCTGTAGAGTCGGTTTTTAGATGATCTTGCGAATTTTTTGATAAGTCAAATTCATTGTTTTTCCCCGGGTTTTTATATTTAAAAGAAGGATAGAACCTTGCCTCACTACCCAAAATTAATTTAAACGTATCACAAACAAAATCTTCAAATAGCTTATCTCTAGCTTTGGAATATTTACTCCACTCTTTGAGATCCTTTTTGATCTCAGCCTCAGAAACTTTGATTATTTCATCTAGAAGAATCCCCTCAGCTATTAAATACCAAGAGTCTTCATCAATTCTAAGAATATTTTTTCTTCGCAACGGATTAAATCCATCAACGTATTTTTGCAGGACCTCTTCGCTTGTTAGCTCTGTTCTTCCTACGGAAAATATGGACAGAATTCTCCGCACCGTATCTACACTTAGATGAGATAGCATGGATATTTCTTGTGAACTAAATTCGTGATATTCAGAAGGAGAATTTGGAAAAGCGGAACTAAAAGCCTTTTCTGCCCTAATTTTCTCTTCAGAGCTCAAATCAACGGCTGAAAAATTATCACTAATTTCTCGAATTTCATTCAAAGAATCAAAAGTTGTCTTGAGCTTTCTATAAGTAGCTTCATGCGCCGCTTCCCTCACTAAGAGAACATCATTATACGTAAAACCAAAAATTTTTTTCCAGTATTTTTGAATACTAAATTTATTTATGATTGCTTCATTGATTTCACTGGATATCGATTGATACTGACGTCCACGCACAGAAGCTTCATGAGACTTCAACGATTCAGAAATTTTATTCTTTGAATCACTGTCTCTAGCCATTGATTCAAATGCATTAAAATAAGATTCTTGGATTACTTCATACAAAGCAATCCTAAGTCTATCAATATCAAGTTCCCCACCCTGACAATTCGCATCAGAATCAGAGACTAAGCTCAGCAAAGCTAACACATCCCATATCGCAATAGAGAATTGGGGAGGAGTATCGCTTTCTCGGGTATCTATAATATTTTGCTGAATTTGGATGATGCTAAGAGCATCTAAAGCATCGCTCGCACCCAAGAAGGAATATATTTCTTTTACAAAATCCTTTTTCTTCTCCAAGGGATAGTATTGGATTTCCTTATCTGATTTTACATCCTCGATATGTGCAATCATTTCTGTCATATACGAAATATGCATCTGGCTTTCGGAGACAATTAGAAATTTATTTCCATCGACGTCTTCGTACTCTAATTTATAATAATTTTCCATTTGATTATATTCACCCCTGGTAATATTTAAATAGGTGCGCAATGAAAAAGATTGTAGACTGAACAGCTTATCAGAAAATTGAGACAGCCCTCTATTATTCAATAAGTTTTCGAATTAACAAATCACGAGTTTCTGACAAAGCGAGATTTTCTTGAGTCAAGCTAAGAATATCTTTTTCAATGTCCTCAAACTCCTCAAAATTATCTACGACTGGGATCTGAAGGTTTTGTACCTGCTTGCGGTTAATTGAGCTAAATACTGTACCTTCACCCTCATACGGAGACCAAAGACCAGGTATGTTCTTCAGCAGATAGAACAGCTGGGCAGTATTGCCGTTCTTAGCTCGAATAGCAGCAACACCACGACCCACGCAGCACTCTTCGTCAGTACGGTTTAAGTCTCCGACAGGAGCTCGAACACTCAGCAAGATATCTCCTGGCTCCGCGACGCGAGTCGGAGCAGAAGTAAACACACGCGGAGTCGGATAGCGAAACCCAAAATCACGACGACCCTGATAAAAAATCAGACCTTCGCTGTCTTCGTTAAGAGTTGTGCCGGCTGGTGACTGCCCCATCACGATTTCAGCAACCTCAGATAGTTGGCAGGTCTCAGAAACATCATTTTTTTTCTGAAGGATTAAGGCATTGCCCAACCCATCCAGAGAATTCAGCAAAGCATTATTCGCCTCAATCTTGTCGTCCAAAGACCCCAAAATCTCAGCCACACGTCGCTGCTCTGAAAGTGGTGGAAGGTTACCGATGTCTAGCTTAGGGATATCCTTGACATTCAAATGTGCAACAGTTGAGCCCTCAGACCAAACCTGCATCAGCCGTTGCATTCGCGGGGATATTAGCTTGTAATGCAGATATCTTGGAACACACAATTTCTTATTCACTTTGAGCAGCACGGTGCGTTGTCCCAATGCAACCCTGACGTTTCCTACTAGCCCCACCTGACCGACTGGTGCTTCACGAGCAAGAATTAAATCACCCGCTTCTGGCTCTCCCCTCTTAGTCCATTGCAGATAAGTTTCTTGAGAAATTGGTTTAGCTTGGCTGTATAAAATTCTGCCCTCTTTTAGATGAGGGGTACCAACAGAGTACGCGTAGACTTCTTCTATGGTTTCTGGAGCTGTTTTATGCTCACAGTCAATGATTTTATCTAGAACGTCGCCCAGCTTTGCTGAAGTCATCGCTACTTCACCTCGTTCTCTGCAGCCTCAGCTGCGGCGTCCTGCCCCACTTCATCGTCCTCGCTATCAGTTGGAACCGGCGGCAAATCCAAACTCGCCAGATTCTTCTGCACCACCTCAGCAAGACGCTGGGACTCCGCAAACTGCACACTCAGCTTCTCACGCAAACGAGCAATATGAACCTCCACCGGCTCGCCGTCCTCAACTACAGCCGCAGAACCCACAAAACGTCCCGGAGTCAAAGCCCAGTCTTCATCCTCAACATCCTTCACAGATACAGACCTGGTGAAACCAGCAACATCCTCGTACTCACCCGTATTCAGCTCCGAATCAGTACCGCGCCAGCGATGCCAGGTGCCCGCAATCTTCGCAACGTCCTCATCAGAAAATACCCGAGTCGTCCGGTCAACCATATGGCCCATATCGCGGGCATCAATCATCAAAATCTCGCCCTTGCGGTCATTCTTACCGCGCTTACCAGCACCCTTATCCTTGGCAAGAACCCACACGCACACCGGAATCGCAGTACCCAAGAAGAGGTTGGCAGGCAGGGCAATCATCGCCGCCACAGCATCCCCCCGCACCATCTCCTCACGAATAGTGTTCTCACCACCCGTATTAGAGCTCATTGAGCCGTTCGCCAGCACCACAGCCGCAGTACCGCCAGCATTCAACTTGCTCCAAATATGCTGCAACCAGGCATAATTCGCATTACGCACCGGCGGAACACCAAAATTCCAGCGCGGATCATCAGTACGACGATCCCAGTCCTTCGAGTTAAAAGGCGGGTTAGCCAGCACATAGTCAAAATTCGTGCCCGCATGCTTATCCTCGGTGAAGGTATCAGCCCAACGATCACCCAAATCACCAAAAATACCGTGAATCGCAAGATTCAAACGCGCAAGGCGCCAGGTTTGGTCATTAAGCTCCTGACCATAAACCATCAGCGCAGGCTCATAGCCCTTCTCCTGCTTAAAGTAGGCACCGTGCTGCTCCACAAACTTCTCAGACTGCACAAACATGCCACCTGAACCACAGCAGGGGTCGTAGAGCTTGCCATCCACCGGCTCCAAAATATCAACCAGCGTTCGCACCACAGACCTCGGAGTATAAAACTCGCCACCACGCTGGCCCTGCTTGGCCGCAAACTTCCCCAAGAAGTACTCGTAAACTTCACCCAACACGTCCTGAGAAGAACGGCCAGTCTGCTCACGAATACCCTTAAAGTCAGCGTTCGAGAACAAATCAATCAGCCCAGCAAGACGGCGCTGATCCACATTCTCCTTGTTATAAATCTCGCTCAGCGCACCACGCAAACGATCATTCTGCTCCATAATCTCCCGCATGGCCGCATCCAGCACCTCACCAATACTGTCAGTCTTAGCAAAGTTAGTGATGTAACCCCAGCGAGCCTTCTCAGGCACAAAATAGACACCCTCACTATAGAAAGAATCAGGATCCTGGAGGGAAACCTCTAGCTCTTCGTCGAGCTCTTCCCCCTCATAACCTTCATCGATCAGCTCCTGCTTAATCTGCTGTGCACACGCATCAAAACTATCACTCACATACTTAAGGAAAATCAGGCCCAGCACAAAGTTCATGTAGTCCGCCGCGTTCATCGAACCACGCAACTTATCGGCGGCAGCCCACATCATATCGCGCAGTTCCTCAGGGGTAGAGGCAGAGGACTTATCCTTCTTCACAGTAGCCATTAGATTTCACCTTTCATTAAAAGTTTTGGTGCAAGACTACCAGCCCTGAGTTTTTCCGTGCATCAACATATGATGATACGGAAACGTATCAATATAGAATATATTATGAAAACCTGATTGAGCCCTCAGCCAAGCCCCCCAGGGTATCTTTCTCAAGAGACTCCAGAGCCAGCAACTGCTCCCGCAAAAACAGCTTCTGCTCTCGCACCTTCTTCAACTGCTGGTCCAACCGATCCACCTGCTCATTAGATACATCGCTCAACACAGCATTCAGTAGCTCGCCCGAAATACGAGCCCTCTGCCAGCTCACCTTTGACGACCCATCTCGCGCCTGAGCATCAAGCGCAGCCTGCACTAAACCAGCAAAAACCTCCAACCGAAAATCAGGCTGAACCCTACCAGGCAAGTTCCGCCTCACAATAAAGACCGGAGACTTAGCCACCATCAGACCACCACGAACCGCAAAAACAGCCGGTTGCGGGCCCTCGCACACCAAAAGATCACCATCCCGTGCAATCTCCAGATTCAGCACATCCATTGCGCTCAAAGCATCATACTCAGCAGGTAAAACGCCCACCTGGCGATAATGCTCCATAGCCTCAACATCAACAACCCGCACAGTACCCTCACCAGAAGAACCCACAGCAAGCTCAGCCAGCTTCTGCGCAGTCATACCAGCAACACGGCGCAGCTGACCGTCCTCACGAGCGCCCCCAAGCGTCCTCGTCGAGGAGCCAGAAACAGAATCTACCCGCCAGTCCAAAGAAAACGACGGGTACACAGCGCTATTAACACGCTCAACATCCCGCTCAATCCCCGATACCGCATCTGGAATACTAGACACCCGTGAAGACAACTCCACCGCACCATCAAAACCCAACTCTTTAACATCCGGCCACGGCACACGAAGTCCGCTCACCATACGGTGCTCACCAGAGGAACTATAAACTACTGCCTGCCGACTCTCATACGCCAAAGACTCAATATCATGTAAAGCCTGCTCCTGGGCTTCACGATAAAAAACGTCAAGCTTCTCAGAAAGATTTATCAAAGCAACCAGAGGGTTCTTCTCAGAACCCGATCTTCTACGATTCTCAAACACACCCAGCATAAGGCGAGCGCCAGACTCCGTCACCAGCTGCTTCTGGCCACAACTCACCAAAGCCAACAGATGGCCAGCCTCAAGCACAGACTGCCGAGGCGAATTGTCCCCAGCTACAAAGGCGGACCCAAGCACCTCCGCCCTGCCCAACACCACAACAGGCACTCCCAGAGGAGCATCAAAAAGCAGGTCCTCAATATCAGACCACTGCTGCACATCATCAACCGCAGACTTCGCAAGAGGCAGCACCACAACAATCAAGGCAGGCTCCCAGGCGCGCCTACCGCTCTCGGGCACCAGCAGAAGTTCCTCATCTGCCAAAAAGCCCAGAACCTTAGCGAAATCACTATCACCGGCTACCCCTGCACTGGTGAGCTGTAGGCCCCGCCGAGCGTCCTGAGTGAGCGCCGTAGTCTGCGCCACCTGCACCATCAAAGCCGAATCAGTACCAGACGCAAAGTGCAGCCGCACATCACCAGAAAAACGCGCACTGATACTCCGCAGGAACCCACCCAGATCATCAGAAATCTGCTCGCCCAGCTTCTGCCGCCCCATCACCAAAGAAGAAAAAAGCTGCACACCGCCCAGCACATCATCAGAGAAACGAGCTAGTGCATAGGCAGGGCACAACAAGAGAGCTAAATCTGCCGGAGTAACCTTCAAAATAAAAGGCTCTAAGTTCCCTACCATGTCAGGCGAAGCAGCCGCATAACGCCGCAACAGGGCGACAGGGCGCTCCCCCGGAGTAGGGTCCACCACCCGAAAAACCAGCACCAAGGTCATCAATGACTGAATAAGGTGCCTAAGCGCAACATTCTTCTCAAGCGCCGGAGCAACGCTACCCTCAACGGCCGCCTGCACCAGCATTTCTTCGAAAGTTCGCTTTGCCCGCAGGCGGCTCGAAGCCCACACAGCAAAATCAAAAGCATCATAGAGTGTCTCGCGGGAGGCAAGGCTCTGCTCTACCGCACGCGGGAAACCAGTACCACCATGCCGTGAAGCCCACGTAGCAATCACAGGGCGCTTCACACCAGCAACACGGGCAGCCTGCGAAGCATTCAGCCTCAACCCTGAAAAAAGAGAACGAAGCTGCTCCATATCATGCTGCTCAACAGTGCTAGACGTCATAGGTCAATTCTACTAACGAGCGCCGGGCAGACCACTGCAGAAACCGCCGTTTTACAGGCACCCAACCACTACCGGTACATATACCCATCATCAATAAGAAAACCGCCCGCCCCGGTGGATACCGAGGCGGGCGGTGCCGTCCTGAACTAACTAACGCTAGTTGCGGGACTCGAAGTTAAAGGAGGTTGCGGAGACGTCCTTGCGCTCGGGGAAGCGCTGAGTCACAGCCTTGTTGCGGGTGTAGAAGCGCAGGCCGTCCTCACCGTAGACGTGGTGCTCGCCGAACAGCGAGTCGTTCCAGCCACCGAAGGAGTGGTTAGCCAGGGGCACAGGCAGGGGAACATTAACACCCACCATGCCGACCTTGATATCACGGGTGAACTTGCGGGCAGCGTAGCCAGAGTCGGTGAAAATGCAGGTGCCGTTGCCAAAGGGGTTGGAGTTAATCACCTCGATACCCTCTTCCAGGGAATCAACACGCACAACAACCAGTACAGGGCCGAAGATTTCCTCGGCGTAGGCACTCATCTCACGCTTGACGTTATCAATCAGGGTAGGGCCTACGAAGTAGCCGTTCTCATGGTCTTCTACCAGGATGTCGCGGCCGTCCACCACGATAGCTGCGCCGTCAGCCTCAGCTTCGGTGATGATGCGCTTGACGCGATCTCGAGAGGCGGGGGTGATGAGCGGGCCCATGTCGGCGCCAGCGTCCATACCGTTGGCCACCTTGACCTCGCGTGCCTTGGCGGCAACACGCTCAACGACGATATCCGCAGCCTCGCCCACCGCGACGGCTACGGAAATCGCCATGCAACGCTGGCCTGCTGCACCGAAGGCAGCGGCGGTCAGGTGGTCTGCCACAACATCCATGTTGGCGTCAGGCATAATGAGCGCATGGTTCTTAGCGCCGCCAAGAGCCTGCACGCGCTTGCCGTTCTTGGTGGCGGTAGCGTGAACGTACTGGGCGATGGGGGTGGAGCCGACGAAGGAGACACCGTCAATATCACTATGGTTGAGTAGGCCGTCTACCATTTCCTTGCCGCCATGCAGCACGTTGAAGACGCCGTCGGGCAGGCCGGCTTCCTTCCAGAGCTTGGCAATGAAGTTGGCTGCGCCAGGGTCACGCTCGGAGGGCTTGAGGATGAAGGTGTTACCGGCTGCGATAGCCAGGGGGGCCATCCAGAGCTGGATCATGACGGGGAAGTTGAAGGGGGTGATACCCGCGACGACACCCAGGGGCTGACGGAGCGAGTAGGCATCGATGCCGGTGGCTGCCTGGGGGGTGTAGGTGCCAGAGATGAGGTTTGTGATACCGCAGGCATACTCAACAATTTCCTGGCCGCGGGCAATCTCACCCTTGGCATCAGAGAGGACCTTGCCGTGTTCACGCACTACAAGCTCTGCCAGTTCGTCAGTGTTGGCAACCAGCAGTTCACGGAACTTGAAGAGAATGGAGGTGCGCTTGGCGAGGGAAAGTTCACGCCAGGTTTCGGATGCGGTCTTTGCAGCACCTACTGCTGCCTCGAGTTCGGTGGTACCACCCAGGTGCAGAGAGCCGATGGTTTCACCGGTGGCGGGGTTGAAGATGTCCTGGCGTTCGGTGCCTGCACTGGCTACTTCTGCGCCGTTGATGAAGTGCTGTACTTGGTAGGTCACGGGGTTCTCCTTGGTCGGGGTTTGATAGATGGAGTGTGGGGTAGGCGGGGCAGGGTGCAAGGGGCCCTCCTGGTCTTTAGAGGAAGGTGCGCTGCTTGGTCTTCCAGTCAGCGTAGGTTTCGTAGGCCTTCTGGGTGGATTCCAGGTCACTAGCGCCGGTGACGGGCACATCCCACCAGGACTCTGATGAGGGGGCGTCGACGAGCGGGTCTGATTCAACGTGAATGACGATAGGGCCGGACCCTTCGGGCGCTGCCTTGGCTTCTGCTATGGCTACCATGAGGTCTTCGCGGGCGTTCTCACCGGGTTCGACTCGGACGACGCGGACGCCCAGGGATTCAGCGTTGGCTGCCAGGTCAATGGGCAGGGTGTCACCGTGATCGAAGGAGTGATTCTCTGCATCGTGCATGCGGTACTTGGTGCCGAAACGCTGGGAACCCAGGGACTCAGATAGAGCGCCGATGGAGGCATAGCCGTGGTTCTGAATAAGAACGGTGATGAGCTTGATTCCCTCAGCAACAGCAGTCACCAGCTCAGTGTGCATCATCAGGTAGGAGCCGTCGCCCACCATGACCACCACGTCGCGGCCGTCCTTGGTATCCAGGGAGGCGCGCTTAACGCCAAGGCCGCCGGGGATTTCGTAACCCATGCAGGAGTAGGCGTACTCAACGTGGTAGCCGTGAGTGTCTTTGACACGCCAGAGCTTGTGCAGGTCCCCGGGCAGAGAGCCGGCGGCGCAGATGACGACGTCGCGGTCGTCCATTGCCTCGTTGACGGCGCCGATGATTTCGTTCTGGCTCATCAGGGGGCGGTGGCGCTCTGCGAAGGCGGAGTCTACGATGCCGTCCCAGCGCTTCTTCTCGTCGGCAACCTGCTGACGGACAGCGTCCGAGACGCTAAAGCCACTCGTTGCCTCATTGAGCTTGACCAGCGCCTTGCGGGCGTCGGCGACGACGGTGAGGGAGGTGCCCTGCTTGTAGGCGTCGAAGGAGGCGACGTTGATGTTGACGAACTTGACATCGGGGTTCTGGAAGGCGGTACGGGAGGCGGTGGTGAAGTCCTCGTAGCGGGTGCCGATACCGATGATGAGGTCGGCTTCGCGAACCAGAGCGTTAGATGCAGTGGAGCCGGTGGAGCCAACGGCACCGAGGCAGAGGGGGTGGTCCCAGTTCATGACGCCCACAGCTGCCTGAGTGTAGGCGACGGGAATGCCGGTTGCTTCTGCGAACTTCTGCAGCTCGTCAGTGGCGAAAGCATAGTGCACACCGCCACCGGCGATGATGACGGGCTTCTTAGCGTCGCGGATCGCTGATACTGCGGCGCGGATTTCCGCATCCTCCGCTTCGGGGCGGCGGATACGCCATTCGCGGGGAGCGAGGAATTCGTCCGGCACCTCGATGATTTCCGCCTGGACGTCCTGGGGCAGAGCAATAGTGACGGCACCGGTTTCAACGGGGTCAGTCAGCACACGCATGCCACCCAGCAGGGAGGCAAAGAGCATTTCGGGGCGCCAGACGCGGTCAAAGTAGCGAGAGACAGGGCGGAAGATGTCGTTGACAGTGATGTCGCCTGCATCGGGCCGTTCCAGCTGCTGCAGCACAGGGTCAGCAGCGCGGGTGGCGAACTGGTCTGAGGGCAGCAGAAGCGCGGGCAGACGGTTGGTGGTCGCCAGGGCGGCGCCGGTAACCATGTTGGAGGAGCCGGGACCAATGGAGGTGGTGACGGCATAGGTTGCGCGGCGGCGGGTGTGGCGGGCGTAGCCCACTGCCTGGTGCACCTGAGCCTGTTCGTTGCGCCCCTGGTAGTAGGGCATAAGCTCAGGTTCAAGTTCCTGGTACTGGCGCAAGGCCTGGCCTACGCCTGCAACATTGCCGTGACCGAAGATACCGAACATGCCGGGGATTGTACGTTCACGATACTCAACGCCTGCAACCTCATCCACGGTGTATTGATTACCGAGGAACTTGACGGTGGCCTGAGCTACGGACATTTTCTGGGTTGCCATGGTCTTCTTTCTGCCTGCAGAGAGTTTAGGTAGGTTTACGCTTGCTGGTTAAGCAGGGAGGCGGCGGTTGCTACTGCTCCAGCGACGTCGCCGTCTTCGGGGTAGAGCAGGGTACGGCCCACGGTAAGTCCCTGCACCCCAGGGAGTTTGAGGGCTGCTTCCCAAGTGGCGAAGACTTCGTCGGGGGCACCTGAGGGGTCGCCGCCGAGCAGGACGGTAGGCAGGGTGGTTGCCGCCATGACGCGTTCCATCTCGTCCACGACGGGGAGCTTCATCCAGGTGTAGGCACTTGAAGCACCCAGGGCGGAGGCGATACCCACGGACTTGATGACCGCATCTGCGCTCAGATTATTGCGGATAGCACCGTCCACGGTTTCGGAGATGAAAGGCTCCACCATGGCATAGAGACCACGCTCAACCAGGGAGTCTACTGCTTTCGCGGTGGCTTCGAGAGTGGCAACGGTATTGGGGTCACCATAGTGAATGCGGGTGAGCATTTTGCCGCCGTCTGCGCCGAGCCTAACCAGCATGTCTGCGGTATGGCCTGTGAAGCGGTCGTCCATTTCGTTAATCAGGCCGGAGAGACCGCCGCGATTCATGGAACCAAAGACGAGCTTGCCGTCGAGGGCACCGAGCAGGAGCAGGTCGTCGAGGATATCAGGGGAGGCGAGGACGCCATCCACGGCGGGGTTGGCGAGGGCTACCTGCAGGCGGTCGAGCAAATCACGGCGGTCTGCCATTGCCAGGGGGTTGCTACCGACCTTGTTGGCACCGCGGGCAGGGTGATCTGCGGCCACAATGAAGTTCTGCGTGCCGTAGGTGGCACCGGGGTGACGCTTACGGTTTTCAGCCGCACGGAAAACTGCCTGTGGGTCCTCAAGGCGGAGCTGAGTGAGGTGTTCGTAGCGCTTGGGGTCGCGCTCTTCGGTGAGGTTGATTGACATGGGGTGTACTGTACTTCTTCCGTGAAGAGGGCTTTTAGAAGCTGCGGCCGCGTTCTTCGAGCAGAGCCTTGACCTCTGACTCTACGGGCATTGCTTCAGAGCAGGCGATTTGGGAAGCGACGATAGCACCAGCGGCATTGGCGAAGTCTAGGACCTGTTGCAGGGGCCAGCCTGAGAGAATACCGTGGGTGAAAGCACCGCCAAAGGAGTCACCTGCACCGAGGCCGTTAGCGGTTTCAACGGGCACGGGTGCAGAGACGATACGTTCGGTAGCGGTCTTAGCCATAACACCCTGAGCACCCATCTTGACGACAGCAATCTTGACGCCTGCTTCGAGGAGGCGATCTGCCTGCTCGTCAGGGGTGCCGTCACCGACTGCGGTGGCGCATTCTTCACGGTTGCCGATGGCGATAGTAGCGTATTTGAGGGATTCCCTAGCCGCTGCCGTAGCGTCATCGGGCTTGGCCCAAAACATGGGGCGGAAGTCTAGGTCTAGAATCGTGTGCTGGTCTTCTGCCAGGTCTTCGCGGGGGCGGGCTGCATGGGCTGCTAGCTGGGCCTCGCGGGCTGGTTCCTGGCAGAGACCGGTGAGGGTAGTCCAGAAAATCTTGGTGGTTTTAACCGCGTCCATGTCAATCTCATCTGCGGTAATCTGCAGGTCTGGGGCGGTGGGAAAACGGCCGTAGAAGTAGAGGGGAAAGTCTTCGGGGGGCCTGATAGCGCAGAAGGTGACGCAGGTCTGAAGGTCGTTGTTAACGATGACGTTCTTGTCGTCTGAGCCGTAGCGGTTGAGTTCGCGGCGTAGGAAGACACCGAAGGGGTCGTTACCGACGCTGGTGATGACCGAGGTCTTGTGCCCGTACTTTGCAGCGGCAACGGCAACATTGGCCGGTGATCCCCCAAGATATTTGCCGAAGCTGGTGACATCTTCCAGCCCAACTCCGATGTCGTGGGGGTAAACATCTACGCTGATACGGCCCATGGTTAGTAGTTCGTAGCTCATGATTACTTGTATGTCCTTTACACGATAGTAGAGGTTTACTACACACTAGAGTGCTACAAGACATACCCATCTGTCAAACTTTGTACTTACATATTGACAAAAGAGGTTGCTGGGCATTTAAATAGTGCATCAAGGCAGGTCGTGTCATCTGCCCAAGACCTACCCCACGTGCTCATAAGGAGAACCATGAAGCTCGGTGTCTACAGCGCAATCCTGCACGACCGCCCCCTGGAAGAAGCCCTCAGCATCGTCGCTGATCTTGGCCTCTCAGGTTACGAACTCAACACCGGCGGCTTCCTGCCGCCCGTCCACGTCCCCATTGATGACATTCTCGATAACCCCAAACTCTCAAGGGACTACCTGAAAAAATTTGAAACAGCCGGAGTAGAAATTGCAGGTCTCAACTGCAACGGAAATCCCCTGCACCCCAACCCCAAAATTGGTGAAAAACACGCAGAAGACCTGCGCAAATCTATCCGCCTCGCTCCCCTACTAGGCCAAACCCGCGTGGTCACCATGAGCGGGCTCCCCGGCACAGAGCCCGGCACCAAGCACCCGGCCTGGCACGTTAACGCCTGGAACTCCGGCACCCTGGACTCTCTTGACTACCAGTGGGACATCGCCGCAGAGTTCTGGGCTGAAATTGAGGAGCTAGCTGCCGATAACGGCGTGAAGGTAGCCCTAGAACTGCACCCTCAAAACCTGGTCTTCAACCCACCTACTGCCAGGCGCCTAGTAGAGCGTATCGGTGCCACTCATATCGGCGTCGAGCTCGATGCCTCCCACCTTTTCTGGCAGCAGATGGACCCCATTAAGTGCGTTGAATGGCTCGGCGATCTCACCTACCACGCCGCAGCCAAGGACGTCCGTATCAATCGAGAAAACGCCGAAATCTACGGCGTGCTTGACGAACGCTTCCGCCGCCTTGACCCCAGCGAAAACCGCACCAACCTCGGTGGTGACGAATGGGTCAACGAGTGGCCCAAGGACTCCGCCTGGGACTTTGTCGCCGTTGGCGTTGGGCATGATGCCACCTATTGGGCAGAGTTTATGAAGGCCCTCTACAGCGTAGATGAGAACATGTGGGTCAACATTGAACATGAGGACACCTCCATGGGACCGATTGAAGGCCTGGAATACGCCGCCGAAACTCTTTTCGAAGCGGCCCGCATCGCGGGCATAGACATCAAGGGGAAGTAGCCACCAGTCACAGGCAAAAACCCTTAGACATAGGCTCGGCTGCACCCGTCCACCTGAAAAGAGCGGGCCAGCTGGCCCGCTCTTTTCAATCACACACACATTTCTTGCGGCCCTCACGGGCGGCTTACCTTTATTTCAGAAGAAACACACACTTTTTCTGAAAGGGACTCTCTCAAGTCTTGTCAGCTCCACCGGTTATCTCTCCGGCTGACTGGTACTACCAGTATGGCAAGACGGCCTATGCGCTGACCTAGGTGAACCTGTGTAGCTGCTGTGCGAGTTAGGCTTAGGGCATGAGCACTGTAACGATTGACTTGAACTCTGATTCTGGGGAGTCTTTTGGCTCCTGGGCCATGGGCGACGACGCTGCAATGATGCAGACCGTCTCTTCAGCCAATATCGCGTGCGGTTTTCATGCAGGTGACCCGTCGGTTGCCCGGTCAACGGTGCGCTCTGCTCGTGAGAACGGGGTGACGGTGGGCGCCCACGTTTCTTACCCTGACCTGGCTGGATTTGGGCGCCGCTTTATAGATATGACCGCTACCGAGCTCACCGATGCGGTGATCTACCAGGTAGGGGCACTTGAGGCGGTGGCCCGGGTTGAGGGCACCGAGGTGCGCTACTGTAAGCCCCACGGTGGGCTCTACAACGCCATTGTTCACCACGAGGTGCAGGCTGCGGCGGTGGCTCAGGCCCTGCATGAGCTCGGTGACCTGCCGATTCTCTGTATGCCCAACTCGGCGGTTGCCCGTGAAGCCGAGGCGCTGGGCGTTCCGGTTTTCTATGAGGCTTTTGCCGACCGTGGCTACACCCCGGCAGGCAAGCTGGTCTCGCGCCGCGAGCCCGGCGCGGTCATTCACGACCCGGACGTCGTGGCCTCCCGGGTGCTCCGCATGGCAGTGGAGCACAAGGTTGTAGCCGTTGACGGCTCAGTTGTTCCCCTGCACGCCGATAGTATCTGTGTGCACGGCGATACCCCCGGTGCCGTAGCCATCGCCGCGCGCGTTCGGGCCGAACTGGAGAAGACGGGGGTGGGCGTCCGCGCCTTCATCTAGCCCCACCTGGTTAAAGCTCCTGACCTGTGGATAAATCTCGTCATGCAGAAGTCACATTTCGCCCAAGTCATATAAAGTAGCAAAATAGACGGCAGCATCAGTTGGAGCGGCTTGCCTACCGGGTGGTTCGTGCCCAGTGGGAGGACCTTGTGACCCACCCTGAGCGGCTACGGGAACGGCTGCTAGCGGCCGGTGTTCGGTAGCTGGCTGAGTTCGCGGCTGGTTGAATGCCCCTGTTTTTGCCGAGCACCCCTCTCTAGGTGGCACTCTCGGCAAAAACAGGGGCATTCGGCGCTACAGCCCAAAGGGGTTGCAGCTGGCCCCACCCTGCACTAGAGTGGGGTGCACAACAGTTATGATTAACTGGCAATCCTAGGGTTGTTACTTAGGCAGCTACCTGTCCGCAAGGCCGGTAGCTGTACTGGAGGCAAGACCTAAGCATTACCGCCACACGTGGCGTTAAGGCTTGGGTCTTTTTTATTTCCCTATGGCAGGACGCCCGCTTCGGCAGGCTCCTACCACGGCAGGTAGAAAAGACCCCGGCACCGTACACCAGCACATCACCCTTTCATGGTGGTCTGCTCCTGTAAGGGCCCGGGACTGCCTGACTATCAAGGAGAATACCGTGGCAACAACCAAGGTAGATTACGCCCAGACCGGGCTTGCTGTGCTCGATGCCGTAGGCGGCGAAGAAAACGTCAGCTCGCTGGCCCACTGCGCCACTCGCCTACGCTTCACCCTCGAAGATAACTCCGTGCCCAATAAGGCAGAGGTTATGGCAATCCCCGGCGTTATTACCGTGATGGAAGCCGGAGGTCTGTACCAGGTCGTCATCGGTAACGATGTGGTGAAGTCATACGATTCCATCATGGCTCACACCAGCCTAGCTTCAGACGTCAGGGAAGGAGGAGCAGGAGAGAAGTCCAAGAACCCCTTCAGCCGGTTCATCTCCATGATTTCAGCTCTCTTCTCACCGATTATTTGGACTCTTGCTGCGACCGGCCTAATCAAGGCGTTCCTGGCGCTCTTCACCGCGGGTATTCCCCTATTGAATACAGAGTCACAAAGCTACGCTATCCTCAATTCGTTAGGCGACGCCTTTATCTACTTCATGCCTCTTGCTCTTGCAGTTTCAGGCGCTAAATACTTCAAGGTCAATGTTGGTACGTCAATTGCGATCGCTGCCTTCTTGGTCTATCCCACAATTTACGGCATGTTTGAAGCCGGTAATCCGGTGAGCTTCTTCGGTATTCCGGTTGTCATGGCGCCCTACGTTTACTCAGTGTTCCCCATTGTCGTCGCTGTATGGGTGCAGAGCATTATTGAGCCTCGCCTCATGAAGAGCCTCCCCTCATGGATGCGTAACTTCACGGTGCCGTTCATCGTGCTCGCCGTGGTTGGCCTACTGACTTTGATCATTGTAGGCCCTATCATTACGGCTGCCACCAACCTTGTCGCGGCTGGTCTCACCTGGATTTGGGGTCCTATGCCATGGCTTGGTGGCTTCATGATGGGTATGTTCTGGCAGGTCTTCGTGATGTTTGGTCTGCACTGGGGTCTTACTCCCATCATGATGAATGAGATTGCCTTAGACGGATACTCACTCCTCTTCGGCGCTCTGCCCTCAGCAGTGGTAGCACAGTGTGCTGCGGCACTTGCTGTTTCTCTGCGCACTAAAGACCAAAAGCTCCGCCAGATGGGTCTCCCCACCTCGATTGCTGGCTTCTTCTCAGGTGTGACAGAACCCATCGTCTATGGTGTAAACCTTCCTCTCAAAAAGCCCTTTCTGATTGGTATTACAGCAGGCGGTATCGGTGGTGCTCTTGCAGCTACAGGTGGTAGCGGTTCAACTGCGAATGTTTTCGCATCTGTGCTCACCCTCCCCGCCTTCCTCGGCGTAGGTAACTTTACACTGCAACTTATCGGTGTTGCTACTGCGGGCATTCTCGGTTTTGTCGTTACCTTCATGTTCGGTATACCCAAGGAGCAAGCTGAGGTAGCGGTCGCTTCTACCGGCGGTGCACCCGACCTAAGCCCCGAGGCATCGCAGCTATCGGCACCCCTGCCCGCCGATTCTAAGATTGTTCCTGCAGACGCTGTTGTGGTTCCTGCTAACGCGGTAGTCACCCTGCCGGCTGACTCCACCAACACCACCGACCTGGTTGCCCCTGCAACCGGCCAGGCGATTCCCCTGTCAGCAATTGACGACCCGGTTTTCTCCTCCGGTGCCATGGGCCAGGGCCTGGGCGTCATCCCCACAGACGGGCGTGTTTATGCCCCTATCGCAGGTAAGGTAGTCACCGCTATGGCTACTGGTCACGCCTTCGGTATCCGCTCAGAGACCGGGGTTGAAGTACTCATTCACGTGGGGGTCGACACCGTGCAGATGAACGGGGACGGCTTCACCCCCCACGTGACCAAAGGCGATACAGTGACAGCAGGCCAGCCCCTACTCACCTTTGACCGTTCCAAGGTTGCTGCCGCAGGCTACTCCGATACCGTCATCACCATCATCACAAACTCAGGCTCTTTTACCACCATTGAACCTCGGGTAGGCGGTAGCCTCGTAGCCGGTGAAATCGCCGTCATCGTCGAGCGCTAAGCCACCGAACCCAATACCAACGTCCTCAACAGAAAAGGAAAAGACCGTGTACCACAAGCAGCTCAAGCCCTTCCCCCAGAACTTCCTCTGGTCAGCCTCCACCTCCGCCTACCAGGTCGAAGGTGCCTGGAACGAAGGCGGCCGAGGCCCCATCGGCACCGACCTTCGCACCGATTTTCCCGAAGGCACCAGCGACTACAAGGTGGGGGCAGACCACTACCACCGCTATAAAGAAGACGTAGCCCTCATGGCTGAGATGGGCTTTACCGCCTACCGTTTCTCTATCGCCTGGTCCCGTATTCTGCCTACCGGCCGAGGCGAGGTAAACCCCGAAGGCATCCAGTTCTACCACAATCTCATCGACGAACTGCGCGCCCACAACATCGAACCGATCGTCACCATGTTCCACTTCGACACCCCTGCGGCCCTCGACGAGATGGGCGGCTGGGCCAACCGCGAAGTATCAGAACTCTTTGTCGATTACGCCCGCGTACTCTTCGAAGAATACGGTGGCAAGGTCAAGTACTGGCTGACCATCAATGAACAGAATATGATGATTCTGCACGGGGCAGCCATCGGTATCCTCAAGACCCTCACCGACAACCCCGCCAAGGAGCTCAACCAGATTAACCACAACATGTTCCTAGCCCAGGCCAAGAGCATGATTCTGTTGCACGAGATGCACCCGCAGGCCAAGATTGGCCCGGCCCCCAACATCGCCTACGTCTACCCGGCCTCATCCAAGCCTGAGGACGTCATTGCAGCTGATAATTACAACGCGGTACGCAACTGGCTCTACCTCGACCTTGCCGCCCGCGGCGAGTACAACTCCACGGCCTGGGCCATCATGGAGGCAAAGGGCACCGCCCCCGACATTGCCGAGGGTGATATGCAGATTCTTAGAGCAGCCCGCCCTGACTTCATCGCCTTCAACTACTACGCCACCCACACCATGGCCAATGCCCCCTACGGCCAGTCTGCTTCTGAGCTTGACCAGGAGGCCGACCAGCAGATTGCCCTGGGAGAGGAGGGCTTCTTCAAGGCCGTCTCGAACCCACACCTGCAGAAGACCCAGTTTGGCTGGGAGATTGACCCGGTGGGTATGCGTATGACCTACCGCGCGATCTGGGATCGCTACCATCTGCCCCTTATCGTCACCGAGAACGGCCTGGGAGCCTTCGATGAGCTCACCGAGGACGGCCGCGTACACGATGACTACCGTATCGACTACCTGCGCAAACACCTGGAGCAGACCCAGCTAGCGATCTCAGACGGGGTGCAGGTGCTGGGCTACTCCCCCTGGAGCGCCATTGACCTGGTTTCAACCCACCAGGGCATTTCAAAGCGCTACGGCTTTATCTACGTCAACCGTGACGAGTTCGATCTCAAGGATCTGGCCCGCTACCGTAAGGACTCCTTCTTCTGGTACCAGCAGCTCATTGCCACAGGTGAGCTACCCGCTGAGGACTGGGAACCTACCTATCCTGAGAATTAGGGGCGTGAGGACGTCGGCAGGTGAGTAGCACTGGCGGTGCAGCTCACCTGCCCCTACGGTGAGGCAGTAGGAGGATGTGAAGGAAGCACCATGAAAATAGCACATGTCTATAACAATAATGTGGTGCTCGCCCGCACCAATGAAGGTAAAGAGGTCGTTGTCATCGGGCGAGGCCTGGCCTTCAACAAAAAGAAGGGTGCCACGGTTGACCCTGCTCAGGTGGAGCAGACCTTCGTACCTGAGAACCCAGGTACGGATTACGCTGCCGCCATGCTCGCGGAGCTGCCCTCGGACGTCCTGGCCCTGGCCTCAGAGCTGGAGCAGCATGCCAGCCGGGTACTTGGCTTTAACCTGGCGCACTCGCTGGTACTCCCTCTAGCGGATCACCTTTCCTACGCCCTGGAACGTGTGCGGGAGGGTCAGACCATGGAGTTTCCGCTGTCGATAGAGGTTTCGCAGTTGTACCCGCGGGAGTACGGTTTTGGCCAGTATGCGGTGCAGCTGGTGAGCCAGCGGCTGGGGGTGGAGTTGCAGCCTGAGGAAGCAACTGCTTTTGCTATGCACCTGGTCAACACCCAGTTTGAAGGGTCTGATTTGAATAAGACCTACCGCATGACTGAGGTGTTCTCGCAGATTTTCAGCGTCATTTCTTTTGCCTACAATCGGCCGCTGAATCAGAATCACATGTCGGTGGCCCGCTTTGTGACCCACCTGCGCTATCTTTTTGTGCGCACGGAACAAAATACCGGAGAGAGGGGCAGTGGTGGGCAGGCCAGCGCTATTCCGGCGATTCACGAGGCGGTGATGTCTAGCTACCCTAAGGCCTATAGCTGTGCTGGCAAGGTAAGGGTTCTTTTAGAGATGCATTTGGGCACTGAGCTGAGCCGTGATGAACAGACCTATTTGGCGATTCATATCTCGCGACTAGCTCAGGATTTGTGGGGGGACCCCTCAACAGACTAGCTCGGGCAATAACTAGCTTACTTGCGTGCCGCCCGCCACATCTGCCAGAATTGTTGAACAATCAAGAGGTGATGAGGGCAGTTGCTCTGGCAGAGCCACCCACAGCCTCTCGGTTGCCCCGCAGTCGCACCAGAGAGGCGAGACCATGCACCCCACGCACAGCACCGATATCTACACGGTCAAACCCTTCGGCCCCCTAGCGACTCTGGTTAACTGCAGTACTCTCGAAAATGCCCTACACCTGCACGAGTACCTACAAATCCACCCCGCCGCTGGCCAAACTGAGCTCGTTCCTGCCGCGCAGACCGTCCTGGTGCGGTTTGAGACCCCAGCCCACACTGCGTCCTTTCTAACGGCCCCCCACCTACCCGAGGTGTCCGGCGGCGTGCGCGCACACGGCCGCACCGCCACCATCCCTGTGGTCTACGACGGTCAGGATCTCGCGGACGTCGCCGCCCACCTGGACATCAGCGAGCAGGCTGTTATCTACGCCCACACGACCGGGCGCTGGTCGGTGGCCTTTGCGGGGTTCGCACCCGGTTTCTTCTATCTGCACCGGCACGATAATGTACTGGAGGTTCCGCGACGGGCCACCCCGCGCACCTCCGTCCCCGCCGGGGCGGTGGGCCTGGCCGGTGATTTTTCGGGTATCTACCCGCGTTCTTCACCCGGCGGCTGGCAGCTGATCGGTCGCACCAATGCGCCCCTCTGGGACCTCGCTCAAAATCCGCCCGCCCTGCTGAAGCCGGGTATGCAGGTGCAGTTCGAGGCGGTGCGCGAGCTCATTACAGCTGGTCAGGTAGGGGTTCAGGACGCCCCCGCCCCGGCCAGCCAGCCCCGGGCAGGTTCGCACCCGGTAAGATCTAGGCAGGCGGACGCCCCCACAACAGTTCCCCGTGAGGTGTTGGAAGTCAAGAGCCCGGGCCTGCTGACCCTCTTCCAGGACGGGGGACGAGCCGGACTAACCCACTGGGGCGTCTCCCCCTCTGGGCCTGCGGACCGGGCTGCGGCAGCTGAAGCTAACCGTTTGGTCGGTAATTCGGCGAGTGCCACCGTACTCGAAAACCTCGCTGGCGGGCTGAAGCTGACCGCCCTAGCCGATGTGGCGCTGGCCCTGACCGGGGCAGATACCCCGGCGCAGATTACCGAGGACGCCCCCGGGCAGGTTACAGACCCTGCAGAGGATTCAGCCCCGGCGGCAGTGGCACCCCTGACTGTGCCCTCCTATACCCCCTTTGCCCTAAAGCCCGGCCAGACGCTCACCCTGGGGGCACCGATCCGGGGCTTGCGCACCTATATCGCGGTACGCGGAGGGTTTGCGGCTGCTACCGAGGCGGCGAGCGCCTCCCGAGATACCCTGGCTGGCCTGGGGCCGGCCCCGCTGTCTGCCGGCGATCGTCTGTATCGGGCCCGGGCGGGCTCTACTGTGGTTGCTACCCCCTCCCCCGCTCTGCCCCTGCCGGAGCCGGGCAAAGTGCTGAAAATCCGTACCTATGCTGGGCCGCGGGAGGACTGGTTTACCCCCGAATCCCTGGGCAGGTTTACCAATGTGACCTGGGAAGTTTCCCAGTCCAGTGACCGCATTGGGATCAGGCTCCTGTTGGCAGCCACCCCCGCCGACGGGTCTGCAGCCCCCCAGCCCACCGGCGTCCTCACCCGGGCCATCACCCGCGAGCTGCCCAGCGAGGGCATGGTGGCCGGGGCTGTTCAGGTGCCTCCCAGCGGAGAGCCGGTTGTCTTTATGGCTGATCACCCGGTGACCGGCGGCTACCCCGTCATTGCGACGGTTCACCCTGCTGACCTGCGCTTACTGGCCCAGGCCCCGCCCGGTACCCGCCTGCGGTTTGACCTCCTGAACTTCCCCGATTGCACCCCTGCCCGCCCCCGCCCCTCCGAGACCGAAAAGTGAGCCCCATGCGTAAAGTTTTAGTTGCTAACCGTGGCGAGATTGCCGTCCGTATTATTGGCGCCTGCGCCGCCCAGGGTATCGCCTCGGTGGCGGTTTACGCCGATTCGGACGCCGAAGCCCTGCACACCGCCCTGGCCGATGAGGCCTACGCCCTGGAGGGCACCGGCCCGGCGGAAACCTACCTGGATATTGAGAAGGTGCTGGCGGTTGCGGTGGCCTCGGGGGCTACCGATGTTCACCCCGGCTACGGTTTTTTGGCGGAAAACGCCGACTTTGCCCGTGCCGTGATCGCTGCGGGGCTGACCTGGATTGGCCCGGCCCCTGAGACTATCGAGGCCCTGGGCGATAAGGTCAAGGCCCGGGAGCTGGCCCAGTCGGTGGGGGCTCCGCTGGCACCCGGGTCGGACGGCCCCGTCGCCTCCCCCGAAGAGGCCCGCGCCTTTGCCCAGGAGCACGGCCTGCCCTCCATTATCAAGGCTGCCCACGGCGGCGGCGGGCGCGGTATGCGTATCGTGCGGGAGCTGGGCGAGGTTGAGGACGCCTTCGTCGCAGCTTCGCGGGAGGCTGTAGCTGCTTTCGGCAACGGGGAGTGCTTCATTGAGCGTTTCCTAGAGAAGCCCCGCCATGTGGAGGCTCAGGTGGCAGCTGATTCCCACGGCAATGTGGTGGTGGTGGGCACCCGCGACTGCTCTCTGCAGCGCCGTAATCAGAAGCTGATTGAGGAGGCCCCTGCCCCCTTCCTCACCGAAGAGCAGCGGGCCCAGATTGAGCGGGCGTCCGCTGAGATTTTCCGGGCTGCCGGGTATGTGGGTGTGGGTACCGCCGAGTTTATGGTGGCCCTTGATGGCACCATTTCCTTCCTGGAGGTCAATACCCGCATTCAGGTGGAGCACCCGGTGACTGAGGAGGTCACCGGAGTTGATCTGGTGGCTCTGCAGCTTGATATCGCGGCGGGCAGGCCCCTGCCCTTTACTGAGACTCCTGAGCCGGTTGGCCATGCCTTTGAGTTCCGCATCAATGCTGAGGACCCGGCCCGGGGCTTCCTGCCCGCAGCTGGCCGTCTTGAGTCCATCACCGTGCCCTCTGGCCCTGGGATCCGCTGGGATGCCGGGGTGCGCCCGGGCTCTGTGGTCAGCGGCGAGTTTGATTCTATGCTGGCCAAGCTGATTGTCACCGGACCCACCCGCCAGGTAGCCCTGCGCCGGGCCCGTTTCGCCCTGGCCCAGATGGACATCGCCGGGGTTGCAACTGTGCTGCCCTTTGACCGGCAGGTGCTTGAAGCACCAGCTTTTACCGCTGAGGGCGGAGACTTCGGGGTCTACACCACCTGGATTGAGGACGCCTTCCTCCCCTCCCTTGCCCAGGGCAAGGACGCCGCCACCGGGGCTTCCGGTGCCGAGGCTGGGGGCGGGGCGCAGGCGTCCTACCATCAGCCCCTGCTGCCGGTGGGTGCTAGCGTTTTCCCGGGCACCGGCATCACCCGCTTCACCCTGGAAATTGACGGCACCCCGCACCGGGTGGGCCTGCCTGATTCGGTTTTTGCAGCCCTGGGGTCCGGTGCGGACGCGCCCACCCCCGCGAGCGGGCAGGAGCAGGCAGGTGCCGGGCAGCTACTAGCCCCTATGGGTGGGGCCCTGCTCAAGTACACCGTAGCTGTGGGCGATGAGGTTGCCGCAGGGGATCAGGTAGCCCTGCTAGAGGCCATGAAGACCGAGGTTCCGGTGCTGGCTGAAACCGCAGGCACCGTGGCTGAGCTCCCCGCCCAGGTAGGTAAGCGCCTGACCGCGGGCGAGGTGCTGGTGGTTTTTGAATAAAAGAAGTCCCCGCATTCATGAGCGAATGCGGGGATTTAAACTTCATTCAAAAATACCTGGGTCACTTTTAGTACCAACACAATAAGTTGGCGGCCCGGTTTCTGTTTATAGCCTACGCGCACGCCGTAGGAGAATCAATAGAACATATTTTCTAAGATGCAGGTTACTATCTATACATGACCTACCCTTTTGAAGCTCATATGGCTCCTGCCCGATTTGCTTCCTACGCTTCATGGAGCCCGAATAGAGAGGCACAGAGAGCGCTTTATCTGTGGAATATCGAGTTGGCCCAGGCCCTCAATACAACGTTAGGTCATGTTGAAGTTTTCTTGAGACACGCTATCGACACCCAGCTACGCACCTGGAATTTACAGCAACCACGCTTAGACCCCATGTCAGAAGTTCCCCCTCGTGATCCCAGGCATCGGTACGGTGGAGCTAGCGAAGAGTGGCTAAAGCACCCGGCCAAAGAATTAGCCACACTTATCATCACCGGGCGAGGTAGAAAAACTTCCCCTTACGATACGGCCTACCAGCGAGCTGTTGCTGACCAAAGCAACCGAATTGCCACCCACCCCAGATACGGTCACACGGTTAACTACGACGACATTCTTGCTCATACAACTCTGGGGCTTTGGGGGCGCCTCTTACCCGATGCGAGATATAGGACTGACCCTTCCAATCCAAGGTATCTGAGCCGCGACAAGCAGAGAATACGCGATGCGCAGATTAAACTCTGGAATGAAAGTATCAAAAATGCCTTTCCTCACCAGAACGCCTATCCGTATCTCATCTCCCATCGAGTCAACCAGGTAAGTACTGCTCGAAACCGCATAGCTCATCAAGAAAGCCTGCTCAACGTTGATGTTAAGAAGGTTTTCCGCTCCGCTGTCCGCCTTACTCAAGCTATCGATCCAGCCCTTGGAAGCTGGGTAGCTGGCACTTCTCGCGTTATGCAGGTCTACGCTAATAAACCCTATGGATAGCAGGTCTTGTCACGATGAGTGCCCGCGCCACGTCAGCGAACTTCTGCACCTACCCGCATCCCCAGGTGCGGGGTTGGGCGCTTAACTGCCGTGGGTTCTTGCTCGGTAGAATGAAACCGTGAACCCCGAGACTACCAACCTTGATGTCGTCCCGTCTTTAGCTGATATTGCCCGCACCCGGCCGAATCATGCTCAAACTACCGATTGGGCTGCCGATACTCTGCGTACCGCCATGGACGCCGGTGCCCTTACCCCCGGCTCCAAGCTCACCGAGGAGCACCTGGCAGCTACTTTGGGGGTCTCCCGCAACACCCTGCGGGCAGCTTTCACCCTGTTGGAGGCCCAGAACCTGGTTGAGCGCGTTCCTAACCGGGGTGTTTTTGTAGCTAACCCAGGCCCGGAGCAGGTCACCGATCTCTTTATCGAGCGGTGGGCTATTCAGGCTGCTGCCCTCGACGTGGCACCGGCAGGTCCTATCCCCCAGGCCCATCGGGCTCTAACTCGTGCTGAGGAGGCCCGGGAGCGCGGGTCGGTCACGGGCATGGCGGGCGCTAACCAGGATTTTCACCGGGCCCTGGTCGATAGCGCCGGCTCTGCCCGCCTGACCCAGGCAATGTCACGCATCCTAGCTGAAATGCGCCTGCTCTTCTTTTCTCAGGTGACAGTGCCGGCTTTTCACGCCCCCTATGTGGAGCGCAACGCCCACCTCTTGGATCTGGTTGAGTCTGGCCAGCGGGAGGCAGCCCGCACCTACCTGCGTGATTACCTAGGTGAGTCCCGTAGCTACTTCACGCAGGGGGCGGGTTGCGGGGCAGAAAGAGGCGGCCCACAGGGCCCTGCGTAGCTACCCGCTAGCCTAGAGCGATAGGCTCCTGCAACAGCACGCGGAAGTCTGAATTCTTCTCGGAAAAGCACCTGCCCAACTTCTCCTGGCCTTAGGCGGTCTCGGAGGTTGCCCCGTCCCACAGGGAGGCTGGCACTTTGGCAGTAAGGGCAAGGCTGAAACACCAAAGGGTAAGTAGCAGGAGGCTCACCAGCCACACCCCGGTCGTACTGGGCAGGTGGTGCCAGGTGATTACTACGCTCACCAGCACCACACCCCAGGCGCTCAGTATCGTTTTGATCATCATGAAGAGCGTGGTGCTTTCGTCCATGGAGTCTGGGGGTATATCGAGAAAGGCAGCGGCTTGGGCGATGAGCACCGGCTGGCTTAGGAAGAGGCTAAAACAGAACATCGCTAGGGCAAACACCAGGCCAGGGTGGGGTAGGTGGGCAATAATTACGGTGATGAGTGCCGCACCTACATAACCCAAAATCATAAGTTTGCGGGTGCCTAGAAACTTCTTTAAGGGAATCATGAGCTGCCCGCCAACGAGCAATCCCAGAGTTTCGGGGAACATCATCAGGCCGATTGTCTGCGTATCTATCCCACGCGCTGCGAGAAGAACCGGAACAAAAAATAAGAAGCCGGTCAGAGCTGCAAAACTGATACCCACCGATACCGTGGCAGAGCGGAACATCCTAGAGGTGAAAGCGCCAACCGCCAGCGCCGGGTACGGGCGCTTTTGCGCGCGTTTCCAGCTGTAGAACATCAGGGCTCCCGCGAGGAGGGTGAGCACAGTGAGCGCCAGGTAGGTCAGAGGGGAGCTTGCTCTGCTGGTAGCGTTCGCAATTGCTACCGGTAACAGGGCGAGACCCACCGTTGATATAAGGACGAGAACGAGACCCACCCTGTCAATCTTAAGAGCCGTAGCGGTCTGGTCTGGGGCCTCTGGTTTCATGCAGAAACAGGCCGCCAGAAATACCCCCATGCTGAAAGCGGCAAGAAGGGTGAAGATAGAGCGCCAGCCCATGTGTTGGGCCATAATCCCACCAAGAACCGGCCCAAGCATAGGGGCTATAGTAAGCGGGATGAGGGTCAGACGAGAAATTCTCAGGCGGTCAGCACCCGTGGCGTTTCGATACATCATGGCAAGCCCCACGGGCACAAGTACACCCGAACTCACACCCTGGATAATCCGCCCTGCAAGAAGCATCCAGACGCTGTTAGCTATTCCTGATAGGAGCAGCCCTATGCCGAGCCCGGCGAGGAAGATACGAAAAACTCGGGCGGCACCCAGCCTAGCTCCCAACCATCCAGCAAGGGGAAGGACGGCTGCGGAAGCGATGAGAAAGGCCCACTCTACTCCGCTCAAATCAGCAGGGGTGACCTTGAAGGTTGCTGCCATCAGCGGGAGCACCGGTACGACCACGGTGCCGTCAAACCCGTTGATAGACATGGCACAGAGATAGATGATGATATGTGTCAGGGGGATGTTAGCGCCCTGGTGCTGCTTCATTGTTGGTCACCTTAGCTACGATCCGGGCGGCGATGGTTGAGATAGGTAGAGCCTGCGTCATCTCACGGTGAGTGCAGTCAATGGGGTACACGGTGAGCGAACCCTTGATGAACCTGTCCCATTCATGGGGGTCATGATCGGGGCCAACGCCAGCACGGGTAGCCTGGAAGAAGAGAACGTCCGCCGCAAGAGCCGGGTGGGCGTACTCTCTCAAGATTTTTGCGGTATTGCGGTATGTGAGGGTGAGCGCCTCAATAATTTCTGCGGGAAGGCCTGCCATCGGTGAGGCGTGTTCTTTGAGGGCACCTTGCAGTGCAGCTAGGGTGAAGTCCCCCGCGAGGACTTCATCTTCTAGTCCAGACATCGCGAGCACCGCTGAGACGGCGTCCTCTAACGGGGGCTCACCTACGCCCGTTTCGGCTTCAGACGGGTAGGCATCCAGAAGTGCTACAACACCCAGGTCTAGTCCGGCCGTGAGGGCACGGTGGGCAAGGACCTGGGCGACCATACCACCCAGGGACCACCCGATGATATGGATGGGGCCACCGGGGTGCACCCGGCGAATTTCATTGAGGTAGTCCTCTGCCATATCTGCAAGGGAGCCGGGCTGTTGACCGGGTTCCAGGACGCCGCGTGCTTGTAGCCCCCAGATGGGGATGGCAGCGGGGACGTGTTGGGTGAGGGAAGAGTAGCACCAGGACAGTCCACCAGCGGGGTGAAGACAGTAGATGGCACCGTAGGGAGAGGGGCCTTCTGAGCGTTGGAGGGGAATAAGCACCTGTAGGTCCTCTTTAGTACCCGTGGCATCGCGCTCTAAGGCGTCAGCCAGTAGCTCAATCGAAGGAGAACGCATCACTGTGCCCACACGCAGGCTGTGGCCGGTAGCTTTTTCTATAGCGGCAACTAGTTCGACTGCCAGCATAGAATGGCCCCCCAGGTCGAAGAAAGAGTCTTCGACGGAGCAACTCTCAATGCCCAGCACTTGAGTGAAGCAGCTGTGTAGCTGGCCTTCTAGCTCGCTACCTGGCGGGCGGGCGCCGCTGGTCTTCAAGAGGGGGAGGGGGAGGGCGTCAACGTCCAGCTTGCCGTTGACAGTCAGGGGTAGTTTTTCCATGAAGATAATCGAGGAGGGCACCATGTAGGCGGGTAGGATTGCTGCGAGATATTTTCGCACAGCGGCCGAATCCGCCTGTTCGGTAGAAGGTACAACCATGTAGAGCAGCAGCCTTTTATCTCTTTCACTGCGGCCGATAACCCGGGCAAAGCTGTCCTGTGCGGCAGGGTAGCTCAGTGCGGCTGTTTCTACCTCACCCAGTTCGATACGGAACCCGCGTAACTGAACCTGGCGATCTGCGCGTCCTCTGAAATCAAGGGTCCCGTCAGGGAGCCGAACTGCGAGGTCACCTGACCGGTACATTTTGGGGGCACCGGTAATTTTGAGCCCGTTGTGGGGTAGGGTTGCGAGCGCTGCACGGGCGAAGGGGTCATCGACAAATTTCTGGGCGGTGAGGTCTTCACGCCCCCAATAGCCCTGGGCAAGGCCTGCACCGCCAACACAGATTTCACCGGTGATACCGTCGGGGACGGGGTGCCCGCCCTCGTCAAGCAGGTAAACCGAGAGATCTGGTATGGGTTCACCTACGGGGCTGGTGCCGCTACTTGTTTCGGTGACCACCTGGTAGGTAACGTGCACCGTTGTCTCAGTAATTCCATACATATTGATGACCTGGCATTCGGTGGACGGGTGGTTCTGCTGCCAGCGGTGCACCATAGGCAGGTCCATTGCTTCACCTCCCAGCACAACGGCTCTCAAGGAGGGCAGATCTAAGGGTGTCTGCTCGTCGAGGATAACCAACTGGCTAAAAGCGGATGGTGTCTGGTTCAGAATAGTGACGTTTTCGCGGCTAAGGAGCTGGCCAAATTCTTGGGGGCTCCTGCTAAGGTCGTGGGGCACCAATACTAGGGAGCCGCCAGTGAGCAGTGCACCGAACATTTCCCACACCGCAAAGTCGAAGGCATAGGAATGGAAGAGCGCCCAGGTATCAACGGGCGAAGCGCCAAACCAGTGGTCGGTTGAGGCCAGCAGGCGCAGGACGTTGCGCTGGGGGATTACTACGCCCTTGGGGCGGCCGGTAGAGCCTGAGGTAAAGATGATGTAAGCGGGGGTGTCTGCTGTAATCTTAGGCGCTTCGAGGCCCCCGTGGCAGGGGCTAATCTTTTCGAGGTCAACGAGGGCACAATGATCGATCAGTTGCGAATCGAGCTCCTGTAGCACAGGTGCCCGATGATGCAGAATTGCCGAGACCTCAGCGTCCTGCAGAATGATGCTTAGACGTGATAAGGGGTATTCCGGGTCTAGGGGGACATAGGTCACCCCAGCCCGCACGGCTCCTATGACAGCAGCAATCTGCTGGCTTGACCGTGGCACCAGGAGCGCCACGCGGTTGCCGGGACCTAGGCCCTGTGACCACAGATAGTCGCGCACCAGTCTGGACTGGTCGTCCAGTTGACGGTAGGTCACCTCTTTACGAGCGCCGTCGGGCTGGACGTCGATGAGCGCGCGGCGGTCTGCATGTTGCGTCAGCAACTTTTCGAGGTGTTCACTCAGAGAGCGGTCGTCTGCTAAAGCTGCCGCCCCGGTCAGTTCATCGGTATTTTGTTCGTGTTGCTGTAACCGGTAAGTCAGCATGCGCTGGGCCTCCCGATGGGCGCTGTGCACACCTGCCTGGTCGAGAGGCCGGTCCCAGAGTTTTATATCGGGCTTTTTTAGGGTTACTTCTACCAGTTCGAGTAGCCATCGCAGTATTCTCTGGGCGGTTTCTGCATCAAAAATATCCGTAGCGTATTCAAGGCGCACTTCTCGTGTCTCAGCCTCACTGCCAGTATGCACGGTTGAGAATTCAAAGGTCAGATCGAACTTTGAGGTGCCCGTACCCACGGTGTAAGGGGTCACGCTGTGGCCGGGGGTAATCTGCCAGGCTTCCTGCTCAATATTTTGTTCTATCACCATCACTTGAAAGAGGGGGTGGTAGGCGGTTGAGCGCACCGGGTTCACCGCGTTAACTACCTCGTCAAAGGGCACGTGGGCGTGGGCCAGCAGCTGGGTGGTGTTCATTTTAATACGCTGGATGAGCTCCTCAAAGCGCGGGTTACCAGAAGTATCTACCCTGGTGAGTACCGTGTTAGCTGCAAAAGTGATTGCAGCTTCTTCCTGCGGGGTAGACCGGTTAGCTATCACGGTACCCAGTGCAATATCATTTCCTGCCCCGCAACGGGTGAGCAGCATAGAGGTAAAGCCCTGGAGGAGCATAAAAGGGGTGGCTCCCAGGTTCTGGGCTTGTTGTTTTAGCAAGGATGCCAGCTCTACCGGCATTCTCGCTCGGACTTCACCGCCGCTGTGGTTACGTTCTTGAGGGCGCGGGCGATCGCTGGGCAAATCCAGAACGGCGGGTAGGGCTTGGGCGTATTTCTTCCACCATTGCAGATCTTCCTCTGTTGTGTTTGCCACCTCCGGTGTTGCTGAAAGGGGTAGTACTTCGGTCAGCCTTGAGTCTGTTGCGTGCTGTGCATAAGCCCGGGCAAAGATGCGGGTGAAGGCAGAAAGCGCCCATCCGTCCACCGCGATATGGTGAAAAATCAGAATGAGCCGGGCAGCGGCCCCGGCACTGCTCACGAAAGCCTGGAGAGGTAGGTCTTGCGATACGTCGATGACTACGCCAAGACGGTTCACTTGCTCCCGAGCATCTGTTAGATACTCCACGGGGTGCACTCTGAAGCGCCGCCGAATATCGGCCGCGTCTAGCCGGTGTAGACGGACTTCTCCCTGCTGGTCGATACGGTACAGTGAACCCAGCGAGGGGTAGCTTTGCAGTACATCCAGCAAAGCGTGTTCGCACCGTTCTTGGTCAAAGTCTTGAGCGGGGATATCAAAAATAAGGGGGACGGTATACAGGGCTGAGGCCCCTTCAGCCCGATCAATAAACCAGATGCGTTTCTGCGCACTTGTCAGAACTTCATCGCTCTTAGAGGGCAGGGAAGTTTTTTCTTGCGCTACCCCTAGCAACTGTGGTGGGTTCTCAGCGCAGAGGGCTCCCACCGATGCCACACTGGAATCGGCAAAGAGGTGGGTAAGGTTCACCCCTGTGTATCCGAGGTCGTGTAACTGACTGACCGTGCGCATGGCACTCAGTGAGTTACCGCCCAGAGAGAAGAGGGTGGTTTCAGAAGAAACGTGGTCTAGGGGTACCGATGTGCATTCCGCGTATATTTCGGCCACTAGATGTTCCTCTACGCTCAACTCGGCTCCCTTTCGGCCCGTGTGACCGAGAGCGCCCGGGGCCGGTAACCGGGAGCGATCAACCTTGCCTCTGTCGGTCAGAGGCAGGGAGGTAAGCGGTACGAGAACAGCAGGGACGTGAGCTACTGGCAGGGAATCCATCAGACGATGGCGTAGCTCATCCGAGAAAGCTGGATTTTGGTATTCTGGCTCCACGACGACGTACCCCACCAGGCGTTCCCCAGCGCCGTCGTCTCGCACCAGTACAACTGCTTGGGCCACCTCAGGTTGTGCACACAGCGCAAGCTCAACCTCCTGCCCCTCAATGCGCACCCCGTTCAAAGACAGTTGGCTATCGATCCGCCCGAGAAGCGTGTACCTACCGTCATGCTCTTCCCTCACCAAGTCACCGCTACGGTACATACTCCCGGCATCAGTTTCAATAAATCGAGCTGCGGTTTCTTCAGGCAGATCAAGGTAGCCCGCTGACACAGAAGCACCGCCAAGCCATAGTTCACCGGGGAACCCCACAGGGCAGGCCTGCCCCCATGAGGTGGTCACCAGAGCGAACTGCCGGGGTGACGAAGTACCGATAGTGGGCTGCTCGTAATCGGCAATCACAGCAAAGGTGGCCTCAACGGTATTCTCAGTGGGACCGTAAGAGTTGATAGCGTTGAGGTGCGGGCGGGTGTGCAGGTAGTCCCATAAACTTTCAGGGCAGGCATCCCCGCCGATAATAATTGTTGAGGGGCCAGGTTTACCCTGGTCGCATTCAAGACCTACACACAATAGCTCTTGCAGCATCACCGGTGAAATGTCTATACCATCAATGCAGTGCCCCAAGAGGTAGTCTCGGTGCGCCCTGGGGTCTCTCAGAGTATTTGTATCAGGCAGGTAGAGCGCATGGCCCAGCATGAAGAAACCCAGGGGGCTCAGCGACGAGTCGAAGGCAAAAGAATGTTCGTGAACGAACCGATGGGGGCGTTGCTGCCCAGAGGCAGCATAGACTCTAGGTAGGTATTCTTCTGCAAGGGTACGCACGTAGTTTTCTAGATTTCGGTAACGCACCATCACCCCTTTAGGGGTCCCGGTTGTACCCGAGGTGAAGAGGATGTAGGCAATGTCGTCGGGGCGGGGCTCTGCGAGTTCACCTGTGCTCTGCAAAGTGTAGTTAGCGAGAGCCTGTTGTACATGGTAGTTATCGAGAGTAATGACGGTTTTTACTTGACTCAAGAACTCCTGACACCCGTATTTATCAACGGTATTTTGCAAAGTGAGCACTATATCTGGCTGGACTTGTTCCACCAGGTCGCGCACACGGTTTTTAGGCCAGCTCGTATCGCAAGGGATGAAGGTATGCCCGCTGTAGAGAGCCGCTAAGGGCGCTATAACTGCCCAGATGCTACGCTCCAAAAGTAATAGGACTCTTTTCTGCGGTGTAGTCGCGGCACCGAGCAAACGGGCCAAAGCCACAATGTATCGCTGCACTTGGTCACCGGTGAGTACCCGGTCAGGAGCGTAAAGTACCGGGGTTTTACCTTTAAATCGCTCCAGAAAACGAGATAGGTAGTGCATCTCGTCTGTGGTCTCCGCCGGGACTTGCGGCAACCGGTCGGTCAGGCTTAGGCTGCTGAGTGCACGGCTATCTGTATACCGGCGCTGACTCAGCACACCACGGTAGAGCCGTTCAAATACTTTGGCGTAGGCCGTCAAGACCTGAGGCTGGCAACTCCCCCTGGGAGCAACTAATGTCACTTCATGCCCCCGGCCGGCAGTAGCGCGCACATCAACGGTTAAGATGTCAGTGGGACCATCCCACAGTGGCTCTGCCTTTCCCACCGCTTGCCCAAAGGAAAGTTCAGTATTAAAGGGAACAATATTAAGGGAAATATCGGCAAAAGGTAGATGGGCGGCCATAGCCCGGTCACGGCGAATGTGCTCCTTCCGGTACCCCTGGTACGCGCTCATTAACCTCCACTGATTCTGCACGTTCTGAAGGCTCTCTGCTACCGATACGTCTGGTGCGAACTTGACGCGCATGGGGAGCTCGTTCTGCACGGTGCAAGCAGTCTGCGCCAGTGCCGCAGTGGTTCGTGCCGCCATGTGCACACCAATCACTACTTCGTCTTTACGGTTTGCTGCCTGGGCAAGCAAACCTGTAGCTAAAGCAAGGTGCGCGGGCGAGAGAGTCTCGTGGTACATTCCAGCAGGCTCACGCACACTCGCGTAGCTTTCACGAGCTGCGGCAAGAGGTAGGGTGTCTTCGGTCGGTTTCTGAGAGGCCCAGTAGTCGCGGGCTTCTGCACTCGCTCCAGACAAAGCGTCCTGCAAGGCTTGCCTGTAGCTCGCAACATGATCGGTAGCAGCTATAGGTGGTTCTTGCCCACCGATGAGAGCCTCGTAGGTTTCTGAAATGTGTTGCGCCACTACCGCAAATCCATACCCATCTAAAGCAATGTGGTGAACGCGCAAAAACCAGCAAAACTCCTCTGCTCCTACATGGAACAGAAAGGCGTGAGAAACCAGGCTCTCGCAGTCATCAAAGGGGCTTTGTAGCGCCTGCTGGATCACAGCATCTACTTCGGCCTCAGGGTCTCCATGCTCTCGCAGGTTGTAGAGGACGCACCGTGCGGGCTTCCCTACCACTGTATGCGGGAACTCGTCCCCTCCCCTGTCAAGTCGCAAACGCAAGGCGGGTAGGGAGGCCAAAACCAGGTCAGCGGCTTGGCACCAGGCATCAGGGTTAAGCGGGCCGCGCACCCGTATCATTTCAGCAACCCCATATACCGCAGGATCATCTAGTTGTTGCTGTGAAAGCCATATCGCCTGTTGAGCTTCTGTCATAGGGAAACGCAGAGTATTCATAGAAAACGTGCATCCTTGCCATAGTCGAGGGCAAAAGGGAAAACCAGGCGGTGTGGGAGCAAGGGGAGCCTTACCCCAGCACCGCCTGGTTATTCTTGGGGGAGGCTAGCTCTGAGAGAAGGTTTCTTCGAGTGAGTCAAGCATGATTTGTGCAGAGTAGTAATCCAGGCGGAAGGTCTCACCGGGGGTGGTGTAGATCTTTCCAGCTGTCACGGCCGCTGATGTGCTGAAGGCCTGTTCGTTTTCTAGTGCTTCACGGGCCGTGTCGTCGGCAGCAACCGCGATCCAGTTCTCACCCAGTAGGCCTTTCTGGACGTTTTCTAGTGACAGGTTCACGATATCTTTTCGGTCTGCCCCCATGGACGTATCGCCCTTCACCTCATCGGGGATTTCAGCCATGGTGAAGCCTAGAGAGGTGAGAAGCTGAACTTGAGGGGCGTCCTCAGTCAGCGCCGCGGCACCTGAGCCGTCACCAAAGATGATGAAGGCTGATGTGGTACCTTCAGGTACTTCGATAGCGTTTTTTACTTCTTCAACCCGCTGGTCATAGTCAGAGATTACTTTCTCAGCATTTTCCTCGTAGCCGGTTGCCTCAGCGATTTTACGGGTCACCTCTTGCCAGGAGGCACCGGAGTAATCAATCACAAGTACAGGAGCGATTTTACGTAGTTGGTCTACGCTATCCATCACTGAATCACCGCTGTTCTTTGATACAACGATGAGATCTGGTGCGTACTCAGCAACTTTCTCAAGGTTAGGTGAGCTATTTTCGTAGAGCTTTTCGACCCCTGCTGCCTTGGCTTCTTCACTCCACTGGGTAAAGAAACCTTGGTCATCGCTTAGTTCAGGGACGTTGGGCGCTGTCGCAGCAGAGGCGACTACCGGGGCACCTACTGCCAGTAGACTACCCGTCAATGTGGTTGAGGTTGAAACGATTTTCTGGGGCTGTGCTTCAAGGGTCAGTTCACCGTCATCCGTTTGGATGGTCCGCGGCCACTGGTCGGTTGACCCGCTTACCACGCTCGGTGAGCTACCGGAAGAAGCTGAGTCACCTGCTGACGAGCACCCGGTAGCGGTGAGTCCAAGTAGGGTAGCCATAAAGGCAATGATGAGAAACCGTAGGCGGTGTATGAAGGGGGTCTTCATATGTTTCCTTTCAGATTAGGTGTTGGAAGAAGCCGGTGAGGTTGAGTAGCTCCCCGACTCGAGGGGTATGACTAGGGGCGTACCAGAGACCGGATCTTCGATAATTCTGGTGCGTAACCCAAAGACTTTCTCGACGGTGTCTTCTGTGACAACGTCATGCGCGGGGCCTTGAGCTAGCACCGCACCATCGTTCATTGCTATGAGGTGGGTAGCGTAGCGTACCGCCTGGTTGAGGTCGTGCAATACGGCCACGATGGTGCGGTTTTCTTCTCTGTGAAGTTTTTTGCACAGCTCAAGAATTTCAATCTGATGTCTCAGATCTAAAAATGTGGTGGGCTCATCGAGCAGAATAGTCTCGGTGTCTTGGGCGAGAACCATTGCAATCCAGACACGTTGCTGCTGGCCGCCGGAGAGTTCATCGATGTGCCGGTGTTGAAGTTCAGCGATTTTGGTGAGTTCCATGGCCTTTTCAACGGCAGCGTAGTCAGCGCTACTCCACTGCCGGATGATGCTTTGGTGGGGAGCACGCCCTCTTGCCACAAGATCTCGTACCACCATCTTTTCTGGGGCGATCGCGTTTTGTGAGAGGAACCCTACAGACCGGGCCACCTCTTTGCTTTTCAGCGAGTGTAGGTCGCGCTGGTCAAGCGTAATGGTGCCTTCAGTTGGTCTAATGATGCGGGCGAGCGATTTAAGAAGCGTTGACTTTCCGCAGGCGTTCGCTCCCACGATAACCGTAAATTCTTGTGCGGGTACTCTCAGCGTGAGGCCCTTGGAAATGACGCGTTGATCGTAGGCCAGGGTGACGTTATTGATTTCAAAGCGTGCGTGCACTGTTTTTTCTCGCTTCCATTACCAGAAGGGCCATGAAGTAAAAGCCGCCGACCGCTGCGGTCACAATGCCAACCGGTAGGTTTTCAAAAAGAGATTGACTCAGTAAATCTGCCCCCAGTAGGAGGAGGGCGCCGGTGAGACCCGATACTAAGAGTGGGGCGTTGGGTGTTTTGCTGATGCTACGTGCGATATGAGGGGCCAGCAGGGCGACGAATGAGATGGGCCCAGCGATGATGGTTGAAAAAGCAACGAGGGTGACGCCCAGGAGCACGAGCAGGCCCTGGCAGAGATTGAGGCGGACGCCTAGGACGGTGCTGAGTTCGGTTCCCAGCAACAGTAGGTCGAGAACGCGCTTAAAGAGCAGTGATGCGCATACAGTAACCCCAATACCAATCATGCAGGGGCCTGCCACCTCCCAGCTGACTTTGGCTAGGGTTCCGGTGACTGCTTTCATCGCACCATAAGCTGTGTCTGTGTCTGCCTGCACTATAAGCCAGCGGTTAACTGAACCCAACATCGAGCTGATGGCAACGCCGCAGAGAATAAGACGTAACCGCCCAAAACCGCCCTGGGCTGCAAGCAGGTAGATAATGAGGCCTGAGCTAAGACCTCCCAGCAAGGAAAACGTGGTGATAGACGCCAGTGAGCTACCCATAACGATGACGCCGACCAAGATGCCTGTTTGCGCGCCCATAGTAAAACCTATGAGGTCCGGGCTACCTAAAGGATTCTGAGTAATGGTTTGGAAGATGCTGCCAGATACACCTAGGGCGATACCTACTGTAATCGCAGCAAGTATTCTGGGTAGCCGCCACTCTATGACGATAAGTTCTTGCCCGGCGGTTGCTGCTCCTCTGAGCACCTCAATAACTTCACGGTGGGTTAGAGAGGATCCGCCGATTCCTGCGCCGTAAATTCCAAGCGCGATTACTAGCAGGGTCAGCGCTACAGCGAGCAGGGTAGGGCGACGATCTAGGAGGAGGCTGTATTCCCCTGCCCTCAGCCAAAAATGGCGGGCAGAACCTTTCTTTTTCATGTTCTGGGTGGAGGGTACAGTCATGGCTTACTTTGCGCCTTTCATGGTGAATACCAGGTAGAGCAAGACCGGGGAGCCCATAAAGGCAGTCAGCAAACCGACCTGCATCTCTGCCGGTCTCATGATGACTCGCCCCAACACGTCTGCGCTCAGTACCAGCACTGGGCCCATCACTGCGCACGCTGCGATAATCCAACCACGGCTCTCACCGATTAGAGCACCAGCGATGTAGGGGACCATCAAACCTACAAAGCTGATGGGCCCGGCAGCGGCTGTTGCAGTTGCGCACAGCAGGGTCAGAGCGACTAGAGAGCAGGTGCGTGTGAGCGCTATATTTGTTCCCAGAGAGGTCGCTATGTCATCGCCCAAAGCTAATGATGACAGCGCCGGGGCCATGAAGAGAATCAGGGTTAACCCCACGACGGTAGGCAACACCAGTGACCAGAGGGATACGTCGGTCCGTGTCAGCGCTCCTACGTCCCAAAACCGAAAAGCGTCGAAAACCTGAGGGTTGATAATGAGCAGGGCACTAATTACCCCGCCGCTGGCTGTTGAAAAGGCGATACCAGCAAGCACTAAGCGCAGAGGTGAGCCCGCTGTGATTCCGGTATGACCAATCAGGTAGACCAGGGCGCTGGCTGCAAGGGCTCCGAAGAAGGCTAAAAGGACCTGACTTGCGGTGCTGGTTGCAATCCCTACGGTTGCCCCTAAGACAATTGCTAGAGACGCCCCCGAATTAACGCCGAGTAGGCCCGGGTCTGCCAGGGGGTTGCGGGTAATAGCCTGCATGACGGCCCCAGCAACGGCTAGCGAGAGGCCAACCAAAATACCGATCAGCGTGCGGGTCTGGCGCATGCCGTTGATGATGTAGCTCTCATGTGATGCGTCTGGGTGCTGAAGATAGTGGATGACTTGGGTGAGGGGAATCGTTGAAGACCCCACCGCTAGGGACAGGGCAACGCAGCCCACCAGCAAGACACTGGATACAGCGATGACGAATATCCTTTTGGAGGTGGTGTGGCCCGCGAGATTGGGGTGACTATACATTTTGGGTGAGTACATTGAGGTGTGCTACCTGCCGAGTCACTAGAGATTAGGTTAAACAACATTGATATTTAGGATATCCTTAAATGTGTATTAGGCAAATCAAACTTTTGAATGTTAACGGTTGCTACGTAATGATTGATACCCACACAGGCCGCCGAACTCTCAACCTGACTGCGATTCAACAGACAGAGTTCTGCCCACCTACACCGGCTCGCAAGGACGCCCCCCACCACCTCCCCCAGCAGGTACGTGAGCTACTGCGCACTGCAGGTAGCCACCCACTATCGGGCTTCTATACCGAAGCCGTAGATACCCCAAACCAGCAGGCGCTGGTCATCGTTCTGAGCTGCTCAAGTGCAGACGAACAGGTAGTAGCGGTCTTTGACACCCTCACTCATATGCACAAACATGACCTGGGGCCTTTCATCCTTACCCGGCATCACATCGAAGGCAGAGCAGTGCACTACGGCAGGTTTGTGATAGACGCAAACCTGCGATGCACCCTAGAGAGTATTCGCACCACAGAGCAAGAGCTGGCGGGGATAGCCACCAGGGCTCAGTGGAAAGGTTTTTTTGGCCGGGCCCAGCCCCTCTACCCCTTACTAGACACAGGCCTTCGGCGCCAAGCCATCGTGGAACCCAGTGCTCTGGAGCTAGCAGACGCTTCAGCTCTCGCATTCCAGAGCTCCCACTCAGCCTTGCTGGCGGGGCTTGAGCCAGGCGAGTGCGTCCGGGTGGAGCTGTTCGCGCCCAATCGTGCGGATAAGCTACTCATCGTGTGTGATGGCCAGGTTTACTTGCAGAACTACCCGCTCTGGCCAGCGGTGTCGCACCTGAACCAGATTCTTTTTGCCTCGGCCCCCTGTGCGGTACTGTTTTTAGACCCCGCAGAGCAGCTTGAGCGAGACCGGTTCTTGGGGTGCGAAGGCTACCTGTCGCAGTGGCTCACTTCTACAGGGCTCCCCTGGGCAGGCACCCATATGCCCTTACCAGCAGCTGACCACTGTGTTATCGCTGGTAGCTCGCTCGGTGGCTTGGCCGCAGCGCAGACAGTCAAGAACATCCCGGGCACAGTTGCCAAAGCAGTTGTTCAGTCTGGATCCTTCTGGTGGCATAAGCAAGAGGCCCCTGGAGAAGAAGGGGAGGTACTTCAGCAGTGGCTTGAAGCCCCGCTATCACCCACCATCGAGATATTTCACGAGGTGGGGCATAACGAAGGCTATCTCTTGGGCTGGAACCTTACCTTTCACGAAGTTCTAACCGAGCGCACAGTCAACCATACCCACCGCATCTACAAGGGCGGTCACGATTACGCCTGTTGGCGGCAGGGCATTGTAGATGCACTCACTCACTTTTTTGCGAGCGCGAAACTTCCTAACGCATAAGTTCTCGCAGACCGTTCACCGTTGAATGAGCCAGGAAGGAGACGTAGTCGAGGCTGACGCCCTGGTCTTGGAGATCATCAATCAGCGCAAAGGCAGACATAGAATCGAGCCCCAGGGCAAAAAGATCTCTGTCTGGTTCATCGAAGGCAAGCGCCAAGTTTTCTGGTTCTTTTAGGTAGTGAGCTAGTAGGTGGCGCAGGGTTTCTTGCTGAGTCATTTGTTTTCTTTCTGGAAAAGTTCTTGTAAGGATGAGCGCAGGTCTCTACGTGAAATTTTTCCTATATTGGTCAAGGGGAGCTGGCCGATAGTCCTAAATTTTTCGGGGATTTTAAAGGTAGCCAGTCCGCAGTCAAGGAGGTGCTGACGCATCTCTTGCGCGGTGGGGTTCGGCCCTTTCTCTGCCACGGGCACCAGTACCATGGCTATGCGCTCACCGACCTTCTCATCAGGAAGGCCCAGTGCTACGGCATCGTGGATTCGGGGGTGCCGCACCGCGAGTTCTTCAAGTTCATCTACCGCAATTTTTTCTCCCGCACGATTAATCTGATCTTTGGCTCGGCCAGTGACTTCTAAGTACCCGTCGGAGTATTTTCGCACGATGTCTCCGGTACGGTAGTAGCCATCTACGGTAAAGCTTGATTGGTTAGCGTATTCTTCATCAAAATACTGGCGAATGGTATAGGGGCCTCGGGTGAGCAGGTGCCCGGGTGCCCCCTCTCCCACGGGAGCATCATGATCATCAACGATACGCACTTCGTCGTGGGGGCTGATGGGCTTCCCCTGTCTAGTAGCAACCAGGTCATCAGGGTCTTGGAGGTGGGTGTAGTTCACCAGCCCCTCGGCCATACCGAAGACCTGCTGCACCCTAACGTCCAAGTGCGACATGATGCTTCGGGCCACTGAGGGTAGCAGTTTGGCTCCGCCTACTTGCATGACCTGCAAGGACGAGAGATCGGGGCGGCGGCGCTGGGCAGAGGCAAGCCAGGCTTGAGCCAGGGGCGGAACCAGAGCCACTCTGGTGATTTTCTCGCTTTCAATGAGGGAGAAGGAGGTTTGAGGGCTGGGGTCTGCGGCTAGCACTACGGTTGCTCCAGCCTCCATTGCCCCCAGGAAACCGGGGGAACTCATGGTGAAATTATGGGCGCAGGGTAGCACAGTGAGAACCCTATCGTCGCCGGTAAGCTGACAGATTTTCACCGATTCACGCACACTGTAGAGGTAATCTGCGTGGCTACGTGGAATGAGCTTGGAGGTACCTGTGGTGCCCCCCGATAGCTGCAGGAGGGCAATGTGCTCACTCTTGTAGGCAGACTCAGTGTTCACTGCACCGGCAGGAAAATCTGGATCACCGTTTTTTGCTGGCGAGAGAGGCTGGGAAATATCAATAATCCGGGGAGGGGCTATACCGTCAGCCCGGAGTTCGTTCGAGTACGCATCATAGGCATCCTGGTAGGTTCCTTTTTCCGCGGTCGTTGAAAAAATATGTGCGGTGGGGCGGGCCTTCCGGGCAAAATGTAGTAGCTCATGGTGTCGGTGCTGAGGGAGGCAGAAGATAGGCAGGGCCCCTGCCCAGAAGATACCCAGGAGGTAGATTGGATATTCCACCGTGTTGCCCACCTGTAGTAGCACACCGTCACCGGGTTTCACTCCCTGTTCGATGAGGCGCTGGGCAGCCGCTTGCCCCTCCTGTTCGAGCTGGTGATAGGTGAGACGCACAAGCGCGTTACCCGGATTCTCGGTGGCAAGCTGTGCAGTATGGCCAACGACCGCCTCTCGATTCTTATGTTGGTGACATTTTTCTCGCAAAAATTCTGGGATGGTTTGATCTATCCAATACCCGAGGTCACGGTATAGGCGTGCAGTATCTGGCGGGTAGAGGGCCTTGATCCAGATTGTTGGGGCGGGCTTGGTCATGGAAACAACCTCGTACGGGATAAGCGATAACTATGAATCCATATACATAGTATAGGCTAACCTAACATATAATTAAGTCTTACCTACAACAAGTTCTATGGCTACTACTTCACCACCCCAGTTCAATAGCATTTCCCAGCGCGCCACCACAGCCTCACGCACCGTCCCCCTGCGCACCCTCACCCGCTTCACCCTGCGAGGCTCGCACAAAGACCTTCCCGTCTTTATTGCCCCCAACACCCCCAAGAATCGCAACTCACTCTTCCTGGCACACCCACCAGACAGCAGCCTCGCCGCCGCCGAACTAGAACGAGCACGCACCATCCCACACAGCGAGCATCGGAACCACTGGCTTTTCTCCAGGGTCCTTCTCAAAACATTCCTTGCACAGATACTCGAGCGCACCATTACAGAAGTTCGCCTTCACCACTCACCCCTGGGTAAACCCCAGCTTGCGCACCTGTCATTTTCACTGTCTCACTGCCAGCAGTACACCGCCTTGGTTTTTGGGGGCCCTGAATGGTCTCTTGGAGTAGATATTGAGCAAGTCTGCTCACCAGCAACAGCGCAGTCCATACAGCCCTTTTTGCACCCGGATGAACAAAGGCAACTCGTGCTCGCAGGTACAGAGGGCGCACCCCACAATGTCACTCAACTCTGGTCGCGCAAAGAAGCCTTCCTCAAGGCCCTGGGCACGGGGTTGCTACGTGAACCTTCTCGTGACTTTCTAGGTACCATCGCCACCCCCGCACTCCCCGACGCACTCACAGGGGGGATTCTCGAAGACCTTACCCACCCCCACATCACTCACCACCGGGTAGCGCTCTGCGCCCTACCCGCCAGCACACTGCGTAACTTCCATCTTGAATTTAAGGACAAAGACCTTTAGCTTAGGTTAAACATAATTATTAATTAGGCAGACCTTACTATTGATTCTTGAAAGCTCCCCATGTTGCCCTCCATTGATTCCTACCGCCTCTCCACCTCGTCCCTACCTGCCAACAGAACACGGTGGCAACCAGACCCACACCAGGCGGTACTCCTGGTACACGATATGCAGAACCACTTCGTCCAAGCATTCGACAGAACCCCGCACAGTCAAATCACTCAAACCATCCGCAACATCCAACAACTCCACCGTATGGCAACCGACCTAGACATCCCCACCGTCTTTACCGCACAACCGCCCCAGCAAGACCCAGCAGATCGGCAACTCCTCACGGATTTCTGGGGCCCGGGCCTACAAGACCCGCACGCTGCACACATTATTCAGGAACTCACCCCCCACCCCAACGACACCGTGCTGACCAAATGGCGCTATTGCGCCTTCTACCGATCAGACCTAGAAGACCGAATGCGCAACCACGCTAAGACACAACTATGGATTACCGGCATCTACTCACACATCGGGTGCATGACAACCGCGCTATCAGCCTTTATGCGGGGCTTTCAAGTTTTCTTTATCGCAGACGCTCAAGCGGATTTTTCTGAAGAAAACCACCGGCAGGCCCTCACTTACGTTAGCCAACGCTGCGGCCAGGTTTTGCTCACCCGTGACATCATCACGGCAGCCAAACAGCATGAGGAGCAAGAAGCAATAGCATGAATCAGCCACCCTGCATCATCATCACCGGGGCTCGCGGCGGTATTGGCACCGCCACCCTAGCCCACTTTCTCTCTGTTCAAGAATTCGACCGCTACCACTTCCACGCCCTAGATATCACCCCACCCCCAAGAGACGCTCCTGGCTCCCGCGTCCACCACCACAGCGTCAATGTAGCTGACCAGCAGTGTGTAGAGCAGCTGGTGGCGACCATTCAAGAAAAATACCTCATTGCGGGAGCCGTCAACGGGGCAGGAGTACTAGCTCACGGACCAGCTCTCGACCTGAAAGAAGTCGATATGCAGCGCCTCATCGACGTCAACATCCGTGGAGTGATTAACGTGAGCCAGGCAGTTGCCCGCGCCATGATACAGCAAAGCCCCCAACCCATTGACTCACTCAGCAGGTCACTGCTCACCATTGCGTCAAACTCAGCGCCTGGCCCACGGGCATCGCTTGCAGCATATGGGGCATCCAAAGCATTTGCCTCCCACTACACACGTTCCTTGGGGCTAGAAATCGCCTCGGCGGGTATCCGCTGCAACGTTATCTGCCCCGGCACCACCAAGACATCCATGGTCAAGGCCATGTGGGGAGGCAAAGACCAATCTCAAAAAGCGATTGCTGGTAGCCCTGAACTGTACCGCCTCGGTATTCCACTACAAAGGATTGCCGACCCGGCAGATATCGCTCCCGCAGCTGTATTTCTCATGAGCCAAGATGCCCGCCACATCACACTTCAGGAACTCACGATTGACGGAGGAGCAACTCAGCGATGACCCCGGCACCAGAGAAAGTAACGCCCCTTTTTCAATTTGCTTCGCAGGGAAAGGTGCTGACTGTCGACACTGCCTGCGAACTACACGCGCCCATCACCCCGGAACTTATTTCAGATTTCCTGACCGCCGGGGCTGCACACAGGATTCTCTGTGGCATTATTCCCTTTGATACGCTCCAACCCAGCACCCTGTGGATCACAGACCAGTACCGCTGGGAGAGCTCCTCTGCAACCGAAAACCCAGTAGCTACCTCCACCACCCAGCGTAACGCAGCACCATCACGCAGTCACGATCAGCAATACCTCAGTGCAGTTGCCCACGCCCTGCAACTCATACCAAAGGCGGGCGTCCACAAAATCGTCCTTGCCCGGCAACAACACCTCAGCCACGCCCGGGGCATAGGTAGTGACGCCGCAGCACAGCACACCTTTACCCGCCTCCTCTCAGCCTGCCCCACCGCCGATGTTTTCAGAGCATACACCGGCCAAGAGACACATTGGGTAGGGGCGTCTCCCGAAGTCATTGCCGATGTTCAAGACCGCCGCTTCACTACTCACCCTCTAGCGGGTTCCCTACCCAAGGCAGTCGAACCCAGCCCTACACGGGCAACTTCACTACTGACCACATCAGAAAAGGACCTACGGGAGCATGCCTACGTAGTGGAGTACATCAGCGAAGTCCTCAAAAAGATAGGTCTCACCGACCTCAACATGCCAGACAAGCCCACCATCACAGAAACCGACAGCATGTGGCACCTGGGTACACCTATCGCCGCTACTACGAGCGAAGGGCTTTCCTCGCTTGATATCGCCCTAGCCCTGCACCCCACCCCCGCAGTAGCTGGTGTGCCACTTGAATCTGCGCTGAATTATATTTCTCAGCTTGAGCAGGAACCCAGGTCGTATTACAGCGGGCTCGTGGGGTGGATGGACGGCGAGGGCAACGGCCGCTGGTCTCTAGTATTGCGTTGCGCCCGCCACCGCCCCGACTGCACTACCCTTTTTGCTGGCGCCGGGATCGTTGCGGGTTCTCAACCAACACTGGAACTCCAAGAAACAGAAGCCAAGATGCAGACGGTTCTGCACGCTCTAAACGCAGCATAGCAGGTACCCCACAGCCCCAATGAGCTAATTTAGCTACCCCAAAGGGCAGCAATTCCGCTGAGAGACTTGTAGCCCAGGTAGATGGTCAGCAACCAGGAGGCCCAGCCAATAATGATGAGCCAGAGCGGGTACCTGTAGCTGCCAAGCAGGGTTTTGGAACGGAAGGTTGCCACGAACATGAGCACCGCAAAACCGACCGGTAGAATCAGGCCGTTGACCGCTCCCGCAACAATCAGCAGGGTAGCCGGTGCCTTACCGGCGATCACAAAGACGATGGTTGAGATAACGATAAAGCTGATGGTCAGGGCGTTCTTGACGGTGACCGAGGTCTTTGAACTGGTCAAGAAGGAGACCGAGGTGAAAGCCGCACCGATAACCGACGAGACAGCTGCGCCCCAGAGAATCAGCCCGAAGAGGCGGGTACCGATTTCACCGGCTGCGATGCCAAAGGCCTGACCGGCGATGGACTTATCGGTATCGAGGGCGACGCCGGTAGCTACCACGCCCAGAATGGCCAGGAAGAGTAGGAAGCGCATGACACCGGTGATGATGATGCCGGTGACCGAGGAGCGAGAGATGTCTCGCACGTACTCGGGGCCCTGAATACCTGCATCAATCATGCGGTGGGCGCCGGCGTAGGTGATGTAGCCGCCCACGGTGCCGCCCACCAGCGTCGTAATGACGGTAAAGTTGACTTCACTGGGTAGGACGGTATTTTTGAGGGCGTCACCTACCGGCGGGTTAGAAACAATAGCAACGTAAAGGGTCGCCAGAATCATGACGACGCCCAGGGCAACAACGATGCGATCTAGGGCCACGCCCGCGCGCTTGGAGATAAAGACGGCGATAGCCAGCACGGCTGTGATGATGCCGCCGGTAGTGGCATCCATACCCAGCATGGAATTAAGGCCCAGGCCACCTCCAGCCACGTTGCCAACGTTGAAAACAAAGCCACCGAGGGCAACCAGGACGGCCAGGAAGATGCCTAGGCCGGGTAGCACCGAGTTGGCGAGTTCTTGGGCTTTGCGGCCCGATACACCGATGACGCGCCAGACGTTAAGCTGCACGGCGATATCAATCAGGATTGACACCAGAATGGCAAAAGCGAAGGCTGCCCCCATCTGGTAGGTGAACTGGCCTGTCTGGGTGATGAAGCCGGGGCCAATGGCGCTGGTCGCCATGAGAAAGAGGGAGCCCAGCAGGGCGGCGCGGCGGCCCTTGGAGGCCTGGTCCTGGGCGGTGACAGGGGCGCGGGTGTCTGCCATGTCTCTCCTTGGGTTGTGGGAGCACGCGGGCCACATTGCCTCACTGCGTGCTGGGTTATAGACCCAGATTACATCTTGTTGAACAATCAGGGCTCAGGCCGCGCTGAAACTTATTTGACAACCCCTTCACAAGCCCCAGGCTCGCGCTCGGTACAAGTTTTGAGCCGGGGCCAGGGCTACTTGAATGGGTCTTATGGCTACTGGCTTCGTGAGATAACCACCTTCACAGCATTGTTTTCCGCTGCATTGGAGAAAAGATCATAGGCCTCTTCGAACTGATCAAAAGTGAAGTGGTGGGTAGCCATAGCCTTGGCCTTCAGGCGGCCCGAGCGCACCATATTCAGCAGGTTCTCCACGGTGTTGCAGTTAACCAGGCCCATGTTGATGGAGACATTAGAAATCCACATGTCCTGGATAGGTAGCTCTACAGCTTTGCCGTGTACTCCAGCATTAGCGATGGTACCGTAGGGGCGAACGATGTCGGTGCATGTCTTGAAGGTTGCGGGTATTCCTACAGCCTCAATGGCAACATCAACACCCAGGCCGTCGTGTGAGAGGGCCTTAATCTTCTCTACCGCATCGGGGTCACCCGCGTTGATTTTGTGAGTGGCACCGAGTTCGAGGGCCTTGTTCATGCGGTTTTCGTCCATATCGACGGTAATGACGGTGCCAGCGCCTGCCAGGTTGGCGGTCATAATGGCGCCGAGGCCTACGGGGCCCGCACCGATGACTGCGACGGTGTCGCCGGGCTTGGTACGGCCGTTGAGGATTCCAATTTCGAAGCCGGTGGGTAGGGCGTCGGTTAGGAACAGGACGTCCTCGTCAGATAAGCCTTCGGGAACTCTGTGCAGGGAGGTTTCAGCGAAAGGGATACGCACATATTCAGCCTGGGTGCCGTCGATGAGGTGGCCAAAGATCCAGCCAATGCCACCAACGGTCTGGCAGTGTGAGTACTGGCCTTTTTTACAGTAGGAGCATTTTCCGCAGTTGGTAACGGCGGGAATGATAACGCGGTCTCCCACTTGTAGTTCGGTGACGGCGGATCCAACTTCGGTGATGGTGCCGATGGCCTCGTGGCCGAGAATACGGCCGGGCTCAACGGCGGGTACGTCTCCCTTGAGTATATGCAGGTCTGTACCACAGATGGTGGTGGTATCGACCTGGGCAATGACGTCGGTAGGTTCCAGAATGGTGGGCTCGGGGACTTCGTCCCAGCTACGTTTGCCGGGGCCGTGGTAGACGAGTGCTTTCATGGGATGTTCTCCTTTAGGCAGTCTTTTACAGAACAGGTGTTTATGACTTAGGTCACCACTATACTCTGCTTGTCGGAGTGTTCCACATTACTTTCCTGTGTGAGGCTGTGTGAGGTGCAGGGCACCGCAAGAATGGGTAGGCTCTTGCTACATCTTGCATTTTTGTGGGGCTCTCGCAAAGATGGAAAGTGCACTGTTTTCTATGGAGAGGGATTGATGTGATTTTCATTGTTGTGAAGTATCGGGTTAGGGGCGGCGACCGCGAGGGTTTTCTTACTGCGGCCCGTGAGTTCACTGAGGCTACCCGTGCCGAGCCGGGTAATAAGTGGTTTGAGTGGTCGCTGAGTGTTGAGGACCCTCATGAGGTTGTTCTGGTTGAGGCTTTTGAGGACGACGCCGCGGCAGCTCACGTGGAGTCAGACCACTTTGCCAAGGGATTGGAGACCATGAAGCCCTGGCTGACCGAAACTCCTAAGATTATTTCCCGCACTATCGACGGCAACGACTGGGATGAAATGGGAGAGCTGAAAATTTCGTAGCTTGCGGAGAAATTTTCAGCTCGACCGAAGGGATGAAGCAGGCGGGTGCGAGCGCGCGAGCACGCAAGAGCCTGCTGAATCAGCCGAGCCTGTGAGGCTGGAAAATTTCGTAGCTGGCGAATCGGCGGAGCCTGCGGAGCCGCTAAGCGCAACAAGGCGACCGAGCGCGAGGAGTTTGTAGCTTTTTGTTTGACTAGAATAGGTTGAGTAGCCCCGTTATGGGGACTGTTTGACTTTTTCTAGTACCTGACAGGGGTCCTTATGACTTTGCCGAATGCCGCCCAGGGCCGTCACGAAGAGCACCTTGATGCTGACCATACGTCGGTTTCGTTGGCGGTTTCTACGGTGATCCTGGCTTTACGCCGCAAGGAGGGCGAGTCACATCATTCACTGTGGCTGCCTCTGGTGCGGCGGTTGCGTGAACCTTATAAGGGTCAGTGGGCGTTACCTGGGGGGCCTTTGCAACCTGATTTGTCGTTGGAGGAGGCGGCTGGCTTCACCCTCAAGCGCGCGACCGGCCTGGTGCCGGGTTATCTGGAGCAGCTCTATGCTTTTGGTGATGTGCACCGTACTCCCGACTATAAGCTTATGCGTGAGGGCGGTTCTTTGCCGGTGCCGTCCGAGGAGAATGAGCATGAGCGTGTGGTTTCGGTGATTTATTGGGCTTCTATCCCGCAGACTGAGGTGAACCGTACCCGCGTTCATGAGAATATCCGCTGGTTCCCTGTTGACGAGCTGCCGATTTTGGCTTTTGACCACAATGAAATTGTGGAGTATGCCCTCTACCGTCTGCAGAATAAGGTGGAGTATTCGCGTATCGCTCATTCTTTTTTGGGTGAGGAGTTCACCTTGGCACAGTTGCGTGAGGTGTATGAGGCGATTTTGGGCAGGCCTCTTGATCCGGCTAATTTTCGCCGGCAGATTGCTGCGTCTAAGTCAATTATTGATACCGGCCGCCGTGTGGAGGGTACCCGTCATCGCCCGCCTAGGCTCTACCGTTACAACCATTCGCGGGCTTTCGCTGATCAGGGCCCGCTTGGCATGTACCGCGAGGCGGCCTATAGGGCAGAACAGGGGAATCTGTCGTGAAGCGTTTGGTGCCTTTCGTTGCCGTTGCCGCCCTTGCTTTGAGCGGGTGTGGGCAGGGCGGTAGCTCTTCTGTGGAGGCTACGCCTGCTGTGACGTATACCGATGGTATGGCCGCGACTGTGGTGGCCGTTGACTCGGCCAATACCTTTACCGCTGACTTTGGTGGTACTCAAAAGCAGGTTCGCCTTATTAACGTTGCTGCGCCCTCGCCGAACGGTGTGGCTAATTCTAGTAGCTGTTTGGTTGATGAGTCGAAGAACCTTTTGGTCGAGAAGCTGCCTGTGGGTACCCAGGTGACCCTGAATTTTGATGAGACTCAGCGTGGGTCAACCGGCTATGTTGAGGCTGCCGTGTATGCAGGTGACGCTTTCATTAATCGCGAGATGGCACGCGCTGGCATGGTTGCGACCACTTTCACCACGGCTGAGGACGAGTTCTACGGTGAGATTTCGCAGGCTCAGCAGGAGGCTGCGAGTGACGGTGTGGGGCTCTACTCAAAGGGCGTTGAGTGTACTATTCCTGCGCAGCTTGAGGCGCAACGGGTTAGGGTTGAGGAGGCCCGCACCTGGCAGGTGGATCTTTCACCCGATGCGTCTGCTGAAGACAAGCAGCGTGAGACTGAGCGGCAGGATATCTACCGGGAGGCCTCTGCTTTACACAGGGAGCTGGAAGGGCAGGTGCAGGCCCCTGCCCAGTGGGTGGGTTCGATTGTCACCCTGGACGCTGTGAGCGACCAGTTGAAAGATTTGCGTGAGCTTCTGGGTGATGACTTCTACTCTGATAATGGCTCGAGTGTGAATCAGCAGAAGAAGGCTGAGACTGAGGCAACTCCGGTCCGCCCGGGTTCCTGACTAGTCGCCGGGAGTCAGCCGCTGGCACTTTCATCGCCGGAGGGAGAGTCGCTGGTCTCGTCGCGGTCAGCCGGTACGCTAGTGGGGGGGCGGGTGCCTCTCAGGGCTGGCGTCTTGAGAGTCTTCCTCATGTTGGGCCCGTTCCCGTTCAGCCTCTTCAGCAACGGAGTAGGCCACGCGCTTACTATCGGCTGCGCGGGTGAGGGCATCGGCTAGTACGGTGACGGAGTGGGTCCCGCTGATGGAGGCAAGGAGGGGGAACTCGGGGTTGTTCTCGTACCTAGCGAGGGCGGTAGAGAGCGCGTCAGCGGCTTGGAGGGGGTCTTTGAGGTCAAGGCCTTGGGCTTCGTTGATACTGGTCAGGGTTGTGGTGAGGCGGGCTGGCAGGGTGCAGGGAGCGTTCCTACTGTAAAGCCCGTTCTGATTTTGATCAGCCTCAGCTTGGGCGGCAGTCACTTCTTCGGCAAGCAGGCCGCTGCGGCTGCTATCGGCGGTGCCGTAGCCTGCGCGGGCCATTTCGGCATTGACCAGTCTGCCGTCGGGCAGGGTGATTCCGGCGTAGGTGGTGGCTGGGGTTGCACCGTCGGGGGTAGGCCCTTTGCCCAGGGCGGGGTCGTAGGTGAGGGTGACGGGGGTGCCTATGGGGAGCATACGCCCCAGGTATTCGGCGGCTTCGGGCGCCAGGCAGTGCATGTCTTCGTTGTCGTGTTTGGCTTGCGGTGTGGCTAGGCCGAGCAGGTCGACGTAGATGGTCGTGCCGTCACGGTCGATTTTAACGGTGTCGGCGTCGAGCACGCCCAGAACCCGTGTGGTTTCAGCCCCGGCGGTCGAGGTGTTTTCTGCCTCCGGTTGCGACTCGGTTGATGTGTTGCCCAATAGGCCGCACCCGGTGAGGGCGAGGACGCTAGCGGCCAGGGCGGCGGGTAGGGTGAGGCGTTGCGGGCGCATGGGGTACTCCTTTGTATTGCCCCTAATACTAGCGGCAGGTGGGGGCTCTGCCCAGAGTAGCCCGCCTGTATGACGAATCCTGATACCCGCCCCTACCGCGCAGAAAGCCGGGTGCTGGCGTCCGCTCTGATGAGAAGGACGCCAGCACCCGGCTTGACCTGTCACGTTAGGTGTGTGAAGGCTTAGGCCTCGGGGATGACCAGACCCTGGGTCTGGGAGACGGCGCGGTCGAAGCGGGCTGCTACGTCTTCCCAGTTGACGATGTTCCAGAAGGCCTTGACGTAGTCAGCCTTAACGTTCTGGTAGTCCAGGTAGAAGGCGTGCTCCCACATGTCCAGTTGCAGAACGGGAATCAGGGCTACGGAGATATTGCCCTGCTGATCGTAGAGCTGCTCGATAATCAGGCGCTTACCCACGGTGTCCCAGGCCAGAATAGCCCAGCCGGAGCCCTGGATGGTGAGGGCTACGTTTTCGAAGTGGGCGCGGAAGCCGTCGAAGGAGCCGAAGTCATTGTCGATAGCTGCTGCCAGCTCGCCGACGGGCTTGTCGCCGCCCTCGGGGGAGAGGTTCTTCCAGAAGATGGAGTGGTTGGTGTGGCCTCCCAGGTTGAAGGCTAGGTCTTTGGAGAGCTTGCCGATGTTGGCGAAGTCGCCCTTCTCGCGGGCTTCTTCCATCTTCTCCAGAGCGGTGTTGGCACCGCCTACGTAGGTGGCGTGGTGCTTGGAGTGGTGTAGCTCCATGATGCGAGCGGAGATGTGGGGCTCGAGGGCTGCGTAGTCGTAGTCGAGTTCAGGCAGAACGTACTTTTCTGACATGGTGTTCCTTTCGTTGAAGGCCCCTTCTTTGGGTCTTTCTGGGTTTAACTCTACACACTTGTGCCCTGTGGGTCACGGGAGGTTACTTGATAAGTCGCCTTGTTTGCACTGATGCCCCTGCCCCACCTAATCTTAAGACCAAGACCGAACTCGAAGAACTCCAGCAGCAACTACAGATCTCCCAGAACAGTTTCGCTACAGGAGGCACCTAGCCACTATTCCGCACGCACCAGGAGCTTACTACACTCCCAATGCGGCAGACGGCAAGCCCCTCACTGGTGCCCCTCCCACACCCTTCTCAAAATAACCAACCGATAAGGCAGTAGTTCTCACCATGAGCGATATCAACATCCAATTCAATCGTGACACCGCAGAAGAAGTGCGCCAGCTTTTCACCCATGCGTCAGACACTGCCTCAGAACAAGTACCCCAAAGAAGAACCACATCAGAAGCGATGCTTCAAGACTTCAAAGGCCCCTATGCGAGGACCTACGAAGCCAATGTTGAGGTAATCCGCCAGGATTTAAGTAATTTTTCTGCTGCTTTTGAGCAAATTGCTTCCATGCTCGGGATGGCCATTGACGCCTACGACCAGCAAATGCGAGACATTGCCAACAAAGGCTTCTGGGAAATGAGCGCAGAAGAAAAGTGGGAATTCGTGAAGGATCTTTTTGGCGATACTGGAGCGCCACCAGCTCCAGCTATCCTTTCCTCAGCTCAGCCACCCTCAACTAGCCCTAAAAATACTGAACCTACCGCCGCACATGTTACGGACGTGGTTTCTGCTATCCCGCAAGCGATTAAAGATGGGGTATCACAGCATGAGAGGTACGACGAAACACTCTCAGAGCTAGTAACTTCTTTAAGAGGTGGGTTAGAACGTTTTAGTCGAGAGTGCGCCTGGGTTAGTATCTCTGATTCTGGCGTCATTGACGCACTCGTTCGCTGGCTTGAAGATAATACCAACGAATACGCTTGGCTAAGGCGTATTGCAGAAAAGCTTGAGGCTATATCCGGTGACCCCAACCAGGTCTCCGCTTTGCCTTATGCTGCTCTAGAAGCAGCAATAGGGCCGGCCGCAACCCGCACTCCTCTGGCCATCGACTCCCCCACGATTCAAGGCACCGAAGCATCGGCGGGCTATATCGGCGACCCCGTCAACGCAGCCACCGGTAATTTCATCGAACCAGAAACCGATCTCACTTACACCGAATCAGCCTCTACCCTAACTTTCACCCGCATGTACAACGCCCTCAACCCCACACCGGGGGTCTTCGGCGTCGGCTGGTCGTCTCCCCTTGACAGCCGTCTGATTCTCACCGACGAAAACGCAACCTGGGTCAAAGACGACGGTCAGCATCTGGTTTTCCCCCGAGCAGGTGCAGGCTGGGATCGGGCGCATCTACACCCTCTTTGGCTCACCACCGAAAACCCCAGCAATCTCCCCATCGCCCTGCCCCAGGAGCACAGCCACCACACCCAGCTCCTGGTAATCCGTGATAACACCGGAGCTCTCTGGGTCTTCTCCCCCACCGGTGCCTACCTAGCCCACGCCGCCACCACCGGTGACGCCGTCACCATGCATTACAGCCCCCAAGGACTCATCAGCCGCATCGCCCATACCCGCGGGCGTTACCTTGACATCGAATACGCAGGCGGGCACGTAGCCTATATCCAAGGGCATGAGGGCAGCCGGGTGGAGTACAGTTACGACGACTCAGGGAAACTCACCGGTGCCCGCACCGCAGCAGGTACCCGCCACTACACCTATAACCCTCAAGGGCTCATCAGTGCCGTCACCGCCGCTGATGGAACTGTGGAAGTTGAGAACCTCTACGACAACCAAAACCGAGTACGTTCACAGCACTACCCCCACGGGCTCACACGCAACTACTCGTATCTCTCAAGCGGCGTCACGCTGGTCACCAATCAGGACGGCAGCCATGCCAACACCTGGATTTCCGATCATCACGGCCGCCTCGTCGGTATGATTGACGCTCATCAAAACCGCCAAACCATGGCCTACGATACCTTCAATAACCGGGTCTCAATCACTGAACGTGACGGAGCGACCACCACCCGGCTTTTCAATCAGCGCGGCCTGCTCACCCGCGAAGTCACCCCTGAAGGGGCTGATATTACCTGTGAGTATGATCAGCATGACCGGCTCACAACGCTGATAACAGCTAACGGCTCTGTTATCTCTTACCAATACGCCGATACAACCGGTGCCGAACGCAACCCTTCAGTGCTCGTTGATGCCCTCGGTGGGCACACACAGCTGACCTGGGACGAGGGCCTACTGATGTCTATGACCGGCCCTACCGGCGTCAGTGTTTCCTGCGCCTATAATGCTTTCGGCGAACTCATATCAATCACCAACGCAGCCGGTGACACAACACAATGTGAACGTGACGCAAGCGGCCGCATCATTGCTCTCATCACCCCGCTAGGGCTGACTACCAGGTTCACCTACGACGCCGCTGGCAACCTACTCTCTCGCACCGAACCAGACGGATCTACCTGGAATTTCACCTACCTTACCGGCGGGCGCCTACACACCGTCACCGACCCTACCGGTGCAAGCACAACCTACGAATACAACACCGCTGGTGATATCGCCCAGATCGTTGACCCTCTAGGGCGCGTCACTGCCCACGGTTTCGACACCATGGGCAACCTGACCTCACTCACCGACCCGGCAGGCGCTACTTGGTCGCTGGTCTATGACCAGCTCATGCAGAATACTGCCCTGATTGACCCCCTGGGAAATACCTGGCGCAGAGAGTTCACGGTTAATGGTGACCTGGCTGCCGTCATCGACCCTACTGGGCAGCGCACCACCGCGCGCACCAAGCGCCACTCCGGCATCCAAGAGATTACCGATGCTTTTGGCACCCATACCACCACTTTTGATGCCTACGGCAGACCGGTCAAGCAGACCTCTGCTGACGGGTCAGAAGAAATGTACACCTACGACGCTGCCGGTCATGTGGTAGAAATTCTGGACGGTGAAGGGCACCTGACTGCGCTCACCAGGGACGCTCGCGGTGAAATCACCAGCATCACCTCACCTGAGGGGAGGGCCACCACCTTCACCTATGATGAGTGCGGCCGCCCCTCCACCATGACCGACCCGACCGGGGTGGTCACCGCCCTTGAGTACGATGCCGACTCCCGGGTGATTGCACGCACAAGCAGTGCCGGTGCGCGTGAAGAAATCATCTACGACCGGGCCTCCCGGGTGGTTGCCCAGCGAACCAATACGGGTCTGGCCCGTTATGGGTATGATGCCTGCGGGCGCCTGATTTTTGCGTTTGATCAGCAGTTCGGCACCCGCCGTTTTGCTTATGATGCGGCCGGTCAGCTGGTGTGCGCAACCAATGGTCTAGGGGGTAAGACTCGCTATACCTATACTCTTACTGGGCAGGTTGCACGTATGACCGCTCCCAACGGTGCGGTGACTTCTTATGAGTATGATGCGGCCGGTCAGCTGCTTGCCACGGTGGATGCTCTGGGGCGGCGCAGCACCGCCTCCTATGATGCCGCTGGTAGGGTGCTGGCAAGGACCAGCCCTGACGGGGATCAGCTGACCTACACCTATGATCGGGGTTTGCTGGCGACCCTGCGGTTTAATCAGCAACTGCTTGCTCGAATTGAGCGGGATGCGCCCTCTCGCAGAACCCAGATTTTTGACTATACCTGCACCGGTACCTCGCTAGTCGATGAGCATACCGGCACCCCGGTGGTGCATACGCTCATCAATGACCGGTTAGGGCGGTTGGTTGAGCACTCTACTGCTGGTGGTCATGCCGGTGAGGGGCACCGGGTGCGCATCTCTTATACTGCCGATGGTAACCGTTCGGCGGTGGACGTTGATGGGGCGGTGACCGAGTATTCTTACGATCAGGGCACGGGCTTGCTGACCTCACTCATGCGTGGTGTAGCTACCCCCGGTGGTGAAGGTGAGCAGGGTTCGCTGGCTGATGAGGCTCTCACCTATCATTACGATCAGAAGGCCTGCCTGCGGCAGATTACTGATTCTACTGGTGCGCTGGTGCGTAGTTTTGATACGGTGCCGACAGTCGCCAGGGTTGAGGAGGGCACCGGGCAGGCCGCTGTGGGTGTGACTACAGTTGCTGGGTCTGCTAGCGGCGCTGAGACCGCTGCCGATCAGGCCTCCTACAGGGCTGATGGGGGTTGGGCCGCTATTGAACACCGCGTAGGTGGTAGCGGTGAGAAGATGACCACCACAACCTACTACAATGCTGAGGGTTTGGTCGTTGGTGTGGACGATGCAGCTGATGGGTTGCGTTTGTTTACCTATGATGGGGCCCACCAGCTGGTTGCTGTGACTACGGATGAGGGTGTGCATACTTTCACCTACGATGAAGCCGGGTTTCTCGTTGGTGAGTGCACTGCTGCGGGTGTGGAGCGGGAGTATTCCTATGACGCTGCTGGTCAGTTGGTACGCCTTGTGGATTCTGAGGCTGGTGTCTCTGAGTTTGTGTATGACGGGCTGGGCCGTCGGGTTCAACACACTAGCGGTGATGGTGTGACCAGAAATTATGCTTATTCGCCGGTGGGTTTGTTGGCTGAAGTCACCACCACAACTGGTGAGGGTGCTGCTGGTGCGAGTGCCGGTGGTGTTTCTTCTACAGTGCGTTTGTGGAATGATGCTTTGGGTCTGGTGGCTGCTGTGGCGAGCGCTGAGGGTGTTTCTGCCGATGGCCTTGATTCTTCTACCGCTTGCCCTTTGGTGTGGGATCCGGTTGCGCTTCTGCCTACTCTTATGCAGATGGGTGGAACTGCGCTTTCCTTGAAGACTGTGGCCTCCTTGGATCTAGTGGGGTCACGTGGGGTGGATCCTTTTGGTCTTTCTCCGGTGGTGCAGGCTCCTGTTGCTAGTAGCGACACCCTAAACCTACCCTCTAGCGCCACCGGTTTGACCGCCGCTGGGTCCTTGCAGGTAGCGGGGCTAGAGGTTCTGGGTGTGCGCGCCTATGATCCAGCTACTCGTGGATTCCTCACCCCTGACCCCCTCACCTCCCCGACCGGCGCCGGATGGGCCACTAACGTCTACGCCTTCATGGGGAACGCCCCTGCAGGGCTGGTGGACCCCTGGGGGCTCTCACCCATGACAGCAGCCGAATTCCGACAATACCACCAAGAACAGACACGAAACCGCTCATGGACACGCCTCTACAATGAAGCAGAACAATTCCTCAACGACCACGCCTGGCTCGTCACAGCTGTCACCGTTGTAGCAGCTATCGGCCTCCTAGCCAGCGGCCCACTAGGGTGGGTCGGCATGGCAACAGTAGCTGGCCTGCTCTCCTTCGGCACCTCAGTCGCCGGGCAAAAAATCTTCAGCGGGCACGTGAGCCTCAAGACATCTCTCATTGATGGTGCTGTTGGTTTTGCTGCCGGCGGCGTAGGAAGGCTAGCCAGTATGGGATTCTCAGCTTTTGGGTCATCAAAAGTGGGGACCGCCATGATTAATAGCGGGACAGCGACCAAGGTAGGAGCGGCGTTTTCTTCAGCCCGCTCTGGCCTCTCAGGCACCTGGGGGTCAGTACGTTCTGCAATAGCCCCGGTAGCATCCCGGGCCACTTCTACTCTTGCCCCGCTCACCTCACGGGTTTCATCCTTGACCGCTCCTGTGGCCGCCAGGTTCCAACCTGCTCTAGGTACCATGGGCCAGTGGGGGCAGAATATTGCTGGGCAGTACACCGGTAGAGGGGTTCTTGACCAGGCGGTTGAGGGTTCGGTTGCTGGTGCTGTGAATAATGCCGGTGGGTATTGGTTGAACGCTGAGAATGGGTATAGGCCGACGCTGGAAGGTGGTGTGCATGCTGCTGGTGTTGGGTTTGGTTTGGGGGCCTTAGCACCGGGAGTCTCAGGTAGTATTACTAGCAATCCCGGGTTATCTCCAGTATGGCGTTCTGTAAATCAACGAGGTGTCGATTTTGTTGCTGGTGGCACGAATTATTTGTTGTCTCCGAGTAATGATAATGAGGCAAAAGATCCCCAAAAATTTGTAGAGGAGGGTTTTAAGAACTCCCTTGCTGGTGCTGCCTCCTCGTCGGGCAAGTGGGCAGCCGATACATCAGATGCGGCCATCAATCAGGCGATACCACATCACATGCAGGGTGTGGAGGTTTCCCGCCGCGAGTTTATCAATGGCCAGTGGGTTTCTGGGCAGCCAAACTCGGATCATGAATAACCACGCGAGATAAATAGACATCAAAAGTGTTTGTAAACATATTTACATACGAAAGGTTATAATATGAAGAGTTCGACCCCGAAAAAGAAGAGATTTCGCGGATCCGCCATTATTGCTAACTTTTTTGGAATTGTACTTATCGGTGCAATTGTCTACTACGTTCTTGATATGAATTTTTATCGCACGGTTGACTGCACCGTTACCAGCGCAGAAGCCGTCAGCGGCGGCGGCGGAGTACGCACCTCCAGCTCACGCCAAAGCATCAACACCGAAACCGAAGAATGCGGACTAATAGTCTTCACCAAGATACAAAACGAAGGGTTTGCTACCGCACAGGATTTAGCAGACGAACTCAATAGACATAAAGGCGAAACCCTAACCTTCCGAGTCAGCTACTTACACCTAGGTCATTACACTGCTCGTGCTGTGGAGCTTGAAGGGCACCCCATACGGGATTAGGATGCATCCTCTATTTGTCTTTGAGGGGCCTTAGCGCCGGGAGTGAGCGGTGCCATTAGTAACACCCCTGGTTTATCACCTGCGCGTCAGGTAGTTTTGAATCGGAGCAGTGATTTTGGTTTAGGTGGCACGAACTACTTACTGTCTCCAAGCAATGATAATGAGGAAAAGACACCTCGTAAATTTGTAGAGGAAGGTTTTAAGAACTCCCTTGCTGGTGCCGCCTCCTCGTCGGGCAAGTGGGCAGCCGATACATCAGATGCAGCCATTAATCAGGCGATACCAAATCACATGCAAGGTGTAGACGTTTCCCGCCGCGATGTTCTTTCTGGCAATACACCGGCCGCTCCTGCCTCTGATGGGGATGCTCAGGGGTATGATCAAAGACGTTACTAGGTTGTCAGGAGGGTAGTTGTGATGGGTGGTAGAGAGTTTGACCAGGATCGAGCTGGTGCTGACCAGGGGGCAGCTCATAAAGCCAAGTCAAATGCCTTGAGTCCACGTGGACAAAAAATCGGGAAAATATCCCTTGTGGCTATCGCGGTTTTGGTAATTGGTTATTATATTTTCGATTTAAACTTCTATCGCACAATCGACTGCACCGTCACCAGCGCAGAAGCTTCGGGAGGGGGCGGTGGTTTGCGCTCCGCTGGATCCTATCAAAGAGCATATATTCAAACCGAAGAGTGCGGTGAAATTATATTCGTAGAAATGCAGAATGAAGGGTTTACTACCACACAAGATTTAGCAGACGAACTCAATAGGCATAAGGGTGAAACATTAACATTTCGAGTGAGTTACCTCGATTTTGGCAACTATGAGGCTCGTGCTGTGGAGCTTGAAGGGCACCCCATACGGGATTAGGGTGCACCCTCTTTTGTCTTTGAGGGGCCTTAGCGCCGGGAGTGAGCGGTGGAACCACTCAGCATTTAGGAGTTACAGGACTTCCAAAGATTGGTGTTGATAGAGGACTTGATTTTGTTGCTGGTGGCACGAACTATTTACTGTCTCCAAGCAATGATAATGAGGAAAAGACACCTCGTAAATTTGTAGAGGAGGGTTTTAAGAACTCCCTTGCTGGTGCCGCCTCCTCGTCGGGCAAGTGGGCAGCCGATACATCAGATGCGGCCATTAATCAGGCGATACCAAATCACATGCAAGGTGTAGACGTTTCCCGCCGTGATGTTCTTTCTGGTCATGTGCCTGCTGCTCCTGTCTCTGGTGGGGATGCTCAGGGGTATGATCAAAGACGTTACTAGGTTGTCAGGAGGGTAGTTGTGATGGGTGGTAGAGAGTTTGACCAGGATCGAGCTGGTGCTGACCAGGGGGCAGCTCAGGAAACTAGTGGAGGGTCTGATGTGGACAAATTATCCCACGGAAAAAAGAATAAATATAACCAAAAAGAAATAGCAAAGTTTAACAGAAGAGCGAGTAATGTTGTTATTTTTGTTTTCTTCTTAATAATTGGTTATTATATTTTTGATTTAAACTTCTATCGCACAATTGACTGCACCGTTACCAGCGCTGAAGCCGTCAGCGGCGGTGGCGGAGTACGCACCTCCAGCTCACGCCAAAGCATCAACACCGAAACCGAAGAATGCGGATTACTGGTCTTTGTAGAAATACAGAATGAAGGGTTTGCTACCGCACAGGATTTAGCAGACGAACTCAACCGCCACCAGGGCGAGAAGTTAAGATTTCGTGTGGGTTATCTACGGCTTGGCCATTACGAGGCTCGTGCTGTGGAGCTTGAAGGGCACCCCATACGGGATTAGGGTGCACCCTCTTTTGTCTTTGAGGGGCCTTAGCGCCGGGAGTGAGCGGTGCCATTAGTAACACCCCTGGTTTATCACCTGCGCGTCAGGTAGTTTTGAATCGGAGCAGTGATTTTGGTTTGGGTGGCACGAACTACTTACTGTCTCCAAGCAATGATAATGAGGAAAAGAACCCTGAAGGTTTTATGGAAGAGGGTTTTAAGAACTCCCTTGCTGGTGCCGCCTCCTCGTCGGGCAAGTGGGCAGCAGATACATCAGACACCCTCCTGAACCCAGTACATATCAGGTGAAACCAGAGCAATCGATAGCTCAGCCACACACATTTTGTCGATTATTGCTAACGGATAGCCCAACGCTACCCGAACAACCTCACTCTTCTAGCCAAGCGTGGGTAAGGTAGCCACCTGCCAAAGCACGATGGGAAACAGTTCACCCAAGACAGTAGGTATCGAAGCGGGTTGCGTGCATTTGTTGCCGGAAAATTGCCTTTTCCTCTGCTTCTTGAGTACCGACTTCCGCTGTCCACGGAGGGCAGCCCGGCGCCGTGGCAATCATGAGGAGACCACTAGGCTGTTCAAATTTTGTCATAGACCACTCGGGTCTATTCCAGCTGCCAGGCAACAGGTTGTCCACACATCGCTACCGATACCCGGAGTATAGCTCTCCCTCGAACTCTTATGAGGGAATCGGTTACTGACATACCTACCAAATAAATCGTTCTCCTGGGCGTGATGGACCAGCCATGCCAAATTCGACCCTGATCTACTAACGCTGTTTGCTCCAGGAAAACGCGTCAGAAGTGGAACCAGCCCAGCGTAAATACGTTTGATAAAGGCGGGGTAGTCACGGGCCAGGCCTGTCGCAGGCATCAGACCTGGATCAAACGCCACCGCATGTATTCCTCTGGGACTAAATAATCGGTTGAGTTCGTATGCAAGGACAATGCAAGCTAGTTTCGAGGTTGAATATCGAACCCTGCCGCCTCTAGAGGAGCTATCAGTGGCACTCCCTGGATTCAGATGATTTGCCATTCCATTCCAGTCCGCCGCTGGGAAACCGAATGCATATAGACCACCTCTGTGGGTCTCACTGCCGATAGTAATGATGCTCGTACTAGGTCTTAGATGAGGAAGTAGATGAGCAATGAGAGAGACATGCCCCAGGACGTTCGTCGCCATCGTCAGCTCGAACCCGTCTTCCGATACCTGAACTCCATTCACAATTTGGATGCCTGCATTGCAGATTATTGTGGCCGGGATATTGCCGCTCTCACAGAGACGGCCAACAAGTCTAGACACGCTCGACAGGCTTGCTATGTTGACTTTCTCGACGATGACGCTCACACGAGGGTACTTTTCGCATATCTCGTTCGCGATTTGTTGCCCGCGTTCAAGGTCTCGTACGCAAAAAATAAGACTGTCGCCATGGGAGGCAAGGCTAAGCGCCGTCTCGTATCCCAGTCCACCGGTTGCTCCTGTGATAAGAATCGGTCCCCTGGCCTTGGGCGATGCCTCAGTTCTTCGATGGTTTTGATGAGTGTTCATGCGTCGAATGCTCCTTCGTCTAATGCGCTGGTGATACAACGGTCTGCTAAGGCAGTAACGGTCAATGCTGGTGGCACTCCGCCGGTTGACCCAGGAATTAGGCTTGAGTCCATTATAAAGAGGTCCTCAACACCATTGATGCGGCTAATTTCGTCGGTCCTCGGATGGCTCTAATGCCCGGTCATATGCGTCGCGTGCATCTTGGACGGCATCAAAGTATGTCTCCGACCATACTCGCAACGCGTTGAGAGGTTCGGATAGGGTTTGACCTAGTTCAGTGAGGTGGTACTCCACTCTCGGCGGCATTTCAGGGTAAAACGTCCTAGAAACCGCTCCGTCACGTTCCAGAGCTCGGAGTGTGTCTGTCAGTACTTTGCCGCTGATCCCCTCCACCGTTGCTTTGATCTCTTTGAATCGCAAGGGCCCATCCGACAACGCGATGACAATCATGGCCGTCCATTTATTCGCGATTCTCGCGAGTGAGGTACGCGAAGGACATTTCGCCATCATCACGTTCCAGTTCGTCGCAGTCATCAACATCCTTTCAACAATTCTCCTGATAGTTACGTTGAGGTAACAGGTAACTAATTGTTACCATAGGAAGGTCAGCAAAACAAATTTATTTCTTGGAGGAAAGATCCATGACTACGTCGACGACACCCCCTATTGAGGTTGTTTCCAAGTACTTTGGTGCATTGGCCGAGGGCCGTGTACAAGATGCCCTCAGCTACCTTGACCCTGATGTTAAGTGGTTCCAGCCGGGGGAAAACCGTTTCTCGGGTACCCACGTTGGTCCGGATGCTGTGTACGCCTTGATTGGCGAAATGATGGCTGTCAGCCAGGGCACCTTTGCCATTGCTCTGACCGGCCCGCTGATGGTCAATGGCGATCTTGTGGTTGCCCCAGTTCAATTCACCGGTGACCGCGGCGATGTCAAGCTTGACCAAGCGGGAACTGACCTCATTACCGTGCAGCAAGGCAAGATCGTAGCTGTGCATCTGTTCTCGTCCGATGGTCCAGCAGAAGACGACTTCTGGGGCCCTTCCGAATCCGTGAATAACGGATAAATCGGGTTGATTTCCTGAGAGAGGACACAAGATGACCACGACGCAAACTACAGAAGCTTCCGCAGGCGTACCGCGTGAAGTTGTCATCATTGGGGCCGGCTTTAGCGGTCTTGCAATGCTCCAATCACTTCTAACGAAGAACATTGATGCGCTGCTACTAGAGGCCGGCACTGCGCTCGGCGGTACCTGGAGTAGCAATCGGTATCCCGGAGTCCGAACGGACTGCGAGTCACGGTATTACTGCCTAACTCTCTCAGGATGTCATTGATACCTGGAACTGGAAGGAACGCTTCCCGACGGGTGGTGAGGTGCGCGAGTATGTGGAGCACTTCGCCACCCGTCTCGGGTTGCACTCAGATATTCAATTCAATTCTCGTGTTAGTGCTTTGCAGTGGGACGAGGAAGGGCAGTTCTGGGATGTAACGGTCGACTCATTGAGCGCGACGCGTTCAACCGCTGAACTTCGACCCTGAACCCATTGTTGACTTTGATTATCCCTGTGATCAGAGCGCGTGAACGCCGGTTTTCCACTTAAGGGCAAAAAAGTTATCCACAGGTGGGGATAAATCTGGGGATATTCGAATTACACGGGTGGTGAGTTTCGAGGGTATTCGAGACCCGGGGCGAGTTAGCGCTCTTCACCCTTCATTTTGTTCGAAAAAACACGGCTGTTGTTCGAAAATCACACGCGTGTGACTTTTCCACCGGTGTGGATAAGGTCTGTGGAAAAACCTCTGCCAGGCCACTCCATGCCTCGATTTTAAGGGTCATTTCGGCACTTTTTCAACGGAGCAGGGGTTTCCACCGCACTTAAGTGGATATTGTTCACAGACTTATCCACAGGTGGGGATAAAACTGTTAAAAATTTGCACCACCGCCCTCCCCGAAGGTCTCACCTCCTCCCGGAACCTGCACCCAAAACAGATATGACATGGGAGGAAGCACCTCTACAAACAGTTCCGTGAGTCATGGAACGAAGTTGCGAGGTACCCTACTTTCTATCCACAGCGCCCCCCTCAAGAACCTGCAGCGCTGTGGAAAAGCTGGGGTTAGTGCGTCACTTTGTCCTAGCCCCCTGCGCACCGGGGCAGGCAACTTAAGGCTTAGCAGCTCTATATGGTGACCTCGGTTAGCGAAGCCTCAGGGAAAACTGGTCGGTTTTCTTGTTACTTCAAAGAAGCCACATTCGATACGTTGATGACAGCGCTGGGCTTATCGCCTAGCACGGATTCACCGATTTTAGCCAGAGACCTCACCTGGCGGGTATTGAGCTTATCGAAAATAATCTGACGCACGGCCTCAACGTGACCGGGGGCAGCAGACTGAACCTTAGCCAGGCCCTCCGGCAGTAGGTGGCAGATAGAGACACGGCGATCCTTAGCCCAGATGGTGCGCTCCACATAGCTATTTTTCTCCAAGCGGGTCACTACCCGGGAGAGGCGAGGCAACAGGGTGTTGGTCTGACGGGCCAGCTCTGTCATAGTCAGCATGTGCTCGGGTGACTCAGAGAGCATGGCCAGCACCATGTACTCCACAAAGCTGAGGCCAGAATCTTTGTTGAGCTGGTTCTCGAGTTGGCCGGGCAGGTTGAACATCATGGACGAGATAAAAAGCCAGGCTTCGCGTTCTTCTTCGTTGAGCCAGCGCGCGTCGGTGTGAGCGGGCGGGGTGGAGGTTGTGTCGCTCATGGTTCCTCTAAAGTTTACGGGTTTGGGTCACCTACACCCAATTCTAAGTTTCTTTTGAAACCGTTTCTTGTTCTACTGCACCCTAGCACCGGCGTGTTGCGTCATATGCTGTCTCTGAGCGCTGTCTATGCAAGGGTAGGTGCTCAGCGCCCTCTCCCAACATAAGGAAAACAGGGCACTCAGAGGCAAGCGCCCCGCTACTGTATGCAACCGGCTCCCCCCTCCCTCTTTGGTAAGCTAGATTACTAAGGTGTGCCGGGAAGACTGGTCGGCCCGCCAACCCACCTACCTGCTGTGCTAGTAGCGCTGAGGGCGCCAACGTCCCCGCAACAGGCTCACCAGGTGGCGGGTGGGCGGTTATTCGTTACTCAATCAACCCAAGAGAGCACCATGTCTTCAGAGAACACCGTCCTCTCGCGCGGCTCCTACAGGGAGTCACAGCGCGTCTCCGAGATCCTCTCCAAAGAATCTACCGGCGGCATTATCCTGCTGGTGGCCACCGTCCTCGCCCTCATCTTCGCCAACTCAGCAGCCGCCGAGCACTACTTCGGCCTACGCGATACCTATCTGGGCGCTGACTTCTGGGGCCTGCACCTCAAACTCTCCATCGGCCACTGGGCTGCGGACGGCCTGCTGGCAGTCTTCTTCTTTCTGGTCGGGCTTGAGCTGAAAAAAGAATTTGTTGAAGGCGACCTGCGCAACCCCGGCAAGGCCCTGGTACCCATTGTCGCGGCGGCCGGTGGCGTGGCCCTGCCCGCTCTCATCTATGTGGCTCTTAACCTCAATGGTAGCGCTGAAGCTCGCGGCGGCTGGGCCATTCCCGCGGCGACCGATATCGCCTTCGCGGTGGCCGTCCTCGCCGTCATCGGCTCCCACCTGCCCTCTGCCCTGCGTACCTTCCTGCTGACCCTGGCCGTGGTGGATGACCTTATCGCTATTACCATCATCGCCCTCTTCTACACCTCCGACCTGCAGATTGGCTACCTGGCGCTCTCCATCATCCCAATCGCCCTCTACGCCCTGGTAGCGCGTAAGGGTGAGAAGCTCTTTCACCTCTCCCCCGCAGCTGCCTGGTTGCTTTTGCTACCTATCGGTTTTGTGGTCTGGGTTCTCTTTCTCAACTCCGGCATTCACGCTACTATCGCCGGCGTTATTCTGGCCTTTATGATTCCGGTACGCAAGAACAAGCGCACCGAGGCAGCGAGCGCCCACCACGGCCTGGCCGAGGTCATGGAGCACCGCATCCGCCCCTTCTCTGCAGGTTTCTGCGTGCCCGTCTTCGCCTTCTTCTCAGCCGGTGTTGCTATCGGCGGCGTGCAGGGCTTCGTGGACGCGGTTACCGAACCCATCGCCTACGGTATTATTCTGGCTCTGATTTTCGGCAAGATGATTGGTATTACGGCCTCCACCTGGCTCATCACCCGCCTGCGCCGCGCCAACCTCGACCCCGATATCGCCTGGATTGACGTCATTGGCGTGGCCACCCTGGCCGGTATTGGCTTCACCGTCTCCCTGCTCATTGCCGAGCTCTCCTTCGGCCTGGGCTCTGACTACAACGATGCCGCTAAGGTCGCCATTCTAACCGCTTCGGTCACCGCCGCCCTGCTCGGTGCCATCCTACTGTCGATTCGCAATAAGCACTACAAGCAGGTTGCGCTCAAGGAAACCGTGGACGAGAACGCCGACGGTATCCCCGACGTCTTCACCGACAATACGGACGCACCCCGCCCCGGCGCCTAACGTCCGCCCCCTCTCCTCACACGGTAGGTACCATCTCACTCAAAAATACCCACGAACTAGCTGGGTTTTTCCGAGTCAGATGGTACCTACCTTTTTCTCAGCAGAGCGGACGCCCGTGTGCAGTTCTGCATCTCAGATTCCCGCATTAGCTGGGCTAAAGGAGCATAATGGAAACTAGCCCTAGCGAACGCACACACTACATCGAAGGAGAGGCATGACCCAGCAGCCTCAAAACGACGCGCTTTTCTCACGCGGATCCTACGCAGAAACCAGTCGTGTCTCAGAGATTATGCGCAAGGAGTCGGTGGGTGGCTTCATTCTGCTGACCGCGACCGTACTGGCCGTCGTTTTCGCTAACACCCAGGCCTCCAGCTTCTATGAGGGAATTCGCGACACCGAGCTGGGCTTCAATATTCCCGGCTTTAGCCACCTGATGATGAACGTGCACCTCTGGGCGGCGGACGGCCTGCTGACCGTCTTCTTCTTTCTCACCGGCCTAGAGCTCAAAAAAGAGTTTGTAGTGGGCGACTTACGTGACCCCGGTAAAGCCATTGTGCCCGTGGCGGCCGCCTTTGGTGGTGCCATGACCCCGGCCATCATCTACTTCGCTATCAACCACAGCAACGAAACCGCGGTGCACGGCTGGGCTATTCCTGCCGCAACTGACATCGCCTTCGCCGTGGCCGTGCTGGCCGGTGTAGGTACCTTCCTGCCCGCCGCCCTGCGTACTTTCTTGCTCACCCTGGCGGTGGTCGATGACCTGATTGCCATCGTCATCATCGCTCTCTTTTACACCAATAATTTTCACGCCTGGTACCTGATCGCCTCTATCGTGCCGATTGGCCTCTACTTCTGGCTGACCCACAAGCACGAGAAGTTCTTTCACGAAAAGAAGTGGGCCGCCTGGGTTATTCTGCTCCCCCTGGGTCTTATCACCTGGGCACTCTTTCTAGAGTCCGGTATTCACGCCACCATTGCTGGCGTGATTCTAGGCTTTTGCGTACCCGTCCGTATGACCACGCAGGCCAAGGCTGCCGATGCCCATGCGTCCCTGGCCGAAACCCTGGAGCACCGCCTGCGCCCGCTCTCCACGGGTATTTGCGTCCCTATTTTTGCTTTCTTCTCAGCCGGTGTAGCCGTAGGTGGGTGGGACGGTTTGCGCACCGCTCTCGCGGACTCCGTTGCTATTGGCATCATGGTGGGCCTGGTCGTCGGTAAGACCATTGGCATCACCGGCACCACCTGGCTCATCACCCGCTTCCGGGGAGTCAACCTCGATTCAGATATCAAGTGGATTGATGTGATTGGCCTTGCCGTGACCGGCGGTATCGGTTTCACGGTCTCCATGCTGGTTGCTGAGCTTTCCTTCGAGGCAGGTTCGCTGCATACCGAGGACGCCAAGGTCGGCATCATGATTGGCTCCCTCATCGCCGCGATTCTGGGTGCCACCATTCTTTCGATTCGTAACAAGCACTACAAGGTTATTGCCGAGAAGGAGCTAGTTGACGAGAACGCCGACGGTATCCCCGACGTCTTCACCGACAATACGGACGCACCCCGCCCCGGCGCCTAACGTCCGCCCCCCTCACGCGGTAGGTACCATCTCACTCAAAAATACCCACGAACTAGCTGGGTTTTTCCGAGTCAGGTGGTACCTATACCGTTTAAAGCGGCACACGAAACGGCAACATCACACCGCACCTGTTTTGCACAAAGGCAACCAAACTGTGAGAATTACCCCTAGTGTTCACCGCCCTACCGGGCCGGTGTCTTCTCACACCTACTGCTTACACGTGCCGCGGTAGGTAGCCCCGCCCCGCGCAGTCAGGCCCCCTACCCCGGGCCTACCTGCCCTTCACACCATTGGGAGCACTCATGGATTTTCTGCTTGACGCGGTGAACTGGATTAACGAATCCACCGCAGGAGCAACCGAGGTTATCACCGGTATCTCAGATGCACTCTGGGCCTACTTTCTTCTTTTTGCCCTGGTAGCAGCAGGCCTGGGTATCACGATTGCCACACGTGGCGTGCAGTTCCGCCTGATTGGTGAAATGTTCCGCACCCTCAAGGACCCGGCAGGCACCGAATACAACGGCAAGAAAAGCATCTCGGCCTTCCGCGCCTTCACCGTCTCCGCAGCCTCCCGCGTGGGTGTAGGCAATATCGTCGGTGTAGCCATGGCTATTATCCTCGGTGGCCCCGGCGCTGTCTTCTGGATGTGGGTTATCGCCTCAATCGGCGCGGCCTCCGCCTTCGCTGAGTCCCTGCTCGGCCAGCTGTATAAGCGCAAGGGCGAGGATTCCTACATCGGTGGCCCCGCCTACTATATGCAGCGCGGCCTGAATGCCCGCTGGCTGGGCCTCATCTTTGTGGCTTTCATCGTCATCACCTACGCCTTTGTCTTCGTGGCCGTGCAGACTAACGCTATCGTCGGTGCGGCCGCTGGTTCGTTCGGCATTGACATCACCGGCACCAACGGCATGGGCTTCCGCATCCTTGTAGGCATTGTCATCGCTATTATTGCTGGCTTCATCATCTTCGGTGGCATCCGCACCATCTCTTCAGTCACCGAGATTCTGGTACCTTTCATGGCCGTACTCTACCTGGCTCTGGGCCTCATTATCGTTGTAATCAACCTGGGTGCTGTACCCGGAGTCCTGGCTTCCATCTTCACCGGCGCCTTCGGCGTCCAGGAATTTGTCACCGGCACCGGCGTCGGCATGATCATCATTCACGGCATGCGCCGCGGCCTACTCTCCAACGAGGCGGGTATGGGTACTGCCCCTAACGCGGGTGCGACCGCCTCCGTCTCGCACCCTGCCAAGCAGGGCTTTGTGCAGGCGCTGGGCGTCTATTTCGATACCATGCTGGTCTGCTCCGTCACCGCTTTTATCGTACTGGTTGCGGGCGATATCCCCTACGGCAACAGAGAAATGTCGAGCACCCTCACCCAGACCGCGCTCTCCACCCACCTGGGCTCCTGGGCCGTTCACTTTCTGACCGTGGCGATTGCCCTGTTCGCTTTCTCGTCGATTATAGGTAACTACTACTACGGTGAATCCAACATTCGCTTTGTGACCGAGAAGCATATGCCCATGGGTGTCTTCCGCGTGGTCGTCATCGTGTTCGTCTTCTTCGGCGCTATCGCTTCACTGGATTTGCTGTGGGCTTTAGCCGATGTGCTCAACGGCGGCATGGTCATCGTCAACCTGACTGCGGTCTGCCTGCTGCTGCCTAAGGTCATCAAGGTGCTACGCAATTACGAGGCCCAGCGCAAGGCTGGCCTTGAGCCGGTATTCCAGGCTTCTGATCTACCCGAGATTAAGAACCTGGACGCCTGGGACGGCACTGATGAGCTCACCCAGCGCGCCTACTGGGAGGACTACGACCGTCAGCAGGCTGCTAGGCGCACCGCCCGCCGCTCGTAGTGCTGGACCTTTCGGTGGTCTGAACCTTTCAGCCTCCACACGGCGCGCATCGTGACACGCCGCGCCGGCCTGCACATTTTTGTGGGAATGATGGTATCTCACCATCGACAGCCACTCCTATTTGACCTAGTCCCCTACACTTTGGGGGCAAAAATAGCAGGAGTGACTAAATTTTACCCCCCTTTCAGTCCACAAATACCTAGGTTTTACTGAGGGTGAGATGTCATACTTGGTACAGTAGGTCTGGAGGAGTTTGGGCTGAAAGATCTGCGATTTCAGAGTATGAGTGTGTTTCAAATTTATCGTCTCTGATAGCTACCTGCAGGGGTGTGGGTAGCGAACCGAAGCGGAGGGTTGCCCCCTGGGAAGGGCAGACCCTCCGTTTCATTTTTGAGCGGGTACAGTAGATACGGGTTAAGGGTCAAAATGTGTGTCTGGCTCGGCGTGTCGCGGGGGTTAGATTTGGCCTTTTTGAATGCCGATTGAGTGGGTGTAGTCGGTGTCGATAGCGTTGTCGTAGAGGGCTGGGCGTCCTGTT
>NZ_CAKMSB010000005.1 GCF_928381405.1 Rothia nasisuis
TGCCCGGCGGTGGATGACTCGGTGGAAGCCGGCGTTGAATGCTTTTGCTATTGTTTTTGGTGATCGGTTGCCGCAGGTGGCTGGTCGCTAGATTGTTGTGGGTTTACACCGTTAACCTGACAGTCCCCCGTGCACTGCATGATGTGGCGCTGGTAGAAACTATTGGCCGGATTCACGCTGATAACTAGGGACTGGGTATCAGAAATCTACACCCGCGGAGGATGGATTTCAGGAGGAAAACGATCCATTATACTTGGAGAAGGCTTATTGTTATCCCAAGGAGACGGCAACTATACCTGGGCAGGAAACCAAAATATTCAAGATGCATATGTATTCCTAACTGGCGATCCCGCATTTTACGATAACTCCTACACCATCAATCAAGGTATTTACTTCGAACTCCAATATTCACAAGGAGAGTGGTCTGTAAACGGCCTCCAGGAGGTATCAGAAAATGCAAATCAGTAAGCAGAGAATATATGGAGCCTGTATGCTCATAGCACTCGTTGTCCTCCAATCTTTTTCCCTCCCTGCCACTGCTGTAGAAGGACACATTGAAGACTCTCGTATCACCTTGTCAGAAAAAAGTGACGAAGAAATCAAATCTAGCGGTAGGTTCAGGAACCACACGCCTGGAGCGGTGACAGGCTCCCAGGTTCCCCAGCCTCTCGTTGCACCCGTCGATGACCTAGGTGAATCTGTTAGTTCTGCTAGCCTCACCTCAGGCTCAACCAGCAGAAGCGCTCCCGCAGCAATCCCCTGTAACGACCCCAACGCAACCAACACCCGCGTCCTCGCCCCACCCCATCTTGTAAAGCCAGAGTGTCGAGTAGCTCCCCAGCCTAAGAAAAGAGTAGAGAGCACAGCGGCGCCCCTTCCCCAAGCGGGAAGGGGCGCCGCACCAGTTTATGCCTGGGCGCTCAGCCTACTCAGCAGTAGCACCATTGCGTTTGCGAATCACCCTGTAGGTACCCAGCACACCGGCACCGAATACCAGAATGGCACCGGCAAGGCGTAGCATGGCCGAGCGCTTCTGCGAAGCGACGCTATCAGCGGTGACCGGTTGCAGAGAGCCAGGGTCACCGGTCCGGGCAACGGTCAGGTTGGTGTCGCCCTCCTGAACCAGCAAGGCGTCAACCTCCTGCGGGAAGTCGCCGCTCACCCACCCCGTCTGCGAACCGCGGAATTTAACCTGACTACCGGCCTCAACCTGCGCCGGGTCAGCTATGGCAGAAATGAAGGTTTTACCGTTCATCGCCGTATCGGTAGGTAGCGCCCCGGAATAAATAGCCACATTGGAGTCGCTCTGCAGGTCAGCAGTTACCGAATCAATGGTGCCCGAGATAACCCAGGAACGCCCTTCATACCCCTCATTGGCGCGTGCCTCATTGAAAGTGCGTACTCCGCCAACGAGCAGAATCAAGGCAATGATGAAAGCAACCAGCATCATTGCCGCCGCGGCAAGCTTGGGGCCGAGCGGGCCACGAGACTCCTCGTAATCATCCTCCTCTCCTGCAAAGGAGAAGAAGTCATCGGTACGGTCTTCAATCTCGTCGTCCTGCTGCAGATCATTGGAACCGGTGTACTCATTGGGTGAAACTGTCATGTGTTAGCCTCTCAGTGTTGCACCGAAACGTTCAGTAGCCAGGGCAACGCCTGCTTCACGGGCCTCGGAGGCATCGTCGGCGGTCAGGGTGCGGTCGGTTGCGCGGAAACGCAGGGCGAAGGCCAGGGACTTCTTGCCTTCCTCGACGCCGGTGCCGCGGTAGTCGTCAAAGACGCGGACGTCTTCAAGTAGCTCCCCTGCTCCCTCGGCCAGGGTGGCGGCAAGGTCAGCGGCGGGAACCGTAGCATCAACAATCAGGGCGACGTCCTGGTTAGCCGCCGGGTAGCCGGAAATACCGGTGGCCTGAACTGCGTCACCGGCCTGAGCGATAAGGGCGGTGAAGTTAAGCTCGAAGGCGCTGGTGCGCTCGGGCAGATTCAGCTGCTGTAGCAACTTGGGGTGCAGTTCACCGGCGTAGGCGATAACCTCACCAGCGGCGTCCTTGAGCACAGCGGTGCGGCCGGGGTGGAAGGCCTGGTGCTCGCCGTTGATGGCAGTGAGAGCCACACCGACGGCATCGGCAACAAGCAGGACGGAGTCTAGGGCATCACGCCAGTCAAAGGCGCGGGCCGTGACCCCAGGAGCACCATCGAACTCATCGCCGGTGAAGAGGCCTGCAATGTGGCGGGGCTGATGAGGGATACCCGCATTGAGGTCAGCCAGTACCTCGTCGGAGGGCTTGACACCCAGGCCGGGGATGGAGGCTGACCCCAGCTGGCTCCCGGGAATGAAGACGGAGCCGGTCTCGTAGATGGCCAGGTTCTTGAAGCCGCGGGAGAGGTTGCGTGATAGCACCCGGGTCAGGCCCGGTAGCAGGGAACGGCGCATCCAGCCCTCAGCCGACGAGATGGGGTTAGCCAGGCGGATTGATTCTACCTTCTCACCGGCAACAGGAGAAGCCCACAGGTTGTTGTCATCATCTGAGACAAAGGGGTAGGCAAAGACCTCGGTCAGGCCAGAAGCGGCCAGGGCGTTGAGGGCTCGGCGGCGCAGGGTCTGCTCCAGAGTGTAGCCGGTACCGGGAGGAGCAACAGGCAAAGTGGAAGGAATCTGATCGTAACCAATCAGGCGGGCAACCTCTTCAGTCAAATCCTCCTTGGCGCCCAGGTCGGTGCGCCAGGAGGGGACGGTTACCTCGTAAGTTTCTGCGGTAACCTCAACGCTGGCACCAATCTGCTCCAGGGAGCTAACAATCTGCGCTTCGGTGTAGTCAATGCCGATACGCCCTGCAGTGTAATCGCGCGGCAGGGCGATGACGGTGGGCTCAAACCCGTCACCGGCGTCCGTCACTCCCTCATCGACGGTCGCACCGGCCAGCTCCACCAGCAGGTCAACAGCACGCTGGGCGGCGGCGGCCTGAATCTGCGGGTCAACGCCGCGCTCAAAGCGCTTGGATGCCTCAGATGAAAGCTTGTGGCGGCGGGCGGTACGGGCAATTGAAACCTCGTCGAAACGGGCGGCTTCAATCACGATGCGGGTGGTGGCATCAGTGACCTCGGTGGAGGCCCCACCCATCACGCCGGCCAGGCCGATGGGGCCAGACTCATCGGTAATGAGTAGGTCTTCGATGCTCAGCTCCCGTTCCTTTCCGTCCAGGGTGGTGAGCTTCTCCCCTGCTTCGGCACGGCGCACGGTGATACCCCCTGCCAGCTTATCTGCGTCGTAGAAGTGCAGGGGCTGGCCGGTTTCTAACATGACGTAGTTGGAGATATCAACCGGCAGGGAGACAGAGCGGACGCCGGCCAGGCGTAGGCGGGAGGACATCCAGGTGGGCACGGGGGCGGTTGCGTCCACACCGCTGACTGAGCGGGCCACAAAGCGGGTGGCACCGTCCTTGCCGTGAATGGGGGCTGAGTCGGTCAGGGTGACGGGCAGGCCAGAGGCGTTGGCGGCAGGGGCCTTGGCTGCTAAATCAAGGACGAAGTCATCAAAATCCTTGCCGGTAGCGTGGCAGTACTCGCGGGCAATACCGCGAATAGAGAAGCCGTAGCCGCGGTCGGGGGTCACGTTGACCTCAGCGGCCTGATCGTAGAGACCCAACAGTTCCATAGCATCGGTGCCGAGCTCGGGGTCAAGCCCCAGAGTAGAGAGCACTAAGATACCGTCGTGGTCCTCGCCAATACCGAGTTCACGCACAGAGGCAATCATGCCAGCCGACTTGTGGCCGTAGGTCTTGCGGGCGGTGATAGCAAAGCCCCCGGGCAGCACAGCACCGGGCAGGGTCACGACGACCTTGTCGCCGGGTTTGAAGTTGTGGGCGCCGCAGATAATGCCCTGCACACCAGACTCTTCAATACCTTTACCGGTCAGGGGCTGCTTCTGCCCCTCGGGCACAACGCGCACCTGGCACCAGTTAACGGTCTTACCGTTGGAGTGGGTCTCAGGCTCCAGGGAGAGCACCTGCCCCACCACAATGGGGCCGCTCATTTCGTCGCTAGGGCGGTGAACGTCCTCTTCTTCCAGGCCAACCTTGACCAGGGTAGCCATGACATCTTCGGCGCTTGCATCGGCCGGCACGGGTGCGTATTCACGCAGCCAGGAAAGGGGTACTCGCATGGGTTAGATCTCCATCTTGAACTGCTGTGAGAAACGGACGTCGCCTTCAATCATGTCGCGCATATCCTGCACACCGTTGCGGAACATAAGGGTACGTTCGATGCCCATACCGAAAGCGAAACCTGAGTAAACTTCGGGGTCAACACCGGCTGCTCGCAGCACGTTGGGGTTGACCATGCCGCAACCGCCCCACTCAATCCAGGCCGGGCCCCCCTTGGCGTCCGGGTGCCAGACGTCCAGCTCGGCAGAAGGCTCGGTGAAAGGGAAGTAGTTGGGGCGCAGGCGAATCTTGGCATCTTGACCGAACATGGCGCGGGCCATATGCTCCAGGGTGCCCTTGAGATCGGCCATGGTCAGCCCCTTATCGACGGCCAGGCCCTCAATCTGGTGGAAGACCGGGGTGTGAGTGGCGTCGAGTTCATCGGTGCGGTAGACCTGGCCGGGGCAGACCACGTAGAGGGGCAGGTCGCGGGAGAGCAGGGAGCGCATCTGCACCGGGGAGGTGTGGGTACGCAGCATCAGGTGGGCACTGGTGGGCTCCACAAAGAAGGTATCTTGAAGTTCACGCGCCGGGTGGTCTGGCTTAAAGTTTAGAGAGTCAAAGTTGTACCATTCAGACTCGAGTTCGGGGCCATCGGCCACCTCCCAGCCCATGCCCACGAAGATGTCGCACATCTGCTCCTGCAGGACGCTAATCGGGTGACGGCCACCAATCCGGCGGCGGGGGGTGTGGGCGGTGACGTCCACGGCTTCTTCAACCAAAATACGAGCGTCACGCTCTTCTTCAAGCTGGGCATTGCGGGCCTCAAGGGCTTTGGTCAGGCGGCCTCGGGCCTGCCCCATCAGCTTGCCTACCTCGGCCTTGTGCTCCTTACGCAAATCGCGCATCTGCTTATTAGCCAGGGTAAAGCCGCCCCTATCACCGGTAAATTCCAGGCGCACACGCTTAAGCTCTTCAAAGTTCTTGACCCGCTCCGCGATTTCTTTTTGGGCGCGCTCGAATTCGGCGGCGAAGGCCTCGCGGACGGTTGCCAGACCGTTGTCGGGGTCTTTTTCTAGAATGGCACGGATATTAGCCAGCACCTGAAAGGGTGTGGGGTTCTCAGGCACCTCGGGCAAAGAATCAGTCATCTGCACTTCTCTTTACGGTGTGGGTTTCGCGGGCGTATCTGCGCCCAGGGCATCAAGTCACTAGTTTAGTGCAAAGCGGCTGGCTCTGCTGAGGTGTTTCTGCTCGTAGACTGTGACGCCCCTGCTACCTTGAGGTCTTACAAACGCTACAGAGGCCACCTGCAGGTGGGCAGGTGGCCTCTGAAGGCGTGTGGCTTGTGCTGGCGCTTAGCGCAGGATAGAAGAAACTGATCTGTTTGAAACAACCACTATCCAGGCAATAGCACCTACCAGCCAGAGCAGGTAGAAGATAGCTGAAATTACGGAAATGCCGAGCGTACTAAACACATTCAGTAGTGCCGAAGCAATACCTAGCGCAGCAAAAACGTAGCCAGTGACACGGCCTGCTTTCTTACGCTTGGCCATGAGCCCATAGACCAGACCGAACACGGCAAGGCTCAGTGCAGTCCCGCCGATGCTGGCCCAGTTGCCGCCGCCAGTTTCAATAGTTTCACCCATGAATTCAATGGTAGGAGGAGCCGTAAAAAGGTAAACCAGGTTGCCCAGAGCGTAGGCCACTGCAGTACCCAAAAGAATTATCTGTGAGCGCTTGAGCTTCGCTTCGGCATCGGGAGCAACGGGCATTTGACCATAGCCGGGCTGGTTGCCAGAGTTCATGCCCTGGGGGTTATTAGCTGATGAATAGTCGTTGTAGTTAGGGGGCTGAGTCATTCTTTTCCCTTTGTTTGTGTGGTGGTGTGCCTTTTTACCATACCCTATTGAGACGAAAGCATAGTCGTAATTAGCTACCGTACGTAACCTCATTTTTATCTCAGGCAGATACTAACGGGGCAGAAGACCTTCCATTAGCGTATGGACGATGGGGTAGTCAGCAGGAATCCAGGGTAGCTCCAGCAGCGTGGTATCGAGCGGAACCCAGCGCAACTCGGCGTGGTCTTGCAGGGCGGTGGCGCGTCCGTCCGTAATTTCTGCTAACCAGACCCGCATGGCAGCTTTATCGTTCAGCACCCAGCCCTGGAGGTGGGGGCCAACAATCTCGGTACCAAGCTGAGCGGTGATGCCCAGTTCTTCGCCCAGTTCACGGAGCAGGGCATCCTCACAGGCTTCACCGGATTCGACCTTGCCACCGGGGAACTCCCAGAGACCCGCGAGCGCGGGTGGGGCCGAGCGCTGGCCGACCAGCAGACGAGTGGGCTCGGCCAGGGAGTCGACGATAGCGGCCCCGACCACCTGCACCGGGTAGGGCACGGCGCTGCCGGGTGTGTGGCCTGCCTGCTCCCCCACTAGCTACCTGCTCCTGCGCTGAAACTATTTGATTCTGAGTTTGCGGCGGGCAGGCGATTCTGGGCCAGGGCCGAGGCGAAGAGGCAGACGCCGGCGGCCATGCCGACATTCAGGGATTCGGCGGCCCCGCGCAGGGGAACGGCGACGCGCAGGGAGGCGGCGGCCTTCTCTTCATCGCTCAGGCCCGCCGCTTCGTTGCCGAAGAGCCACATGGTGGGTTTGGCCAGGTCGTATTTGACCTTCTTGCGGGGTTGAACGCCGTTGCGCAGGGCGAAGGCGGCGTCCTGTAGGTCGTCGAGGGAGACTCGGCCGTAGCCGTCCGCTGCAAGGACGCCGATGCCCTGGGCTTTGGCGTCCTCGGCGAAATCTTCGAGGTCGATGCCCTGGATGACGGGTACGTGGAAGAGGGAGCCTGCGGTGGAGCGCACGGCCTTGGGGTTGTAGAGGTCAACGGAGCCCTTGGTGGTGACGAGTAGGTCAGCACCGGCGGCGTCGGCAGCCCGCAGGATGGTGCCTGCGTTGCCCGGGTCTTGGACTCGGGCTAGGACGGCGATGAGCTTGGGGTTGATGGCCCCTTCGCCCCAGATGTCGGAGGGGGCGATGTCGTCCTGGAAGGCAACGGCGATAATGCCCTGGGGGCTGACGGATTCGGCCATGGCGGCGAGGACGGGCTCGGTCACCATGCGCATGAAGACCTTACGGCCGGGCTCAGGGGTGGGGCTGCCGTGGGCTTCTTCGAGCAGGTCGGCAATATCGGGGTGGCGGTCGAAGGCGCGTTCGGTGATGTAGACGGCATCGAGCAGGGGCTTGATTTGGTGGGCTTTGAGGGCTTCGCGGACGGCCTGCGGCCCCTCTACCAGGAAGTGCCCGGTCTTGGTGCGGGCGGCCCGGGTGGCAAGTTTGGCGATGTCTTTGACGCGGTCTGCCTGGGGGTTTTCCATGACGACGGGGGTGCTGAGGCGTTCTTTGAAGTCCATAGGTTCTATTGTCTCATGATGATGAGCAGGTATTTCCGCGTAGCGAACCAGAAATGCCCGCGAATCGGCTGAGCCTGCGAGGCCGGGCGGACGGGAGCGCGCGACCGTGTAAGAGCGCACCGAATTGGGGCAGCCTGCAAGACCTCTTTCTAGCGGTTTGTGGGGAAGGACGCGGTGGGGTGGGTTAAGGCTGAGGCAACGACAGGCTGGGCTTCAGTTATTTCTGGGTAAGCCTTACAGTGAACCTAGGCTGAGTTTCAGGAGGGCTGTGTTGTGGTGTTGTCTGTGGTAGAGGTGAAGTTGGATGAGCAGACTAAGAGGGATCTTGAGGTCTTGTGTCAGGAGCTGGGAATTACGGTTTCTGATGCTTTCTCCATGTTTGCAAGGAAGATGGTGAGGGAGCAGAGGATTCCTTTTGAGGTGTTGATTGATCCTTTGTATTCCGAGGCCAATATGAGCATGTTGCGGCGATCGGTGGCTCAGGTTAAAGGGAATTAACCTCTCATGGCGTGTAGCTGCTGGCAAGGCATTGCTTACGCCCATCTGAGTTGAGGTATCAGCTTATGGGGATAACGAAATTGGTAAGCGAAAAGTTATGATGTTGAGGGGTGGTAGATAGTCTCAATAAGAACGCCCCCGTTCGGACGATAACTGCAAGGCGGTACATCATGGCAGATTCTGCTGATCTCAAGGAAGAGCTCCTCGTTAAATCTAAACAACGAGTTGCCGACCATGGTGAAGTGTTTACGCCTGCTCATATCGTTGAGGCAATGCTCAACCTTGTCAAAGATGAATCTGAACGTATCGACTCCCGCTTCCTGGAACCAGCCTGCGGTGAAGGCAACTTTCTGGTACAGGTACTGCTACGGAAATTAGTAACTGTTCAGGATCGTTACGGCAAAAATGAGTTTGAACGCCGGCACTATGCTCTGCTCGGACTGATGTGCATTTACGGTATCGAGTTGCTTGAAGATAACGCCCAAATTTGCCGCGAAAACCTGGCTAGCATCTTTGACGCTTTTGTCAATGACGGCAGTTCCCCCGAATGGGGTAAAGCAGCTCGTAAGGTTCTTGAGGCCAATATTGTTCAAGCTGATGCTCTAACCTTACTCCGCCCAAACGGCGAAGCAATTATTTTTCCTGAGTGGGGCTACCTGACTAAAGGTAAGTTCCAGCGCCGAGATTTTTCTTTCGAGAACCTTACCAAGGGCAAGAACCTTGCTCAAGGTAATGAGCATACAGATAGTCTGTTTGGGGAGCTTGAGGCAGAGAGTATTTTTGATCCGGTGCACACCCACAAGCCAATGACGGTCAAGCAAATAGCAGAACTGGACAGATAGATGACAGAAAACAATCTGTTAAGGGGCCATAACCCTGATGTTTTGACTTGCATAGCAAACCTCTCAAACGATGAGGTTTTCACTCCTCCCTCTTTGGCTATTGCCATGCTCGACCAGGTGGCTCGCTCCTGGGAGGAGCGTTTTGGTGAGGATATTTGGTCTAATCCTGATGTGAGATTTTTGGACCCTTTCACGAAGTCAGGGGTCTTCTTGCGTGAAATTACTTCACGCCTGGTTAAGGGGCTTGAAGAGAAAATTCCCGATGTTCAAGAAAGGGTCAATCATATTTTGACCCGCCAGGTCTACGGGATAGCGATTACTGAGATAACGGCTCTAATAGCCCGGCGTAGTGTTTATTGTTCCAAGTGGGCCTCGAAGAAACATTCAATTTGCACTGCTTTTGAGACTGATGACGGCAATATCTGGTTTGAGCGGATGGAGCACACTTGGACTGGTGGGAAGAAGAAGCTAATCAGTCACAAAAACGCTAAGACAAAGAAGTACACCTACGTCAATAGACGCTGTTCTTTCTGTGGGGCTAACGAAGCGGAATATAGCCGAGGTGACGACTTTGAATCCCATGCCTACGCTTTTATACACACAGACGAACCTCGAACACTGATAAGAAAGATTTTTGGAGAAGATATGCAGTTTGACGTCGTGATTGGCAACCCGCCTTACCAGCTCTCAGATGGTGGGCATGGGGCCTCTGCTTCTCCTATCTACCAGCACTTTGTTGAGAAGGCTTTAGAGCTTGACCCAAAGTTTGCGGTCTTTATTACCCCGTCCCGGTGGTTTGCTGGCGGTAAGGGCTTAGATGAATACCGGCAAAAAATGCTATCTGACCACCGTATGAAAGCACTCGTAGACTATCCCAAACTCTATGAGGCCTTCCCCGGTGTAAAGATTCGTGGAGGTGTTTCCTACTTCCTCTGGGATAAGAATCATGACGGTAAGTGTAGCGTTCAGACTATCTGGGACGGTAAGCCCACAGGTGAGCCTGTCGAGCGGTACCTTGACCAGTTTGATGTCTTGGTGAGATCTAATCAGGCGGTTTCTATTCTCGAAAAGGTACAGGCCTTTGAAGAGGAAACAATGGATACACAGATTTCAAGCCGAAAGCCGTTCGGACTTGCGACTAACTACGTTGGTAAGTCCTCAGCTCGTGGTTTAGAAGAGCCCCTTATGCTCTATGCAAATCAAAAAGTTATGTGGACTGAAAAGAGCTCGATCTCTGTAAATGTGGATTGGATTGACCAGTGGAAAGTCCTGATGACAAGAGTTCAGGGCACCAGTGCAGCAGTTGAAACTATGTTTCTGTCGCGTCCTATCATCGCAGAGCCAGAAACAGCTTGTACTGAGACCTACCTAGTTGCTGGTCACTTCGACACCGAAGATGAAGCAAAAAGTCTAGCTTCCTACCTTAGAACCCAGTTCGCACGCTTTCTGGTTTCATTGAGAAAGTCGACTCAAGACGCGCCAAAACATGTCTATAGCTTTGTACCTGTTCAGAGTTGGGACCGTTCTTGGACTGATGAAGATTTATTTGCAAAGTACGGGCTAACGGAAGAAGAAATCTCCCATATTCAGTCGGTTGTTCGCCCCATGGAGGAAGAGCTGCTGTGAGTCAAAAGATTGAAGCGCTCCTCCCTGAAAAGCCCTCAGCCCGTCTCAAGGTCTACGCTTGGACGCCGAATACCCCTCCTGCTGGTTATGAGGGTCTCATCAAGATTGGCCAGACCACCCAGGCCGATGTCAATGACCGTATTCGGCAGTCTCAAGGGCAAATGCAGCAGGAATACACCCTCCACATAGATGTCCTAGCAGAGCGTCAGGATGGCAGTCTTTTCAAGGATAGAGATGTCATTAACCATCTCAAGGCTAAAGGGTTCGATAACCCCTCTATTGGGTCGTCGCGTGAGTGGGTTCGCTGCACAGTTGCCGATGTTTTAACAGCCATTGAGGAAATACGTTTAGGCCAGGTCTTTTCAGGTAAGCGCCACCAAACTTTTGGGCTCCGCCCTGAACAACAACGTGCCGTAGATTTTACCTACGATTACTATTTTTCCCTCTGGCACGAAGAACCCGATGTTACGCCCCGATTCCTGTGGAACGCCAAAATGCGTTTCGGTAAAACCTTTACCGCCTATAAGCTGGCTCAAAAAATGAATGCCCAGCGCGTTCTGGTTGTTACTTTCAAACCAGCAGCACAGTCAGCCTGGCAAGCGGACCTTGAATCTCACATCGACTTTGAGGGCTGGCAATACCTTAACGCGTCGAGAAAAGCCGCCCAGGAAGAATACGACCCCTCACGGCCACTCGTATATTTTGGGTCTTTCCAAGACCTAATGGGCCGGGACAGGGCAACAGGGCTCATCAAAGCTAAAAATGAGTGGCTCCACACCATTAACTGGGACCTTGTTATTTTTGACGAGTACCATTTCGGTGCCTGGCGTGATAAAGCAAAGGAGCTTTTCGAAGGCGAAGAAGCCAAGGAACGTCAGGCAGAGTTTAAAGCTGAATTTCACGACTCGCTTAGGACTTTTGACGAAGAACTAGATGAACTCAACAATTCCGAAGAGGACTTCCTACCTATTACAACCAGGGCGTACCTTTACCTCTCAGGTACACCTTTTAAAGCTCTAACCAGCGGTGAGTTCATCGAAGAGCAAATCTTTAACTGGACCTACACCGATGAGCAACAGGCAAAAATTGATTGGGAACAGGAGCACCCTGGCGAGTTTAACACCTACGGTTCCCTGCCTGAAATGCGCCTGATGACCTACCAAATGCCTGACGATATTCTATCGATTGCAAGTCAAGGCGAGTTTGACGAGTTCGACCTCAACAGTTTCTTTGAAGCAACAGGAACTGGGGCTGAGGCTAGGTTTGTGCATGAATCAGATGTGCAAAAATGGTTAGACCTGATTCGTGGTGAACATGCACCAACTCAGCTAGACGCTCTCCGTTCAGGTTCGCGTCCGCCTTTCCCCTACGCCGACGTTAGACTCCTACCGTATCTACAGCACTCATTCTGGTTCCTGCCTAATGTTTCAGCTTGCCATGCTATGGCTAGACTTCTAAAGGCCAGGCACAATACCTACTGGCATGATTATCAGGTTTTGGTTGTTGCTGGTGCCGAAGCTGGGATAGGTGTTGAGGCTTTACCGCCCGTTCGAAACGCTATTGGTGATGGTTATAGCTCTAAGACGATTACGCTATCGTGTGGAAAGCTCACCACGGGTGTGACGGTCAAGCAATGGTCTTCGATTTTAATGTTGAGGAACTTGTCGAGCCCTGAAACATATTTTCAGGCTGCTTTCCGGGTTCAATCGCCGTGGTCGATTAGGAATCCTGATGGTGATGATCCCAGCAGAGAAGAAATCTTGAAGCCTGTTGCTTTTGTCTTTGATTTTGCACCGACGAGGGCTTTGCGTCAGATAGCTGAGTATGGCCAAAAGCTGAATCCGTCCGAGTCGAATCCTGAGAATTCGGTGGCTGAGTTGGTTAAATTTTTGCCCGTGCTTGCCTACGACGGCGCCAAAATGACTCAGATAGATGCTGGGAGCATTCTTGATATTGCCATGGCTGGTACATCTGCGACGCTTTTGGCTCGTAAATGGGAGTCAGCTGTATTGGTAAATGTTGATAATGCGACGCTTCGTAGGGTCATGAACAGTGAGGCTGCAATGGAAGCTATCATGCAGATTGAGGGTTTCCGAGCCTTAGGCACTGATGTCATTGAAACTGTAGTTAATAAGAGTGACAAGGTTTCTGAGACGAAGAAGTCTAAAGGTGCTTCTTTGTCTACACACGAGAAGAAGAAACTATCTGCGGAAGAGAAAGAATATAAAGATAAGCGAAAGAAGATTCAAGAAAAACTTATTAAGTTTGCAACTCGCATTCCAGCTTTCATGTATCTCACCGATTTCCGCGAAAATACCCTGCAGGATGTTATTTCGAGGATAGAACCGGACTTATTTAAGACCGTTACGGGCCTGAGTGTTGCTGATTTCGAGTTACTGGTTAGTTTGAGGGTTTTCAATTCGGTGCATATGAATCAGGCAGTTTTTGCGTTCCGCCGCTATGAGGACGCCTCCCTCTCGTATACCGGAATCAGAAGCCACAACGGCTTGAGACGCATAGGGGGGTTCGACACAGTTATCACGCTCGAAAAATCAGATTAAATTTAATGATTAAGAATAATAAATGAAAACTTTACAGATTAGGAAGGATCTAATGGCAGTTTTCTACAGTTTTCACTACGGACGCGATGTCAAGCGTGTACAACTCATCAGAAATATGGGCAAACTTGACGGTCAGAGACTTCTCAATGCTCAAGAGTGGGAAGCTGTCCGTGCACGAGGTTCGTCGGCAATTGCTAATTGGATCGACGACCAAATGAAGTATAAAACCGCAGTAATTGTCCTAATTGGGCGAGAAACCGCATACCGCCCCTGGGTAAAATACGAAATAGAAAAAGCATGGCAAGCTAAACGACCTCTCTTGGGTATTCGAATCCATGGGCTTTCCTCTATGGGCACAGTTGATAGCACAGGACCAGACCCTTTTACGCAGATTCCCGGTAGGGAAGGTACTAATCCTGGGCTCCCAATCTTCGACCCCACTGTAACTGATTATTATGGAAAGATAGATTCACAGGCTACTTACCGTAGGCTTGCGAGTAATCTACAGAGTTGGAGCAACCAAGGCAGAGTTAGGTCAAGCTGGTGAACGATTGCCCTTTTTGCACTATAGTACGGGGTGAAGATCCCGTCGTTCGTGAGGTTGCACGAAACAGTTCAGTAGTTGTTTTCTTTCCAACCGAACCAGCCGTTTTAGGCCACAGCATGGTTATTCCTCACCGACATGTTGAAAGGTTTTCTGACCTGACAGCGGAGGAGGTATCTCAAGTAATGCTCGCTGCCCAGGCAGTGGCTCAAAGCATTCGAGAAGCCTACCAGCCAGATGGAATAAACATCATTCAGTCCAATGGTGAAGCAGCAAGCCAGAGCGTTCCACACGTTCATGTGCATATTTTACCGCGTTGGGAAAATGATGTGGTTGGAGAGATTTGGCCTCCAAAATCTAACTATCCTGAACAAGAAAAAGATCGGGAACTCGCTAAACTTCGCGCGTCAACATCTCTGCCCAACACTAATATGTCCTCCGAGGACAGACGTCAGCACTTATCTTTTGCACAGGACGTGATTACGAGAATGGCGCAATCATCCTCAAATGCTAAGAGTTGGATACTGCCTGTTGTTACGGCAGCGTACGGCTATGCCTTTACTAAGGAATCTGTAGCAGTTGCGTTCCTTGGAATTATCGCTACTCTAGTTTTCGGATTACTCGACTTCAGCTATTTGAAGAACGAGCGAAGGTATCGAAATTTATACGACCGAATTGCAGCTGGAGACCCCACAATTCCGCCATTTTCTCTAAGTGTTCAATCGAATAAAGATCCCCTAGATAGACGTAGCACCGAAGCTTGGTCAGTATTGAAAGCATGGACGATTTGGCCATTTTATGGAGTGCTCCTGCTAACTGGATTGGCATCAGCCGCACTTGCGATATGTCCAACATTCTAGTTCGTTCCAACAGCGTAAGTTTTAATACCATCAACAAAAAAAGTTTAAACCAGTCAAATCATTTATCATAGATAATTCATGCAGTTTTATATGACCAAACTTCCATCATAAGTCTTATTATTGCTGACTGGAAGACTTATTTTTTGCGCTCTTCAATAACTGCTAAATACACATCTCGCGAAATCTTATCGAAAGAATTACAGTATAGAACAACAATAATTATTAGCAACAAAATAAGAAATATGATTAGAACTGCAACAGAAAATTTATAATCACCGAGATTTAACACTGACTTAATAACGTAATTAAAAATTGCAACAATTACTGCCGCAAGAGTGCCGCTCGAAAAAAATTTTAGCAATCCGCGACTCATGCTCATCTGAAGCCACCATAAAAGCGGATTCTACCACAATCCCCTCCTCAGACTTTGGATCAACAACCAACCCTAATTGCCCCCTACCCTCAAGAAGTTCATTTACCCTTTTAATAATCACTACATTCTTTTCTTTATGGATTATTCCTTTTTGTAATACATTAAGAATCACCATCCTTATTAGACCTTATGAACTCTATTGTTTAATTATAAAATTTAATTAAGATTACACAATCTATCTAAAGCTAAATTTTACTTCTATTTCCCTCTCTCGATAGCCACCTTTCCAGCACTATTAAAATAACCTAGAAATATTCTTCTAGTGACTGCTATTCTATTACGTCTAATCGTATCCCGGAATAAACCCCCTCCCCTGCTTGTTGACTTGTAAGCACTCTCCAGCCCCACAACGAAAGGCACAGCCTGTGCAGAATCAAGCCATCAAGCAGCTCGTCCCCGACGCCGCCCAGCGCCGCCGCGCCATCAAGTTCTTCGACCCCGAGAAGAAAATTAGCGACGACGACATCAACTACATCCTCGAAACCGCCCGCCTCTCCCCCAGCTCCGTCGGCGCCCAAGGCTGGCGATTCGTCGTCCTGCAGAACCCCGAGCTCCGCGAAGCCCTCAAGTCCATCAGCTGGGGAGCTGTCCGCCAGCTCGGCGGCGCAAGCCACTTCGTCCTAATCCTTGCCAAGCGCAACATGCAGCACGACGGCCCCCACCTGCAGGCCTCCCTGACCTCCCGCAACCTCTCACCCGAAGACCACGCCAAAGCCCTCGAAACCTACAAGAGCTTCCAGGTCAACGACATGCAGCTCACCACCGACCGCGCCATCTTCGACTGGTCCGCCAAGCAAACCTACATCGCCCTGGGCAACATGATGACCGCCGCCGCCCTCATCGGCGTCGACTCCTGCCCCATCGAAGGCTTCAACGTCGAAAAAGCTAACGCCCTGCTAGCCGACCAGGGCATTATCGATCCCGAAACCGAAGGCATCGCCACCATGCTGGCCCTTGGGTACCGCGCCGAAGAACTGCCCTGGCCCCAGACCCGCAAGCCCGCCGAAGAGGTCATCACCTGGGTTGAATAGCAGCCCCCACCCCACCTGCAGCTTCAGGTAGCGAAGATAAACCCACCCCGCCGCCGTCCGCACAAGGACGGAAACAGGGTGGGCTTTTCTTTAATCTACCCATCCCTTCCCTCGCTCAGACAGCTTGGCCATCAGCGTAGCTACCTTTTGCTCTCCCACATATACGAAACTAGAGGGTCTTCATCCACCACCCAATTCCTGCTAATGTAGAACCATGTCGCACAAATACAAGAAAGGAGCGACAGTGAGCACCACCATTAGCGTTAGAACCGACGAAGAAACTAAACGCCAAGCAGAAGAACTCTTCAACGAACTAGGCCTAAACATGTCTACAGCAATCAACATGTTCATGAAACAAGCCCTCCGCGAAAAAAGGATTCCCTTCACCGTTGGCCGCCCTTACCCCAATGCGACCACTATTGCCGCCATCGAAGAAGGACGCCGGCTCGTTCAGGACCCCGACACTCCTCGAATCACGTCAATCGAAGAGTTCAAAGCTCTCATTGACGAACTATGAAATACGAAATTATTACCACAAATGCATTCAAGAAAGGCTTAAAAACAGCTAAGAAGCGTGGAAAAGACCTTCAGAAACTCACCGGTATCGTTGAGACACTCGCCCAGGACAAGCAGCTCAGCGCAAAACATAAAGACCACGCGCTCACCGGCAACTATGCCAATACTCGTGAATGTCACATTGAACCAGACTGGCTCCTGATTTATGAACGTATAGAAGATCAACTGGTACTCATCTTGCTCAACACGGGCAGCCACTCAGACCTCTTTTAGGTACGAATCCAAGATCTAGCCCACTCCGCGGCCATCCCCACACAGACAATAGCGGGGTAGGCTTATGCTTATCCCAGCTATCTACACTAGAAAGAAGTATGTCTGCCTACACGTATCGCGCTCTTACCGCCGAAGATACCCCCCTGCTCGAACAAGCAACCTTGGGTAACATAAACTGGTGCGGCCCGCGCTTCACACGCACGGACGTCCGTACTCGCCCCGAATTTGCTCACTACACCCGTTACACCCCTATACGCGGGGATTTCGGCATCGCCGCATATCAGGGCGAAGAGCCAGCCGGGGCAGCCTGGGCCCTGTATTTGCCTGCGGACGACCCCGGTTACGGCTTCATCGACGAAGCCACCCCCGAAATCAGCCTCTGGGTGGCAGAAGAACATCGCGGACTCGGCCTTGGCAGAGCGCTCCTTAAGGCGCTCATTTCAGAAGCTGCCGCCAGAAATATTAGCCAGATCAGCCTCTCTGTAGAAGCTGACAACTTAGCCCGCAACCTCTACCTCTCCGAAGGCTTCACCCCGGTTGCAGGCCGTGAAAAAGACGGGGTGATGCTCTATACCGCTTAACACACCGCGAGGGTTCAATTCTGTGTAAAAATGCCCTATTTTTTACACAGAATTGAACCCTCGCGGGATTAAAAGGAACTTAGGCAGCCTTGGGAGCTGAAGTGTCCTCAGGCAGGTTGTTCTTAGCGATTTCAACCAGAGCTGAGAAAGCAGCAGGCTCATTAACAGCCAGCTCAGCCAGCATACGACGGTCAACCTCAACCTCAGCAGCCTTCAGGCCCTGGATGAAACGGTTGTAGGTCAGACCCTCAGCGCGGGCAGCCGCGTTGATACGCTGGATCCAGAGACGACGGAAGTCGCCCTTCTTCTTACGACGGTGGTCGTAGCTGTATACCAGCGAGTGAGTGACCTGTTCCTTAGCCTTACGGTAAAGGCGTGAACGCTGGCCACGGTAGCCCGATGCACGTTCAAGGATTACTCGGCGCTTCTTGTGCGCGTTAACCGCGCGCTTCACACGTGCCACGTGTGTCTCCTAACGTCTTGTGTCCCACCCAGCTAAAAATCTAGCGCTGGTGCAGGAGAGAAAATATCTACTTTTGGTGCGCCCACAAGGGGCGAAGCTTCAAAAAGAAGGAGCTTACTTGCCCAGCATCTTCTTGACGACCTTAGCCTGACCGCCTTCAACGATCTGGTCAGATGCCAGACGACGGGTCAGACGGGAGGACTTGTGCTCCAGGTAGTGGCGGCGGTTGGCCTGCTGGCGCTTAACCTTGCCGGTACCGGTGAGCTTGAAGCGCTTCTTAGCACCAGAGTGGGTCTTCTGCTTCGGCATGAGCCGATTCTCCTTATCGTTCTACCCTCACCCCCGCAAACGGACGTGAGGAACTGAAAAACTCAACAACCCCAACGGGGAAGTTTTAAGGGTGTTCTGCCCGCCCGCCAACGTCCTTATCTCTCAATAAAAACGGCGGCAAAGCGAACGACGACCAAGCACGCAACCCTACACGAGCCCGCACCTGGTTGTCTAAACAGCTCCTATTCGGCTGACGCCTGTGCCTTGAGCTCCTCGGGCATTGCATCTGCCAGGGAGTTAGTCACAGGAGTTGCCTCGGTGGTGTTGACGCGTTCGCGACCCTTGCGGCCACCTGACTTCTGGCTCTCACGGCGGGCTTCCTGCTTGCCGCGTAGCGGGGCAAGAACCATCACCATGTTGCGACCGTCAACGCGAGGGTTGGACTCTACGGTACCAACCTCGGTCAGGTCGTTCGCCATGCGTTCAAGCAGTCGCACACCCATCTCGGGGCGCTGCTGTTCACGACCACGGAACTGAATCATAGCCTTGACCTTGTCACCGCCAGCCAGGAAACGACGTGCGTGCCCGACCTTGGTTTCGTAGTCATGGGTATCAATCTTGAGGCGGAAACGGATTTCCTTCAAAGAAGCATTGACCTGCTTCTTTCGAGATTCACGTGCCTTGACTGCGGCTTCGTACTTGTACTTGCCGAAGTCCATAAGCTTGCACACAGGCGGCTTAGCGTTAGGGGCAACCTCAACCAGGTCAAGGTCAGACTCCTGAGCAAGACGCAGTGCATCTTCTACGCGGACAATACCGACCTGTTCACCGCCGGGGCCGACGAGTCGAACTTCCGGAACGCGAATTCGGTCGTTGATGCGTGGATCGCTAATGACAAAGCTCCTGTTGCTTGTGTTTGGGGTTACCCCCGTGAATTTCTGTGGGGGCGAAAAAGCCCCCGGTTGCGGCTAGCAAGCGGAGGCTTAGATCACCTACCCAGGGTAAGGAGGTACGGACGCCAGTGAGCGGCCTAACCTTCCCTTGATTTCCTTTATAGGGGCCTGGGTTTTGACCCGGTCGCCAGATTCGGCGGGCGCGGGTGGGAACCTGGGTTCCACTTGCAAACAGCTCTTAACACTACTGGGTAAAGCGCGGTTTTTCAAGGGTTTTGGGAGTTTTTCTTGGGGCGGACGCCAGTGGGAGAGTTGAGTGTGACGGGCGATTCACACTCGGTAGGGTTGGTATGAGATTCTAGTAACCATGAGCAACGAAACTAGCTACCGTTTTGAAGAGTCCTCTGAACAGCACGCCCAGCTACCTGAGGGCCTAACCGCTGAGCAGGTCGAAGAGGTCAACGCCCAGATGCGTGATATCGCCGAGGTTCCCGCGGTTGAGGTGATTACCACTGCCGCTGTTCACCTGATGAGTGCAGCCGCCGTTAAGTGCGGCCTGGCAGCGGAAGAGAACGCCGAAGACCTCAAAGATCTGGACGAGGCCCGCAAGCTCATCACTGCCCTCGCCGGTTTCGTCACGGCCGCTGCCCCCGAAATTGGCTCCCAGCATGCCGCTCCCCTGCGCGACGGCCTGCGCTCCCTGCAGCTGGCCTTCCGCGAAGCCTCCCCCTACCCGGACGCCCCCGGCAAGGGCCCCGGCGAAAAGTTCACCGGGCCCATCTTCTAGGCCGACGCCAGGGCAATCTGTACAGAGTCAGCCTGCTCGGCAATGACCCGGTTCAGGGCGAGCCCCTGCTGGAAGGTTTGCACGGTCTGGTTGACCTGTTCCTGGGTCAGGCCGGGCCGGAGCTTGAGCATAATCTTGAGTTCTGGCCCGTGCCCGCCACCTGCCAGCACGCGTCCGCTCGCAGTTTGCGAATAGACCCCGGTGCCGGGGCCTGCCTCAACCCCGACAACAGCTGATAGGGGCGCAGCAATGTTGCTGAGTTCCTGGGCGACCTGCGGGTTACGGTAGGAGGGCACCCATTCTTCGCCCTTAGCAATGGCCCAGAAGGCGGGGCGGCGGAGTACAAAGGTGAGGTCAGCGCCCGGGTCTACCACAATCAGCTGGTTGTCATCTTCTACGGCTGACAGGGCGGTTTTGCGCATGTCAGCGGCAACCGGGCGCGCTAGGTCGTGCCAGGCGGTGAGTGCGTCCACGTTGGTAAAGACCGGCAGGGCACGGCGCCCGTCCGGAGCCTGAATAGACACCAGGGCCATATCCGATTCCTTGTCAGAAACAAGGCCCTGGTCTGTAATTTCAGCCTGCGACAGCTGGGCCACCACCGGGGCAAAAATCCTCACCGAGCGCAGGGCGTCAACCACGGCTGCCTCATCGACCTCACCGGCTTTGAAAGCTTCAAGAACCTTGAGCAGGGCGGGGTCAGTTTTTCCATCGTCGCCGGAAAAGAGGTGGGTGTGGCTGGTGCCCTCCCCCAGGTTACGGCCCTCCCAGGGCTGGCCACCGGTATCGGTTTTTTGACCGGCTGATGCCAACTGGGCAGCAATATGGGCCGGCAATTCCCGGCGGGGTGCGCTGGGATTACCGGGGTGGCCGTGCCCCTGGGTGTGAGCCCGGTGGACGCGGTTAGAAAAGTCAGTCACTAGGGGCGACCTGCAACGTCCAGGGCCTGGGCCAGGGTGAACTTACCGGCGTAGAGGGCCTTACCGGTAATAGCGCCTTCAACGCCGTGGGGCACCATGGTACGCAAGGCGGCGATGTCATCGAGGGTGGCGATACCGCCGGAGGCAACCACGGGCTTATCGGTACGCTCAGCGACCTTGCGGAGTAGCTCCAGGTTGGGGCCCTGCAGGGTGCCGTCCTTGGTGACGTCGGTGACCACGTAGCGGGCGCAGCCGTCCTCGTTCAGGCGGTCGAGGACCTCCCAGAGGTTGCCACCTTCCTTGGTCCAGCCACGGGCTGCCAAGGTTTCCCCGCGTACGTCCAGACCAACGGCGATGATATCGCCGTGTTCGGCGATGACCTTGCGGGTCCACTCGGGGTTTTCCAGGGCTGCAGTACCTAGGTTGATCCGGGCCGGATTCAGCGACAGAGCCCGCTCCAAGGATTCATCATCACGGATACCACCGGACATTTCAATCTTGATGGTCAGTTCCTGGGCCACCTCGGTCAGAATTGCGATGTTATCGCCGCGGCCAAAGGCAGCATCGAGGTCGACCAGGTGCAGCCACTCAGCTCCGGCCTTTTGCCATTCCAGAGCAGCTTCGACGGGGGAACCGTAGTTGGTTTCAGAGCCAGCTTCGCCCTGCACCAGGCGCACTGCCTGGCCGTTGGCTACGTCAACTGCCGGCAGCAGTTCGAGGCGATCAGTCATTGTTCTCTCCTTGGGAGTATGGGGGTAAGAGTGAAGTTTTTAGGAGGGGCTAGGTATGCGCTACTGGCTGCCTAGCTGTAGTTCATGACCACGTACAGGCCGTACCCGGCAAAGGCAAGACCCACCAGGAGCAGGACCACCTGGGCTACCCAGGTAATTTTCTGCTTGTAAAAGGAGTAGGCGCCGCCGATGAACATCATGCCCACAGTCATCAGTAGCAGACCGGACGTTGTTGCAGACATCTCTACTGCTCCCCGTCCAAGCGTCCGGTCACAGGCAGGGAGTCAATCCAGTTCTTGAGCAGGCGGATACCTGCATCCCCCGACTTTTCGGGGTGGAACTGGGTAGCTGCCAGCGGCCCGTTTTCTACGGCAGCGATGAAGTCGCCCCCGTGGTTGGCCCAGGTAACCTGGGGCGGGAGCATCGCTTCGTTGTTCTGGTCGAAGGTCCACTCCTGCACGCCGTAGGAGTGCACAAAGTAGAAGCGTTCGTTCTCGATACCGGCAAAGAGCTTGGAGCCTTCGGGGGCGCGGACGGTATTCCACCCCATGTGGGGCACAACCTCAGCCCTCAGTTTTTCTACCGTACCGGGCCACTCACCTAGCCCGTCGGCTTGAATACCGTGTTCAACCCCCTGCTCGAACATGACCTGTAGCCCCACACAGATTCCCAGTACGGGGCGGCTGCCTGCCACACGGCGCCCAATCATGCGGATCGCATCGGCATCACGCAGGCCGTCCATGACGGCCTTGAAAGCACCCACACCGGGTACGACCAGCCCGTCAGCCCCCATCACGTCGGCTTCTTTTCGGGAAAGCACCACACGTGCCCCAGCCTTTTCGAGGGCTCGGACGGCTGAGCGCACGTTCCCGGCCCCGTAATCGAGAACGGTGACGGTTGGTTGACGGGTTTCAGTCACTAGAGGGCCCCCTTAGTGGAGGGGATGCCGGCGTGGCGGGGGTCAGGCTCCACCGCCTGACGCAGGGCCCGGGCCAGGGCCTTGAACTGGGCCTCAGCAATATGGTGGGGGTCGCGGCCGCCCAGCAGAGTAATGTGCAGGCAGATACCGGCGTGGTAGGCAAAGGCCTCAAAGACGTGGCGCACCATAGAGCCAGTGAAGTGACCGCCAATCAGGTGGTACTCAAAGCCGTCCGGTTCGCCAGTGTGTACCAGGTAGGGGCGGCCCGAGATATCAACCACGGCAGAGGCTAGCGCCTCATCGAGGGGCACGGTGGCGGTACCGAAGCGGCGGATGCCAGCCTTATCGCCCAAGGCCTGACGGAGAACCTCACCGAGCACGATGCCTGTGTCTTCAACGGTGTGGTGCACATCAATGTGGGTATCTCCTGAGCACTTGATGGTCATATCGATCAGGGAGTGCTTGGAGAGTGCTGTCAGCATGTGGTCGTAGAAGGGCACACCGGTGTCGATGTCTGAGACACCGGTGCCATCAAGGTTAATCTCTACACTGACGGAGGACTCGCTAGTGGTGCGCTCCATCTTTGCGATGCGAGGGCCAAGGCCGGTGGACGATGCGGTGGGGACTGCCATGTCTATCTCTTTTTCTAAAGGTTCTTGCCGATGTGAGGACGGGTGCGGGGCACTTAAGGTTCGATGGTCTGCACGTAGTCGGTGAGGTGCTCTAGGAAGGCGCTCGTTTCGGCTTCAGTCCCGGCGGTGACGCGCAGGTAGCCGGGGATTCCGTTATCACGCACCAGGACGCCGCGCTCCAGCAGGTAGTTCCAGGCGGCTTTTTCGTCCTTGAGACCGCCGAAGAAAACGAAGTTGGAGTCCGACACAGCGGGCTTGAGGTTGAGCTGCTTGAGGTGTTCCACGATTCGATCACGCTGGGAGCGTATGTCATCTACGTTAGCAAGTAGCTGACTACGGTGGCGCAGAGCCGCTATGGCGGTTGCCTGGGTGACGGCTGATAGGTGGTAGGGCAGGCGTACCAGGCGGACGGCATCAGTCACAGCGGGGGCGGCCGCGAAGTAGCCGAGGCGGGCGCCTGCCAGAGCAAAGGCCTTCGACATGGTGCGGGTGACAATGAGGTTGGGGCGCCCCGCGAGTAGGGTCAGTGCGTTCTGCGAGCGGTCCTGAGCAAACTCGGCGTAGGCCTCATCCACAACCACTATGCCGTTGTAGGCAGAAACGGCGCTATATGTAGCTTCAATGATGTTGAGGCTAAGGCCGGTGCCGGTGGGGTTGTTGGGTGAGCAGAGGATGACGATATCTGGCCTGTGTTCTTCGATCTGCTGCACTGCTGCCTCAGCACTGAGTGTATAGTCAGCAGCGCGCTGACCGGCGATGAAGGCTGTGTTGGTGCCGTCTGCCAGCAGGGGGTACATGGAGTAGGTGGGTACAAAGCTCATAACAGAGCGGCCGGGGCCACCGAAAACCTGCATGATCTGCTGCAGAATCTCGTTGGAGCCGTTGGCTGCCCATATATTATCTGGAGTCAGCCCGTGCCCTAGGTAGCTGGCCAGCTCTTCGCGGAGGGTATTGAACTCTCGGTCGGGGTAGCGATTGAGGCTAGAAGCAGCTGCGGCTACTTCGCGAACAATAGCATCGATGACTTCCTGCGGCATAGGATGGGTGTTCTCGTTGACATTAAGAGTCACAGGAACATCAATCATAGGCGCGCCGTAGGGTGAACGGCCGCGTAAATCGTCGCGCAGAGGCAAGGCGTTGAGGGCTTGGCTAGTATCAGTCACTCCCCCAGTCTAGCGACTGAGCGCCCCTTATCGCATGTGTGTTTCGCACTCTGGCATCTTAGATGCCCTTCTTACTGAGAGTAGACAGGCACCTCAAGCACCTGGCCGGGCTCAACCTGCGCAGTGGTGAGGTTGTTAATTTGCATGATGTGGTTGATAACGTCTCGGTTATCTTCCCCCGGGGCAACGTCAGCAGCGATAGACCACAGCGAATCTCCGTGCATGACGGTCACGGTTGAACTTGAGGGTGCAACCGGGGTCTCGGCCGAGCTTTTAGCTTCAGTGGGGAGCAGCAGAGTCAAGGCGCCAAGCACAAGCAGGGCTGCCAGAGTGAGCAGGGGCAGACCACGAAAGATAAAGCGGCCACGGCGGGTCAACCGCATTTTGGGCCGTTGTGGTAGCTGCATAGATGTAGCGGGAACTACGGCTACCCTCCGCTGCGCAGGAGCACCGGCCTGATGGCTACGTACAGGCGATGACTCTGCACGACGAATTCGGTAGCGGGGCTGGCGAAGGCCTCCTGCTGTGGCGGAGGGCTGGGGCTGCTGCCGGGGTGCGAAAGTAGCAGTCTGATCAAGGGGCTTCTTCAAAGAAGTACGAGCCATAAACTCGGGCAAGGCGATAGTGCTCATAAGTCTTTCTCCTGATTCACGCTCAGACATTCAACCGGGTGTCGAAGGCCTGTTCTAAAATTTCTTCGTATCTATGTTCTATCAGAAAAATCGAACATAGTCGAGAAAAATTAGAACAAATGTTTGAATAACCTGTTTGCTTGGCATAGTCTTAGAAGACCACTTGTTAGTGAACACCGGGTGGCTGACATTTTAAGAACTAACAGAGACGAGACACCGTGAGCGAACGACCTCCGCAGACTCCGGCAAGCCCGCATCACAAGGGCTCTCGCCCGTTAACTCCCCGCCAGAAAAAAATTCTGACCGCCATTTCAACCGCTATTGACGAGAAGGGCTACCCGCCCTCAATGCGTGAGATTGGTGATCTTGTGGGTCTTGCCTCCCTTTCCTCTGTCACCCACCAGCTCTCCCGCCTCGAAGAGATGGGCTTTATCCGCCGTGACCCCAAACGTCCTCGTGCCATTGAGGTGCTGACCGGTGTTGAAACTGACGAAGAGACCAAGCCTGAAACCAGCGTCATTGCATTGCCCATCGTGCCTACCTTTGCGCAAACTGATGACGACCTGGCCACGGTTCCCCTGGTAGGGCATATCGCGGCGGGCTCTCCCATTGCAGCAGAACAGTCCATTGAAGACGTTATGACCCTACCCCGGCAGCTGGTGGGGCAAGGGGACCTCTTCATGCTCCGCGTCAAGGGCGACTCTATGGTTGATGCCGCAATCTGCGACGGCGACTGGGTGGTCGTTCGCACTCAGAACACAGCCCAAAACGGCGAGATTGTGGCGGCCCTACTCGAGGACGAGGCCACGGTCAAGACCTTTCGCCAACGCGACGGCCACACCTGGCTCCTCCCTCAAAACACCCAGTACGAGCCGATTTTGGGCGATAACGCCACCATCATGGGCAAGGTTGTCTCGGTGCTCCGTAGCCTATAATCCGCAGCCTTAAGTAGCCGGGTGTGCCTCGCCCTCTGCAATTGATTGTTTGAGGCGTTCCAGCGCCCCCACAACCACATCTGTGCGAGTTGTCGTCCAGAAGGGCGGCAACGACTTGACCAGATAGGGCCCATAACGCTGGGTGGCGATACGAGAATCCAGCACGGCGACCACGCCGCGATCACCCACAGCGCGCACCAGACGCCCAGCCCCCTGGGCCATACGGACGGCCGCGTGGTAGGCAGAGACCGCCATAAAACCGTTGCCACCTGCAATCGCGACCGCGCGTGAACGCGCCTGAGCAAGAGGGTCGTCCGGGCGGGGAAAGGGGATACGGTCCATCATGACCAAACGACAGGAATCACCCGGCACATCCACACCCTGCCAAAGGCTCATGGTGCCAAAGAGGCAGGAGTCTGTCTCTTCCGTAAACTCCTTAACCAAGGCTCGTAGCGATGACTCACCCTGCAACAAAATATTCAGGTCGGTGCGTTCACGCACGTACTCAGCAGCTAGCTCCGCTCCGCGCTTAGACGAAAAAAGGCCGAGCGCACCGCCACCAGAGGCAGTGACCAGCTCAACAATACGGTCCAGCTGTTCCACAGACACGCCGCGGCCGGGTTTGGGCAGGTCAGCAGCCAGATAGAGCACGCCCTGTCGAGGGTAGTTAAAGGGTGAGCCCACATCGATACCGTCCCAGCGAGGAGCCCCTTGACCCTTGAGACCCAGCGCGCCAGCGGTCGTGTCGAAGCTCTCTCCCACCGCTAGCGTAGCTGAGGTTAACACCACGGTGCGATCCTCAAAGAGACCCTCACGCAGATAACCCGCTACCGAAATGGGGGCGATATTCAGTGTGGCGGGGTCGTCGTCCGCAGCAGCAACATAGCCCCTACCGGGCTCCCAGGAGCCGGTACGCGAAATCCAGATCACCTGGTAGAGGGGGTCAGCGGTCAGCATCTTCTCGGCTGTTTCATGTACTTCGGTCAGGGCAGCTCGGGCCATCTGGCGGCCTGCGTCCCCGTCCTTGTCTCCCCCTTTGGTGTCAGTCAGGGCCTGGCGGGCAGCGTCACGCACCCGCTCCATGGCGGCGGCAACGCGTTCAGGGAGCCCCTTGGGGAGCATCTCGGCAGGTATACCGTTAAGAGAGCTATCGAGTGAGAGCGCCGCCTGCTCCAGAGCCTTGTGGTCAGCATCTGTGTGGCGTTTGAGACTACGAGCGACCCTGGTAACAGTAGCAGGTGACAGGGCTCCGGTAACCGCACCGGTCACACGGTCGGCCAGTTCGTGAGCCTCGTCAATGATCACAATATCGTGGTCGGGTAGAACCGTTGCGCCTTCAAAAGCGTTGATAGCCAGCAGGGCGTGGTTGGTGATGACTATATCTGCCTCAGCGGCCCGAGACCGAGCCGTCTCACTAAAACAATCTTCGATGAGGGGGCATTTCTTGCCCAGACATTCCGAAGCGGTAACAGAAACCTGCCTCCAGGCCCTATCGCTGACACCGGGCAGTAGCTCATCTCGGTCACCGGTATCGGTAGTGTCGGCCCAGGCTCTCAGGCGGACGACCTCCTCCCCCAGTTTTCCTGCCGGGCCGGTTGCACCGGTAGTAGCGTCCATGTCAAAGAGAGCATCCCCGTCATCCTCAGGGTAGCCGCCTTCAAGCTTATGCAGGCAGACGTAATTGTTGCGGCCCTTGAGAATCGCCACGTCAGTCTCGTGCTCGGGCTCATCGCTCAGAGACTCAAGCAGGCGCGGTATATCGCGATTGACAATCTGTGATTGAAGGGCCAAGGTTGCTGTGGCTACAACGATGGGCTTTTCAGCGGTCTGGGCCCTATGAATCGCGGGCACCAGGTAGCCCAGCGACTTGCCGGTACCCGTACCTGCCTGCACTAGCAGGTGCTTCTCGGTGTCCAGTGCGCGAGCCACATGGGCGGCCATGGTGCGCTGGCCCTCACGCTTCTGACCGCCAGAGCGTTCCACCACAGTATCGAGCAGCTGTACAACGGGCTGAGCGCCGGGCAGGGTTTCTGGCTCCTGCCCGGTCGGTACTGTGTGGCTCATGCGCGCACGGTCTCCACGGCACCGGCGGCAACTGCCTCATCAATTTCAGGCTGCAAGACCTCAAACAGCTCTTCTTCTAGCACGTAGTCAGAAAGTTCCGATGCTACCTCATCGCGTACCAGGGCCTGCACATAGGTTCCGTCCTGCACGAAGGCTGTACGCAGAATCTCAGCGTCCCACTGGTGCAGGCGCGATACCACGCTACCGTCTGAGTAGGGAACCAGCAGGTTCAGCTCAATTGAGGGGCGCGGGATGGTCTCTGCAATCTTCTGCCGTAGCTCCTCAATCCCCTCACCGGTACGGGCAGAGACCACCACGTGGTTGGGCTCTTTCTGGCGCAGGCGCTCGATGACGAAGGGATCAGCAGCGTCTGCCTTATTGAGCACGATAATCTCGGGAATATTCTGGGCATCGACCTCGGTAATCACCTGACGGACAGACTGAATCTGCCCCTCAGGGTCAGGGTGTGACACATCGACCACGTGCACGATGACATCGGCATCGGCCACCTCTTCAAGGGTTGAACGGAAGGCTTCGACCAGCTGGGTGGGCAAGGCACGCACAAACCCAACCGTATCTGAGAGAGTGTAGCCCACGCCATCAGGGGTCTGAGCCTTACGCACGGTGGGGTCAAGGGTCGCAAAGAGGGCGTTCTCTACTAGCACACCGGCATCGGTAAGGCGGTTGAGTAGCGAGGACTTACCTGCGTTGGTGTAGCCAGCAATCGCTACGGACGGCACCCGGTTACGTCTGCGGTTCAAACGCTTGGTTTCGCGGGCAGGGGCCATGGCCGCGATTTCACGCTTAAGCTTGGCCATGCGGGCACGTAAGCGGCGGCGGTCCATTTCAATCTTGGTTTCACCGGGGCCTCGAGAGCCGATACCCTCGCCACCGGCGGCACGGCCACCTGCCTGGCGAGACAGCGAGGCACCCCAACCTCGCAGGCGCGGCAGCATATATTCAAGCTGGGCCAGCTCCACCTGGGCCTTACCCTCGCGGGACTTGGCGTGCTGGGCGAAAATATCGAGAATCAGAGCGGTCCGGTCAATGACTTTGACCTTGACGATGTCTTCAATGGCACGCCGCTGAGAGGGTGCCAATTCGGCATCCACAATCACGGTATCGGCGCCGGAGGCCTCTACAACGTCCTTGAGCTCTAGCACCTTACCCGACCCCAGATACGTGCCGGGATCCGGCTTAAGACGGCGCTGCACCAGGCCATCTAGCACCTCTGAGCCGGCGGTCTCGGCGAGCGCTGCCAGCTCACGCAGGGAGTTCTCGGCTTCTTCCAGTGTGCCTTCTGACCAGACGCCAGCGAGCACAACGCGCTCTAGGCGGAGCTGGCGATATTCGACTTCGGTAACATCGTCGAGTTCGGTGGAAAGGCCGGCTACGCGGCGCAGGGCGCGGCGCTCTTCAAGATCCTGCTGGTCACCGTCATAATCGGAGTGTTCGCGCTGGTTATTGGAAAGTTCGCGGGCTCGCTCATCAAGCACGTTACCGGTGCTGGTGGCCCTCCCCAGCACGCGGTCTACCGTGAGTCTGAGCTGTTCGTCGGAGGGTAGGTTACCGGTGGTGCTGGAGTGTGACGTCTCGGTCATAGTACCTTTCAAAGGTGTGGGTCAACGTTCCTTTATTCTATCTTTTCACGCGGGCCTTGGGCAGGGGTTAGCGTAGAATGAACGCTTATGGGTAGTGCGCACTATTTTTCTGAAAATCCCGCCGGCGATTTTACCCCAAAGCCCCTGACCGTGGAACTGGCAGGACGCCGAGTTCAGGTTCTGACGGCTCCGGGAATTTTCAGCCCGGGCGGGGTTGATAAGGGAACCCAGATTCTTTTGGATGAGGCCCCCGAGCCGGTGGGATTTCGCATGCTCGATATTGGTTGCGGGTGGGGCCCTATCACTTTGACACTGGCTTTGTTGGCACCAGAGGCGCAGGTGTATGGGGTCGAGGTGAATTCTCGTTCTGCCCGGCTCACCACGATGAACGCTGAAAAACTGGGCCTAAGCAACGTCACCGTTTCTGCCCCTGAGGCTCTCGATGAGTCACTGACCTTCGACACCATCTGGTCGAACCCGCCCATTCGTGTGGGCAAGGACGTGCTGCACGGCATCATGCGCACCTGGCTACCGCGCCTGGCCCCGGGCGGCACCGCCTACCTGGTGGTGCAGAAGAACCTGGGTTCTGATTCTTTGCAGAAGTGGCTGGCCGCTGAGTTCCCCGAGCTGGAGGTAGGCCGTTATGCCACTTCCAAGGGGTTCCGCCTCCTCGAAGTGCACCGACCTCAGCAATAGAAGTAGGTCAGGGGCTCACGCGAACCAGGTGGCTCGGCGGCTGGCATGGGTTGGGGCGAGTGCCCAACGCAAGACCCGAGAGGGTCTCCCTGGTGAGCGCGAGTCCCCTACCTACTTTTACGTAGAACCATCACCGCATCGGGAATGGTTGCGGGCTCGCCCTCGGGTGAGGTGATGTCACGGGTCCATTCTTCTGCCAGTACAACCTCAATATCGTCACGACCCTGAGTAAGGGCTCGGGCCTCTTCTGCCGCCTTCACCATGAGGGCCTCGTGCTTGCGGGCGTCCTCGGAATCGGCAAAAGAGGGGGCACCGGCGTGGGCTACCGAAATCAGCTCACCGCCGGGGGTAAGCAAATCCAGGGCAGCTGCCAGTACCGGGATGCGGTCGAAGTCAGCAAAAGACTGAAGGAAGCCGGTGACAATGACCTCAAAACGCTGGTCGGTAGACCAGCCGGTGAGGTTGGCCTCGTAGAAGGTAGCCTCAAGCCCCTCAGACTCTGCACGGGCGCGGGCCCGGCTCACGGCAACGTCCGAAATGTCAACACCGCTAGCTGCCCAGCCGCGGGATGCTAACCACAGGACGTCCCCGCCCTCGCCGCAACCTAGATCAAGCACGGTGGTGGGGGTACGGCCTTCAAGGAGCTTAACCAGTGAGGCATTGACCTTGCCAGACCACCGCTGCTCCTTCTCGGAGTAAATCTCGTTCCACAGTTCGCGGGTGTTCTCTAGTTTTTCGTGGTTCTCAGGCATTAGCCAAGCAGTACCTTACCGGTCATAGCGGCTGGCCCGGCCAGGACCACGTGTTCAAGGTCGTCAGGGCCCAGCACAAAGGTGACGGCCAGGGTACCACCGGGTACCCGCACCAGCCATTCGTCCGGGGCGTCGGGCCCGCCCCAGAAACGGGTTGCGGCAGCAGCCGCGCAGGCACCAGTACCGCACGAAAGAGTTTCACCCACACCTCGTTCGTGAACACGCATGCGGATAGAGCCGATATTTTCGGTAGCGGGATCGCCGTCCTCGGCAGAGATTTCCTCGGGAACAACAAACTCTACGTTAGTGCCCTCAGGTGGGGTGGGGCTCACCTTGGGCGCCTCGTGCAGGTTCAGCCCGTCTAGCTTGGAGCGGGTGCCCAGCATCACCACGGTGTGCGGATTACCCATCGAAATTGACACGGCGTTGCGCGGAGTGTGCAGACCCTTGGCAGTCACCTGAGCGTCGGAGCCGTTATCACGAGCCATGTCGCCGTTGATAAAGCTCCAGGCGCCCATGTCGATGGCGTAGCCCTCACCGGTACGCCCCACAGTCTTAACACCGGCGCGGGTGGCAATGAGCAGACGGCCCCCGGGTTCAAGTTCAACCAGTTTCTCAGTGATTAGGTAGTCCACAAAAGCGCGCACCCCATTGCCGCACATCTCGGCAATAGACCCGTCGCCGTTGCGGTAGTCCATAAACCAGGTGGCCTCGGGCGCTTGGTCAAGCAGATGGGAGGCAAAATCCAGATTCTGGGTGCGTACAGCACGAATAAAGCCGTCAGCACCGATACCGAAGTGACGGTCGGTCACACGGGCAATGAGCTCAGGGGTCAGATTCAGCTCACCGGCTGGGTCGGTCACAAAGATAAAGTCGTTGCCGGTGGCCTGGCCCTTAGTGAGGGTTTTGCCGGTCAAATCTCCCCAGGCGGGAGGTATTTCGGTGTGGGTTGCCACGGGTCGGCACCTTTCATCGGTCTATGTGTCTAGTTCAAGTTTACTGCTCACCGTTCGCACAATCTCAAGGGCCTTCCCTAGAAGGTGCGGGTCAGCCCAATCCAGCCAGTGTACACGCGGGTCAGCTCTGAACCAGGTGAGCTGGCGGCGGGCAAACTGCCGGGTGGCGGTCACGGTATCTTCAACAGCCTGCTCGATTGTATATTCCTGCCCCGGCAGCCCGCCATCAGGTTCCGCTGGGCTGCGTGCAGCGTCCAAGGCCTTCAAGAACTCGCGGTAGCCGATAGCCGCCGGAGCGGTCTTGCCCTCGCGTAGCCCGCGAGCTTCAAGGCGCTTAACTTCGGTAAGTAGCCCAGCGTCCCGCATTTTTTCGACGCGGGAGCGTAGCCGCCCGTGTAGCTCGGCGCGATCCCCGTTTAGCCCAAGCTGGAGGGCAGGCTGGTAGTAGGTTCGGGTCGGCATAAAGGACGAGAAGGGGCGGCCGGTCACTTCAAAGACCTCAAGTGCCCGTACCAGGCGGCGGTCATCTTTCACCCGCTTGGCGGAGTCAGAATCTACCTGGCGGAGGCGTTCCAGCAGGGGCCCGGGGCCCAATGCTACCAGCTCGGCTTCCAGACGAGCTCGCACTGAGGGGTCGGTGGCAGGGAATTCCAAAACATCGAGCGCTGCGCGCACGTACAGGCCTGAGCCACCCACGAGAATGGGGTATCTACCCCGAGAGCGAATCTCGCCGAAAACCTGCCGTGCCTGTGCCTGAAAGACCGCCACCGAGGCCTCTTCTCTGACATCGAGAGTATCGAGCAGGTGGTGGGGCACGCCCTTCATTTCTGTCTCGGTGACCTTGGCGGTACCGATGTTCATGCCACGGTAGAACTGCATGGAGTCAGCATTGACGCACTCCCCGCCCAGGGCCAGGGCCAGTTCGATGGCGAGGGCTGACTTGCCGGAGCCGGTGGGCCCGACCACCGCAATAATGGGTAGCTGTTCCCCTGCAACCGGGCCCTCTTGGGGGGCCGGGGCGGTAGCGTCCTTATCCGCCATACCTTAGAGCGCAGGTTTGAAGGTGGGGAACCCCAGGGAGACCGGAGCACCTGGCACCTGGGTGGTACCGGTCGAACCGCAGGAGTCAGCTTGGGCCCGGTCCCAGGCGTCACCCGCGCGGGAGCGGCGCACCGTGTATTCTTCGGGTGCGGGGTCTGAAATCAGATGGAAGGAGCCGGCCTCGGTGATGGGCAGGGTGACCAGGTCGCCGGGGCGGGGCACCTCGCACCCCTTCGGCACGGAGAAGTGCACCAGGCGCTGGTCGCGAGCACGCCCTGCCAGGCGGCCAGTTGCTTCAGACTTACGGCCTGACTCGGCGGTGACCATCAGCTCAACGGTCTTGCCCAACTGCTTACGGTTCTCTTCGCCAGCAATACGATCTTGCAGAGCGATGAGGCGCTCGTAACGCTCCTGCACCACGGCCTTGGGCACCTGGTTGGGCATGGTCGCTGCCGGGGTGCCGGGGCGGATCGAGTATTGGAAGGTATAAGCCGATGAGAAGCGGGATTCTTCAACCACACGCAGGGTCTCGGCGAAATCCTCCTCGGTTTCACCGGGGAAGCCCACAATGATATCGGTGGTGATGACGGCATCGGGGATTCGGGCACGCACCTTCTCCAAGATGCCCAGGAACTTCTTGGAGCGGTAAGAGCGTTTCATGTCTTTAAGCACCTTGTCAGAGCCAGATTGAAGCGGCATGTGCAGCACAGGCATCACATTGGGGGTCTCTGCCATGGCATCAATGACATCGTCGGTGAACATAGCGGGGTGGGGGGAGGTGAAGCGAACCCGTTCCAGCCCCTCAATCTGCCCGCAGGCCCGCAAAAGCTTGGAGAAGGCCTGGCGGTCGCCAAAAGCCACACCGTAGGAGTTAACATTCTGGCCCAGCAGGGTCACTTCAATAGCACCGTCGTCTACCAGTGCCTGAACCTCAGCCAGAATATCACCAGGGCGGCGGTCTTCCTCCTTACCCCGCAGGGAGGGCACAATGCAAAAAGTGCAGGTATTGTTGCAACCTACCGAGATAGACACCCAGCCCGAGTAGACGTGATCACGCTTGGTCGGCAGGGTGGAGGGGAAGACCTCAAGAGACTCCAGTAGCTCTGCCTGCGCCTCCTGATTATGGCGGGCACGCTCCAGCAGGGTGGGTAGAGAGCCGATGTTGTGGGTACCGAAGACCACATCGACCCAGGGGGCCTTCTTGAGGATGACGTCCTGGTCTTTCTGAGCCAGACAGCCACCCACGGCAATCTGCATGCCTTCGTTCTCACGCTTGACCGGGGCTAGCTGGCCCAGGTTGCCGTAGAGCTTGTTATCGGCGTTCTCACGCACCGCGCAGGTGTTGAACACTACAAGGTCAGGGGTGGCACCTTCTTCTGCCGGCACATAGCCGGACGCTTCGAGCAGGCCGCTCATGCGCTCTGAATCGTGTACGTTCATCTGGCAACCGAAGGTGCGCACCTCGTAGGTGCGCCTCTTTTGGTCTGAGGAGGTTTCGGGGTTCACGTCAATACTCACCCGTACAGTCTACTAGGTTGCTATTCTGGGCTCTATGCCCTCCTTCCCCTCAGGTACTTGGTCTACCTCACTGCTAGAGCGCGCCATTGCCGCTTACAGCCCTCGCCCTACCGACCAGCCCGTGACTTCGGCGGGGTTTAGCAGGCTAGCTCGGCACATACTTGAGGACGGGCTGCGGCTTCTCCTTTCCACCGGCTGTGATGAAATCACCGGTAGTCAGGTCACTCATGGCAAGGTTACCGGTGTGCAGATTCTCTCGGCTGGCATGCGCTCGGTGGTGCTACGTCTTGAGCTACACGGCTTTGCTGAGCCTTCTGTGGTGCTCAAATATTTTCGGCGTAAGGACTCCGCAACTAATTCCGGCGGTTTTGGCTACCTGCGTGAAAAACACGGGCTGGTCGCCTTAGAGCAGCTGGTACAGGGCCTCTACCCCAATCTGTTGGCTGCCGACGATACCGCTCGGCTTTTAATCCTTGAGGACGCCGCAGGCGGCAGCTCCTCTGTCAGCTTGGGTAAGTTTCTGCTGTCTTCCGGGGCGGACGCCGCTCCCCACCGGGCCCTTAATTCTTGGGTTGACGCCTGGGCTAGTATTCTTGGCTCCCCCGCCCAGGCTTCCGCCCAGGCGTCCTTTGCCGCTAAGCTTGCGAGCGCTGATGCGCGGGCGTCCGCGCCAGGCTCCCTACCCTCACCCCAGCTTGCTGTCATGGGGCTACGTGTGCTGGCTGAGAGGCACGGAGTGATGGTGGGGTCAGTTGAGTTCGCGCACATGGAGCAGGCTGTGAATAGTATTATCTACCCAGGGCCGAGCGAGAGGGTGCTATCGTCCGGCGATTTTTCACCGGCTAACCTGCTGCTTTCTGGCACAGGCCGCCTTGCCTATTCCAGGCAAACCTTAAGGGCAGGGCCCGTTGCTGCGGCTCACTCCACCCCCACGGTTCGGGCAGTCGATGCGGAGGGCACCTGCCTGCACCACTGGGCCCTGCCGGTGGCGGAGCTACTCTTGGGGTTTCCCTCCTGGCCTGCGGGGCCTGTGCCGGGCCCCCTGCTTGAAAGCGAGCTTTGGCAGTTAGAGGCTCAGCGGTTCTATGAACTGGTGGCCCCTGTCCCTCTAGCTGATGTGCACCAGGACGAGCGTGTGGCGGCGGCGGTGCTAGTGGTACGAGCGATTTTGGCCGAGCAGCTTCAGTAGGTGCCGGATTTGTGTGGCGCCGTCCGCTAGGTAGCTGCTGCCTTCCTTCTTCCTTCACAAGACGACATCATCTTGAGACTCACCTGGTACCAGGTGATTGGTTAGTCGTAGTAGGAGTAGCCGTCAGTATCCGCAATCATGCCCGTCTCAGACGCGTATGCCTCAACTTCCTCGCGCACCACGTTAAAGGCCAGGCCAGCGGGGTAGCCCTTACGGCCCAGCATTCCTACTAGGCGACGCATCACCTTTTCTTTCTCGGCACGGTCACCCAAATTCATTGAAGGACGTAATTTTTTGCGCACTAGCTCGTGGGCGTCCGCCCGTTCCCCCTCCTCGGTGCGCTGCTCTAGAGCCGTCTCAGCCAGCTCTCCCTCAACACCTTTAGACTTGAGCTCCCGCCGAATAGCCGAGCGAGACAGTTTCTTAGTGTTCGCTCGGGCACGCACATATATATCAGCAAACTCAGCATCGTTAATCAGGTTGACCGCTTCAAAGCGATTCAGAATATCTTCAATTACCGGCGCAGAAATTTCTTTCTCAACCAGCTTCTTGTGCAACATGGCCCGTGATTTGGGTGAGGCAGCTAGCTGGTTGAGCACAATATTCTTAGCCCGAGTGAACTCACTCTCAGGTTCTTTGCTGCCCCTCCCCTGCTTCTGAGGCAGAGGGGCGACACCCTGAACCAGTAGCTCTTCGTCTGTGACAGGCTCGTTGAGAGCCGAGCCCTCACGAAAGAGCGGCTTGCTAGCCCGCCGTGCAGGTTTGCTCTCGGCATCAGCGGACGATGCCCCGGTCGCCGGAGCAAAGGGCGACGTAGCGGCGTACTTGGCAGGGGGCCTACGGAAGCCCTTCTTTAGGTTGGGGTTGCGGCGGAGGTTATACCGACCGGTCTTAGGGGCAGTAGGCTCACCCCCAGCCCCCGTTACTCGCTCCCCTGGCTGCGCTGCTCCCCGGTCTGCCGACGCGGTGCCGTTCCTACCCGTGTAGGGTGTGGCCACCGCCTCTGTAGCGTAGGAGCCACCAGCACCCGGTTCGCTCTCCGCAATGCCAAGAGCAGCCGGGTGCCAGGAGGGGTATTCCTCAGGCGAGAGGAAGTCGCTGTGAGAGTTCAAGCCCGCTTAGAAGTTCTCAGAGATATCGTCCAGAGGATCAACCGCTGTGCTGGGTTCAACCTCGTCCATCTCTTCTTCGCCCTCGATGATGCCGAGCTTAACCATGGTCTTGTACTTAATTTCTTCGGTCAATTCCGGATTATCTTTAAGGAAGCGGCGCACGTTTTCTTTACCCTGGCCCAGCTGGTCCCCCTCATAGGTAAACCAGGCCCCGGACTTTTTAACCACGTTATGCTCAACCGCTAAATCGAGAATACCGCCCTCAACAGAGATACCCTCACCGTAGAGAATATCGAATTCAGCCTGCTTGAAAGGTGGCGCCATCTTATTCTTTACAACCTTGGCACGGGTGCGGTTACCAATCGGGTTGGCGCCGTCTTTCAGGGTCTCAATACGACGAATATCAATACGAACCGAGGCGTAAAATTTGAGCGCCTTACCACCGGTGGTAGTCTCGGGCGAGCCGAAGAAAACACCAATCTTCTCGCGCAGCTGGTTAATGAAGATAGCAGTGGTGTTAGTTGCTGACAGGCGGCCGGTAATCTTACGCAGGGCCTGAGACATCAGACGGGCCTGCAACCCTACGTGGGAATCCCCCATCTCACCCTCGATTTCAGCACGAGGTACCAGGGCAGCAACGGAGTCGACCACGATAATGTCGATGGAGCCCGAACCTACCAGCATATCCATGATTTCCAGAGCCTGCTCACCGGTATCGGGCTGTGAAACCAGCAGAGCATCGGTGTCAACACCCAGCTTGGCCGCGTATACCGGGTCAAGAGCGTGTTCGGCATCAATGAAGGCGGCAATACCGCCATTCTTCTGCACGTTGGCTACAGCATGTAGCGCTACGGTAGTCTTACCCGATGACTCGGGGCCGTAAATCTCTACCACGCGGCCACGGGGCAAACCCCCGATCCCCAGGGCGGCATCCAGAGCCAGAGCGCCGGTTGAGACGGTCTCAACTTTGGCTGTCTCACGATCACCCAGGCGCATGACCGAGCCCTTGCCGTAATTCTTATCAATCTGAGCCAGAACAGCCTCAAGTGCCTTATCGCGCCCCTCGGCGGGAACCTGACCTACAGACTGCGTGCGAGTCTTTGCTGCCATGAATCGTACCTCTTTCGTATCGCAGTGCGAGAATGTTTTCTCTTAGCTACCACGGTAGTGCCTATGGCTGACACTTTAAGAGTTCAGCCCAAAATTTATGAAAATCTGTGGATAACCCGGTTATGTTTCGCGGGCTGCCTGTATCTCGTCCACAATCCTACAGGAAATCGAATATATTTTCTATTAAGTACGAATGATTTTCTAATCCTACTGGAGTGGTTCTATATCCGGCCCCAGCTGCCGTTCCGGGGGGACGTCCTGCACCCGGCAAATCGCCAGCCACACCGCCCGCACGTCCGCGCCCGCCTCTAAAGCTTCTTGCGCGGTCAGCTCTCCAAACTCTCCGGGCACTACATCCCGGGCCAGATGCCGGGCGTAGGCAACGCCAAACTCGTGCTCCATAGCTGCCCAAAATTCACTGATCTTCACTGGCCCCTCCTTAACTGTCACTCTATACCAAACGTGAAGGAGCTGAGCCCGGCGGTGGGCTCAGCTCCTTAGCTCAAATTCACGTCAGGACTCTAGCGGGTTGCCAGCGGGCGCTCCACCGGAGGAATATCACGGCTTGAGGTTGCGGCGATGCCGTACTCACGCTTGAACTGTTCAGAGAACTCAGCCGGTACGGTATCGGGTACCGAGAAACCTTCTTCAACAGCCATACGGTGAGCTACCTCAGCCAGCATGGCTGAAAGTGAGATCTTGAGCGCCTGGCAGATAGAAGCCAGCAGTTCAGAGGAGGCCTCCTTCTGACCGCGCTCAACCTCGCTCAAATAACCCAACGAAACGCGGGCTGAGTGCGAAACCTCGCGCAGGGTACGCCCCTGACGCTGGCGCACACTGCGGAGTACCTCGCCAATAGCGTGACGCAGTAGAAGAACTTTACCGGTGTCTTGGGCGGGGGCAGCATTCTCAGTCTGACCCACATCCTTCCAACGGACGACACCGTTCACGGATACGGGCTGCTTAGTCATTTTTATACCATTCTCCTGGTTGTTGTGCTCCCGGTAGATTCGGGAGCAGTTGTTCTCAGCCTAGCGCATCTTCTCGCGCAAGTTAGCTGGCAACAAGAATCATTTCGTTTATTTACAACCTGTTCTCGTTACATCTATCTAAACCCACCCGGCTGTGTTTTCATTCCCTGATAGCTGAATTATTCCTGTGAAACAGACTGTGAGTTTACTGGGTGCTTACTAGCGAGTGGCTACTAGCTTCTCCTCGAGCATATCATTGAGCAGAAGCAGGCCGTCGCGGGCAGCCTGAGCGCGAATCTCTGCCCTGCTACCGCTGTAGTTTTTCTCAAGCACGCGGACGTCGCCGGTCGGCAGATGTGCAGCGGCCACGTACACCCGGCCTACGGGCTGCCCGTCAGCAAGTTCAGGGCCCGCTACCCCGGTGGTCGCCACCCCGTAATCAGCTCCGCAGACCCGGGCGGCGCCCAGGGCCATGGATTTGGCGACCCCCGGGTCAACGGCCCCGCACTGAGCCAGTAGCTCAGCATCAACACCCAGCACTGAGGCCTTCACCTCGGTGGCGTACGAAATAACCCCGCCACGGTATACCGCAGAAGCCCCGGGAACAGTACAGATGAAGGAGCCAACCATCCCACCGGTCAACGACTCAGCGGTCGCAACCTGAGCGACGCCCCCTGCCCCCTGAACGCACCTGGCAAGAGCAACCAGGCGGGCGGCGGCGCGCTGCCCCTGACTCTCGAAGCTCACTACGCACCTACCCACTCTGGCCGGCAAAATAGTCGCGGCGTAACTGCGCGGCCTTGACCACGTAATCAACACCGGTCACCACTGTCACCACCACCACGGCAGCCATGACCAGGTAGCCGGGCCATAGGGCCCAAGCGCCAAGCTGCCCCAGGGGCAGAATCATGAGCACCAGGGCAACGGTCTGCAACACGGTCTTGAGCTTGCCGCCCTTCGACGCCGCCATCACCCCGTACTTAATGATGAAGAAACGCATGACGGTGATTCCCCACTCACGCACCAGAATCACAACGGTCACCCACCACCAGAGTTCCCCCAGCAGAGAGAGAACCACAAAGGCGGCGCCGGTCAGCAGCTTATCTGCAATGGGGTCAGCGATCTTGCCGAAGCTGGTAATCAGGCTGTTCTTGCGGGCCAGGTAGCCGTCAAGCCAGTCGGTGACCATGGCCAGCACAAAAATCACGGCAGCCCACCAACGCATACCCACATCAGTTTCGCCGTGGGGACCGCCAGTCCACAGCGCCCAGATGAAGAGGGGCACCATGAGAATACGCAAGGCGGTCAGCGCATTGGGAATGTTCCAGTTAGATGCGTTGGGGGTTGGCTCAGCCATCATCTTTTCTCCTTAGCGCCCGGTGAGGTTCCAAGCGTCTTCGCTGGCTTCGTCATCAGTTTCATCGTAGTAGTCCACAGCCTGCGGCACACCGTCGTTCATGTGCTCCACGGGATCGCCACCGTACACGTCGTCGGTAGTGGCCGGGGGCTCCTCACCGCGAATCTTGGCAAGAACGGCGGGCAGGTCATCGGGCTGAACCAGCACATCACGGGCCTTAGAGCCCTCTGAGGGGCCCACGACTTCGCGGGATTCAAGCAGGTCCATCAATCGGCCCGCCTTAGCAAAGCCCACGCGTAGCTTGCGTTGCAACATGGAGGTTGAACCGAACTGGGTGTTGACCACCAGCTCAGCAGCCCGCAGCAGATCATCGAGGTCGTCCCCAATGTCATCGTCAATCTTCTTGGACGGGGCGGCGGCAATCACGTCATCACGATAAACAGCCGGGGCCTGCTTCTTAACGTGCTCCACAATCTCGTGAATCTCTGACTCCCCTACCCAGGCACCCTGCACACGCATAGGCTTCGAAGCTCCCATGGGCAGGAAGAGGGCATCGCCCTGGCCAATCAGCTTTTCAGCGCCGGGCTGGTCAAGCACCACTCTGGAGTCGGTCACCGACGAGGTTGCAAAGGCCATACGGGAGGGCACGTTGGCCTTAATCAGGCCGGTGACCACGTCAACAGACGGACGCTGGGTCGCCAGCACCAGGTGGATACCAGCGGCACGTGCCAGCTGGGTGATACGCACAATGGACTCTTCAACATCGCGCGGAGCGACCATCATCAGGTCGGCCAGCTCATCCACAATCACCAGCAGATAGGGGTAGGCCTTAATCTGACGCTTGGAGCCCGGCTCGGGCTCAATCTTGCCGGCCTTAACGGCCTTGTTGAAATCGTCCACGTGTTTGTAGCCGTAGTGGGCCAGATCGTCGTAGCGGGCGTCCATCTCACGCACCACCCATTGCAGGGCCTCAGCGGCCTTCTTGGGGTTGGTAATGATGGGGGTAATCAGGTGCGGAATACCCTCATAGGCGGTCAGCTCCACACGCTTGGGGTCCACCATAATCAGGCGTACCTGGTCGGGAGTTGAGCGCATGAGAATGGAGGTAATCATGGAGTTCACAAAGGACGACTTACCGGCACCGGTTGCACCGGCCACCAGCATGTGCGGCATCTTAGCCAGATTAGCGATCACAAAGCCGCCTTCAACGTCCTTACCCACGCCCATGACCATAGGGTGATCGGTGGCATGGGCCTTGGCGGAACGCAGCACATCGCCCAGCACCACAACCTCACGGTCGGTGTTAGGAATCTCGATACCGATGGCACTCTTACCGGGAATCGGCGAGAGAATACGCACATCAGCTGAGGCAACCGCGTAGGCAATATTCTTCGACAGGGCGGTGACGCGCTCCACCTTGGTTCCGGAACCTAGCTCAATTTCGTAGCGGGTCACGGTCGGGCCGCGTGAGAAACCGGTCACCTCGGCATCTACATTGAACTGCTCTAGCACATTGGTGAGCGCTTCGACGACCTGCTCATTGGCCTCAGAGCTCTCCTTAGCCGGCGGGCCCGCCTCAAGCATGGATTCAGTGGGCAGGGTGTAGGAGCCGGTCGAGGACTCAACTACCAGCTCACCGCGGGGCTGCTCGGCATATTCAGCGACGGTATTGTTCTGCAGGCGGGAGGCGGGTCGGTGAGCCGGACCTTCGGCCCCGGGGGCTGTGGGTGCGGCAGGCTTCGGGGTAGCCGCTCCTGCTACAGTCCCCGCAGCAGCACCAGCCAGGGCAACGCCCAAGGAGCCTGCACCGGTGCGGGTTGCATCGGCCTGGGCTGCGCCGGTAGCACCCGGACGCCCGGGCTCAGCGGGTGCGGGCCCCGCTGTAGATTCGGGGCTCTGCCCCCGAGTAGCGGCCTGCCCTGAGGCACCAAGAGACTCACTCCCCTGCGGAGCACGGCCATATTCCGAGGCCGCCTGACGGGCCTGGTCAAGACGCTGGGCCGGGGCGTCCGAAGGCTCCGAAGAGTCCCAAACACCCTGGTCAAAGACCTGCCCCTGATTTTTGGCAGCCTTAGCCGCAGCGCGCCTCTCTTTACGGGTCTGCTTACGGGTGGAATCGACGTCGAACGCCTCAACCTGACGGCCTGCTTGCTGAGTGCGAGCAGAGGGAACCCGATCTACCGGTGCGGTCTCCGGCGCGGAATCGCCGCCCTCTCCAATGAGAGCAGTCTGGTAGGCGACGTCCCCCTCATAACGGTCCAACCGCTGATCTGCCTCAGGCTTGAGACCAAAGCCCAGCCAGGCCAGCAGGCCACCGCGTCGCCGAGGAGCGGAGGCAGGGGCTCCCGGTTCTTCGTAGAGGTAGGAGCGGTCATGCTCCTCATCGAGAACCTGAGTTGCGCCCTCGTCCTCAGACTGAGCACGACGGGAGGGGCGCCCGGCATCCTGCACGGACCCCGAGGGCTTCTCCCCCAGTAGCAGACCAAAGATGTGCACCATTTTAGGGCCAATCTGACGCAAGGGAGTATCGGTGGCTATGAGCAAACCGGTCAAAAAGACCAGGGTAATAACCAGCCACTCCAGCACACTGACGTTTCCCACAATGCGGCTAGCCGGGGTGCCTATCAGCACTCCCACGGTGCCGCCACCGCCCCAAAATTCATCGAAGGTTGAGGAGAAGGTGGGGTAACCAGCCACCTTGGCACCCATCATTGAGGCCGAGACGGTCATGATTGTGAAACCGATCGCGATACGGTTATTGGCCCGCACCTCGAGGGGGTGACGAAAGATACGAATCGCAAAAATCAGGCACAGTATGGGAATCAACAGAGCACCCTGGCCGAAAAGACCCCCTACCGCAACATGCCACAGATACAGCGGCCATTCATACCAGGCGAGATCGGCAGAGTCAGCACGCCAGCCCCACCACTCTACGCCCGCTGTGAGCAGGCCAAGGGTGAGCACAAGCAGGGCGCCCCCGTCACGACGTTCGTGAAGTTCAATATCGGTGCGTAGGGTGCCCATACGGCGTACGGCCCCGCCAATCAGGAAGGCAAGCGACTGCCAGGCACCCACCAGTGCGCGAATAAGCGCGTTACTCTCTTGAGAGGGAGCTGAAGAGCCCTTCCTATTTCTCGCTTTGGTTGAGGTTGAGCGGCGAGAGGACGCAGTGAAGCGGCTCCCCGCCGAACGAGGGGCTGATTTACGTGATGCAGACTTTCGCGGAGCCATTCTTCCCAATACTGGTTGACGTTGGTGTGCGTTTAAATAGCTTACCCGGCAGCAGGTCAAACCGCCGCCGGGTAAGCTCAGAGTTTACTCCTAGTTGCCTTCAGCCTCAGGAGTATGGGTCTCAATAACGACGGGCACAATCATGGGCTTGCGGCGCAAACGACGGGCGACCCAGGCACCCATGGTGCGGCGAACGATTTGCTGTAGCTGATGAGTGGTGTGCACGCGCTCGGGTGCTCGGTGCAAGGCGTCCTCTAGGGCTACGGTGATTTTGGGGGTAATGTCATTGAAAACTGAGTCGTCTTCAGCGATACCGCGGGCGTGAATATCGGGGCCGGTCACAACGCGTTTGGTGGCTCGGTCAACCACGGTCACAATAGACACAAACCCCTCTTCACCCAGTACACGGCGGTCTTTGAGGTCATCTTCGGTAACGTGGCCCACTGACTTGCCGTCCACGTAGACGTACTCACACGGTACCTGGCCGACAATCTCGGCGCGGCCATCGCGCAAGTCCACCACGGTGCCGGAGTCACAGATGAGCACGCGGTCGCTCTTAATACCGGTCTCAACAGCCAGCTTGCCTGAGGCCAGTAGGTGGCGCACTTCGCCGTGCACGGGCATGACGTTCGCCGGCTGCAGGATGTTGTAGCAGTAGAGCAGCTCACCGGCGGCGGCGTGACCTGAAACGTGAACCTTGGCCGTGCCCTTGTGCACCACGTTGGCACCCAGCTTCATCAGACCGTTAATAACACGGTAGACCGAGGTCTCGTTACCGGGAATCAGTGAGGACGCCAGAATGATAGTATCGCCCTTCTCTACCTGAATCTTGTGGTCACCATTGGCCATGCGTGAGAGTGCAGCCATGGGCTCGCCCTGGGAACCGGTGCACATCATCACAATCTGCTCGGGCCGGTAGTCATCGACCTTCTTGAGGTCAACCAGAATACCCTCGGGCACATTCAGGTAGCCCAGCTTCTCGGCGATAGTCATGTTGCGCACCATGGATCGGCCTACCAGCACGACCTTGCGCCCACGTTCGGCGGCGGCATCCAGCACCTGCTGCACTCGGTGCACGTGGGAAGAGAAGGAGGCAACGATAACACGACGCTTGGCATCACGAATGACGTTTGAGATAACAGGGCCAATGTTCTTCTCGGTGGGGGTAAAGCCGGGAACCTCAGCGTTGGTGGAATCCGGCAGGAAAAGGTCAATGCCTTCTTCACCCAGGCGGGCAAAATGACGCAAATCGGTCAGGCGGCCATCCAGGGGCAGCTGATCCATCTTGAAGTCACCCGTGTGCAGGGCCTTGCCAGCCTTGGTGCGGATAAAAACGGCCAGAGCGTCGGGGATGGAGTGGTTGACGGCAACGAACTCGCATTCGAAGGGGCCGAAGCGCTCTACCTGGCCCTCAACGACGTCCATGGTGTAGGGCTTGATGCGGTGCTCCTGGAGCTTGGCCTCAATCAGGGCCAGGGTCAGCTGTGAACCAACCAGGGGGATGTCGGGGCGTAGGCGTAGCAGGTAGGGAACCGCGCCGATGTGATCCTCGTGACCGTGAGTCAGCACGATAGCCACAATATCTTGCAGGCGGTTTTTGATGTAGTTGAGGTCGGGCAGAATCAGATCAACGCCGGGCTGTGATTCTTCAGGAAAGAGCACACCACAGTCAACAACAAGTAGCTTGCCGTTAATTTCGTAGACGGTCATGTTGCGGCCGACTTCGCCCAAACCACCCAGGGGTATAACGCGTAGGGTGTCCTTCCTGAGCTTGGGCGGTAGATGCGGTGAGGTTACTGTTTGCATTCGGTTTCTTTTCTGTCGTACTTTTCTTTTGTTTTATACGGGCGCGGGCAAGCCACCCAAAATCGGAAGTGATTTTGGGTGGCCACACCGGTGCCCTGTGAGGCTTATTTATTTAACCAGGGTTGAAGCGATGATGGAGCTTTCAAGCTCTGCGCGCACGGTTGCGGCTTCTTCGCTGGTTGCAAGGACGTGCGGCAGGCGCACTGTGGGGTTCTCTAGGATGCCCTGCCAGGTAAGAATCTGTTTGGCGGCAACGCAACCGGGAACGCGGCTCATGGTAGCACGGACCACCGGAGCCAGATCCAGGTGCAGCTTCTGGGCGGTTGCCAGGTCACCGGCGACGGTCGCGTCGATGAGCTGACGGAAATGCTCGGGGGCTACATGGGAGGTAACACCCACCAGACCAACAGCGCCCATAGCGAGCCAGGGCAGGGTTAGGCCGTCGTCACCGGAGTAGTAGACCAAATCGGTGGTTTCCATGACCTCGGTGGCCGCAGTGAAGTCTGCCTTTGCGTCCTTGACCGCCACAATGTTTTCATGGCTAGCTAGCTTGCGGTAGACAGCCGGGGTAATCGGGATACCGGCGCGACCGGGAATGTCATAGAGCATCACGGGAGTTTTGACCGCATCGGCTACAGTGCGGAAGTGGGCTTCGAGGCCGGTCTGAGTAGGCTTATTGTAGTAGGGGGTGACCACCAGCAGGCCGTCAACGCCCACCTCTTCAGCCAGCGACGCCACGTGCAGAGTATGAGCGGTGTCGTTGGAGCCAACACCGGCCACAATCTTAGCGCGATCACCCACGGCTTCCTTGACCAGGCGGAAAACCTTCTGGTTTTCCTCATCGGTCATCGTGGAGTACTCGCCCGTGGTGCCGCACACAATAAGACCGTCATGCCCACGGTCCACCAGATTGTTTGCGAGCGCTACGGTCGCCTTTTTATCAACCTCACCGGCTACGGTAAAAGGGGTCACCATGGCGGTGAGCAGACGCCCAAAGATGGGGGTTGTGGTGGGTTCGGTGTGCTGTGCGGTCTCAGACATATCTACTAGATTACCTTATCTTCGGTTGCATGGGGTGGGTAAGTTTGCTTAAAGATGAAGTCGCCAGGGCCCTCGTGACGCTCTTCACCGGGTGCGGAGGGCCGCCAGAGCGGTTAGCTACCCAGATGCTCAGGCCCTGTGCCACGGTGCAGGGCGATGGCGTTGCGCATGGCTTTACGGGCTCGTTTGCGGTCACCTGCGGCATCGTAGGCGAGAGAGAGGTTAAACCAGTTTTTCCAGTTGGTGGGTTCCTTTTCGGTCGCTGAGGCGTAGTCAGCAAATTGGGCATCTGCGGCGGCGCGGTCGATACGGCCCGACGCACTGCGGGGCAGGGTGTCTTCGGGGAGCTCCCCTGCCTCAGCCAGTTCTTGCCCCAGAGCCTGGGTGCGGGAGCCAAAGATGATTTCACGAAGCATAGCCCAGGCCCCCAGGGCGGGGAGCACAACCAGGGCCGCACCGAGCACTCCCCCCACGACCCCGGCATTCTGTATAAAAACAAAGCCCCGCTGAACGGTCAGAACCAGGTAGAGGGTGAGCGCTACCGTAACCAAGGAGGCAAAAACTTTACCCCGCCCACCGGCGTCCACGGCAATAAAAACCGCACAGAAAACGCCGACAGCCAGCAGAAAGAGGCGAGTGCCCAGGGGCAGAGGCAGAATCATCACGGTCACCGTTGCCAACACAAGAGCGGTAGCCACGAAAAAGCGCAGTGACCCCATGGCTAAAAAAGATTGAGGTAGCGGTCAAGGCCGACGGTAAGGCCTGGGTGCTCGGTGACCTTGCGCACGCCCAGCAAAACACCGGGCATGAAACTGGTTCGGTCAAAGGAGTCGTGGCGGATGACGAGCTGCTGCCCGGCATCACCCAGCAGAATCTCCTGGTGGGCGGTCAGGCCTCGCAGACGTACGGCATGAACGTTGACGCCCTCGACCTTGGCCCCGCGGGAGCCTCCCTCGTCGGTTTCGGTGGCGTCTGGGGACGCCCCCACCCCGGCTTCCGCACGGGCGGCGGCAATCTTCTTTGCGGTGTGGACGGCAGTGCCCGAGGGGGCATCCACCTTATTGGGATGGTGCATTTCAATGACCTCAACCGACTCAAAGAACTTCGCTGCCTGAGCAGCGAACTCGGTTGCAAGAATCGAACCGATTGCAAAGTTAGGGGCAATCAGCACACCGACCCGGGGGTGCTGCTCCAGCTGCTCCCTCAGAACAGCCAGGCGCTCATCGCTCCAGCCGGTGGTGCCAACCACAGCATGAATACCGTTCTCTACGGCAAAGCTCACGTTAGTCTCAGTAGCAGCAGGAACGGTTAAATCAACCATGACTTCAGCGCCGTATTCAACCAGCAAATCCAGAGAGTCACCGTTGCCCAGCGCAGCAACCAAATCCATATCTTCTGCGGCGTTCACGGCCTTGACGGCCTCAGAGCCCATACGGCCCGCAGCTCCCACTACGGCCACTTTCCATATCTTGCTCATGCTGAGCCTTTTCCCTTCGCGTCTTCGGCGGTTGCGGGAGCCAGGTAGCACCCACATCACACCACTCTAGCGAACACTTCCCCCCAACCTGCGCACGGCACGGGCGTGCACGAGCGTCCTGCCACCTCAACATTTCACCATCCGAAACGCGGAGCGGCAGAAGGGGGCCCGGTGCCCGGCCCGGTTACAGGGCATCGATACCACCGACCTCTTACACTGGTAGGGTGCATCTGCACGAGCCCTCCAAAGACCCCGAAGGACCCATGAAAGACGATCACGTTTTTTACTCCGCCGTTCACCCCCACGAGGGGCAGCGACGCTTTGTGCTACGCGGTCTTGACGGCATTCGAGCCATCGCTGTTCTGCTGGTTCTGGTCTACCACTTATGGCCCCAGTACCTGCCCGGCGGCATGATTGGTGTTGACATCTTCTTCGTCATTTCGGGTTACCTCATTACCGCGCTTCTGCTCCGTGAAGGTGCCTACACGGGCAAGATGGATATCGTCTCCTTCTGGGTGCGCCGCCTACGCCGCCTCGTCCCGGCCTTGGCCCTGCTCACTGTAGTGGTGGGCTCGCTAGCCCTCATCTTAGGGGGCGACCCTCAAGTAGGTTTAGGCCGCCAGATTCTCGGGGCCTTCACCTACTCATCCAACTGGCTTCTCATCTGGGCTGGCAACGACTACTTCACCCAAACCTCCCCCGAGCTCATGACTAACTTCTGGTCGCTGGCCGTGGAAGAACAGTTCTACCTCTTCTGGCCCGTCATCATGGTTTTTGTGTTCATGTTTACCCGTCTCTGGTGGCAGCGGGCGATGGTGCCCGCTGTGCTCGGCCTGCTATCGCTACTGGTCGCAGTGGTACTCGGCCTGTTGGGTGCCTCGACCACCCGCCTCTATTACGGCACTGACGCCCACCTCTACGGGCTCATGCTGGGGGTACTCCTGGCCATGCTGATTCCCTGGTCCATGTACCCACCGGTAGACGAGCGACTCTACCCGATGGTGGCCCCCAGTAGCAGGGCGCTAGGCTGGGCGCGTCAGCTAGCGGGGTGGGTCTCGCTCCTTCTGGTGGTTCCTCTTGCCCGCACCCTGACCGACCACTCCACCTGGCTGATACCCTGGGGCCTGTTCCTGGGCTCGCTCCTAGGCCTGGGTATGATCCAAGCTCTTCTGCCGGACGTCCGTGGCGGCACATCCGGGCTTTTCCGCTGGGTTCTGTCTCTGGCTCCGCTCCGCTGGATCGGCCAGCGCTCCTACGGCATCTACCTGTGGCACTGGCCCCTCATGGTTCTGGCCCACTATATCTTTGGGGCCAGCCGTTCCCCCTGGGTCAATGCGGGTGTGCTGTTGCTGACTCTGGTTATTGCGGGAGCCTCATACCGGTATGTGGAGCAACCCGTGCGTACGCTGGGGTTCAGGGGCTTCATCTTCTCCTGGTTCTCAGCCATCACCGCGCCCGCTGGCCGGGCCCTGCCAGCCAGCGCAGCCGTCGTCGCCGCTCTGGCGCTCGTCGCAACAATCTTCGCGGTGCGCACCGCGCCCGAGATGACCGAGGCAGAAACAGCTGTGGCGGCGGGGGCCAGCCACGCGGCGTCCGCGCCTCACCCCCAGTCCCAGCCGACCGGGGTAGCTTCTGCTGGGGTTCATGAGGCCGGATCCCAGGTCACCATTGTGGGCGACTCGGTAACCTTGGCATCGTCGAGCGCTTTGAGCGAGGTTATGCCCGCCGCCACCATTGACGCCACGGTCTCCCGCACCTCGGCTATGGCCGTGCCGCTCATTGAGCAAATGGTCAGGGACGGCCAGGTGCGTAGCGTCCTTGTGCTCTCTGTGACCGCGAATTCAACCTTCAGCACATCCCAGTTGGAGGAGCTGAAGGCTGCTGTCTCTCCGCAGGGTGAACGCAAGCTTGTGCTGGTCACCGGCCTCGGCCCGGCCAACCTGACCTGGATTGAGCCGTCGAATCAGATTATCCGTGAGTTCGCCGCGCAGAACCCGGGCGTCGTCTTTGTTGCAGATTGGCAGGCCGCAGCACAGGGCCACCCCGAGTATCTGCTCGCAGACGGGGTGCACCCGCAGGGCGAGGGTTTGACCGTCTACGCCAGGACTGTACAAGAGGCCGTGGACGAGGCGACTTCAGCCGGTTAGCCATCCCCGCGCCTGCCCTCCCGTCCCCATGGGGCGGGCGGGGAGGCCCGGGGCGGGCACAGACAGCTATTTGACGACGGTAGTCACCCACTCCTGCGCAGCCAGGTAGCGAGTCAGCTCGTTGACCTGCTCCAGGGTGACGGACCTGACATTCCCCAGTAACTCGTCGATTGACGTGAACTTTCCCGAGTCCAGCTCAGCCCGCCCTAAACGGCTCATACGGGATCCTGCGTCCTCGCTCCCTAGCACCGTGGAGCCACCCAGCTGCCCCACAACCTTCTCCAGTTCCTCCTGGGTAATACCGTCATGCACAACATCATCAAAGGTCGAACGCATCAGCTCGGCTACCTGCCCCGCCTTAGCTGGGAGGCACCCTGCGTACATGCCAAAGTACCCGGCATCTGAGTACGACCCGGTAAAGGAGAAGGTCGAATAGGCCAGGCCACGCTTCTCACGAATTTCTTGAAAGAGACGCGATGACATGCCCCCGCCAAGGGCGGAGTTAAGCACGCTCATGGCGAAGCGGCGGTCGTCTCCGGCGATCAACCCCGGGCAGCCCATCACAATATTGGTCTGCTCGAAACCCTTATCGAGGGTCTTCTCACGGGCACCGGGCAATACCGGGCTGGGCACCCGTTCGCGCCTGGGAGCAGGTGCCGCACCTTCCTCTAAATGCCAGCCACGGTTAGACAGAGACTCCAGTACCAGGTTCACGATTTCGGCGTGATTGAGGCTACCGGCAGCTGAAATGACCAGGCGGTCAGGCGTGTAAAACTTTTTGTAGTGTTCCCAGACCTTATCGCGGGCAACCTCGGTAATTTCAGCGGGAGTGCCACCGATAGGGCGCCCCAGGGGATTCTCACCCATGAGCTGTTCGATGAAGGATTCGAAGGCGACGTCGGTGGGGTCGTCCTGATCCATGGCGATTTCTTCGAGGATGACGCCACGCTCCTGCTCCAGCAGGGCCGGGTCAAGCACGGCACCGGTGACCATGTCTGCGATGACGTCGATGGCCATGGCTGTGTCATCGTCAAGCACGCGGGCGTAGTAGCAGGTGTGCTCCTTGGCGGTGAGGGCATTAGACTCTCCGCCGACCCTGTCAAAAGCGTGCGCAATATCGAGGGCACTGCGGCTTTCGGTGCCTTTGAAGAGTAGGTGTTCGAGAAAGTGGGTGGACCCCAGCATACCGGGCTGTTCGTCACGGGATCCAACCCCCACCCAGAAGCCTATGGAGACGGAGCGCTGTGAGGGCATGCGCTCGGTCAGCACCCGGACGCCTCCGGGTAGCACGGACCGTCGCACCTCGTTGCCACCGCCACCGGAATAGATTAGGCGGCCGGTACGGTAGTTAAGCTCGTCGGTGAGCTCGTTCAATTCCAGGGGTAAAAGGACGGGCATGGTGACCTTTCCATCGGCGGTATTCGCGTCAGCGGGGTGGGCATAAGGGAAGGGGGCAGGCACGGCCGGTGCCTACCCCCTCGTCAGATTCGAGGAGCCGGATCACTTCAGAAGGGTTTATTCTTCGTCCTCGCCGGTGTATTCACCTTCAGCGACGACGGGCACCAGGGAAAGCTTGCCGCGGTCATCGACCTTGGAAATCTCGACCTGAACCTTCTGGCCCACACCGACCACGTCCTCCACGTCCTCCACGCGCTTGCCGTCGTTGAGCTTGCGCAGCTCAGAGATATGTAGCAGGCCGTCCTTGCCGGGGGTGAGTGAGATGAAAGCACCGAAGGCAGTGGTTTTGACGACGGTGCCCAGGTAGCGTTCGCCCAGTTCGGGTACCTGCGGGTTAGCAATCGCGTTGATTGCTGCGCGGGCTGCCTCGGCTGAGGGGCCGTCGATGGCACCAATGTAGACGGTGCCGTCGTCCTCAATCGAGATGTCGGTGCCGGTGTCTTCCTGAATCTGGTTGATCATCTTGCCCTTGGGGCCAATAACCTCACCGATCTTGGCGACGGGAACCTGCACGGAAATGACCCGGGGAGCGAAGTCGCTCATCTCGTCGGGGGCATCAATCGCTGCGTTAATGACCTCGAGGATGTGCAGGCGGGCCTCGCGAGCCTGGGTCAGGGCACCGGCCAGAACTGAGGCGGGGATGCCGTCAAGCTTGGTGTCCAGTTGGATGGCGGTGACGAACTCGCTGGTACCTGCAACCTTGAAGTCCATGTCGCCCAGGGCGTCCTCAGCGCCAAGAATATCGGTCAGGGCTGCGTAGCGGGTTTCACCGTCAACCTCGTCGGAGACCAGGCCCATAGCGATACCGGCGACGGGCGCGCGCAGGGGCACACCGGCGTTGAGCAGGGAGAGGGTTGAGGCGCACACCGACCCCATGGAGGTTGAGCCGTTGGAGCCAAGGGCCTCTGAAACCTGGCGGATTGCGTAGGGGAAATCTTCGCGCGAGGGCAGGATCGGGGTGATAGCGCGCTCAGCGAGTGCACCGTGACCGATTTCGCGGCGCTTGGGTGAGCCCACGCGGCCGGTTTCACCGGTTGAGTAGGGCGGGAAGTTGTAGTGGTGGATGTAGCGCTTGGACTTGACCGGGTAGAGGGAGTCAAGCTGCTGCTCCATCTTGAGCATGTTGAGGGTGGTGACGCCCATGATCTGGGTTTCACCGCGCTCGAAGATAGCAGAGCCGTGCACACGGGGCAGAACCTCAACCTCGGCTGTCAGCTGGCGGATATCGGTCAGGCCGCGGCCGTCAATACGAATCTGCTCGGTCAGAATGCGCTGGCGCACAATGTGCTTGGTCAGGGCGTTGAAGGCGGCATTGACCTCGTCAACGCGACCCTCGAATTCCTTGCCTTCGCCGGCCAGGCTCTCTTCGATTTCCTGCTGCAGGTCAGCGGATGCGTTTTCGCGATCCTGCTTACCGGCGATGGAGTAGACTTCAACGATCTTGGATTCAAAGGCCTTGACTGCCTCATCGATTTCTGCGGCGCGTTCGCCGAATACGGGCAGGTCAAGGGCGGGCTTGCCCGCACGCTCAGCCAGGTCGGCCTGGGCCTTGCAGAGGGCGGCGATGAAGGGCTTGGCGGCCTCAAGGCCCTGGGCGACGACCTCTTCGGTGGGGGCGGTGGCGCCGTCTTCCTTGATCAGCTTCCAGGAGTTATCGGTTGCTTCAGCTTCAACCATCATGATGGCAACATCTTCGGTACCGTCAGCCTTGGTCACAACGCGACCGGCTACAGCCATATCAAAGACGGCGTTCTCCAGCTGGGAGTGCTTGGGGAAGGCGACCCACTGACCGTCAATCAGGGCCACGCGCACGCCACCGACGGGGCCCGCGAAGGGGGCACCTGACAGGGTGGTTGAGGCTGATGCTGCGTTGATGGCGACGGTGTTGTAGATTTCGTCGGGTTCGATGGTCAGGACGGTGACGACAACCTGAACCTCGTTGCGGATGCCCTTGCGGAAGGCGGGGCGTAGGGGGCGGTCAATCAGACGCGCAGCCAGGATTGCTTCGGTTGAGGGGCGGCCCTCACGGCGGAAGAAGGAGCCGGGGATTTTACCGGCTGCGTACATGCGCTCTTCAACGTCGACGGTGAGGGGGAAGAAGTCGAATCCCTCGCGGGGTGACTTGCCAATGGCGGTAGCTGAGAGCAGGGTGGTTTCTTCATCGATGGTGACGAGAACCGAACCTGCGGCCTGCTTGGCTAGACGGCCGGTTTCAAAGCGGACGACGCGCTGGCCGAATTTGCCGTTGTCAATGATTGCTTCTGCAAACTGAATTTCGGGACCTTCCAAGGTTCCTCCATTTCTTGTGTCTGTGCCGCGCCTTCGGTCGTCGATTGAGGCCCACAGGTTCCTAACCTTGAGAGTTTTCTGTAGACCGCTACCGATGACCGCGAAAACACGCGGCGACTTTTCTATATTTTTGGGGATGTGGGTGCGGGTGAGGGCGTCACCGCCGCCTTGACTGCGTCCTTGTGGTAGTCACTAGGACGCTAGGGGCCGGGTGCCGCCCTCACGCTCACAGACCTTGTTTATCGGCGGATACCGAGGCGCTCGATGAGCGCGCGGTAACGTTCGATGTCGATGCTCTTGAGGTAGCCGAGCAGGTTGCGGCGGCGACCGACGAGAATCATCAGACCACGGCGTGAGTGGTGGTCGTGCTTGTGGAACTTGAGGTGTTCGGTCAGGTCGGTGATACGACGAGTCAGAACTGCAACCTGAACCTCGGGTGAACCGGTGTCACCTTCGTGGGTTGCGTATTCCTTCATGATTTCCTGCTTGATCTTAGGATCAAGGGCCATGGTGTAACTCCTAGAGTTAGTGCCGTGTGCGGCCCGGTCAATATTTTTACTGCCGGGTTGAGGGCGCTCGGCCAGGGCCGGGGCTTCTGCGTGCAACTGCCACGGACTGCGGTCACACACGAAGTCAACTCTACCGTACGGCACCCACCTGCGGGAAGAGCAGGGCCGATAGGGGCTTGCTCACCTGGCCTGAGAATAGGCCCCGCTTACTTTCCTACACCTGCACTGGTTGCAAGGTAGACGGTGCGGGGAAAGGTAGCAAACCTCTACTTCTTTTCGCGGCCGAAGGCCAGGGAGGCGAGCGCAGTAGCACCGGTAACGGCGCAAACGGCGGGCCAGGGGCCAATCTTCTTGTGCAGCACGTGGGAGTAGCCAAAACCTCCCAGGTAGACAGCGGTCAGGGCGGCAGCGGTGCCGGTTCCGGCGTTCTTCTTCCAGCCTGCAAAAGCAGCGGCACCACCGGCGGCCAGGGCAACCCCGCCCAGGGCGCGGACGTTGGTGACTCGGGCAACCTTGTAGCCGCCCGTCAGGCCGGCTGAGGCAGCAGCGGTGGGAATCAGTACGTTCATTGCAAACTCCAATCAATCGTGAACACTTATGTCTTAGCCTACTCCCCCAGCTAGCGCGACCTGCCTAAGTGCGAGAGAATGGTAAGCATGCAAATCACTGAGAATTTTGAGAAGCAGAAGACCAACGTTGAGTCCTTCGATCTGGATCACACCGCTGTGGCGGCCCCCTATGTGCGCGTAGCCGACCGCAAGACCCTGCCGGGCGGGGACGTCCTCATCAAATACGACGTACGTTTCACCCAGCCCAACAGAGCCCACCTAGATATGAAGGCTGTGCACTCCATCGAGCACATGACCGCCCACCACATGCGCAACCATACCGACGCACTCATTGACTTCTCCCCCATGGGCTGCCAGACCGGCTTCTACGCCCTGACCTTAGGTCTTGAGCCTGAAGATTTCATGCAGATTCTTGAGGCAACAATGAGCGATCTGCTCCAGGCTGATGAGGTTCCCGCCGCTAACGAGGTTCAGTGCGGCTGGGGGGCCAACCACTCCCTCACTGAGGCCCAGGCAGCTGTGCGAGACTTTCTGGATCGCAAGGACGAGTGGTCACAGGTGATGGCCTAATGGCAGGTTTCGCGCTCCCCGCCGGCTTTGACAACGCCGCTATTATTCAGGTTGCCATGGATGAAGAAGCCGCGCCCTTTCTGGCCGCCACCGAGCCCCATGGTGACGCCTACTCCTTGGGTGAGGCGCTCTTCTACCCCCGTTCCTTGACAAGCGACACCGATGAGTTCAAGCTTCTACTGGTGCGTTCTAAGATTGGTCTCGTCAATGCTGCCAGCGCACTGTCTGTGGCGCTGGCGCTGGTGCCCACCCCGCGTGTGCTGGTGTCCGCTGGCACAGCAGGCGGCCTGCGCGCCGACGTCAACGTGGGCGACCTCGTGCTGGGCACCGAGTACACCTACGCAGACGCGGACGCCACCGCCTTCGGCTACACGTTCGGGCAGGTGCCCGGTATGCCCGCCACCTACGCAACCGACCCCTCGCTGGTAGCCAAGGCTGAAGCTGCTGCCGCTGCTTACACGGGCGCGGGCACTCCCCTGTTCGGGCAGATGCTGGCCGGTGGCTCCTTCGTGACCGCTCACAACGTGAAGAATACCCGCGAGCTCTTCCCGCAGGCGCTCTCTACCGATATGGAAACCACAGCCCTGGCCCAGGTAGCTTCGAGCCGCAACCTGCCCTTCATCGCCGTTCGCGGTATCTCCGATCTCTGCGGCCCAGCTGCCGACCAGGACTTTCACATGGATGCCCCCATCGTTGCCGAACGCAGTGCCGCCCTCACCCTCGATATAATCAGCCGCTAACCGACATCCACACCGCACACCTGAGAGGAACCCCAAGTGCAAAACCATATTCTCCGTGACGGTAACTCCATCCCTCCTCTGGGTTTGGGAACCTACCCGCTCAATGACGTTGAAGCTGAAATCGCCGTCTCTGAGGCTATCGTTCGCGGCTACCGCCTGATTGACACGGCCGTGAACTATAAGAACGAAATAGGTGTCGCCCGTGGCGTGCTACGCTCGGGCACCCCGCGTGACGAAATTTTTGTGCAGTCCAAGTTGCCCGGGCGCGACCACAGCTATGAGGGGGCGCTACGCTCGCTCGAAGGATCGCTACAGCGTATGGGCTTGGACTACCTGGACGCCTACCTCATCCACTGGCCCAACCCCTCACAGGGCCTCTACGTAGATACCTGGCGCGGGCTCATCAAGGCTCAGGAGGAAGGCCTGGTTAAGTCTATTGGTGTGAGCAATTTTCTGCCCGAGCACATTGACCGGCTTATCGAAGAGACCGGCGTAGCCCCGGCCATCAACCAGATTGAGTTACACCCCTACTCGCAGAAACGCGACTGGGCCGCCTACAACCTTGAACACGCCATCTTGACCCAGTGCTGGTCACCGCTGGGCAGGGGTACCGATTTGCTTAAGGACGCGGAGCTGGCAGCTATTGCGGCGGAGACCGGCAAGACTGCGGGGCAGGTGATTCTGCGTTGGGAGGTTCAAAAACTCCACGTGCCACTGCCTAAGACTGGGAGCCCTGACCGCATGGAGGAGAACCTGGCCGTCTTTGACTGGGAGCTGACCGATAAGCAGATGGCCCGTCTTGATGCGCTTGAGGCAGGCCTGGGCCGGGGCTTCGACCCGAACACCCACGAAGAAATGTGATATCTGGGCAGGCAGGCTCACGCTCGCTGTGAGCCTGCCGTGTTCCCCTACCGCGCTGACCGCCACGTAAGCGGGATGTAGAGATGACATGTAGAAGTTCCCGGACATAACGGCTGCTATTTTCCGGGAACTTTTTATATGCAATTTAGCTGATACCAAGAATGTTTTTGGCCTGTTCGACGTCCGCGTGAATCTGTTCAATCAGCGCTTCTACGCCAGTGTAGGCGACCATACCGCGCAGGTAGTCCACGAATTCGAGGGTGACATGTTGGCCGTAGAGATCAAAATCTTCTACTCGTTCGGCTGGTCGGCCAATCACGTGGGCCTCAACCTGGCGGGTGGTAATCCCCTCAAAGGTTGGGTTGGTACCAACAGAGACAGCTACGGGGTGGCGGGTTCCAGTCTCGTCGATGAGCCAGCCCGCGTAGACCCCGTCGCCGGGCACCAGGCCGATCGAGTCAACGTCCATGTTAGCGGTGGGAAAACCCAGTTCGCGGCCGCGGGCGGCGCCGTGCACCACCTCGCCGCTCATGTAGTGGGGGCGGCCCAGTATGGCGGCGGCATCTTTCACCCGGCCCTCTGCCAGTAACTTGCGGATGGAGGTTGAGGAGCAGCGGCGGTCGTCGTGGGCGAGCAGGTCTTCAACAACAAGAACCTCAAAACCGTAGTGCTCCCCCAGCTCTTTCATGGTGGTCAAATCACCGGAGTTTTGCTTGCCAAAGCGCACGTCGTCACCGATAACAACGTACTGGGCGTGCAGGGCATCCACGAAGGTACGCTTGACGAATTCTTCTGGGGTCTGTGCGGCGAACGCTAGGTTGTAGTGCAACAACAGATAGACATCGACGCCCAAATCAGCCATGAGCTGCTGGCGGTCGTCCTGCCCCATGATTTCGATGTGGACGCCAGCTGGCCCGTGCACGCGCGCGGGGTGAGGGTCAAAGGAGACTGCGACGCTGGTGAGCTGGTGAGCGCGGGCGGTGGCGACCAGGGTGGTCAGCACCTTCTGGTGGCCGATATGTACGCCGTCAAAATTGCCGAGGGTGACCACGGTGGGGCCGAAGCCTGTAGGTAGCTGGGCCAGATCGGTGTAGCGCTTCACGGTGCTCCTTGGGGTGTCTTGCTCGTGTCTATACTACGCGGTTTACGGTGGAGGCGCACTGTGTGGAACTGCTCTAGCCAAGTCTTACTATCTCGAACATCAGCTACCCGCCTCGCCTCTTCTATGAGTTTGAGACCTTCTGGGGTCGCCTGTTATTTATCCCGAGCTCCGTAACTGCCCGCAGGTTACTATCAAGGCTCCTGGGCAAGGCTTTATAACCTGAAATAGTGAGTGACCATGAATCCCGAGTCAACCTCACTGCTAGAGACTGAAAACCGAGAGCCAGCACATCTTTATACGACAGAGGTGCCATGTTCATCTCAGTTGTCGCTAGACAAGCCCGATTTTGAAGTATACAGTGAATCATAGACCAATTTGGTCCATGATTGAATGGTTCAACATTTCAGGAGTATCAATGAGGCAGAAACTAGCCCTTATCACCGGCGCAAGTAGAGGAATTGGCAAAGAAACCACCCGAACCCTCCTGGCGCAAGGCTACGACGTAATTGCGCATTCACGCACACCGGGCGATTGGCAGGAGGGCCTTGAGCGAGCTGCTGTTGAGAATCAGTCGAAAGTATATTTTGTCTTCGCAACCTTAGGAGAGGGCCCCATCGCAGACGAGCTATGGGAAAATATCGACCAGAAGATTGGCAACCGCCCACTCGATACCGTTATTTTTAACGCTGGGAATGCACCCTTCGGAAACGTCAAAAATCTTTCACCTCTGGAGCTGAGCAAACTATTTTCACTCAACACTGTTGCCCCATACGCGCTAACACCAGGTGCTATCAAGCGCCTCACAAAGCCAGGTGGCCAAATTTTATACATCGGCTCAGGCCTAACTCGCTATGCGTATCCTGATTTAACTGGATATGGTATGACAAAGATAGCCTTGGAGTATCTTTCAAAAAACGTTGCCTTCGAATTTGGCAAAGAAGGAATCACATCAAATGTCGTTGCACCTGGTGTAGTAGATACTGATTTGAACGCAAGGTGGCTACGGGGCAACGAGGAAGCAACGGAATACACCAAATCCACAACAGCTTTGCGTAGAATAGCTTCCCCGGAGGATATCGCCCAGTCGATTTATTTGCTCCTTTCCTCAAAGTCTCCAACTATCACAGGCCAGACAATCGACCTTTCCTTTGGTACAAATCTATAATGCAGAGGTTTTTCTTATGTCAAATAAAATTGCGCTGATTTATCACAGCTCAACTGGAGCTACAGAACATTTAGCCAAAATTGCTAAGAAGTATATTGAAGATCTTGAAGAGGTGGATGTTCTTGAGGTCTATATTCCAGAGATTGAAGAACACGAGAAGACTCTGAGGGCTCATGAGCGTGGCGCTCAGGTATTGCGTGAGGCCGATGCAGTCTTGTGGGGCGTCCCCGGTCGTTTTGGCTCTTTGTCCGCACCTTTAAAGTACTTTATCGATAGCCTATTACCTTTGCACCAAGAACAGGTTCTGCGCGATCTCCCAATGGCGACTTTTGTGGCTACAGGAAGTGCGCATGGCGGGCAAGAAACAGTTATCACTGGGATGAATACTATTTTCACCCATTGGGGAGCCCTACCGATCTCAATGGGTGCTCACGGGGAGTATACCTCTCACCCTGTATGGGGCAACCCTTACGGAGTCTCAGATGCCCAATCTATACACTCCGATAGTAATTCTGCCTATGTCGAACACTTACACGGCTCAATGAAAGAGCTTGTTGAACGAGTGTTACGTTTCATCTAGAAGTAGCGGAGTCAGTAGTCTTTCTACTGGCTCCGCTTGTGAGGTTTCTTCAAAGTTTTCTTTTATACTTGGTAACACCTAAACGCTTAAAGGCCAATCCTGAACTAGTTAATTACCGGAATCACTCCTAAGTACTTGAAAATATGTTGAACAGCTCTCACCGGGTCTACAAATATCGCAATTCATAACTACACATGATTAGGAACTCTAATGTTGTTTTCCAAAACCCTTCAAGACTGGATTGCCCCTCACCCAGAGCCTTTGCGTATTTACGAGAATTTATACAAGTACGCTTTACAGCATCCAAGCACTCCGATATATTTTGACAAAAAACTGAGCACATTTCCAGAATTAGGAATAAAAACTACTTATCTACAGGTGGCTCAGTCTGTCGCTTCAAAAGGGGGAAACCCTCCTCTCACTGGGAATCAAATCTGGTGATAAAGTTATCATATTTAAATCAGCAAATTTTGATAGCTATCTTCTCGCTAATTCCGTTTCTTACGCTGGGGCAGTTGTTATTATGATTTCTCCCCATTCCACCTCTGAGGTTTTCGCACAGCTACACAACCGTCTTAATAATTCTTGGGTTATTTTTGATGATGAGACTAGGACTCAAGTTGAATATACAGATATCCCATCTACTAGGAAAATTGATTGTCTGGAACTCTCCAATGAGAAGCTAATTTCCAGCCAGACAGAAATTTCTCCTAGAAGATGGGGAACTGAAGACTCAATTGTTTACATGACTCACACCCCAGGAACAACAGGAATTCCAAAGCTTATTGCCCTCTCTCCAAATTCCATGAGGTGGAGAGTTATCTTTCAACGCAGAATGATTAGTGGGGTCTATCAATCCGGTATCGCTGCATGAATTGATTGAGGGGTCACTATGGTGGTAAAATTAATTTTTGGTTTGCACGAGGTTACCTCTAACGATGTCTCACACATTTTTACCTCATCAGCGTGATTTTGTCTTGTTGGTTGGGGTGATAGTGTTAGTTCTCTCGGGCAGTCCTCAAAATCTCTATAAATTCTAAAACAGGAAAAACATGAAATTATCATCTGGCGTAGAATATATTTCTCACTGCTTAGTGGTACTGGCAATTGCAGAGCCAAACAGGCCGGTACCTCGTAGAATTTTAAGCCAGATGTTTGATATCCCTGAAGCCTTTCTTGCTAAGCAACTACAGATGCTTTCTAAAGCAGAAATTATCAATGCTTCCACCGGTCCCAGCGGGGGTTTCACCCTTGCTCAAAACGCTCTCGAAATTTCTCTTCTAGATGTTGTCGAAGCACTTGAAGGAAGACGCCCATTTTTTAATTGTTCTGAGATTCGCTGTAAAGGTATCTTCTCCAACTTTTCGGAGGAAATTAAAAAACAAGGGAACTGTGCCATTCATAAAAGCATGATACAAGCTGAAGAACAATGGCGTAGCAGTCTTTCCCAAAGCACAATATCAAATCTTGTTAATTCCCTGTCTCCGAAAGATCGAGGATTTATAGAAGATTTTTTGAAAAAAGAACTATCTTAACTAAGGCTTAACTTATAAAGGACCACAAAGGTTCAACGGCCTTGCGGTCTTTATGAAAGGCACTTCGAGTAACGAGGCTTACTCAAAAATGCCCATATACTCCAGAATCACGGCGCAGCCGCTGATACGAGCTAGCGTGAATCACCCGCATCAGCAAGAAAGGTGGTCGCTTCGCTCCACCACTTACTTTTAGTTCGCTGTCGTGAATTACTTGCCGGCGCGGGTCGGCCTGGTTTTGTTCAGCCACCACAACCCCACTACCGGCAGTACCAACGGAATGTAGCCGTAGCCAGAGCCGAAGTGCGACCAGACCGAGGGAATCTCAAAGTGCTCCGGCTGCAGGTAGGAGAAGATACCAATCAATAACACCCCAGCCATTTCGATGCTAACAGCGGCCAAAGAGAGCTTCCAGGCCCCCTCCCCCTTCTTGGCCAAGGCAACAGTAGCAACCAAGTAGATAGCCGCTGAAAGCGCCGAAAGAGTAATCGAAAGAGGAGCCTCATCAAACTTACGAATGAGCTGGTAAAGAGCCCGCGCCCCAGCCGAAAGGGTAAAGACGCCGTAGATAACCACGAGTAGTCGGCCAAAGCCGCTATTTTTCGTAGCGGCAGTTTTCATCTGTGTCTGGCTCATAATCTTTTCACTTCTCTCATGTACTGTGCTCATGCCTAAGTTTTAGTGCAAATACCTAAACGAGCGTTTCTAGCTCCTAGCGCAGGGTGTGCGCTTACTTTCTATCGCACCCCATAACACCGGCCTAATAGTAGTACCAGAGCATATTCATGCGGTGCACCATAATAATCAACACTGGGCCAGTCAGCCCCAGTACCAGCGTAGACCAATGCGTCCGCTCCGCCAGCGACCAGATAAAAGTACCCACCGGAATAATCATGGCCGTGAGCAGGTAGCCGTAGTATTCGAGCCAGTCGCCACTCGGCCCGCCCGTGACGGCCTGCATAATGATGGAGCCGACCAGGTAAATAACCAAAAAGGCCTCAAGCACAATGACGGAGCCCTGTGACCAGTCATCGGGGGCAGCACCGCGAAAGAAACGAATCAGGCAGATGACGAAAGAGGCTGTGCCAAGAAGGGCACAAACCCAGAACCAAAGGTCAAGACCGGCAATCATCATGGTGGGTCAGTCTTCCTTGAAAGTGGTGCCCGCCTCGAAAACGAGCACGGGGGTAGCTTGCATGCAGCCACGGACGCGGGTGTTTTCAATCAGGGCGACCAGGGTGCCGTTAGGGGCGAAGGCGGCGCTGATTCCCGCGCTGGTGGGCTTATTACTCCCGCCAGAGGAGCCAGTTTTCGTGCCCCTGGCAGCGGCCCCCGTTCCCTCGGTGGGGCTGATAGGCCTCCCGTTGGCTAGGTCGGTAGCCTCACAGGCGGTCAGTTCGCGCACTTCGAAGAGCCTGCGGGCTGCTCCTTCAAGAGGTAGCAGGGGCGCGGGTGTTCCGGCCTCGCGACCGGCAACCAGCTCTTCGAGGGCGTGGGCGTCCTCAGCGCCTATCTGACCAACGGCGGTGCGGCGCAGGGCGGTCAGGTGGGCACCGGTGCCCAGGGCGGACCCCAGATCTCGGGCCAGGGCACGAATGTAGGTACCGGCCGAGCAGACCACGGTCACATCAAGGTCAAGGACGTTCACCCCCACCTGACTCTCGCCCAGCAGGTAGGTGGCGTACCCCGGCCGCACATCGTGCACCTCAAAGGAGTACACGGTGACGGGGCGGGCTTCAAGTTCAACCTTTTCGCCCGAGCGCACCCGCGCGTAGGAGCGCACCCCGCCCACCTTGATTGCTGAAACAGCAGAGGGGACCTGCATGATCTTCCCGGTGAAGGCCGCAACCTGCCGAGCTATAGCGTCCTCGCTCACAGCCGCCAGCGCCTGCGGCTCAGCGACCGCGGTAACCTCGCCGTCCGCGTCATCGGTCAGGGTTGAGACGCCCAGGCGGATGGTGGCGGTATAGGTCTTGGTCTCCCCCACCACGTAGGTCAGCAGACGAGTTGCCTTGTTGACGCCGAGGACGAGCACGCCGGTAGCCATGGGGTCCAGGGTACCGGCGTGCCCTACCTTACGGGTACCGGCAATCCAACGAATCTTCGAGACGACGTCGTGGCTGGTCAACCCCGCAGGTTTATCAACGACAATCAGGCCAGAGGGGCCGCTAGCGGCTTTCTTAACCATGGGGTCTAGGCTTCGCCTTCTTCAGGCTCAGTACTCTTGTAGGCATCCTCACCGCCAGCATACTCGGCACCTTCGCGGGCAGCAGCCAGCTCGGCGTCACGCTCCTTGGTCTTGCGTAGCAAATCTTCAAGGTGAGCTGCGTTGACGGGCACCTCATCGGGAACAAAGGCAAGGGTGGGGGTCAGGCGGGCGGTGATGTTTTTCCCCACCTCAGAACGTAAAATTCCCTTGGCTGACTCTAGAGCTACCCGGGTGGAGGCTTGCTCCTCCTCAGAGCCAAAAACTGTGTAGTAGATGGTTGCGTGTTGCAGGTCGTTAGTGACGCGGGCGTCGGTGACGGTGATAAAGCCTAGGCGGGGATCCTTGATACGGCGTTCGAGGGCCTGAGCGACAATAACCTTGATACGGTCGGCCAGGCGGGCGGCACGTGCCGGATCTGCCATGGTGTTCTCCTTAGTATAAATCTTGTGTGTTGGTCTGAAACCAGTCTATCTATTAAAAAGATTCGGGTGAGCCAGCAAAAACCAGCCCACCCGAAATAGCCTAGGGACAGCTAGGTTACTTACCCGGTATGTCGGCGGGGCCGGGTGCCCCCAGAACCGACTGGTCGGGTCTGGCCTTTAAGGGATGCCGGCGGGTGGGGCGCCCCGCCCGCCGGCGTCCTTAGTATCAGCCAGGTATAAACCTAGACGCGGGGCTTCTCCTGCATCTCCCAGGTCTCAATGACATCGCCTTCTTTGATGTCGTTGAAGGAGCCCAGACCGATACCGCACTCGTAGCCTTCACGGACCTCGGTGGCGTCGTCCTTGAAGCGGCGCAGCGACTCAATCGTGAGGCTGTCAGCCACAACTGCACCGTCGCGCACCAGGCGAGCCTTGGAGTTGCGCTTGATAATGCCAGACTTGACGATGGAACCTGCAATGTTACCCCACTTGGAGGAGCGGAAGACTTCACGAATCTCGGCAGAGCCCAGTTCGACTTCTTCGTACTCGGGTTTGAGCATACCCTTGACGGCAGCCTCGACCTCTTCAATCGCACGGTAAATCACAGAGTAGAACTTCATTTCTACGCCCTCACGGTCGGCATACTCAGTGACACGCTCGGCGGGGCGAACGTTGAAGCCGATGATAATCGCGTTGTCCACGGTCGCCAGGTTAACGTCGTTCTGAGTAATTGCGCCCACACCGCGGTGGATAACGCGAATCTGAACCTCGTCGCCGCCAGCCTCAATCTTCATAAGTGACTCTTCCAGAGCTTCAACAGCACCGGAGACGTCGCCCTTAATAATCAGGTTGAGGGTGTCCATCTTGCCCTCAGCCACAGCGGCATCGAAGGATTCGAGGGTCACGCGCTTGCGGCGCTTAGCCAGCTGGGCGTTGCGGTCAGCGGCTTCACGCTTCTCAGCGATCTGGCGGGCGGTGCGCTCTTCCTCGGTAGAGAGGAAGGTGTCACCCGCACGGGGAACAGTGTTCAGGCCCAGCACCTGCACAGGGCGTGAGGGGCCAGCCTCTTGAACAGCGTTGCCGTTCTCATCAAACATGGCGCGCACACGACCGTAGGCAGAACCTGCCACGATAGCGTCACCCACGTGCAGAGTACCGGACTGTACTAGGACGGTTGCCACGGCACCGCGCCCCTTATCGAGGTTGGCTTCGATAGCTACACCGCGAGCCTCTTTGTTGGGGTTAGCCTTGAGTTCCAGAGCACCGTCTGCGGTCAGGGTGACAGCCGCCAGCAGCTCCTCGATGTTTATACCCTGGCGGGCTGAAACGTCAACGAACATGGTGTCGCCACCGTATTCTTCGGGCACCAGGCCGTACTCGGTCAGCTGGCCGCGGATCTTATCGGGGTTGGCGCCTTCCTTATCAATCTTGTTGACGGCCACCACAATCGGCACGTTGGCGGCCTGGGCGTGGTTGAGCGCTTCAACGGTCTGCGGCATCACACCATCATCGGCGGCAACCACCAGAATGGCGATGTCGGTGACCTTGGCACCACGGGCACGCATAGCGGTAAAAGCCTCGTGACCGGGGGTGTCAATAAAGGTCAGGTAGCGCTCTTCACCCTCAACCTCGGTGTGAATCTGGTAGGCGCCGATGTGCTGGGTAATGCCCCCTGCTTCACCCTCGATGACGTTGGTGTTACGGATAGCATCAAGCAGGCGGGTCTTACCATGATCAACGTGACCCATAACGGTCACAACGGGCGGGCGAATCTCAAGTACCTCGTCGTCCTCGGCCTCAGCCTCAGCGGCCAGGTTGATATCGAAAGACTCGAGTAGTTCGCGCTCCTCGTCCTCGGGCGAGACAATCTTGACCACGTAGCCAAGCTCGGCACCCAACAGCTCGAAGGTCTCTTCGTCGAGGGACTGGGTCTGGGTTGCCATCTCGCCCAGGTGGATTAGTACGGTCACCAGGGCCGCAGCATTTGCGCCAATCTTCTCAGCGAAGTCCATGAGTGAAGCACCGCGGCGCATACGGACCTCGGTAGTACCGTCACCGTGAGGTACGGCTACGCCACCGATAGTAGGCTGACGTAGCTGCTCTTCACGGCGCAGAGCTGACTTGGTCTTGCCCTTCTTCTTTTTGCCGCCACCGCGACCGAATGCACCCTGGGCATTACCGCGGCCGCCGCCGGCGCCACCGCGGCCCGGGCCACGGTTGAAGCCGCCGCCGGGGCCACCTGATCCGCGGCGAGGGCCGCCACCGGAATTACCGGAGGACGCCCCAACATTGCCGCTCATCTTGGTGGGCATCATGTTGGGTGAGGGGCGGTTGCCACCTGCGGGGCGAGGCGCGCCACCATCGGCAGGGCGGGGGGCACCTGCACCAGCTGGGCGGGGAGCGTTATTGCGGCCGCCAGCAGGACGCGGGCCACCTGCACCACCGGGGCGGGGGCCACCGGAGCGGCCTTCACTGCGAGCGTTACGGCCACCTGCGGGGCGGGGGCCACCGGAGCGGCCTTCACCACCGCGCTCGGTGCGGTCAGCGCGTTTGCCCATCCCCTGAGAGGGGGCGAAGGGGTTATTGCCGGGGCGGGGCCCGGGCTTGGCGCCAGCAGGTTTGGGGGCAGCGGGCTTGGGCGCTACGGGCTTGGGCGCTGCCATGCCCTGAGTCGTCGAGAAGGGGTTATTGCCGGGGCGGGGGCCAGCGGGCTTAGCTGCCTCGGGCTTATCAGCCTTGGGGGCAGCGGGTTCGGGCTTCGCCTGGGGCGTTGCTGCGGGCTTAGTACCAGTAGCAGGGGCCGCCTGGGTAGACGCTCCTGGCTTGGGAGCTGAATCGGTTGAGGGCGCAGCAGGTGCCTTGGAGGCAGTCTTTTTCTGGGCAGGTTTGTCTGACACTGCCTCAGCGTTAGCTGCGGCATTGGGGAAGGCTGCGCGGAGCTTCTTCACCACGGGCGGTTCGAGGGTAGACGATGCACCCTTAACGAACTCACCGAGTTCCTGAAGCTTAGCGACAGCTTCTTTAGAGGGGATTCCGAGTTCTTTAGCGATCTCGTGAACGCGGGGCTTAGCCACTTTTCTCCTGTTCTGGTTCGCACCGAACAGGGGCGAACCTTCAGTTTGTATGAGGGATCAGCTGATCTATAGCTGGGTTTTTGCCGGTGGGTGAGCACAGGAAAGTACTCATTGCGCGGCACTCATCGGGTTTCCATCAGTTTTCTGACTCGCTTTCGTACATAGTAAGTCGTCAAACTCGTTGACATGTTGGTTCGCCGGCTCATGGGCGAGCATACGAACCGGAGTCACAGCCCTATGCTGTGATCACCAGCTCGGCGGCATTGACCCGGGTTCTAAAGGCCCTGGCAAGCGCGTTTTTACTGAGCGCTTGAGCCAGGCATTCAGGTGTGCGGTGGAGCCAGGCTCCACGACCCGGGAGGTTCCTTGCCTCATCGAAGACCGCCCGAGGTGGTTCGGCCTGGATAAGGGCAACTCGTATGAGGTTAGGCGCGGGTGCAGTGGTTCGGCACCCTATGCAGGTACGGACGGGGGTGTGCAGCGTAGGCGCTCCCTTCTCGTCTTCCTTCTACTCCGGTCAGCCCCTCTGTGATTGGCCGGGCGGGTGCGCGCAAGCGGGTGCACACACGGTACCTGATTTTAACCTCTAGAGACCAGTTTAGCCCCCTTGCGGGGGCTAACGGCAAATATGTTAGTCAGCTCTCTTATTCAGCTGGCTCATCTACGCTGGCGGCTTCGACTGCTGCCAGCGCTGCTTCATACTTGGACTCTGAGACAATGTCGATACGCCAGCCGGTGAGCTTGGCGGCCAGACGGGCGTTCTGCCCCTCCTTGCCGATAGCTAACGAAAGCTGGTCATCGGGTACGATGGCGCGGGCAGAGAAGGTCTTACGGTCAATGACGGTGACCTCCTTGACCTTGGCCGGGGAGAGCGCTGAGGAGATAAAAATCTCGGGCTCTTCGGAGTGGTCAACAATGTCGATTTTCTCGTTGTTAAGTTCACCCATCACCGCCCGAACGCGGGTGCCCATCTCGCCGATGCAGGAGCCCTTGGGGTTGATTCCGGGCTTCGTGGCACGCACCGCGATTTTGGTGCGGTGACCAGCTTCACGTGCAACCGCCATGATTTCTACGGAACCGTCGGCAATCTCTGGCACCTCATGTTCAAAAAGGCGGCGCACCAGGTTGGGGTGCGAGCGCGACAGCACAATGGAGGGGCCCTTAGGGCCGCGCTTGGCTTCGAGCACATAGGCACGAATACGGGTGTTGTGACCGTAACGCTCGCCGGGTACCTGCTCGTTAGTGGGTAGCACAGCTTCAAGAGTGCCCAAATCGACGTGAATCATGCGAGGGTTGGGGCCCTGTTGAATAACGCCTGAGACGAGTTGCCCCTCACGATCCTTGTATTCACCCAGTACGGCTGAATCCTGGGCGTCACGCAAACGCTGCTGAATGACCTGGCGGGCGGTGGAAGCAGCGATACGACCAAAGTTGTTAGGCGTATCGTCAAACTCACCGATTTGCTCGTCGTTCTCGTCAAGCTCGGGAGCCCAGATAGTCACCGTGCCGCTGGTGCGATCGAGCTCTGCACGGGAGCCGCGAATAGCACCGGGCTGCTTCTGGTAGGCCAGCAGGATGGCGCTCTCAATCATTGGGATTAGAGTGTCGATTGAGATGTCGCGCTCTTTTTCGAGCAGGCGAAGGTTGCTCAAATCAATGTCCATGGTGGGCCCTTCCGTGTAATACGGTGCCGGGGCATCACGCTCCGGCACCGCTTTCGGTGTCTGTTCGCGCGCCCTGCGGCGCGTTGCCTCAAACGTATTGAGTTGTGGTCTTTCAGTGTCTCTATTCTAGCCTAGCGGTTGAATTCAATTTCTACCCTAGCAGCAGAAATCGTGCCCCAGGGTAGGGTGATGGGCTCCCGATAGCTTTCGGGCTGACCCTTCTTGGTCTCTTTTTTACGGCGGACGGTGGGGCCCTCCTCAGTCACGAAGTCGAGACGGGCCAAGTATTTCTCTCCGCTGGTTTCGGTAATTTCGACGAGGCGGTCGAGGGAGCGCTTCCAATGGCGGGGCTCGGTCAGAGGGCTGGTTACGCCACGGGAGGAGACCTCGAGCAAATAGGGCACCTCACCGTCATCAGCTGAGTCAAGAGCTGCTGAGAGTGCCTGGGAAAGTTCAGCGATAGTGTCAAGAGAAAGTGAGTCGGTGCGGTCCTCAGGGTAGTCCACCACAATTTCTAGGGTGCGGTTAGCGCCGCTCCCTTTGGCATGTAGCTCCTCGAGAACCAGCTTGAATTCGCCCTCAATCACCGCGGTCACGGCCTCACGCACGCGCTCAACGCTCACGAAACTACCGGTAGGAGCTTTTTGGGTGATACCCTGTTGGGCTCGCGCTGCGGCGCGGCGTTCACGTGCGTTAGGGGTATCCTTTTTCGCAGACTTCGGTGCTGCCATGTCTGGTTCTCCCTCTACTGTCGTTGGGCGCGGTTCTCTAGCCCTTTAGCCTACCACCGGAGCACTGAACCAGAAGCTGCCTTCGATATTGGCAGGCGAGGCTACGGTGTTTTTGGCAAAATAGTACCTGAGGTAACAGCCTCTTGGTGTGTGTGAAAGGTTGATACCGTGTCTCGTTCTGCTCGTCTAATCCTGTTTGTGGTTGCTTCAACGCTGACTCTTGTGCTGGTGATCCTTCTGATGCTGGGCTCCAGGGGCGCACGCCAGGCTGAGCAAACCCGTGCCAAGCTGACCGACCAAACCGCTATCGCAACCCAGCTTCTCTCGGTACAGCAGGCAGCCGAAGCTGAGGGCGAAACGGAGCTGGCGCAGGCAGCTGAGCAGGCCCTTGAGAACCTTGCCCCGGCTGCCCGTACCCCCGCCCTGGATTCGGTACACCCCCTACCCCAGCAGCTGGATCTTAGTGCGGACGCCCTGGTTCAGCTAGGTCTTGATACGCAGAACCCCGGTGACCGGGCCCGAGCATTCACCGCTCTGAGCGATATCTGGAGTACCGCACAGAAAAGCGGAATAACGGAGGACGCCTACCCGGCAACCCTCATCGAGGAGCTCGACCGGTTAGCTGGCACATCCTGCACCGCGCAGACACCGACTACCCAACCGGTTGAAGCGCTGACTGCCCTGCAGGAGAACATCCACGCCATGCACTATGCCTCCACCGTCTACCTAGCCCGCGCGCAGCAGGGCTACGAGGCAGTCACCGAGCAAGCACAACAGGTGGCCCAAGAGGCTAGGGAATTACAAACCCTCACGACCCCCACCCTGGCTTGTGCCGGTCAGTTGCAGGCAGCGTCCGCGTCCTACGAGCTCGTGGAACCAGCAGAAGCCAGCGAGCAGCTGACCCAGCTGAGCCAGGGCGTCCGCGCCAATGCTTTAGCTGCTCTCTCAGAAGACGGTGTGAGCGCCGACGCCACCGACCTTGAGGTGGCAGCCCTGGCCCTGGCTCTGAGCGTGGGCTAGTTACCTAGCCAGATGTCAAGGCTCAGTTTAAGGATGAGGGCCGAGACAATCAGAACCATCATCCAGCGGATAAATCCCGAGCCTCTGGCCAGTGCTGTGCGCGCACCCAGGTAGCCGCCAGCCATGTTGGCAACACCCAACATCAGACCCAGAACCCAGACCTGCTCACCGGCCACCGCAAAAAGCACTAGGGCACCCAAATTGGTGGCCGCGTTAACAATTTTGGTTTGGGCGGTAGCCTGCAAAAAGCTATAACCCATGAGCGAAACCATGCCCAGCATTAAGAAGGAGCCGGTTCCGGGGCCCAGCACCCCGTCATAGAAGCCGATAGCGCCGCCTAAGGCCAGACCAACCATCAGGTGTTTGAGGCCGCCATGTTTGAGCTGGGTGAGCTCCCCCAGCGCTGGTTTGAAGATTGTGTATATGAGTACGCCTAGCAGAGCGATGACGATAATGGGTTTGAAGAGTTCAGCTGGTAGCACGGTGGCTACGATGGCTCCCACCATGCTAGTCACAAAGGCTAGAGCGGCTGCCGGGAGGGTCGTGCGCACATCGACCGGGGTGCGCCGCAGGTAGGTGGCCGCACTGGCCAGTGTGCCGAAGACCGAGCCCAGCTTATTGACGGCTAAGGCCTGCACAGGCGAAAGCCCTGGTACCATCAGTAAGGCGGGGAGCTGAATCATGCCGCCTCCGCCAACAACGGCATCCACCCAGCCTGCGGCCAGAGCCGCCAGGAGCAGCAGAAGTAGCGTGGTCGGCTTTAGGCCGTGAGCATCAAGACCAAGGGTTTCAAGCACATCGGGCACTTTCTGACGGGAGCGGTTAAACCACAAGGTACCATCTGAGTCAGAAAAGACCAGCTAGTTCGTGGTCTTTTCTGACTCAGATGGTACCTACCGGTGGGTGTTAGGACTGGACTTCAGACAGTAGCTCAGCCACGGCGTCCTCAAGGGCAACCTCGCGAGCCTCACCGGTACGGCGGTCCTTAATCTCAATCAAACCGTTGGCAAAACCACGGCCAACCACCACAATGGTGGGCACGCCCAGTAGCTCAGCGTCGCCAAACTTCACACCCGGGGAAACCTTGGGGCGGTCATCGAACATGACGTCCAGGCCAGAGGCCTCAAGCTCGGCGACCAACTTCTCCGCACCGGCGGCGACCTCATCGCCCTTGCCCGTCATCACCACGTGCACATCGGCCGGAGCCAGATTGCGGGGCCAGATCAGGCCGCGCTCGTCGTGGTTACCCTCGGCAACAGCAGCCAGGGCACGGGTGACACCAACGCCATAGGAGCCCATGGTGACGGTCTGCAGCTTGCCGTTCTGGTCCAGCACCTTCAAGCCCAGAGCCTCAGCATACTTGCGCCCCAACGCAAAGATGTGGCCCATCTCAATACCCCGGGCGGCGATCAGGGGGCCGGAGCCATCCGGCGCGGGGTCACCTTCGCTTACCTCGCAGGCCTCAATCACACCGTCGGCTTCAAAATCGCGGCCCATCACCAGGTTATAGACGTGTTTTTGATCCTCGTTAGCGCCGGTAATCCAAGCAGAGCCAGGAACGATGCGGGGGTCAACAAAGTAGGGAATACCGGTAGCTGACTCGGTGCCCAACAGCTTCTCACCCAGGGTCAGGCCGGGGCCAATGTAACCCTTGACCAGCTGAGGGAACGCCCTGAAATCCTCCTCAGAGGCAGCTTCAACCTCAACCTCGCCGCCAGCACCCAGCAGGGCACCCACGTTGACCTCAACCCGCCCCAGATCGACTCCGCGGTCGCCGGGAACGCCAATAGCGACCGGTTGGCGGGTGCCGTCAGGGAGAATGACGGCCAGTATCACGTTCTTGAGGGTGTCAGCTGCACTCCAGGGCTCACCCTGGCGCGGGTGCAGGGCGTTAGACTGGTCCACCAGGGACTCGATAGTCGGCGAGTCAGGCGTTTGCAAAACAGTAGCAGCCGGTGTGTTGGTAGCGTCCACGGGTTCGGGTACCACAGTGGTCACCGCCTCAACGTTGGCGGCGTACCCGCCCTCAGAACGCACGAAAGTATCTTCACCAATGGGGGTGGGGTGCAAAAATTCTTCGGAGCGTGAGCCTCCCATAGCGCCTGACTGTGCCTGAACAATCACAATCTCTAAGCCCAGGCGCTCAAAAATCTTGATGTAGGCTGCACGGTGGGCCTGGTAGGCCTCTTCCAGCCCTTCGTCGTCCACGGTGAACGAATAGGAGTCCTTCATCATGAACTCTCGGCCACGCAACAGGCCTGCGCGGGGGCGGGCCTCGTCACGATACTTAGTTTGAATCTGGTAGAGGTAAACCGGCAGATCCTTGTAAGAGGTGTAGAGGTCTTTGACGAGCAGGGTAAACATTTCCTCGTGAGTGGGGGCCAATAGCATGTCTGCCCCCTTACGGTCCTGCAGACGAAAGAGGTTGTCGCCGTACTCATTCCAGCGGTTGGTGGCCTCGTAGGGTTCACGAGGCAGCAGAGCAGGAAAGTGCACTTCTTGCGCACCGATGGCGTTCATTTCTTCACGCACAATGTTCTCAACCTTGCCCAGCACCTTCAGCCCCAGAGGCAACCAGGTGTAGATGCCGGGGGCGGCGCGGCGGATGTAGCCCGCGCGCACCAGTAGCTTGTGGCTGGCGACTTCGGCGTCGACGGGGTCTTCGCGCAGGGTGCGCAGGAACAGGTGTGACAGGCGCTGGACCACGTGGTTTCTCGCTATCTCTCGGGAACGGGCACACCTACCAGTTTAGCGCCCCGGGCAACAGAGGCGCGCCAGCCGCCTACATCTATGAACAGCTCATGTTCCAGATGGGTTTATTGGGTATGCTGCGGCATAAAAGAGTTCGGTAGGAATCTGGTACCCGGTGGAGAAAGTAGCTCTTGTACAGCACGGCATCAATAAGGACGCCGCCGCGCTCCCCCATTCTTTGAGAGGGAAGTAGCGCGGCGGCGTCCTTACGGTGAACTATCTCTGGGAGGTGAACTTAGAGACCCAGGGAGTTGTACCAGTCCAGCTTGGCCTTGCCCAGGTCATTGAGCTGGGGGCTCATAGACTCTGAACCCTTGGTCCAGACCAGGGTACCGCCCTCAAATTCCTGGCTGACGGTGACGGTGCCGTCGTCAGCGGTTGCCTCGGTAGCAGCCGCAACGGGCGCACCCAACATGGTCATCTCATTCCAGATGTTCCAGTTGCCGCCGTTTGCCCAATCATTGTAGGCAGAGAAGCGCCCGCGATCTGCTAGTTTCAGAGCCTCCGTCATAGCGGACGACTCAACAGGCTTGGCACCGGCCAGGGGGTTACCGGCGGCGTCTGCCTTGATGTAGACCACCTTAGCGGCGTCAACGCGCAGTTCAAGAACCTGCTGCAGCGGGATAAATTTAGCTGCTGACCAGTCGTAGGTAGCATCAATTTCGGTGCCTACAGCAGTGCGATCCATCAGGCCGGGGCCCCAGGCGATGGGGGATGCTACGGTCTGGTTATCCCAGTTGATGCAGGTTCCGTAGTCGTTGTACTGAATAAAGTAGTGGGAGATAACGGTGCCGCCCAGCGAGAAGAGCGCGTAGCCGTGGTCATCCCCAGTGACCGGGGTTGAGCAGTTCTCGGCAGTGCTGTTGTAGAAGAGGGCCCGGAGCTCAAGGGCGCCGGTCTTCCAGTTCGTGGTGTACTCATTCTGGTAGAGGTACTGACCGTAGGTTGCGGGGTCAGCCAGGTAGGCCTTCAGCGCGTCCGTGTTAATCATGAGCGCGCGGTCCTGGGCCATGGAGTAAACCGCTGAGATGTTATCGCCGAAGTCCTGGGTGACCAGGTCGTCGGTTGCTTTGATTAGCTCACCACCGGTTTCTGCGACCTGGACGCCGTTAGCTAGGGCCGTTGCGCGAGCATCAGCGATCTTCTGGGCCGCATTGCCGTAGTTGACCTCATTAACGGGTTCAATGGGTGTTTCCACTGCGGCGTTATTGGTAAAGCAGGAGCGAGTTTTAGAACGCTCAGCCTGCCAAGCCTTAGCCTCTGCCGACTTCAAATCCAGGTAGGAGCCCGGCTGGGTCTGCTCATCGAGAACCACCAGCCAGCGAGTTTTAGAGTCGTAGGTGGTGACTGAAAGGCCACAGTAGCCGTGTTTCCAGGGAGCTGATTCAGCGTTTCCAAACTTTTCAGCACCGCCAGCGCTTACAAACGCTTGACCGGCCTTACCGGTGATAGCTTGCACTCCACCGTACTTGCCTTGGGTAACAACACCGTTTTCGAAAACCTGCTGGGTGGCCCCGTTAGCGAAAGTCTGCTGGTTACCGGTAGGTTGACCCAGGGCGTCCTGGTTATTCGACCAGTAGGTGCCAATGGCGGTTGTGGTGTCTACGGTGGGTGTGTCTACAGCGAAGGCGTTAGGTGCCATGGTCAGTGAAAGACCTACGAGCGCAGTAACGCCAAGAGATGTACGAAGACTCTTCAATGCATTCCCTAAATGTTGTAGTGATTAGGTGGCTTCTGCGCCTGAAGGTGGGCGGGTACAGACCTGCGATGCAGAAGTAATAAGTGTGCACCGCCCAATCTACCAGGCTTATTGCAGGTAGAAAAATAGCCCCTTTAGGGGACAGGTGCGGTTTCACTGGGGAATATACCCCATTTTGAAGGTTAAGAGGTTTATTCAAAAGTAATCAGCAGACACAGAACCGTAGCGAAACTTCTGGCCTAGATGAAGTGCGCAGACTACCGCCCATTGAAGCCCGCAGATTCGGTTTCACGCACGCTCAACTGGTTCTGTCTGCGGACGTAGGCGAGCCACCTGGCTCCATCGCGCGAACCCGGGGTGCCGCACAAGAAGGGGCTTGTGATTAAGCCACCTAGAATAGAACGGTGGCATAGGTTGCTCGTTGTTGCCACCCGGTCGCCTGGTAGAGAGCACGAGCTGGCGCGTTAAAGTCATTAACATACAGTGAAAGATGGGGGAAACGCGGGCGGATCAGCTGACAGGCCTGGGCAAGGAGCACCGGGGCCAGCCCCTGCCCACGGTAGGCCGGGTGCAGCCACACCCCCTGCAGCTGGCAGATAGAGCCGTGTGCCAGCCCCACATCAGTTTTAAAAATCACCACGTTCTCGCTATTGACAGCAACCAGGGTGCGGCCGGTGCGGGTGAGCTCATCGATGCGGCGAGAATAGCCTGCCGGGTCGCGGGTCATGGGATCATAGCCAACTTCTTCGGTAAACATGGCTACGGACGCTCTGAGCAGGCTGGGCCGGTCATCGCTACGAGCCCAGCGCACCGGCTCAAGAATCGGCGGAACAGCCACCTCGGGGCGGGCCAGGCTACGAGCAGCCAGCTCTGCAAGGTTGGCTTTTGAAGGTAGCTCAAGCAGTAACTGGGTGTCGCGCACGTCGAATGGAGCAGGCATACGCCGGGCTAGATGCTCCCAGATACCTAGTACCGGGGCTCGGTGACCAAAAATAGATCCGATGCGCCGGTTGTGCCGCCAAATATAGGTAGCAACCTGCCGATGATAGGTTGCGGGAACGGTGAGCGGGACGCAATTTGCACCCAGCCAGAAAGCCCCCACCAGCGCATAGCATCGCTCAGACTGGGCGCGCATCGGAGTGAGAGTTTCAGTCAGCCCCGGCATGGGAGTAGCCGCCCGGTCAACAGGTTCAGTACGGCGGGCCCTGGCTCCCAGTCGGGTTGTAGCCTTCGTCAGCAGGCCCGTGGCGGTAGTGCGGGCGCGGCCCGGCAGCCCCTCCCCCGCGGAGAGGGGAGGTGGCGCGCCCCTGCCGGGAGTGACGTCCTTGGGGCCCATCTCGCCCAGCATCTTACTCGGCACGAAAACCCCCACAAAGCCGTGCGGGGTTTTCAATGACGTGAGCGCGCTCGGGGCAGGGAGGCCAAAGTGAGCTAGGTGCTCGGCTGCGAAGAGGAAGCCCACCGGGTCCGAGGCAATCATGGTTTCAAGCTCGGCCCGATTATCGAGGGTGAGGGGGCGGATGAGAGCGTCATCGGCCCCGCGTGAGAGACGGGCAAGGACGGTCACGGTGGGCTTCTTCGATGATGAAGGCTAGGAGACCGAGACGGTGGGCTCGCCTGAGAGGTCGATTTCGCCGCGTTCTTCCATCTCGCGGGCGATGCGGTTAGCCTCTTCAATCAGGGTCTGCACTATCTCTTCCTCGGGTACGGTCTTGATAACCTCCCCCTTGACGAAGATTTGGCCCTTGCCGTTGCCTGAGGCAACACCCAGGTCGGCCTCGCGGGCTTCGCCGGGGCCGTTCACAACGCAGCCCATGACGGCCACGCGCAGGGGCACCTTCATGCCCTCTAGACCCTTGGTGACGTTTTCGGCTAGTTCCCATACGTTGACCTGGGCCCGGCCGCAGGAGGGGCAGGAGACAATATCGAGCTTGCGGGGGCGCAGGTTGAGGGATTCAAGAATCTGGGAACCGACCTTGACCTCCTCGACTGGAGGGGCTGAGAGGGAGACGCGGATGGTGTCACCGATACCCTCTGAGAGCAGGGCACCGAAGGCAGTGGCTGACTTAATGGTGCCCTGGAAGGCCGGGCCTGCTTCGGTGACGCCCAGGTGTAGGGGCCAGTCACCGGCAGCAGCCAGCTGGCGGTAGGCTTCAACCATGATGACGGGGTCGTTGTGCTTGACCGAAATTTTGAAGTCCTGGAAGCCGTGCTCTTCAAAGAGGGAGGCCTCCCAGACAGCTGATTCAACCAGGGCTTCGGGGGTGGCCTTGCCGTACTTTTCGAGTAGGCGCTTATCGAGTGAACCGGCGTTCACGCCGATGCGAATGGAGGTGCCGTGGTCTTTAGCGGCGGCAGCGATTTCTTTGACCTGGTCATCAAATTTTCGGATGTTGCCGGGGTTGACTCGCACAGCGCCGCAGCCAGCTTCGATGGCGGCGAAGACGTACTTGGGCTGGAAGTGGATATCAGCAATGACGGGTATCTGGGATTGCTTGGCAATGATCGGCAGGGCCTCAGCGTCCTTGTCGGTGGGGCAGGCCACGCGCACGATGTCGCACCCTGTAGCGGTCAGCTCAGCAATTTGTTGGAGGGTCGCGCCGATGTCGTGGGTTTTGGTGGTGGTCATGGACTGCACCGAGATTGGGGATTCAGACCCAACCCCGACGGAGCCAACCTTGAACTGGCGGGTTTTACGGCGCGGCGCAAGGACGGGCGGCGGGGCGGCAGGCATACCAAGAGCGACCGAGGTCAAATCTTCCTCCAAAATACGAAGTGTTTCTTCACCTATCTATTGTGCCACGCTTCTATGGGGACGGACGTTGAGCTGGCATATGCCGCGAGGGCTCAATTTTGTGTAGAAAAACACCCCATTTTTACACAAAATTGAGCCCTGGCGTATTTATAGGACGTTCACCGGCTTGAAGATATCCGCCGCCACCAGAATCACGGTCATCAGCAGAAAGGCACCTGCAACCACATAGGTCAAAGGCAGAAGCTTGACGGGGTCGAAGGGGCCGGGGTCGCGGCGTCCGAGCAGGCGCGCGGTCTTGCGGCGGAACCCTTCCCAGAGGGCGCCAAGCACGTGCCCACCGTCCAGCGGCAGCAGCGGAATGAGGTTGAAGGCGAAAAGCATCAGGTTCATCTGCGCAATCAACGAGACCAGTGAGGCTGCCTTATCGCGCAGAATTATTTGATCATGGGCTGCAATTTCACCGGCGATACGCCCCACCCCCACCACAGAAACCGGGCTGTTCACATCACGTTCACCGTTGGTGGCCAGCGTGACGGCCACGCCGTAAACGCGGGCGGGTAGCTTAATGAGGGTCGCACCGATGCGTTCCAGTGACTGGCCGACGGTGGGCACAACTTCTCCAACGGTACCCGGCGTGAGTTCGCTCGAAGGCCCGATGCCGATGAAGCCCACCTCCTCGGTCTGGTATGAACCATCGCCGTTCACCTTATAGGTGCCGGTCAGCTCGTCGTAGACGGGGCGTACGGTCAGCATGGGGGTAATCGTCATCTCGAGGGTCTGGTTACCGCGTTGCACGGTCATAGGGACGGCACCTTCCGCGTTGGCGCGGATAAGCTCAGTGAGCTGGTCCCAGCTACTGATGTCCTGCCCGGCGAAGGAGGTAATGACGTCCCCGGGTTGTAGTCCCGCAGCGTTGGCAGGGGACTGCGGGTCTTCTGCCCCGCACTCGGTGGAGTTAGCTGTATTGGCGTTGGTGGCATCAACCGTTTGCACACACTGGGCAACGGTCTGGACGCTGGTGGTCGGCTGATAGGAGCCAAAACCGGTAACAAGCACCGCGGTTGCCACCACACCAATGAGCAGGTTCATGAAAGGCCCACCCAGCATAATGATGATGCGCTTATAGACCGGTAGCTGGTAGAAGAGTCTGCCCTGATCAGCCTCGGTAATACGTTCAGCGTCCGCCGCCCTTGCTTCGCGGGCAAGCTGCTGTAGGGGGCTGGTGCCGCCGGCGCGTCCGTCCGCCCCCTCTTTGCCGGGCGGGTACATGCCAATCATGGAGATATAGCCGCCCAGGGGTAAAGCCTTAAAGCCGTATTCGGTTTCACCGCGCCGCCAGGAGAAGATGGTTTTGCCGAAACCGATCATGTACTGGGGAACGCGCACGCCAAAAAGTTTGGCGGGCACCAGGTGCCCTACTTCGTGCAGGGCTATGGAGACAATAATGGCCAGGGCCATCAGCAGAACACCGGCAATGAATAGGAGGGCGGTCACATGTACTCCGAAGGCTAGGGTTACCTGCTTGCAACAGGCAGTCGGGACACCTGCCAGAGTACGCGATCAACCCCGCTAATGCACCCCGCCCACAGCTTAGAGTTTGCCCACACTGACAGGTTCGGGTGGGTTCTTTAAAATGAGTGGGTGCGGCTAACCCTTACTTTTAGGTCAGTTTGGCTCTAACGTCATATTCAGTCAAAGAGAGCTCCCCCCGGAGTTCTGTGGGCCACTCTTGGCGGCAAGAAAAGAACCCAGCACGCACATCATATGCGCGTGACCAGCACTTTCAGCCCAGCTTTACGGCCCAGGCAGATCTTTAGCATTGCAGATACCTCTTTTATTTTGGTGGGCAGACTAGGCAGAATAAAAGATGAAAGCGCCACCTCAGCAGAGGCGCCACCCCATCACTTCACGAGGAGCACTCATCATGACTGCACAGGTTGAAGCCCCCGCACCGGGAGTCTTTGTCAACGAACAATCCACCATCGCCTGGGAAGGCTTCGCCCCCGGCCCCTGGCAAGACAGCATCGACGTGCGCGGCTTCGTCCTCGCTAACTACACCCCCTACGAAGGCGATGCGGCCTTCCTCGCCGGGCCCACCGACAAGACCCTGCGCGTCTGGGACACCCTCGAAAAGAACTACCTCTCCGTCGAACGTAAAAACCGCGTCTATGACGTAGACACCCACACCCCAGCAGAAATCGACGCCTTCCCCGCAGGCTACATCTCAGAGGACGACAACGTCATCGTCGGCCTGCAAACCGACGTTCCCCTCAAACGCGCCATGATGCCCAACGGCGGCTGGCGCATGGTTGAAACCGCTATTCGCGAAGCCGGTAAAGAACCCGATGAGAACATCAAGAAAATCTTCACCGAATACCGCAAGACCCACAACGACGCCGTCTTCGATATCTACACCCCGCGTATTCGCGCAGCCCGTTCCTCCCACATCATCACCGGCCTGCCCGATGCCTACGGCCGTGGCCGCATCATCGGTGACTACCGCCGCGTGGCCCTCTACGGCGTTGACAACCTCATCGCCGATAAGGAACGCGCCAAGCACGCCGTAGGCGACCAGGGCTTCTCAGAACACTGGGCCCGCTTCCGCGAAGAGCACTCAGAACAGATTAAGGCCCTCAAGCGCCTCAAGAAGATGGCAGCCCTCTACGGCTTCGATATTTCCGGCCCCGCCCGCACCGCCGCCGAAGCAGTCCAGTGGACCTATTTCGCCTACCTGGCCTCCGTCAAGTCCCAGGACGGCGCCGCCATGTCCATCGGCCGCCTCTCCGGCTTCCTGGACGTCTACTTCGAACGTGACCTGGCCGCCGGCCTCATCACCGAAACCGACGCCCAGGAAATGATTGACGCCCTGGTCATCAAACTCCGCATCGTCCGTTTCCTGCGCACCATCGACTACGACCAGATCTTCTCCGGCGACCCCTACTGGGCCACCTGGTCAGACGGCGGCTTCGCCGATGACGGCCGCACCCTGGTCACCAAAACCTCCTTCCGCCTGCTGCAAACCCTGCGTAACCTAGGCCCCGCCCCCGAACCCAACATCACCATCTTCTGGGACGAAAACCTCCCCACCGGTTACAAGGAATTCTGCTCCGCCATCTCCATCGAAACCTCCTCCATCCAGTACGAATCCGACCCCCAGATTCGTGAACAGTGGGGCGACGACGTCGCCATCGCCTGCTGCGTCTCCCCCATGAAAATCGGCAAGCAGATGCAGTTCTTCGGCGCCCGCGTCAATGCCGCCAAAGCCCTGCTCTACGCCCTCAACGGCGGACGCGACGAAATGACCGGCAAACTCATCGTAGAAGGCTACGAACCCATCAAGGGCGACGGCCCCCTCGACTTCGACGAAGTCTGGCTCAAGTACGAAGAAATGCTCGACTGGGTCATCGCTACCTACGTCGAAGCCCTCAACATCATCCACTACAGCCACGACAAGTACGCCTACGAGTCCATCGAAATGGCCCTGCATGACTCAGACATCATCCGAGCCATGGGTTGCGGCATCGCCGGCCTCTCCATCGTTGCTGATTCACTTTCAGCCATCAAGTACGCCACCGTCACCCCCGTGCGCGACGATACCGGCCTCATCGTCGACTACATCACCGAAGGCGACTTCCCCGCCTACGGCAACGACGACGACCGGGCCGACGACATCGCCGCCACCATCGTCCACACCGTCATGGAAAAGATTAAGGCAATCCCCCTCTACCGCGACGCCATCCCCACCCAGTCCGTCCTGACCATCACCTCCAACGTGGTCTATGGCAAGGCAACCGGCAACTTCCCCTCCGGCCACCGCGCAGGCACCCCCTTCTCCCCTGGCGCCAACCCCGAAAACGGCATGGACACCCACGGCATGGTCGCCTCCATGCTCTCCGTTGGCAAGCTGGACTACGAAGACGCCCTCGACGGCATCTCCCTGACCAACACCATCACCCCCACCGCCCTCGGCCGCACCAAGGAAGAACAGGTCACCAACCTGGTCGGAATCTTGGACGCAGGATTTATTCCTGAAGAGGACTAAAACTCAATAGATTCAGCAACACCGGTAGAGGGGTGCCCACCAGCACCCTTAACGCCAGCCCCGAGCCAGCTGGCTGGCACCCCTCTACCGGGATCGCAACCTCATTAACTCACCACTAAGGAGAACATCATGGCCGTCAAGACCTACGAAGAGCGCCTCGCATCCATGAAGGCAAACCGCGCCAACAAGACCGCCCCCAAGGGCCTCTACCACGCCAACATCAACGTCCTCAACCGCGAAACCCTTGAGGACGCCATGGAGAACCCCGACAAGTACCCCAACCTGACCGTCCGCGTCTCAGGCTACGCCGTCAACTTCGTGCGCCTGACCCGCGAACAGCAGCTGGACGTACTCTCCCGCACCTTCCACCACGGAGCCTAGTGATTCTTCATGTCACTTGATATCTCTCACGAGATAACCGATACCGCCGGCGAGCTAGCATTTGCTCCGCCGGCGGACCGGCATTCCGGGGCCGGCACCTGGGGCCTGGGTGAGCTGACCGAACTAGAACGCTCCGCCCAGCTCAAGCTCATGCGCGAAGGCCAACTAGGGTCTGTGCACTCCTGGGAGCTGGTGACTGCCGTTGATGGGCCCGGCACCCGCATGACCATCTTCATGAACGGCTGCCCCCTGCGCTGCCTCTACTGCCACAACCCCGACACCTTCAACATGAAGGACGGCAAACCCGTCATGGCCGCCGACCTCATCAAAAAAATCAAGCGCATGCGCAAGGTCTTCAAAGCCACCGGCGGCGGCATCACCATCTCAGGCGGAGAAGTGCTCATGCAACGCCCCTTCGCCGAGAACATCCTCATGAGCGCCAAATCCCTGGGCATTCACACCTGCATCGACACCTCAGGGTTTCTCGGGGCCCAGGCTTCAGACGAATTCCTCGACAACGTTGATTTGGTGCTGCTCGATGTTAAATCGGGTTCTGAGGAGGTCTACCGGCAGCTCACCGGCCGCGCCCTACAACCCACCATCGACTTCGGCGACAGGCTCTCAGCCCTGGGCAAGAAAATCTGGATCCGCTTTGTGCTGGTACCCGGCTACACCGACGATCCCGACAATATCGAAAAGGTAGCCGATATCGTCTGCCGCTGGCGCAACGTCGTTGAACGGGTTGAGGTATTGCCCTTCCACCAGATGGGTACCGACAAGTGGGAGTCCCTGGGCTACGACTACAAGCTCAAGGGCGTGCACCCGCCCAGCCGTGAGGCCACCGAAGATGCCCGCGACATCTTCCGCGCACGAGGCCTCACCGTCTTCTAGACTCCATACATCAAACGATGACCCCCTTGTTTCTCTCTTCACCCCATGGATTATCTCGGGGTGAAGAGAGAAACGAGGGGGTCATCTGTTTCTTCTACCGGGTAAAGCGCTGTCGGTACGACAAGGGACTAGTGGCAAATGCTTTCACAAAGGCCTGCCTAAAGGTAGTTGTACTGTGAAACCCCGTTTGTTCAGATACCTGAGCAATACTCAGCTGAGTACTCTCAAGAAGCCGCCTGGCCGCGTCCAGCCTCCGTTGCTTCACCCACACAGCAGGCGTCACCCCGGTCACCTGCACAAAACGTCGCGTCAAATGCCGGCCACTCATAGCAACCCTCCTAGCCAAAGCATCCACACTCAAGTCATGCTCTAGGTGGGTATCAATAAACTCCAGCAACTCAGAAATACGGTCGGGACTATCTGACTGAGGTAGCTGACGCACCACATGCTGGGTCTGATTTCCCTCCCGATGGGGCGCAATCACCAACTGTGCGGCTACCTGAGCCGCAATATCAGCCCCCAGCTCCCTCCGGACCAAATGCAAACAGGCATCAAGTGCAGCTGCCGTCCCGGCAGAGGTCATAACGTCCCCGTGGTCGATATACAGCGCTTCAGCCTTCACATCCACTGTGGGGAAGCGGCTTTGCAGTTCAGCCCCGCATGCCCAGTGGGTCGTCGCCGCCCGTCCGTCCAGTACCCCGGCCTTACACAGCACAAAAGCACCAAGGCACAGCCCCATCAGCATTGCACCGTCTGCCCACCGCTCCCGTAGAAAACGGGTGAGCTCCGCAGGTACTGGCGGAAGATCGTTACCCCAGGCAGGCACCATGTAGCAGTCAGCATCCAGCACATCTGCTAGCCGCCCCTGCACAGATACCCTGACCCCCTCGTCGGTGACGATATCTTCACCGGTTAAAGAACAGATAGTGGTAGCCCAGCCCCGCCCCGACCTTCGGACCGCTACCTCACCCGCCACCAAAAGCGGGGTTGAGAGATGAAAGAGGGTCATTCCGTCAAAAGCAAGTACAGCAATCTTCACATTGTCCCTTTTTCATCGATAGTGGTCATATCTGACACTCACACTCCCCTCTTCCCCGGCTCTAGGCTGGTAGCACCATAGTAACCAAACATCGGAAGGACAACCATGTCACCTACTCGCGCTCTTCTCATCATCGATGTTCAGGAAGAATACTTTAAGGGCCCTCTGGCCATCCAATACCCGGCCCGTGATACCTCAGAAGCCCAGATCAACCGCAGCATCGCGGCAGCCCAGCAGGCAGGACTTCCCCTTGCCCTAATCCAGCACGAGCTACCTGAAGGCGCCCCGGTCTTTGCCCGAGGCTCCGAGAGCCAGAAAAACCGCCCTAGCATTTCTGAGGCCCAGGACGACAGCTGGCTGGTATCTACCAAGGCCTTCTCCTCAGCGCTGGCCGATGACGCCCTGGTTCAGGGACTCAAAGATCGCGGAGTCGATACCCTGACCTTGGTGGGTTATATGACCAATAACTGTGTGCTGGCTACCGCAGCCCACGCTGAAACCCTGGGCTTTAAAGTTGAGGTTCTCTCTGACGCCACTGGAGCAATCCACATGAAGAACTCGGCTGGTGAAGCCTCAGCCCGGCAGGTTCATGAGACTCTGATGGTTCTTCTGAACTCTAACTGGGCAGCCGTTGCCTCGACGGCCGAGTGGCTTGAAGCCCTCGCCGCGGGCCAGGCTCTACAGGCAAGTGACCTGGGCTCCACCGCTGTTGCCGGTAGCCAGGTGTTCTCGGCTCAGTAGGCAGGCAAGCAAACCCTAGGTAAGAGATTAAGGACGCCCCCTCCCACTTTCCTGCCTCAGGGCAGGGAGCCGGGGCGGGGCGTCCTTATGCTCTATCGAAGCTAGGAGGCGAGCTATCTAGGCCTGCCCCAGAATCTGGTTAGCGCGGGTGCGGGCCCAGCGCTCGGCCTCCAGCACCGCCTCCAGGGTCAGGGAGCCAGACTCGGCCAGGGCTGAAGAACTAGCGTGCTCATCAAGCACCCGACCGGTTGCCTCAATCATGTCGGTAAAACGAATGGCCCCGGCGTGGAAGGCCGCCACCGCCTCCTCGTTCGCCGCGTTGAAGACGGCCGGGAAGGTGCCACCCCGCTGGCCAGCCGCCTTAATCATCTCCACTGCCGGGAAGGCTTTATCATCCAGGGGTTCGAAGGTCCACTCGGTAGCCTGTGACCAGTCACAGGGCTGAGCGATACCCGGAATCCGGTGGGGCCAGGTTAGCCCTAAGGCAATGGGCAGCAGCATGGTGGGCGGGGAGGCCTGGGCCAGGGTGGAACCGTCCACAAACTGCACCATAGAATGAACCACCGACTGGCGGTGGACGGTGACGTCAATACGGTCCAAACCAATGCCGAAGAGGTGATGGGCCTCCAGCACCTCCAGAGCCTTATTAACCATAGAAGCCGAGTTAGTGGTCACCACCAGGCCCATATCCCAGGTGGGGTGGGCCAGGGCCTGGGCCGGGGTGACCTCCCGCAACTGCTCATAGGTCATGCCCCTAAAGGGACCGCCCGAGGCAGTGAGCACCAGCCGGTCAATCTCTCGGTCGGTGCCCGAGGCCAGGGCCTGGGCCAGGGCCGAGTGCTCAGAATCCACCGGGATCATGGGCTGCTCCAGGGGCGAAGCGTCCACGGCAGCCTTGACCAGCTCACCGCCGGCAATCAGGGATTCCTTGTTCGCCAGAGCCACCTGGGAACCGGCCTGTAGAGCAGCCAGGGTGGGTTCCAGTCCGATAGAGCCGGTGATGCCGTTGAGGACGACGTCCGCTCCGGCCCGGGCAGCTGCGGTCGCGGCGTCCGCCCCCCACTCAATCTGGGGGCTGTAGCCCGGTGCCAGCTCAGCTAGCAGGGAGCGCAGGGTGGCCGCGTCCGCCTCGGTGCCACTGGTGGCGACCAGCTGCGGACGCAGGCGGGCAGCCTGCTCTGCCAGCAGGGGCAGGGAGCGGGCCCCGGCTGAGAGGGCAAGAAGGCGCACGGGAGCGTCCTTGCTTGCGGTTTCAGCCCCGGCCAGGGAGTTGAGGTGGTCAATGACCTGCACCCCCTGGGTGCCAATGGAGCCGGTAGAGCCGAGCAGGGTGACCGTCCGCCCATCTTTCAGGAAGTCTGCTAGCTGGTCGGTGAGAGTATCGCGGGAGATGCCAAAGCGCTGTGTTGAGCCAAATCGCATGTACCTATTTTCTCACAGGTCTGCCAACTGGCTTCGCCTCTTATTTCTCGAAGAAGTCCCGCAGGGCTGCGCGCTGGGCGGCTTCGAGTTCGCGGACGACCGGGGCATGGGGCTTCAGCCCCGGAGCATCGTGGTACATGCCCGGCACCTCGTAGAAGGTCGATTCGACCCCGGCCGCCAGCAGGCGCTGGTGGTAGGAGTGATCCTCGGAGTAGAAGAGGTCAATATCGCCCACCCCGATCCAGGCCGCCGGCAGGCCCTCCAGGTTCTGGCGGCGGGCAGGGGCGGCGTAGTCGGGCAGGGAAGCTGCGCCCGCACGTCCTCCCAGGTAATATGACCAGGCCAGTTTGTTATCGAGGGCCGTCCAGAGCCAGCGGCCCTGGCCTGCCTGGGCGGGGCGGTCAGTGCGGTCATCGAGCATGGGGTAGATCAGCAGCTGGAAGCCCACCGGGTGGCCGGCATCCAGGGCTTTTTGCACCAGGGAAGCAGCCAGGCCGCCACCGGCGCTGGAGCCAGCTACCGCAATTTTGGCCGGGTTGATCTTGTAGTCCTTGGCCTGGGTTTGGAGCCAGCGCAGGGCGGCGTAGCAGTCGTCCAGGTCTGCGGGAAAGGGGGCTTCACCGGCATTGCGGTATTCAACGGAGAGAACGGGCACGCCCAGGTCAGCGGCCAGCTGCGAGACTTTGGTCTGGTCGGGGCCTGCCGAACCGAGCACATGCCCGCCCCCGTGAATCCAGAGCACAGCCCCGTCGTACTGACGTTGCTTGGGCAGGTTGAGGAAGCAGGGCAGGCCCCCGGGCAGGCCGGGCTGGGCAACATTGACCATCTCGACGCGGACGCCGGGGGCAGGGGGCGCGACCTGCTCAAAGTTGCGACGGGGCTCGCGCGAGTAGCGTCCTTTCAAGGCCATGTAGCCGGGGCGCGGGGCGATAAAGAGGCGCCAGTGGCGAAGTTCCGGGTGGACGTACTTATGCTGCTGGTAGCCCCAGAAAGCAAGGTGCCCGGCGGTGGCAAGGGCCAGGCCACCGGTCAGGGTTTTCACGGTCGAATTCTTCATACCTACAGTTCTACACCCCGGTAGGTACCATCTGAGTGAGAAAAACCCACCTGGTTCGTGGTCATTTCTGACTCAGATGGTACCTACCCGGCTAGCCGACGATGTCGAAGCTCTGCAGCTTCTTCTTGCTGGCCTTACCGCCCTCGGTCTGCAGGCCCAGCAGTTCGGCGTAGATACCGCCGGACGCCGCCAGCTCAGCCGGGGTACCCACCTCGTCAATGCGGCCGTCCTTGAGGGTAACGATCCTGTCAACCGTGGCAATAGTTGAGAGACGGTGGGCAATAATCAGGGAGGTTCGCCCCTCCATCAGCTCCTCCAGGCCCTTCTGCACAGCCCGCTCGGCCTTAGTATCTAGAGCACTGGTGGCCTCATCAAGAATCAGGATGGGCGCGTCCTTGAGCATGGCCCGGGCGATAGCGATGCGCTGTTTCTGCCCGCCCGACAGTTTGAGCCCGCGCTCGCCGATGAGCGAGTCGTAGCCGTCCGCAAACTTCGAGATAAAGTCGTGGGCGTTAGCTTTCTGGGCTGCGTGAACGACTTCTTGCAAGGACGCGGACGGGCGGCCGTAGGCGATGTTCTCTGCAATGGTGCCTGAAAAGAGTGAGGCATCCTGAAAGACCATGCCGATGAGGGAGCGAACCTTTGCCAGATCACTACCGGCGATGTCCAGACCGTCAACCAGCACCCGCCCCTCGCGGGGGTCATAGAGTCCCTCCAACAGGGCCATGAGGGTGGATTTGCCACCACCTGACTCCCCTACAAAGGCGATGCGTTCACCGCGCTTCACGCTCAGGTCAATGCCATGGAGCACATCACCCTCACCGTCATAACCGAAGGTCACCCCCTCAAAGCGCACCAGCTCAGCACCGGGCTCAGCAGACACAGCGGGAGATGGCGCGGCCCCACTATCTGTAGCAGCCGGACGCTCCGCCCCCGCTCCGGCGGTAATAGCCAGGGCGCGGGCGTCCGACTCCCGTTCCATGACCTCAAAGTAGTCCTTAGAGCCAGCGATAGCGCGCTGGGCTGTGTCAACAATCCAAGAGAGCGAATTGATGGGGGCAACAGCCATGGCCAGTAGCTGAATCAGCAGAACCATGTCACCGATAGTGAAATCACCGGCCAGGGTGCGCAGGAAAATCAGCAGGTAGAGGCAAAAGAAAATAAGGTTAAGAAAGCTCAGGCGGGCCACATCCATCGAGTGCCAGAACCGTGACTGGGCACGGGTCAGGCCTATGGTTTTCTCAAAGCGGCTGCCAAAGTCGGTGAGCTCTCGGCGCTCCCGGCCAAAGGATTTGACCACGCGAATCTGCCCAATCACCTCAGCGAAGCGGCCCGAGGCGATATCAATGTTCTCGTTCTTTTCGCCCTCCCATACCTGCCACCGAGCGCTGGTTTTGCCGGTGAGCCAGAAGTAGACCGGAAAGATAATCACCAGCAGCAAACCGAGCGGCCAGTAGTAAATGGAGCTAATCACGATGACCGAAACCGTGGTGAGCATCAGCGAGATAAAGGTGTTGCTCATGGTCTTGACGAAGTTGGTGACCTCGGTGATAGAACGGTTGAGCCGGGCAATGATGGTTCCGGTCAGCTCGGTGTCGAAGTAGGAAAGCGGCAGGCTGAGCAGTTTCTCGTAGTAGCGCGCTGAGAGGAGGGTGCGCATTCGCTGGCTCATTACGTCACCGATGTAGCCACCTACGTTGGTGGTGAGCACACTGAAAAGCTGGGCTGCTAGGTAGGCGGCGGCAAACCAGGCGATGGTTGCCCCGGTGGTGGGTTCTGAGCCGTTGAGATGGCCCACTACGGTGTCTGCTGCACCGGAGATGATGAAGGGAGCAAGCAGAGAGGTGGCGCTGGTGAGCACCGCACAGACGATAATTCCAACGAAATAGGGCGTGAGTTCCCGTGATGCCCTCAGTATTCTGGCGATGCTTTTCATGTTTACCGTCCGTCCCTCTGCTGTGTCTGTGTTGCCCACAACCCTACCGGCGGTGCCCCGCTATAGGCAGCAGGGTTGTGTGTTCTCTTGCCCACGCGCCCTGGTAGGGCATGAAAAACGGCGGGCGCCCTTTGCAGTGAAAGGACGCCCGCCGTCATGTTAAGCGGGGAGGCACTTGCGGGTGCCGGTTAGCTTAGGCCCTGTTCTTGGTGACCGCGCCGTAAATCCACAGCACAATCAGTGAGCCAACAACGGCGGTAAAGAGGGTGCCAATGCTGAAGCTCTGGATACCGTCTGAGAGGCCAGGGATGAAGCTACCGATGAAACCACCGAGCAGAGCACCGACGATGCCGAGAACCATGGTGACGATAATACCGCCGCCCTGCTTACCGGGCATGATGAGCTTTGCAAGTGCACCGGCAATGAGGCCGAGAACAATCCAACCGAGGATAGACATATCATCCTTCTTTCTGTATGTGTGCGCCTTGTTCGGGATCGGATTCACCCGAACAATCAGTACCCTTTGAGTATAGCTCAGATGCCGAGACAACACTAAGTAGGTTACAGATACTACTTCACCGCTCAAACAATCAGCTGGCTAGGGGACAAAGCGCGCACCCTCGGTTTCATGCAGATTTTAGTGGTCAATCGCACCTTCTGCACCGACACCGGTGAGGGAGCGAACCTCCATCTCTGCCTGCTTAATCTCGTCTTCCTTCTCGCCACCGAGCGAACCCAAAAAGCCCAGCAGAAAGGCGGCCGGAATAGCCACAATACCGGGGTTGGCTAGGGGGAACCAGGCAAAGTCAGCAGCAGGAATCATGGACGATTCGGCTCCAGACATAACCGGTGAGAAGATAATCAGAATCACCGAAATACTCAAACCGCCGTACATTGACCAGAGGGCCCCGCGCGTCTTGAACCCCTTCCAGAAAAGAGAGTAGACGATGGTGGGCAGGTTGGCAGAGGCGGCGACCGCAAAGGCGAGCGCCACCAGGAAGGCCACGTTCTGCCCCTGGGCACCGATGCCACCGGCAATGGAAAACAGGCCGATAACAACCACGGTAGTCTTTGCCACCCGAATTTCCTTACGGGGGTCAGCCTTACCCTTGCAAATAACGTTGGTGTAGATGTCATGGGCAAACGAGGCGGATGCGGTGATAGCAAGCCCCGCAACAACCGCAAGAATGGTTGCAAAGGCTACCGCGGCGATGACGCCCATGAGCAGGGAGCCACCAAGCTCGAAGGCCAGCAGTGGTGCTGCGGAGTTGACGCCACCGGGTGCTGCCGTAATAGCGTCCGCACCAACGAGCGCTGCTGCTCCGAAGCCCAGCACCAGAGTGAAGAGGTAGAAGAGGCCAATGAGCACAATCGCCCAGACCACAGATTTACGGGCTTCTTTGGCAGTGGGAACCGTGTAGAAACGCATCAGCACGTGAGGCAGACCCGCTGCGCCGAAGACCAGGGCCAGGGAGAGAGAAATAAAGTCGAGCTTGGTCAGGTCGTTGAGACCGTACTTAAGACCGGGTTCAAGGATGGCGGGGTTGCCGGAGGTTTCAACGGCAGAACCTAGCATGGCAGAGAAGTTGAACCCATAGATAGCCAGGATCCATACGGTCATAATAGCTACGCCTGAAACCAGCAGCACAGCCTTAATAATCTGAACCCAGGTGGTGCCCTTCATGCCGCCGATAAGCACATAGACAATCATGAGCACGCCCACAATGATAATCACCAGCGACTGGCCCGCCTTGGAGCTAATGCCCATGAGCAGGGAGACCAGCGCACCGGCACCTGCCATCTGAGCAAGCAGATAGAAGAGGGTGACGGCCAGGGTTGAAATACAGGCTGCGATGCGGACGGGGCGCTGCCGTAGGCGGAAGGAAAGCACGTCTGCCATGGTGAACTTACCAGTATTGCGCAGAGGCTCAGCCACGAGGAGGAGCGCCACCAGCCAGGCTACGAGAAAGCCGATGGAGTAGAGGAAGCCGTCGTAGCCCTGCAGGGCGATAGCGCCGACGATTCCCAGAAAGGAGGCTGCCGAGAGATAATCACCGGCAATGGCCAAGCCATTTTGGGTTCCGCTGAAGGAGCGCCCGCCGGCGTAGTAGTCGGCAGCGGTTTTATTGTTCTTGGATGCACGCAGTACCACCACCATGGTGGCAAGGACGAAGGCCCCAAAAACGGCCATGTTGACCCAGGGGGTGCCTACGGTCTGAGCGCTCGCCTCAGCCGCAACGAGTGTTCCGTGTACAGAAGTCAAGTGAATGCCACCCCTTTAGTTGGTCTTGTGGGCGTAGCGCCCAGATTCAATGTCGTTGCGTAGACCGCTAGCTCGCGGGTCCAGCTTCTTATTAGCGAAAGCCACATACCAGCCGGTGATGGTAAAGGTGGTCACGAACTGGAGCAGACCGAAAATAATGCCCACGTTCACGTTGCCGAACGCTTTGGTTGCCATGAAGCCAGGGGCGTAAACCGCCAGAATGACGTACAGCAGGTACCAGACCAAAAAGGCTACGGTCATGGGAAAGACGAAAGAGCGGTGGGTTGACCGAAGCTCTGTGAACTCGTTGCTGCTTTGGGCTGCCTTAAAATCGACGTGCTCTGCGTCGATGATAGGCTGCTGAGATTCAGGTGATGCGTGTGCCATCACTACCTCCTTTGTGTAACTGAACACACACTATACTGTTGGGCAGATTACACACAAATTTGAGGCGTAAAAAAGAGGGTTTACCAGGAAAAAGTCCGGGCAACCCCCTCTTTACCAGTAGAATTGTGCGTCACATAGGGCGCGTATCATTCAGATACTCGATGCAGCGGTCCAAGAAAGCATCAACCTGGGTTTCGTCATAGCTTATATTGCCTGTGGCTGCACTGAAAGCCGAGGCCCGCACCTCGCCGGGTGTCAGCTGGTGCTGCCCCTGCAGATGCCCCAGTATACGTTCGCACAGTTCATCGACTTCACGCACAAAATAGCCCTTGGTCAATCTCTTTGAGGGCCTGCGGAAGCGCTCCCCTGGCGGTCTGCGCAACCGGCCGAGCAGAAGCGTCCGTAGCTCCTCAACCGCCTCATTCCAAGCATGCTGCCCGTAACGGTTGATGAAGTAGGAACGTTCGAGCTCACTGAAACGGTCTTCAACGGTGTCGAGGGCCCTGTCAACATCCTGCGGCAGATAGCCGCCGAGCTCAGTAGGAAAAGAAGCCTCTCTCACGGTCCGTGAGGTATGCACGTCTGGCCCTAATTGGGCTCCGGTTATCATGAGTTCGTAGTCGTCGGCTAGCCGAGTGAAAAAAGCGTCTACCGCGGCGACCTTGTAGCCGCTCTGCTTGCCGTCGACGCGGCTGAACCCACCGCCAGATTTAGCCTGTTGGCTCACAATCTACCTCCCAGATAGTGTGATGAGGGCAGCTAGGCCCCAAAGAGGGCGCCGAGCACCGAAAAAATAACATAGCCGATTGCAATGGCAAAAACGATGGAGTCCAGGCGGTCCATCACACCGCCGTGGCCCGGCAAAATATTCGACATATCCTTGATACCGATTTCACGTTTGACCATTGACTCCCCCAGGTCTCCAGCAGTCGAGGCTATCACCAGGAAGATTGCAACGATCAGCCCGTGCCACCAGGGTTCACCGATAAAGAGTGAACAGATGGTACCCACAAGAATGGAGCCCACCATTGACCCGGCGAAGCCCTCCCAGGTTTTTTTGGGTGAAATTTTTGGGGCCATAGGGGTCTTGCCCCATCTCACACCTGCAAGGTAACCCCAGGTGTCGTTACCGATGGCCATGAGTAGAATCATGAATACTTTACCGGCACCCGAGGGTTCCCGGTAGAGCATGAGCGCCAACGAGATCATGAAGGGCACCCACGACATCACGAAGATGGAGCCCATGATCGACATAATCATGCCGTCGCGCTCCCCCACCAGTCGCCAGCCGATGAGTAGTAGAATCGAGGCGACCACGGTAAATATGAGCCATTGGCCCCCACCGTAGTAGGCGGTGAACGGCATGATGAGGGCAGTAGTCACCGCAGGAATCACGGGGATTCCCATACCGCGTTTCTGATTGAGGCCGTGGCAGACTTCCCAGGTACCCACCGATGCTGCCGCAGCTGCCAGGAGCACTAGGACCAGGGGGATAAAGAACAAACCCACCGCCAACAGTGCGCCCAGCACGAGGCCGACGGTGATGGCGGCGGGTAGATTCCGGCCCGCTTTGGAGGCCCTGGGCGGCTGTTCTTGAGATTGAACAGTCATGGGGGTTTAGACCTCGAGCAGTTCCGCTTCCTTGGATTTGAGCAGGGCATCAATGGTGTCGATGTGCTTCTTGGTCACGGCGTCGAGTTCCTTTTCGCCGCGGGCGCCATCGTCCTCTCCGATGTCGCCATCCTTAACCAGCTTGTCGAGGGCGGTCTTGGCCTGACGGCGGGTATTACGTACCGCAACGCGGCTTTCTTCGGCCTTGTGACCGGCCAACTTGGTGTATTCCTTACGACGTTCCTCAGTCATTTCTGGCATAACAACACGAATGACGTTGCCGTCGTTAGCCGGGTTAGCGCCCAGGTCTGAGTCACGGATAGCTTTTTCGATTGCGGCGAGAGCGCCCTTGTCATAGGGGGTGATGAGCACGGTGCGCGCCTCAGGGGTTTGGAAGGACGCCAGCTGCTGTAGCGGGGTGGGCGCACCGTAGTAATCTGCGGTGAGGTTGGCAAACAGTGAGGGGTTGGCACGGCCGGTGCGGATTGAGACGAACTCGTTCTTCAGGGCCTCAACGGACCTATCCATCTTCTCGCCAGCTTCGAGCAGGGTTTCTTCAACCATCTGTGTTGTGTCCTTTGTGTTGTGCCTGCCCTCAGCGGGGCAGGCGCTCTTCTTCATCCTTACCCAGTCTAGTGCCTGAGGTCGCACTATGCGGTAAGGAGGGTTTCGATTTTGTCGCCGATTGGAGCGTATTTTTTCGAGTAAGCGAGGAAATAATAATGCGCGGAATCATCCGAGGCGTATATTACGCAGTGACGAGGGTTCCAATCTTATCGCCAAGGATGGCCCGGGCTACATTCCCTTCACCCTGCATGCCAAAGACGCGCATGGTGACATTGTTGTCTTTGCAGAGCGAGAAAGCCGTCTGATCCATCACACGGATGTTGCGCTGCATTGCTTCGTCATAGGTGAGCTTGTAAAGACGTTCGGCGTTAGGGTCCTTGTTGGGGTCGGCGGTGTAAATGCCGTCAACGCCGTTCTTAGCTACCAGCACCTCGTCCGCGTGGATTTCGAGGGCTCGTTGAGCTGAGACGGTATCGGTAGAGAAGTAGGGTAGCCCTGCGCCTGCTCCGAAAATGACCACGCGGTCTTTTTGCATGTGACGGATGGCGCGGCGGGGTATGTAGTTCTCGGCGACCTGCTGCATGGAAATGGCTGACTGCACGCGGGTGTCGATGCCTGCTTGCTCCAGAAAATCCTGGAGAGCCAGGGAGTTCATAACGGTACCCAGCATGCCGATGTTATCGGCGCGGGAGCGGTCCATGCCTGCTTCAGAGAGTTCGGCCCCGCGAAAGAAGTTGCCACCGCCAACAACCACAGCGACCTCGACCCGACCAATGGTTGAGGCGATCTGCTCGGCTATGCCGCGCACAACTTCGGTGGAGATACCCACTTCGCCGCCGCCAAAAACTTCCCCAGAAAGTTTGAGTAGGACGCGGCGACGGCCGGTGTCGTCGCGGTGGATGGTTCGGGCTGACTCTACTGACATGGGGCCTCCTGAAACTGTGATCGTCTACGCCCCGGTGGGGTGCGTACTGTGTCTCTAGGTCTCTAGCATACGGCAAAGGGGAGTCCCTCACGGGGGCTCCCCTTTGTTCTTAGCGTTTTTGGTGCTCAATCACACCCGGGCCTTTTAGGCGCCGACGCGGAAACGCTCGAAAGCGGTTGCGGTTGCGCCGTTCTCTTTCAGAACAGCGGCAACGGACTTGGAGGAGTCCTTGGCGAAGTCCTGGTCGAGCAGGGTGTTCTCCTTGTAGAAGGCCTTGAGCTTACCCTCAACAATCTTGGGGATAATCTGCTCGGGCTTGCCCTCACCGCGAGCGGTTTCTTCAGCAACGCGCTTCTCAGCCTCGATGTCCTCAGCTGAGATAGAGTCTGAGTTGAGGTACTTGGGGCTCATAGCTGCGATGTGGACGGCTACGTCGTGAGCGACCTCGTCGGTGTTCTCGCCGGTTACTGCGAGTAGAACGCCAACCTGCGCGGGCAGGTCCTTGGAGGTCTTGTGCAGGTAGACTGCAACGTTGTCGCCTTCAACGCGGGCTACACGACGAACGACAATTTTTTCACCCAGCAGTGCGCCTGCCTCGGTGGTCAGCTCGTCAACGGTCTTGCCTTCAAAAGATGCGGCCTTCAGTTCTTCCAGGGTAGAAGCGTTAGCGGCAACTGCGGCTTCGAGCACGTCGGTGCCGAACTTAATGAAGGGCTCGGACTTAGCAACGAAGTCGGTCTCCGAGTTAACTTCGATCATAAAGCCAACGCCGTTTTCAACGCGTGCAGCAACGAGGCCTTCTGCGGTGGCGCGGCCTTCGCGCTTGGTGACGCCCTTGAGGCCCTTGACGCGGATGATTTCCATTGCCTTCTGCTGGTCGCCGTTAGCCTCATCGAGGGCCTTCTTGACGTCGAGCATGCCTGCGCCGGTCTTTTCACGCAGAGCCTTGATATCGGCTGCGGTGTAGTTCGCCATGGTGAACTCCTAGTCTTGTGAACAGATTGGGGTAAATCTATTGGTTTCCTGCCGTGGTGGTGCAGGTTGAGAACGGCACCCACCGAATGTGGGCGGGTGCCGTTACTCTATGATGCTTTACTTAGCTTCTTCAGCGGGTGCTTCAGCCTTGGCAGCTTCGTGCTGTTCGAGCAGTTCGCGCTCCCACTCAGCCATGGGCTCTTCAGAAGCGTTAGCTGACTTGCCAGCCTTCTTGTTTTCGCGTTCCAGCAGGCCTTCGGCTACTGCGTCCGCGATGACGCGGGTGAGCAGGTTGACGGAGCGGATTGCGTCGTCGTTGCCGGGGATGGGGAAGGAAACTTCGTCGGGGTCGCAGTTGGTGTCGAGGATAGCAACTACGGGGATGCCGAGCTTCTGGGCTTCGTCAACAGCCAGGTGTTCCTTCTTGGTGTCAACAACCCAGACCAGGGAGGGAGCCTTGGTCAGGTTACGGATACCACCGAGGGTCTTCTCAAGCTTCTCGTGCTCGCGACGCAGAAGCAGCAGTTCCTTCTTGGTGAACTGTGAGCCTGCGACGTCGTCAAAGTCAATCTGCTCAAGTTCCTTCATGCGGTCAATTCGCTTGGAAACGGTTGAGAAGTTGGTGAGCATACCACCGAGCCAGCGGTGGTTGACGTAGGGCATGTTAACGCGGGTGGCCTGTTCAGCGATGGCTTCCTGAGCCTGCTTCTTGGTGCCAACGAACAGCACGGTGCCACCGTGGGCGACGGTTGCCTTAACAGCCTCGTAGGCCTGATCGATGAAGGCCAGTGACTGCTGCAGGTCGATGATGTAGATGCCGTTGCGCTCGGTGAGGATGAAGCGCTTCATCTTGGGGTTCCAGCGGCGGGTCTGATGACCGAAGTGGACACCTGAATCGAGAAGCTGGCGCATAGTTACGACGGGCATGTCGTCTCCTTATATAATGTGGTGCCGGGCGGGCCCCTGATTCCAGGCTAGCTCCGCCGCGCGCATAGTAGTTATCGGTTTACATGTGGAGCTTTGAGGTTGCCCTCGCTCCCCTGGTAGCGCTCAGACTTTTCCGCTGGAGTGGCGGTGTGTAGTCTCAGACCTTGACCGGCAGGTGCGCCGGACCGAAAGTTCCTTATCAGCTGGGTGCCAGCTACTTCGCGCTACGCGATGTCAGACCCTTGGAGTGGCACCTGCCCGCAAGCAGGTGGTGTACGTCAAGGAGGGGTTTCTATGTAAGAGGATTCCCCATGCACCGATTCGGCCTATTTATGGGCACGAATCAGGGCAAACTGCAATCATCTACTATACAGCATGTTTGGCTCTTTAATCACCGGGATTTTGAGTCTTGTGGTGGCAGGTTTCCAGTGGTAAAAGTGGAGGTACTTCGCGGGAGCACCACCGATGGGTAAGGGGTGAGTGACGACCGGGAGGTTTCTCGTGCCCTCTATACACACAGCAGCCCCTATGACGGTGCCCCGATGGGTGCCTATTTCCCTGCTACACACTGGCCTATGGTGGGGGTTGCTCTGCACTCTCATCTGCCTTTCCCTGAGCACCTCCCCCACCGCGGATGCGGTGAGTAGTTCTGCTCTGTGGAAGGCACCGGTTGGCCAGAACCTTGAGGTGCTCCGGCCCTTTGAGCAACCCGCGGCTAAGTGGTCTGCCGGGCACCGCGGCGTTGACCTTGCGCTGGAGGCGGGAGGGAGCGTTCTTGCACCTTATGAAGGTGAGGTAGTTTTTGCCGGAACCGTGGTGGATCGGCAGGTTATGACGGTGCAGCACCCGGATGGGCGGCTCTCGTCCTTTGAGCCGGTGACGGACCCGCTGCCGGTGGGTACACACGTGGTAGCCGGGGATGTACTCGCCCACCTAGACCCTGCCGTGCAGCACTGTACCTCCGAGCACTGCCTGCACTGGGGCGTGCGCCAGCCTACCGGCGGGAGCACTGGTACAGCAGGAAAGGGGTTCGATTACATCAATCCCCTGCTCTTACTGGGGCTCGAAGGCCCGAGTGTGCTCCTACCTATTGGTGATGACTTTGCAGCTTAAGCCCCGCAAACAAAAACACGGGGGTGCTCATGGGTAGCCCGCCCGGTTTACAGGGTAAGAAAATAACCCCACCTCCCTAGTTTTAACCGGTGAGATGGGGTTTGCTGGTAGGGCCTGCGGGGCTTGAACCCGCGACCAAGGGATTATGAGTCCCCTGCTCTAACCAGCTGAGCTAAGGCCCCACAGCACCAGCCTATCAACTGGCACTGTCTCTAAGAATACCCAAAAAGTAGGGGCCTACCAAACCCTCCTTCGATCCCGGAGAACCCGGGCGACAAAAGGGGCCGGGAACCTGCTAGTTCCACCGGTGCACCCTAGCGGCGTTCAGCCACAAAGCGGTCATACAGCTCATCAGAGCGGTAGAGCGATTCAAAGATTTGCCAAGTTTTACCTGCGGCATGACGTTCTACCATACGGTGTGAGTGCTCCCCCATAGCCCGCCGCTCATCCTCAGGCAGGCTCAATACATCAGTCAGGCGGGCCGCTAGCTGATCGGTATCACCTGGTTCAAACAGGTAGCCGTTCTTGCCCTGCTCAACCAGGTGAGGCAGGGCCAGCGCGTCTGCTAGGACCACAGGCTTGGAGGCACTCATAGCTTCAAGGGTCACCAGCGACTGCAGCTCAGCGGTTCCGGGCTGGCAGAACACGTCAGCGCGCAGGTACCCTTCACGGAGCTGTTCATCTGAAATGTACCCCAGAAAATGCACACGGTCAGCCACGCCGCAGTCCTGTGCCTTGGTTTTCAGGTCGGCAAGAACTTCACCGGACCCGGCTATCTCGAGCACCGTGCGCTCACGCAAACTCTCGGGCAGTTTAGAAAAGCCCTCAATCAACACGTCAATATTTTTTTCAACGGCCAGTCGCCCTGCAAAGAAAATATTAAACTGCCCGGGTGTTTTCTCAATGTTCTCCCCGGGGGCCAGCTCGTAGTCAGAGGACTGGATTCCGTTCGACACCGGCATCACGGGGCGGCTGAATTTACCTGCGACTTCCATGGTGTCAGCCCCAATCTGTGTAGGTGTAGTGACCACAGCAGCCCGAGACAGCACCCTGCGCATATCGCCCCAGGAGGCCCTGACAATGAGATCATTGCCTCTCTTGCCGAAGGGAAGAAAGGGGGTGATGTTTTCGGGCATCACGTGGTTAGTCGCCACCACGCGCACCCCCCGCTTGCGCCCTACTCGAGCCAGCACGCGCCCTACAATCCAGTGGCACTGAATATGAATCACGTCCGGCTGAATTTCTTGTACCAGCCGGTCAGCCTCGGCATAAATCTCCCACGGAAAATTCAGGCGCATATAAGGGTGGGTAATAACCCTGTGCGAGCGCATACGGTGTTCAATGATGCCGTCGCGCTCCTGCCTGCTGGTCACGCCTCTCTCTTGTTTGGGTGCCATGACGTGCACGGTGTGCCCGCGCTCCACTAGCGCGTGGGCCAGTCGCGACGAAAATTGGGCCGCTCCGTTGATGTCTGGCGGGTAGGTGTCTGCGCCAATCAGTACGGTCATGAGCTGGTTGGCCATGCGGCCCCTTTCAGTGGTCAATCTCTTATGGGTGTCACACTGACCTTACAGCATGCCCTGCGGGAGCGCATCAGCCTACGGTCTGAACTGACGCAACCGGTGGCGTCCTTGCACACAGTGCCTTTGCATAAGAAAAGCCCGCCCCGGTGGTACCGGGGCGGGCTGATTTCAAGGACGCTGGTGCCCTGTGGGGCTTTCGAGTTCTACTTGCGGCGGGTGATGAGCTTGCCGAGGAAGATTACAAATGCACCAAGCGAGGCCAGCAGGGCCGCAAAAGACTTCCAGCGGGCCTGCAGGGTCTCTGGGTTGCTTGCGTTAGCGGCGAGCTGCTTGCTGCCGTCTGCCGCAGTTGCGGGAGCGTTCTTAACGCTATTCTTGGCGTTGGTAACCAGCCCTTGCGCACCTGCCTGGACTTCGCGGGTGTAGGCATCAAGGTCGTCGCGCAAAGTCTTGAGGTGCTCGCGGCGCTGCTTGGTTCGCTGCAGTAGCTGTTCCTTGTTAGCCGGCGGTACAGCAGGCTCCTGCTGCTCGCCGCCGTCCTTCTGCTCCGCAGCTTTTTCGGCTTTCTTGGCCTCGGCTTTTTCTGCCTGCTCACGCTTGAGGCGCTTGGAGGTCATAGCTGATCCTTCCTTCAAAACGCCAAGGTCGTAGAGCACACCAAAGATTGCTGACTCGGGTTTGAAGGGGAGCTGGGCCTTAATCATCTTGAAGCCCACGAGGCCAGTGATAGCGGCTAGTATGAGGAAGAGTACAACCAGCACTAGAGCAGCAGCCCAGTTGGGCATGAGGGCTGACAGGCCTACGTAGGCCAGAATCGTCAGTGCGATGGCCATCAAGAGAGCGAAGACTGCGGCTACAGCCGCAACGGCTGCACCCTTGCCGAGAGCGATGCCCTTCTCTTTGACCTCGAACTTGGCGATCTGGATTTCGTCTTTGAGCTGCTTAGGGGCAAGCTTGGTAAGGACTCGACCGGCATCAGCCGCGTTGGTCACGCTAGCTTTGATGTTGGTGAAGCCAGCGCGCAGACCCTGGGCGCGGCGGGAGCCGTGCAGGCCGTTCGGAGTGGTCATGTGCCACCTCTCTCTTTGTCAATAAGCGTGCTTGCGTATTACGTATACCAACTTATAAGTCTACCGGCTTTTAGGGGCTTGTGGCGACTGCGCCCCGTTTTGTGATGCGATTATTGGTTCTTAGTCTTGCGCTGTTTCGAGATGGGCCAGTGCAACCGCAAGATGCATTCGGACGCCGGTGATGAGGGCTTCATCATTAGCGTAGAAACGCGGTGAGTGATTGGGAGCAAAACCGCGTCCGCCGTCAACAGGTTCTGGCATTGCACCCGAGCCGAACTTCACGTCCTGCACACCGAGCAGGGCATACATACCGGTGTACCGGTTAATGAACTCAGAGACGTCATCGTACCCCAGCGACGCTGGCGCTGCAAAGACCTGATCCGGGTCTGCCGCTGCGCTTTCCAAAGCAGGGCGCAAGACTTCGACCGTTTCAGGCGCGTTAACCACAGCCGGAATTTGCTGCAAAAACTCAACGTTAGCTGTACAGTCATAGGCTTCTGCGATGTGGGTAGCTGTACGGGAAATCTTAGTGTTGACGGCGTCCATCAGTCCGTCTTTGAGACAGCGCACAGTGCCCCAGAGGGTTACCTTTTCGCCGATGATGTTGAAACGCCCCTGATCTTCAACATGTCCAATGGAAATAGTAAACGCGTCTTTAGCATCTATCTGCCGGTAGATTTGCCCCATGGCACTGATGATGTCCGCAGCCGCTGGCATCGGATCTCGTCCCGCCCACGGCGATGAACCGTGCACCTGCTCACCGCACACAGTTATCTTGACCATTTCAGATGAAGCGTGCTGCACACCCGAGGACCAACCCACATAGCCACTTGGTGCAGGAATCACATGCATCCCAAAGGCCAGAGTTGGCTGGGGGTCAAGTGAGTCAAAGGCCGCATCCGTTAGCATGTAGGCAGCGCCGCCCTCTTCTTCCACCGGGGCGCCCTCTTCAGCTGGCTGGAAGACGAAGAAGATGGTTCCGGCGAGTTCCTCCCGATGCTCTGTGAAAGCACGCGCTGCGCCCAACAGCATGGCGACGTGGCAGTCGTGGCCACAGGCATGGGCAACGGGGAAGGGACCACCGGGGTATTTTTCATCTACTGCTTCAGAGGCATAGGGCAGATCGGTTTCTTCTTTGACGGGCAGGCCGTCCATGTCCGCCCGTAATAGAACGGCCTTTTCGGAGGGGGCGCCCCCTCGCAGGGTGGCGATGATTCCGGTTCCGCCGATGTTCTGTTGTATGTCAGTATCTGCGAAGCCCATATCCTTGAGGCGTTCAACAATGTAAGCCGCTGTTTTGGTCTCGCGGTTTGAAAGTTCTGGGTGCTGGTGAAGGTGGTGACGCCAGGTGATGGCGTCTTTTTCGTTTCGAGCGGCGGTGGCGTAGAGGTCGTTTAGAAGTTGCTGGTCAGACATTTTCTATTCCTTCATCTATGAACTATGGAACAGTTCACATGCTACACCCCTTCAGGCAAAGCCACCACCCTTAGTGAACAGAAGACAAGACTTCAGCAAGTGTGGCGCTGATTCCCAGATGTGACAGTGGCGCCGCCACATATGGAGAGCGTAAGCATACAAAAAGCCCGGCCATAAGACCGGGCCGTTTATTTGCTCCCCCGATGAGCCAGCGGGTCACCGCGCGTGGTGACGCAAGAGCTGGCGAATAACAAAGGCGTGAGCGGAGCGAGCTCATCAATGACTCGAACCAGATGAGGTGAACTTTTCCGAGCGCGCGAGGAAATAATAAAGTTCAGCGAATCCTGAGCGAAGCGAGGGGTTGCTGGTTAGATACGGAAAGACCCGGTCTGATGACCGGGTTTTGTGTGCTCCCCCGACTGGACTCGAACCAGTAACCCTTCGATTAACAGTCGAATGCTCTGCCAATTGAGCTACGGGGGAATATTGTTCACGGTGATGGCACCGTTACAACGAGTTATAACTCTACCCTTGGTTGTAGGTGGGCGCAAATTGAGTCTAAGTTAGCTCAGTCACATTGCGTGCCTGTTCTAGTCTTGCCCTTGCATAAGTGTGCGCCGGTGGTGTTCGAGGGTGAGGAGTTCTTGCTGGATGTTGCGGTAGGCGGCGGTGTCGGTGAGGGGGTTGATGCGTTGAAGTTGCATGAGCAGGTTGGATTTTTGCCGTGTAACTTCCTGTTCGAACAGTCGGTTGAGAATGTCGCGTACGTATCGTTGAAGCTGTTCTTCGGTGCGGGCCGGTATGGGCGCTACGGTTAGTTCTGCCAGTAGCCCGTGGACGGGTTCGGGCGTGTGTGCACGCACTGTGTTGACCCAGGTGGCGCCCGCGGTGGGGGCTATTGAAGCAGCTGCCCCGACGATGCCCTGCGCGATTCCGCTGTGAGCACCGTAGCGGTAGTGCACGGTGGCTAGCTGTTGCCACTGGTCAACCGAGAGGTATTGCGGGTATTGCAGCACAATTTCGAGGGCTTCACGTTCGGTGCGGGCTGCGGGGTCGCGCAGGTCTGGGGTTTCATAGGGGTCTGGTTCGGGAGCGCTGACGGTTGCTTCTGCGGCACGGGCGGCGCGTTCGGCTTCTGCTGCTTCTTGCTTTTGGGTGGCTGTCATACGGGGGTGGGCGGCGGCAGCGCTCACAGCTCTTTGCACTTCTGCGGCATCGAGACCCAGTTGCCCGGCAACCTGCCGTACATAGGCTGGGCGTAGGGCGGCGTCCTTGATTCCAGCGATAATGGGGGCGATAGCGCGCATACCGCGCACTCGCCCTTCAAGGGTGGTGAGGTCGTAGCCTGCGAGGGTAGCGTCGATAGCAAATTCGAAGAGCGGACGCCGGGAGGCGATGAGTGAGCGCACGGCAGCGTCACCTCGGGTTAGGCGTAGATCGCAGGGGTCCATGCCGTCCTTAGCGACGGCTACGAAGGTTTGGGCGACGAAACGCTGGTCTTCGGCGAAGGCAGCCAGGGCTGCTTTTTGGCCTGCGGCGTCACCGTCGAAGGTGAAGATGACTTCGCCGCCGGTACCGTCATCAGAGATGAGGCGGCGCACGATTTTGATGTGGTCGGTACCGAAAGCGGTGCCGCAGGTGGCTACTGCGGTGTCGATACCGGCCAGGTGGGCAGCCATCACGTCGGTGTAGCCCTCGACCACCACGATCTGCTTCTTTTTGGAAACCGGTCGTTTGGCTAGGTCAAGGCCGTAGAGAACCTGGGATTTCTTGTAGAGGGTGGTCTCTGGAGTGTTCAGGTACTTGGGCCCCTGGTCGTCATCGAAGAGGCGGCGGGCACCAAAGCCGATAGTCTCTCCTGTGATATTGCGGATAGGCCAGATGATGCGGCCGCGGAAGCGATCGTAAAGACCGCGCTGCCCTTCAGAGAACATACCGGTCTCGCGTAGCTCCTCGGTGGTGAAGCCTTTATTCATCAGATACTTGAGCAGATTATCCCAGCCGCGTGGGGCGAAGCCGACCCCAAATTTTTGGGTAGCGGCCGGGTCAAAGCCGCGAGCACCCAGAAACTTCTGGGCCTGCACAGCGGCGGGGGTGTATAGGTTCTTCTGAAAGAACTCGGTAGCGATTTTGTGAGCATCAAGAAGACGCTGACGGCGTCCCACTTCTTCGCGGCTCATGCCAGAGCCCTGCTCGTAGTGTAGCTCGTATCCTATGCGGGCCGCTAACTTTTCAACTGTTTCAGTGAAGGAGGTGTGATCCATCTCCATGAGGAAGCTGATGACGTCACCGGATTCGCCGCAACCGAAACAGTGGTAGGTGCCCATTTGGGGGCGCACGTGGAAGCTCGGAGTGCGCTCGTCGTGGAAGGGGCACAGGCCCTTGAAAGAGCCAATACCAGCGGATTTAAGGGTCACATACCCTTCGACGATTTCGCGTATATCGGTGCGGGAGCGCACCTCGTCGATATCTTCTCGTTTGATTAAGCCTGCCACGGGTTCAATTCTAGTCGGGGGCGTCAAGCCGGAGCTAAGTGGTTTTTAGGGTCTATGGGCGCTGAGCATTTAGCTGTAGTCGTCGTCGAGCGGCCCCGGCCGGGTACGGCCCAGCCCAAACGATTCCGGGGAGAGCGCAATCAGCAGGGTCACAATAAAAGAGCCCACGCCAACAATCCAGAGGCCGGTAAGCGATCCGGCTAACAGGCCGATGAGTAAGCTGGCGAGAGCCGCCGTCAAGATTTGTTGAAAGGGTTTTTTGTATCTCATGTGTTGTCTCCTGAGTCTTGTGGCGCTACCACAGTGGCTTATCACCGACCGACCATTGGGTTCCTGTAATCCGCTTAAACAGGGCCAGAGCGGAACGGTCGGTCAGGCAGGCCACCTGATCGATAACCAGGCGCAGTTTGGCAGCGTCATCGTTGCGTCCTAGCTCGCGCAGATCAGCGGCAAAGACAGGTTCGAGGTATTCAGGGTTATCAAGTAGCGCCGCTACCAGGAACTCCAGGATTTCTTTCTGATTTTCGTAGTGCGGCTGGGCGTCACGAGGGGTCATCACAAAGGTGGTGGCAATACCCTTGAGCACGGCAATCTCATGCTCAGTTTCTTGGGGCACCACCAACTGGGCGCTGTAGCGAGTCAAATCTCCATCACCATAGACTTCGCGGGTGGCATTCATGGCCGAGGCGGCAAACCTGCCAATAAGTTTTGAGGTTAGTGCCTTGAAAGCGGCATGCGAACTACGGGTACCGCTCATAAAAGGCACCCAGCGTTCCAGGTTTTCGAGGCGATTTAGGGCGGCGTCGAGGGTGCTATCGTCAGCCCCCGGCAGATACCACTGGCGGGTTTTTTCAAACAGAATCTCACGGGTACTGGGGCTCTTGAGGTCATCCAGCTGTACGTGTCCGCCAAAGACAGCGTCCTCAACGTCATGCACCGAGTAGGAGATGTCATCGGCAAGATCCATGACCTGCGCTTCGATACATTTTTGGGTGGGTGCCGCTCCGGCCTCTACAGCACCGGCTCGTAGCCAGGTGAAGACCGGCAGGTCATCGGCATAGACACCGAACTTACGGTTGGGCTTGCCGTCTGGCCGCGGCGGAGCATCCGTATACCCCCATGGGTACTTGCAGGTGGCATCTAGGGACGCCCGGGTCAGGTTGAGACCGGCACTGCCGCCATCATGCCGCATCACCTTGGGTTCGATACGAGTGAGCAAGCGCAGGGTTTGCGCGTTGCCCTCAAACCCGCCGGCGTCTGCAGCTAGTTTGTCCAGGGCTGTTTCGCCGTTGTGCCCAAAAGGCGGGTGACCCAGGTCGTGAGAAAGGCAGGCGGCATCAACCACATCGGGGTCACACCCCAGCATTCTGCCCACTTCACGCCCAATCTGGGCAACTTCTAGGGAGTGAGTGAGACGGGTGCGCACGAAGTCATCGGTATCCGGGTCAACCACCTGCGTTTTAGCCCCCAGACGGCGCAGGGCGGCCGAGTGCAACACACGAGCGCGATCGCGTTCAAAGGGCGACCGGTAAACAAACTTATGGTGCTCGGGCACCCAGCGGGCGGCGTCCGCCTCGGTATAGCCGGGGCTGGGCGCGGGCTCACTGGGTGAGTTTTCAATCAGTTGTTGTGCACTTGGGGTGGTCTTCATGGTTTAAGTCTAGTAGCCCCTGTCCAGCTGACAGCAGCACATCAAAATCTGCCGACTCCAGCTTTCTAGAACAAGTCGAGCCTATTCACAGCATTCATAGCCAACCACACCCCCACAATAGCCGCAACCCAGAGGATGGTTACTTTGGCTTCGTATTCTAAACGCGGCATTATTTTGAAGATTTTTTCAAAGGCACGGTCACCCCACATGCGCGCACAGCAACCGATGAGAGCCGCCGGTGCCACCATCACCAGGCAATAGAGAGCCAGCACCACCAGCTGCGCTCCGAAAGATACTTCTAACGATTGAATAATGCCAATAGCAGCCAGGTAGGGCAGCATGGTTGCCGTCTCTAAAACAGCCGCCCCAACAGCCAGGCTCATAACCCCTAACAAACCGGTTCCCTTCCGAGCCGTAAGGTTAGTCTGGCTGGCGCGAGCGTCCATGATCTCATCTGCTGTTTTCTTCACGGGGTTCGGTGAGAAAACTCCAAAGATGAACAGAGCTACACCCAGTACCAGCGTTATCCAGCTGAACCATACGGTGGTTGCTACCTGGCTGAAGGCTTCTATCACCCATCGCATCCCAAAGAAAAGAGCGACACCAATCAGAAGATAAGAGACGGATATTGTGGCCAGGTAGGTGCCGTATGGGAGTACCCGCACCCGCCCCCATTTGAGAAGCAGGACTATAGGAATCACCAGGGTCCCCAGGCTGAGGCTATCAATTAACGCCAGCCCAAAGAGTGAAAAGTAATTGGTCATAACCCGCTCCTTCATACGATCGTATAAGACATTACCATACGAACGTATGAGAAAATAGGGTTAAGGCCTCTTCGTTGATCAAAGTGCATATATGTCTGATACATCTGCTCAAGAAACCTCCATAAGTGATGCGGCAATCCGCGTGATTGTCACACAAGGTTTTGATGTAGTGAGTGTGCGAAAAGTAGCCCAAGAAGCAGGCCTTGCCCACGGCGCCGTCCAGTACTGAGGCTTATTCATAAGGGGTGCCCCGCAGCCAAAAAACCAACCCCGCACCAGAAGAAAACACCCGCCCATACCAGCCCAGCGGGCGCCTGAACCCGGTATGAAGAATCCGCCAGGTCTTGACCTGAGCTTTTCACCCGCTCCACCACCGACCGCAAACGATTGAGCACCCTGTTATTCTTCTTCTGCTCCCGACTAAGCCGTTGCCCCGGCCTGCGTTTGGTAGGGGTAGCTAGGTTCAAGCCAACATAACCCTTATCAGCCAGAGTCGAAACATCTAGCAGTTGATCTAACCCGTGAGCTTTGAAGGCATGGGCATCATGTCTGGCACCCGGTAGCGGGTCGGTGATGGCCAGGAGTTTGCCGTCGAGGGTGCAGATGACTTGGTGGTTGAATCCTGCGCGTTTGTGCTTGCCCGAGAAGTTTATCTTACCTTGTGAACGCCAGTTCCAGATGGGAACTAAAGTGCCATCCACCACGAGGGAACCAGGTACTTTCAGGCTCTCTTTGAGAGGTCGGGTCAGAGGGGTAAGGACTTTCTCTAAGGCTCTTTCGATGGTGCTGATGGTCCTTGAAATGGTTGGTTGTGAGACCTCAAAGAGGTGGGCGAGGGCTTCTTGGGTGAGGTTGTGTCGGTAGCTGATGGGGGTGATTTTTAGGGCTTGGGTCAGGGTGAGTCTGCGGGGTTTCTCGGCTGGTTTGATCCAGGTGAGGTGGGTGTTGAGGGCTGTGATGAGTATGGCGAATTGCGTGGCGGTGAGGCCGGTTGTACGCTGGTGGTGCAACGGTCTTTCCTGGTGTGGCTTGAGAATATTTTTGGCGATTTATCCTCATGTTTACTGTCTGGTGGGGCCGTTGTTTCTTGGTGGGGGTTGGGGTGTGGACTCCCTTATGAATAAGCCTCACCGCTCTTCCAGTTCTTTATTTTATTGAGGACTTCTTTAATACTACAGTGCCTTGAGCTTGGCCATGTCTATGTGTTAGCCGACTAGACTTCGCACCTGAATATATCTATGGAAAACTATAGCATTTCCACCGAAATTTTTATATCATTTATTTTTCATATCTATACACACCGCCACACTCCACAAAATAAGGATTATTGGGATTAGTAAACTCATGTATTGTGGACCGCTAGATGCTGTAACCCCAGACTCCAAAACCCATTCACAGGTCTGTCCAGGGGGAAATAACGACCATCCTGATTTACCGAATATAGAGTCAGAACTAGTGGGACACCCTATTGAAATACTGTAATTTATATAACTTATAACTATAGAGGTTATCCATGCAACCCAACCAGTTATACATAACCATAGGGATATATTTTTTTTCATAATTTTACCCAATCCTTACATAGCTCCCTCACATTAGGGGCTAAGCTGGAGACGGCCATCATTAACGGCATCTACACATCCGTTTTTTGCAGCTTCTTCATTGGGTGAACTCTCACCAATCCCTCGACCAACTTCGTTATTTTTATAATCCATCTTATTCTCAGCTTCTGGACCATTAGAGATTTCCTCATGGTTATCTGCAACAATCTTTGCCTGGTCCTTATTAATGTGTATGGTCATCAATGCATTCCAATAACAATGCCTGAACGCATCACCAGGGCCATTATGCAAGCTATCCGGATAAAGTTCTTCAGCGGTCGCGTAGGCAGTATTTGCGTCATTTCTTGCAGTATAGCAATCAATCGGCCCTACCTGGAAGACACATCTAACACCCTCTGTAAACTTAGCTACATTTGGAGATCCTGATGCAGAACGAAACTTTCCAAGTGAAGATATCTCGCCACCCTCTACCGAGTATTTTTGAGATAGCTCCAAAGACTTGTAATATGCAGCTAGTTGCTCTTCTGTAGCTTGATTTAATATCTCTTCACTGGGACCTGTCGGATCCATAATATGTATTTTTTCTTCAGGAAATAAGTTCTCAGATGCATATGCAGTCGCATTAATACTAGAAAAAATTCCAAAAGTAAAAACACCAGCGACAACACCAGTTGAAATTTTCTTTACGAGGGCCATTGTTATTCCTTTCGTCCCAGAGCATCTTCACCCTGGTGATTGGCGACACTTAAACCCAATCACACACGCTTTAAATAAGTCAACTTGCTATATTGCGATTTGATAACAAACCCACTAAACCCCCTAGTCAGCACACTCTCAAAAAATCTACGTAACACCCCTACCGGCAGGGTGCTAGGCGGCAACGTCACCCAACCGGCATCCAAACTACCCCGCCGAGCCCTGACGGAGCACCACCCCACCCAACCACCAATCCCCCACCCCAAATGCCCAGCGCAGCACCCCGAAAACTTCGGGATTCACCAGGCAAAAAGCCATTTACGTAACGTAAATGTATAGCTTGCTCCGCCGGGACTTTGTGGTGATTTCTTATTGAGAACAATTCCGAATGCAACTTCCTGAGTCATTGGATGCATGAGGTGTGACGAAAAATCAGAGCACAAAACCGACCGACGGACTGACCTTTTTTCGCTCAGCTAAGACCACAACGAAACACGATTTTCCGTAACAGCCCGTTACGGTAGTGCATTTCAATGCCACAGGTGTGTAGATTTTCCGTAGATTTTCCCCACGCACTTTCTAAGGCAACAGCAAGCTGGGGAGACCTCCCTGCTTCTCTGCCTGTTTCTGCTTTTGGTTCCTGGGGTGCCTGCTGCTCTTAGCTGAGGACGAAGGTTTGGGCGGGGCTGGGGTCCTTGGAGTGGGTTTCTTGGGTAGCTCGGGAGGTGCTACCGGAGGCAGGGGGGGGTCTGTGAAGGGTCGGAAACCGTAATACCCTGATTAAGCTTCGTAAATGATACCTGCGGGCTAGTTCCAGCCGCGCTTCACGGTAGCGATACCCAGACCCGTCTTTTCGGCAACTTCTCGTTGCTTATAGCCGGCTTCTTTGAGCGCCTGAATCTGTGCCCTACGACCGATAGCCTGAGCACCCCGCACAGCCCTAGAAGCCTGGGTCGCTTTCATAAGGTTCTGTTTTTGCTTCTCGGTCTTTCGGCTCCCGCCCTTACCTCCGATTTCAGCCATGAACTCACGCACAGCTTCAGGGGCAGGCTCACGCCCCTGCGCACCTGTTTTCGGGGTGTACTTCTCACGCATGAACTTCTCAACACTCCTGACGATTCCAGCAACCTCAGACAAGGGTAAGGGCGGTACCCACTCCCCTGCCCTGATAGTCGGGGTGGACGGCCAGCGGCGCAAGGGCATAGGCGGGCCAGGAGCCTACCCAGCAACGACTGATGAGAACGTAGCCGACGAGGGCACCGGTGGTGGCGTCACGGGCGGTGAGGGAGATTCCCGGCTCCCAGGCATTGGGGTTGCCGCGTAGGGCTTCCACCAGATCAGCTTCATAGCTGGTATCAAAGGCTGCCAGGAGCAAATCGCGGATCTCTGCGGTATCGGCCGGGGTTTCGGGGCTGAGGGTGTGGGTTCTCATGCCTTTAAGTCTAGAGGCTAGGCCCAAGCTGGGGCGGGGCGCCCCTCGCCTACCTCCCTGACTTGCAGCGGGAAGGCGGACGCGTCCGCCTGGCCTGCGGCTGGTAGAGTGAAAATATGCATTCACTCTGGTTTAATATCGGCGTAGCCGACCTTGATCGTTCTGCTCGTTTCTTTACCGCTCTTGGTTTTGAGCAGGACTCGCATATGCCCGAGGCTATGCGCCGGGTGGCTCTGCCCGATGATAGCTACATTATGCTCTTTCCGCATGAGGCTATGGAGCAGTTTTTACCGGTTTCTTACGAGAACTCTCGAACCGAGGTGCTGATTAGTATCGGTGTTAAGAGCCGGGATGAGGTTGCTGAGATTATGGCTAAGGTTGAGGCAGCCGGTGGTGCAGTCACCGCTCCCCCGATGGAGTTTAATGGTTTCTACGGCGCTGGCTTTACCGACCCCGACGGCCACCACTTCAACCTGCTGGTCGTGCCCAAGGGCTAGTGGGGGCAGGGCATCCGCTTTCTTTATCGGCCCGCTGCTGACAAGAATCGCGCAGCGTCCACACACGGCGTGGGCACTGCGCGATTCTGGTAAGCACTCAATGTAACCTGTGGAAAGACAAAACTCCCACCGACCCACCGCCGCCCGATATGGATTAGGCGGGCCCGGCCGTCCGCATCTTTAGCCGCCGCTAATATCCAGTTCGGCCTCCACCAGTCCCAGACGCTCTGCGTCCCCCAGGACGCGGGAGTTCAGCCAGCCGTCGGGTAGGTGGGGCTTCTTGGGGTTGCCAGCTCGGCCACGGGGGCCCTCAACAGCGGCACCGGGGTAGCCGATGGAGTGATCCAGTTCGGCCAGGTACTCGCGGAAGGCCTCCAGGGTGGGCACGGTAGACATCTTGGCGCGCAGTTTGCCGCCCACCGGGTAGCCGTGGAAGTACCAGGCCACGTGCTTGCGGATTTCACGCAGACCGCGGTGCTCATCACCAAAGGTCTCAACTAACAGTTCCGCGTGGCGATAAATCATATCCGCTACCTCAGAAACAGAAGGGCGGTGGCGCTCTTCGGAGCCCTCAAAGGCGTTTTGCAGGTCGCCAAAGAGCCAGGGCCGGCCCTGGCAACCGCGGCCGACCACGATGCCGTCCACCCCTGTCTGCTCAACCATGGCGACGGCGTCCTCGGCCGAGAAAATATCGCCGTTGCCCAGAATTGGCACATCGGGGATAGCTTCGCGCAGGCGGGCAATGGAGTCCCAGTCAGCCTTACCCGAATAGTGCTGGGCGGCGGTGCGGCCGTGCAGGGCCATAGCTGCAACCCCGGCGTCGCGGGCGATTTTGGCTGATTCCAGGTAGGTCAGGTGGTCCTCGTCTATGCCCTTACGCATTTTGATGGTCAGGGGCACGTCCCCGCGGGAAGCCTCGCGCACGGCGGTCTGGACGATGGCGGTAAAGAGGTCGGTCTTCCAGGGCAGGGCTGAGCCGCCGCCCAGCTTGGTCACCTTGGGGACGGGGCAGCCGAAGTTCAGGTCGATATGGTCGGCGCGGTCTTCTTCGACCACCAGGCGGATTGCCTTACCCACGTTGACGGCGTCCACCCCGTAAATCTGGATGGAGCGGATTTTTTCGTCGCCGTCATGGTCAATAATGCGCAGGGACTCGGGGTTGCGTTCCACCAGGGACCGTGCGGTGACCATCTCGGTGACGTAGAGCCCGCCACCGTAGTCGCGGCAGAGCCGACGGAAGGCCTTGTTAGTCACGCCAGCCATGGGCGCCAGAACCACCGGGGTGTCGATGGTGTGCTTGCCCAGGGTAAGGGGCGGGAGCTTGAGTTGCTTGGCGCGGACCGGGGCCTGGCCGGTTCCTGGGGTCTCTTGTGTCATAACCTTCCAATTTTGTCATAAGGACGCGGTGGGCGCAGTTACCGCTACCACGGCGGGCCGGGGCGGCTCAGCGTCGAATGTGCCACTTATTCCCGAGCGTGCCACTCTTACTGCCCCACTCGGGAGTAAAAGCCACATTCAAAAAAGGAAAAGTCAAAGAATCTTGACAGGCCCACATAAAACCCACCATACTCGTGATAAGTCAACCTATATTGACATCGCCCACATGGAGGAGGTTCTATGGATTCGACCGACCCCCGAATCACCGCCGTCCGCACCGCTAATGAGCAGGTTAGCCAGGCAACCCGTGCGCTTGAGGACGCCGTGCAGGCGGCTCGCGCAGGCGGCGCCACCTGGCAGCTCATCGGCTCGGCTATCGGAGTGACTAAGCAGGCTGCTGCCCAGCGCTTTTCAGAGACCGTCTACAACGCCCGGTCTCTCTCGCAGATTCAGGTGGAACTGGAACAAGTCACCGAGGCCCTCTTCGCCGCACTTGCCCACGAAGACATTGAGCATGTACACAGCCACATGACCTATACCACCACCCGGTTACTGTCTAAACGCAAGATTCTGAAAACCTGGCAGCAGGTGCTTGAGGCAAATGGCCCCTTTGTCGAAGTCAAGAAAACGGTAGTGGAACAGGCAGGCTCCGGCTTTACCCTCACCTACCGGCTGCGCCACGAACATGGAGAGCCGGTCGGCCAACTCTCATTCAACTCAGCCCGCAAAGTAACAGGATTGGTGATCTTCAATGACGATTCGACGCCCCTCCCCTGGTAACAGTATCTACGCACCCCTCATCATGGTGGGGCTGTGGGGTCTCCACGGTTGTATCACCTGGTACCTCAGCCGAGAACTAGCTATCACCTTGTGGGCGATTGGCCTCGTGGCTGTTGGTACGGTGCTCACTCAGTGGTTCCTACGCCCCAGGGGAAGCCGCACGATGGTATGGCGACCGGGACTCTTTGCCTGGGCGCTTACTATTACCTGGGTTCTCTGGGCAATTCTCAATATCTTTTGGGATATGCAAGCTCAGAACGCTGCAATCTGGCCGTTGATCGGGTACATCGGTTCAAGCAGTAGCGCCCGGGAGGCTTCAGCTCAGAGACGTAGGGCCCGCGACATCGGCGTATAGCCTCCCTTTTATGCCCGCCCCTCCCCCAGCTCAGCTAACCGCTGGGCAGAGAGACGAGCCAGGGCGTCCGCGTCCATACGGGCAGCGCCCAGAGCGACCCGCCCCGTGCTGGTAAGCGGGGTGCCCTCGTCCTGCCAATGGGAGTACGCCTGCTCTAGGTGCCCCGGTATCTCACCGCGGGCATTGCAGACCCGCCACCAGGGAACATTCGATCCCCAGGTCGCCAGCACGCGCCCCACCAGCCGGGGCGATTCCCCGGTGACCGCGCCGACGTCCCCGTAGGTAGCAACCTGCCCGGCAGGCAGGCACTCGACCACACGCAAGATTCTCTCTACACGTGTATCGTCCATGGCTGCTTAACCGTCCACCAGCACCAGGGTTTCACTGGTGACAAAAGCAGCGTCCATCTTCACCAGCTGGTCAATCAGCACGGCCAGATCCTCCATAGAGTCATCGACCTCGATCTGCACAGGGTAGGAGGCGGTCAGCACCGAGAGCAGCTGCATGATGGCCTCGCGGGCACCGGGGTGGCCCACCCGGTAGCCGATGGTAATTTCGGTGGCATCATCCTCAGAGACGGGCATCTGGCCAGCATCTACCTCGATGGGGCGGTAGCTCACAGCAAAGGCGATAATGTCGCCCTTCTTCCCGTTGGCCTGGGCGCGCAACACATCGTCGCGCAGCACGACGGCGCCCAGGGCTTCAGCCTCATCAGAGAGGAAGAGACGGTTAATGCGGCCTATGGGGAGGTCGGCGGGTTCGTCCCAGGTGTGCACGGCCCGGTAGAAGTCCCAGAAGTTCTGGGTGAGTTCGACTGACCCGGTGGCTAGGTCCTCGATGGCCTGGGTGATGCGTTCGGAGTCGTCCTGGCGCAGGGGTACGGACGGCACCGCCCCGGCTTCAATGCGCACCATGCGCGAGCGCTGGGCAGCCGTGAAACCGCGGGCTAAGGCGAAGTTTAGGCCGGTGGATTCCGGCTCCACCTTGGTACGCAAGGCTGAGATTCCGCTGGGGGCTGAGGCGGCTGCGTCCTTGAGGGCCTGCAGGATTAGAGTGCCCAGCCCGGTACGGCGGTGATCAGGGGCCACTTCAATGTAGCACCAGAGGCGGTTCGGGTGCAGGTCGGTCTCGTAGATAGCGCCCGCTGCCACGGGCACCCCCTGGTGCTCAGCGACCAGAGTACGTGAGAAAGGGGACTCCGAGCCAGAAGTAAAAGACGAGCGGAAAGCAGCTACCTGCCGGTTTTCGGGGTCGTTCCAGTACTCTAGCAGGGCAAGGGTGTCACCCTCATGCCAGGGGCGCAGGGTGTAGGTGGTCTCGGCGGTGCTCATCGGATTCGTCTCTTTCAGTAAGGTCAGCGGGGGCGTACCCATCTACTTTAGCGCCCTTACCCAGCGGTGGGCGTGCTTGCCCAAGAGACAGCTCATGCTGAGCGTGAACCTACCTCACGGTGTTGAGTTCATTTGCCTGTTACCGGCTAAAATTGAAGGGCTAAAAGTTCATTTGACTCTATATACATAGCGTGGTGTTATGACTTCTCCCCTTGCCCACAAGCCCACTCTCGTAGGTTCCCGTATTGAGTTGCGCCCCTTTGACGCTGATGCTATTGATGCCATGATTAGCATTCTTCAGGAGCCAGAGGTGCTGATTAAGACCGGCACAGTCCACTCCCGGTCAACTGAGGCCCATCCCTTCGACGAGGCTAAGACTCGGGAGTGGTACGCCCGCCGCAACGATAAGATGAACCGCCTTGACCTGGCGATTTATGCGCTGGATCAGCAGAAGTATGTAGGCGAGGTGGCTTTCAACGAGTACGACCCCGATAACGGGTCGGTTAACTACCGGATTGCGATTGGCCAGGCTGGCCAGAATAAAGGGTATGGTACCGAGGCTACTAAGCTCATGGTGGATTACGCCTTTGAGAAGCTGGATTTGCACCGCATTGAGTTGGAGGTGCTGGACTTCAACGAGCGCGCCAAGCACGTCTACACCTCCTGCGGGTTTGTAGCAGAAGGACGCCGCCGCGAGGCTTTCCTGATTGACGGCCAGTACCACGACGCGGTACTGAAAGCTGTGCTGCGTAGCGACTGGGAGGCAGCCCGCTCAGTGGCAGGCCACCTGACCCTCGACTTGAAGCGGGTAGAAATCTAGCGTCGCAGGTGCTGGAGGTATAGGAAAAGGCGGACGTGCAGAGAGCCCGCTGGCTCGGGGCTGGCGTGAATTGGGGTGAGCGCCCCAACGCGAGCCCCAAGAGGGTCAGCAGGCTCTCCGCACGTCCGTCCTTTTGTCTATCTAAACTAGCTTCTTACTTGGTCAGCTTGGCTGCCAGGTAGGCGGTGACCTGATCCAGGGCTACACGCTCCTGGGTCATGGTGTCGCGCTCGCGGATGGTCACTGCCTGGTCTTCCAGGGTGTCGAAGTCGACGGTGATGCAGAAGGGGGTGCCGATTTCGTCCTGGCGGCGGTAGCGGCGGCCGATGGCACCGGCGTCGTCGTAGTCGATGTTCCAGGCCCGGCGCAGCTCGTCGGCCAGGTTCTTGGCGGTGGGAACGAGGTCTTCCTTCTTAGAGAGGGGCAGCACGGCGGCCTTGACGGGGGCCAGGCGGGGGTCGAGCTTAAGCACGGTGCGCTTGTCGACGCCGCCCTTGGTGTTGGGAGCTTCGTCTTCCACGTAGGCATCCACCAGGAAGGCCATCATGGAGCGGGTCAGGCCGAAGGAGGGTTCGATGACGTAGGGCACGTAGCGTTCGCCGGTGCCCTGGTCGAAGTATTCGAGCCTAGCGTTGGAGTGTTCATTGTGCACGCCCAGGTCGTAGTTGGTGCGGTTGGCAACGCCCATGAGTTCGCCCCATTCGGAGCCCGTAAAGCCGAAGCGGTATTCGAGGTCCATGGTACCGGCTGAGTAGTGGGCGCGGTCGTCTTCGGGGACGTCGAACTTGCGCATGTTGTCGGGGTTGATGCCCAGGTCTACGAACCAGTTCCAGCAGTCTTCAATCCACTGGTCGTAGTAGAAGGGGGCGTCGTCGGGGTGCACGAAGTATTCGATTTCCATCTGTTCGAACTCGCGGGTTCGGAAGATGAAGTTGCCGGGGGTGATTTCGTTGCGGAAGGCCTTGCCGATCTGGCCGATGCCGAAGGGTGGGCGCTTGCGGGCGGCGGTGACGACGTTGTTGAAGTTAACGAAGATGCCCTGGGCGGTTTCGGGGCGCATGTAGTGCAGGCCCTCTTCGTTATCGACGGGGCCCAGATAGGTTTTCATGAGTCCTGAGAAGTTCTGGGGCTCGGTCCACTGGCCCTTGGTGCCGCACTTGGGGCAGACGATGTCTGCCATGCCGTTTTCGGGGGCGCGGCCCTTCTTGGCTTCGAAGGCTTCGATCAGGTGGTCCTGGCGGTGGCGGGAGTGGCAGGAGAGGCATTCAACCAGGGGGTCGGTGAAGGTGGCGACGTGGCCTGAAGCTTCCCAGACTGCCTTAGGCAGGATAATGGAGGAGTCGAGGCCCACCATGTCTTCGCGTCCGCGTACGAAGGTCTGCCACCACTGCTGGCGGATGTTTTCTTTGAGTTCGGCACCGAGCGGGCCGTAGTCCCAGGCTGAGCGGGATCCACCGTAGATTTCGCCTGCTTGGAAGACGAATCCGCGGCGCTTGGCCAGTGAAATAACGTTGTCGAGTGTGGACTTCGGTGCCATGTGTTTTGGTTTCTCCTATGAGCCTGCGCCACCGGTTGTGGCGTGCTTGGATGGTTGTGCGCCGGTTTGCGCGCCTTTAAGACTACCGCACGGGTGGCTGATGGGGTGCCGGTAAAGTGATAGGTATGAGTATTGAGTCTGTTGTGATTCGTGATGAGATGATTCGCCTGGGCCAGTTTTTGAAGCTGGCTAGCCTGGTGGAGAATGGGGTACATGCCCGGCAGGTGATTCAGGACGGCCTGGTCAAGGTCAACGGGGAGATTTGTGAACAACGTGGGCGGCAGCTACATGCTGGCGATACCGTTGAGCTGAACGGTCTGACGGTGCAGGTGGAGACCGAGTAAGCTAACTGCTCTTACCACCTGGGTTAAGCAGACAGTACCTTCTCTTTGAGGAACCCCGCGACGTGGGTGAGTTCTGCTGCTGCAACCCCGTGCCCGATGTTGGGGTAGGTCTGGGCGGTGAGAGCGGTGTGGTCGGCTGCCCACTCCTGGGTGTAAGTAATTTTGTCGGAGGTGATGATGGGGTCAGCTTGGTCGCGCCCCCAGAAGAGGGGCAGGGGTGTAGCTGCCAGCTGGGCGTCCTTGAAGTAGTGCTCTCCCCCGGCCACGGCGTAGCCGGAGAGCCCTACCACGGCCTTGATAAGGTCGGGGCGGGCACGGGCTACCGAGGTAGCAAGAGCCATGCCCTGGGAGAAGCCCAGCAGGGTCACGCTTTCGTAGTCGGCGGCGATGGGTTCCAGCCAGCCCAGCAGGTAGTCCACGGCTAGTTCGATTGCGGTGAAGCCTACGGTTTCAAGCTGCTGGTTAAGGGGCCACCATTGGTAGCCCATGGCGGAGCCTTGGATGTAGGCGGAGCCTGCGTCTGCTGGTAGCTGGTAGCCAACGGGCTGGGGCGCGCGGACGGACGCGTAGGTCACCTTCTCGCTGGGCAGGTAGGGGGTGAGCCCCAGCAGGTCACGCTCGTGGGAGCCGTAGCCGTGTAGGAGGACGACCAGGTGGGTGCCCTGGCGGAAGGGCTCTGCCTTGGAATATTCAACAAGGTACTGGTTCATAACTCCCAACTTACCACCGGCAGAGCCAGCCTAGGCCACTGCCCACAGGTGTTTGCGCCCCCGCGGTTGTGCTTCGTCGGCGGCATCCTGGGCTTCAATGCTGGTGGCAAGAATCCTCTCAAGTTGTCCGTGTTCGATGAGGAAGCCATCGTGGCCGCAGGGCGAGTGAATCACGGCAGGTTCTACGGGGTTGGGCAGGGCTGCTGCCAGGATTTGTGAATCGGAGGGGAAGAAGAGACGGTCGGAGTCGACGTAGGCGATAGTCCAGTTGCAGGTGGTGCGGGCGAGGGCTTTGTCGAGGCCGCCGCGGTCACGCCCGAGATCGTGGGAGAGCAGAGCTTCGTTGATGGCCAGGTAGGAGTTGGCGTCAAAGCGGTTGGTGAGTTTGGTGCCGTGATGATCCAGGTAGTTTTCGACCTGGTAGCGGCCACGTTCTGCGGTGAGGGGGTGCAGGACGTTGTGGCCGTCCTGGGCGTCGCGGCCAAAGCGGAAGTGGAGTTCGGCGGCTGAGCGGTAGGTGGTGTGGGCGATACGGCGGGCCAGGGCGAGGCCGGTGACGGGGCCGGGGCCCGGGTAGTAGTCACCGCCTGCAAACCCCGGATCCTGGCGGATAGCCAGGTTTTGCATATGGCCCCATGCAATCTGCTCGGCGGTGGCTGCGGGTCCGGAGGCAATCACGGCGCAGGAGCGGACGAGGCCGGGGTAGGTGACGGCCCATTCAGCGGCGCGGGCCCCGCCTAAGGAGCCGCCGATGACGTGGTGCAGAGATTTGACGCCCAGCGCATCGAGCAGGCGTTTTTCGGCGTGCACGCTGTCGCGGATGGTAACCAGGGGGAAGCGGGAACCCCAGGGTCTACCCTCCGGGTCAGCCGAGGCAGGCGCCGGTGACGAGGGCCCGGTTGACCCATAGCATCCTCCCACCATGTTGGGGGAAATAACGAAGTATTTGTCGGTGTCGATGACGCGGCCGGGGCCGACGGCGGTAGGCCACCAGCCGGCAGCCTCAGCGGCCTCGCGGTCCTGCTCACTGGCGCCAGCCCCTACGCGCCCTGCCGAGACGTGGGTGTCTCCGGTCAGGGCGTGCAGAATCAGAATGGCGTTGTCGCCCGCCTCGTTGAGGGCTCCCCAGGTTTCGTAGCCGATGGTGACGTCGGGGAGCAATGCGCCTGATTCGAGGGGCAGGTCACCAACCTGGGCGTAGGTGAGCACGCCGTCGGTACGGGTGGGGGTGGTGTCAGCGGGGCGGGCGGTCGTCATTGAACTACCTTTCCTGAGCGATGGCGGTGAAGCCGAGTTCGAGGTCAGCGAGGATATCGTCGATGTGCTCTATACCTACCGAGAGGCGAATGAAGGCGGGGTTGATGCCGATGGCTTCAAGCTCTTCGGTGGTGGACTGACTGTGGGTGGTGGAGGCCGGATGTACAGCGAGCGAGCGCACGTCGCCGATATTGACCAGCAGGGAGTGCAGGGAGAGGGAGTCCACGAATTTCTGGGCGGTTGCGGCGTCGGCCTCCTTGAGGGTGAAGCCGAGGACGGCACCGGCCCCCTTGGGTAGGTATTTTTGAGCCAGTTGGTAGTAGGGGGAATCGGGTAGGCCGGAGTAGGTGACCGATTCGACCTGGGGGTGGTCCTTGAGGAAGTCGGCAACCTTGCGGGCGTTCTCTACGTGGCGTTCGACGCGCAGGGAGAGGGTTTCAAGACCGATGGCGATGTTGAAGGCGTTGGTCGGTGAGATGGATGAGCCCAGGTCGCGCAACAGGGAGACGCGGGCTTTGAGGATGTAGGAGAGGTTAACTCCGAAGACACCGTCCGCGCCGAGGTCACGGGCGTAGATCAGGCCGTGGTAGCTTTCGTCGGGCTGGTTGAAGAGGGGGTACTTGTCGGGGTAGGCGCCGTAGTCGAAGTTGCCGGAGTCGACGATGACGCCGCCGACCGAGGTACCGTGACCACCCAGGTATTTGGTGGCTGAGTGGATGACCACGTCAGCGCCGTACTTGATGGGGTTGAGCAGGTAGGGGGTGGCTACGGTGTTGTCAACAATCAGCGGTACCCCCACCTCATGGGCTACGCCTGAGACGGCTTCAATGTCGAGCACGTCGCCGCGGGGGTTGGGCAGGGTTTCTGCGTAGAAGGCCTTGGTGTTCTCGCGGGCGGCAGCTCGCCAGGATTCAGGGTCGGCAGGATCATCAACGAAGGTGGTTTCAATGCCCAGGTTCTTAAGGGTGTACTTGAGCAGGTTGAAGCTGCCACCGTAGAGGGAGGGGGAGGCAACGATGTGGTCACCGGCCCCCGCAATGTTCAGAATCGCGAAGGTGGAGGCTGCCTGGCCGCTGGCGAGTAGCAGAGCTCCGACGCCGCCTTCGAGAGCCGCGATACGGTTTTCGACCGCTTCTTGGGTTGGGTTGTTAATGCGGGAGTAGATGGGGCCAAGTTCTGAGAGGGCGAAGCGGCCAGCTGCCTGGGCGGAGTCCTTGAAGACAAAGGACGTGGTCTGGTAGATGGGCAGGGCACGGGCACCGGTTGCCGCATCGGGCTCCTGGCCTGCGTGAATCTGCTGGGTTTCGAACTTCCAGCCTGTGGGGTTGGAGGGGGTGGGAAGGGTGTTCTCGGTGGTCATGCGGTTACTCCTAGGGAGGTAGTGGTGTTTCAGTGTTCAGTTGAAACGGGCCGCATGCCGTATCTTCCGCCCGGGTAAGGAGGAAAAGAATCTGATGCCCTCGCAGAAGATAGAGGCACATCGGTCCCGCGCTTGCGTACCTGGTTCTCGATGGGTACGCCAGGTCTTCACCCAGGGCACCCCACCGCGAGTGGAGGGTTGCCGACCAGCTAGCTGGGGCTTAGTGCTGGCTCTCTTGACCTGGTTCAAGTCTGCACAGAAGGGGCTGGTAGCGTCAAGAGCAGGTTGGAAGATTTCAGCATGTGTCGTTCTATTGCGCAGGTTACGTAACGGGGGCGTCCTTTAGAATAAGGGGAGGTTAAGTTTTCTGTGAAAGGGCTGATGATGTCTCTGACTCCTCCTCTTGCCAAGCGCGTACCCGTTGAGCGCACTCATCACGGCGATACTTTTGTTGACCACTACGAGTGGTTGCGCGATAAGGGGAGCAGCGAGGTTTTAGAGCATCTGCGGGCTGAGAACGCCTTTACCGAAACCGTCACGGCAGACCAGCAGCCCCTGCGTGACGCTATCTTTGAGGAGATTAAGGGGCGTACCCAGCTGACCGACATGTCGGTGCCCTCGCGCCGCGGGGCCTGGTGGTACTTTAACCGCACGGTTGCCGGTGAGCAGTACCCGGTCATGTGCCGCGTCCCCGCCCTGACGGAGGGCAGCGTGGAAGAGCGCTACCGGCCACCGGTCGTGCGCCCCGGTGAGCCGCTTGACGGCGAGCAGGTGGTACTGGACTGCAACGAGTTTGCCCGGGATATGGCCTTTTTCTCACTAGGCTCCTTCCAGGTCACCCGTGATGGTTCCCTGCTGACTTTCGGGGTCGATGACTCTGGCGACGAACGCTACACCCAGTATTTTAAAGACCTAAACACCGGCGAGATTCTGGAAGAAAAGATTGAGGACGTCGTCGCTGGGGCTTTCTTTGCCTCGGGGGCCAAGCACCTGATTTACTCGGTGGCCGATGAATCCTGGCGGCCCTACGAAGTGCGCGCCCACGCTATCGGCACTGGTTCTTCCCAGGACCTGGTGCTCTATCATGAGGCAGATCAGGGCATGTGGCTTGACGCTGGTATGTCCTCTTCGCGCACCCACCTGGTGATTTCGTCGAGCAACTCTGAGTACAGTGAAACCTACGTCATCAATATCCATGAGCTGGGCCAGCTAGAACCCACCCTCGTTATGAGCCGGGAACACAAGATCGCCCACTCCACTGACATTATTGATGTCGAGGGCACCGGCTACCTGGTCTTGGGCCATAACAAGGACGCCCCCAACATGGAGCTTGTGATGCTCCCCCTGCAGGACGAGCACCGCCCCCTGGAAGATATGATGCAGGAGTGGGTACCCCTGGTGCCCCACCGCGCGGACGTCCGCCTGGAATCGGTTAAGTTCTCCCGCAACCACCTGGTCCTGATGGCCCGGGAGAACACCACCGTCAAGGTGTTTGTGGCCCCGCGTACCGCACTGGCTGAGCAGGTTGCTGCGGCCCACCCCCAGGGAATTGAGCTACATGAGCCCGGTGGATTTACCGAAGAGCTCTACACCTCGGCTTTCTCGGGCGTGAATATCATGTCCCCGGTCATCCGCCTGAACTACACCTCCTACCTAATCCCCAACAGCGTCTACGACTACTTCCCCGACACTGACGACCTGGTACTACGCCGCCGCACCCCCGTGCTTGGCTACGAGCCTGAGAACTACACCGCCTACCGCATGTGGGCACCGGCAGCCGACGGGGCCATGATTCCGCTTTCCGTTATGCACCGCGCTGACCTCGACAAGTCGCAGGAAAACCCCGTCATCCAGTACGGCTACGGCTCCTATGAGTCCTCTATGGACCCCTACTTCTCTACCGCCCGCCTGAGCGTGCTGGACCGCGGCGTCATTTTCGTCGTTGCCCATATTCGCGGCGGCGGTGAAATGGGCCGGGCCTGGTACACCGAGGGTAAGAAGCTGGCTAAGAAAAATACCTTCACCGATTTCATCGATGCAACTGACTTCTTAGCCTCCCAGACCTGGGTAAACGCCACCCGTATCGGCATTATGGGCGGTTCGGCCGGTGGCCTGCTCATGGGTGCTGTGGTCAACATGGCTCCTGAAAAGTACGCAGTCTGTGTAGCCCAGGTTCCCTTTGTGGATGCTCTCACCACCATTCTTGACCCCGAGCTGCCGCTCTCGGCCCTGGAGTGGGAAGAATGGGGCAACCCCCTCACCGATCGGGAGGTCTACGACTACATGAAGTCCTACACCCCCTACGAGAACATCCGCCCAGTCAAGTACCCGGCCATCGCGGCGGTCACCTCCCTCAACGACACCCGCGTCTACTACGTCGAACCGGCCAAGTGGGTTGCAGCCCTGCGTGAGACCATCGACCCGGCCTCCCCCACTCCCCTGCTCAAAATTGAGATGGACGGCGGCCACGGCGGTGGCTCAGGCCGCTACACCGCCTGGCGCGAAATCGCCTGGGACTACTCCTTCCTGCTCACCCACCTGGGTATCACCTCCTAACCACCCCCTGATGCCCTCTGGCAAGGGCCCTCACATGACTCATGACCAGAGAAAAGCCGCCTGTACCGGGGCTGTCTGCCCCGCCACAGGCGGCTTAGTGCTGGTTTAAGAGCTGTACTTTAGCCCTCAACCCCCAGCTTTTCGAGAATGAGCTCGCGCACGCGTCCGGCATCCGCCTGGCCCCGGGTAGCCTTCATCACCTGGCCGACCACAGCACCGGCGGCCTGGACCTTACCGGCACGAATCTTGTCGGCAACGTCGGGCATTGCAGCCAGGGCCTCGTCGATAGCGGCGGTCAGAGCTGAATCATCAGAGACAACGGCCAGGCCGCGCTTTTCCACAATCTCAGCCGGGGTGCCTTCACCGTCGATCACCAAGCCCAGCACCTGGCGGGCAATCTTATCGTTGATTTTCTTACCCTCAATGAGCTGGTTAAGCTCGACGATGGTAGCTGCGGTGGCCCCGGTTTCGGTCAGCTCAACCTCGCGCTCCTTGGCAATACGGGCAATCTCGCCCATCCACCACTTACGGGCAACAGAGGCAGGAGCACCGGCGGCTACGGTCTCTTCAATGGCGTCCATGGCACCGGCGTTGACCACGTCGCGGAACTCTTCGTCGGTAAAGCCCCAGTCGGCCTTCAGTCGGCGGCGTCGCTCGGCGGGAGGTTCGGGCAGCTCGGCGCGCAGGCGCTCAATCCACTCTTCGTCGGTGACCACGGGAACCAGGTCGGGCTCGGGGAAGTAGCGGTAGTCATCGGCGTCGGACTTGGGGCGGCCGCTGGTGGTCTCGCGGGTGTCCTCGTGCCAGTGGCGGGTTTCCTGAACAATCTTTTCGCCAGCTTCAAGCACGGCCGCGTGACGCTGAATCTCGTAGCGCACCGCGCGCTCAACTGAGCGCAGGGAGTTGACGTTCTTGGTCTCTGAGCGGGTACCGAACTCGGTAGAACCCTTGGGCATGAGCGAGACGTTGGCGTCGCAACGCACGTTACCGCGCTCCATGCGGGCATCCGAAATACCCAGGTTCTTGACGATTTCGCGGATAGCGGCCACGTAGGCACGGGCCAGCTCGGGAGCACGCCCCCCTGCACCCACGATGGGGCGGGTCACAATTTCAATCAGGGGCACACCGGCACGATTGTAGTCGACCAGGGAGAAGTCCGCGCCCTGAATACGGCCAGCGGTGCCGCCCTTGTGGGTGAGCTTACCGGCGTCCTCTTCCATGTGGGCCCGCTCAATGTCGATGGTGAAGACGGTGCCGTCCTCCAGCTCAACATCCAGGGACCCGTTGGCGGCGATAGGCTCGTCGTACTGGGAGGTCTGGAAGTTCTTGGGGGTGTCGGGGTAGAAGTAGTTCTTGCGGGCGAAGTGGCTGACGGGTGCAATCTCGCAGCCCAGAGCCAGGCCCAGCTTGATAGCAGACTCAACGGCCTTACCGTTGACCACCGGCAACACGCCGGGCAGGCCCAGGGAGACGGGGGTGACGTTGGTGTTGGGGGTGTCGCCGAACTCGTTGGGAGCGGCGTCGAACATCTTGGTTGCGGTGTTGAGTTCTACGTGAACCTCGAAGCCGAGTACGGGGTCGTACTTCTCCATGGCTTCCTCAAAGGACAGGATTTGGTCAGACATTTACTTAGCTCCTTCGAAGTCGAAGTCACGAATCAGGGCTGCGGTATCGGGCAGCTGCTCGTGCAAGTAGCCGCCCCACTTGGCGGTCAGCAGGGCTTCTAGGCCAGCACCGGCGCGGTAGAGGCGGGCGTCCTCGTGGGCGGGGGCGGTGAACTGGATGCCGACGGGCAGGCCGTCCTCATCTGCCAGGCCACCGGGCAGCGACAGGGAGGGCACACCGGCTAAGTTGGTGGGGACGGTGGCGATATCGCCCTTGTACATAGCCATGGGATCGCCGGAGGTCTTCTCACCCAGCTTGTAGGCGGTGGTGGGGGCGGTGGGGCTAATCAGTACGTCAGCAACCTCAAAGGCCTTGGCGTAGTCGCGCTGAATCAGGGTGCGCACCTTCTGGGCTGAACCGTAGTAGGCGTCGTAGTAGCCAGCTGACAGGGCGTAGGTGCCCAGGATGATGCGGCGCTTGGCTTCTGAACCGAAACCGGCTGCACGGGAGGCTGCCATGACGCGCTCGATGGTGACGTTGCCTTCTTCGGGCAGCTTGCGCAGACCGAAGCGGACGCCGTCGTACTTGGCCAGGTTGGAGGAAACCTCGGAAGACATAATCAGGTAGTAGGCCCCGATCGCTTCCTTGACGGAGGGCAGGGAGACCTCAACGATCTCTGCACCGGCTTCTTTGAGCAGTTCCAGGGATTCGTTGAAGCGGGCCATGACGCCGGGCTGGAAGCCCTCGCCGGTCAGTTCCTTGATGACGCCAACGCGCAGCCCTTTCAGGCCACCGTCAGCAGCCCCGGCGCGGGCGGCGTCCGCGTAGGCGGGGACGGGCTCGTTCAGGGAGGTGGAATCCTTGGGGTCGTGGCCACCGATGACCTCGTGCAGCAGGGCGGTATCGAGGACGGTGCGGGCGCAGGGGCCGACCTGGTCCAGGGAAGAGGCCATGGCGATGACGCCGTAGCGGGAGACAGAACCGTAGGTGGGCTTGACGCCGACCGAGCCTGTGACTGCTGCGGGCTGACGGATAGAGCCACCTGTGTCGGTGCCCAGGGCCAGGGGAGCCTGGAAGGCTGCCACCGCTACAGCAGAGCCACCGCCGGAACCACCGGGAATACGGTCTAGGGCCCAGGGGTTGCGGGTAACACCGAAGGCTGAGTGCTCGGTGGTTGAACCCATAGCGAACTCGTCCAGATTGGTCTTACCCAGAATGGGCATACGGGCCTCACGGATCTTCTGGGTGACGGTAGCGTCGTAGGGGCTCATCCAGCCCTCAAGCATACGGGAGGCAGCGGTAGTGGGCTGGCACTTGGTCACGATTAGATCCTTGACGGCGATGGGCACGCCAGCTAGGGCAGGAAGCTCCTTGCCAGCTGCGCGGTCCGCATCCACCCCTGCTGCAACCTCAAGGGCCTCTTCAGCGTTCAGATGCAGGAAGGCGTTGAGGCCGCTCTTACCCGCTGCGCGGTTATCGGGGTCCAGGGGGTGCCCGTCGGTGGCGGTGATGTAGTCGATGTAGGCCTGGGTTGCCTCAACAGAGGTGAGTTCACCGGCGGCCAGTTTCTCGGCAAGTTCTGCTGCGGAAAGTGTGATGATCTCCTTCATACCCGCTCCTTAGTCTTCGTCCAGAATTGCCGGAACCTTGAACTTGCCGTCTTCGGCATCGGGGGCGCCCGAGAGGGCCTCTTCAGCGGTCAGAGTTTCGCCCACCACGTCGTCACGGAAGACGTTCTTGAGCGGGATGGGGTGGCTGGTTGCCGGGATATCGTCTGAGACGGCGTCTGAGACTGACTTGACGGATTCTACGATGACGTCGAGCTCGGCGGCCATAGCGGCCAGCTCTTCATCAGTCATCTCGATATGAGCCAGTGTGGCAAGGTGTGCCACCTGCTCACTCGTAATAGCAGACATAATCACTTCCACGAGGTAGACATAGATTTTTCAGTCTCTATACTACCGGCAAGAAAGAAGACCCGCTCACCGGCAGGTGAGCGGGTCTTCGCGCATGTTTGAATCTCGCTAAGGAGTGAAACCTTACTTAGCGGGGATGGTCAGAACCCAGCCGATTTCGATAACATCGGGGTTCTGAACCAGGTGGGTGTTAGCTGCAAACAGCTCTTCCCAGCCGTTGAAACCGTGAGCGTGGGCGATCTCTGACAGGGTGTCGCCAGCCTGGACGGTGTAGGTATTAGCGGCGGGTGCTGCTTCTACGGCTACTTCAGCTGCAGGAGCTTCAACCACGACAGGGGCTTCAACTACGGCGGGTGCTTCTGCAACCTCGGTAACCTCAGTTGCCTGAGGAGCAACCTCTACAGGAGCTGCTTCAACTGCGGGAGCGGCCTCTACTGCGGCAGGTGCGCCACCGGTGCCGTAGGCGTAGAGGTTGAGCTGGCTAGCGCAGGAGGGCCATGCGCCCCAGCCCTGCATCTGCAGAAGGTTTTCAGCTACACGAATCTGCTCAGCCTTTGAGGCAGCGGCGGGGTTGCCGGTGCCACCTGCTGCTGCCCAGGAGGACAGAGTGAACTGCAGGCCGCCGTAGAAACCGTTGCCGGTGTTGATGGACCAGTTGCCACCGGACTCGCACTGTGCGAGAGCGTCCCATGCTTCAAGGGGGGCGGCGTTGGCTGAGGTGGGGGTTACAACCAGGGTTGCGGCTGCTGCTGCGCCACCGATTGCAAGTGCTGCTGCTGAACGACGGATGTTGGAAGTCATGTAAATGCTCCGTGAGGCCACCTTATGCTCTTCCCATCCCTGGGTGTCTTCGCATTGCCGTCTACCCGTAATCGTTGGGTGGATTATTGAGGCTTTACCCTGTAGACGGCATCAGGTGTGCGGTAGAGCCCAGCATGCGCTCACAGCTTCCACTGTGAGCTATGGACCGGATCGAGGTGATTCTCAAGCGCGGTCATTTTTGATTCGTTGATAACGATAACGTAACAATTTTGGCTTTGCCAACCCATTTTTGAGACAGAACACATTCCGCTGGGCTTCGGGTGACTGCCGCCACGGGGGCTGTAAGCAGGCTTGCTACTCGTGGGTAAATCACCCTGGATGTATCTTTCCCCTTGAAGTCCCATATTTTAAGGGCCTTACCCTGGAGGGCTGGGGGCCAGCGAGGCGCATGGTAGGCGAGTTTTTTACGGCTTAAAAATTTTTTAAAGTTTCGGTAACTTTCTCCGTGGCAAACGGAGCGGTAGGTCACAATTTGGTAACAAACCATACGTGCCCTGTACCGTAACTGCGATTCCTCTAAGCCCCTCCGCCCCTCGCCTCACCCCAGCATGACCGGTTCAGGTTCGCCGCTGAGGCAGCTCTAATCTGAGCTGTTCAGGGTTCCAGAGAGCAGGGCCTCAAACCCCTCCTCATCAAGCACAGGAACGCCCAGCTGCTCAGCCTTCTCAAGCTTTGATCCGGCAGATGCACCTGCAACCAGGTAACTGGTTTTCTTAGAGACAGAACCCGAAGCCTTACCGCCGCGCACAATAATGGCTTCTTTCGCGCTGTCACGGGTAAAGTTCTCGAGCGTACCGGTCACCACAATAGTCAGACCCTCAAGAGTTCGTTCGATGGAGGCATCGCGTTCGTCTTCCATCCGCACCCCTGCATCCGCCCAACGCTCGATGATTTCGCGGTGCCAGTCTTCTGCAAACCACTCGACTAAAGACCGGGCGATAATAGCGCCCACTCCGTCGACGCCTGCCAACCGTTCCTCGCTGGCTGACCGAATGGCGTCCATAGACCCAAATTCGGTAGCCAGCGCCCGAGCTGCGGTGGGCCCCACATGACGAATTGAAAGAGCCACGAGAACACGCCACAGCGGCTGGCTCTTAGCCTTCTGTAACTGTTCGAAGAGCTTCTCGGTGTTGCGGGTCGGTGCACTGGGCTTGGCCTTGGTGCCACGGGTATAGAAGTAGGGCACCAGTTCCATGTGCCCGGTCAGCTCACCTCTAACCTTCTTCTCACGTTCGATGCGCACCTCAGCCAAGTCTTCAGGGGTGAGGTCAAAGAGGAAGGCTTCAGAAACCAGCGGTGGGGTTTCAGGGGCTGCTGGCTGGGTCAGGGCTTTGGCGGCCTCATAGCCCAAGGCCTCAATGTCGAAGGCACCGCGGCCCGCCAGATGGTTAACACGCTCCGTTAGCTGAGCGGGGCAGGAACGGGCGTTGAGGCAGCGAATATCTACGTCACCGTCCTTAGCTGGCGATAGGGGCTCCCCGCAGGAAGGGCAGGTAGTTGGCATCACAAATTCACGCTCAGTGCCATCACGCAGAGCTACCACGGGCCCCACAATTTCAGGAATCACGTCACCGGCCTTACGCAACACCACCGTGTCGCCAATGAGCACCCCCTTGGCCCTCACCACGTCCTGGTTATGAAGGGTAGCCATTTCGACGGTGGACCCCGCTACCTTCACCGGTTCCATCACGCCATAGGGGGTCACGCGGCCAGTACGGCCCACATTAACGCGGATGTCGAGCAACCTGGTGTTGACCTCTTCGGGCGGGTACTTATAGGCCACGGCCCAGCGAGGCACGCGCGAAGTATAACCCAGGCACTCCTGGGTGGAGAAGTCGTTGACCTTAATAACAATGCCGTCAATCTCATGCACCAAAGAGTGGCGTTTCTCGCCGTAGGTAGCAATGAACTCCAGGATCTGCTCCCTGGTCGTCAAGAGCCGAGAGTAGGGGCTGACTGGCAGCCCCCAGGAGGCGAGCTGGTCATAGGTCTCGTACTGGGTAGTGAGGTCCAGGCCGGTGCGGGAGCCGATACCGTGCACAAACATACTGAGCGGGCGCTGAGCGGTCAGCGCGGCGTCCTTTTGACGGAGCGAACCCGCCGCAGCGTTTCGTGGGTTTGCGAAGGGGGCCTTACCCGCTACGACCATCTGCTCGTTGAGGGCTTTAAAGTCAGCAGAAGAGATGAATACCTCACCGCGAATCTCTATCTCAGCTGGGTGCTGCTCCCCAGCCAGGCGGGTAGGAATCGAAGCGATGGTCAGGACGTTGTGGGTCACGTCTTCACCGGTGGTGCCATCGCCCCGGGTGGCGGCCCGCACCAGCTTACCGTTCTGGTACAGCAGGTTGATAGCGAGCCCATCAATTTTGAGTTCGGTCAACCAGGTGGGCTTGGCACCGGTCATTTCTTCGGTGTTCTTCTCGGCCCGGTCAAGCCAGGCGCTCAACTCGTCCAGGGAGAAGACATCTTCGAGGGAGTACATTCGAGCCAGGTGAGTGACCGGGGCAAAGGCAGCGGAGGCCTCACCGCCAACCTCCTGGGTCGGAGAATCATTGGCGACCAGCTCGGGGTGTTGTGCTTCGAGTTTTTCGAGCTCCCGGTACAGGGAGTCATACTCGGCATCCGAGATGGTAGGGGCGTCTTTGACGTAGTAGCTCTGACGGGCAACACGGACCCGATCAACGAGCTGGGCGTAGCGCTCCTTAATGTCGGCTGCTACCCCCTGCCCCTCAACCAAATCGCGGTCAACGCCATGCACGGTTTCTTCTTCTACACCGGGGAGGTTTTTATTATCGCTCACCTAACCTATTCTGCCCTATAGCAGGTCTTCTCCCCTACCGGAGAGGTTGGTTCACGTGGGAGTGGGCAGGTGATACTGCGATTAGGCCTTCTTGGTATCGCGGGTCAGCTCCTTTTCAGAGTGGAACCGCTCCTCCTCTTCAGTTGTGGTGTGCTGGTAGTCGTAGCCGTCGATGTTGGCCACAATCCTGTGCGCATCGGTTGCGGTGAGCGCTTTGAGTTCTTCGGCGCGGGCGGCGGCCTCTTCAACGGTAATGGCATCAGCAACAATCACGGTGATGTTGTCACGGCCACCGGCACGCAGGGCAGCCATCTGCAACACGTCCGCGGCGTCCTGGGGGTGCTCAACGGTAGCCAGCACGCGGGCCATATAGTTATGAGAAAGTTCGCCTGATAGGCCATCAGAGCACAGCATCAGGCGGTCTCCGGCCCGGGCCGGAATCACCCAGAAGTCAGGTTCCCAGTAGTTACCGGTGCCCAGGGCCCGGGTGATGACGTTGCGGCGCGGGTGGGTAAGCGCCTCAAGGGCGGTAATCTGCCCGGTATCTACCAGGTACTGCACCTCGGAGTGGTCAACGGTAATCTGCTCTAATTCCAGCCCATCAACGGGGCCGTGAGAAACCGAGAGCGCGCCCTCGGTCTCGGCGTCCTCAGTGCGCACCAGACGGTAGGTGCGCGAATCGCCCACGTTGAAGATGAACCACATCTGCTGCTCACCGATATGGGTGAGCCAGGCTCCGGTCACGGTGGTACCGGCCCGCAAATCAAGGGCACTCTTGATAGCCTCGTCCGCCTCACCGATAATCTCTTTGATTTTGTCAAGAGTACGCAAGATTTGGCGGTTCAGGGCACCGGTTTCTTTACGCCTCTTGCGAAGGCGGCGGCCACCGGGGTCATCACCGAGCGCTTCAGTAGCCAGGTCGGCCTCAAAGGCCTGCTGCTCCTGCTCGTTCATTCCGCCGGGGCGTGTGAAAACCTGGGCGTATGCCAGGGTGCGGGTACACAGGCGTGAAGCAACCTCGCCCTTTTCGTGCCCTCCCATACCGTCAGCTACCACGCAGAGAGTGCCAGCTACAACCATGGAATCTTCATTGTTATCACGGAACTGGCCAACGTCGGTTGACTTACCCGCGTAAAGAGTCAGCTGTGGGGCGGTTGTCATTCGAAATCGATCTCCAGTTCATTACCAATTCCCGGGGTGATAGCCACGGGCCTTACATTGCCGAAGCCGCGCACATTGCGCACCCCTTGCGGGATGAGTACAAAGCGGCGGTCGTGTTCGAGGGCTTCGGCAGTTGACGCGTCGGTGAGGACGACGCCGGGTTCGGTGAGCGCAACCAGGCGGGAGGCCAGATTGACGGTGGGCCCGTAAATATCGCCCAAGCGCGGTAGCACCCGCCCCCAGACAAAGGAGACTCTGGCCTCGGGTAGTCGGGGGTCTTCGCTAATCAGTTTAGAGAGAGTCAGCGCAATCCGGGCGCCGTCTTCGGGTGACTCTACCAGGTACATCACCTCGTCGCCCACGGTCTTGATGATTCGCCCGCCCCCTACGGCGATTACCTCAGCGCAACGCTGCTCAAAATTCTTGACCAGACGGGCCAGGTTACGCTCGTTCATTTCTCTAGAGAGCGAGGTGTACGATACCAGGTCAACGAACCCGACTCCTCGAGCCAGCGGCAGGTCACTGTCGGCCAAGTCGGTGCCGTCTCCTTCATCGCGCAAGGCGAGGCGCAAGATAGCGGAATTCAGCATACGGCGGTAGCCGTACACGGTGATATCTTCGAGGTCTCCGATAAGACGCGGTAGCAGGTTGAGCAGCTCACCACGGGCCTCGGTGTCTGTAAGCCCACCGTTAATGACCATATCTTCAACCAGGGCCTCTACCTGCCAGACCACCATGCGATCCATCATCTGCCCCACCGAGCGGGTGATGGAGAGGGCGGCCTCTTCGGTGAGCTTACCCTTGCTGACCAGCGAGTTCACCGCTTCCAAAGCCTTGCTGTCTGCGTGGGTAAAGAAGGTGTCGTCGTCCTTGGAGTTGGGCAAACCCAAGGAGCGCCAAATTTTGCGGGCGGTCAGGAGCGGCATTCCGGCTTCATCTGCGACTTCGCCACGTTTCATTGTGAGGTTATCACCCAGAAGGGTGCGTTCCAGTTCCAGCACACCCTGGCGTGCCTCGTCACTACGGTAGAGCTGGCTCTGTACACGGTTATGGTGGTGCCTGCTCCGGTCAGGTGCGCTACCCACCGCAGGGGCGGTTTCGCTGCCGGGTGCTGACTTCTCCACGGGTGTCTTCCTTCTCTTGGGTCCGTATGGTGCGATGCATGAGGTTATGGTCCCGGTCTGGTCTACCGGAGGATACTTCAAGAATACCCAGTTAACCGTGAGCCAGACTACGCTCGCGGCCCCCTTGTCTATTATTCCTTGCACATTCTATGCCCACCATCACCTTTTTCTAAAAAAGGTTGCTGGCGTGACCGGTTGTGAAATGCAGGTTCTGGGCCTGCCGTATCTCTGCGCTGAAGCGCTCAGGCTCAGGCACGGCGTTCAGCGTTTGCTGGCCGCCTCGGGCAACTACCACCAAGCTAGCCGCGTCGACCACGCCCACCAGGTGCTTACGCCCCACACGCACTCCCTCAATTTCAGAAAGTGGAACTTCAACATCCAAGCCGCCTGCCCCGAGGCCCCGCTGAATCAGTAGCCGGTCACTAGTGACCAGGTAAGACGTGCTCACCCAGCTGACGATGCCACGCACGCCAACCCACACCAACCACACGGCCAGTATCAGAGCAGGGTAACGGACCCAGGGCAGGCCAACCCCCAGAGCTGATTCGAAGCTCCAGGCGGCCATGGCTCCCAGCAGGTAACCCAAGGGGCGTAGCAGTAAAACGCCGTGGGCGCGCGTTGCTACTAGCGTGTGCTCGCCGGGCTTGAGGGGGCCTTTAAGTTTCATGACTGACGACTCTATCTGCGTTATCTGAGTATTTACCAAAATCTCTACCGGGCTGCCAGGAGAGGATGCCTCACAAGGTGTATTACGAGGCTTGTTCAAAGGCCCTATCTCTCGGTGTCTCCGCCGTAGCCTTCGGGGCGTACATGCACCACATCACCCACAGTAAAACTCTTTTCCACGCCCTCGGTTGAGCGCACCACCAGCTCACCTTCGGGGGTGAGATCTTGACCAACGCCCCGAAAAGTGCGATCTCCGGGGAGGTGGATGGTCAAAGTGGAGCCCAAAGTACTCATACGGTTCTTCAGAAGAGTTAGCAAAGAGCCCTTCCCTCGGTCAACGTCCACGTCAAAGCCGGTTGCCGCAAAGTCGCGATAGTAGCGTTCAAAACTCGTAGCTAGCAGGATCAAAGCCTCGTTGAGGTCAACCCGTGCACCGGATTCAACCAGGGCACTGGTCGCCGTGGGCACCGGCAACTGCTCCTCGGTCAGATTCAGGTTCAAACCAATACCGACCACAATAGATATCTGCCCCTCAGGCTCACTCACCAGCTGCGCCAAAACACCGCAGGCCTTACGGTTGCCGATAAGCACATCATTGGGCCACTTGATAGAGGGGGCCAGCCCTGCCAGCTCTTCAAAAACATCACAGGCGGCAAGAGCTGCCAACGAAGTCAACCAGTGGTACCGGTCTGGGGCAATACGATGAGCATGGTTCACGTGGGGGCGCACGATAAAGCTAGTTGCCAGCGCGCACCCCGCCGGGGCCTGCCAGACCCGGTCAAGGCGCCCCTTACCGGCATTCTGCTGATCAGTTGAAATCAAGGACAGTTCACCATAAGAGCGGCGCGCCAGCACATCACCCACTAGAACCTGCCTCGCGCGTTCATTGGTTGACCCCACTGACGGCAATACCTCTACCCGGTCAAAACCCTGAATCTGTACCAGGTCGTGCCGCAATCCGGTCATACCCGCATCCTTTCATCACAATCGCGTTACTGACCAGTATTGCACGTGCCGCCCCCACCCGATGGGGCAAGAGTGAGATACTGAAAGCGCCCACCGCAACCTTTGAAAGGATTCATATGACTGTCTACGCAGTGAACTACTCCTACGGCCCCGCTGATCTACAGGCCCAGCACCGCCCAGCCCACCGAGAATACCTGGCTCAGCTCCACGCCGAAGGTAAACTCCACGCGGCTGGCGCCTACCTCGATGGCGACCCCGCCGGTGCCCTGCTTATCTTCGTCGCCGAAGACCGTGATGACCTTGACCGCATCATCGCCGCCGACCCCATGAGTACTGGTGGTGTACTCACCGGTTACAGCGCACGCGAATGGAATGCGGTCATCGGTAAGGTTGGCCAGTAGGATCAAAAGTCAACAGGCTCAAAAGCGGGGGTGGAACGAGGTTCCCTCCCCGCTTTCTCATGTGTATTTCCTCCGGGATTCAAACGATTCTCGTGGTTTTCTGACCCGTCTGCTAGCGAAAAGTCATGCTCATCTTCTCGAGAAAAATACACAAAAACCTAGGAATTGTTGAGGGGCGGGGGGCGAGTCCGTCTATAGTTGAGTGAATGGCCCTCATCCCAGGTCGTCCCAGATTCCCTACTGCCGCGCGAAGAGATCGTATTATGAGCGAGAACCCCACCGTTAACGCCCCCGATTTGACCACCACCGCTGGTAAGATTGCCGACTTTTACGCCCGCCGCGAGCAAACCCTCGCCCCCACAGGGCAGGGGCCTATTGACCGCCAGCATGAGCGCGGCAAGCAGACCGCCCGCGAGCGCATCGAGATGCTCCTCGATGAGGGTTCTTTTGTAGAGTTTGATGCTCTTGCCCGCCACCGCACCTCGGCCTTTGGTATGGAGAAGAAGAAGCCTCTGGGTGACGGCCTGGTCTCGGGCTACGGAACTATTGATGGTCGGTTAGTAGCAGTCTATTCACAAGACTTCACGGTCTACGGTGGTTCACTTTCACAGGTCAACGGCGAAAAAATCGTGAAGGTGCAGAAGTTTGCCCTCAAGAACGGTTGCCCCGTCATTGGTATTAATGACGGCGGCGGTGCCCGTATTCAGGAGGGTGTAGCATCGCTGGCTATGTTTGCCGATATCTTCCGTATGAACGTGCGTGCCTCGGGCGTCATCCCCCAGATTTCTGTGATTATGGGGCCCTGCGCTGGCGGTGCGGCCTACTCCCCCGCCCTCACCGACTATGTGGTAATGGTTGATAAGACCAGCCACATGTTCATTACAGGGCCTGATGTGATTAAAACCGTGACCGGCGAAGAAGTCGATATGGAGACTTTGGGCGGTGCCCGCCAGCACAACGCGGTGACCGGCACCTCCGCCTACCTGGCCGAAGATGAGGAGGACGCTTTTGACTTCGTGCGCGAGCTCATCGAATTTTTGCCCTCTAATAACCTCACTGAGACCCTCCCTCTGGATCATGACCAGGAGCCCGAGGTCTCTGTTGACGATCTCGACCTTGACCTACTCATTCCCGACTCCGCTAACCAGCCCTACGATATGCGCGCTGTGATTGAGTCTGTGGTTGACGACGGCCACTTCTTTGAATTGCAGGCCCTCTACGCCCCCAACGTGATGATTGGTTATGCCCGAGTAGAAGGCAAGACCGTGGGTATCGTAGCCAACCAGCCCATGCAGTTCGCTGGCACCCTCGATATCAACGCCTCTGAGAAAGCCGCTCGTTTTGTGCGTAACTGCGACGCCTTCAACGTTCCGATTCTGACCTTTGTGGATGTGCCAGGCTTCCTGCCCGGCACCGACCAGGAGTTCAACGGCATTATTCGCCGTGGCGCCAAGCTACTCTACGCCTATGCTGAGGCCACCGTGCCACTGGTCACCGTCATTACCCGCAAGGCCTACGGCGGGGCCTATATTGTGATGGGATCCAAGAAGCTGGGGGCTGACATCAACCTGGCATGGCCTACCGCCCAAATCGGAGTGATGGGCGCCCAGGGCGCGGTCAACATTCTTTACCGGCGTGAGCTGGCTGCGGTGGCAGATGAGGGTGGGGACGTTGAGGCCAAGCGCGCTGAGCTGATTGCCAAGTACGAAGAGGAGTTGCTCAACCCCTACCAGGCGGCTGAGCTGGGCTACATTGACGAGGTCATTGCCCCCTCCGAGACCCGTGTCCGTATTATCTCGTCCCTGCGTGCCCTGCGCGATAAGCGTGCCGCCACTCCCGCTAAGAAGCACGGCAACATTCCTCTCTAAGGTCTGATTCCCTATGGCAACATCTAATCCCTTCACACTGCTGGGCTTTGGCAAAAAGCCTGCGTCTGCGCAAGGTAGCACCGGGGCTTCCTCTGAGGAGGGGCAGAGCCCTGTGGCCGAGCAGACGCCGGAACCTTCTTTCTTGGTGATGCGAGGTAACCCCACGGAGGAGGAGCTGGCCGCGCTGACCTCTGTGCTTCTGGTTCTTCAGGCTCAGGCTGACTCTCAGAAGGAGACCGCTTTGGAGATGTGGCAGCGCCGCCTGAACAACACCCAGCGCTTGGGCATGAGACTGCGCCCCGGCCCCGGTTCATGGAAGCGTGCCCGGCCTCAGTGATGCACTGAGGCTTATTCAACAGTAATCAAGCGACCCAGACTAGTAGCAAAGTTGCTCGCTCGGATGGAGTCAGTAGCAAGTGTGAACCTGCAGAATTCTTTGAACAGGTCTCTATGGTGCTGTCTCTGCTTAAGTATCACAGGGCCAGGGGCTCGTGTGCACATATTACAGTGCAGCCTTCAAGCGCACGTGCCCTGAGCCAGGTACGGCTTTCTCTCCATTCGCGAGAGTTGGTTCGCATCATAGATTCAAAAAGAGAGAGACCTAATGGATTCCTTTTTCCGTTCAAGGGTCTAAGGCTCATGAAAGCATCCCCGGCATGAATCAAAGGTTGCTCCCCCGGCAGTTCAATAACCACCCCGCAGTGTCCCTCAAGGTGCCCGGGAAGGGATACCAGAGTTATATTCTCTGTGATACTGGCGGCCGGTCGCCCCCGCCACTCTTCATCTAAATCTCGTGGATCCCATAGTGGATTATGCTCCCACTGCGCCGGATGTAGACGTTTGTTCACTGCCAAACGCAGAGCCTCCATCGCTAAAGTATGCTGAGTTCGCGAGACCGTGACCTCCGCCCAGGGAAAGTCACTGATTCCACCCACATGATCAATATCCACGTGCGTCAGAATCACTCTGCTGACATCTTCAGGTCTGACATTTAGGCCCTTAAGTTGCTCGATTGCGCATTCTTGGTAGTCGAGGAGTGGCCTGGTATTGCGCAAAAACCCCTTACCAAGTCTACGATTGGGATCTTGAAGATCAGCCATACCCAAGCCTGCATCGATGAGCACCCAGGAGTCTCCATCTTCAACAAGCAAGCAATTGCACACAAGTGTGGCGGACTTGAAAATTGACCCAAAGCCATTGACTAAATACTGGCTAACAGGGTGAAGAGTTCCACAGTTGAGATGATGAATTTTCATAGTGAAATCGTACTCCAACTTCCTTGAAGCTTACTCATAGGGGTTCCGCAGGCTCACCCTCATTGGATCCCCGGGGCTTCGCCTATTTTCAGCCTTTCTTTCCTTGCACGCTCGGAAGCTGCCGACTCCATCCAAGCCAGCAGCTTAGCTGCGAGCCTGGGTTCGCCTGATTATTTTTTGAATAAGTCTCATAACATAAATTTCAAGGATTTGTCTCACAGTGTTGCACAACACTCTGCAATAAGATAAATTCTGAATTAGCGACTCCGCTGGAGAGGTGCATCAAGTTTTCCAATCCTGGAGGAAACAATGAAGTTCTCTAAGAAAATCCTTGCTACTATTGCCCTCAGTGCTAGCCTTTTCGGCGGTGCAAGCGCTACCAACGCCGCCATCCATTACGTAGGTGGCGGAACGTGGGACCAGGGGGTGAATTATGGGGTTATGAATACCTGGTCAAACTACCACCGTCCCTCTAAGGCACACGGTAGTACCGCTTGTAGTGCTAAAGGTTGCAATAGTGCCACGCCCCCAACCACTGGCCCAGGGCCAGCATTCCTGCAACCTGGGGCGGGAACACAAGCTACTGGAATCACTAGAACCTTTTACTGATGTTCAACAGGTTGGGGTTTGTGTATATACGCAAACCCCAACCCTCTCCCAAAAGAGCAAAGCCGATGAATAGCCCTCTCCGTTTCGCATGTATTCTCACCTGGATTACCTCCTCTCTGCTCTGTCTCATTTTTGCCTCGGCTACTTATATTTTTTTGGTGGATCAAGACCGCTGGGGCCCAGAAGGCTTTAGAACAGGGGTAGCTATAACAGAGCTCCCTAGTAATCTTTCCACAGAAAGTTTTCTGAATGAGCTAAGTTCGCTTGCGCAAGCCCGGGGCATTAATATATATAAGAATTCAGTGTCTTTAGATCATGACGTGAAAGCGACCGATTATTACCTCATATTAGGTAGCACAGACACGGTCATCGGTAATCTCGATACGGCATCCTTCCCCAGTTTCAGCGACAAGTACCCTTCACGTCTTTACCCAGAACAGCAGCTGAGCCGTGATCAGCTCACGGGGACCTACCTCATTGACGGAAGCCCCCAAGACTCTCAGGCAGTAGCGGATACGCTCAAGCAGCTGGGAGTCATCAGCACGACCGTAAATTCCAAGCCCGGATACGTTCTGTGGTTTTTCTTTATCGTTGGCAACGGCTGGGCAGTAGCAGTAGCTACCCTCCTCACCTGCCTTATCTTGTCCCTGTGTCAGCTACAAAGTGTAAGGCTGGCTATAGTCTCAGCCCGCGTCACTGCAGGCGAAGTGCCGCTCTACGTATCCCTGAGGGAGACAGCATCACTGCTGCTGCCGGTGTATACACCCTTAGTTTTTGGCACTACAGCACTGAGTCTCTATAGCTTGATTTACGCGCAAGGGTACAGGCTGACCAGCATAGGCATGATTGCAATCCAGCAGGGGCTGATTCTTACCGGCGCATTAGCAATTAGCCTGCTGAGCATACGCATCTGCACTGCTAAATACTCACTTGGGCAACTCAACAAGGGCAAACGGCCAATGACTCTACTGGGAGCCCTGTCTTGTGCCCTGGTTTTTGTTGCCTTTTTGGGTTCAATGGCAAGCATCTGCGCTACGCTTACCCTCAAGAATGAGGATGTCAAGGAATCATACGCTGACACCATGCGAAACGAGCATACAAATCTAGTGCAGCCTGTCATGGGCTACGCCCTTCTGTCTTCACAAGCTGATGATGCTCAAGAGCAACTTGGCAATATATTTGGCCAACTCGAAATGGACCAGACCAGCTATCTTACCAGCAAAAATCCTTTGTACAACCCACTTTCGCCCGTCTCAGATAATGTGCTCCTGGCCAATCCCAACTACCTGACAACTTTCGCTCAGTTAGATACTTCAACTCTTGATGCAGTCACCAGTACCGCCCAAAAAGAATCATCAGTTGCTGTATTAATACCGCAGCCTTACTCCCCATACGAGGCAGAAATTGTAGCTGAAGTTAAAATCTGGGCTGAGTCTCAACAAGAACTGGGAGGAAACCCCCAACCATCAGTAAGCGTGATACCCTACACCGTCACTGATATAGGGATCTTACCGCTATTGAGTTACAATTTACCTACCAATATGTACCTTGAAAATCCGATAGTTATAGTTAGTCACTCAGAGAACCATGTCATTTCCCCGAAGCATATTGGGGAATACGGGATTGTTTTTGATGAAACAGCACTAAAAAATGCTGTAACTGAGGCGAATTTGGGTTATGCAGTAATCGGCTATGAATACACAACTCAAAACTCAGCCCTAGCAGCCACTGATAGGAAAGTAGCTTTCAATATCTCTCTGATAGGAACTTCTGTTGCCCTGCTTGCGCTTCTCTTAGGAAACATCATTCTGGCCATCATCTATCATGCAAGGAACCGTTCTGCAATTTTTCTACTACGCACTTCCGGAGCCAGCTTTGCGGAAACTTACGGCAATTTTGTTATAAAAACTATTGTATTGGCGGCCATACCAGCTTCTCTTATCGTGGCAACAACACAGCTCCCCCTCACAGTGATTCTCATAATCGCTATATCAATGATTATTGTCTCGGCTTCCGTGGTAGTTCTTACACTCAAACTGTTAGAACGCACATTATCCAAAACTGCACTCGAAACCTCCTAAATCCAAGGATTTCAATGAAAGCAAAAAACTCACTCACACTCTCAGAACTCCGCTACAGTTTCCCTCAGCGGACGCTATGGGAAAATCTCAGCATCAAGGCTGAGTCGGGTCATTTCATAGCGATTCGTGGACATAGCGGTTCAGGTAAGACTACTCTTTTGCAATGCATAGGTTCTCTAGAGAGACCATCTGCTGGCACTATAGACTTCAACGGCATTAACCCCTCCACACTCAAGGGAAAAGCCAAGCGAGACTTCCTGAGGAACACTGTCAGTCTAGCTTTTCAGAACTCTGGATTAGTAGCTTCCTGGTCGGTCCGCAAAAACTTAGACCTTGCAGGGTACAAGGTTAATCAAGACCAGCCCCGAGCAGAAGCTACCTTCAATCGCTTCAATCTCGATTACAGTTTTTTGGATAAACCTGTCTACCAGCTCAGCGGCGGTGAACAGCAAAGAGTGAGCCTTATCAGGCTAGCTTTAAGGAATACACCCCTGGTTCTGCTCGATGAGCCGACTGCAGCACTTGACGATGACAACGCGCAAAGAGTTTTAAACTTTATTCAAGATCACTGTAACCAAGGCGGTATTGCGGTGGTAGCCACCCACGATGCTCGACTGCTGGGTTATGCACATGACTCAATCAACCTGGGATAAATCTCAGTAACGAGTTGATTCGCGCTCAGAAGTGGGCGAACGTCGTCAAGATTGAAGCAACACCCGGGCCCCAGTAGCTTACCCCTCCCAGGCTCCTGTTTTCTGAGTCACAGTGACTACAATGGGATGCATGGCACTACACCCAGATCTACCCAATATTTTTAAGACCGACCGCGCACAAACCGCAGTTGACCGTACGGCTAACGCCTACTACGAGAAAACCCTGGAACTTGACCCGGCTTCCGCCACAATCATAGGCCGTAAAGGGCGGGAGACCGAGTACCCCGACTACTCACCAGCAGGTACGAAGGCCGAGATTGACCTGGCCCGTGAGACCCTGGTCGCTCTTGACGCCCTGGAGCCAGCCGACGCTATCGACCGGGTGACCATTGATGCCATGCGAGAGCGCCTGGGCCTGAAAATTGAAATTCATGAGGCTGGCCTGGGCGGCTGGGAACTCAACAACATCGCCTCCCCCGTCCAGGGCATCCGCGCCGTCTTTGACCTGATGAACCGCGAAACTTCAGAAGACTGGGGGCACATCACTGGCCGTCTAGGTAACGTCGCAACAGCTGTTCGTAGCTACATCAAGACCCTAGAAGCTGCGCGCACCGCAGGTAAGGTAGCCGCCGTGCGCCAGATCGATATCGTCATCGAGCAGGTCACTGCCTACGTGGCTGAGGGCGGCTTCTTCGACACCCTGGCGAGAGAGGTTGCCGAGGCAGCCCCCGAGCACGCCGACAGTGCAGCCCGGGGTGCGGCGTCCGCCAAGGAAGGCTACAGCGAGCTTCTCACCTACCTGAAAGATACCCTGCGCCCCGACGCACCCGAGGCCGACGCCGTGGGCCGCGAGCGCTACTCCCTCTACTCCCGCCAGTTCGTGGGCACCACCCTTGACCTGGACGAGACCTACGCCTGGGGTATTGAGGAACTCGACCGCATCGTCGCAGCCCAGCAAGAGGTGGCCGAGACCATCAAGCCCGGCGCCACTATTGACGAGGCAAAAGCCCTGCTCGATGCCGACCCCGAGCGCACCCTGCACGGCACCGACGAGCTACAGGCCTGGATGCAGGAGCTCTCTGACGCCGCAGTTGGCTACCTGGCCAAAGAGCACTTCACCATCGAGGGGCCGCTACGCAAGCTCGAGTGCATGATTGCCCCCACCCAGGAGGGCGGCATCTACTACACCGGCCCGTCCGCTGACTTCGAGCGCGCCGGGCGTATGTGGTGGTCGGTGCCCGAAGGTGAAGATACCTTTGGCACCTGGCGCGAAACCTCAACCGTTTACCACGAGGGCGTGCCCGGGCACCACCTGCAGATTGCCTACGCAACGGCCATGGCTGATGCCCTGAACCAGTGGCGCGCTAACGCCGTATGGGTCTCGGGCCACGGTGAGGGCTGGGCACTCTACGCTGAGCGTCTCATGGACGAGCTGGGCTACCTCTCTAACCCGGGCGACCGCATGGGTATGCTCGATGCCCAGCGCCTACGCGCAGCTCGCGTGGTCTTCGATATTGGTCTGCACTGCGGCTTTGAGATCCCCGAACGCTGGGTTGCTGAGCTGGGCGTAGAGCCGGGTATTTGGGATGCAGAGAGAGGCTATAAGTTCTTAGAAGCCAACCTAGATATGTCTGAGGGCCAGCGCCGTTTTGAGTTCCTGCGCTACCTGGGCTGGCCGGGGCAGGCTCCCTCCTATAAGGTGGGTGAACGCATCTGGCTACAGCTACGCGATGAGGCCCGGTCCGCCGGTATCTCTGACCGAGACTTTCACACTCGCGCCCTCATGCTAGGGTCGGTCGGCCTTGACACGCTCCGCAAGGCACTGACCTTCTAGCTAAAGGCTTACCTTATAGGCGCAGCAAGAACAACCGCGCCTTGCCCTCCCCCAAAAAACAAGGTGTGGAGGGCAAGGCCTCCCTATTCTCTCTGTGGTGCACTCCCAAAATCTCTATAGAGTCTCTGCGTACCCCCAAAACTTACTCAAGGCTCTTCCCTTAAAGTGACCAACACCATTAGAATGTGATTCAGGTTACCTTCTGCCCCTGTGTCAGAGATGGAGGGTAGCAAAATTTCGTCTTCGTCAGACACAACTTCAGAGGAGAGACAATGACCGTCTACGCCGCACCCGGCACCGCCGATTCCATTGCTACTTTTAAGTCCCGCTACGACCACTTCATCGGAGGCGAATGGGTAGCCCCGGCCGAGGGCCAGTACTTTGACGACGTTTCACCCGTCAACGGCAAACCCTTTGCAGAGGTAGCCCGCGGCACCGCCGCTGACATTGAGGCGGCTCTCGATGCGGCCGAAAAGGCCTTTGAAACCTGGGGGAAGACCACCCCCACCCAGCGCGCCTCCCTGCTACTCAAGCTGGCGCAGATTATGGAGGACAACCTTGAATCTATTGCGGTAGCCGAGACCTGGGAAAACGGTAAGCCCGTGCGCGAAACCCTGGCCGCAGACATCCCGCTAGCTATTGACCACCTGCGTTACTTCGCGTCCGCCATCCGCACCCAGGAGGGCCGCCTCTCTCAACTCGACGAAGACACGGTGGCCTACCACTTCCACGAGCCGCTCGGTGTAGTAGGCCAGATTATCCCCTGGAACTTCCCCATTCTCATGGCTATTTGGAAGATCGCCCCCGCGCTGGCTGCTGGCAACACTATTGTGCTCAAGCCCGCTGAACAAACCCCGGTATCGGTGCTCTACCTGGTTGACCTTTGGAAGGACGTCCTGCCTGCAGGCGTACTGAACATCGTCAACGGTTTTGGGCCCGAGGCTGGTGCAGCGCTTTCTGGTAGCAAGCGCATCCGCAAGATCGCCTTTACCGGCGAGACCACTACAGGCTCCATCATCATGAAGGCCGCCTCAGAAAATATCATTCCGGTCACCCTGGAACTGGGTGGTAAATCCCCCAATGTCTTCTTTGCCGATGTTGCCGCCGAGAAGGACTCTTTCTACGATAAGGCGCTGGAGGGCTTTGCCTCCTTCGGCCTGAATCAGGGCGAGGTCTGCACCTGCCCCTCGCGTGCGTTGATTCAGAAGCCCATTCATGATTCCTTCTTGGAGGCCGGTATTGAACGCGTGAAAGCTATGAAGCAGGGTAACCCACTGGATACTGAGACCATGGTCGGTGCGCAGGCTTCCAAGGAACAGTGGGATAAGATTACCGGCTACCTGAAAATTGGTAAGGACGAGGGCGCGGACGTCCTTGTAGGCGGCGAGGCCTGTGAGCTGGGTGGCGACCTAGCAGACGGCTGGTACATTCAACCCACCGTCTTTGCTGGGAACAACGATATGCGCATCTTCCAGGAAGAGATTTTCGGCCCCGTGCTGGCCACCACCTCTTTCACCGATTTTGATGAGGCCATGCGCATCGCCAATAACACCGACTATGGCTTGGGAGCCGGTGTGTGGACCCGTGACCAAAACACCGCCTACCGGGCTGGCCGAACCATCCAGGCAGGCCGCGTGTGGGTCAACAACTACCACAATTACCCGGCCCACGCTGCCTTCGGCGGCTACAAGAAGTCGGGCATCGGCCGCGAGAACCATCTGATGATGCTTGAGCACTACCAGCAGACCAAGAATATGCTGGTGAGCTACTCGGATAAGCCCATGGGCCTCTTCTAAGTAACTTCTCATAAGGCGAGGGCTCAAAAATGTGTAGAAAACACCGTAGTTTCGTGCACATTTTTGAGCCCTCGCGTCGTGAGAGATGGGGCTCTGCCCCCCTGTCTACCGCCAGCCACTAGACTGTTACCCATGCAGAACCCCACTGAAAATACAGCCTCATCGGGCGAGCAGCCGGTGCGGCTCGTCCTAGCCTCATCCTCCCCGGCCCGCAAAAAGCTACTCGAAGATGCCGGGATTATTTTTGACGTCATAGTCTCAAATGTGAATGAGGACGCCGCTCTCGCCAAAGCCCAGCAGGCCGCCTACACTGCGGGGCTGGGCGACATCACCCCGACCCGAACCGCCCAGCTACTCGCTCAAGCCAAAGCACGGGCCGTTGCCGCGCTACCCGAAGCGGCAGGAGCTCTGGTTCTGGGGTGCGACTCGGTATTTGAACTGGACGGCCTGGCCTACGGCAAACCGGGTAGCCCCGAAGCCGCCCTTGAACGTATTACCGCAATGAGCGGACGCAGCGGGCAGCTCCACACAGGCCACTGGCTGGTTGACACCCGCACCACGTGCGCAGCCAACCACCAGCTACCAGAAGCCAGCGAGCTACGCACTGCCACCGTGCACTTTGATACCTTCAGCCAAGCTGAAGCCGAACGTTACGTGGCAACCGGGGAGCCGATTTGGGTGGCAGGGTCTTTCACCATCGACGGGTTCGGGGCGGCCTTCATTAAGGGCGTTGAGGGCGAATACCATACCGTAGTCGGCCTCTCCGTCCACGCCCTGCGCACAATGCTGGGCAGCTTAGGTGTTTCAATCACCGACATTTGGAAAAAATCACGATAAATTTCAAGATGCAGGTTTTCCCACTAGCCGACACAGGGAGAGACCCCACCACCGGCACCCCACCCAGCGCGCCGGTGCCCTAACCGAGGAGCGTCCGTGACTGAAACCAAAACCCAGGCCCAGAATTTCACCCAGGTACCGGGCCGCCACACTGGCCCGGTCAGCAAGGTACTGATTGCCAACCGCGGTGAAATTGCGGTACGCGTGATTCGGGCGGCCCAGGACGAAGGGCTAACGACTGTAGCTGTCTATGCTGACCCCGACCGCGAAGCCCAACACGTGCTCCTTGCCGATGAATCCTACGCGCTGGGCGGCTCAACCGCCGCTGAGTCCTACCTGGTCATGGACAAGCTACTTGAGGTTGCCCGCCGTTCCGGTGCCGATGCAGTACACCCCGGTTACGGCTTCCTCTCTGAGAACGCCCAGTTCGCCCAGCAGGTCATCGATGCAGGCCTGACCTGGATTGGCCCCTCCCCCGAAGCTATCAACCGCCTAGGCGACAAGGTCGCCGCCCGTCACATAGCAGAGAAAGTCGGTGCGCCGCTGGTGCCCGGCACCAAGGATCCGGTGGCATCTGCCGCTGAGGTTGAACAATTCGCGGACGAGTATGGCCTGCCCGTCGCCATCAAGGCAGCCTTTGGTGGGGGCGGCCGCGGTATCAAGGTTGCCCGCGAGAGTGAGGGCATCGCTGAACTTTACGAGTCGGCAGTGCGTGAAGCCATCGCCGCCTTTGGGCGGGGTGAGTGCTTTATTGAGCGCTTTCTCGATTCGCCCCGCCACGTTGAAACCCAGTGCCTGGCGGATGCCCACGGCAACGTCGTCGTTGTCTCAACTCGAGACTGCTCCCTGCAACGCCGCAACCAGAAGCTGGTCGAAGAGGCCCCTGCCCCCTACCTGACCAGCGAGCAGAACGAGCGTCTTTATGAGGCTTCCAAGGCGATTTTGCGTGAGGCTGGCTATCAGGGGGCGGGCACCTGTGAGTTCCTGGTAGGTACTGATGGCACCATCTCCTTCCTCGAAGTCAACACCCGCCTGCAGGTGGAGCACCCGGTCTCTGAGGAGGTCACCGGTATTGACCTGGTGCGCGAGCAGTTCCGCATCGCGCGCGGCGAACAGATCAGCCCCGAGGATCCAGAGGTGCGCGGGCACTCTTTCGAGTTCCGTATCAACGGTGAGGATGCTGGCCGTAGCTTTATGCCCTCACCGGGCACCATCGAGAAACTGGTTGTACCTACGGGCCCCGGTGTCCGCTGGGACGCGGGCGTAATCGCAGGTGACACTGTGAGCGGTAATTTTGATTCTATGATTGCCAAGCTCATTGTTACCGGCAGTAGCCGTGAGCAGGCCCTGCAGCGGTCTGCCCGTGCACTCAACGAGCTGGTTATCGAGGGCATGCCCACCGTGGCTAACTTTCACCGTACGGTGATTGCCGACCCAGCCTTCGCGCCAGCTGACGGTGAGGAGTTTAGGGTGCACACGCGTTGGATTGAAACCGAGTTTGAGAACACGCTCCCTGCCTATGAGGGGTCTCTGACCCTGGCGGAGGCTGACGAGGATCGCCAGAAAATCACCGTGGAGGTCAACGGTAAACGGATGGAGGTTGTGCTCCCTGCCCTGGGTGGTGGCACGCCTAAGGCGGCTGCCGCTTCTAAGGCCCGTAAGTCTCGCTCTGCCCGAGGCGGAGCAGGCGGTTCTGCCAACAGCAACGAACTTACCAGCCCTATGCAGGGAACCATTGTCAAGGTCGCGGTTAAGGACGGGGCCAAGGTGGCTGAAGGGGATCTAATTGTGGTGCTCGAAGCGATGAAGATGGAGCAGCCCATTACCGCTCATAAAGCAGGCAAGGTCACCGGGCTCAAGCTCAAGTCCGGCGACACTGTCTCAGCCGGGGCAATTATCGCGACCATCAAGTAGTGTCTGCATAGCAGAAGTAGGTTGCTGTAAGGGCGGGGTGATACCCCGCCCTTACACGTCTTTTGCTCATATAATGGAATGTGAGTTCACTATAGGGAACACCAGTTTTACAGTGAATACACACCACATTCACTCAACCTGGAAGAAGTATTGTGAACCCCTCAACTGCTACCTCGGCCAGCTCTGCCGCGCAGCCGACCGTGCCGCGCAGCCGCGTCATCCTGGCATCGCTCATCGGCACCACCATCGAATTCTACGACTTTTACATCTACGCCACCGCAGCCGTAGCTGTCTTTCCTGCCCTCTTCTTCACCGGCGAAGATGAAACCGCAAAGCTGCTAGCTTCCATGGCGACCTTTGGCGCTGCCTTTATCGCCCGCCCCATCGGCTCCGTAGTCTTCGGCCACTTCGGTGACAAGATCGGCCGCAAGGCCACCCTAGTCGGTGCACTACTTACCATGGGTATCGCCACCTTCCTCATTGGCCTTCTGCCCACCTACTACCAGATTGGTCTGTGGGCACCTATCATGCTGACCATCTTACGTTTCTGCCAGGGTCTGGGCCTGGGCGGCGAATGGTCGGGCGCAGCGCTACTCGCAACCGAGTATGCTGAGGAAGGCAAACGCGCCCGCGCTGCCATGTGGCCCCAGCTGGGCGCTCCGTTCGGCTTCATCCTGGCCAACGGCTTTATGCTGCTGCTCACCGTCGCCATGGGCTTCACCTCCCTGGCTGCAGGTGACACCATTGACCACGATTTCCTGGTCTGGGGCTGGCGCATCCCCTTCATCGCCTCCGTCGTGATGGTTCTGGTGGGCCTCTATGTGCGCTTCAAGCTCGAAGAGACCCCGGTCTTCAAGCAGGCCCTTGCCAAGGACGAGAAGGTCAAGACCCCCCTGGCTGAGGCCTTCAAGGTGGCCTGGTGGCCCATGATTCAGGGCACCTTCATTATGCTGGCCACCTACGTGCTCTTCTATCTCATGACCGCCTGGATCCTCTCCTTCGGCATTGGCAAAGTCGAAGAAGGCGGCCTGGGCATCGCCTACCGCGAGTTCCTGCTGATTCAGATCATCACCATCCTTTTCTTCGCAGCCATGGTCCCGGTCTCGGGCTGGCTAGCCGATAAGTACGGGCGCCGCTCCTCCCAGCTGGTCATCACCGGAGCTATTATCATCTTCGGTCTTTCCTTCGGCTTCCTCATGAATCCCTCGGTGGTGGGCACAGGTGCTGAGGCCAACACCGGCCGCATCGTGCTCTTTATGGCTATCGGCATGACCCTGATGGGTCTCACCTTCGGCTCTATGAGCGCCTACCTGCCCGAGCTCTTCCCCACCAACGTGCGATACACCGCCAGCGGTATTAGCTACAACGTCTCCTCCATTCTGGGTGCTGCACTGACCCCCTACGCTGCGGTCTGGCTGAACGCTAACGGCGGTGTCGGTGCGGTTGGCCTCTATCTGGCCGGTGCGGCCCTGTTGACTTTAATTTTCATGGCCATCACCCACGAAACCCGCGACGTAGATCTAACCACCATGGCCCGCGCCAAGTAGGGTAAACCTCCGTATAGCTCAAGCAGAAGCGCCTCCAATACTGCTAGAACAGAGGCATCATCAAAAACCGCCCGTTCCTCATAGTGAAGAACGGGCGGTTTTTCTTGTAACTATCTTATGCCCTACTGCATGGTGTGCAGTTGGCGGGCCGCTTCTGAGATGGACCCGGTCAGTGAGGGGTAGACCGTGAATGTTTCTGCGATGTCATCAACGTGTAGCTTCTTATCAACGGCCAGGGAGAGAGGAAAGATGAGCTCTGAGGCCCGGGGGCCCACCACCACACCGCCGATAACGGTGCCGGAGTGCTTGCGGGCAAAAATCTTGATAAAGCCGTCCTCAACAGCCATCATCTTAGCCCGGGGATTAGTGGCAAGCGGTAGCATCACCATGTCAGCCTGGTACTGGCCAGATTCAATCTCAGCCTGGGAGACCCCTACGGTTGCGATTTCGGGGGCGGTAAAAATATTGGCCGCAACCTGATGGGTGCGCAAAGGCCTGACGATATCACCTAACATGTGCGAAACCGCAACACGACCCTGCATGGCCGCGACCGAAGCCAGGGGGTACACGCCGGTGCAGTCACCGGCTGCGTAGATATTGGGTATGTTGGTGCGCGAGACACGGTCCACAGTGATATGGCCAGACTCTCCAACCTCAACTCCCACAGCCTCAAGCCCCAGGTTTTCGGTGTTAGGAATAGAGCCCACCGCAATGAGCACATGCGAACCGGAGACCTTACGCCCGTCACCCAAGGTTACAATCACACCGTCACCCGACTCGTTATAGCAGGCAGCATCAGCCCGCGAGCGCGGCATCACGCGCAGGCCCTTGCGCTCAAAGACGTTTTCAAGGACGGTGGCGGCGTCCTCGTCCTCGCCCGGGAGCACCCGGTCTCGTGAGGAGATGAGGGTAACGCGCGAGCCCAAACCGTTGTAGGCTGAGGCGAATTCGGCTCCGGTGACGCCAGAGCCCACCACAATGAGATCCTGAGGGAGCTCTTCGAGCGTATAGAGCTGAGTCCAGTTAAGAATGCGCTTACCGTCTGGCTGGGCAGTGGGTAACTCACGGGGGTGGGCACCAACAGCCAGAATAATGAAATCTGTGGTCAGCTCATAGGTGAGTCCGGTTGAGTCGGTAACCTCAACCGTGTGGCGGTCCTTAAGTCGACCGCGCCCGTCAATGATCTTGACCCCCTTGCGTTCTAGGGTTCGCTTGATGTCTTGGGACTGCTGCTGGGCTAGGTCTAGCAGGCGGGCATTGACCTTGGCCAGGTCAACCGTAATCTGGGGCGGGTCAGCGTCGTCCCCTACCGATATAGCTAGGTCTTGGGCCTTGCCGAAGCGGTTGCGGGCCTCTGCTGAGGTAATCAGGGTTTTGGAGGGCACGACGTCAGTGAGCACGGCGGAGCCGCCCATGCCCTTCTCTTCGACGAGGGTCACGTCAGCACCGTGGCTAGCTGCTACCAGCGCGGCCTCATAGCCGCCAGGGCCGCCGCCCAAAATAACGATTTTGTGCGAAGCATTGTCAGTTTTTAGAGTCACAAGAACATTGTGTCGCACATCGCAGTCTGGCTCAACTTGCGTCTCTTTCTGCCTGTCAGTAGCCCGGTGCAAATCTCCGGGGAGGGGAGCATGTTTAGCGGTGGGGCGATGCCCTGACTTTTGGTACCGTAGAGGTGTGTTGAATGAATCTAATATTTCTACCGCTGACCCCGCCTACCCTGCAATGGTGCAGGCTCGGGAAGCAGCCGAGTTTATTGCCGAGAAGACCGGTGCTGAAAGACACGACCTGGCGCTGACGCTGGGCTCGGGTTGGGGTGCTGCCGCGTCGCTGATTGGTGAGGCAACCCATGTACTTGCCGCAGATGAGGTTCCGGGCTTTCACAGGGCCGCTGTGGCCGGCCACCCCGGCACTCTGACCTCAATTCTGACAGAAAACGGGAGGCGGGCTCTGGTGCTTGGCTCCCGTACTCACCTGTACGAGGGCAGGGGTGTGGACGCAGTGGTGCACGGGGTGCGGGTGGCGGCAGCTACCGGGGCCAGCACCATGATTCTGACCAACGGCTGCGGGGGTCTCAATCCTGCCTATTCCGCTGGTGAGCCGGTACTGATTTCTGATCACATCAACTTCACCACAACCTCCCCCCTGGCCGGTGCCCACTTCGTCGATCTAACCGATGTATATTCACCGCGAATCCGCCAGATTGCCCGCAGTATTGACCCCTCTCTGCAAGAGGGCGTGTACATGCAGTTCCCGGGGCCCCACTACGAGACTCCCGCAGAGGTGAAGATGGCCGGTGCGCTCGGCGCTGATTTGGTGGGTATGTCCACGGCGCTTGAGGCTATTGCCGCCCGCGCCGCCGGCCTGGAGGTCTTTGGTATCTCGCTGGTCACCAATCTGGCCGCTGGTATTCAGGAGACCCCGCTCTCTCACACCGAAGTGATTGAAGCCGGTCAGGCCGCTGGCCCCCGTATCTCCCGCCTGCTCGCAGACATTATCGCGGCCCTCTAAGGACAAGGAAAGACCATGTCACTCGATACTCAGCAACTCCTTGAGCAAGCCCGCACCTGGGCCGCTATCGACCCCGATACAGAAACCAAAGCCCAGCTTGAGAGCATCATCGCTCAGGTTGAGGCAGGCGACCAGGCCGCGACCGCTGATCTGATCGACCGCTTCTCGGGAACCCTTCAGTTCGGCACCGCTGGCCTGCGCGCAGAGCTAGGTGCCGGGCCCATGCGCATGAACCGTGTGGTAGTTCAACGCGCCGCCCAGGGGCTGGCTAACTACGCTACCGGGCGCGCGCAGGCTGAGGGCTGGGAAAAGATTTCTGCTGTAGTAGGCTTTGACGCACGCAAAAACTCCGATATTTTTGCCCTCGACACAGCCGCAATTTTTACTGCCGCCGGTATCGAGGTTCACCTCATGCCGTCTGCCCTTCCCACCCCCGTGACGGCCTGGGCCACCCGTGAATACGGCGCAGAAATCGGTGTGATGGTCACCGCCAGCCACAACCCGCCCAACGATAACGGTTACAAGGTCTACCTGGGTGGTTCCGCTGTTGACCCCGGAGCTCGCGGTGCCCAGATTATCCCTCCCTACGACGGTGACATTGCCGCCGCCATTGCCGCCGTTCAGACCCCGGTACTGGCAGCGGACGGCTGGAATATTCTGCCCGAGACCGTAGCGGACGACTATATCGCACGAGTCATCCCGCTCGTAGAGACAAAAGAACGCGACCTCTCAATCGTGCTGACTCCCATGCACGGTGTGGGCGGTAAGACCGCTGAAACCACTCTGCGTAAGGCCGGGTTCACCAACGTCACTCTGGTGCCCGAGCAGGCCGAGCCCGACCCTAATTTCTCTACCGTTGCCTTCCCCAACCCCGAAGAGCCCGGCGCTCTTGATTTGGCTATAGACCTGGCAGAGAAGATTGGCGCAGATCTAATTATCGCCAATGACCCGGATGCCGACCGCGCAGCCTTTGCGGTCAAGCGTGACGGCACCTGGGCCATGCTGCGTGGCGACGAGGCCGGCGCAATTCTAGCAACCCGCGCACTGGCGTCCGTAGAAAACCCGGCTGAAGCCACCTTCGCCAACTCAATTGTGTCTTCCCGCGCCGCAGGGGCCATCGCCCGCGCCGCAGGGGTCAAGCACCTAGAAACCCTCACCGGTTTCAAGTGGATTGCCCGCGTGCAGAACCTGACCTTCGGCTACGAAGAGGCCCTCGGCTATTGCGTTGACCACTCCCAGGTGCGTGATAAGGACGGTATCTCTGCGGCCCTGGTCATGGCAGCTTATGCGCAGGAACTCAAGGACGCTGGCTCCTCCCTGCCCGCCCTGCTCGATGAGCTTGCCGCCGAACACGGCCTCTATGCTACCGACCAGCTCTCAGTGCGCGTCTCTGACCTGACTGAGATCCCGGCTATGATGAAGAGGCTACGCACCAATGCACCGACCGAGCTGGCAGAATCCCCCGTTACCTCGGTCGAAGACCTCACCGAGGGCACCGAGACTCTACCTCCAACCGACGGCATGCGCTACTACACCGAAGATTCCTCACGTGTGATTGTGCGCCCCTCCGGCACCGAGCCTAAGCTCAAGTGCTACCTGGAGGTCCTCGTCCCGGTAAGTAGCTCAGTGGCTGATGCCCGCGCAATTGCAGCCACCAAGCTTGCCCTCCTCAAAGAAGATATGAAGGCCGCCCTGGGTCTCTAACACCCGCCGTCCCCGTGCCCCAAAGGAGAATAATGACTGCTGAACTTTCTCAGGCTGAACTGGCCGCCCTGATTGATCACACCATCCTAGCCCCCACCGCATCTGAGGCAGACGTTCGCCGTCTGTGTCACGAGGCCAGGCAGTACGGCTTTGCGTCCGTCTGTGCTAACCCTGTCTGGGCGCCGGTACTGGCAGAGGAACTTGCCGATTCGAAACCTGTGCCCTGTGTGGTAGTCGGCTTCCCTTTCGGCGCATCTGCCACCGTAGTCAAGGCCTTCGAGGCTAAGACCGCCGTTGAGGCCGGGGCCCGCGAAGTTGATATGGTCATCAATATCGCGGACGCCCGCGCAGAGAAAAAGGACGCCCTGGTCACAGACATCAGGGCCGTGGCAGATGCCGTCCACGCCGGGGGTGCCCTTCTCAAGGTAATCCTTGAGACCTCCGAGCTGACCGACGACCAAAAGGTACTGGCCTGCCAGGCCTCCGTTGAAGCAGGTGCCGACTTCGTCAAGACCTCCACCGGCTACTCCTCCGCCGGTGCAACCGTTGAAGATATCGCCCTCATGCGAGCAGCCGTTGGCCCCACCGTCGGGGTGAAAGCCTCCGGAGGTGTGCGCACCCGCGAAGAGGCTCTGGCTATGATTGATGCCGGTGCAACCCGTATTGGCGCCTCTCAAGGTATTGCGATTATCGGTGCAGGCCAAACAGCTCAGAGCGGCTACTAACAGGTCATATAGGTGATAGACCGTGCGAAGCTGAGCCCCACAGCTTATACTGTCTAATAAAGTACACACACGAAAAGGACCCATCTATGGCTAAGACCAACGCCCAAGCAGAGGCCGAGAAACGCTCCAACGTCGAGTCTCTCGGCATGGAGTCGGGTGCCCCAGCCCGTAGCGGTGCCCCCCAGTATTCAGGCACCAAGGAGCTGGGCTCAAACATTGCTCTGACCATCTTTTGTATTGCCCTGCTGTTTGCCTGCTTCTACGCCCTGGGTACCTATCCCGAGGGTGGCTGGATTTGGTGGACCGTAGCTGTAGTACTGTACGGCATCACCTTTCTGGTTCCGCTGTGGATTCTTCCCTCGAAGACCAACGAGCGCACCCGCTCAGACGGCACTGACCTCTACCTCAAGTAGAGCTCCAACCCATAGGGTGCTTGTTAAGAAGCGGCGACGCCAGCCTCAAAGATGGCATGAATAAACTGCTCGGTCCAGTCCACGATGGCATCATCAACCAGGTCCTTGCCCCCGACCGCGGACGTCTTGGGGCGGGGCACCAGGATTTGCCAGTTCTCTGTGCCCGGGACCTGCCGATAGAGGGCACCGGGGTACATGCGCGTCAGACGCATCTGACGCGACTCCGGCAAATCGTTGACCGGGAAGAAGCGCATCTTGGGGCCCACAGCCACAATCTCGGTCAGGCCCACCGCACGGGCGCGATGGCGCAGAGCCGCAACCTTGAAAAGATTTTCCACCGGGGCAGGCGGGGTGCCGTAGCGGTCAACCAGTTCCTCACGGGCCTCCGCCAGCTCATCTGCACTCTGGGCCTGAGCTATCTGCCGGTAGGCAGATAAGCGCAGGCGCTCAGATGCCACGTAGTCGTGAGGCATGTGGGCATTGACCGGTAGATCCACCTTAATTTCGGCAGGCACCTCGCCCTTCTCACCGTGGGCAAAGTGAGCCACCGCCTCACCCACCAGCCGCAGATACAGGTCAAAGCCCACACCGGCAATATGGCCAGACTGCTCCCCGCCCAGCAGATTACCTGCACCGCGAATCTCCAGGTCCTTCATCGCCAGGCGCATACCGGCACCCAACTCATTGTGAGTCGCCACAGCCTTAAGGCGCTCATGGGCTACCTCGGTCAGCATCTTTTCGGGTGGGTAAAGAAAGTAGGCGTAGGCGCGCTCGCGACCCCGCCCTACACGCCCGCGCAGCTGGTGAAGCTGCGACAGGCCGTAATTCTGAGCCTGATCCACAATCAGGGTGTTGGCATTCGAGATGTCCAGACCGGTCTCAACGATGGTAGTGGAGACCAGTACATCGAACTTGCGTTCCCAAAAGTCAACAATAATTTTCTCCAGGCGAGACTCGCTCATGCGTCCGTGAGCCACAGCGATACGGGCCTCGGGCACCTGCTTCTGAATCTCGTTGGCAGTCTCTTCAATGGTCGAGACGCGGTTGTGTACCACAAAGACCTGGCCCTCGCGCATGAGTTCGCGGCGGATGGCGGCGGTAATCTGCTTGTCGGTACGGGGCCCGACGAAGGTGAGCACGGGGTGGCGTTCCTCAGGAGGGGTGGCCAGGGTGGACGTCTCGCGAATACCGGTCAGAGACATTTCCAGGGTACGCGGGATGGGGGTGGCGCTCATAGCCAGCACGTCCACGTTGGTGCGCATGGTCTTAAGCTTTTCCTTGTGCTCCACGCCAAAGCGCTGTTCCTCGTCGATAATGACCAGCCCTAGGTCCTTCCAGTCCACGGTTTCCGAGAGAATACGGTGAGTACCCACCACCACGTCTACCGAACCGTTCTTAATGCCTTCCATAATTTCGGCGGATTCCTTGGCTTTCTGAAAGCGTGAGAGCACCCTCATAGAAACGGGGAAGCCCGAGAAGCGTTCAGAGAAGGTCTCGTAGTGTTGCTGGGCCAGCAGGGTGGTGGGGACGAGTACAGCCACCTGTTTGCCGTCCTGTACAGCTTTGAAGGCAGCGCGTACGGCAATTTCTGTTTTGCCGTAGCCAACATCACCCGAGATGAGGCGATCCATGGGGATTTCACGTTCCATGTCTGCCTTGACCTCGTTGATGGCAACCAGCTGGTCGGGGGTCTCGTTGTAGGGGAAGGCCTCTTCAAGTTCCCGCTGCCAGGGGGTGTCTGGGCCAAAGGCGTGGCCGCGTGAGGCCTGGCGGGCTGAGTATAGCTTGATGAGGTCAGCGGCAATTTCTTTAACAGCCTTGCGGGCCCTGGATTTAGTTTTGGCCCAGTCGGAGCCACCCATCTTCGAGAGCGCAGGGGCGTCGCCGCCCACGTAGTTTGAGACCAGGTCAAGCTGGTCTGAAGGCACGAAGAGACGGTCCTTAGGCCCGCCGCGCTTTGAGGGCGCGTACTCAAGGACCAGGTACTCCTTCATGGGCTTGGGCTCCCCCGGGGTGATGGTAGCCCCGGCGATAGGCCGCTGGATGAGCTCAACAAACTGGCCGATACCGTGCTGCTCATGCACTACATAGTCACCAGCGGTCAGGCTCATAGGGTCCACGGCATTCTTGCGGCGACGAACCGGTAGCTTGCCGCTGCGTAAATCTCGGGTGGTGTACGGGCTGGTGCGCCCCAGAATATCAGCCTCGGTCAGCAACCCCAGGCGCTCGGCGTCCATCATAAAGCCACGGCCCAGTGAAGCGGTGGTCATTTCGATGATGCCGGGCTCCGGCGGGTCGGTGAGGTCGTCAACGCGGGTGGCAGGTATCTGGGCTTCTTGAAAGAGATCAAGCAGACGGGCCAACGGGCCGGGACCATCTGTGACTACGGTGATGCGCCAGCCTTCCTTAACCTTTCTACCCACCTCGGTGAGCAACTCAGAGACGTTGCCGGCGTAGGTGTGGGGGTCGCGGGCAGCCAGCCGGACGGAGTCGATACCGTCGTCAATAGCATCGTCCACCCCCAGGGCGGTCAGGGCCCACCAGCCAAAGCCACGGGCCAGGGCCTCCTCGCGCACGGCAGCGATGGTGCGGAAGCTACCGGCGCCCAGACCGGCGGGGCCGGTGCCGCCGAGGTCGATGGGGGCGTCCGAACTATCTGTGACCGAATCCCAGGCAGCTAGCAGGAATTCTTCGTTGGTAGCTACCAGGTCGGCTGCACGGGAACGCACGCGCTCGGGTTCAAAGATGATAGGCAGGGAGCCTGCAGGCAGGTGGTTGAGTAGGGTCACCATGTCGTCCACCAGGAGCGGAATCAACGATTCCATGCCCTCAACGTAGATACCTCCTGCAATCTTTTCAAGCATGGCAGCAGCGCCGGGGAAGGAGCCCTTGAGGCGGGCTGCCTTACTCATGACCTCAGGGGTGATAAGGAGTTCGCGGCAGGGTGGGGCGGTCAGCTCGGTGGGGTGGTCACCGCTGGGTAAGGTACGCTGGTCAGCTACAGAGAACCAGCGGATGTTTTCGACCTCGTCGCCGAAGAATTCAACGCGGGCGGGGTGGGCCGCCGTGGGGGGAAAGATATCGATGATGCCACCACGTACAGCAAACTCTCCGCGTTTAGAGACCAGGTCAACGCGGGAGTAGGCAGCTGCCACCAGGGCTTTGATAACCCCGTCAAAATTAGTTTCAGAGCCCGCGCTCAGGTGAACCGGCCGTAGCTTTTCGAGGCCTGCAACCAGTGGTTGCAGTACCGATCGGATGGGGGCGACCACGATGCGCGGAGCCTGAGCCCCTCCCCCAGCCAGGGAGCGCAGCACAGCCAGGCGTGCACCCACGGTGTCACTGCGCGGTGAGAGACGCTCGTGCGGCAGGGTTTCCCAGGCAGGGAAAAGCACTGCTTCACCGGGTTCAAGGAGGGCAGTCAGGGCGGTCACGGTGTCTTCGGCTTCACGGTCAGTCGCGGTCACGGCAAGGACGACCGGGCGCACCTGCTCCGAATCATGGCGGGCAAGCTGTTCAGCGAGACCTGCCAGAATAAAGGGACGGGCTCCATCGGGGCTACCGATGAGAAATTCGTCGATGCGGGTAGCAGGGGCAGCCGCCGCCTGTTCCGTCATGGCAGTGTAGCTGGGTTCGGTGGCTAGGGCAGCTGATAGACCCCGCAAAGACATGGGTACTCCGTATTGATTGGGCCGGTGAGTGCGTTCCCCATTATCGCACAGGGGCCCTGAGCTGGGTGAAGGATTCACTCTCGCCTTAACCAACCGGCTCCAGCGTCAGCGTAAATACAGATGGGATAGGGAGGTAATAAAAAATTGAGAATAATTATTTATCCTCAGTAAGTTACCGATGAGTAATATTGTGTTTTGCATTTCAAAAGATACACCCAAACACCTCCGCCAGGTAGTATGATGATAAGTGGTTGACGAGCTCGGGCTACAACACCTCCTTTTCGCACGGAGCGCCCGGGGGCCCATCAACTATCTACGCACCATAACCCCAGAGGGACTGAATGAACATATTAGGGATACCCCTGTCTTTTTCGCCCGGCGCGCGCAAGACGCGCACAGGCGTCCTTGTGTTTTTTGCCACAGGCAGCCTGGCCTTAACCGCCTGCGGCGGTTCCAACAGCACCGCTCCGGATCAGGCAGCAAGTGAATCGACATCAGCCAGCGCATCAGCCAGTCAAACTGCACACGAGTCTGCTTCAGCAAGCGCAACGGCCACCGACAGCACCGGTGAAGCTCCGGCCGAGAACTTCTCAGGCTCAGAGGCATTAGCCAAGGCCAACGAGGTCGATGCAAATTCCGAAGAGGTCAAGACCACCGAGCAGCTTTACACCGATATCCAGGGCGCTCTGGCCAACATAGAGCCCGTTACGACCCCCACCACAGGTAACACCGGCGAAGACGTAGTGAGCGACACCGAAAACATACAGGCCCAGGAGCAGGTAGCTTCTGAACAGTATGTCTCGGCTGAAACTACTGCCAAGCTCGAAGAAGCAGCCATCGATAGTGCCCTAGACCAGTACCTGGCTACAGCCACCGAATACGCCCTCTCGGGCTGGCATGTAGAGGGTAGCTCCACTGTGGTAGGTTCACCCCGCGTAGCCGAGGGAGAATACAAGGGCCAGGCCGCCAAAATCATGGAGGTCTGCTTGGACTCCTCCCAGGTGAAGGTGGTGGATGCCGCCGGTAACACCATGAGCTCGAACCAGACCCCTCGCTCGCTCAACATTTTTACTCTGATTGAAGACAACGGGACGTGGAAGATCGCCTCCCATGACTTCCCGAACAACGCAGATTGCTAAAGACCTATGAAAAAACCATCACTGATCACTAAAATCGCCGTTGGAGCGGTAGCCCTCGGTGTGGGCGTATCAACCCTTCCCGGTGCAACCGCCAATGCAGCCTACGTTGCCAATGGCCTCTCCTCAGAAACCGCTGCTGCCTCCTGCTGGGAGATTAAGCAGAATGACCCCGAATCCAAATCAGGTGCTTACTGGCTTTGGACCGACGAGATGGACGCTCCTGCCCAGTTCTACTGCGACCAGGAGACCAACGGCGGCGGCTGGGTCATGATTGGCCGTGGCCGCGAGGGCTGGAGCGAGGACTACGCCGGTAAGGGTAACCCCCGCGACCTGGCAACCAACCCCGATGGCACCGATGCCTTCTCCCCCGTGCAGCTCCCCTCCACCACCGTGGACGCCCTGCTCGGTAGCACCAAGGTGAAGGACCTCGAGGACGGTGTACGCTTCAACCGCGCAGGCAACGCTGAAGGCACTGCCTGGCAGAACATGTACGCCCAGCGCTCCAAGATTGAGGATTGGTCCTGGACTCTCTCGGCCTACCACCCCTGGGAGAACGTGCGCTACGATAATGACCCCACCTTGGGCGCTGATCGCACCACTGCGCTGTCTGTAAACCGCGTCTCCAATGACAACGACTACTACTATGCCAACAACTTCTACGGTCGCTCCAACCAGCAGTGGAAGATTGGCTTTGCCTACGGGCGTATGCTGCAGGGAACCACTTCTGCAGACTCCTACCTGTGGTCTCCCTCTTCAACTGGTTACGCCATTCCTTTCACCCAGGTTTTCGTGCGCCCCAAGCTGACTCAGGCTGACCTTAACCTCACTGATATCGCTGATTCCGGCACCGCAGAATCAACCAAGCCCGCCCTGCCCTCTAGCCGCTCGTCTCGCGTTAGCTGGCGCACCAGTGCTGAAAGCGGCACCGGCTCTACCAGCGAGCTCAACACCCGTGTTCAGGCCATCGACCAGCTCGGTGACACCGTATACACGGGCGGCGACTTTGCCTTCGTAGAAAACGCTGCTACCGGTGAGAAGGTCCAGCAGAAGTTTATCGCTGGTTACGACGTCAACACCGGCGAGCTGGTGCGCACCTTCACCCCCCAGCTCAACGGCCAGGTCAAGGCTATTGCTCCCCTTCCTAACGGTAAGTTGGCCGTAGGTGGCGAGTTCACCGAGGTTAACGGGCAGCCCTCCAAGGGCTTTGTGATTCTTGATCCCGTCACCGGTGCCACTGACACCTCCCTGGGCTGGGACGTTGTTAACCGCGGCGCCAGCGGCGTTTCCTTTGTCAAGTCCATTACCGTACACGGCGGTCACGTCTACATTGGCGGCAACTTCACTCACGTGAAGGGTTCCACCTCAAATGTCTACGCCTACTCCAAGAACGTCGCCCGCTTCCGCCTGTCTGACAACTCAGTCGATTGGAACTGGCGCCCCGTAACCAACGGCACCGTTAACGGTATTTCGGCGAGCGACGAGGGCATCTCTATCGCTGGTTACTTCTCAACCCTCAACGGTGACCCCGCCTGGAAGCTGGCCTACCTCAACCTGACCGACGGCAAGGCTGCTCAGCAGTGGAACTGGACCCTCTCTTACCGGGCCAACAACCCCACCTCCCGTGACGGCTTCCAGTTCGATGTTCAGGACGCAGGTTCAACTGTTTGGGCTGCCGGTGCTGAGCACCTGTTGGCCCAGTACGAAAAGGCTAACCTGGCCAACCGCCCCAGCACCTTTATTACCAAGAGCGGCGGCGACTTCCAGGATCTCTCCCTCAACAAGAACGGTGTGCTTTTCGCGGCCTGCCACTGCGGTGACTGGATCTACAGCGGCGCTGACACCTTCAATAACCCCTGGGAAGCTCCCACCTATAACGGAGTGAACACCATCCGCCTGGTGGCTGCCTTCGACTCTCAGACCGGCGAGATTCTGCCCTCCTTCAACCCCATTCTGCAGGGTGCACGCGGCCACGGTGTGTGGGCCACCTTCACCGACTCCACCGGCGTCCTCTGGGTAGGCGGCGACATCACCCGCTCTCTGGGTACCAACGGAGTCCAGCAGACCGTGGGCTTTGCCCGCTACGCGCCGAGCGATTCTACCGCTCCTGCGACCGCCTCTAACCTGGCTGTTACCACTGACGGCACCACAGATTCCCTCACCTGGAACGGTGCAGGCGAGCGCGGTGTAACCTACCAGATTCTGCGTAATAACCGCGTCGTTGCCTCAACTACCAAGACGAACTACTCGCTCCCCACCACCGAGGGCGCCCGTTACTTCGTACGCGTAGCTGATGCTGCTGGCAACCTCTCTGCCTCCACCCCGGTGGCTACTGTAGCCAACCCTGTGCCCAACCCGGCACCCACTACGGAAAAACCCGTCACTGAGCCTCCGGTAGCTGAGCCGACCCCCACCGCCACCACAGAGGCACCGGTTGACCCGGCCACCCCGGTTGATCCGGCAGTAAAGCCCATCGATCAGATTACCGAGGAGCCTGCTCCCCCGGTTGTTGAAGAGAACCCGGCTCCCGCTGAGCCTGTGACTCCCGCCGAACCGGTCAAGCCTGCTGACCAGCAGATTGTCTCCTCGGGTGATCAGTGGAACGTAGCTTTCTACCTGACCAATCGCTACGATAAGACCTGGCGCTCGACTGACTACGCCTACAACACTGCCCGTCAGTGGTACGTAGCACCGACTTCGATTGGTTGGGGTGAGTTTTCACTGGCCACCCGCCTGCAGTTCAGCTACTTTGAACAGCCCATGTCGATGTTCCTCCGCAAGGAAATTGAGCTGACTCCTCAGCCGAACCAGGAGCTGGTGCTGACCACCTACGCTGACGACGGCATCGCTATCTACGTAAACGGTCGTGAAGTTAACCGCACCAACCTCATGGCCGGTGCCACAGCGAACACGGCAGCGCAGAGTGACGTCACCTATTCTCTGGCTAAGGCCACCCCCATTACCGTGGTGGTACCTGCGAGCCAGCTGAATCAGGGCAAGAACGTCATCGCCGTTGAGGTTCACTCGTACCGCAGGGCTAAGAGCTCCACCTTTGATATGGATGCCACGCTCCGCACTTCATAAATCCGGTAAATAGCTGGCACCTGTAATGTCACCGATGTGTGGCCCGCACCCCACATAGGGTGCGGGCCACAGGTGTCATGAGGGCACGGTAGGGTGCCAGTTCAGAGAACCGGAAAACGGTAGGGAAATGCCCCTGACCAGGTAAAGTTAGTGAAAGTCATAGTATTTTAGATCGTTTTCCACCTACTGCCGAGCGGTCTGTTCACCTAGAATTAAAGATTCAGAAGCACGATGTGAAGTGGTTGGGCAGGGTCGGTTACCACATGTTCCAGCACCCTACCTGACGGAAACTTCACTCAGCACACACGTAAAAAGGATTATCTGCGCTTTATGACTAGTACCCATTCACCGGCCCGCATGGGCTTTCGGCAAACACTGGCTCAGCTTAACTCAGCGCAGAAGTCTGGTGTTGGTGTTCCCGCTTATACTCGCTGGGTTAACCGCCGAGTAGCACGCGTATTCGCGGCAGCTGCGGTCAAGATTGGCCTGGGGCCTAATGGTGTGACCGCAGCTAGCGCTTCAGTATCTGTGCTGGGCATGGTTCTGATGGTGGCCCTGCCGCCTAGCCTCTGGTTGGGTCTGCTCGTGGCCCTGCTGTTTGCCCTGGGATATGCCCTAGATTCTGCCGACGGCCAGGTGGCCCGCGTCACCGGCACCTCCTCACCCGCAGGTGAATGGTTGGATCACGTGGTAGATGCCATGCGCACCCCGGCTCAGCATCTAACTATTCTGGTGGGCTTTGTTAAGTACCCTGAGGCTTTTCCGCTCACCGGGTGGCAGCTCTGGTGGTTGCCATTGGCTTTCACGGTGCTAGTTACCGGCCACTTCATGAGCCAGATTTTGGCAGAACAGCTCCGCCGCAACAAGAGCACCGCCGCCCCTGCCTCCGGCGGTACTATGCGTTCCTTTGTGAACCTGCACATGGACGCCGGCACCTTCTGCTGGATTTTCATTTTCTGGGGTACCGGCCTGGGCTTTATTCTGGTCTACGGCCTGCTCTTTCTTGCTAACGCAGCTACGGTGTTGCTGTCTATGCGACGTAAATTTATTACCCTATCAACTCCGGCGGTTACCTCATGACTACTTCAGTTTCCGTTATCATCGCCACCAACGGCAAGCGCCCTGAGCTGCTACGCACCGCGGTGACCTCCATTTTTGAACAGACCTTCACCGGTGAGGTTGAGGTGCTCGTGGTGTTCGACCATGTTGAGATTGACCCGCTCACCGACGTCCCTGTGCCTGCTCACCGCAGTCTGTGCACTCTGCCCAATACCCGCCCCCAGGGGCTAGCTGGTGGCCGGAATACCGGCATTGAAGCTGCTCGGGGTGAAGTTTTGGGTTTCTGCGATGACGACGACTTTTGGTTGCCCAGCAAGCTGACTGATCAGCTTGAGCTCTGGCAGGTGCACCCCGAGGCTGTGGCTATTTCGTCAGGTATTCGGGTGCGCACCGGGGGTAAGGACGTTGACCGCCTGGCTCCAGCCACGGCCTCCTTCACAGACTTTTTGCGTTCTCGTATCACTGAGATTCACCCCTCTGCTATGCTCTACCGCAAGGCTGATTTGTTAGGACGTGTGGGTCTTGTTGATGAGGACCTTCCGGCGGCCTATGGTGAAGACTACGACCTGTTGTTGCGCGCCACCAAATTTGGCGATGTCTTCTCTGTTCCCAAGCCGCTCGTGCTCATCTTGTGGGATCGGCCCTCCTTCTTTGCCGGTAAGTGGCAAAACATGGCCGACGGCCTCACCTACCTGCTCCGCAAATTCCCCGAGTTTGAGAACGACCCCAAAGGCCTGGCTCGTATCTCGGGCCAGATAGCCTTTATTCACGCGGCCCTGGGCAACCGCTCTCTGGCCCTAGCCTATGCGCGCGCTACCCTGCGTCGTGACATCACCCAGCTCCGTGCCTGGGCTGCTCTGCCTGTAGCACTGGGACTATTGAGCCCCGACGCCTTGCTCGCTGCTGTTAACAAAACCGGCAGAGGCCTGTAACCGTGTCAGTGCTGACTCCCACCCGCCAGAACAGTCGCTTTTTGTCAGCGGTCGCTCCCACTGTGGGCGCCCCGCTTCCGGCGTGGCCTATTTTGACTCTGCTCTATGGCTTCCCGCTGATTTGGGCTTTTGGCCTCATGCAGTTCGCGCCTTCAATCCTAGCTATGCTCATGATTGTGCTCATGGTGATGCGCCGCCGCGTGCTGGTTCATTCAACCATGTGGATATGGTTTGCCCTCATGTTTTGGGGCCTGGTCTGCACGGTCTCCCTTGAGAATGCCTCAGAGCTTCTGGGGTGGTTGCAGCGCTACATGAACATCTTCAACGTGGGCATCTACACCCTCTACTTCTTTAATGCTCGCGAACGCATACCCAACCACCTGATGCTCGGGGGGCTACTCACCATCTGGTTCACTGTAGTCATCCTGGGCTACCTGGCGCTGGCCTTCCCCGATTTCCGCTTACGCACCCCCATGAGTTTCTTGCTACCCGGTTCTCTACTCGGTAACGACCTGGTGCGCGATTACGTGCTACCGCCTATGGCTGAAGTTCAGATGCCCTGGGGCGTCGACGTTCCCTATGTGCGCCCCTCGGCTCCCTTCCCCTACGCCAACTCTTGGGGTCTGGCCTATGCTCTGCTGACCCCTGTGGTGTTTGCGGTAATCACAGGCGTACATTCTAAGAAGATTCAGGTTGGTCTGGGGCTAGCAGTGGTCCTATCGCTTGTACCGGCTGTGGCGACTTCTAACCGCGGTATGTTCATCGGCCTGGGATCAGCATTTGCATATGTGCTTTTGAGATTGTTGCTCAAGGGTGACTGGCGGGCTCTCGGTATCGGCGCTGTGCTTGGTGTGGGTGTGGTGAGCTACCTCTTTGTGTCAGGTGCTGTGGGCGAGATTTTGGGCCGTCAGGAATTTTCTGACTCCACGGGAGGCCGCGCCTCCCTCTACACCCTGACTTTCGAGTACACCCTACGCTCCCCTCTGGTGGGATACGGTACCTCGAAGATGGCTGACTCAGTGGGCGTGTCGATGGGTACGCAGGGGCAGGTCTGGGCGCTCATGTTCTGCTTTGGCTTTGTGGGGCTGGGGCTCTTCTTGCTGTACGTCATCTCTGTGCTGGTCAATACGTGGAATATCGCGTCGGTGACCGGTATGTGGGTGCACTCTGTGATTGTGTCAGCCCTCGCTGTAGTCTTCTTCTACTCCTTTGACGTTATCCAGCTGACCGTTCTCATGTTTTCAGCGGCTCTCATGATGCGATCGCGCATGTATGGGGAGGGGCTCTAAATGGCGAGGTCCCTTGCCAAAAGCGGTGCTTTTTCATCGCTCTATGTCATGTTCGGCTCGGTAGCAGCCTTTGTGTCCACCCTGATTGTTTCAAACGGGGTGGGAGAGGCCGGTGCCGGTGCCTTCTTCTCGGTCATGGCCTTCTTTGCCATCGCCACCTCCCTGAGTGTGTTCGGGGCTGATACCGGCCTGGTGCGCACAGTCAGCGCCCAGCGAGCCGTCGGCCGTTACTCGGCGCTTCCGCAACTATTGCGTTTTGCCTTCGGCCCGGCCACCGTCATTGCCTCGGTACTGGCAGTGGGTGCTGTGGTGGTGGCTCTCCCGGGGGTTACCCCCACCCTAGACGCGGACGTCCGCGCCGCCGTCCTGGTATCAGCACCCTTCGTCGTCGTTGCCGCCTGGATGACCCTGTGCTTCGGCGCTCTGCGCGGGCTTGGGCACACAGTGGAGTTCACTTTCTTGCAGTCAGTGCTACTACCAACCCTGCGTATTGTGGGTGTGCTACTGGCCGTCTGGCTCTCTGGAGTCGTGTTTTCGCTGGCGCTCGCCTGGTCCGTGCCGATTCTAGTAGTTTTTGTTATTTCGGTGCTCTGGGTAGGTAAGTATCTGCCAACCGGGCCAGATTTGCCCACCTGCCAGGCTAAGCACCTGACGGTGGATCAGGTTCCCCCTAGCGCCGTGGCAGAGCCCGAATCTGCCAAGAGCTTCTGGGCCTTCAGCTCAGCCCGTGGCGTATCAGCCATTGTTGAAGCTGTGCTCGAATGGATTGATGTCTTGCTCGTTGGCCTTTTTTTGGGCCCGGCAGCCAGCGGCATCTACGGTGCGGTCAACCGTTGCGTACGCGTAGGTGCCATGGTTGAGCACACGGCCCGGGTTGTTACAGGCCCCGATATTTCAGCTGCTATCGCCACCGGAGACTCAGCCAGAGCGCGCCAGATTTTTGTGGCTGCCACACGCATCCTTATCGCGATAGGCTGGCCCTTCTTTATCACGCTGGCGGCTTTCGGTCCTGTCCTCCTCAGTTTCTTCGGGCCAGGCTTTACCCAGGGAGCCCCGCTCTTCTACATCATCGGGGCGGCCATGCTTGTACAGATGGCTGCAGGGGGCGTGCAATCGGTACTGCTCATGAGTGGCCGGGCCCGCTGGCAACTCTATAACAAGCTCTCAGCGCTAGCGGTGGCACTCACGCTTAACGTGACGCTGATCCCCCTCTTAGGCATGCCAGGAGCCGCCGTTGCCTGGGCTGCAGCTGTGCTGACAGACTGCGGTCTAGCCACAGCCCAGGTCTACGGCAAGCTAGGGATACGCCCTCACCCCACAGAGGTCCTGCCGGTGATAGCCCTTGCAGCCGGAGTTCCTGTGGTCGGGGCAGTCATCATTCTGATGCTCGCGGGCTACACCTTACTGGCCTTGGGTATATATCTCTGCACCGTCGTCCCTGTCTACCTGGTATTGATTTACCGTTTCAGGCGGGCCATCGGCCTTGAAAAACTTATCAATTCAATCACTCGTAAACTTCGCCGTTAGGCACCTACACTTCTAGGGAAGGAAAACCTACAACTATGGAACGCTCCAGCCGCTCTAGAGCTAACGACCAGCAGACCACCCCCGTCACCCTGGGGGCGGCTGTGCGCCGCATTCTACGCCACAAAACCACCATTCTTATCTGCACCCTTGTTGCCGCTATTCTCGGCGCTCTAGTGGGTCTGGCCCTTCCTCACACCTATGAGTCTAAGGCCGTTATTAACGTCACCCAGCCTAGCTCCGGTGCCACCGGTCTACGCGCCTCACTCAACACCATTGATATGGATACCGAAGAGGCCATCGCAAGCTCCCGCGTTGTGCTTCAGGCAGCAGCAGACGAGCTGAGCATGGACGTTGCTGAGCTCGACTCCTTAGTCACCGCAGCTGGCCATTCCAACAGCACCGTTCTAGACATTATCGTCAACTCCGATGATCCCCAGAAGTCAGCTGATATCGCCAACACTGTAGCCCAGGCCTATCTGACGCACCGATCGAACACGATTAGGGCCTCCCGTGAAGAGACCCGCACTAACATAGATGCCGTATCAGAAGGCATGGATAAGTCGCTTGTAGATCAGGCCATTCTCACTCTTGAAGCTACCTCCACCGATAGCGGCACAATCATTTCGCAAGCTCAGGTCTCTAAGAAACCCTCGAATTTCACTCTGGCCCAGACCCTCTTTATTGGTGCAGCCGTTGGCCTGCTCATCGGTATCTTCGTCGCCTACCTGGCAGACCGCACTAACCGCTCCCTGGGCTACTCTGAGCGACTCTCAGAAATCGCCGGGGCACCGGTCTCGGTCATCGCTAGCGGCGCTGAAGAAGAGTCCGCCGCCCAGCTCCTGCGCCGTCTCGGTGTGGCAGACGGACACCTCTCGGGGAGCGATGTGAAGGGCTTCACCATCTTCTCCCCCACCCCGCACGCAGCTACGTCACTCACCGCGCTGATTTCTGGCTCGCTCACCGGTAGCTCCCCTACCCTCACCGACTCCGCGGCTTTTGATGCCCTGGGCAGGGACGAGTTGCAGAAGCATATCGAGTCCAATGCACCCGTCATCATCGAGGCTTCTGACTCTGCGTCCACCGCCAAGGTGCTTCTAGCCGCCGATTACACCGGGGTGCTCCTGCTACCGTTCACCGCTAAGAGCTCCGTTAAGAGCGCCAGCAGCCTTTTCCGTGAGCTAACCCCCTCTGAGGCCACTCGCATCATCCCTGTCTACTTTGAGGCCCTCTCCCCCCAGAAGTAGACGAACCACCAGCAAATAGAGATACACAGCATGAAAGTTTTGCTCACAGCAAGCGCAGGCGGGCACCTTGCCCAGCTGATTGCGCTCGATAAATTCTGGAAGAACCACGACCGAGCCTGGGCTACCTTTGAGCTCCCCGAAGTCAAGGCTGCCCTGGCAGGTGAGCGCACCTACTGGGTGTACTTTCCCACCACGCGCAACATCGTCAACGCCATCCGTAACGTCGGGGTAGCCTGGAAAGTGTTGCGGAAGGAACGCCCCGACGCCGTCATCTCAACCGGTGCTGCCGTAGCCGTGCCTTTCTTCATCATTGCCAAGGTTTTAGGAATCAAAACCGTCTTCATTGAGGCCTATGACCGGATTACCATGCCCACACTCACAGGCCGCATGTGCTACCCTCTCAGTGACCTCTTTGTGGTGCAGTGGGACGAGCAGAAGAAGACCTTCCCCGAGGCCGTTAATATCGGCCATATTCTCTAGTCAGGAGCATACTCATGAGCGAAGAGAAGGCACAGTCACCTGAGCAGGTGCCTGCCTATGATTTGGTGGTTTCCCTGGGCACAGATCACCACAAGTTCGACCGTCTCATCAGCTGGGTCGATACCTATTTAGCTGACCGACCCCAAATCAAAGCCCTGGTACAGCACGGATTCACTGACCCGCCCAAACACGCAGAAGCGGTTGAGCGCATGCCCCGAAACGAACTCTTAGAACTGTACCGTGCAGCTAAGGTGGTTCTGGTGCAGGGCGGGCCCGGCTCTATTCTCGATGCCCGCGAAGTTGGAGCTATTCCCCTTGCCGTACCTCGTGTAGCCGAACTCGATGAGGTGGTAGACAACCACCAGGTTGAGTTTTCACGCGTGATGCAAACCCACGGCGAAACCATCGTTGTCACCAGCCCCGAAGACCTGCGTCACAAGCTTGATGCAGCCCTTGCTGACCCCGGCTCTCTTCGCGGAACCTACAGGGTGCCCGGTAGCGACCAAGCCTCAGATAATCTCAGCGTTGAGCTCAAAACTCTAGGTACCGCCCACAATTCAGGCTTCCTACGCCGCGCTGTCCACATTATTTCCGGTTTACGCTCTCGGTGAGCCGGTGGCTTTGTTGAGCTGAGAACACCCCGTAAAATAAACAGGGCAATATTCCTCCCAGAAAGGTGCCCCATGGCAGTTCAGAGCTCAACCACCATCAACGCCCCCATCGAAGATGTCGTCCGCGCTTTCGCCGATGAGAACTTCGCCCGCTTCGCCAGCGAGAAAGTACGTGTCTCCTTTGAGTCTTTCACCATGGAAGGCGACCGCGCGGGGGCTTTCACCACAACCACCGTGCGCGCAATCCCCGCTGACCGCATCCCTGACGTAGCAAAGAAACTACCCGGTGTCTCCAACGGCGTGACCGTCAACCAGGTAGACCGTGTTTCAGCCCCGGCCGCTGACGGCTCACGCACCATCATCTCTGAGGTTTCAGTCAGGGGTATCCCCGTTACCGGCAACGCCACCCAGACCCTCACCTCCGCTGGAGAAACCACCGAGGTGACGGTTGACGGTGAAGTCAAGTGCTCTATTCCCCTTGTGGGCAAGAAAATCGCTGCAGCTGCTGAGCCTCAGATTGGCCGTGTCTTCTCAGTTCTGGGAACCAGCGCCGAAGAATACATTAAGGCTAACTACTAAATTATTGTTGGGTTGTTGATGCGGGCACGTTTCTGTGTGCCCCTCCCACACCCCGTTCTGGGTTCTTGTTCCCGATTCAAAAAATATATGCAAAACGCCCCGTTTCTCTTGCTGTGTAGCAAGAGAAACGGGGCGTTTTTGCTGTGGTTGAAGACCTAGGCGGCGCTAGCAGCCGGAGTGTTGAGGGCCTCAAGGGCAGCACGTAGCTTGGTTGATGAGGTATGGGCCGTGTAGGGGAAGTAGACCACCTGCACACCCACCTCAGCGAAGCGGCGTTCTAACTCAATTCCGCGGGGAGTGCCCTTCCAGTCGTCGCCCTTGAAGAAGGTATTGAAGCGCACCTGTTCCCACGTTTCAAGTTTGTCAACCACGGTCTCAGCGCGCACCTCGTCCACAAAATCGATGTGCGAGACGATTTCCATACGCTCAGCCAGGGGCACAATGGGGCGGCGGCCCTTGGTGAGTTCTAGCATCTCATCGGAGACCACGCCTGCAATGAGATAGTCACAGTTCGGGACTGTCAGGTTAACGGTGTAAACCCACAACAATCTAGCGACCAGCCACCTGCGGCAACCGATCACCAAAAACAATAGCAAAAGCATTCAACGCCGGCTTCCACCGAGTCATCCACCGCCGGGCA